>NZ_CP050177.1:6207500-7407500 GCF_011694815.1 Streptomyces liangshanensis
TGCCCCCGTAACTTCGGGAGAAGGGGGGCCATCTTGGGTGAAGGAATTTACTTCCTGAGCTTGGGGTGGCCGCAGAGACCAGCGAGAAGCGACTGTTTACTAAAAACACAGGTCCGTGCGAAGCCGTAAGGCGATGTATACGGACTGACGCCTGCCCGGTGCTGGAACGTTAAGGGGACCGGTTAGTCACATTTCGGTGTGGCGAAGCTGAGAACTTAAGCGCCAGTAAACGGCGGTGGTAACTATAACCATCCTAAGGTAGCGAAATTCCTTGTCGGGTAAGTTCCGACCTGCACGAATGGCGTAACGACTTCTCGACTGTCTCAACCATAGGCCCGGTGAAATTGCACTACGAGTAAAGATGCTCGTTTCGCGCAGCAGGACGGAAAGACCCCGGGACCTTTACTATAGTTTGATATTGGTGTTCGGTTCGGCTTGTGTAGGATAGGTGGGAGACTGTGAAGCTTGGACGCCAGTTCAGGTGGAGTCGTCGTTGAAATACCACTCTGGTCGTGCTGGATGTCTAACCTGGGTCCGTGATCCGGATCAGGGACAGTGTCTGATGGGTAGTTTAACTGGGGCGGTTGCCTCCTAAAGAGTAACGGAGGCGCCCAAAGGTTCCCTCAGCCTGGTTGGTAATCAGGTGTTGAGTGTAAGTGCACAAGGGAGCTTGACTGTGAGACCGACGGGTCGAGCAGGGACGAAAGTCGGGACTAGTGATCCGGCGGTGGCTTGTGGAAGCGCCGTCGCTCAACGGATAAAAGGTACCCCGGGGATAACAGGCTGATCTTCCCCAAGAGTCCATATCGACGGGATGGTTTGGCACCTCGATGTCGGCTCGTCGCATCCTGGGGCTGGAGTCGGTCCCAAGGGTTGGGCTGTTCGCCCATTAAAGCGGTACGCGAGCTGGGTTTAGAACGTCGTGAGACAGTTCGGTCCCTATCCGCTGTGCGCGTAGGAGTTTTGAGAAGGGCTGTCCCTAGTACGAGAGGACCGGGACGGACGAACCTCTGGTGTGCCAGTTGTTCTGCCAAGGGCATGGCTGGTTGGCTACGTTCGGGAGGGATAACCGCTGAAAGCATCTAAGCGGGAAGCCTGCTTCGAGATGAGAACTCCCACCCCCATGAGGGGTTAAGGCTCCCAGTAGACGACTGGGTTGATAGGCCAGATGTGGAAGACCGGTAACGGTTGAAGCTGACTGGTACTAATAGGCCGAGGGCTTGTCCTCAGTTGCTCGCGTCCACTGTGTAGTTCCCGGGTTGCGAACTGTCGCACCGGTTGAACTAGCGTCTTTTACTCAATTGAAGAGTGTGCTTGTTCGCTAGAGCCCGATAGGGTTTCGGTGGTCACAGCGTGAGGGAAACGCCCGGTTACATTCCGAACCCGGAAGCTAAGCCTCACAGCGCCGATGGTACTGCAGGGGGGACCCTGTGGGAGAGTAGGACGCCGCCGAACAATCTTTCAAGGACCCTTGGTCCAGCGTTCATGCTGGACCAAGGGTCCTTTTTGTTTTTCCCCACACGACGATCACTGCGGTACCCGCAGAACAGGAGCCACCGATGTCCCCCAATTCCTCCGACGACCGACCTGAGCGCGAGCAGCGTCGCAGCAGGGACAGTGGTGGCGACCGGGGCGGGTTCCGTGGTGGCCGTCCCGCGGGTGCGGGCGGGGCCGGCGGCGGTCGTACCGGTACGGGTGGCAGGCCCGCCACCGGCGGTCGGCCGAGCACCGGTGGCCGGCCCAGTACCGGTGGCGGCGCCCCTCGCCGTGACGACCGTGGTGGTCGGCCCACCGGTGGTGGCAGCGGCAGTGGTGGCTTCCAGCGGCGTGACGACCGGCCTTCGGGTCCCCGTCGTGACGACCGTGGTGAAGGCAGGCCCTCGTTCCGCGGCGACCGGCGTGACGAACGCCCCAGTGGTCAGCGCCGCGACGACCGGCCGGCCGGCAGCGGTCCGCGCCGTGAGGACGACCGCGGCGGTCGTCCCAGCGGTTCCGGCGGCTACGGCGGCGGTCGGCCCAGCACGGGTGGCGGCCCCGCCCGTCGCGACGACCGCGGCGGCCGGCCCACCGGCGGTGGCACCGGCGGCGGTTACCAGCGCCGTGACGACCGCCCCACCGGTGGTGGCTTCCAGCGTCGTGACGACCGCCCGAGTGGTGGTGGCTTCCGGCGTGACGACGAGCGTGGCGGGCGGCCCACCGGAGGCGGTACGGGCGGCGGTTACCAGCGTCGTGACGACCGGCCCAGCGGTGGCGCCCCCCGGCGCGACGACCGTTCGAGCGCTCCCCGGCGGGACAGCAACGACCGTCCCCCCTTCAAGCGTGACGACAACCGGGGCGGCGGTGGCGGCTTCCAGCGTCGCGACGACCGGCCTACCGGTGGCGGTTTCCGGCGGGACGACGAGCGTGGCGGGCGGCCCACCGGTGGTGGCACCGGCGGCGGTTACCAGCGCCGTGACGACCGCCCCAGCGGTGGCGGTTTCCGGCGTGACAACGACCGGGGCACCGACCGTGGCAACGACCGCGGGGGCCGTCCCGCGGCCGCCGGCGGCGGTTACGCCCGGCGTGACGACCGGGGCGGGCGTTCCGGTGGCGGCTACGGCAGCCGCGACGGCGAGCGCGGGACCGGCTACGCGCGGCGGGACGAGCGCGAGCGTGACCGGGAGCCCATCAAGCGGCTCCCGATTCCCGACGAGGTCACGGGCTACGAGATCGACAAGAGCGTCCGGCAGGAGCTGATGAGCCTGCCCAAGACGCTCGCCGACGACGTCGCCAGGAACCTCGTCATGGTCGCCCAGCTGATCGACGACGACCCGGAGCAGGCGTACGCCTACTCCCGTATCGCCCTCCGGCTCGCGTCCCGGGTCGCGGCCGTCCGCGAGGCGGCCGGCTTCGCCGCGTACGCCACCCAGAAGTACGCGGAGGCGCTCGCCGAGTTCCGGGCCGCGAAGCGGATGACCGGGAACGTCGACCTGTGGCCCGTCATGGCGGACTGCGAGCGCGGCCTCGGCCGTCCCGAGCGCGCCATGGCGATGGCCGGGGAGCCCGAGGTCGCCAAGCTCGACAAGGCCGGCCAGGTCGAGATGCGGATGGTCGCGGCCGGGGCGCGCCGGGACATGGGGCAGATCGAGGCCGCCATCGTCACGTTGCAGGGGCCCGAACTCGCGTCCCACTCCGTGCAGCCGTGGACCGCGCGGCTTCGTTACGCGTACGCCGACGCGCTCCTGTCGGCCGGGCGTGAGGACGAGGCGCGTGAGTGGTTCGGCAAGACCGTCGAGGCGGACAAGGACGCCGCGACGGACGCTTCGGACCGTCTTGCCGAGCTGGACGGTGTCGAGTTCGTCGACGCCCTGGTCGATGACGAGGACGACGACGTCGAGGATGACGCCGAGGACGACGACCTCGACGTGGTGAAGGACGAGGACGAGGACGACGAGAACGACGACGAAGACGAGAACGAGGACACCACTGGGCACTGAGCCGTGAGGCGAGTGGGCGGCACCCCCGACCGGGGTGCCGCCCACTCGCCTTTTTTCCGTTTCAGCCCTGCGACAGGCTCCGCAGGACAAGTCCGGTCGCCGGCTTCGGCCCGAACGACGTCGACTTGCGGGGCATGGTGACGCCCTGGCGTGCCAGGTCCCGTACGACCTCCTCGCGCACCGGATGCATCAGCACCGCCGTCCCCCCGACCCGTTCGGCCTGGGTGACCGCCGCCTCGGTGTCGTGCAGGTACGCGATGTGCTCGGGCGCGTCGGGGATCCGCCAGACGTGGTCGAGCAGGGTGGAGTGCAGGACCGTCGCGTCCAACTCCCGCCAGGCGGCGGGCGGTCCGGCCGGCACCGTACGGGCCAACAGGTCCTCGTCCGGCCGGTCCACCAGGTGGAAGCGGCCGTCCCCGGCCAGCAGGAACGCGTTGCTCGCGGACGCGGCCTCCGCCAGTGCCGTCAGGGCCTGGGCCAGCGGGACGTCGAGCGTACGGACGCGGAACGTGTCCCCGATCGCGCCGAGGGCCTGTGCGACCGGGAGCCGGTGCAGCAGGCGGTGGATGGCGCGGACCTGGAGGGGGTAGCGGGCCGTGTCGATCAGAAGGACCAGGCCGAAGTCCCAGGGGCTGCCCGCCGGGTGCTCGGCGCGCAGCCGCAGGTACGTCGCCCAGCGGTGGTGCCCGTCGGCGATGAGCGCCTGGTGGCGCGCGAGGTCGGCCTGGATCTCGGCGAGGTCCGCGGGGTCGGTGACCGACCACAGGCGGTGGGCGAAGCGGTCCTCGGTGATGGTGGCCAGGATGGGCGGCCGGGTGAGGGTGCGTTCGATGACCACGCTCGTGCCCGTTGCGGGGGCCTGCGTCGCGGTGGAGTCCGAGGCGTTCTCGGAGCGGTAGGTCAGCAGCAGCGGTTCGAGGTTGGCCGCCGTGGTCCGCATCAGCGCCGCCCGGTCCTCCACCACGTCCGGCATCACGTCCTCGTGCGGCAGGACGATCCCGTCGGCCGGCGCGGACAGTTCCAGCGCGCCGATGACCCCGCGTTGCAGCAGACCGTCCCTGCGCTGCTCGTAGACGTAGAGGGCCGGTTCCCGGTCGGCGGCGAGGATGCCCTCCGCCAGCCACTCGGCCAGGGTCCGGGCCGCCTGCCGGTGCCTCTCGTCGGGGGTGGCGGCCTGCGGCAGGATCAGCCTGACGATGTTGTACGGGTCCGCCGACTCCAGGTGGTGGAGTCCGTCGGGCCTGATGACGACGTCGTACGGCGGTGAGGTGACGGCGGACAGGCTGCCGACCCGGTCGGGGTCGTAGCGGAGTCCGCGGAACGGGATCAGGCGCAGCCCTCTGTTCTCATCCTGCGGACCTGTGGTGTTCATCCGTGCATCGTATGTGGGGCGGGGGATGAGCGATGATCGGGGGAGAAGTCCCGAGCGAGGAGCGAAAGACTCGATGAGCGAGCGCCAGAACACGACCAGGCCCCGGGGCAGCGAGACCCCGTTGAACGAGGCGTACGACACGGCTCTGCTCGACCTCGACGGGGTGGTGTACGCGGGCGGTGAGGCCATCGACCACGCCGTGGACGCGCTGGGTACGGCCAGGGACGCGGGGATGCGTCTCGCGTACGTCACCAACAACGCCCTGCGCACGCCGGACGCGGTCGCCGCGCACCTGACGGAGTTGGGTGTGCCGGCCGAGCCCGCCGATGTGATCACCTCGGCGCAGGCGGTGGCCCGGCTGATCGCCGAGCAGGTGCCGGAGGGTTCCAAGGTGCTGGTCGTCGGGGGTGAGGGGCTGCGGGTCGCGCTGCGGGAACGCGGGCTCGAACCGGTCGAGTCGGCGGACGACGGGCCGGTGGCCGTGGCGCAGGGGTACGGGGGGCCCGAGATGGCCTGGGGGCGGTTCGCGGAGGCCGGTTACGCGATCGCGGCGGGGGTGCCGTGGTTCGCGTCCAACACGGACCTGACGATTCCAAGTGCGCGGGGGATCGCGCCGGGCAACGGCGCGGCGGTGGAGGTCGTGCGGATCGCGACGGGCGCGGAGCCGCGGGTCGCGGGGAAGCCGCTGCCCCCGATGCACCGCGAGACGATCCTCCGTACCGGGGCGGAGCGGCCGTTGGTGGTGGGGGACCGGCTGGACACCGACATCGAGGGCGCGTTCAACGGTGAGGTCGACTCGCTGCTGGTGCTGACCGGGGTGACGGACGCGGCCCGGCTGCTCGCGGCGCTGCCCGCGCACCGGCCGACGTATGTGGACGCGGATCTGCGGGGGTTGCTGACCGGACAGCCCGAAGTCACCGAGGCCGAGGGCGGGTTCGGCTGTGGTGGCTGGACGGCGTCGGTGCGGGGCGGTGAGTTGGCGCTCGCGGGGGACGGCGGGGCGATGGACGGGCTGCGCGCGCTGTGCGCGGCGGCGTGGACGCACGCGGGTGACGGGGCGGCCGATCTGGACGCCGGCGAGGCGCTGGCGAAGCTGGCGCTGTAGGGCGATCCGGGAGCAGGGGGCCGGCCGCTTTTCCGGGGCCGGCCCCTTCGTACCGTGAGGGGCGTGGTCAGGCGTCCTCGTCGGCGCGGAGCAGTTCGTCCTCCGACGTGCCGCGGCGCCAGTAGCCGGTGAACCTGACCGCCTTCCGGTCGAATCCGCGTTCTCCGACGAGGTGGCGGCGTACGGCTTTCACGGTGGCGGACTCGCCGGCGATCCAGGCGTACGGGGTGCCCTCGGGCAGGACGGCGGCGCGGATCGCGTCCGTGGTGCTGGGGGTGTCCTGCCGGCCGTCCCGTTCGCCGCGTACGAGCCAGGTGATCTCGGCCTCCGCCTTGGTGGGCAGGGGTTGACGGTCCGTCAGGTCGTGGACGTCGATCCAGACGCGCGCGGGGGTGCCCGGCGGGAGGTGTTCCAGGATGCCCGCGACGGCGGGGATCGCCGACTCGTCCGCGGTCAGCAGGATCCAGTCGGTCCCGGCGGGCGGGCGGAAGTCATAGCCGCCGTTCTCCTCCCCGGTCGGGGCGAGGACGCCGACCCGCATACCGGCGGCGGTACGGGCCCAGCGCGCCGCGGGCCCGGCGGCCGGGTCGTCGGGGTCGCCGTGGAGGGCGAAGTCGAGCATCAACTCGTCCGGGGCGCGGCGCAGTTCGCGGACGGTGTAGGTGCGCATGATGCCCCGTACCGCGACGTCCATGGAGCGCCAGGCGTCGTACCAGTCGTCGGAGTCCTCGGCGATCACCGGCATGACGGGCGCGTCCTGCCCCGGGTGCGGGAGGAAGAGCTTGACGCGCTGGTCGCGTCCGGCGGTGGCCATCCGGGCGACGTCGGGTCCGCCGAGGACGACGCGGACCATCGCGGGGGTGATCGGTTCGGTGCGGAGCACCTCGGCGTCGAAGAACCGGTACGGGGCGTCGGTCATGCGGGAAGCCTCCTCGACTTCGTGACGGCGGCGGCGAGTTGTTCGAGCACGGGCGCGTACCCGGCGTAGCTGTGGCGTTCCTCCATGGCCCACGGGGTGATCTGCCCGGCGGCGACGGCGGGCAGTCGGTTCCAGGTGGGGTGCTCGGCGAGTTCGGCCGGGGTGAGTGCCTCGGAGCGGTTGTCGACCATGATGAGGTCGGCGGGGTACTTCCCGGCGTTCTCCCAGCTGAGGAACTCCCAGAAGCCCCACTTGTCGACCTTCTCGCCCTGGACGAACTCGACGCCCAGTTCGGCGAAGTAGCGCAGGTCGCAGTACGAGTCGGGGACGGCGACGTACATCTGGTCGTTGTCGGCGGACATGGCGAGGACCCTGAGGCCGCCCTTGTCCGCGGCCGCCGCGCGCAGGGTCGCCTCCGCGCGGTCGAACCGCTCCTTCGCGCGTACGACGTGGGGTGCGTCGAGGTCGGCGCCGAGTGAGGCGGCCAACTCGGCGTAGCGCCGCAGCGGTTGCCGCAGGGACACGCGGGCCGTGGTGATGCCGACGGTGGGGGCCAGTGGTTCGATCTTCGCCCTGCTCTCCTGGGGGACGAACCAGAGGTCGGGCGGCGGGAACATGTTGCTGACGAGGAGGCCGGGCCGCAGGGCCGCGTACTTCTCCACGTTGAACTCGCCGAACGCCCTGCCGAGGCTCGTCACCTTCGTCAAATCCAGCTCGCCGGCCTGGGGGTTGGGCCGGCCGCCGACGGGGTCGCTTTCGTGCCGGCGCCGCAGGCGGCCAGCAGGGTGCCGAGCCCGGTGACGGCGGCCGCGGTGAGCAGGGCGCGGCGGCGTTCCGGTGGGGGCACGGGGCGGGCGGTGTTCATGACGGTGGACTTCCCTCCGGGAGACGCTTGGCGAGGTTAGGCTAACCAACCTAACCTGGTGCTGGTCGACAGTCCCCCGAACCGGGCGCCGGGCAGGCAGCCATGGCCCTCGCCCAGCGCACCCCGCTGCTGCTGCTCGACGAGCCCACCACCTTCCTGGACATCCAGCACCAGGTCGACGTGCTCGACGGGGAGATCGACGGGCACCCCGCTGGTCGTCCCGGCGAGCCGGGAGCGCCGGGCGGGCGCGGTCAGAGCAGCGAGCGCAGGCGCAGCAGGTCCCGGAAGCCCGCCTCCAGCCTGACCCGTCCCGAGGTCCAGGCACGGGCGAAGTTCAGCTCGCCGCCGACCAGCGCCACCAGGTCGTCCCCGGTCATCGCCAGGCGGATCTGCGCCTTGTCGGGCGGCGGGCCCGGCACGCTGTCCCGTACCTCGATCCGGCCGCCCACCAGCTCGCCCCGGAACGTGAGGTCCAGATCGGTGAGGTGGCAGCTCAGGGAACGGTCGAAACCGGCCGCCTTGCGGACGTCACCGTCCGCGCCCGCCAGATTGTCCGAGAGCTTCTCGAGTGCGCTGCGGCACTCCTCCTTCGTCGCCATCGTGACCGACGGTACCGCAGGGCTTCGGGGTAGCGTCTGGGCATGAACGACTCCGCGGCGGACACGCACGACTCCCTGGCGGCCCCCGCCGGTCCCGGCCCCGGCCTTGGGCGGGAACCCGGTCCCGGCGCCCTCCCCGGCGCCCCCGCGCCCGCCGCCCCGCCGCCCGCCTCCGAACCGGCCGCGCCCCGGCCGCTCGGGGTCGAACGGACGCCGACCGGCGACCCCGCCACCGACGAGCTGCTCACGCGGCTGGCCGACGCCGACCACCTCCCCGCCGACGGCCACCAGGAGGTGTACGAGGATGTGCACCGGGGGCTGCGCGACGCGCTGACCGCGCTCGACGCACGCCCGGCCCCACAGGGACCCCCGGCGCCCCCGGCGACCCCTCACGCGTACGACCACAGGAGCTGAACCGAACGTGGCAGGACTGGCACGCCGCCGTCTCGATGCCGAACTGGTACGCCGCAAGCTCGCCCGCTCCCGTGAGCACGCGAGCCAGCTGATCGCCGCAGGGAGGGTGAAGGTCGGCGGCGCCACCGCGACCAAACCCGCCACCCAGGTGGAGACCAGCGCCGCCGTGGTCGTCACCGAGGACGACGGCGACCCCGACTACGTGTCCCGCGGCGGGCACAAACTCGCGGGCGCGTTCGCCGCGTTCACCCCCCTCGGCCTGACCGTCGAAGGCCGCAGGGCCCTGGACGCGGGCGCCTCCACGGGCGGCTTCACGGACGTCCTGCTGCGCGCCGGGGCCGCCCACGTGGTCGCGGTCGACGTCGGGTACGGCCAACTCGCCTGGTCGCTCAGGGGCGACGCGCGGGTCACCGTCAAGGACCGCACGAACGTCCGGGAGTTGACGCTCGACGACCTCGGGGGCGAACCCGCCGACCTGATCGTGGGCGACCTCTCGTTCATCCCGCTCGGCCTGGTGCTGCCCGCCATGGTGCGCTGCGCGGCCCCGGACGCCGACCTCGTCCTGATGGTCAAACCGCAGTTCGAGATCGGCAAGGAACGGCTCGGCAACGGCGGCGTCGTCCGCAGCCCCGAGCTGCGCGCGGAGACCGTACGGGCGGTGGCGGGGCGGGCCGCGGCGCTCGGCCTCGGCGTGCGGGGCGTCACCGCCAGTCCGCTGCCCGGGCCCTCGGGGAACGTCGAGTACTTTCTGTGGCTCCACGCCGGAGCGCCCGAACTCGATCCGGCGGACGTCGATCGTGCAGTGGCGGAGGGACCCCGTTGACCACGAACACCACGCTGACCGCGAACACCCCGTTGACCACGAACACCACCTCTCCTACGGACGACACCACCTCGCCTCAGGACAGCACCACCTCGGCCGCGGGGACCACCGACCGGGCCCGTACCGTCTTCCTCCTCGCCCACACCGGCAGACCCGCGGCCATCCGCAGCGCCGAACTGGTCGTGACCGGGCTGCTGCGCAACGGCATCGGGGTACGGGTGCTGGCCGGCGAGGCGGTCGACCTGCCGCTCCCGCCCTCCGTCGAGACCGTCCCCGAGGCCACCCCCGGTGTCCTCGAAGGCTGTGAGCTGCTGGTCGTGCTCGGCGGCGACGGCACCCTGCTGCGCGGCGCCGCGTTCGCCCGCGCCTCCGGTGTGCCGATGCTCGGCGTCAACCTCGGCCGGGTCGGGTTCCTGGCCGAGGCGGAGCGCGACGACCTGGACAAGGTCGTCGCCCGGGTCGTCAGCCGCGACTACGAGGTCGAGGAGCGCATGACCATCGACGTCGTCGTGCACAGCAACGGCGACGTCGTCCACCGGGACTGGGCCCTGAACGAGGCCGCCGTCCAGAAGGTGTCGCCCGAAAGGATGCTGGAGGTGGTCCTGGAGATCGACGGCCGCCCCGTCACCGGCTTCGGCTGCGACGGCATCATCTGCGCGACCCCCACCGGCTCGACGGCCTACGCCTTCTCGGCCGGCGGGCCCGTGGTGTGGCCCGAGGTCGAGGCGCTGCTGATGGTGCCGATCAGCGCCCACGCGCTGTTCGCGAAGCCCCTGGTCACCTCGCCGACCACGGTCCTGGCGGTGGAGGTGCAGCCCAACACCCCCAACGGGGTCCTGTGGTGCGACGGGCGCAGGACCGTCGAGCTGCCGCCGGGCGCCCGCGTCGAGGTGCGGCGCGGGGCCGTGCCGGTACGGCTGGCGCGGCTCCACCACGCTTCCTTCACCGATCGGCTGGTGGCCAAGTTCGCGCTGCCGGTCTCCGGCTGGCGCGGGGCGCCGCACTGACCCGTACCACCGGCCGTGCGCAGGTCAGGGCGGGTGCCCGGGGTACGGAGGCGCCCGCCAGGACCGTCGTACGGAGGCGCGGACACCGCACGTCCGTACGAATGAGGGGTGGGGTCCGTCGCACGGCGGTCCCCGGACCTCGTATGGTCATGACCGTGTTGGAGGAGATGCGGATACGGTCGCTCGGGGTCATCGACGACGCGGTCGTCGAGCTGTCGCCCGGCTTCACGGCGGTGACCGGTGAGACCGGCGCGGGCAAGACCATGGTCGTCACCAGCCTCGGGCTGCTGCTCGGCGGACGGGCCGACGCCGCCCTGGTGCGGATCGGCGCGAAGGCGGCGGTCGTCGAGGGGCGGATCACCCTGTCCCCCGGCGATCCGGCGGCGGTACGGGCCGAGGAGGCCGGTGCCGAGCTGGACGACGGGGCCCTGCTCATCAGCAGGACCGTCTCGGCCGAGGGCCGCTCGCGCGCCCACATCGGCGGGCGTTCCGTGCCGGTGGGGGTGCTGGCCGAACTGGCGGACGACCTCGTCGCCGTACACGGCCAGACCGACCAACAGGGACTTCTGCGGCCCGCGCGGCAGCGGCAGGCCCTCGACCGGTACGCGGGCGGGACGGTCACGGAACCGCACGCCACGTACGCGGCGGCCTACCGCAGGCTGCGGGCCGTCGCCACCGAGGTGGACGAACTGACCACGCGCGCCAGGGAACGGGCGCAGGAGGCGGACCTGCTGCGCTTCGGCCTGGCGGAGATCGCCGCCGTCGAACCGCTCCCGGGCGAGGACGCCGAACTCGCCGCGGAGGCCGAGCGGCTGGGCCATGCGGAGGCGCTGTCCTCGGCCGCGTCCGTGGCGCACGCGGCGCTCGCCGGTAACCCCGAGGACCCGGAGGCCGTCGACGCGACCACCCTCGTCGGGGGCGCGGGGCGGGCCCTGGACGCCGTACGGGCGCACGATCCGGCCCTCGCCGGGCTCGCCGAGCGGATGGGGGAGATCTCCATCCTGCTGGCGGACGTGGCCGGGGAGCTGGCCGGATACGCCGACAACCTGGACGCCGATCCGCTGCGGCTGGCCGCGGTGGAGGAGCGCCGGGCGTCCCTCACATCCCTGACCCGGAAGTACGGCACCGACATCGACGGGGTCCTGGCCTGGGCCGAGGAGAGCACCACGCGCCTGGCCGAGCTGGAGGGCGACGACGAGCGGATCGGCGAGCTGACGGCCGAGCGGGACGCGCTGCGCGAGGAACTGTCCGGCCTCGCCCAGGCGTTGACCGACGCCAGGTCGGCGGCCGCCGCGCTCTTCGCGGAGGCGGTCACGGCGGAGCTGGCCTCGCTGGCCATGCCGCATGCCCGGGTGTCGTTCGACATCCGGCAGACCGAGACGGCCGACGAGACGTCCGGCATCGAGGTCGGCGGCCGGTCGGTCGTGTACGGCCCGCACGGCGTCGACGAGGTCGAACTGCTCCTGGCCCCGCACCCGGGCGCCCAGCCCCGGCCGATCGCCAAGGGTGCCTCGGGCGGTGAGCTGTCCCGCGTGATGCTCGCCGTGGAGGTCGTCTTCGCCGGGTCCGACCCGGTGCCGACGTACCTCTTCGACGAGGTCGACGCGGGCGTCGGCGGCAAGGCGGCGGTCGAGGTGGGCCGCCGGCTGGCCAAACTCGCCCAGTCGGCACAGGTGGTGGTGGTCACTCACCTTCCGCAGGTCGCGGCGTTCGCCGACCGCCAGCTGCTGGTCGAGAAGACCAACGACGGCTCGGTGACGCGCTCCGGCGTGACGGTCCTGGAAGGCGAGGACCGGGTACGGGAGTTGTCGCGGATGCTCGCGGGGCAGGAGGACTCGGAGACCGCCCGCGCCCACGCCGAGGAACTCCTCGCCACCGCCCGCGCCGACGGCCCGCGGGCGGGCTGACCCCCTCTCCGCCCGTCACCCGGTTGGGTGAATCTGGAGGGGGAGTTGCGGCGGCGGACACACGAACGACGCGTCCGCGGTGCCGGAACGTGCGTACGGACTGGCATCCTTGAGGTACCCCCCGATCCCGACCCAGGAGCCCCGGCCACGTGACACCACTGCGTACGGTCCAGGTGCTCGGCGGCGGCAGCGCGGGCAGCAGCGCGCACGTCCGCTCCCTGGCGGCCGGACTGGTCGCCAGGGGAGTGCGCGTGACCGTGTGCGCCCCCGCCGACCTGGAACGCTCGTACGACTTCGGCGGCGCCGGCGCGCACCACGTGCCCGTACCGAGGCGCGGGGACCCCGCCGCGGTCGCCGCGCTGCGGGCCGCGTGCGCGGGGGCCGACGTGGTGCACGCGCACGGACTGCACGCCGCCGCGCGGACCGCCCTGGCCCTCGGCGGGCAGCGGGTGCCGCTCGTCGTCACCTGGCACACCCGCTCGCAGGGCGAGGGCGCCCGCGGGCCGCTGCTGCGGCTGCTGGAACGACGCGTCGTCAGGACGGCGGCGGTCGTGCTCGGCACCTCCTCGGAACTGGTCGACCAGGCCCGCGCGCGCGGGGCGCGGGACGCCCGGCTCGCCCCGCTGGCGGTGCCCGCGGCCCGGCCCCCCGACGACGGCCCCGAGAACAAGGCGCGCGCCGAACTGGGCGCGGTCGACCGGCCGTTGCTGATGGCCGTCGGCGCGCTCGTGCCGCACCAGGGGTACGACACCCTCCTGGACGCGGCCGCCGCGTGGAGCCGCCTCGACCCCGTACCGCTGCTGGTCGTCGCGGGTGAGGGCCGGGAGCGGGCGCGGCTCCAGCGCCGTATCGAGAGCGCCGAGTTGGCCGTCCAGCTCGTCGGGCGCCGCGACGACATCGGCGAACTGCTGTCCGCCGCCGACGTGGTGCTGCTCCCCAGCCGCTGGGAGGCCCGCTCCGTCCTCGCCCAGGAGACCCTGCGCCTGGGCGTGCCCCTGGTGGCCACGGCGGTGGGCGGCAACCCCGATCTGCTGGGGGACGCCGCCGAGTTCGTCCCGTACGGCGACTCCGTGGCGCTCGCCGCGACGGTCGTACGGCTCCTCGGTGACGCGGACCGCAGGAAGGAACTCGCCGCGGCGGGCCGCGCGCAGGCGGCCACGTGGCCGACGGAGGACGACACGATCGCGCAGATGCTCAGCGTCTACGACGAGTTGACGCAGCCGCGACGGGTGGGCTGAGCGGGCGGTCAGGGTCCGTTCAGGGCGCGGTCAGGGCGCGTGGCGCCTCGCCCGCAGCGCCAGGCTCAGCGCCAGGACCGTCTGCGGGTCGTCCAGGTCCGTGCCCAGCAGCTCCTCGATCCGCGCCAGCCGGTTGTACAGCGTCTGCCGGTTCAGGTGCAGCTCACGCGCCGTCTCCGCCTTGCGGCCCGCGTGGGCGAGGAAGACCTCCAGGGTCGGCAGCAGGGCCGGCCGCGCCGTCCTGTCGTGCGCCCGGAGCGGGCCGATCGCGCGGTCCACGAAGGCCGCCAGGTCCGGATGGTCCCGCAGCCGCCACAGCAGCAGGTCGATGTCCAGGCGGCGGGCGTCGTACCACGGCAGGTCCGTGAGGCCCTGCGCCGCCGTCGCGGTCTCGGCCGCGTGCCGCAGCCCCGCGCTCGCGGCCGCCCAGTTGCCGGGGACCCCGACCACCACCACCGGCGGCCGCACCCCCGGCCGCTCCAGGCCCGCGCGCTCCACCCCGGCCCGCAGCGCCGTCGCGACCCGGTCCGCCACCGCCGTACGGTCGCTCTCGGTCCGCAGCCCCAGCAGCAGCGGCACCCGCCCCTCCACCGGGCGCACGCCCAGCAGCGCGGGTACGCCTCCCCCCACGGACGACGACAGCTCCTCCAGCACGGCCCGCGCCAGCAGCGCCCAGTTGCCGGACGGCGACAGCTCCGGCGCCAGCCGCATCACCACGGGCAACAGGGGCCCGTCGCCGGGCCGGAACCCCAGCACCCTCGCCTGCGCGGGCGCGTCCTCCGCGCGGATCCGGCCCTCGGCGAGATCCGTGAGGAAGTCCCCGCGCCCCCGCGCCGCGACCTCCTCCTCCTGGCGGGCCTGCATCAGCACCACCGCCAGGAGGCCCGCCGCGCGCTCCGCCGCCATCCGGTGCACCGGCAGCAGCGGCGCCGACACGGCGGGCACGACGAGCCGGGCCCGTACCGCGCCGGAACCGTGCCCGCCGCCCGGCACGTCCACCAGCACGGTGCCCGCGGGCGGCCCCGCCGCGCGGGTCGCGCGCTGCCCGCGCAGCCCCTCCCAGACCTGGAGCGGATCGGCGGCCGGCGCGGGGGCGGGGCCGGCCTCCGGGGCCGCCGCGTAGAGCAGCCGGCCCTCCGCCGTCTCCAGGAAGACCGGGTTGGCCGCGAAGCCGGCGAGGATCCGCAGCACCCGCGGGACGCCCCCGCCGTCGAGCAGCGCCTCCGTGCAGCGCCGGTGGACCTCCTCGGCCCGGCGCAGCAGCGCGTAGTGCCCGTTGACGATCTCGGTGTGCACCTCTTCGGTCACCGTCACGAACGGCACCTCGCGGTGGAGCTGCACCAGCGGCAGCCCGGCCGCCCCGGCCGTCTCCACGAGCGGGGCGGGCAGCCGGTCGAACCTCCGGCCCAGCTCCACCACGAGCGCCGCGATCCCGCGCTCGGCGAGGGTGCGCACGAAGGCCCGCTGCTCGGCGGGCCGGGTGCCGAGCCCGAGGCCGGTGGTGAGGAGCAGCTCGCCGCCCTTGAGGAGCGAGGCGATGTTCGGGACCTCCCCGGCGTGCACCCAGCGCACCGTACGGTCGAGGCGGTCCGCGCCCGCGACGACCTCGGGCAGCCCGGCACGGAGTCCCGGCAGCTCAAGGGCGCGCCGTACCGTGATCCCGTCCTGGCTCTCCATAGCAGCGGAGGCTACCCGGGCCGCCCCGCCCCGCGTCAGCCCGGCTTGACCGCCAGCGTCGCGAAGTAGTTCGAGAAGTGCGCGGCGGACGCGTTGGAATGGTGCGGCGCCTCCGCGAAGCCGGTGACGGCGAACCCCGCGGCGAGCTGCCCGCCGATCTGGTCGGTGAGGCTGTGGCTGTATTCGAGCGCGGCGTCCGCGCCGAACTTCGCGGCGCGTTCCTCGGCGGAGTACCACGTGACATCGCTGTACGGCAGCTTGTGCACGACGATCAGCTCGCCGCGCTCGTCGAGCGCCTCGTGGTCGAACAGGTACGCATCAGGGTTGACGAAGCCCGAGAGCAGCGTCCCGCCCGGCCGCAGGACGCGGAAGCACTCGCGCCACACCACGGTCACGTCCGGTACGAACAGGTTGGAGACCGGATGGAACACGACGTCGAAGGTCGCGTCGCCGAAGGCGCTCAGGTCGCTCATGTCGCCCAGGACGGTGCGCAGTTCGAGGCCGTCGCGCTCCGCCACCAGCCGGTCCTGGCCGAGCTGGCCGGGGGAGTTGTCGAACGTCGTCACCCGCGCCCCGGCGGCGGCGAGGATCGGACCCTGCTGTCCGCCGCCGGAGGCCAGGCACAACACATCCTTGCCGGTCAGGTCCGCCGGCAGCCAGGAGCGGTCGACCGGCTCATGACCGACGAGAACGATCGACCAGTCGCCCGCGCGGGCGCGCTCGACCTCCTCGGCGCTCACCGGCGTCGACCACTCGTTGCCCTCCTGGACGTACTTGTCCCAGGCGGCCCGGTTGTGGGCGACGGGGTCGACACCGGTGTTCTGCACGTTCCACTCCCTGCTACGGCCGACCGGACACCCGCGGTCCGGGCAGTTCGGTGCCGTCAGCCAACACGTTCACAGGGAGTGGACTCAACCGGATTACCTCGCGCCGAGGAGTCCGCTCAGCCCCCGTACGCCCCCGACGCCGTCAGGCGCAGGGCCGTGTCGATCAGGGGGACGTGGCTGAACGCCTGCGGGAAGTTGCCCACCTGGCGCTTGAGACGCGGGTCCCACTCCTCGGCCAGCAGGCCCAGGTCGTTGCGCAGGTCCAACAGCTTCTCGAAGAGCTTGCGGGCCTCGTCCACCCGGCCGATCATCGCGAGATCGTCGGCCAGCCAGAACGAGCAGGCGAGGAAGGCGCCTTCGTCGCCCTCCAGGCCGTCCACGCCCGCCTCCTCGCCGGCGGTCGGGTACCGCATGATGAAGCCGTCCTCCGTGGACAGCTCCCGCTGGATCGCCTCGATCGTGCCGATGACGCGCTTGTCGTCCGGCGGGAGGAAGCCCATCTGCGGGATCAGCAGCAGCGACGCGTCCAGCTCCTTGGAGCCGTACGACTGCGTGAAGGTGTTCCGCTCCTTGTCGTACCCCTTCTCGCACACGTCGTGGTGGATGTCGTCCCGCAGCTCGCGCCAGCGCTCCAGGGGACCGTCCGCGTCCCCGGACTCGATGAGCTTGATCGTGCGGTCGACCGCGACCCACGCCATCACCTTCGAGTGCACGAAGTGCCGGCGCGGCCCGCGGACCTCCCAGATGCCCTCGTCCGGCTGGTCCCAGTGCTTCTCCAGGTAGCGGATCAGCTTCAACTGGAGCAGCGAGGCGTAGTCGTTGCGGGCCAGGCCCGTCATGTGCGCCAGGTGCAGCGCCTCGGTGACCTCGCCGTACACGTCGAGCTGGAGCTGGTGCGCGGCGCCGTTGCCGACCCGGACCGGGCCCGAACGCTCGTACCCGGGCAGCCAGTCCAGCTCCGCCTCGCCCAACTCCCGCTCACCGGCGATGCCGTACATGATCTGGAGGTTCTCCGGGTCGCCCGCGACGGCCCGCAGCAGCCACTCGCGCCAGGCGCGGGCCTCCTCGCGGTAGCCGGTGCGCAGCAGCGAGGAGAGCGTGATCGCGGCGTCGCGCAGCCAGGTGTAGCGGTAGTCCCAGTTCCGGACGCCGCCGATCTCCTCCGGGAGGGAGGTCGTCGGGGCCGCGACGATGCCGCCGGTCGGCGCGTACGTGAGGGCCTTGAGGGTGATCAGCGAGCGGACCACTGCCTCCCTGTAAGGGCCGTGGTACGTACAGTGCTCGACCCATTCACGCCAAAAATCGGAGGTGGCCTCCAGCGAGCCCTCGGGGTCGGGGAGCGCGGGCGGTTCCTTGTGCGAGGGCTGCCAGCTGATCGTGAAGGCGACCCGGTCGCCGGGCGCCACGGTGAAGTCCGAGTACGTCGTGAGGTCCTTGCCGTACGTCTCCGTCTCGGTGTCCAGCCAGACCGAGTCGGGGCCCGCGACGGCGACCGTGCGGTTGTCGACCTTGTGGACCCACGGGGTCACCCGGCCGTAGCTGAAGCGCATCCGCAGCGCGGAGCGCATGGGCACCCGGCCGCTGACGCCCTCCACGATCCGGATGAGCTGCGGGGCGCCGTCGCGGGGCGGCATGAAGTCCGTCACGCGGACCGTGCCGCGCGGCGTGTCCCACTCCGATTCCAGGATCAGCGAGTCGCCGCGGTAGTGGCGCCGCGCGGCCCTCGGCGGCACGGAACCCGCGGAATACGCGGGTCCGAGGCGCCAGAAGCCGTGCTCGTCCGTACCGAGCAGTGCCGCGAAAACGGCGTGTGAGTCGAAGCGGGGCAGGCACAGCCAGTCGACTGTGCCGTCCCGGCAGACCAGGGCGGCGGTCTGCATGTCTCCGATGAGTGCGTAATCCTCGATGCGCCCGGCCACGTGCATCTCCAGTCGAACGGCCACGTTCGCCCCGAAGGGCGCTTACTGCGGTCAAGGGTCGTTGACGAGCATGTTTTCCGGGAACACGGGCGGGGTGGTGCCGTTTGCCGGCCTGCATCGGCAGCGAATGTCCGAGCAGGATACGACGCACCTCGGAGTTCCGCGCCACGCTCCCGGCAACACGGGTCCGCCGAACGGGTGAGCCAAGGGTGACGTGGCGGGAATCCTGGGGAATCCGGCGGGGCGGGAGGGGCCCGCGAGGCGGGGCCGTGTGGCCGGAACCAGCCTCCCTTCGGCGCTGATACCCTGGTAGCCCGTGGACCGGTGGACTCCCTTGCTAAGCAATGAGGCCCCGAACCCGCAGCGACGGCGGCCTCCCGGAGATCTCTCCCCCGAGACTCTCAGGGCCCGGCACCGGCACGCACCCCAGACCGCGACCACGGGAGCCCCCTCTTGGCCATGCCGAACCGATCCTCGACGCCCTCGACGACCAAGCACATCTTCGTCACCGGGGGTGTCGCGTCCTCCCTCGGCAAGGGCCTGACCGCCTCCAGTCTGGGTGCGCTGCTCAAGGCGCGCGGTCTGCGGGTCACCATGCAGAAGCTCGACCCGTACCTGAACGTCGACCCCGGCACGATGAACCCCTTCCAGCACGGCGAGGTGTTCGTCACCAACGACGGCGCCGAGACCGACCTGGACATCGGCCACTACGAGCGCTTCCTCGACGTCGACCTCGACGGCTCGGCCAACGTCACCACCGGCCAGGTCTACTCGACGGTCATCGCCAAGGAGCGCCGCGGCGAGTACCTGGGCGACACCGTCCAGGTCATCCCGCACATCACCAACGAGATCAAGCACCGCATCCGGCGGATGGCGACCGACGACGTCGACGTCGTGATCACCGAGGTCGGCGGCACGGTCGGCGACATCGAGTCCCAGCCGTTCCTGGAGACCGTGCGCCAGGTCCGCCACGAGGTCGGCCGCGACAACGTGTTCGTGGTCCACATCTCGCTGCTGCCCTACATCGGCCCGTCCGGCGAGCTCAAGACCAAGCCGACCCAGCACTCGGTCGCCGCGCTGCGGAGCATCGGCATCCAGCCCGACGCGATCGTGCTGCGCGCCGACCGGGACGTCCCGCTGTCCATCAAGCGCAAGATCTCGCTGATGTGCGACGTGGACGAGGACGCCGTCGTCGCCGCGATCGACGCCAAGTCGATCTACGACATCCCGAAGGTCCTGCACACCGAGGGCCTGGACGCCTATGTCGTACGGAAGCTGGACCTGCCGTTCCGCGACGTCGACTGGACGGTCTGGGACGACCTGCTGGACCGCGTCCACAACCCCGACCACGAGGTCACGGTCGCGCTGGTCGGCAAGTACATCGACCTTCCCGACGCGTACCTGTCGGTGACCGAGGCGATCCGGGCCGGCGGCTTCGCCAACCGGGCCCGCGTCACGGTGAAGTGGGTCACCTCGGACGACTGCAAGACCCCGGCGGGCGCCGCGCGGCAGCTGGAGGACGTGGACGGGATCCTGATCCCCGGCGGCTTCGGAGAGCGGGGCGTGACCGGCAAGGTCGGCGCGATCCGGTACGCCCGCGAGAACAAGGTGCCGCTGCTGGGCCTGTGCCTGGGCCTCCAGTGCATCGTGATCGAGGCGGCGCGCAACGTCGCGGAGATCCCGGACGCCAACTCCACCGAGTTCGACTCCGGTACGGCGCACCCGGTGATCTCCACGATGGAGGAGCAGCTCGCGTACGTGGAAGGCGCCGGGGACCTCGGCGGCACGATGCGGCTCGGCCTCTACCCGGCGAAGCTCGCCGAGGGCTCCATCGTGCGGGAGGTCCACGCCGGTGAGCCGTACGTCGAGGAGCGTCACCGCCACCGCTACGAGGTCAACAACGCGTACCGCGCGGAGCTGGAGAAGAAGGCCGGGCTGGTCTTCTCGGGCACGTCCCCCGACAACAAGCTCGTCGAGTACGTCGAGTACCCCCGCGAGGTGCACCCGTACCTCGTCGCCACCCAGGCGCACCCCGAGCTGCGGTCCCGGCCGACCCGGCCGCATCCGCTGTTCGCGGGCCTGGTCAAGGCCGCGGTGGAGCGCCGGGCGGCGCAGCTGCGGGACAACTGACCGTCCCGCCGATAGCGATACGGTAGGAACCGGGGTGCCGTCCTTCGGGACCGGCGCCCCGGTTTCCGCTGGTGCGCTGCTGTGTGGGAGGACGTTTCATGACCATCGAGGACGCTCCGGAAGAGTGGCGGGTCACCGCGAGCAGGACCCCCTTCCGCGGGAACAAGACCAGCGTCCGGACGGATGATGTGGTCATGCCCGACGGGGCGGTCGTGTCCCGTGACTACCAGGTGCACCCCGGGTCGGTGGCGATCCTCGCGCTGGACGACGACGGCCGGGTGGTGGTGCTGCGCCAGTACCGGCACCCCGTGCGCCAGAAGCTCTGGGAGATCCCGGCCGGCCTGCTCGACATCCCGGGCGAGAATCCGCTGCACGCGGCGCAGCGCGAGTTGTACGAGGAGGCCTACGTCAAGGCCGGGGACTGGCGGGTGCTGACGGACGTGTACCCGTCACCCGGCGGTTCCGACGAGGCGGTACGGATCTTCCTCGCCCGGGACCTGTCGGAGGCGGGGGGCGCGCGCTTCGAGGTCGCCGAGGAAGAGGCGGACATGGAGCTGGCGCGGGTGGAGCTCGCCGACCTCGTGCGGGGTGTGATCAGGGGCGAGCTGCACAACATGTGCCTGGCGGCGGGCGTGCTGGCGCTCGCGGCGGTGCTGGCGGGGGACGGGATCGAGGCGCTGCGGCCGGCGGAGGCGCCGTGGCCGGCGCGACCGTTCACGGCCTGAGCGGCCACCCCGCTCCCTCCGATCCGGGTCGCTCCGATCTGACGAAATGCTGATCCGATCGAGGGACTTGTCCGCCCTGCCTCACCCGGTCGGTGGCGGGGAGCGAACTACGCTCGGACCGCCCGTGCGGAGACCCGCCGGGCTCGGCTCGTGCGCAGGCGGACGGAGCGTGGCCCGTGACGGATCAGGCGGTGGACATGGACGCCCCGGGCGGGGTCTGCTCCGCCGCCCTGGATACGGGTGACACGGACGGTGCGCGGGGCGGCGCGGGCGCTGAGCCGGGTGGCGCGGGGCCCGCGCCGGGCCCCGAGGTCGGTACACCGGGTGACGTGGACGTGAGGTCGGGCGGGCGGGACGAGCCGGCCGGCCGGGCCGGTGGTGCGGGCGGGACAGGTGGTTCGGGCGGCGCCGGCGGTGGTCGTGCGAGGACCGGAAAGAGTGCGAAGAGCGGCAGGAGACGCCCCCGCGCGGCGAAGAAGGCGGCCGGCGCGGCGGCGGAACCGGCCGGGGAGGACGTGGGCGCGGCGGTGGCGGGTGGGGTGGACGTGACGAGGTCCGAGGAGACGCGGGTGCCGGCCGGTACGGGGACGCCGATCGCGGCCGAGGGTGTCACCACGACGCCCGGGCCCGCCCCTGTCGCGGAGGCACCCGGCCCGGCGGCCGGCTCTTGTCCTCAATCGCCGGACGGGCTTGATACCGCCCGCCCGGCCGTCGCCCCGGACGCGACGGCTTCCGTCGAGGAGAACGTCCGTACGCCGGGCCCCCACGCGCCCGTCGCCGGGCGCGGCGTCGACGGGATGGCCTACGGGTCGCCCGACGGAGGCGGGACCGACCTCGCGGCGGACGCCGGGAGCCCGGGTGAACAGCGCGTCGACCCCGGCCTCGACACCCCGCCGGGTACTCCGCACGAGCGCCCCCCGGGCGCCGACGGGACCACCGCGTTCTTCGGGCGCGCCCGGGAGATCAAGGCGCTGCACGAGGACATGGAGCGCGCCGGGCTCAACACGATCTCCGGCCGCAAGGAACCCCGCGCCCGCGTCCTCCTCGTCGCGGGCCGCCCCGGCTCCGGCCGCACCGCGCTCGCCCACGAGATCGCCCGGCGCCTCGCCGACCGCTACCCCGACGGGGTCGTCCGGGCCCGCCTCACCGAGCCCGGCGGCGACACCGTCCCCACCGAGGCCACCGCCCGCGAGATCCTCACCACCTTCGGCATCCCCACCCCGCCCGGCGCGGGCGAGGACCAGCTGTCCGAGATGGTGCGCGAGGCCCTGGCCACCCGCCGCGTCCTGCTGCTCCTCGACGACGCCGCCGACGCGGAGCAGGTCGACCCGCTCGTCCCCGACAACCCGGACTGCCTCGTCGTCGCCGTCTCCCAGGGCCCGCTCACCGGCATCCCCGACGTCCGGCCCTGCACCCTCGGCGGCATGGACGTGAAGGCCGCCGTCGACCTGCTCGCCCGGTACACCGGCGCCGTACGGATCACCGTCGACCCGCAGGCCGCCGAGGCCCTCGTGGAGGAGTGCGGCGGCCAGCCCGCCGCCCTCGTCCTGGCCGGCGGCTGGCTCGCCGCCCGCCCCACCGCGTCCGTCGCCGACGTGGCCGCGCAGTTGCGCGCCCTGCCCGACGACCCCGACCGCCCCGTCGGCGACCGCCCGCTCGCCCGGGTCTTCGGACTCGTGTACGCGACCCTCGCCGCCTCCACCGCCCGCATGCTGCGCCTGCTCGCCCTCGCGCCCACCGGCGTCACCGACGCGCACACCGCCTCCGCGCTGGCCGGCTGCTCCGTCACGGACGCCCGCACGACCCTCGACGGCTTCGTCGCGGTGGGGATGCTGCGCCGGGCCGGCGACCCGGCGGGGGAGCTGTACGAGGTGCCCGCCTGCCTCGTCCCGCTGCTGCGCGGCCTCCTCGCCCGCGACCGGCCCGGCGAACTCCAGCTCGCCCGGGCCCGGATGCTGGAGCGGACCGTACGCCTGCTCCAGTCCTGCCGCGCCGTCACCGACCCCGAGAACACGCAGGCGCGCAGGAAGCTCGCCGAACTGCCCCGCGCCCTGCGCTTCCCGGACGCCGCCACCGCCGACGACTGGCTGCGCACCCGGCTCCCCGCGCTCGTCGCCTCCGCCCGCCTCGCGGTCGCCGACGGCGAGTTGGACACCCTGGCCCGCCGGCTGGTCGCCGCCCTGGTCAGGGCGCTGGCCGCACACCGCGGTACGGAGGCGGCCGCCCCCGAGCTGTACGGCCTGCACCACCTCGTCCTCGACATCGCCGGGCGGCGCGGGCTGCACCGCGAGCAGGCCGCCGCGCTGCTCAACATCGGCGACCTGGACGCCAGGACCGGTCGTACGCACGACGCGCTGGTCCGCTACCGGGCCGCCCTGGACGCCGGGCGCGCCGCGAACGACCACTACGCGACTGGCCGCGCGATGGAATCCGTCGGCGGCGCCCACCAGGACCTGGAGGACTGGCAGCGGGCCGCCGACTGGTACGGCAGGGCGCTCGCCCAGCGGATCGCCCGGGGTGAGCGCGCCGACGAGGCGCGGCTGTACGGCCGGCTCGGCGCGGTCCACACCTACGCGGGCCGGTACGGCGAGGCGCTGCGCAACTGGCGCGCCGCCGCCGCGGGCCACCGCCGGCTGGGTGATCTCCCGGGCCAGGCACGGGCGTTGAGCGAGGCCGCCCGGGTACAGGAGTACGCGGGCCGCCCCTACGAGTCGCTGCGCACCTGCGAGGAGGCGGTGGGCTGGGCGCGGCTCGCCGGGGACGTACGGCTGGAGGCGGCGTTGCAGCTCAGGCTGGCCGACACCCTCGACCGGGTCGGGGACCCGACCGCCGCCCGGCTGCACCGGGCTGTCGCCGACCGGCTCCTTGAAACGACAGAAGGCGATTCTGCCTACGAAATCCGCAGCACCTCGCCGAACGAATAATGCTTTGCAAGGCTGGACAGGGGGAAGTCCTTCATTAGACTGGATTCGCCGCACCCACTCGCGGCGTACCCTCCCCTGAGCCAAGGACCGTGATCGACGTGCTGGTCGGTATCCCCCGCGAGGTCAAGAACAACGAGTTCCGCGTGGCCATCACCCCCGCCGGTGTGCACGAACTGGTGCGCCACGGCCATCAGGTCGTCGTCGAGCGGGACGCCGGCACCGGCTCCTCGATCACGGACGGCGAGTTCACCGCCGCGGGCGCCCGGATCCTGCCCACGGCCGACGAGGTCTGGGCCGCCGCCGACCTGGTGCTGAAGGTCAAGGAGCCGATCGCCGAGGAGTACCACCGGCTCCGCAAGGACCAGACGCTCTTCACCTACCTCCACCTCGCGGCGTCCCGCTCCTGCACCGACGCCCTGCTGGACTCCGGCATCACGGCGATCGCGTACGAGACGGTCGAGACCGCGAACCGCGCCCTCCCGCTGCTCGCCCCGATGTCCGAGGTCGCGGGCCGGCTGGCCCCGCAGGTCGGCGCGTACCACCTGATGCGCTCGGCCGGCGGCCGCGGTGTCCTGCCGGGCGGCGTGCCCGGTACGGCCCCGGGCCGCGCCGTGGTCATCGGCGGCGGGGTCTCCGGCTGGAACGCCACGCAGATCGCCGTCGGCATGGGCTTCCACGTGACGCTCCTCGACCGGGACATCAACAAGCTCCGCGAGGCGGACAAGGTCTTCGGCACCAAGGTCCAGACCATCGTGTCCAACACGTACGAACTGGAGCGCGCGGTCGTCGACGCGGACCTCGTCGTGGGGGCCGTCCTGATCCCCGGCGCCAAGGCGCCGAAACTGGTCACCAACGCGCTCGTCGCCCGGATGAAGCCCGGAAGTGTACTTGTCGACATTGCAATCGATCAGGGTGGCTGCTTCGAGGACTCGCACCCGACGACCCACGCCGAGCCGACCTTCCGCGTCCACGACTCGGTCTTCTACTGCGTCGCCAACATGCCCGGCGCGGTGCCCAACACGTCGACCTTCGCGCTGACGAACGCCACGCTCCCGTACATCGTGGAACTGGCCGACCGGGGCTGGGCGGAGGCGCTGCGGCGCGATCCGGCGCTCGCGAAGGGACTCAACACCCACGGCGGTCAGGTGGTTTACCGCGAGGTCGCGGAGGCGCATGGACTGAATCACGCCGAATTGGGCGCGGTTCTCGGCTGACTCGTCAACGCGATTCGTCAACATCACGACACCGGCCGGATCTTGCCCCGCGAGGTCCGGCCGGGCGTGTGCCCGGGGGCTCTCGAACGCCGGGTCAACTCGCGGGGAACGTAACTCTTTAACCGTTTCGCGCACCCGTGAAACGTGCGGTCCACGCTGTGGTGAGAGGGCTGTGCGCCCTTGACAGCGAGGTGTTCGGTTGCCGACACATCGGGCCGGGTCCGGCGGATTGTGTTGCTGCGGACCGGTGACACGCCATAGAGTCGCCCATCGTCGGCATGGTGCCACGCTGACCTATCGATAAGTTTCCTGGTCACGTCCAAGGAGGTAAGACGACTTGTGAATGAGTCGACATTTACTCCCGGGGGTGGTCAGCCAGGGATGCCTGCGAGGGGCGGGAGCCCGTCGTCCGGGCTGGAGGCTGTCGGCTCCGTCGCTGTCCGCACCTTCGCCACCCACCAGCACACGACAGCCCACCAGATGATGGACGGCCACCACGTGAACGCCATGGCCGGCAACGAGGGCGGGCGAGAGTCCAGCCCATTCGCCGACTACAACGAAGTGCCCGAGGGGCACTTCTACGACCCCGACGCCGAGTACGAGCCCGACCCCGAGTACGCGGCCACCCTCGCACCCGACGCTGCCCGCCAGCGCCGCGAGCGGATCGGCCCCACCGGGCGTCCCCTGCCGTACTTCCCGATCCCAGGCCCGCTGACGGACCACGGCCCCGCGACGATCATCGCGATGTGCAACCAGAAGGGCGGCGTGGGCAAGACCACGTCGACCATCAACCTGGGTGCCGCGCTCGCGGAGTACGGCCGCCGTGTCCTCCTCGTCGACTTCGACCCGCAGGGAGCCCTGTCGGTCGGTCTCGGCGTGAATCCGATGGAGCTCGACCTCACCGTCTACAACCTGCTCATGGAGCGGGGCATGGCGGCCGACGAGGTGCTCCTGAAGACGGCGGTCCCCAACATGGACCTGCTGCCGAGCAACATCGACCTCTCCGCCGCCGAAGTGCAGCTGGTGAGCGAGGTGGCGCGCGAGTCCACGCTCCAGCGGGCCCTGAAGCCCCTGCTGCCCGACTACGACTACATCGTGATCGACTGCCAGCCGTCGCTCGGCCTGCTGACCGTGAACGCGCTGACCGCCGCGCACAAGGTGATCGTCCCGCTGGAGTGCGAGTTCTTCGCGCTGCGCGGGGTGGCCCTGCTGACGGAGACCATCGAGAAGGTGCAGGAGCGGCTCAACCCCGAGCTGGAACTCGACGGCATCCTCGCCACGATGTACGACTCCCGTACGGTGCACAGCCGCGAGGTCCTCGCGCGGGTCGTCGAGGCCTTCGACGAGCACGTGTACCACACGGTGATCGGGCGGACCGTGCGCTTCCCGGAGACCACCGTCGCCGGTGAGCCGATCACCACGTACGCCTCGAACTCCGTGGGTGCGGCCGCGTATCGCCAGCTCGCCAGGGAGGTGCTCGCCCGGTGTCACGCCGAGTGAGTCTGCCCGGGGCCGACGAGCTGTTCCGTACGACCGGGGGCATGGCGCTCCAGTCGTCGTCGCCCGCGGAGCGGGAGCGCCGGCGCAACGCGAACGCCAACGGCGAGGCCCGGGTGCCCAATCCGGCGGGCCCGCCGGGGGAGGGCGACCCGGCGGACGGGACGCCGACCGGGGGCCCCGCCGCCTCGCCCGCGGAGGAGCACTCGGCCACCGCGCCCGACGCGGCGGAGTCGTCCCGCGGCCGTACGGGCGGGGCCGACGCGGAGCAGTCGGGACCGGTGAAGAACCGGCGGCCCCAGGAGGCGCAGGGCGGCCAGCAGCGGCGCCGGGGGCGCGGCGCGAACCGCCGCCCCAGCGGGCGTGAACGGCACGACGAGAAGATCACGGTCTACGTCTCGGCCGAGGAACTGATGGACCTGGAGCACGCGCGCCTGGTGCTGCGCGGCGAGCACGGGCTCGCCGTGGACCGCGGGCGGATCGTCCGCGAGGCGGTCGCGGTGGTCCTGGCGGACCTCGAATCGCGGGGCGACGCGAGCATCCTCGTACGGCGCCTGCGCGGGCGCTGAGGATAGCCTGCCGGGGCGCGCCACCCTCCGCCCTCGCCCACCAGGAACCCGATGCCCCCGCCTCCCGACACGACCCGCCCCCCGCGCCGAGCGCTGGGCCGCGGCCCGGGAGCGACGCCTCCGGGGGCACCCGCGGAAGAAGCGCCGCCGCCTCCCGCCCCGAGCACCGAGCCCCGCCCCGCTCCTCCGGACACCGGGCCCACCCCGCCGGTGCCGCGCCCGGCGCGCGACGAACCGGAGCCCGCGGCCCCGCCCCGCCCGCCGGAGCCCGCGCCGCCGCCACCCCCCGCACCGGCACCCCCGTCACCCTCCGGTGCCGCCCCGACCGCCGATCAGGGTGTGACGGACGTCACCGACCCGGCCGCGGAGGTCAGCGACCCCGCGGTGGCCGACCCCGCGGTGGCCGACGCCGACGGGCGGTTCACCGTGCGGCTGGTCAACTTCGAGGGGCCTTTCGATCTGCTCCTCCAGTTGATCTCCAAGCACAAGATGGACGTCACCGAGGTCGCGCTCTCCAAGGTCACCGACGAGTTCATGGCGCACATCCGCGCGATGGGGCCCGACTGGGACCTCGACCAGACCACCGAGTTCCTCGTCGTCGCCGCCACCCTGCTCGACCTCAAGGCCGCCCGCCTGCTCCCCTCCGCGCAGGTGGAGGACGAGGCCGACCTCGCGCTCCTCGAAGCGCGGGACCTGCTCTTCGCCCGCCTCCTCCAGTACCGCGCGTACAAACGCGTCGCCGAGATCCTCAACGCCCGCCTCGACGACGAGAGCCGCCGCTACCCCCGTACCGTCGGACTGGAACCCCACCACGCCGAGCTGCTCCCCGAGGTCGTCATCAGCATCGGCCCCGAGGGGTTCGCGCGGCTCGCGGTCAAGGCGATGCAGCCCAAGCCCAGGCCGCAGGTGTACATCGACCACATCCACGCGCCCCTGGTCTCCGTACGGGAGCAGGCCGGCCTGGTGGTCGCGCTGCTCCGGGAGCGCGGCGAGGCGAGCTTCCAGGCCCTGACCGAGGACGCCGCCGACACCCTCACCGTCGTCGCCCGGTTCCTCGCGCTGCTGGAGCTCTACCGGGAGCGGGCCGTGGCGCTGGACCAGGAGGAGGCCCTCGGGACCCTCATGGTGCGCTGGACCGGCGGCGACGAGGACGCGGCGCCCGCCGTGACCGACGAATTCGACCAGGAACACGCGAGCGGCGAGGAGCAGTCATGAGCGAGCGGCAGCGGAGCACGGTCGCGGAGCTCGGCCTCAAGCCCGCCCTGGAGGCGGTCCTCATGGTCGTCGACGAACCCGTCTCCGAGGTGCACCTCGCCAAGATCCTCGACCGGCCCCGCCGGGCCGTCGCCGACGCCCTGCGCGAGCTGGCCGACGAATACACCGTGCAGGGGCGGGGCTTCGAGCTGCGGACGGTCGCCGGCGGCTGGCGATTCTACTCGCGCCCCGAGTACGCGGAGGCCGTCGAGGGCTTTGTCCTGGACGGCCAGCACGCCCGGCTGACGCAGGCCGCCCTGGAGACCCTCGCGGTGGTCGCGTACCGCCAGCCGGTGAGCAGATCGAGGGTCTCGGCCGTACGGGGAGTGAACTGTGACGGGGTCATGCGGACCCTCCTCCAGCGCGGGCTGGTGGAGGAGGCGGGCGCGGAACCCGAAACAGGTGCGATCCTGTACGGGACGACGAACTACTTTTTGGAGCGGATGGGCCTGCGCGGCCTGGACGAGCTTCCGGAGCTCGCGCCCTTCCTCCCCGAGGCGGACGCGATCGAGGCCGAGACCCTTGAAGGTGTCCCGTCGTTCGATCCGGACGCACCGTACGCCCCGGAAACTCACGCAGACGACAAGACGGAAATTTGATGCGAAGCGGTAACAGCAACAGCGGAAGCGGCAACCGGAACAGCGGGAGTGGGAGCGGGAGCGGCGCGAACCGGAACGGCGGCGGAGCAAGGAGCGGCGGCGCGGGCGGCCGGGGCGGCAGCGCGGGAGGCCGAGGCGGCGGCGCGGGCGGTCGGAGCACCGGCGGCCGGGACGGCGGCGGCGCGGGCCGCGGGCGCGACGGCAACCGCGGCGGCAGCACCCCCCGTACCAGCGGAAGCGGCTGGAGCAGCGCCGGCGGCACGGGCCGCGGCCCCCGGGACGAGCGCCGCGACGACCGCGCCCGGGACGACCGCGCCCCCGGCGCCGGCCGTGACGAGGAGCAGAAGCGCCTTTCCCGCCCCCGCCCCGAGGAGCGCCGCTACGACGTCGGCCGCTCCGGGGCCACCGGCGGCGCCGGCGCCACGGGCGCCCCGCGCGGAGCCCGCGGCGCGGCGGCGCGCGGCGGTGCCAAGGGCGGCCCCAAGCCGTCCCAGAGCCCGCCCCGCGCCCGCAGGACCCCCGGCGGCCAGGCCCGCCCCCGCGAGCTGGACGCGAAGATCGAGCAGCGCAACCGCGACCGGTACGCCGACAAGCCCGAGATCAGGACGCCCCGCACCAACCCGGGCGCCGAGCAGGAGGGCGAACGCCTCCAGAAGGTCCTCGCCCGCGCCGGCATGGGATCGCGCCGCGCCTGCGAGGAGCTGATCGAGCAGTCCCGGGTCGAGGTCAACGGCGAGATCGTCCTCGAACAGGGCAAGCGCGTGGACGTGGACCGGGACGAGATCAAGGTCGACGGGCTGACCGTCGCCACCCAGTCGCACCTCTTCTTCGCGCTGAACAAGCCCGCCGGCGTCGTCTCCACCATGGAGGACCCGGACGGCCGGCAGTCCCTCGGCGACTACGTCACCAACCGCGAGACCCGCCTCTTCCACGTCGGCCGGCTCGACACGGAGACCGAGGGCATCATCCTGCTCACCAACCACGGTGAGCTGGCCCACCGCCTCACCCACCCCCGGTACGGCGTGAAGAAGATCTACCTCGCCGCCATCCAGGGCCCCCTGCCGCGCGACCTGGGCAAGCGGCTCAAGGACGGCATCCTGCTGGAGGACGGCTACGCGAAGGCCGACCACTTCCGGGTCGTCGAGAACACCGGCAAGAACTACCTGGTGGAGGTCACCCTCCACGAGGGCCGCAAGCACATCGTCCGCCGCATGCTCGCCGAGGCCGGCTTCCCGGTCGACCGGCTCGTGCGGACCTCCTTCGGCCCGATCCCGCTGGGCGACCAGAAGTCCGGCTGGCTGCGCCGCCTCACCAACACCGAGGTCGGCATGCTGATGAAGGAAGTGGGGCTGTAGGCAGCCCGGTTGACGGAAGCGGGGCCGCGAACAGCCCCGCCGTACGACAAGGAGAGAGCCCGCGGCCGCCCAGGCCGCGGGCTTTCTCCCTTGTGGGGCAGGCCCGTTCCCCTTTATAGTCAACATGACCATTAAGGAGGCGGGCGTGAGTCTCGCGGACATCCTCGATCCCCTGCAACGACCCCTGGTGACCGTGCTGGGCACCCCGGTCAGCTGGACCGAGGTGCTCGGCTTCGGCAGCGGCGCGCTCTGCGTGTGGCTGGTCGCCCGTCAGCACGTGGCCAACTGGCCGGTCGGCATCGCCAACAACCTGTTCTTCGTCCTGCTGTTCCTCCAGGCGGGCCTGTACGCCGACATGGCGTTGCAGGTCGTCTTCATCACCCTCGCCGTGTACGGCTGGTGGATCTGGACCCACGGGGGTGGCCCGGATCCGCGCGCGCTCGCCGTGCGGCGCACGACCCGCGCCGAATGGGCCGTGCTCTGCGCGGCGGGGGTGATGGGGACACTCGGCCTGACGATCCTGCTCGGCCGCGCCACCGACTCGACCGTGCCCTTCTGGGACGCGCTCACGACGTCCCTCTCGCTCATGGCGACCTACGGGCAGTGCCGCAAACGGCTGGAGTCCTGGTGGCTGTGGATCGCGGCCGACCTCGTGTACATCCCGCTCTACGCCCACAAGGACCTCTACCTGACCTCGCTGCTGTACGTCGGCTTCCTGGCCCTGTGCCTGGCGGGACTGCGCAACTGGTCCCGGGACGCGGCCCGTTCACCGGACCGCCCCCTGGTGGTGACGGCCCGATGAGCGAGTACGGACACGGTCTGGTCCTCGGCAAGTTCTATCCGCCGCACGCCGGCCACCACCATCTCGTACGGACCGCGCGGGACCGCTGCGCCGCTCTCACCGTGCTCGTCTGCGCGTCCTCCACGGAATCCCTCCCCCTCGCGGAGCGGGTCGCTTGGATGCGCGAAGTCCACCCGGACGTACGGGTGGTGGGGGCCGTCGACGACATCCCGATGGACGTGAACGACCCCGCCGTCTGGGACGCGCACATGGCCGTCTTCCGGGGCGCGGTGCCCGGCCGCGTCGACGCGGTCTTCACCTCCGAGGCGTACGGCACGGAGCTGGGGCGGCGGTTCGGCGCCGAGTCCGTGTGCGTCGACCCCGGCCGTACCGTCTTCCCCGTCTCCGGGACCGCCGTGCGCGAGGACCCCGTCGCCTGCTGGGACTTCCTGGAGCCGCCCGTACGCGCCGCGCTCACCCGCCGGGTCGTGGTGCTCGGGGCCGAGTCCACCGGCACCACCACGCTGGCCCGCGCCCTCGCCGCGCACTACCGCGCGCGGGGCGGGGTGTGGGCGCGGACCGGGTACGTACCCGAGTACGGCCGGGAGTTCAGCGAACGCAAACTGGCCGCGCTGCGGGCGCGGGAGCCCCGGGCCCGTTGGGAGGACGTCGAACTGACCACGGACGACTTCCCGTTGATCGCCCGGCGGCAGGACGAGGCCGAGGAGAACGAGGCGCGGGCCGGCTCACCGGTCCTCGTCTGCGACACGGACGCGTTCGCCACCACCGTCTGGCACGAGCGGTACGTGGGCGGGCGCAACCCGCTCGTCGAGGAGATCGCCGGCCGGACGCGCCGTCACCTGTGGCTGCTCACCGGGGACGAGGGCGTGCCCTTCGAGGACGACGGGCTCCGGGACGGCGAGGAGCTGCGGCCCTGGATGACCGCCCGGTTCCGCGCCGAACTGACCCGTACCGGAAGGGAGTTCGTCGAGCTGGACGGACCGCACGACAAGCGCCTCGACACGGCCGTGGCGGCGGTGGACGCCCTGCTCGACCGGGGCTGGCACTTCGCGCCGCCGCCCCCGGAGCGACGATGAGCGCGCCCCGGGTCCCCGACGGGTACGACCCCTCCGCCTTCACGCCGTTCGCGGTGACCGTCGACCTCGCCGTCTTCACCGTCCGCCACGGCCGGCTGCACGTCCTGCTCGTCGAACGCGGCCTGGAGCCCTACCGGGGCGCGTGGGCGCTGCCCGGCGGCTTCGTCCTGCCCCGCGAGTCCGCCGGACAGGCCGCCCGCCGCGAACTCGCCGAGGAGACCGGCCTGTCGGAGCGGACCGCCGGCGCGCTCCACCTGGAGCAGCTGCGGACCTACAGCGACCCCGACCGCGACCCGAGGATGCGGGTCGTGTCCGTGGCGTACGCGGCGCTCGTCCCCGACCTGCCCGAACCACGCGGCGGCGGCGACGCGGCGCTCGCGCGGTGGACGGACCTGTCACGGGTCCTGCGGCCGGGCACCCCGGGCCCCTCCGGGAGCACCGCGCCGCCCGCCGACGGCCTCGTACCGCTCGCCTTCGACCACGGGGACATCCTCGCCGACGCCTACGACCGGATCGGCGCCAAGCTCGAGTACAGCTGCCTCGCCACCGCCTTCTGCCCGCCCGAGTTCACGCTCGCGGAGCTGCGCCAGGTGTACGAGACCGTCTGGGGCGTGGAGCTGGACGGTCCCAACTTCCGGCGCAAGGTCCTCGCCACCCCGGGCTTCGTCCAGGCGGTCGACGGTCCGCCGCGCCGCACCGGCGCCCCGGGCAAACCCGCCGCGCTGTACCGCGCGGGCGCCGCCACGACGCTGCACCCACCTCTCCTGCGACCGGAAGGACGGACCGCGTGATCTCCACCAGGACCCTCACCAAACAAGCCGCCACGGGATCGCTGATCGGGCTCGCCCTCGGCGACGCCCTAGGCTTCCCCACCGAGTTCAACGACGTGCCGTCCATCCTCGCCACGTGCGGCCCCTGGCGCGAGATGGACCTGCCGAGGCCGGCGTTCGTCACCGACGACACCCAGATGACCCTCGCGCTGGCCCGGGGGATACGCACCGCGACGGACCGCGGTGCCCTCGGCCCGTCGCGCCTGGTGCCGCCGGTGCGCGAGGAGTTCGTCGCCTGGTACCACTCGCCGGACAACAACCGCGCCCCCGGCCGTACCTGCCTGACGGCCTGCGAGCTCCTCGACGGCGACCTGCCCTGGCAGCGGGCGAGCCGGATCGGCTCCAAGGGCTGCGGGGCCAACATGCGCGTCGCGCCCGTCGGCCTCGTCCCCTTCCTCAGCGACGAACAGCGCTCCGGGGCCGCCCAGTTGCAGGCGGCCCTCACCCACGGCCACCCCACCGCGCTCGCCGCGTCCGACCTCACGGCCCGGGCGGTGTACCTGCTGGCGCGGGGCGGCGAACCGATGGGCCTGATCGGCCAGTTGCGTTCGTACGCCTACGAGAACCGCTCCCGCTACCGCCACCAGTGGCTCGGCGACCTGTGGACGTTCTCCCACGACCCGAGCCCCGAGGACTTCGCCCGGCGCGGCTGGGACGAGTGCCTGGCGGCCCTGGAACGGGTCCAGGACGCCCTGCGCGCCCCCTCCCCGGAGACCGACCCCTGCCTGGCCACCGGGGACGGCTGGGTCGCCGAGGAGGCGCTCGCCACCGGGCTCCTCTGCTTCCTCCTCTTCCCCGAGGAGCCGGTCACCGCGATCCGCAGAGCCGCCTGCACCCGCGGCGACTCCGACTCCCTCGCCTGCCTGACCGGAGCCTTCGCGGGCGCCCACCTCGGCGCGGGAGCCTGGCCCAAGGAATGGGCCGAGCGCGTCGAGTACCGCAGCGACCTGCTGTCCCTGGGAGCCCTCTGGGACGCTTGACCCATGCGCGAACCCACCACCACCCACCCGGCGGCCACCTCACCGGCCACCCCCGGGCGCACCCCGTCCGAGCACCGCCTCCGCGAGGCCGGCCTCCCGGTCACCGACCTCGCCCCCGTCCTCGCGGAGGAGACCGACCCGCTGCTGTTCGCCACGGTGTCCGGGGCGCACCTCTACGGATTCCCCTCCCGCGACTCCGACATCGACCTGCGCGGGGTCCACGTCCTGCCGGTGGAGGCCCTGATAGGGCTGGACGAGCCGGACGAGACCCGGACCCGGATGGGGGAGAGGGACGGGGTGGAGATGGACCTCGTCACCCACGACCTGCGCAAGTTCGCCCGGCTGATGCTGCGCCGCAACGGGTACGTCCTGGAACAGCTCCTGTCGCCCCTCGTCGTGCACACCACCGACGCCCACCGCGAGCTGGCCTCGGTGGTCCCCGGGCTGCTGACCTCCCATCACGCCCACCACTACGCCGGGTTCGCGGCCACGCAGTGGCGGCTCTTCGAGCGGACGGGGGAGTCGAAGCCCCTGCTCTACACCTTCCGCGCTCTGCTGACCGGCATCCACCTGATGCGCGGCGGCGGGATCGAGGCCCATCTCCCCACGCTCCTCGGCGAGGTGGCCGCGCCCGCCTACCTGCCCGACCTGATCGCCGCGAAGGCCGGGGCCGAGCACGGCCGCGACGGCGTGCCGGACCGCGCCCTGGCGGAGAAGGACGTGACGGCGCTCCGTACGGTCCTGGAGGACGCCAGGGCGGCCACCGCGCTACCCGAGGAGCCCGGGACCGCCGGCCGGGACGCCCTGCACGCCCTCGTCGTGAGGACGCGCCTCTCCCTGTAGGGCGGACGCGCGGCGGGCCCGGATCAGGAAGTCCTCGATCCTGGCGTGGTCGGGCGCCCCGGGCAGCGGGGACCGGGCCGCCGCGTCGTCCGCCTCCGCCGCCAGGCGGTTCATCCGGCGCTCGACCTCCGGCCACGGCACCTCGCCCCGCTTGACCGCCAGCAGCGGCTCGCGTTCCGCGCCCACGTCGAGGACCAGCCTGCCGGTGCGCAACAGGTCCCCGCTGAGCGCGAGGAGCCGCAGCAGGTGCATGGCGTGCTTCCAGCGCGGGGCGCCGTGCTGCCGTACGTCCGCCTCCAGCTTCCGCCGCTGGCCCACCGCGTACCGTACGAAGGTCGCGTGGGCCTGCCGGGAGAGGAACGCCCCGCGCAGGGACAGCAGTTCGCGGCCGGTGTCGTCCAGGCGCTCGACCAGCGGCGAGTGCAGGCACTCCAGCACGTTGGGGTTCGCGCGCAGCGCCAGCGCGCAGAAGCGCTCCAGCTCCCAGGAGAACTGCTCGTCGGCCGGACCCTCGACATGCGCCGGCGGCTTCTCGAAGCCCCAGAACAGCGCGGTCGGCGCCAGGAACACCCCGCGCACGTCGGTGTCGCTGGTCTCCGTCGCCAGACCGAACGCACGTGACCCCATCACGCAGGAGTAGACGGTGTGATCACGTACGAGAGCGTCGGGCGTCATGCGCGAGAAGGGTACGGGACCGTCCGGCCGGTCCCGCGGGGCGGCCGCCGGCAGGCGCCCCCGCCCGGTGTCCGGTTTAACCTGGAAACCGCACATCGGTCACCGAGGAGGACGCCGTGACGGAACGAGCGGTACGGGGACTCGGTATCGTCGACGGGTCCGGCCTCCCCCGCCCCCGGACCGCGCACGTCCACCCCGGCGCCGCGGCAGCCCTTCGCAAGGACATCGCCCAGTGAGAACCGCCGTTGTCATCGGAACCGGCCTGATCGGCACCTCCGCGGCCCTCGTCCTCGCCTCCCGCGGGGTCACCGTCCACCTCGTGGACCGCGACAGCACCAGGGCCCGTACGGCCGCGGCCCTCGGCGCCGGCACCGACCGGGCCCCCGAGGGCCCCGTCGACCTCGCCCTCGTCGCCGTACCGCCCGCCCATGTGGCCGCGACCCTCGCCGAGGCGATGCGCGGCGGGATCGCCCGCGGCTACCTCGACGTGGCCAGCGTCAAGGGCGGCCCCCGGCGCGAGCTGGAGGCACTCGGTCTCGACCTGGGCGCCTACCTCGGTACGCACCCCATGGCCGGCAAGGAGCGCTCGGGCCCGCTGGCCGCGTCCGCCGACCTGTTCGAGGGCCGCCCCTGGGTGCTGACCCCGACCCGGGACACCGACACCGAGGTGCTCAACCTCGCCCTGGAGCTGGTCGCGCTCTGCCGCGCCGTCCCGGTCGTGATGGACGCCGACGCCCACGACCGGGCCGTCGCGCTCGTCTCGCACACCCCCCAGCTGATCTCGTCCATGGTGGCCGCCCGCCTCGCGGACGCCGACGAGACGGCCGTACGCCTGTGCGGCCAGGGCATCAGGGACGTGACCCGGATCGCCGGCTCCGACCCCGCGATGTGGGTCGACATCCTCAGCGCCAATCCCGGCCCCGTCGCCGACGTGCTGGCCGGGATCGCCGCCGACCTCGACGAGACCGTCGGGGCGCTGCGCTCGCTCCAGTCCGCCGACGAGGACAAGCGCCGCGCGGGCGCCGAAGGCGTCGAGGACATCCTGCGGCGGGGCAACGCCGGCCGGGTCAGGGTGCCGGGCAAGCACGGCACCGCGCCCGCCGCGTACGAGGTCGTGGCGGTCCTGATCAGCGACAGGCCGGGCGAGCTGGCCCGTATCTTCGCGGACGCCGGGCGGGCCGGGGTCAACGTGGAGGACGTCAGGATCGAGCACGCGACCGGCCAGCAGGCCGGCCGGGTGCAGCTGATGGTCGAGCCCTCGGCGGCCCCGCTGCTCACCGAGGCCCTGCGGGAACGCGGCTGGTCGATCCGGCAGTAGGCGGCCGCCCGGTCCGGCCGTGGGACCGGGTCCCGGCCGCGCGGGGCCGGGGCCCTGGGCCGGGTGGAGTACGGCCCTGGGCCGTCCGGCGGAGCCCGTCCGGCGGGGGCGGCCGCCGAACGAGTGCATTTGTGGTGCCCAGTACTCGGTAACCTTGTACGAGGGCGTATGGACGCCCCGCGTGCCCGCACGCCGCACTCACCCGTGAACCAGGAAGGTGTCCGCCTCCGTGGAAACCGCAGCATCCGTCGCCCGGACCGCCCCGGCCGCTGTGATCGTCGCCATCGACGGGCCCTCCGGCACGGGCAAGTCGAGCACCTCCAAGGCCGTGGCGTCCCACCTCGGGCTCAGCTACCTGGACACCGGGGCCCAGTACCGGGCCATGACCTGGTGGATGATCAACAACGGCATCGACGTCTCGGACGCCGTCGCCGTCGCGGACGCCGCGGGCAAGCCCGTGATCGTGTCCGGCACGGACCCCGCCGCCCCGACGATCACCGTCGACGGCGAGGACGCCTCGGGCCCGATCCGTACGCAGGACGTCACCGCCAAGGTGAGCGCGGTCAGCGCGGTCCCCGAGGTACGGTCCGTCGTCACCGCGCTCCAGCGCGCCGTCGCCGCCGCGGCGGAGGGGGGCATCGTCGTCGAGGGCCGGGACATCGGGACGACCGTGCTGCCGGACGCCGACGTCAAGATCTTCCTCACCGCCTCGCCCGAGGCCCGCGCGGCCCGCCGCAGCGGCGAGCTGAAGGGCCAGGAGGCGGTCGACGTCTCCGTCACCAGGGAAGCGCTGATCAGGCGGGACGCGGCCGACTCCAGCCGCAAGACGTCCCCGCTCGCGAAGGCGGCCGACGCGGTCGAGGTGGACACCACGGAGCTGACCCTCCAGCAGGTCGTCGAGTGCGTCGTCACCCTGGTCGAGGAGAAGCGGGCCGTCAGGTGAGCGCCCCGCCCGAGCAGGGCGCACGTCCCGCGAACCGGCCGGGCAGAGCCCCGTCCCAAGCGGGCGCGGCGGTGGGCCGGGGCATCGGCGTCGCGCTGATGTACGGCCTGTGGAAGCCCCGGGTGCTGGGCGCCTGGCGCGTCCCCGCCCGGGGCGCGGCGATCCTCGCCGTGAACCACTCGCACAACGTCGACGGCCCGATGATCATGGGCACCGCGCCCCGGCCGGTGCACTTCCTGATCAAGAAGGAAGCGTTCGTCGGGCCGCTGGACCCGTTCCTGCGGGGCATCGGGCAGCTCAAGGTGGACCGCACGGTCGCCGACCGGGCCGCGATCACCGACGCGCTGGACGTGCTCGCCGCCGGCGGCGTCCTCGGGATATTCCCCGAGGGCACCAGGGGCGAGGGCGACTTCGCCTCCCTGCGCGCCGGGCTCGCCTACTTCGCCGTACGGTCGGGTGCGCCGATCGTGCCGGTGGCGGTCCTGGGAAGCACGGAGCGCCGGGGACGGTTGGTACGGGCACTGCCCCCGCTCCGCAGCCGGGTCGACGTCGTCTTCGGCGACGCCTTCGCGGCGGGCGACGGCAGCGGCCGGCGGACCCGCAAGGCGCTGGACGAGGCCACCGTACGGATCCAGGAACGGCTGACCGCCCACCTGGCGGACGCCAGGCGGCTGACCGGACGCCGGGCGGCCGGCCCGCTGTAACAGCGCACGAGTATTTCAGTAGTGCCGCCGCATGCTGCGGCGCACCGATCACGATGGATGAACGAGGTACGGACTTCATGAACGACCAGATCGACTCCGGGGAAGCGAACGGAGAGCTTGGCGACGCCGAGTACGCGGAGTTCATGGAGATCGCCGCACACGAGGGCTTCGACCCCGAGGAGGTGGAGGGGGCGATCGACGAGGCCGGTCACGGCCCCCTGCCGATCCTCGCCGTCGTCGGACGCCCGAATGTCGGCAAGTCGACGCTCGTGAACCGCATCATCGGCCGCCGTGAGGCGGTCGTCGAGGACAAGCCGGGCGTCACCCGCGACCGGGTGACCTACGAGGCGGAGTGGGCGGGCCGCCGCTTCAAGATCGTCGACACCGGCGGCTGGGAGCAGGACGTCCTCGGGATCGACGCCTCCGTCGCCGCCCAGGCCGAGTACGCCATCGAGGCCGCCGACGCGGTGGTCTTCGTGGTGGACTCCACGGTCGGCGCCACCGACACCGACGAGGCCGTGGTGCGGCTGCTGCGCAAGGCGGGCAAGCCCGTCGTGCTCTGCGCCAACAAGGTCGACGGACTGAGCGGCGAGGCCGACGCGACCGCGCTGTGGTCGCTCGGCCTGGGCGAGCCCCACCCCGTCTCCTCCCTGCACGGCCGCGGTACGGGCGACATGCTCGACGCGGTCCTGGAGGCGCTGCCCGACGCCCCGGCCCAGACCTTCGGCCTCGCCGTCGGCGGCCCCCGCCGCATCGCGCTGATCGGCCGCCCGAACGTGGGCAAGTCGTCCCTGCTCAACCGGGTCGCGAAGGAGGACCGGGTAGTCGTCAACGAGATGGCGGGCACCACCCGTGACCCCGTGGACGAGCTGATCGAGCTGGGCGGCACGGTCTGGAAGTTCATCGACACCGCGGGCATCCGCCGCCGGGTCCACCTCCAGGCGGGCGCCGACTACTACGCGTCCCTGCGCACCGCGGCCGCCGTCGAGAAGGCCGAGGTCGCGGTCATCCTGATCGACACGACCGAGTCCATCAGCGTCCAGGACCAGCGCATCGTGACGATGGCCGTCGAGGCGGGCCGCGCCATCGTCATCGCGTACAACAAGTGGGACACCCTCGACGAGGACCGCCGCTACTACCTCGAACGCGAGATCGAGACCGAGCTGGCGCAGGTCGCCTGGGCGCCCCGGGTGAACGTCTCGGCCCTCACCGGCCGGCACATGGAGAAGCTCGTCCCCGCCATCGAGACGGCGCTGGCCGGCTGGGAGACCCGGGTCCCGACGGGACGCCTGAACGCGTTCCTCGGTGAGCTGGTCGCCGGACACCCGCACCCCGTCCGCGGCGGCAAGCAGCCCCGGATCCTGTTCGGCACGCAGGCCGGCGCCAAGCCGCCGCGCTTCGTGCTCTTCGCGTCCGGCTTCATCGAGGCGGGCTACCGCCGCTTCGTGGAGCGCCGGCTGCGCGAGGAGTTCGGCTTCGAGGGCACGCCGATCCACATCTCCGTACGGGTGCGCGAGAAGCGCGGCCGCAAGAAGTAGCCCGGCCGGGCGGCGGCACGGGAAAGCCGGAAGCTGTGGGGTCCGGCGCGGACGGTTCCGCGCCGGACCCCACAGCTTCCGGCTTCTCTCGTACGTACGGGGGTCCCGGTCCGGTCGCCGGAGCGGGGCCCGGTCTCTCAGAGCCCGCGGCGCGGACCCGGCGGCAGGGCCGCCGGGGTGTGCCGCGCGCCCGGCTGGCGCGGATCGCGCTGCCAGGACCCCACGTACGGCGTGTGTCCGCCGTACCCGCCGTGCGACGACGCGTGCAGCCCGGTGCCGAAGGCGGTGAAGCCCAGGTTCTCCTCGTTGCTCCGGTCCCCGGGCAGAGCCCGGAAGGACCGGCGGAACTCGGAGTACAGGGCGTCGTAGATGGGCGTCGTGGAGTATCCGTCCGCGACGTCCTGCGCGGGGCGCATCGAAGGGATCTGGCTCTGGTACTGCGGGCGTGAGGGGTCGTATGCGTGCACGTATGTGCCAACGACCCCGCTCTCCGTCGGATGCGGGGTGCCCGGCGAAATCGACGCCCGCGGAGGTTCCGTGAGCCGTACGGCCGGGCCCGCGGCCGCCGTCACGTGCCCGCGAGCGGCATGGCGGCCGCGACCAGCCGGCCGTTGGCCGCCGCTTTCTCCAGGGCCTCGCGCAGCAGGTCCTCGCGGGGCTGCTGGCCGATCGAGCCGACCGGGGCGGCGAAGACGAGGACGGTGCTGGACCGGTTGGCCGCCGCCCGCCACCCCTCGGTGACCTGGAGCGGCTGGTGGGCCTGCCACCAGGCGACGGACCCGCTGCCGCCGGTGCCCGGCTGGAGCACGGCGTGCAGCTGGCCCATGGCGAGCAGCACGGACCAGCCGGGCAGGTGCGCGGGCAGCGTCTCCAGGTCGGAGACGTGCCGGAAGCCCTGCTCGGCGAGGAGCGGGAGGAATTCGTCGGTGCTCCCCTCCGAGCCGGGGCGGGCGATCGGGGCGGTCGGCTCGACGACCAGCGCCGGGTGCAGATCGCCCTCGATCAGCACCAGGCCGCTGGTGACGCCCAGGACGGCCTGGTCGCCGCCGGCCGTGCCGGGCTGCGCCGACTCGCTGCCGGTGATGGACCGGACGGCGCCCTGGAGCTGGTCCTCGGCGACCTGGACCACCTGGGACGGGATGCAGGTGGCGTGGGCGAAGGCGAGGACGGCGGTCTCCTCGCCGACGAACAGCACTGTGCTGGTCCGCTCCTGTTCGGAGTCGCCGGGAGTGCGGCAGGACGTGCAGTCGTAACTGCCCGGGGAGTTGTCGCCGGCCAGCAACCGGTCGGCTTCCTCGTCGCCGATCTCGGCGCGTACGTCCTCGCTGACATCGAGCATGCGCGGCACGGGTGGCTCCTCGAACTGGGTGCGTGGGCCGGGCTGTTCCCGGCTCGTAAAGAAGACAACGGGTGAGCCGTGGCCCGGGTCACGCGGATCGGGGAACGGAAATCGAACCGTCCGCCACCGTGGGTGACCGATCGACCGGAATCAGTCATGGCGTTCAACGGCTCGCGCGGACCGGCAAGTTGGCCCGGCCGCGCGGGCGGCAGGGTCGTCACGTCGACGGATCGATTCGGCGCGGCGGACGGCCGTGCCGTGACCGTCGACAAATCGGGAAGTCGGCGATCGGAAGAGGTGGCCGGAAAAGGCCGGTTCCTTTCGGCCCAGTACGGGTCCGGGGCGGCTCCCGAGCGGGGCCGGGGCGGCCCTGCGGGAGCCGGCCGCCCCCGCCGCCGTACCCGCCGGAGAGCCGCCCCCGGCACCGGATCACGCGAATCTGCTCGAAATCGGCACCGAACGCTCCATTCGAGCGTCTAACCGACCGAGCCGATACGACCGGGACGACCAGGGGGACCCACCCACGTATGCGCCTTTCCTTCCTGCTCCACAACGCCTACGCCGTCGGCGGGACGATCCGGGCGACGTTCACGCTCGCCGCCGCGCTGGCCGAGCGGCACGAGGTCGAGATCGTCTCGGTCTTCCGGCACCGCGAGGAACCCGCCCTGGGCGCCCCCGCCGGGGTCGGCCTGCGCCACCTGGTCGACCTGCGGTCCGGCAGCCCCGGGTACGACGGCGAGGCCGCCGAGCACGGACCGGCCCGGATCTTCCCGGTCGGCGACAGCAGGTACCGGCAGTACAGCGCCCTCACCGACCACCGGATCGGCGCCCACCTGCGCTCCCTGGAGGCGGACGTCGTCATCGGCACCCGCCCCGGGCTCAACGTCCACCTCGCCCGGCAGGCGCCCCGCGGCCCGGTCCGGATCGGCCAGGAGCACCTGAGCCTCGACGCCCACGCCGGCCGCCTGCGCCGCGAGATCCGCCACCGCTACCGGCTGCTCGACGCCGTCACCACCGTCACCGAGGCCGACGCCCGCGCGTACCGGACGGGGCTGCGGCTGCCCGGCGTACGGATCACGGCGATCCCCAACGGCGTGCCCGCGCCCACCGTCGCCCCCGCCGACTGCACCGGGAAATGGGTCGTCGCGGCCGGCCGGCTCACCCAGGTCAAGCGGTACGACCTGCTGGTACGGGCCTTCGCCGGGGTGGTGGAGGTCCGCCCCGACTGGCGCCTGCGGATCTACGGCTCCGGCGACGCGTCCGGCAACGAGAAGGACACGTTGCGCGCGCTCGTCGAGGAGCACGGACTGCACGAGCACGTCCTGCTGATGGGGTCCGCCGACCCGCTGGAGGCGGAGTGGGTCAAGGGATCGGTCGCCGCCGTCACCTCCGGCCGGGAGTCCTTCGGCATGACCATCGTCGAGGCGATGCGCTGCGGCGTCCCGGTCGTCGCGACCGACTGCCCGCACGGCCCCGCCGAGATCATCGAGGACGGTGTCGACGGGCGGCTCGTGCGCAACGGGGACGTCGCCGCGATCACCGGCGGGCTGCTCGCGCTGATCCAGGACGACGCGCTGCGCGGACGCGCCGGCCGGGCGGCGCTCACCGCGTCCGCCCGGTTCGACCCGGCGCTGGTCGCCACCCGCCACGAGGCGCTCTTCGCCGAGCTGGCCAGGGGCTCCCGCGGCAGGTGGCACGACTCGCTGCACCGCGGCCGCGGCGCCGTGCTGGCCCGCGCGCACGCCGCGCGCAACCTCGCAGTCGACGTGATCCGGAAGGGCAGGACCGCATGACTCAGGACGACGTGACGCAGGAGAGCGTGGCGCGGGACGACGCGACCGGGCGGAACGGACGGCGAGGGGGACGAGCGGAACGCGTCGCGGACTGCATCGCCGACTCCGCGGGCGGCATCACCTTCGACGTCGCGGGCGCCGCCGGACCCGCCGCGGCGCTCGTGCTGCGCCGCCGCGACGGCGCCCCCGCCGACGGCACCGACCGGGAGGTACGGCTGCCGCTGACCGGAGGCGGCGGTCCGGGGCGGGCGCTGCGGGCCGTGCTGCCCAGCACCGTCCACCTGGCCGAGGGGTACTGGGACGTCAGGACCGGCGCCGACGGCGAGCACGCCGTGCGCCCCGGGGTCAGGGACGTCCGGGCGCTCGTCGACCGCGTCCCCGGCCAGGACCGGGTCACCGCCCGCATCCCGTACCCCACGGGCGACGGCCGGCTCGCCGTCCGCAGCTGGGTCCGCACCCCGCACGCCGAGGCCGGCGCGATCCGCTGCGACCGGGGCACGATGACGGTCGGGGGAGTGCTGTACGGCGCCGAGGCGCGGCCCGGCGCGGTGGCCGAGGCGCGGCTGAGCGGCGGCGGCCGGGTCCACCGGGTCCCGGTCACCGGACGGGGCTCGTCCTTCGCCTTCACGCTGCCGTACGCCCTCCTGGCGGACGCGCCGGTCGAGCGGCGGCTGGGCTGGGACCTGTGGCTGCGGCCCGCGCCGGACGCGGACGGGATCAGGATCTCGCGCATCCTGGACGACATCTGGGACAAGCGGAACATCCTGGTCTACCCCCGCTTCGTCCGCCCGTCGCCCGACGCCTGGTCGGCCACCCCCTGCTACACCGCCGACAACGGCCTCCGCGTACGCCTGGAACCCGCCCCGGACCGGCCCTGACAAGCCCTGACGAGCGCTGACAGGCCTTGATCGGGACTTGACGGGGGCTTTGCCGGGCCCCCAGGTCATCCGCCTACGTTGTCCTATATGCGCATACTTTTCTCCGCCACCCCGCAGCACGGCCACGTCCTCCCGCTGCTCCCTCTCGCCCGCGCGTTCCGGGACCGGGGCGACACGGTCGCGGTCATGACCGGTGACGCCCTCGCCTCCGTCTTCGCTTCGGAGGACATCGAGTTCCTCGGCGTCGGACCCGCGGTCGACGTGCTGTTCGAGGAGGCGTCCCGCAGGACGGGCGGCCACGACGACCGGGGAGAGCCCGCCCCCACGTTCGTCGGGGAGTTCTTCGGCGGCACCCGCGTCGACCTGACCGCCGATGACGCCCTCGCCGCCGCCCGCGCCTTCGGCCCCGACCTGATCGTCGCGGAGTCCTGCGACTTCGTCGGCCCGCTCGTCGCGGCGGCGCTCGGCGTCCCGGTCGCCACGCACGCCCTCGGCCCGGCGCTCCCCGCCGCGTTCGTCGACAACATGGCGGCCGTCGCGGGGACCCGCTACAAGAGCCGAGGCCTGGAGGCGACCCCGGCCCGGTGGTACGTCGACACCTGCCCCGAGGCGATCCAGGCCCCCGGCCTGCAGGCCCCCGGCCTGCAGGCCCCGGCAGGCCGGCTCGCGATGCGGCCGGAAGCGCACCAGGGCCCCGGCGCCTCCGGGAAGCCCGACCCGGAGCCCGCGCGGGCGGCGGACGGTGGGAAGCGGGTCCTGGTCACGTTCGGCACGTACTTCGCCGACCCCGATGTCCTCGGCCCCATCCTGCGGGAGCTCGCCGCGTCCGACGTCGACCTGCGGGTCACGCTGGGCCTGACGGCCGGACCGGACGACTACGACCTCGACGCCGACAGCGGCAAGGTCACGTTCGTCGGCTTCACCCCGCTCGCGGAACTGCTGGGCGGCGTCGACCTCGTCGTCACCCACGGCGGCGCCGGCACCACCATCGGGGCGCTGTCCCGCGGCCTGCCGCTCGTCGTGGTGCCCCAGGGCGCCGACCAGTTCCTCCAGGCCGCCATGGTCGAGGCCACGGGCACGGGCGTCGCCGTCCAGCCCGCCGACGCCACCCCCGAAGCCGTCGCCCGCGCCGCCGCCGACGTGCTCGCCGACCCGGCGTACGCCGCCCGCGCCCGCGAGATCGCGGACCAGGTCGCCGACCTGCCCGCGCCCGCCGAGGTCGCCGAGCAACTGGCCGGCGCCCTGAGCTGACCGCCCCGGGGCCGGCCACGGGGCGGCTCGCGCCGTCAGCCCTGCCGGGTACTGACGCGGCACTTACTTGAGAGCGAAGTGACCGAAATCGATCGGATCGGGCGTGTTCGCCGTCGGTGGGTCATGCGGGGGAATCGTGAATTCCGCATGGTCCGACAATTCGCCGCCGTTCTTGCGGGCACGGTACGGACCCGAATTCGGTAAGGGTGAATTTATCTGATCTTAGAGGGTAGGGAATTACTCCTTCGTGCCGAATCAGGGGGCCGAACGAGTGAAGTCGGGGCGCTCCGGCGCCGTCCGCGATCCTGTGACACAAGTGTGACGGCGGACCGGCCGGAAGAGGCCGGGTCCCGCGATTGCCCGGCTTCCTTCCGTGCCCGGGGGCGCCTACCGTGAGTGGCATGGGACCCACACCGGACGCTCAGGACCAGCCTTCCGACGACCTCGGCGCGTACGTCGGCCTGGACGCCGACGACGCCGGGAACAGGGCCCGGCGGCGGGGCTGGACAACGGTCCGGTCGGTGCCGCCGGGCGCGATCATCACGATGGAGTACGTGGTGGGGCGCATCAACTTCGAGGTCGCGCACGGCCGGGTGGTGCGCTGCTGGCGCGGCTGAGACGCCTGCCCGCGGGAAGGGGCCACCAGCGCTCCCGTGGCACGCGAGAGGCCCCCGGCATCGGCCGGGGGCCTCTCGCGTGCCACGGGAGCGTCCTGGAGACCCCGCCGGGCCGCCAGGAGGGCCGCTCAGCCCCCGGTCACCGGCCGCGAGCGCGGCGGGCGGCGGCTGCCGGCCGGGGCGGCGGGCGTACGTTCCGAGCGGACCGCGTGCGGGCGCGGCTGGGTGAGCTGCGACGGGGACCGTCCCGCGCCCGCCCGCCCCGGGTGACCGGCGCCGATCGGTTCGCGCGGGGTGTCGTCGTCCTCGGCGTGCCCGGGCCGGACCGGGACCGGTCGCGGGCCGCCCGCGGCCACCGGGGCCTGCGCCGCGAGACTCCTGCGGGCGCGCAGCCGGTCCAGGACGGAGTCCCGTACGGCGAGGATCGCGCGCTCCATCCGGCCGATCATCGGCTCGCACCACGGCAGGGCCAGCAGGATCAGCAGTCCCGCCGCCCAGCCCAGCAGCACGTCGCTCAGCCAGTGCGTACCGAGGTACACGGTGGTCGCGCCGACCCCCAGGGCCACCATGGACGAGGTGATTGACAGGTAGCGCCTGGCCCGGGGCGTACTGGCCAGGTAGGCCAGGATTCCCCAGGTCACGACGGCGTTGGCGGTGTGTCCCGAAGGAAATATATCGCCGCCCGCGAACAGCTCGGCCGAGCCGATCTGGGTCGCGTAGTGGGGGCCGAGCCGGCCGAGGCCGATCTTGACCGCGCCGACCGTGATGTTGAGCAGCAGCAGGGCCGTGCCGAGGGCCAGCAGGGGCCGCACCGTGTGCTGGCGCCAGGAGCGCCACCCCAGCCAGGCCGCGATCATCACGGCGGTGGGGCCGCGCTGCCCGAGCACCACGAAGTAGTCGAGGAAGGCGTGGAGTCCCGGCCATTGCTGGTACGGCCGGAACAGCATGACCTTCCAGTCGAGAGTCACCAGCCAGGAAGAGGAGAGCACGGCCACGACGATGGCGAGATAGAACGCCAACGTCCCGCCGAGGAGAGCCTTGCGGGTGCGACTCATCCGCGGGATCTCTATCTTCGGCGGCTCCAGCTCCCGATCCAGGCGGGCAAAGATGTTGGTGCGCACGCAATCGACGTTACAGCGAGTGAGTGACCGAACAGGGCGATCAGGTCTCTTTGTGATGACGATGTGATGTGGAGTATGTCTCAGGTCACGGTTTATCCGGCCCGGTTCCCGAAATCCATGTGACCTCGAACCCTATTAATCGGCATGGCGTTCGCGGAACCGTCTTTGTGCGGAACAGAATTAGTTCACCGGGATGCCGCGTGGAATTTCCCTGCCGCTCGCGGGGGCGCCGGCCGCACCCCGGGGCGTCCGGTGTGGCGCACGCCACACCGGAGCCCCCGAACGGTGAGACCTGCACCACGTGACATGCGCGTTCCCTCGCGTACTGTGGCGGATCACCCGCGCGTCGATGCGGGGTCGCCGCGGAACCGCCCCTGCCGGGCCGGGATCCCGGCCGGCCCTCCGAGCGCGGGGGGACGCATCGGGAGGTACTCAGATGACCGGGACCACCACGGCCGCGGCGCGGTCGCGCGCCGCCGTCGGCGGTGCCAACCGCTGGGTCGTCCTGGTCGTCCTCTGCGTCAGCCTGCTGCTGGTCGCGCTCGACGCGACCGTCCTGCACGTGGCCGTCCCCTCCGTCACCGAGGACCTGCACCCCAGCGGCGTCCAGCTCCTCTGGATCGTGGACGCCTACCCGCTGGTCTGCGCCGCGCTGCTGATCCTCTTCGGCACCCTCGGCGACCGCATAGGGCGCCGGCGCGTCCTCCTGCTCGGGTACGGGTTCTTCGCCGCCGCTTCTGCCGTCGCCGCCTTCTCGGACTCGCCCATGGTGCTGATCGGGGCCCGCGCCCTGCTCGGCGTCGGCGGCGCGATGATCATGCCGGCCACCCTCTCCATCCTCCGCGCGGTCTTCCCCGACCGGCGCGAGCGGGCGGTGGCCATCGGGGTGTGGACGGCGGTCGCCGCGGTCGGCGCCGCCGTCGGACCCGTCCTCGGCGGCTTCCTCGTCGAGCACTTCTGGTGGGGCTCGGTCTTCCTGATCAACCTCCCGCTGCTGGCCGTCATCCTGCCGCTCGGCCGCCTGGTGCTCCCCGAGTCCAAGGGCAGCTCCGACGGCCCCTGGGACGTGCTCGGCGCCCTGATGGCGGCGGCGGGCGTGCTCGGCCTCGTCTTCGGCGTGAAACGCCTCGGCGCCGGCGAGCACCCCCTCGGCCTCGCGACCCTCGTACCGCTCTGCGCCGGAGCCGCCCTGCTGGTCCTCTTCGTACGGAGGCAGCGCCGCCGCGCCAACCCGCTGATCGACATGCGCATGTTCGCCAGGCCCACCTTCTCCGTCTCCATCGGCTGCATCGTCCTCGCGATGCTCGCGCTGGTCGGCCTGGAGCTGATCGCCGTCCAGTACCTCCAGCTCGTGCTGGGGCTCAGCCCGCTGGAGACCGGGCTGCGGCTCCTGCCGCTCACCTTCGCCGCGATGGCCGCGGGCGCCACCGGATCGCTCACCCTGCGCCGGGTGGGCCCCCGCCGGATGGTGTCCGGGGGCTTCGTCCTCACCGCCGCCGCCGTCCTGCTCCTCGTGATGATGGGCCAGCACGACCGGCCGGGCCTGCTGACCGCCGCCTTCGTCCTGCTCGGCTTCGGGGTGCAGTCCACGCTCTTCGGCGCCTACGAGTCGATGCTCAGCGAGGCCCCCGCCGAACAGGCCGGCGGGGCCGCCGCCATAGGCGAGACGTCGTACCAACTGGGCGCGGGCATGGGCATCGCCCTGCTCGGCAGCGTGATGAACGCGTCCTACGCGCCCGCCATGTCCTCCGTGAAGGGCGTCCGCAAGGCGGACGGCACGGCCGCCTCCCAGTCCCTGGGCGAGGCCTACCAGGTCGCGAACCGGCTGGGCGGACCCGCCGGCGACTCCCTGCGCAGCGCCGCCCGCCACGCGTACGTGCACGGTCTCCACGTCACCCTGCTGGTCAGCGCCGGCCTGCTGCTCCTCGGGGCCCTCGCCGCCCTGCGGCTGCCCCGGATCATGGAGTGCGCGGCGCCCGGCGCCGACACCGCCGCCGGGACACCCGAGGCGGTGGCCGTCCCGGCGGCCGCGATACCGGAACAGCGGCCGCGGGAGCGTCACGTACCGGACCTGCGCAAGGCCGCCGCGTCCCGCGCCCCGGCCGACCGGGCCGAGCCACCGGGGAAGCAGCAGCCCGCGCCCGGCCGGCGGACCGCCCTGGTACCCCGCGGCCCGTCCCGCTGACGCCCGGCCCGCCGACGGCCCGTCCCACGGGTGGCGGCCCGTCCCACGGGCGTTGCGGTCGCCGCGGCGGCGCCGTAACGTCTGCGCCGAGCCGCAACTAACACCGCTAGTTTCATGAGCCGCGCGAGCCGCCGGAGGCAGCCCCCATGCCCGTACCGTCCTTCGACCCCGGTGATCCGCTCGGCCTCGACGACCTGCTCGACCCGGAGGACCTGGCGATCCGGGACACCGTCCGCGCCTGGGCGGCCGACCGCGTCCTGCCGCACATCGCCGAGTGGTACGAGAAGGGCGAGCTGCCCGTCCTGCGCGAACTGGCCCGGGAACTCGGCGAACTGGGCGCGCTCGGCATGTCCCTGACCGGATACGGCTGCGCGGGCGCGACCGCCGTGCAGTACGGGCTCGCCTGCCTGGAGCTGGAGGCCGCCGACTCCGGCATCCGCTCCCTCGTCTCGGTCCAGGGCTCCCTGGCCATGTACGCGATCCACCGTTACGGCTCCGAGGAGCAGAAGCTGCGGTGGCTGCCCGGCATGGCGGCCGGCGAGCTGATCGGCTGCTTCGGCCTCACCGAACCCGACCACGGCTCCGACCCGGCCGGGATGCGCACCCGCGCCCGCCGGGACGGCACCGACTGGATCCTCGACGGCCGCAAGATGTGGATCACCAACAGCCCGGTGGCGGACGTCGCCGTCGTCTGGGCGCAGACGACCGAGCGGCCGGACGGGGTCCGCGGCTTCCTCGTCCCGGCCGGCACCCCCGGCTTCTCCGCCCCCGAGATCAAGCGCAAGTGGTCGCTGCGCGCCTCGGTCACCGGCGAACTGGTCCTCGACGGCGTACGGCTGCCGGCCGACGCCGTCCTCCCGGAGGTCACGGGGCTGCGCGGACCGCTCAGCTGCCTGAACCACGCGCGGTACGGGATCGTCTGGGGCTCCATGGGAGCCGCGCGCACCAGTTTCGAATCGGCGCTGGAGTACGCGCGGACGCGGGAGCAGTTCGGCCGGCCGATCGGCGGCTTCCAGCTCACCCAGGCCAAGCTCGCCGACATGGCCCTCGAACTGCACAAGGGCATCCTGCTCGCGCACCACCTGGGACGGCGGATGGACGCCGGCCGGCTCCGCCCGGAACAGGTCAGCTTCGGGAAGCTGAACAACGTGCGGGAGGCCATCGGGATCTGCCGTACCGCCCGCACGATCCTCGGGGCCAACGGGATCTCGCTCGACTACCCGGTCATGCGGCACGCGACGAACCTGGAGTCGGTCCTCACCTACGAGGGCACGGTCGAGATGCACCAGTTGGTCCTGGGCAAGGCGCTCACCGGTCTCGATGCCTTCCGGTGATCCGGGAGGTTCCCGGACGAAACCGGACAGGCCCGGGCGGACCGGTGCGCGCCCCGCTCAGCTCTGGTTGAAGAAGCCGTCCTGCGCGCGCCCCGCGGGGTCGCCGCTGACGATCTCGGTGTCGGCGGGGGTCAGCAGGAAGACCCGCGTGGCGACCCGCTCGATCGAACCGCGCAGTCCGAAGGCCAGCCCGGCGGCGAAGTCCACGACCCGCTTGGCGTCGGAGGGCTCCATGGCGGTGAGGTTCATGATGACCGGGGTGCCGGCCCGGAAGAGCTCGCCGATGTGCCGGGCGTCCCGGAAGCCGTCCGGGGAGACCGTGGCGATCCTGCGGTCCTCGGGAACGGCCTGGGAAGCGACCCGCGCCCGGGGGTCGGTCTTCCAGGTGTCGTCGCTCTCCGCACCCTCGGCGTACTCGTCGTCGTAGTAACGCTCGTCGTTGTCCTCGACGAGGCCCAGCCAAGCACTCGCCTTGCGCACCGATCCCATGGACGCCTCCTCTCACCGCGGTCACTAGTGGTTCCGCACTCCCTATGGTCGACCATGATGCGGATTCCGCGCCAAGGGGATAGCCGCCGCACAGGGGATTCGTGACGGTACTGGTGCAGAAGATGTGGCGGTTCGTCAAGGTTCCTCCTGCGTACGGGCCCTGAGGCGGTGCAAAATATGACGTTCCGGCCAGATGGGTGACGCGGGGGTCGTACGGGTGAACGGGGGGTCGATACGATGCTCTGCGCACAGACGAACGACTCCGGGGGGACCGTCGTGTTCGGGATCGTCAGACCATGCACACACCGCCTCACCGACGGCCTCAAGGCCGAGTGGACGGCCCATCTCTGCGGAATGTGCCTCGCACTTCGCTCCGACCACGGACAGCTGTCCCGGGTCGTCACCAACTACGACGGCCTGATCGTCTCGGTCCTGACGGAGGCTCAGACCGGACCCGACCCGGCCCGGCGGCGCACCGCGGGCCCCTGTCCGCTGCGCGGCATGCGGACCGCGCCGGTCGCCCGGGGGGAGGGCGCGCGCCTCGCCGCCGCCGTCTCACTGGTCCTGGCGTCGGCGAAGGTACGGGACCACGTGGCCGACGGGGACGGGCTGTTGAAGCGCAAGCCGCTGGCCGCCGCCGCGCGCCGGGTCGCCACCGGCTGGGACCGGGCGGGCGCCCGCACCGGCGCGCGGCTGGGATTCGACACGTCCGTCCTGGTCGACGCCGTCGACCGGCAGCAGGGCATCGAGGCCCTCGCCGGTCCCGGCACCGCGCTGCCGGCCGTCACCGAGCCGACCGAGACGGCGACCGGCGCCGCCTTCGCGCACACCGCCGTCCTCGCGGGCCGGCCGGGCAACCGCGCGCCGCTGACCGAGGCCGGACGGCTCTTCGGACGGCTCGCCCATCTGCTGGACGCCGTGGAGGACCAGGAAACCGACGCAGCGTCAGGAGCCTGGAACCCGCTGACCGCGACCGGTACGAGCAGGGCGGAGGCCCGCAGGCTCGCCGACGACGCCGTGCGCGGCGTCCGTCTCGCCCTGCGGGACGCGGAGTTCGCCGACGGCCGGCTCGCGCACGTCCTGCTCGCCCACGAACTGCGCGTGTCCGTGGACCGGGCGTTCGGCACGACGGCGTGCGCGCACCCCACGACGGGTACGCCGCAGGGGCCGCACCCCGGGCCGCCCCGGCCCGGACCGCGCGGGTTCCTGGCCGGCTGCGCGGCCTTCGTCGGCCTGTGCTGCACCTGCCGGATGTGCTGCGCGGAGAGCTACGAGGGCCCGTGGTCACGCAAGGACCGGGAGGGCATCTGCCGTGACTGTGACTGCGACTGCTGTGACTGCTGCAACTGCGATTGCGACTGTTGTGGATGTGACGGCTGCGGCTGCGACTGCTGACCGGACGGGCCGGAGGAGGAGAGCGGGAAAGCGGGAGCGAGGGGGGTGACGCGGGGAACGACGCATGTGAAGGCACGCGGGAGACGGCGGACGAGCGCCGGTGGTACGGAGGCCGTGCAGGGCGTCAGCTCAACAGGACGAGGACCACACTCGACCGAAGTCGATGTGGGAGCGGGTGACCAGCCACTGCTGCGCATACATGTGCCAAGTGGAACAGGCATCCGTTTGCGCGTCAACCGAGTACCCCCGGAGGCCCGGAGTGTGGACAAGCTTGACAGCGGACCGTACGGAGCCCTTAGCCTCGGGGCTGTGAGTGGACCCCGCTGAGGGGCTCGGTCCACCCGCGTCAGCCGTGAAGGCACATCCCGTGTTCGATCCCTGTATCCACGGAGCCTTCGCATGCCTGTGCCCTCGCACCCCACCCGTACCCCCGCCCTGACCCGGTCCGTCGTCGTGGTCGGCGCGGGTCCGCGCGGCACGGGGTTCCTCGAACGGTTCGCCGCCAACGCGCCCGCCCTGTACGACGGACGGCCGCTCGACATCCACCTCGTCGACCCGTTCCCCCCGGGCGGCGGCCGGATATGGCGCCGCGCGCAGTCGCCGCTCCTCTGGATGAACTCGATGGCCGAGGACGTCACCATGTTCACCGACGACTCCGTGCTGCTCGACGGCCCCGTCACCGAAGGGCCCGCCCTCCACGAATGGGCACGGGACGTGGGGGAGGGCAGGGCCGGCCTCTCCGAGGAGACCGTGCGCGCCGACCCGGGACTGCGCGCCGAGATAACGGCCCTGAGCGGCCAGGCCTTTCCCAGCAGGCGGGTGCAGAGCGCCTACCTGAGCTGGGTGTACGAGCGGACGGTGGCCGCCCTCCCGCCCGGCGTCACCCTGCACCGCCACCCGACCCGCGCCCTGCGCGTCGGCGGACCGCGCGACGGCAGGCAGAGCGTCTGGCTGGAGGACCGCACCGAACCGCTCCCCGCCGACCTGGTGGTCCTGACCCTCGGGCATCTCGACGCCGAACCGGAGCCCGAGCACGTGGAACTGGCGGCGTTCGCCCGGCGGCACGGGCTGGTGCACGTACCGCCCGACTTCACCGCCGACAGCGACCTGTCCGCCCTGCCCGCCGGCGAACCGGTGATCGTGCGCGGCTTCGGCCTCGCCTTCGTGGACCTCATGGTGCTGCTCACCGAGGGCCGCGGCGGGCGCTACTCCGAGGCGCCGGAGGGGGAGGGGGCCAGTGAGGAGCTGGTCTACCACCCCTCCGGGCGGGAGCCGGTGCTGTACGTGGGGTCGCGGCGCGGTGTCCCGTACCACTCCAAGCTCGGGTACGGCCTGACCGGCGAGAGACCGCCGCTGCCGCGCTTCCTCGGGCCCGGCCAGATCGACGAGCTGCTCCGCCTGCCCCGGCCGCTCGACTTCCGGCGCGACGTCCGGCCCCTGGTCGACAAGGAGCTGGGCTTCGCCCACTACCACCGGCTCTTCACCGCCCACCCCGAGCGCACCCGCATGGCCTGGACCGACTTCGAGGAGAAGTACGCCGCCGCCGCGCCCGGCAGTCCGGAGCTGGACGCCCTCACGGCCGCCGCCGTGCCCGACCCCGCCGACCGGCTCGACCTCGCCCTCCTCGACCGCCCGCTGGCCGGGGTGACCTTCGCGTCGCACGAGGCGCTCCAGGACGGGCTGCGCGCCTACGTCACCGCCGACCTCGCGCGCCGCCACGACCCGGCCCACAGCGCCGACCTCGCCGTGTTCTTCGGACTGCTCTCCGTCTACGTGCAGTTGACCCGGCTCGGCGACCTCGGGGACCTGGGCGGCCAGTGGCACGGCTTCTTCAGCTACCTCGCCTCGGGGCCGCCGGGACCCCGGCTGCGCCAGCTCCTCGCCCTGTCCCGGGCCGGGATCGTCCGCTTCCTCGGCGCCGACACCACGGTCGAGGCCGACGAGCGGAACGGCGTCTTCCGGGCGGGTGGCGCGTCCGTGCCCGGCCACCACGTCGAGGCGCGCGCCCTGGTCGAGGCCCGGCTCCCCGACCCGTCGCCCGAGCGCACCCGCAGCCCGCTGCTGCGCGCGCTGTACGAGGAGGGGGCCGCCGCCACCTCCGCCGGGCTGGTCCGGGTCGACCCCGGCGACGGGCGGCTCGTCGAGAGCGACGGGCGCCCGCACCCGCGCCGCTTCGCGCTGGGCCCGTACACGACCGCGCGCTCCAGCGGCGCCTTCACCCGCCCCCGTACCGGCGGCCCCGCCTTCCGCCAGAACGACGACGTCGCCCGCGCGATCCTGTCCTTCCTGCGCAACCCGGCGGACGACCGAGACCCGGCGGACGACCGAGACCCGGCCGACGACCGGGACCCCGCGGACCGACCGAATCCCACCGGCCACCGGGATCCCACCGACCACCCGGACCCCGTCGGCCACCACGACCCGGGGGACGACCGGGAACCGGCCGACCACCGGGAACCCACCTACGGCGGGGACACCACCGACCACCGGGACCTGGCCGACGACCGGGATCCCACCGACCACCAGGACCCGGCCGGCCACAGGGATCCCGTCGGCGACCCGGACCCGGCCGATCACCCGGACCCAGCCGGCCACCACGACCCGGGGGACGCCGGCCGTACCGGTCGTCCGCGGGTGGGGTCCGGCTCCTGACCCGCCGCCGTCCGAACCGACGCCGCGTGCCCCGCTGTTGCCCGGCCGGGCGCAGCCCCCCCCGAAGCTGAGAGGCCCTGACATTGCCCGCCACCCGACCCCTGCATCTCGCCGCCGAGATCGGCGGTCCGCCGCGGTACGACGCCGCCGATTACGTCGCCCTCGCCCGCCTCGCCGAGCGCGGCGCCCTCGACTTCGTCACCCTCCAGGACTCGTTCACGCGGCCCGGCCTCGACGCGCTCGCCGTCCTGGCCCGGGTCGCCCCGGCCACCGAGCGGATCGGGCTGGTCGCGACGGTCACCACCACCCACACCGAGCCGTTCCACGTCTCCTCCGCCGTCGCCACCCTGGACTGGGTGAGCCGCGGCCGGGCCGGCTGGGTGGTCGACGTGTCGACCACCCCCGCGCAGGCCCGGCTCTTCGGCCGCCGCCACGCGGCGCCCCCCGAGGCCCTGTGGCGGGAGGCCGGCGAGGTCGCCGAGGTGGCGGCGCGGCTGTGGGACAGCTGGGAGGACGACGCCGAGATCCGCGACACGTCGACAGGGCGCTTCGTCGACCGGGACAAGCTCCACCATGTCGACTTCGAGGGCGGCATGTTCACCGTCCGGGGCCCGGCGATCGTGCCGAGGCCCCCGCAGGGCCACCCGGTCACCGTCGTGGACGCGGCCGGCGAGCACAGCGAGGAGACCGCCGCGCGCCACGCGGACGTCGTCCTCATCCGGGCCACCCGCCCGGAGGAGGCGGCCGCGATCCGCGAGCGGCTCCGCGCCCGCGCCGCCGCCCACGGCCGGCGCCCCGACGCCCTGCGGGTCCTCGCCGCCCTCACGGTCAACCTCGGCGACGGCGAACGCCCCGCGGAACCGGGGCTGGAGAGCGCGCCCCGTACCACCGGCGGCGCCGGCGGACCCTACTACCGCGGCGGCCCCGTCGACCTCGCCGAACTCATCGCCGGCTGGCACCGGGGCGGCGCCGTCGACGGCTTCCACGTCGCCCCCGAGGAACCGGCCCGCGACCTCGAACGGGTCGTCAACGGAACGGTCGCGCTGCTCCAGCACCGCAGCCGGTTCCGCACCTTCTACCCGGGCGGCACCCTCCGCGAGCACCTGGGCCTGACCCGCCCCGCCAACCGGTACGCCCACGCCGGGGGAGCCTCATGACCACCGGAGCCCCCGGTCCGACGGCCCCCGCCGGCCGCAGGACCGTCCACCTCGCCGCCCACTTCCCCGGCGTCAACAGCACCACCGTCTGGGCCGACCCCCGCGCGGAGTCGCAGATCGCGTTCTCCTCCTTCGAACGGCTGGCCCGCACCGCCGAACGCGGCCTGTTCGACTTCTTCTTCCTCGCCGAGGGACTGCGGCTGCGCGAACACAAGGGCCGCATCCACGACCTGGACGTCGTCGGCCGGCCCGAGTCGCTCACCGTCCTCAACGCCCTCGCCGCCGTCACCGACCGGCTCGGCCTCGCCGCCACCGTCAACGCCACCTTCAACGAGCCCTTCGAACTCGCCCGCAGGCTCGCCACCCTCGACCGCCTCAGCGAGGGCCGCGCCGCCTGGAACGTGGTGACCTCGTCCGACGCCTTCACCGGGGAGAACTTCCGGCGCGGCGGCTACCTCGACCGCGCCGACCGCTACACCAGGGCCGCCGAGTTCGTCGCCACCGCCCGCGAACTCTGGGACTCCTGGACCCCGGCCACGCCCGCCTCCCCGTACGGCGTCCCGCGCCCCTTCGCGCACACGGGCCGGCACTTCGAGATCGAGGGCGAGTTCACCGTCCCCCGCTCCCCGCAGGGCCACCCCGTCGTCATCCAGGCCGGTGACTCCGAGGAGGGCAGGGAGTTCGCCGCCGCCACCGCCGACGTCGTCTTCAGCCGCCACAGCACCCTGGAGGCGGGCCGCGCCTTCTACGCCGACACCAAGGCCCGGCTGGCGCGCCACGGCAGGCGGCCCGCCGACCTCAAGATCATGCCCGGCGCGACCTACGTCCTCGGCGACACCGACGCCGAGGCCCAGGAACACGCCGCCGAGATCCGCCGCCAACAGGTTTCCCCGCAGAACGCCCTCCTCGCCCTCGAACGCGTCTGGGGCCGCGACCTCTCCGCGTACGACCCCGAAGGACCGCTCCCGGACATCGACCCCGACCCCGCCGCCGTCATCGCCCAGGGCCGGGTGACCGACGGCGACCCGCTCGCCGTCGCCGCGCGCTGGCGCGCCCTGTCCGAGGCCAAGGGGCTCTCCATCCGGGGGACGGTCATCGAGACCACCGCCCGGCAGACCTTCGTCGGCAGCCCCCGGACGGTCGCCGAGGCGCTCGACACGTTCGTCCAGCGGGAGGCGGCCGACGGCTTCATCCTCATTCCCCATCTCACCCCGGGCGGCCTGGACGACTTCGTCGACCGGGTCGTACCGCTGCTCCAGGAACGCGGTGTCTTCCGCACGGAGTACGCGGGGACCACCCTGCGGTCCCACCTGGGGCTTCCCGACCCCGTCCGGAAAGGCTGACCAGCATGACCACCGACACGACCGGCGCACCCGCCACGGCGACCGGCACCGACCCGGCCCAGGACTGGAAGCGCTGGCACGAACAGCGCGTCTTCACCGTCTCCGCGCCGTACGGCTCGCTCTCCCTCACCGGCACCCACTGGCTCACCGACTTCCCCGAAGGCCGCCTGCCCGCGATCCCGGGCGTGTGGCGCGCGGACGGCGACGCGGTGGTGCTCACCGCCGCGGCCGGCGACGGGCTCACCGCCGACGGCGCGCCGCTGACCGGGGAGATCCGGCTGACCGCCGACACCGGGGCGTTCGAGGACGCCAGGATCGCGGCCGGGGCGCGCCGGCTCGTCGTACTGCGCCGCGAAGGCCTCTGGGCGGTACGCGACTTCGACCCCGGTTCCCCGGCGCGGCGCGCGTTCCTGGGCATCGAGGCCGCCCCGTACGACGGCGCCTGGGCGCTGACCGGGCACTTCCGGCCCTACGCGAGCCGGACAGTGGTGCTCCCCAATGCGGACGGGCGGGAGCGGGACTTCACGCTCGGCGGTGAGATCTCCTTCTCCGTGGACGGTACGGAGCACACCCTGCAGGCCGCCGTGGAGCCCGACGGCTCCCTCTGGGTGGTGTTCGCCGACACGACCAGTGGGACGGACAGCTTCCGGTTCCGCTTCCTGCGGCCGCCGGCCCCGGACGCGGACGGCACGGTGCGCGTCGACCTCAACCGGGCGGTGCTGCCGCCGTGCGCTTTCGCGGACCACTTCCTCTGCCCGTTCCCGCCGCCGGGCAACCGGCTCCCGATCGCGGTCCCGGCCGGTGAACGGCGGCTCGTGACCGGCTGATCCGGCACTTCCCGCCCTCCCGCACCACCCGTCGCGGTGGCCGGGAGGGCGGCCTTGCGCCCGGGAGCGGGCGGCCTCGATACTCCCGAACAGTGCTGGGCCGTCTCTTCCGGATCCTGCCGGGAGACTCCTGTCGGGGACAGGCAGGGGACAAGGACAGGCGCCCCGGCCGCGTCCCACGGGCCCGGGCACCCCCACCGCCGGGCCCCCGATCCCCCTCGGAGGAACGACACGTGAGGACCAAGCGCACCAACTCCCCGGGCTTACGGCCCGGAACGGCCCGGCTGTTCGCCGCCGCCACCGGACTCGTGGCCGCCGCCGCGCTCGCGATACCGGCCACGGCGGCCGGCGCCCAGGAGCGGGCCACCGTCCTCGGCGCCGAGTCGCTCACCGCGGCGAGCGACGCCGTCCTCGCCGCCGACGTGCCGGGCACCGCCTGGTACACCGACCGGGCGAGCGGTGAACTGGTCGTCACGGCCGACCGGACCGTCTCCGCGGAAGGGATCGCGTCGATCCGGCGGGCGGCCGGGGCCGACGCCGGGGCGCTGCGCGTCGAACGCGTCCCCGGCACACTCTCGCGCCTCATATCCGGCGGCGACGCCGTCTACACCCCGGGCGGGCGGTGCACCGTGGGATTCAACGTACGAAGCGGCTCCACCTACTACTTCCTGACGGCCGGTCACTGCACCGAGGGCTATCCGCCCTGGTACGCGGACCCGGCGCACACCATCAGCATCGGCCCCACGGTGGGCTCCAGCTTCCCGGGGAACGACTACGGCCTCGTCCGGTACGACAACCCGGCCGTGACCCACCCCGGCACGGTCGGCACCGTCGACATCACCGGCGCCGCCAACGCGACGGTCGGCATGCCCGTCACACGCCTCGGCTCCACCACCGGGGTCCACACCGGCACGGTCACCGCCCTGAACGCCACGGTCAACTACGGCAACGGCGACATCGTGTCCGGCCTGATCCGTACCAACGTCTGCGCGGAACCGGGCGACAGCGGCGGCCCGCTCCACTCGGGCGGCCGGGCCATCGGCCTGACGTCGGGCGGCAGCGGCAACTGCACCTCGGGCGGCACCACGTACTTCCAGCCCGTCACGGAGGCACTGACCGCCTACGGGGTCAGCGTCTACTGACGGCGGCGCCCCCGGCCCGTGGCGGGGCCGGGGTGGCCGAAGCCCGCGGGGGAGCCCCTGTCCCGGCCGGACGGGAGCTCACCTCTGCGACAATGCCAGGTGGTCGGTGGGACGGAACGGGGGGCCGCGGGCAGTGAAACGCATCGGAGTGACCGGTCACCGCGACATCCCCGCGGCGGCCAGAGCGCACATCAGGGCCGCCATCGCGGCCGTGCTCCGCGGCCATCCGGGCTCGCTGGAGGCGCTCTCCAGCCTGGCGGCCGGCGCGGACCAGCTGTTCGCGGACCTCGCGCTCGACCAGGGCGCGGAGCTGACCGTCGTCATCCCCAGCGGGGACTACGAGGACGGCTTCGACGACCCCGAGGAGCTGGCCCGCTACCGGGACCTCAAGGACCGGGCCACCCTGGAGGTCAGGATGGCGTTCCCGCACTCCACGGACGAGGCCTACTACGCGGCGGGCGCGTACATCGCCGACCACTGCGACCGGCTGCTGGCGGTGTGGGACGGCCGCCCGGCCCGCGGTCTCGGCGGGACGGGCGACATCGTGCGGTACGCGCGCGAGCGCGGGAAGCCGGTGACGGTGATCTGGTGCGAGGGTGTGGAGCGGGCCTGACACGCGCCCGCCCCTCCCGGGTTCCGGAGCGTCAACTCCGGTGCCGTACCAGCCAGTCCGTGTGCTGGGGCGAGACGATCCGCTCGGTCTCGTACACGGCGTTCGCCCACTGCGCCTCGGTGACCATCGTCGCCATCGCCGTGTGCATCGCCGCGAGGTCGTCCTCGACCAACGAGTGGGCGGAGATGAGGGGTTGGTGCCGCCGGATCTCGCTCCACGCCAGGCAGGCCGCCGCGGACGCCGACAACAGCGCCAGCACGGCGGAGGAGCCGGTGACGGAGAAGCTGCGCAGCACGGCCAGGAAGAGCGCCAGCAGGGTGATGAGGGTGATGGTCACCCCCCAGAGGGTGGAGGCGTGACGGGAGATCACCGTGCGCCGGTGGTACCAGTTCCGCTGCTCGATGAGCCGGTCCCTGACGTACGTCTCCTTGCGGGCGGTGAACGACTTGTCCCGCAGCATCTGCATCGGGGGAGTGATGAGCTGCCCCGCCCCTGCCGGGGTCCCGTCGCCGTCCCGCGGGTCCTCCCAGCCCACCTTCTTGAGCTCCCGCAGGCCGGCCTCCATCCGGGTGGTGAAGAGCCCCGCGGGATCGTCGGCCGCGGAGTCGAAGGGGGCCCCGTGGACCGCGTACCGCCACGACATCGACTTGATGAACTCGGCCGCGGAGCGGTTGAGTTGCCAATGCGACTTTGCTCGGTGCCCGGCGGACCTGAGGGTGACCAGGAGTACGCCCGCGTACGCCAACGCGCTGAGTGCGCCCACGAGTTGGAACGTGCCCCCGAGCCTCCCCTCCCACGGCAGGGCGGCCAGCGCGGCGGCCACGACCAGGAGCACCAGTTGGCGGCGGTTGGCGTTGACCGCCTCGCGCTGGCGCCTGATGGCGATCGCGTCCGCATGGTGGAAGAGAACCGGCAGATCAGCGTTTCGGAAGACCATGCTGTGCAGTGGTCCGCGTAACTCGGCCATGTTCGCCCCCGTCTGCTGTGGTGTTGTCACTCGTTCAGATGAATGACGCCTTGCGCGCCGCGTCACGAATTTCCTGACAACGCTTTTGTCTCGGCCGCCCGCGCCGAGTTGCTGTACGAGTTCTGAAGAGTAAAGTCGAGCCGCTGACACTGCAACGGTGCCGTGTCTCCTGTTCGTACCTGATGATCAAGGACGGCCGTCGTGACCTTTCAGACCTCTGTCACCTTCGCTCCTGCGAAGAAGAACCGAGTCCCCCTCGCGGAGATCGACGTACGCGACACCGAGGTCGCCCAGAAGCTCAACCGGGTGCTTCCCATGCCCGTCGGCCGGGTCAAGCGCGTTTCGGCCTTCAACTCCGCCCTCTAGACTGGTGGAATGACAGGACCCCTGGTCCCATTCCGCGAGATCGTCTTAAAGGTCCACAGCCGGTGCGATCTCGCTTGTGACCACTGCTACATCTACGAACACGCCGACCAGAGCTGGCGCACCCGCCCGAAGGTGATCTCTGACGAGGCGATTTCCTGGACGGCTCTGCGACTGGCAGAGCATGCCAAGACCCATGCCCTGCCCTCCGTGTCAGTGATCCTGCACGGAGGGGAGCCTCTGCTCGCGGGCCCCGCCCGGCTGCGGCAGGTCTGTGCCGAGCTGACCGCGGCCCTCGACGGGATCGCCGCCCTCGATCTGCGCGTCCACACCAACGGGTTGCAGCTCTCTCCCCGTTATCTCGACCTGTTCGACGAGTTCGGCGTCCGGGTGGGCATCTCCCTGGACGGCGACCGGACGGCCAACGACCGCCACCGCCGCTACGCGGACGGCCGCAGCAGCCACCCCCAGGTCCTCAAGGCCGTCGCCCTGCTCCGCGAGGAGCGCTACCGCCACCTCGACCTCGGGCTGCTCTGCACGATCGACGCGGCCAACGACCCCCTCGCGGTGTACGACGCGCTGGCCGCCCTCGACCCGCCGCGCATCGACTTCCTGCTCCCGCACGCCACCTGGGACGACCCCCCGCCGCGCCCCGACGGCTCGCCCACGGCCTACGCCGACTGGCTGCTGACGATCTTCGACCGCTGGCAGGAGCAGGGCAGGCCCATGCCGGTACGGCTCTTCGAGTCGGTGCTCTCCACCCTCGGCGGCGGCCCCAGCCTCACCGAATCGCTCGGGCTCGCCCCCACCGACCTGGTCGTCGTGGAGACCGACGGCTCCCTGGAGCAGGTCGACTCCCTCAAGAGCGCCTACGACGGGGCGGCGGCCACCGGGTTCGACGTCTTCGCCCACACCTTCGACGAGGTCGCCGCCCACCCCGGCGTGCGGACCCGTCAGCTCGGCCTCGCCGGGGTCAGCGAGACCTGCCGGCAGTGCCCGGTCGTCCGCTCCTGCGGCGGCGGCCTCTACACCCACCGCTACGGCTCCGGAGCCGCGTCCGGGCCCGGGGCGGGACCCGCCGGGTTCGACCGGACCTCGGTCTACTGCGCCGACCTCGAAGCCCTGATCCGCGGGATCGAGTCCCGTACGGCCGCCGCGATCACCTCGCCCGCCGTCACGGACACCGGCGAACTGCTCGGCGCCCAGCTGGAACTGACCCGCTCGCTGCTCGCCGAGCTCCACTCCGAGCTGGCCGGCCGGGGCGGCGCCTCCTGGCAGGAGGCCTGGGAGCTGGCCGGGGAGGTGGAGCGGCGCTCCGACGCGCTGGACGAGCTGCTCGCCCACCCGTACACCCGGCCCTGGCTGGTCGACTCCGTCGCGGCCCTGCGCGAGGAGCGCCCGGAGGCGCCGGGCACCGCGCTCCGGCTGGCGGCCCATGTCGCCGCCGCCGTGATCCGCGGGGGCCTGGACCTGCCCGTGCGGGTCGGCCACCGGGACGGCTTCCTGCACCTGCCCACCCTCGGGGTGCTGCGCCTGGACGACGGGGCGGGGCGGTACGGCTCCCACGAGGAGGCCGAGGTACGCGTCGTGGAGCGGGGCTTCCTGGTGCGCGCCGGCGCGCGGGAGCTGCTGGTCGCGCGCCCCGAGGAGGCCACCCCGGACTGGCGGCCCGTGCGCCGGCTGGCCCGCGACGGCGCCCCCGGCCTCGCGCTCGACGACCTCGATCCGTACCGCGACCGCTTCGGCGCGCCCGTCCACCCCGGGCTCGGGGACGCGGCGGCGGCCGACTGGAGCGCCCGGCTCGCGGCGGCCTGGGGGCTGCTGCGGGACGCCGTACCGGACCAGGCGGCGGAGGCGGCGGGGACGCTGTCCACGCTGACGCCCCTGCTGTCGGCGGGCACCGGCGCGGCGGCCGACCCGCCCGGCTACGGCGCCCTCGGCCTCCCCGTCCACGGGGACGCCGGGGAGCTGGCGCTCGCGCTGCTGCGCGGCTTCCGCGCGGCGAAGCTGCGGGCGCTCACCGAAGTGACCGACCTGTACGCGCTGGACGGCGCGTGGAGCCGCCCCGCGCCCTGGCGGGACACGCCGGTCGCGGTGTCGGAGCTGCTGGCCGGGGCGTACGAACGGGTCGGTCTCGCGGCGTACGACGGCGCCTACCGGGACCACGCCCGCCGGGCGCTGGACACGCTGGAGGCCGCGGCCGAACTCACGGTCGGCGGGAAGAGCCTGCTGGCCGCCCTGTGGAAAGAGGTCGACCATGCCTGACGCGACGGACGAGGCGACGCCGGGGACGGTGGCCGCGCTGGTCGCCGATCTGAGGGCCCTCGGGGTCACGGAGGGGACGACCCTCCTCGTCCACGCCTCCCTGGGCTCCACCGGCCTCGCCCCCGACACCCTGCGCACCGCCCTGCTGACGGCCGTGGGCGACGCGGGCACCCTCGTCGTGCCCGCCTTCACGGAGGACAACTCCGATACCTCCTCGGCCCATCTGGCGCGCGTCCGGGGGAAGACACGCCGGGAGGCGGCCGCCTTCCGGGAGCGGATGCCGGCCTTCGACGCGGCGACCACGCCGTCCACGGGGATGGGCCGGCTGGCCGAGTCCGTGCGCACCCATCCGGGTGCGGTGCGCAGCGCCCATCCGCAGACCTCTTTCGCCGCCCTGGGACGCCGGGCGCGGGAATTGACCGCCGTCCATCCCCTGCACAGCCATCTGGGCGAGGACTCCCCGCTGGGCGCCCTGGCCGCGGCCGGCGCGCGGGTTCTGATGATCAATGTGGGATTCGCCGTCTGCACCGCGTTCCATCTCGCGGAATACCGGGTTGGCGCGCCCACCCGTTCGTATCGCTGTGTGGTGAAAGACCCTGACGGGATGGCGCGGTGGGTGGAATATGAGGATGTCACCCTCGACGACAGCGATTTTGATTCCATCGGCTCTTCGTTCCCCTGGGGTCTGGAACAGAAGGGACAACTGGGAGGAACATCCGCGCGGCTGTTCCCGATCAAGGATGCCGTTGATCACGCCGAGTCGTGGATGACCGAAAAGCGGCGTTGATTGACCGAACGTCAAGGGGAGGGAGTGGGCTCCGCTCCGGAATGATTAGTTCGCCAAGACACAGGACGGGGGTCGTGTGCAGGCGTCACCGCAGCAGCGAGCGGCTGACCATCGGCCGTATTTCTTTCTGAGTTACGCACACACACCGAGGGACGGGGCGGGAGGCCCGGACCCGGACATGTGGGTCGAGCGGCTCTTCCGGGATCTGTGCGGCCATGTGCTGGCCATGACCGACCTGCCGGCGGGAGCGCCGCCGGGCTTCATCGACCGGGAGATACGGTCCGGCGAGGGCTGGTCGGAACGGCTCGGTGAAGTCCTCTCCACCTGCCGGGTGTTCGTTCCGCTGTTCTCGCCGCGTTACTTCGCCAGCGAGATGTGCGGCAAGGAGTGGTACGCGTTCGCGCAGCGTGTCATCTATCAGCAGGCGAAGAGCAACAATCCGTCGGACGCGATCGTGCCGGCCCTGTGGGTGCCGGTGCCGCCGCAGCAACTCCCGGGCCCTGCCGAGCGGTTGCAGTTCAACCACCGCGACTTCGGGGACCGTTACGTCACCGACGGGCTCTACGGCCTGATCAAACTCCGGATATTCGCCGAGGAGTACGAGCGGGCGGTCTACGAACTCGCCAAACGCATCGTCAGTGTCGCCGACACCGCGGCCGTCGGCCCCGGCCGGCCCCTCGACTACCGCCAGGTGCCCAGTGCGTTCGGGGTCAACGGCGGCCCGCGCCCCATGCAGGTCACGGTGGCCGCGCCGACCCGCCACGACCTGCCCGAGGGGCGGACCCCGCACTACTACGGCGGCACGGCCCAGGACTGGAATCCGTACCACCCCGACTCCGTCAGGCCGTTGGCGTACGTCGCCAGGGATCTGGTGCGCTCCCTGAACTACCAGGCGGACATCATGTCCTTCGACGACGTCGCCGTACCGCACGACGGCAAACAGGCGCCCACCCGGCCGGAGATCCTGCTCGTGGACCGGTGGGCGCTGCACGACGAGGAACAGCGCGAGCGGCTCGCCGCGTTCGACGCCGAGCACCGGCCCTGGGTGAGCGTCGTCGTGCCGTGGAACCGCGAGGACCAGCAGAGCCGGGCGGCCGAGACGGAGCTCGGCGAACAACTGGAACGGACCATGCCCAGGAAGATGGGCCAGGGCCGGGCCGCCTGCCGGGCCGCCGCCAAGGGCGTGCCCAGCATGGAGGCGTTCGGGCAGATCCTGCCGCAGGTCGTCGAGGCGGCCGCCCAGCAGTACCTGAGACACGCGGCGGTCTACCCGCCCGCCGGCGGCAGTCACACCGAACGGCCGCGGCTGCGCGGCCCGATGGCCGCCGAGTACGCGACGACGCACTACATACCCGAGACGCACGACCTGGCGCCCGATGCGGAGGACACGGATGACAGAACGTCGTGACGGACGCATCGTCACCTTCTACTCTTACAAGGGCGGCACGGGCCGCACCATGGCCCTGGCCAACACCGCCTGGATCCTCGCCGCCAACGGAAAGCGCGTCCTGGCGGTCGACTGGGACCTGGAGGCACCCGGCCTGCACCGGTTCTTCCACCCCTTCCTCGACCCGTCCACCCTCGGTGCCACCACCGGGGTCATCGACCTCATCACCGAGTACGCGTGGGCCGCGACCAGCCCCGTGGAGCGGTCCGACGACTGGCACCGCGACTACGCGCGCATCCAGCCGCACGCCGTCTCCCTCACCCCGGAGAACCTCGGCTGGGAGTTCCCGGCCGGCGGCACCCTCGACTTCGTCTCCGCCGGGAAGCAGAACCGCGAGTACTCGGCGACCGTCTCCACCTTCGACTGGGACAACTTCTACGACCGGCTCGGCGGCGGCCACTTCTTCGACGCGCTGCGCGACGACATGAAGGCCCACTACGACTACGTCCTCATCGACAGCAGGACCGGTCTGAGCGACATCGCCGACATCTGCACCGTCCACCTGCCCGACGTCCTCGTCGACTGCTTCACCCTCAGCGACCAGTCCATCGACGGCGCCGCCGCCGTCGCCCGCCAGATCGACGAGCGGTACGGCGGCCGGGGCATCAAGATCTTCCCCGTGCCGATGCGGATCGACGAGGGCGAGAAGGAGAAGGCCGACGCGGGGCGCGCCCTGGCCCGGCTCAAGTTCGACCGGTTCCCCGGCGGGCTCTCCGGGGAGGAACTCACCGCCTACTGGGGCGCGGTGGAGATCCCGTACCGCCCCTACTACGCCTACGAGGAGACCCTCGCGACCTTCGGCGACGAGGCCGGGCTGAGCAACTCGCTGCTCTCCGCCTTCGAGCGGGTCACCGCCTACGTCACCGAGGGCGCCGTCACCGCGATGCCCTCGGTCGGGGAGGAGGCGAGGCTGCGCATCAGGGACGCCTTCACCCGCCGCCGGCCCTCGCTGCCCGCCGACCTGTTCCTCAGCTACGTCGCCGAGAACCGGATGTGGGCCGACTGGGTCGAATCGGTCCTCACCCGGGCCGGGTTCCGGGTCGTGCCCCGGGACGTCTCCGCCGACCCGGACGCCGCCGGGACCGGCAAGGGCACCGCCACGACCGCCGAGACGGCGGCCCGTACCGTCGTGCTGCTGTCCACCGCCTACCTCAAGTCCGCGCGGGCCGTGGAGGTGTGGACCCGCGCCGCGTCCGAGGACCCCGGGGGCGGGCGGCGGCAGCTGGTGCCGCTGCGGGTCGGGGACGTACGGCTCACCACGCCGTACATCGACCGCAACCCCGTCGACCTCTACCGGCTGGACGAGGTCCACGCCACGACCGCCCTGCTGCGGGCGCTGGAGCGGCCCGTCCAGCTCACCGACGCGGTGGCGCCGGGCCCGCGCTTCCCCGGCACCGTCCCCAAGATCTGGAACGCCCCCGCCCGCAACCCCGGCTTCACCGGGCGCTCCCTCGTCCTGGAGCGGATGCGCGACCAACTGGGCGGCGGCATGGCCGTGGTGCTGCCCCAGCCGCAGACCCTGTACGGGCTCGGCGGCATCGGCAAGACGCAGGTCGCCCTGGAGTACGTGCACCGCTTCATGGCCGACTACGACCTGGTCTGGTGGATCTCCTCCGAGCAGGTCGCGGACGTGGTCGCGGGCCTCGCCGAACTCGCCGTACGGCTCGGGGCCCAGGGCGGCGAGGACATGGCGGCCGCCTCGCAGGAGGCCGTCGACCTGCTGCGGCGCGGCGTACCGTCCTCGCGGTGGCTGCTGGTCTTCGACAACGCCGACGACCCCGAACTGCTCAAGCGCTTCTTCCCGTCGGGCGGTCCCGGGCACGTGCTGGTGACCTCGCGCAACCAGACCTGGTCGCAGTACGGCGACGCGCTGCCCGTCGACGTGTTCCTGCGGGAGGAGTCCGTCGAGCACCTCCAGCGGCGCGCGCCCGGACTGAGCGCGGTGGACGCCGACAAGGTCGCCACCGCCGTCGGGGACCTGCCCCTCGCTGTCGAACAGGCCGCCGCCTGGATCGCGGAGACGGCCACCCCCGTCGCCGACTACCTGGAGCAACTGGCCCAGCAGGCGCCCAGCGTGCTGGCGCTCAACCAGCCCGTCGGCTACCCGGAACCGGTCGCCGCCACCTGGAACATCTCCATCCAGCGGCTCAAGGAGCGTTCGCCGGCGGCGGTACGGCTGCTCCAGCTCTGCGCCTTCTTCGCCCCCGAGCCGATCTCCGCCAACCTCCTCTACAGCAAGGAGATGATCGAGGCGCTCAAGCCGTACGACGCCTCGCTCCAGGAGACGCTGGTGCTCGGCCGGGTCATCCGGGAGATCGGCCGGTTCGCGCTGGCCAAGGTCGACCAGGTCGGCAACAGCATCCAGGTGCACCGGCTGGTCCAGGCGATCATCAAGGCCCAGCTCACCGAGGAGGAGCAGCAGGACGCCCGGCACGCCGTCCACCGGATCCTGGCGGGCGCCAGGCCCGACGACGACGAGCCGATCGACAACCCCGGCACCTGGGAGCGGTTCAACACCATCTGGCCGCACCTCGTGCCGTCGGACGCCGCCCGGTGCCGGAAGCCGGAGACCCGCCGGCTGATGATCGACCGGGTGCGCTACCTCTGGAAGCGCGGCGACCTGCCGGCCGCCTTCGAACTCGCCAACGACCTGCGGGACGTGTGGCGGGACAAGCTCGGCAACGACGACCTCCAGTACCTCTACCTGCGGTTCCACCTCTCCAACATCCTGCGCTCGCAAGGGCGTTACGTGGAGGCGCGGGAGCTGGACGAGGAGACCCTGGCCCGTCAGCGCGTGGTGCTGGGGGCGACCCATCCGCACACGTACATGACCACCAGCGGACTCGCCATGGACCTCGGCACGCTCGGCGAGTACGGCAAGGCGATGGAGCTGGCGACGGAGGCGCACGAAGGGTTCAGCTCGATCTTCCACGAGTCGCACCCCCGGACGCTCGCCGCCGCCAACAACCTGGCCCTGAACCTGCGGATGGTCGGATACTTCTCCCGGGCGCGGGAGTTGGACCAGGACGTCTTCGACCGGCGCACCGAGGTGCTCGGCCCGGTGCACCCGTACACCCTCTCCTCCGCCGCCAGCCTCGGGCGGGACCTGCGGGAGATCGGGCGGTACGAGGACTCGGCCGCGCTGCTCAGCCGGACGTACGCCACGCTCAAGGAGCAGATGGGGCAGGCGTTCCCGGGCACCCTCGTCGCGGCCAAGAGCCTCGCCGTGTCGCTGCGCAGGGCGGGCCGCCTGGAGGACGCGCGGCGGCTGACCACGGCCACCCGCAACCGCTACCGCGCCAAGTACGGCACGGAGGTCAACCCGGACTCGCTGGCCTGCGACCTGAACCTGGCCGCCGACCACTTCTCGGCCGGGGAGCCGGTGGCGGCCAGGGACCTGGCGCAGGAGGTCGTGGACCAGTACATGAAGGTGCCGGGGGAGCGGCACCCGTACACCCTCGCCGCGATCAACAACCTCGGTATCTACCACTGGGGTTGCGGGGCGCCCGAGCTGGCGGAGCAACTGCTCCAGGGCGCGCTGCGGGCCATGCGGGAGGTGCTGGGGGACGAGCATCCGCACACGCTCTTCTGCACCGTCAACCTCGCCAACGCCAAGGCGGACCTGGGGGAGTTGGACGAGGCGCTGGCCATCGAGCGGGCCGCCGTCACCGGGCTGCGCACGGCGCTGGGCGCACACCACCCGGAGGTGCTCGCCGTCATCTCCAACCTCTGCGTGTCGCTGGGCGCCTCGGGCCGCAAGGACGAGGCGGCGCCGATCCGCGCGGAGACGGTGGAGGAGCTGACCCAACTGCTCGGAGAGGACCACGCACTGACCCGCCTGGCACGCGACGAACGCAGAATGCACCGCGACCTGGAGCCCCTGGTGGTGTAGAGGCCCCTCTTCCGGCCCGCCGGAAGGGCTCCGGCTCTTCCGGCGGGCCGGGAGCGGCGCGCACTCTCGGTAGTTGATCTTCTACTCGGAGTGACTAGGCTTTTGGGTGAAGGCATCACCGACACCCCACAGTTGGAGTATTCGTGGCAAAGCCCCGCGTCCGCCTGGCCCTGCTCGGTTCGGCGGCGGTGCTCACCGCAGGCACCCTCGCACCCGCCCAGTTCGTCGGCGCGCAGCCCGCCGCCGCGGCGTCCTACGAGTGGGTCGCCCTGGGTGACTCGTACACCGCCGGGGTCATCCAGGCGGCCGGTGACGTCTTCGAGATCCCCCGGGACGGCTGCGAGCGCACCGACCGCTCCTACCCGCAGGTCATCGACCGGGACCTCGGCTCGCTCATCGAACTGACCAACGTCAGCTGCGGCGCGGCCACGATCGAGGACGTCACCTTCCGGGCCCAGGAGCCGATCGGCCGCAATGTGCCGGGCCTTCCCCAGGACCCCGACTACCCCTTCCCGCCGGTCCCGCCCCAGTCCGAGGCCGTGCGCGCGGGCACTGACGTGATCACCGTCGGCGCGGGCGGCAACACCCTCGGCTTCGCCGACATCCTGGTCAAGTGCCTGGAGCTGGGTTCGGGCAGCGGTGGTGTGGGCACCCCGTGCAAGGACGACCTCGCCGACAGCGTCCCCGGCCGGCTCGCCACGGTCGGCAAGGACTACGACGAGATGCTCGCCAAGCTCCACGAGCGGGCCCCGCGGTCCAGGATCCTGGCCGTCGGCTACCCCACGGTCATCCCCCAGGACACCTCCAAGTGCCAGTACAACAACCTGCGCCAGTTCCTCTCCATCACCTCCGGAGACCTGGACTGGCTGCGCGACGACGTCCTGGAGCCGCTCAACAAGACCATCGAGAAGTCGGCCGGCACCCAGGACTCCGCCACCTTCGTCGACCTGTACGACTCCTCCCGGGACCACAGCGTCTGCGACACGGGCAAGTGGGTCGAGGGCGTCTTCGACAGCGACGACCGGCCGGCGCTCGTCCACCCCAACGCCCGGGGACACCACAACGCCGCCGACCGGATCACCCCGGCCATCCTCGGCGCCCTCGACCCGAGCTGACCCGCACGCGGCGTACAGGAGCCCGACCGTTCGATTCCGGGCGCGGTGGGGGGATGGGGCTTCGCTAAAGTGATCACTCGCACGCATGGAGTGGCCATGCGGGTGAACCGCCCCGCCGGAGATCCCGGAGGGAAGGAACGAGGTTGAAGTGAGCCTGTCGAAGCCCGAGATCGACTTCCCCGTCGGCGACGCCCCCACCGAGCTCCAGATCGAGGACATCGTGGTGGGAGACGGCACCGAGGCCAAGCCCGGCGCCACGGTCGAGGTCCACTACGTGGGGGTCACCTTCGAGACCGGGGAGGAGTTCGACGCCTCCTGGAACCGCGGCCAGACCTTCCGCTTCCCGCTGGGGGGCGGCAGGGTCATCAAGGGCTGGGACCAGGGCGTCGCGGGGATGAAGGTCGGTGGCCGGCGCAAGCTCACCATCCCCTCCCACCTCGCGTACGGCAACCAGTCCCCCTCCCCGCTGATCCCCGCCGGATCGACGCTCATCTTCGTCGTGGACCTGCTCGGCGTCTGAGCCGCCGGCCCCCGATGGGCGTCCCGCCGCGGTGGTGGCGGGACGCCGTGCGTTCGGGTCCTAGCCGTTCACCCCGGCGAGGACCCGGTCCGTGGGGAGGGTGTCAGGGACGAGGTAGCGGGCGTACCAGCCGCGCTCCTCGGGCGACATGACGCTGCGGCTTCCGGTGGGGTCGAAGCGGACGTAGCGCGCGCGTACGGTGGCGTGCTCCCCGCGGTCCGAGGAGATGGTGGTGGCGAGGGTCAGGCTGGCCCTCCCGACCTTCTCCGCCCGCAGGGTCAGCCGGACCTCGGCCAACGTCCAGGGCAGCGGCTTGCTGAAGCCGGCCTGGACGTTCGCGGTCCCCCAGTAGGTCTGGATGCCGAGTTCGTCCCGCAGGGCCCACACCCACTCGATCGCGGTGTCCTCCGCGTACTGGATGATCGACAGATTGTGCACGTTGCCGTAGATGTCCGCGTCGCTCATCCGGATGGGCCGCCGGGTCGTGAACGTTTCCATGAGTGTCCTGAATCAGAGAAGGGAAGTGTCCGCGGGGGGACATGACGGGCCGCCCCGGGCCGGTGGTCCTGCGATCGGCGGCCGGTCAGCGGCCGGCCGGGGTGTGTACCGCTTCTCCCGCGAGGGCCTGGGCGGTGCGGTCGGTGACGGTGCCGTTCGAGCGGTCGCCGGCGCCGGTCGGTGCGCCGTGCATGATCATCTTTCTCATGCCCGGACAACGACCGTCGCCCGGACAGGGCACGGTCAGTCGTCGAGCAGCCAGGTGAGGGTACGGGGCAGGGCGTGCAGCGCGGCGAAGTGCGCGGCCGCCGGCTCCAGCACGGTGGTCACGTCCGGGATGCGCTCCGCGAGCCAGCGGGTGTGGCCGACCGGCGAGAAGACGTCCTGCTCGCCGTGCCACAGCAGCACGGGCCCCTGGATGTCGGCGGGGTCGAAGCCCCACGGGCTGCAGAAGGCGAGGGCGTCGTCGATCCAGCCGTACGCCGAAGTCCGCAACGCCTCCTGGTAGTTGCGCAGCAGCATCATCCTGAGCCCCACGTCGGAGACCACCCGCCGGTCGGAGTCGGTCAGCTCCCTGCGCAGGTCGTCCAGCAGCCGCACCGGGTCCTTCCTGATCGCGTCGGCGCGCGGGGTGAGCCGGGCCGCCACCCCGTCGGGGTCCACGGACGCGGTGGTGTACTCCAGGACGTTCGAGGCGGCCATGCCCTCGAACCAGTCGAGCCCGGCCGCGTCCCGCGGCGCGAGGGTGACCAGCGCGGCCGTACGGGTCACCCGGTCGGGCAGCAGCGCGGCGCAGGCCAGCGCGTGCGGAGCGCCGCCCGACCGGCCCACGACGGCGAACCGCTCCAGGCCGAGGGCGTCGGCGATCGTCGTCACGTCCTGGGCCACGTCGGCGACGCTGCGCCCCTGGAGCCGGTCCGAACCCCCGTACCCCGGCCGGTCGAAGGCGATCAGCTGCATCCCCCGCTGGTACAGGACCAGGCCGCGGGGGGCCGGGCCCAGCCTGCTGCCCGGCGTGCCGTGCAGCAGGAAGATCGGCCTGCCGTGCGGGTCGCCCAACCGCTCGACCATCAGATGCCGCCCGTCCGCCCCGCGCACGCGACGTCGCAACCCCCCGCCCCTTCCTCGTGAAGGCCCTTCTCCCACAGCACGGCCGGCACGGCCCGCACGGCGCGCGCCGGCAGGGCCTGTACAAGCACCGTGTTCCTGCATTCCCCGCCGGTGTGCTGATCACCCATCAGGGCGGGCCGGGCGGCCGGTTCACGCCGATTGTCCCGGGGGAGCCGTGGGACCCCTGGGACGGATGTGAGCGGGGGGCGTCGATTTCAGGACAGGACTAGTCCTTACCGCCTGCTGCACGGGCGGTCGCACCGGGTGTTCGCATACGGAACCATTCCCGCCCAACCCCGGATGGCCGAGAGGCCCGGGGCCGTTCGGCTGGCCGTGAGCGCGTCCTGAACTCGGCCTTGTGTGCTACTCGCCGGTCTCGGAATAGTGGGCGCCTCATCCCCGTGCCAGGACACCCCACATGCTCCGGCACGGTTCCCCCCACAGGAGGTCGATGGTGCAGCACCGGCGCATTTCGAAGAAGCGGGCGACGCTGGCAGGTGGTGCGGCGATCGCGGTGGTGGCGGCCGGCCTCACCTTCCGGACTGCGAACGCCAGTGAAGGAACGGCTCCTCCCACCCCGAAGTCCCTGACCGCCGCGGCGGCCGGAAACCTCGCGTCGACGCTTGACGACAGCCTGGGCGGCGACACGGCCGGCTCGTACTACGACGCCAGGACCAAGGTGTTGGTGGTCAACGTGGTCGACGAGCGGGCGGCCGAGAAGGTCCGGGAGGCCGGCGGCCGGGCGAGACTGGTCGGGAACACCCTGGGCGAGCTGAAGGCCGCGGCGGGGACCCTCGCCGACCGGGCGTCCCTCCCCGGCACGTCCTGGGCGGTCGACCCGGTGACCAACAAGGTCGCCGTCGCGGCCGACAGCACGGTCGTGGGCGCCGCCTGGGACCAGCTCGACGGTGTCGTGAAGGACCTGGGGGACAAGGCGCAACTGACCAGGGTGCCGGGGGAGTTCAAGCCCTTCCTCTCGGGCGGTGACGCGATCACGGGCAGCGGCGGACGCTGCTCGCTCGGCTTCAACGTGGTCAAGGACGGCCAGCCGTTCTTCCTGACGGCGGGGCACTGCACGGAGGCCATCCAGAGCTGGTCCGACGCGCGGGGCAACCCGGTCGGGGCCAACGCGGGCTCCAGCTTCCCCGGCAACGACTACGGCCTGGTGAAGTACGCCGCCGGGGTCGCCCACCCCAGCGAGGTCAACCTCTACAACGGCGCCGCGCAGGCGATCACCGGGGCGGGCGCGGCGACGGTCGGCCAGCAGGTGACCAGGAGCGGGTCCACCACCCAGGTGCACACCGGTCAGGTCACCGGGCTCGACGCCACCGTGAACTACGGCAACGGCGACATCGTCAACGGGCTCATCAGGACCACGGTCTGCGCGGAGCCGGGCGACAGCGGCGGCTCGCTGTTCGCGGGCTCCACCGCGCTCGGGCTGACCTCGGGCGGCAGCGGCGACTGCTCGGCGGGCGGGACGACGTTCTTCCAGCCGGTGCCGGAGGCGCTCGCGGCGTTCGGGGCGCAGATCGGCTGATCGGCTGGATTGACCTCACGCGCCGGACGGGCCCGCATCGGCCCCGTCCGGCGCGTGCGGCGTTCCCGGGGCGTGCGGCGTTCCCGGGGTGGTGGCCGCCTCGCTCCCGTCGTCTCTCCCGCCCCTCCCGCGCAGCGAGGACATGAGCAGCAGGAGCAGGGTGCCGCCGACCGCCCAGGCGGAGAGCACGATCAGCCGTACGGCGATCGCGTTGCCGTGGAAGTACGCGATCGAGCGGGCGACCCAGGTGGCGGAGCCCGGCGGCAGCGCGGGCCCGATCGAACGCCAGAAGTCCGGCAGCAGCGGGATCGGGACGGCGCCGCCCGCGCTCGGGTTGCCGGCGATGACGATCAGCAGGATCGCCACGCCGATGCCGACGATGCCGAAGACCGACTGGAGGGCCAGGGTGGCCGCGCCGACCGCGAAGACGGTGAGTGCGCCGAGCCCCCACAGCCCGAACAGGCTGCCCGGCAGCGCGGACAGGATCGGCCCGGCGATCACCGCGCCGAGCAGGCCGCCGACGATCGCGTACCCCGCCATGACGAGCAGCCGGATCGCCGCCCTGGCGCGGTTGGCCGGCCGGGCCCCGGCGCTGATCGCGAGGGCGCCCGCGCACAGGTAGCCGCCGACGCACCAGCCGACCACCAGGTAGAACGCGGACAGCCCGTGGGCGTCGTGCGAGGAGGCGGGCGCCACGTCGTCCAGCCGGAGACCGCGCCGCTGCTGCTGTTCGATCTGGTCGAAGATGTTCACCAGCACACCGGTCTCGGTCGAGCCCTGGCCCGAGGCGACCAGCAGGGTGTCGGTGGTGCCCCGGGCGTCGACGATCAGCGCCGCGTCGATGTCGCGGTTCAGCATCTGGTGGCGCGCGGTCCCCTCGTCGGGGAGTGTGCGCGGGGAGAGAGGCTTGCCCGGCAGCTGTTCGAGATCGGCCGCCAGCTGTCCGGCGAGCTGCCCCGGCGCGACGACGCCGATCTTCACGTCCGTGGGCTTCGGGCTGTGCAGCGCCCCTACGTAGGACGCGATGAAGAGCAGCTGGAGGCCCAGCACGCCGACGATGAGCAGGGCGGCTCTCGGCGTGACCGCCGTCTTCACCTCGTCCAGGAAAGTCATGCCCCTCACGGTCCGGGGGCCGGGGTGTCCTCGCAGGTGGGAGGGGGCCGAATGGTCGAGAGAACGCTAATCGTACGCACGTTCGAAACTTGGTCTATGGTGGGGACGGGGGAGGTGAGAACGGTGAGAACGGACGGAGCCAGGAGGTGCGGATGCCCGGGTTCACGCATCTGCGCACCGTCTCCGGGTTCTCCCTGCGGTACGGGGCCTCGCACCCGGAGCGGCTGGCCGAGCGCGCGGCCGCGCGCGGCATGGACGCCCTCGCGCTGACCGACCGCGACAGCCTCGCGGGCACGGTCCGCTTCGCCAAGGCGTGCGCCGAGGAGGGGATCCGCCCGCTGTTCGGGGTGGAGCTGGCGGTGGAGGAAGGCGGCCGGGCGGGGGGCGGTGCGGCCGGGCGGGTGCGTGCGGGAGGGGGCGGCGGCGCTGTCGAGCGGGGACGTGCGTCGGTGGGTTCCGGTGGTGTCGGGTCGGGGCGTACCGGGGCGGCCGGTGGTGAGTGGGGTCGTACGGCGGACGCCGGCGGGGCCGCGCGCCGGCGCGTGCCCGTGCGGGGCGGGGCCTTCGTCGACGAGTCCGCGCCCCGCGCGGTCTTCCTCGCCCGGGACGGCGCGGCCGGCTGGGCCGACCTGTGCCGGCTCGTCTCCACCGCGCACGCCGCCGGGGAGGACAGCCCCCTGCTGCCCTGGGGGGACAACCACGGCGACGGGCTGACCGTGCTCCTCGGGCCCGGCTCCGAGACCGGCCGGGCCCTCGCGGCGGGCCGCCCCGACCGGGCCGCGCGGCTCCTCGCGCCCTGGCGCGAGATCTACGGGGACGCGCTGCGCCTGGAGGTCGTGCACCACGGCCGTACGGGCACCGGGCCCGGATCGCTGCGGCACGCCGCCCGCACGCTCGGGTTCGCCACCGAGCAGGGGGTACGAGCCGTCCTCAGCAACGCCGTGCGCTACGCCGACCCCGGGCAGGGGCCCGTCGCCGACGTGCTCGACTCGGCCCGCAGGCTGATGCCCATCGACCCGCGCGGCACCCTCGACAGCGGGGAGCGCTGGCTCAAGGGGCCGGACGCGATGGTCCGTACCGCCGAGCTGGTCGCCGAGGCCGCCGGATTCCGGCGGGACATCGCCCACCGGCTGCTCGCCCTGACCGAGGAGACCGCCGCGAGCTGCGTGGTCGACCCCGAGGACGACCTCGGCATCGGCACCGTCCACTTCCCCGAGCCCCGGCTGGTCGGCGCCGACCGCCGCAGCGCCTCGCGGGTGCTGCGCTCCCGCGCCGCCGCCGGGATGGTGCTGCGCGGCTACGACCGGCGCGGTGACCACCGGGAGTACTGGGACCGGATGGACGACGAGCTGCGCACCATTGACCGACTGGGCTTCGCCTCCTACTTCCTGACGGTGGCTCAGGTCGTGTCCGACGTGAAGGGCATGGGGGTCAGGGTCACCGCGCGGGGCTCGGGCGCGGGGTCCCTGGTCAACCACCTGCTGGGCATCGCCCACGCGGACCCGGTCGCGCACGGCCTGCTGATGGAACGTTTCCTCTCCACGCGCAGGGAAGGACTCCCCGACATCGACATCGACGTCGAGTCCGCGCGGCGGCTGGAGGTCTACCGCGCGATCCTCGACCGGTTCGGCCCCGAGCGGGTCGCGGCCGTCGCCATGCCGGAGACGTACCGGGTGCGCCATGCCGTACGGGACGTGGGCGCGGCCCTCTCCATGGACCCCGCCGAGATCGACCGGATCGCCAAGTCCTTCCCCCACATCCGGGCCAGGGACGCCCGCGCCGCCCTGGAGGAACTGCCCGAACTGCGCGCGCTCGCCGGGGAGTCGGAGCGGGGAGGCGCGAAGTACACCCGGCTGTGGGACCTGGTGGAGGCGCTGGACGCGCTGCCGCGCGGGATCGCCATGCACCCGTGCGGGGTGCTCCTCTCGGACGCCTCGCTGCTGCGCCGCACCCCGGTGGTGCCGACCAGCGGCGAGCACTTCCCCATGTCCCAGTTCGACAAGGAGGACGTCGAACGGCTGGGGCTGCTCAAACTCGACGTGCTGGGCGTACGGATGCAGTCGGCGATGGCGCACGCCGTCACGGAGATCGCGCGCGCCACGGGCGAGGACCTGGACCTGGACGATCCGGCGCAGGTCCCGGAGGGCGACCCGGAGACGTACCGGCTGATCCGCTCCGCCGAGACCCTGGGCTGCTTCCAGATCGAATCGCCGGGGCAGCGCGACCTGGTCGGCCGGCTCCAGCCCGCGACCTTCCACGACCTGGTGGTCGACATCTCGCTCTTCCGGCCGGGACCGGTGGCGGCCGACATGGTGCGCCCGTTCATCGAGGCCCGGCACGGCCGGGCGCCGGTCCGCTACCCGCACGCCGACCTGGAGGAGGCGTTGAGCGAGACGTACGGGGTGGTCGTCTTCCACGAACAGATCATCCGGATGGTCGACATCATGACGGGCTGCGGCAAGGAGGAGGCGGACAAGGTGCGCAGGGGGCTGTCCGACCCGGAGTCGCAGGGCAGGATCCGGGCCTGGTTCGAGCGGCGGACGCGGGAGCGGGGGTACGCGCCCGACGTGACCGCGCGCACCTGGGAGATCATCGAGGCGTTCGGCTCGTACGGCTTCTGCAAGGCGCACGCGGTCGCGTTCGCCGTACCGACCTACCAGTCGGCGTGGCTCAAGGCGCACCACCCGGCCGCCTTCTACGCCGGACTGCTCACCCACGACCCGGGGATGTACCCGAAGAGGCTGCTGCTGGCGGACGCGCGGCGGCGGGGGGTGCCGGTGCTGCCGCTGGACGTGAACCGGTCGGCCGTCACCCATCACATCGAACTGGTGTCCGATGGGGCCGCGCGGCCGGGGACCTGGGGGCTGCGGCTGGCGCTCTCCGACGTCCACGGCATCAGCGAGGCGGAGGCGGCACGGATCGAGGCGGGGCAGCCGTACTCCTCGCTGCTGGACTTCTGGCAGCGGGCCCGGCCGGGCCGCCCGGTGGCCGAACGGCTCGCGCAGGTCGGCGCGTTGGACGCCTTCGGCGCCAACCGCCGGGACCTGCTGCTGCACCTGTTCGAACTGCACGGCGCCCAGCGCGGAGCGGGGTCCCGCGGTGACCAACTCCCGCTCGGCGGAGGGCAGCGGACCGCTCCCGTCGGACTGCCCGACCTGGGCGACGCGGAGCGCCTGAGCGCCGAGTTGGGCGTGCTCGGCATGGACGCCTCCCGCCATCTGATGGAGGACCACTACGCGTTCCTCAAGGAGCTCGGCGCGTTCTCCGCCAAACGCCTGCGGGACGTGCCCCACGGCGCGACCGTCCTGGTGGCGGGGGCCAAGGTGGCGACCCAGACCCCGCCGATCCGCTCCGGCAAGCGGGTCATCTTCACCACGCTGGACGACGGGACGGGCCTGGTCGACCTGGCCTTCTTCGACGACAGCCACGAGGCGTGCGCGCACACGGTGTTCCACTCCTGGCTGCTGCTGGTACGGGGGGTGGTGCAGCGGCGCGGGGCGCGGAGCCTGAGCGTGGTGGGGGCGGCGGCGTGGAACCTGGCGGAGCTGGTGGAGCTGCGGAAGGAGGGCGGCCTGGAGGCGGTCGCGGCGGCACTGGACGCGCCCGCGCCTGCTCCGTCCGGGGACAACGGCCGGCGGATCAGGCTGCCCACCGGCTACGAGATGAACCCGTGGTCCGACCTCCGGCCGCCCGGCGAAGGCCTGCCCACCGGGCGGAAGTTGTGGCACTCCAGCCCGGGGAGCGCGGGATGATCCTCTGCGTACGCCTGCCGCGCGGCGCCGAACCGGCCCTGCCCGCGCTGCTCGGGCTGATCGAGGACATCAGCCCGGTGGTCCAGGTGCTGCCACCCGCCGCCGCGCTCGTCGACGTGCGCGGCGCCGAACGGTACTTCGGCCTCGACGCGGCCGGGATCGCCGCCGTCCTGCGGGTACGGGCGCTCGCGCACCTCGGGACCGGCTGTGCGATCGGGGTGGCCCCCACCCCGATGCTGGCCCGGATGGCCGCCCACGAGGCCGCGCCGGGCACGACGTACGTGGTGCCCGACGACGAACGCGCGGTGGAACGGTTCCTGGCCCCGGGCCCGGTGGGCGCGCTGCCCGGCATCGGCGCGGCGACGGCCCGCGCGCTGCGGGCGTACGGCCTCGACACCATCGGCGCGGCCGCCGCCGTACCGCTCCCGACGCTCCAGCGGCTCATCGGGGTGCGCCTGGGGCGCGAGGTGTACGAGAAGGCGCACGGCATCGACCGTACGCCGGTCGTCCCGAACGCCGCCGCGCGCTCGATCGCGGCCGAACGGACCTTCGCGCTGGACGAGTTGCACCAGGAGCGGCAGCGGCGCGCGCTGCTCTCGATCACGGAGGAGCTGGGGGCGGGGATGCGGGGGGCGGGCCAGGTGTGCGGCGCCCTGACCCTCACCGTGCGGTACGCGGACCGGTCCGCGACCGTCCGTACGCGCGCGCTGCGTGAGCCGACCGCGCACTCCCCGGCGCTCGCCGCGGCCGTGTACCGGATCCATGGGTCGCTCGGACTGCAACGGGCGCGTGTGCGGGCTCTTTCCGTACGGGCCGAGGGACTGGTCCCGGCGGACGGGGCCGCCCGCCAGCTGACGTTCGACCCGGCCGACGAACGGGCGCGGCGGATCGAGGCGGTGGCCGACCAGGTCCGGGCGAAGTTCGGCGCGGGAGTGTTGCTGCCCGGATCGCTGGCCGCCTGAGGCTAAAGTGAAGCGCGTCACATTTTACCGACGCGTAACTTCCCTTCTGCTTTCTACTCGTGCGTAACTTGCAGGAGAACAGCCAACCTTGTGGTCCGGGCCATATGGGCTGACAGACATCGCCTTTTCCCTTGAGCCGCAAGGAGATCGCCCGATGCTGCCCTCGAACGATCCGGACGGACGGTCCTGGAAGCGCGTGCCGGTGTTGCTGGCCGCGTTGCTGGCCGCCCTGACGATCGCCGTGACCCCGGCCGCCGCGACCACGATCGACACCCCCACCCGCGTCACCGCCGCCGCTTCCCCCGCCTCCGCCCCGGCTTCCGCCGCCTCGGCCGCCGCCGTGAGCAGGGGGTGGAACAACTACTCCTGCAAGCCCTCGGCGGCACACCCCCGCCCCGTCGTCCTCGTCCACGGCACCTTCGGGAACGCCGTCGACAACTGGCTCGGCCTCGCGCCGTACCTGGTCGACCGGGGGTACTGCGTCTTCTCGCTCGACTACGGCCAACTCCCCGGCGTCCCGCTGTTCTACGGGCTCGGCCCCATCGACGCCTCGGCCGCCCAGCTCGCCACGTACGTCGACAAGGTCCTCGCCGCGACCGGCGCGCCGAAGGCGGACCTCGTCGGGCACTCGCAGGGCGGGATGATGCCGCGTCACTACCTGAAGTTCCTGGGCGGGGCGGCGAAGGTGAACGCCCTCGTCGGGATCGCCCCCGACAACCACGGCACCACCCTGCTCGGGCTCACCCGCCTCCTGCCCTACTTCCCCGGCGCGGAGGCCCTGTTGAGCGAGGCGACCCCCGGGCTCGCCGACCAGGTGGCCGGGTCCGCCTTCCTGAACCGGCTCAACGAGGGCGGTGACACCGTCCCCGGGGTGCGCTACACCGTCATCGCCACGCGGTACGACCAGGTGGTCACCCCGTACCGCTCCCAGTTCCTCACCGGCCCCGGGGTGCGCAACGTGCTGCTCCAGGACCTGTGCCCGCTCGACCTCTCCGACCACGTCGCCATCGGGCTCCTCGACCGGATCGCCTTCCACGAGGTCGCCAACGCGCTGGACCCCGGCCGGGCGACACCGACCACCTGCGCGTCGGTGATCGGCTGACACCCAGGACGCACCCGCGTCACCCGGGGGCGTACGGCTCCGGACAGCGGTGTGGCCCCGGTGCGACGAGCGTTCGTCGCACCGGGGCCACACCCATGGTCACGCGTGCTCAGCGGCCGTGGCGGCCCGAGGCCACGGCCCGGCGGCGGACCGTGCCGAACATCACCGCGGCGCCGATGGCCAGCGCCGCCGTGCCACCGATCGCGAAGTACGGGGTGGTGCCGTCGGCGCCCGTCTCGGCGAGGTTCTCCTCGCTGCCGGTGGGTTGCGCGGCGGCGGTGTCGGCGCCGTCCGTGGCGGTCGTGGCGTCGGGGGCGGCGGCGGAGGTGGCCGAGTCGCCTGATTCCGGGGCCTGTTCGGCCGGGGCGGCGGCGTTCTTGGCCTCGGGGTAGTTGGCGTCGTCGTCGTCCGCCGCCTCGTCCGCCGGGGGCTGCGCCGCGCCCGTGGCCGTACCGGCGCCGGTTCCGCTTCCGCTGCCCGGACCGGTGGAGGCGTCCTGGTCACCGTGCCCGTTGTGCTCGATGGTGGACTTGCCGGTGCCCTCGGCGACTTCCTGCTCGGTGGGCGCGGACGGGGCGGGTACGGCTCCGTCGACCGTGCCGTTGTCCTTGCCGAACACCACGTCGGAGCAGGTGTAGAAGGCCTCGGGGCTGTCCGAGCGCTGCCAGATCGAGTAGATCAGGTGACGGCCCGTCTTCTTCGGCACGATCCCCGTGAACACGTAGTCGCCGTTCACCAGCTTCGGGTCGGTCACCTTGAGGAACGGCTTCGCCTCCAGGTCCGACCACTTGAGCGGCGCGGCCGGGTCGTACCCGTCCTTCGTGACGTACAGCTCGAAGGAACCCCGGTGCGGCGCGGTGCCCTTGTAGCGGAAGGTGCGGTTGCCCGCCGTCATCGGGGACGACGGCCAGTCGGCGCGCGCCAGGTCGAGCCCCTTGAACTTGTCGTTGCCCGCGCTGCACAGCTTGCCGTCCGGGATCAACTGCCGTGACTTGCCGGCCGCGTTGGCGATGTTCACGCCGTTCCAGTCGTACAGCGCCTGGGTCCCCCCGATGGCCACCGCCGCCTTGCACGCCTCCGACTTGGGGCTCTCAGGACCTTCGGCGAAGCACGCGGCCACCCGGCTGACCGGGTCCGTCATCGAACCGTGCGCGGCGGCCGGGCCGGCGGCGAGAGCGGCCAGCGCGAGGGGAGCGACGCCGAGGACGACGATCCCGGTGGCCGTACGACGAGCGGTCATGAAGTGGTTCTCCTTCTGAGCGGCACCAGCTGCGGGAGCTGTACAGGCGAACAGTGCGGAGCGGGGGAGGCGCCGGCGGACGAAGCAACCTCCCGATGCCCCGCCTTCCGGTGCCGACCCCGCTCCGGCGCTCAGCAAACTAGCCGCTCCCGAGCCCCGGATCCGCCGTCACCAGGGGGCGGAGCCGATCCTTATGCCTCCGTTAAGGAAGACCTAAGAAGCCCCTGAGGAAACCGCCGCGGGCCCGGGCGCACCACCGCGCGGGCCTCCGGGGCGAGTTGGCGGATCGGCTCGTCCTTCTGTCCTTTGCCAGGGGAAAGTTCCTTCCCGCCGACGCCGCGAATCGTGACCCCACCCTTCTCAACTTTCACGTGAGTCACAACGAAGCGCGTGGGCAGTGCCTTTGAACCTCCCTGGCCCCACCCGCTCCCGCGTGGGAACTTTGCCTTCCGCTTACCTGCTCTTGACTCTTGGTGCAGCGGTTCTCTAATCTCTCGCACATCGTCGACACATCGGTCGGAAGCCAACAGGGGAGAACCATGTACGACGTTATTGTCGTGGGCGCACGCTGTGCAGGATCGCCTGTCGCCATGCTTTTGGCCCGCCAAGGTCACCGCGTTCTGATGGTTGATCGTTCATCATTTCCCAGTGACGCGGTTTCGACCCACTACATTCACCAGGCCGGCCTTTCCCGCCTGAAGGACTGGGGGCTGCTCGACGAGGTCATCGACGCGAAGACACCGGCGATCCGCAAGATGAACTTCTCGTACCGCGGCATCGAATTGAACGGATTCGCCGAGCCCATCGACGGAATCGACGCGGTGTACTGCCCGCGCCGCGTCGTCCTCGACGAGATCCTCGTCAACGCGGCGCGCCGCGCCGGTGTGGAGGTCATCGAGGGCTTCACCGTCTCCGGAGTGGTCTCCTCCGACGGCCGGGTGACCGGTATCCGGGGGCGTACGGGCGACGGCCCCGAGCGGGAGTTCCGCTCGACGGTCGTGGTGGGCGCCGACGGGTTCCATTCCACGGTCGCCAAGGCGGTGGGCGCCGGGCTCTACAACGTCCGCCCCGCCTCCGGATTCATCTACTACTCGTATTTCAGCGGCCTCGACTGGGGCCTGAACCACAAGACCGGGTTCAACGAGAACTGGATCGGCACGTGGCCCACCAACGGCGACGTCACCATGCTGGCCACCATCTGCGCCCGTGACCAGCTCAAGGAGTTCCGCCAGGACGTCGACAACCGCTTCCAGGGGGTCTTCGACGACATCGTGCCCGAGCTCGGCGCCGAGCTGCGCGACCGGGGCACCCGCGAGGAGCCCTTCAAGCCGATGCGCTACCCGGACAACTACTACCGGCAGGCCCACGGCCCGGGCTGGGCCCTGGTCGGCGACGCCGGCTACCACAAGGACCCGCTCACCGGCTGGGGCATCACGGACGCCTTCCTGCACGGGGAGCTGCTCGCGGCCCGGCTCCACGAGGGCCTGGCGGGGGAGCGGCCCATGGAGGAGGCCCTCGCCGAGTACCAGGCGACGCGCGACGAGGAGAGCGCGGGGGTGTACGACTACACCACCACCCTCGCCGAGCTCACCCCTCTGCCGCCGTTCCTCGACCTGGTCCTCAGCTCCGTCAGCACCAGCCAGGAGTGGACGGACAAGATGCTCGGCCTGATAGCCGGCGGCGTCGAGGACCACGAGATCTACGCGCCGGACAACCTGAAGCGCCTCTTCGACGACGCGGGTGTCCCCGAGGAGAAGCGGCTCTACGACTTCTCCTAGGCCGGTTCGTCCGCACCGTTCAGCCGTAACTCTCACCCGTACCTCTCACCGAATTCATCCAGCACAGCCGTCCGCCGTGCGATTGTCACCCGAATAATCCGTGGCAGTCGCACGGCCGACGTGCGGTCGGCCAAAGGTCCCCCCACGCCTTTCACTGCCTTGCGCCGAGCAATAGACGCTCGTTTCTCACGCCACACTTCTTTACCGAGCATCCGCTCACGGCAGTCCTTTCACCGCCCTTTCACGCCTTTTCACCATGGGGAGTCCTGGGGATGACGCGCGCGTCCAGCATGTTCGATCTCATTGACGAGCAGGATGAGGAAAGGCCCTATTTCGAGACGGGCGGGGTCGGCCGTTCGCACGACTTCTACACCGGTGAGCGCCAGCACCGGCGGGAGATGGCGCGGATCTACGGCCGGCGCTGGCTGCCGGTGGACCACGTGTCCCGGCTGAAGGAGAAGGGGTCGTACAGCACCCTCAACATCGGCACCGGCTCCGTGCTGCTGATGCACGGTGACAACGGCATCCAGGCGTACCACAACTACTGCCGGCACCGGGGTTACAAGCTGGTGGAGGAGGCCACGGGCAAGCGCCAGAGTGTGGTGTGTCTCTACCACTGCTGGGTGTACGACAGGAACGGCAAGCTCAAGAGCCTCAACGGCACCTACTTCGACCACTTCTTCGAGAAGGAGAAGAACGGGCTGGTGCCGGTCAGGACCGAGGTCAGGTTCGGTGTGGTCTTCATCGCGTTCTCCGACGACGCGCCCGATCTCGACGCCTCCCTGGGGCAGTTCGGCGAGTTCGCCCGGGTCTACGAGCTGGCCGAGCTGGAGTGTGTGCAGGCGAAGGACTACCCGGTCGCCTCGAACTGGAAGCTCGTCGCGCACAACGTCAACGAGAGCCTGCACTTCCCCACCGCGCACAAGGACCTGCACCGCATCACCGACTTCGACGACGCCGGCACGTACGACCTCAAGGGCGACATCGTCGGCGCCTGGCAGTCGATCCGCGGGGGCTACAACTCCGTCTCCATGACGGGGCGCAGCGGGCGCTCGCCCATGCCGCTCGTCCCCGAGGGCGACCAGCAGAAGATCAACTGGATCACCATCCTGCCCAACCTCCTGTTCGGCTTCACCGCCGACTACGTGATGATGCAGTGGGTCTGGCCGGAGAGCCCCGGCACCTGTTTCGTACGGCACTTCTGGCTCTTCCACCCCTCGGAGACCGCCAAGGACGACTTCTCCCACGAAGCGGTGTTCGCGCTCTGGGACAAGGCCAACTACGAGGACTGGGAGCTGTGCGAGCGCACCCAGCGCGGCCTGTCCAACCCGATGTGGGCGCCGGGCCAGCTCTCCCTCGACGAGGAAGTCGTCTCGCAGATCGACGCGTGGGTCGCCCGCGAGACCGAAGAGGACGAGGGATGACCATGTCCGCGAACTGCTACCTCATAGGCGGGACCCGCGTCCTCACCCAGTGCGCCACGCGCCTGCTGGACGCCGGCGTGCGGATCGAGGGCATCCTCAGCGACGACGCGGCCGTGGCGGCCTGGGCCGCCGAGCACGGCGTCGAGGTGCTCGACCCCCGCGCCGACCTGGTGACCACCCTCTCCGCCCGGCCCTTCGACTACCTGTTCAGCATCGTCAACTTCCGCATCCTGCCCCAGGACGTCCTGGACCTGCCGGCCGTCGCGGCCGTCAACTTCCACGACGGGCCGCTGCCCCGCTACTCCGGCAGCCACGTCGCCGCCTGGGCGCTGTTCGAGGGCGCGACCCGGCACGCCGCGACCTGGCACCTGATGACCCGGGCGGTCGACGCCGGCGGCGTCCTGCTGGAGCGGTGGTTCCCCGTACGCGCCCACTCCACGGCGCTGTCCCTGACGTACGAGACGGCCGAGGCGGGCGCCGAGCTGTTCGGCGACCTCGTGCCGCACGTCGTCGCGCGGACCCTGCCCGACCCCGTCGACACCAGCGACCGCGAACGGCGCTTCTACCGGCGCTCCGCCCGGATGGCCTCGGGCGGACTGATCCACGCGGGCACCTCGGCGGCCGAGGCGGAACGTATCGCCAAGGCCCTGGACTACGGCTCCTTCCCCAACCCCCTCGGCATGCCCGCGCTGGTCACCGCGCTCGGCGCCGTCCTCACCCAGCAGGTCAGGGTCGTCCCCGGCGACAACGCGGCCGGCGCCATGACGGTCGTCTCGGTGACCGAGTCCGCCCTGCGGCTCGCCGCCCCCGACGGAGACCTCCTGCTCAGCGACTTCACCTCGGTCGACGGGAGCGCGCTGAGCGGCCAGGGCGCGGCCCAGCGGCTCGGCATCACCCCCGGCGGCCGGCTGCCCGCCGTGCCCGAGGACCGGCTCGCCGCCATCGCCGCCGCCCAACGGCCCCTGCGGACCGACGAACCGTGGTGGCGCGAACGCCTCGGCGACCTGCGGCCCGCCCCGCTGGAGACCACCGACTTCTCCGCGACGTCCGCGCACTACGGGCGCTTCGGCCTCGCGTACACCCCGGGATCCGGCACGGAGCGGACCGCCCTCGTCCGGGCCTTCCTCGCCGTGCTGGCCACGCGCATGGGGGAGCCCGTCTTCGACTTCGCCTGGTCGCCGTCGGCCGCGCGCGCCCTGGCCGACGAGACGCACGGGCTGGCCGCCGCGCGGGTCCCGGTGCGCTTCGACGCCCGGACGGACCGCACCGGCACGCTGGCGGACCGGCTGGCCGAGGTCGCGGACAAGCACGGCTACGCCGTGGACCTGGAGGTACGGCTCGGGCTCGCCCGACGCCCGCCCGGGTCCCGCACCTTCACCCGCGTCATGGTCCTGGAGCGCCGGGAGGACGAGGAGGCGTCGGTCGAGCCGGACACCGAGATCGCCCTGCTCTGCCTGGAGGACGGGCCGCCCGTGCTCTTCGTGCGCGAGACCGCGATGGACGAGGCCGAGGCGCTGGAGTTCACCGAACTGGTGGAGGACGCGGCGCTGGCGGCGCTGCTGCACGGGGAGGAGGCGCTCTGGCCTTCCGGCTCCGGGATGGAGGCGGCGGCGACCGGCGACCGGTCCGCTGCCGGTGTGGACGCGAGCGAAGACGCCGGTGTCGGTGTGGACACGGATGACGCTGGCGGTGTCGGTGTCGGTGGGGACGCCGAGGCTGTCGGTGTCACCGTGCTGGACCTGTTCGCGGAGGTCGTGGCCGAGCGGCCCGGCGCCCTCGCGGTCCGCAGCGGCGACCACCACCTCGACTACGCGGGACTGGACACCTGGGCCGACGCCGTCGCGGCCCGGCTGTACGAACAGGGCGTCGGACCCGGCTCCGTCGTCGGGGTGCTGGTCAGGCGCGGCCCCGAACTGATCCCCGCGATGCTCGGCATCCTGCGCTCCGGCGCCGCGTTCCTGCCGCTGGACCCCGACTACCCGGTGCAGCGGCTGAGCCGCTACCTGGACGTCTCCCGCTGCGAGTTGATCCTCACCGACGCGCACACCGACGCCCTCGGCACCTCGCTCGGCCCGGCGCTGCGGGTGCCCGAGGCGGACGGCTCGGTCCTCGCCGTCGCCCCGCCCGTCGCCCCGGCCGACCTGGCGTACACCCTGTTCACCAGTGGTTCGACCGGTGAACCCAAGGGCGTCGAGGTGGAACACGCGGCCCTCGCCCACTTCCTCACGGGGATCGGCGGCCGCCTCGGCTCGTCCGCCGAGGACGTCGTGCTCGCGCACACCACCACCGCCTTCGACATCTCGCTGCTCGAACTCCTCCTGCCCCTCACGGTCGGCGGGACCGTCGTGATGGCGTCCCGCGAGGCCGCCCGCGACCCGCGACGGCTCGCCGGACTGCTCGGCGAGGTGACGGTCGCTCAGGCCACCCCGAGCATGTGGCGCCTGCTCCTGGCCACGGGCTGGACCCCGCACGAGCGGCTCGCCGTCCTGTCGGGCGGCGAGGCACTGCCGCCTTCGACGGCCGGGCAACTGCACGCGACCGCGCGGCAGGTGTGGAATCTGTACGGTCCCACCGAGGCGACGATCTGGGCGTCGTGCCACCGGGTGGAGTCGGTGGGAACCTTCCTGCCGCTCGGCGAACCGCTGCCCGGCATGGAACTGCACGTCCTGGACGCGGAGTTGCTGCCCTGCCCGGCCGGCACCCCGGGTGACCTGTACCTCTCCGGGGCCGGGCTGGCCCGGGGCTACGCGGGGCGTCCCGACCTCACGGCGGAGGTCTTCACCGTCCATCCCGGGACCGGGACCCGCCTCTACCGGACGGGCGACGAGGCCCGGCGGCACGACAACGGCGCGATCGAGTGGCTGGGGCGCGCCGACGCGCAGGTGAAGGTACGAGGCAACCGCATCGAGCCCGCCGAGATCGAGCGGGTCCTGGAGCGGTACGAGGGCGTCACGGCGGCCGTGGTCGTCGCCGCGCCCTTCGAAGGTGTCGGCGAACCGCGCCTGACCGCCTACCTGGTGGCGGACCGCGCGCTCGTGAAGTCCGCCCTGGACGCCCAGGTGGGCGCCGGGCTGCCGGACTACATGGTGCCCGACGCGTATGTGCCGGTCGACGCGCTGCCGTTGACCGACAACGGCAAGATCGCCCGGGCGCGGCTGCCGCTGCCTACGCGCGTCAACATCCTGCGGTCGGGTGACGGGCCTGCGGTGACCGTGGTCAGCCCTGGGGCGAACATGCCGGTTCCCGGGGCCGTACCGGAGTCAGCACTCGCACAGGTGGTGCCCGCGGCGGCGCCTGCTCCCGCGCCCGTCGTCCCCGCTTCCGTCCCGGCTTCCGTCCCGGCTTCCGTCCCGGCCTCGGTTCCCGTGTCCGCGGAGGCCGAGCCGGTGCGTACCGCGCCCGGTTCGCTGACGGCCACCGTCGGCCGGGTCCTCGCGTCCGTCGTCGGACAGCGGTCCCTCGCCCCGGACGACAACTTCTTCGACCTCGGCGGCGATTCCGCGAACGCGTCCCTCGCCGCGGTGGCGCTCAGCCGCGAACTCGGGGCCGACATCAGCCCCACCTCGCTCTTCGCCACCGGCACGCCCGCCCGCCTCGCCCAACTCCTGCGCGACGAGGGTGTGGTGACGGACGAGGAGCCGGCGGCCGAGGCCGTACCACCGCCGCTGTCCGGACAGCGGCCTCCGGCCGTGGAGCAGCACGCGCCCGTACCGCAGTCCACCCCCGTCCGCCAGCCGGAGCCGGTGCAAGAGCCCCTGTCCGTAAGGGAATCCGCACCCGCCCGGCCCGCCGACGACGGCCACGACGTCGCCGTCATCGGGATGGCCTGCCGGTTCCCCGGCGCGGCCACGCCCGACGAGTTCTGGGCCAATCTCGCCGCCGGTGCGGCCGGGGTCGGTGAGCCGCCCGCCGGGCACCGGGGCTGGGGCCACCTGTGGTCCGACACCGACGAGGTGCGGATGGGATGGGTCGACGGCGTCGAGCACTTCGACGCGGCGCGGTTCGGCATCACCGACCGGGAGGCGCGGCGGCTCGACCCGCTCCAGCGGATGCTGCTCAGCGTCACGGACGAGGCGCTGGAGGGCGCCGGCCACGACCACACCACCCTCGGCGCGAGCACCGGTGTGTTCATCGGCACCATCGCCAGCGACTTCCCCGACCTGATCGCGGGCAGCATCGGCCACAACGACCCGCACGCGGCGACGGGCACGGCCATCTCCATGATCGCCAACCGGCTGTCGCACGTCTTCGACTGGACGGGGCCGAGCTTCGCCGTCGACACCGCCTGCTCGTCGTCGCTGGTCGCGCTGCACCAGGCGGTCACCCACCTGCGGGTGGGTGACATCGACGCCGCCGTCGTCGGCGCCGCGAACCTGGTCCTGACCCCCGACAAGAGCCGCGCCTTCCGCCGGAACGGGATGCTCTCGCCGCAGGGCGTGTGCCGCGCGTTCGACGAAGGGGCCGACGGTTACGTACGGGGCGAGGGCTGCGGGGTCGTGGTCCTCAAGCGACTCGCCGACGCCGAACGCGACGGCGATCCCGTGCTGGCCGTGGTGCGCGGAACGGCCGTCAACCACACCGGCGCGAGTGCCGGATTCCTCACGGCGCCCAGCAGGACCGCGCAGGAAGCGGTGATCCGCAAGGCACTCGCGGTGGCCGGGGTGGCCGACGGCGGACTGGGTTACGTCGAGGCGCACGGTACGGGCACCCAGCTCGGCGACCTGATCGAACTGGAGGCGTTGCAGGCCGCGTTGGCGGGCGCCGCCACGGGCTCGGTCGCGGTCGGCTCGGTGAAGACCAACATCGGCCATCTGGAACCCGCCGCGGGAATCGCCGGACTGATCAAGACGGTCCTGGCGCTCCAGGCCGGCGCGGTCCCGCCGTCCGTCCATCTCGCCTCGCCCAACCGGGCGTTCCGGTTCGAGGCCTCCCCGCTGTTCGTCCCCGACCGGCTCACCCCGTGGTCGGGACCGCGCGTCGCGGGCGTCAGCAGCTTCGGCTTCGGCGGCGCCAACGCGCACGTCGTCCTGGCGGCGCCGCCCGAGCGCCCCGCGGCCCCCGACGGGTCCGGGCCCTGCCTGCTCACCCTGTCGGCGGGCTCGGAGGACGGCCTCCGTACGCTGGCGGAGCGGCTGGTCACCCTGCTGCGCTCGCCGCACTGCCCGCCTCTCCAGGCCCTCGCCGTGGCGGCGAGGCACCGGTCGGGCGCCGCGCACCGGCTGGCCTGCGTCGTCGACAGCGTCGAGCAACTCGACGACAAGCTCAGCCTGTTCCTGGCGGGCGTGGGCCGCACGCGGTCGCTGTACACCGGCGTGACGGACGGCGAGCCGCGCGGGGCGACCCTGCCCCGGTCCGGTGACGGGACGGGCCGCGCCGCCCTCGACCTGACGGCCCGCCGCTATGTCGCGGGCGAGGCACTGCCCGCCGAGGACCGGCGGGCGGGGGTGCGCTTCCCGACCGCCCCGCACGACGAGAGGTACCTGTGGCTCGAACCGGCGTCGGCCGGGGCGGGGGCGGCGGCTCCCGCCGTACCCGAACGAGCCCAGCCGCAGGCGCCGTCGGCGCAAGCCGCGCCCCCGACACCTGCCGTACCCACGACACCCCCGGCACCGGCCGTACCCACGGCACCCGCGACACCTGCCGGGCCGACCGTCCGGACCTGGACGGATCACCCCGAGGCCGCCGAGCACGTGGTCCTCGGCCGCCCGACGCTCCCCGGCGCCGGATACCCCGGCAAGGTCGCCGAGTTGCTCGGCCGTGACACCTTCGGGCTGCGGGACGTGACGTTCCGCGCGGCCGTCCGCCTCCCCGCGACCCTCGTCGCGGAACGGGCGGGCACGGGTGTGGTGTTCCGGGACGGCACCGGCGCGATGGTGTGCAGCGCGGACGTGACCGAAGTGGCGGACGCCACCGGGTCGTTGACCGACAGCCTGCTCGCGGGCGGCGCGTTCCCCGACCTCGCGACCCCCGACCTCTCGTCCGAGGGCGGCTTCAGCCCGGTCGAACCGGAGGACATGTACCGCGCCTTCGACCGGAACGGCCTCAGCTACGGTACGGGCTTCCGCTGCGTGACGGCCCTCGCCACCGCCCCCGGCGGCCGGGCGGCCGGCACCCTGAACGCCCCCCTCGCCCCGGACGGCGGCCTGGTGGACGCGCGGCTGCTCGACGGCGCCTTCCAGGTGGCACTCGCCGCCTGCGGTGCCGAGGGGCTCTACGTCCCCTTCACCATCGAGCGGCTGGCGGTACGGGGCCGGCTCTCCGGAGCCGTACGGGTGTACGCGCGCCGGGACCGCGACAGCGCGCCGGACTCCGGGCTGCTGACCGCGAGCCTCGTGGTGCTGGACGGCACCAGGCCCGTACTGGAGGCGAAGGGCATCACCTGGAAGCGGCTCTCCCCGCCTCCGCCGGCCGACGCGCCGCCGGCCGGGTCGGCGCCCCTTCGCGCCCCTCGTCCCGAGGCCACCGGGCCCGCCGCGCGCAACGGCCGCGGTCCCGCCGTGTCCGGGGGCGGCGGCCTGGGACCCGCGCTGGCGCAGTGGGTCGCGCAGGCCCTGGAGATCGACGTCGAGGCGCTGGAGCTGGACCGGCCGTTGCAGGAGCAGGGCCTCGATTCCATGCTCGCCGTCTCCCTGGCGCAGGACATCCGCGCGAAGCTGGACGTCGAGATCCCGGTGACGCTGGTCCTCGAAACCGGCACGGTCGCGAAACTGGCGGCGGAACTGCGCGACGAGTACGGCGTCACCTCCGCGCCGGCGGCGGCGGAGCCGCCCCGGGGCGGGTCGCCTTCCCCGGCGGCGGACGCGGAACTCGCGCCCGCACCCCGCGAAGTCGCCTCTTCGCGAACCGAGTTGCCGTCCGTACCGGCGCACCCCGCTTCCTTAGAGGCACAGCCGGCCCCCGCACGGCCGGTCACCGCCGAGTCGGCCCCCGCCCAGCCGGCCCCCGCGCGGGCGACCGTCGGCTCCACCCGGCGGGACCCGGTGGCGGTGGCGGACACCGACCGCCACGACATGGCCGTCGTCGGGGTCGACGGCGTCTTCCCCGGCGCCGCGAACACGGCCGAGCTGTGGCGGGTGCTGACGGACCGCGAGGACTGCCTCCAGGAGGTCCCCAAGGACCGCTGGGACATCGACGCCTACTACTCCACCGACGCCACCCCGGGCACGGTCTACCTGCGCCGGGCCGGGTTCGTGGACGAACTGACCGGCTTCGACGCCGGGTTCTTCCAGATCTCCCCGGCCGAGGCACGCTGGATCGACCCCCAGCAGCGCCACCTCGTCCAGTCCGCGTGGCGGGCGCTGGAGGACGCCGGCCTGGCGGGGGACGTCCGGAACCGGTCCGTGGGTGTCTTCGTGGGCGCGAGCTACCAGCACTACCGGGACGTCGTGGTCGGTGACGTCGTGCAGACGGCGGCCGGGCTCGGCAACCACAACGCGATCCTCGCGAACCGGGTGAGCTACTTCCTGGATCTGCGGGGTCCGAGCATGACGATCGACACGTTGTGTTCGTCGTCGTTGGTGGCGTTGCACACGGCGGTGCGGAGCATCCGTGACGGCGAGTGCGACCAGGCCGTCGTCGCCGGGGTCCACCTGGGGATGTCCCCGCAGTACTTCCAACTCGGCTCACGGCTGCGGTCGTTCTCGCCCACGGGCCGGTCGCGGGCGTTCGACGCGTCGGCGGACGGGTTCGTGCCGGGGGAGGGCGTGGTCACGGTCGTGATCAAGCCCCTGGCCGACGCGCTGCGGGACGGCGACCGCGTCCGCGGCGTCATCAAGGGCAGCGCCGTCAACCACGGCGGCCGCAGCAGCGGACTCACCGTGCCCAACAGCACGGCCCAACACGACGTCATCTCGGCCGCGTTGGCGGACGCCGGGGTGGGCGTGGACTCGATCGCGATGATGGAGGCGCACGGGACGGGCACCAGTCTGGGTGACCCGATCGAGGTGGACGGCCTGACCCGGGCCTGGCGCCGGCACACCGACCGCGCGCAGTTCTGCGCGATCGGTTCGCTGAAGAGCAACATCGGGCACCTCGAACCGGCGGCAGGACTGGCCGGGTTGGTGAAGGTGCTCCTCGCGATGGAGCACGAGGAGATCCCGGCGACGCTGCACGTGACCCGTCCCAACGACCACATCCGCTTCGAGGACACCCCGTTCTACGTGGCGGACGCGGCCGTGCCGTGGGCACGCGGGGACGACGGGTCGCCGCGCCGGGCCGCGCTCAGCGCGTTCGGGATGGGCGGGGTCAACGCGCACGTGATCATCGAGGAGCCGCCGGCGGTGGCGGCACGGGTTCCGGTGCCGCAGGACAGCCACGTCCTGCGGGTGAGCGGCACGACCGAAGAGGCCGTACGTGATCTGGCCACCTCCTACGCGCGTCACCTCGGCACCGCGCCCGCCCCGGACCTCGGTGACTTCACCTTCACCGCCAACACCGGGCGTGCCTCCCACCGCTACCGCACCGCTGTGACCGGTGCCGACACCGGTGAACTCATCGGCGGGCTCACGGCGGTGGCCGAGGGCGGCCGGCCCGTGGCCCGGCTGGCCAACCGGCCCGCGACTGGCGCGTTCCTGTTTACAGGACAGGGGTCCCAGTACAGCGGGATGGGCCGGGGGCTCTACGCGTCGGAGCCGCTGTTCCGCGCGGCGCTCGACGAGTGCGCGGAGCTGGTGGCCCCGTACACCGAACGCCCCCTGCTCGACGTGCTGTTCGGCGGCGAGGCGGGAGTGGTCGACCAGACGCGGTTCGCCCAGGCCGGCATCGTGGCCGTGCAGGTCGGGCTGGTCCGGCTGTTGGACGCGTGGGGGATCCGGCCCGACGTGGTGATCGGCCACAGCGTGGGCGAGTTGTCGGCGGCCTGGGCCGCGGGCGTCCTGTCCCTCCCGGACGTGATGCGCTGGGCCGCGCTGCGCGGCCGCTCGATGCAGGCGTGCCCGACGGGCGGTGCCATGGCGGTGGTCCACGCGGACGCGGACGCCGTACGGGCCGCGCTGGCCGGACACCCGGCGGTGGAGGTCGCCGCGTACAACGCCCCCCGCAGTGTGACGGTCAGCGGCCCGGAGACGGCCGTCGAGGCCTTCTGCCGGGCCACGTCCCACCGCACGACCGGGCTGACGGTCAGTCACGCCTTCCACTCGGCGGCCATGGACCAGGCACTGGCCCCGTTCGCCGACGCGGTGGCGGACACCCAACTGTCGACTCCACAGATCCCGTTGGTGTCGACCCTCTCGGGTGACTGGCACACCGGGTCCACCGTCGCCGATCCACGGGTGTGGGCGGAGTCGATCCGCCGTCCGGTCCTGTTCTCCGAGGGGCTGGAGCGGGTACGCGAGGCGGGGGCCCGGGTGTTCTGGGAGATCGGCCCGACGCCCGTCCTCACCACCCTGGGCCGGGCCTGCCTGCCGGACCCCGAGCTGCGGTGGTCGCCCACTTTGCGCCGGGGCCACGCGGACCAGCGGCAGCTCCACGACGCGCTGGCGGCCCACTACAACCACGGCCAGGCGGAGGTCCGTTGGGACGCGGTCCACCAGGGCAAGGACCAGCGCACCACCACCATCCCCACCTACCCCTTCGACCGGCAGCGCCTGAGCGCGCCCAGCACCCTCACCGCACCCCTCCCGCCCACTGGAGAAACGCGCACCGGCGGACATCCCCTGTTCGACCGGCACTACGTGAACGGGAACGAGGCACCGTGACCCACCGGGTGGAGACGTACGAGAAGACCTTCGCCGGCACCGACTCCTTCATCGCCCAGCACCGGTCCGCCGGTACGGGGATCCTGCCGGCCTCGATGCAGCTGGAGATGGCCGTCCTCGGCCTGCTCCGGCGCGGGGAGTTCACCCCTCTGGAGCTCACCGACCTGGCGTTCCTCCGGCCGTTCGCCGTACCCGCCGACGGCCACGGCATCGTCACCCTGGACGTGACCTTCGGCCCGCACCCCCGCTTCGAACTCACCGCGGGCCCGGACCGCAAGGCGCTGTCCACCGGATCGGGCCGGCCGCTGCCCGCCGCCCCGGCCGGCGTCACCGCGTGGGAGGTCCCCCGCGAGGAGCGGGTCACGCCCGAGGCGCTGTACGGCAGTTGGGCGCGGCACGGCCTGGAGTACGGCCCCGACTTCCGTACCGTACGGGACCTCCGCGTCGCGGACGGATCCGCCGAGGCCGTCCTGCGCAGCGACGCGGAGCCCCTGCCCTGGTACGCCCATCCGCTGCTCGTGGACGGGGTGTTCCAGGTGGTGAGCTGCGCGCTCCAGGACCCCGCGGAGCGCTCGGCGCCCGTACCGCTGCTGCCGATCGGCGTGGAGCGGTTCGCCCTCCTTCCCGGATTCGCCGGGCTCACGGGCCCGGTGACCGTCCGCGTCCGCAGGACCGCCGTGGAGGGCGCGTACTCGGTGGCGGACGCCCTCGTCCTCACCCCGGCCGGTGAGGTCGTCGCCGAACTGACCGGTGTGCGCATGCGCCGTCTGCCCCGGGCGGCCTCGCCCGGGAGCGCGGCCCTCACGCGGCTCGCCACCCGCGTCCACTGGACCGGGGCACCCGCCCCCGCGCCCCGCGAACCCGCCACCGGGACCTGGGTGGTCCTGCACCACGGCGACACCCACGCCCTGGGCGTCCGTACCGCCCGCGCCCTGCGGGCCGAGGGCGCCGAGGTGGTCGAGGTGGTGCCCGGAGGACCGGCGGGTGCGGCCGGCGGGGCGGATGCGGCCGATGCGGCCGGTTCCGCCGATGCGGCGGACGGCCGCCGGATTCTCCCCGAGATCGACGAGGAGGCCTTCCGGCGACTGTGGGAGGACCTCCCCGGGCCCGTCGAGGGTGTGGTGCACCTGTGGAACACCGGACCGGTCAGGCCGGCCCGCGACGAACTGCGCACCGGCCTGTACGGAGCCCTCGCCGCGGTCAAGACGCTCGGCGAACGACAGCGCAAGGCACGGTTCTTCGTCGTGACCGAGCAGGCGCAGCCGGTGGCGGACCGGGACCGGCCGGTGCCGGAGCGGGCGGCGGTCTGGGGCCTGATCCGGACGGCGGCCATCGAGTATCCCGGGCTGCGCCCGCGCCTCGTGGACGTCGGCCCGCTGGGGAGCGCGGAGGCCGCCGCCGGATCCGTGGCGGCGGCCCTGACCAGGACGGCACCGGCGGAGGGCGACGCGCTCCTGGCCGAGCTGGGCGGCGCGGGCCCGGTCGAGATCGCCTACCGCGACGGCGTGCGCCACCAGCCGGAGCGGGTGCCCCTGGACGGGCCCGGCGCGGCCCTGACCGGCCCTGACCGGCCGGGCGTCGACCGGTCGGGCGTCGGCCTGCCGGCCGCTGACCGGCCCGGGATCCGTCGGGGCGGGCGCTACCTGGTCCTCGGCGGGCACGGCGGCCTCGGCCTGGAGGTCGCCGCGCGCTTCGCCCGCGAGGGGGCCGCTGTGGTCGGCCTCGTCAGCCGCTCGGGGCGCGGCGACCGGGAGCGGCTCGCGGCGATCGAGGCGTACGGCTGCGCCGTCGTCTCCTTCGCCGTCGATGTCGCGGAACCGGGTGCCCTGACCGCCGTGGTGGCCGGATTCCGGGAGCAGTTCGGCGCGCCGCACGGCGTCGTGCACGCGGCCGGGACGCTCAAGGACGGGCTGATCCGCGGCGCCACCGCCGACGACGTCGCCGCCGTCCTGCGCCCCAAGGCCGACGGCCTGCGCGAGCTGGCCGCCGCCGTCGCCGGGACCGACCTCGACTTCGCCGTCCTCTTCGCCTCCGTGTCGGGCACCTTCGGCAACCTCGGGCAGGCGGGGTACGCGGCCGCCAACGCCTACCTCGACGCGTTCGCCCACGCCCACGGGGCGCCGTGGACCAGCATCGACTGGGGCCTGTGGGGCGAGGTCGGCATGGGCACCGCCGCGGCCGACCAGCTGCGCCGCCGGGGTGTCCGGCCGCTGGGGACGGCCGAGGCGCTCGACGCGCTGACGGCGGCGCTGCGGGGGGACGTACGCCAACTGGTCATCGCCCACGCGGACGTCGATCCGCGCGCGGAGCGGGCCGAGCGCGCCGACGCTGCCGTGGAGCCGGACGGGCAGGACCGGCCGGACGGCTCGGGGGCGGCGGCCTCGGACCGTGTCCGCGACCAACTGGCCGCCTTCCTCGGCGAACGTCTCGGTGTCGCCGGCTTCGACCGGAAGGCGCCGCTCGCCGACTACGGCATCAACTCCATCATGAGCGTGGAGCTTTCGGAGGAACTGTCCCGCCGCTGGGACGTCCGGCTGCCCGCCACGCTGTTCCTGGAGTACGCGGACTTCGCCGATCTCGCCGACGCCCTGACCGAGCGGTACGGGGTCAGCCCGGAGGCGCCGACTCCCGTACCGCACAGCGCTGTTGAGCCGCAGGCCCCAGCGACCGCCACTGCGACTGTGCCTGTGACTGCGGCACAGGCACCGGAGCGAATACCGGCACCACGAATACCGGCGCCACAAGCGCCGGCCCCCCGCCGCGCCCCGCGCCCCGGCGACATCGCCGTCGTCGCCGTGTCCGGGGACCTCCCCGGCGCCACCGACCAGGCGGCGTTCTGGCGGATGCTGCGTTCCGGCGGACACGCCTTCACCGACGTCCCCGCCGAACGCTGGAGCGCCGACGCCCACTTCGAGGACCGCGGGCCGCACATGACGGGGACGTACTGCCGTACCGGCGCCTTCGTCTCCGGGCTCGACCGCTTCGACCCGAAGTTCTTCGGTGTCTCCGTCCGTGAGGCCGAGGAGATGGACCCGCAGCAGAAGCTCCTGCTCGAACACGCGTGGTCGGTCATCGACGACAGCGGGCTCGCGGGACGCCGGGACGTCGGTGTGTTCGTCGGTGCCACCTACACCCACCACCGCGACGCCCGGGGCCTGGACGCCGTGGGACCGCACACCGCGCTGGGCTCCATGAACGCGGTGCTCGCCAACCGCATCTCGTACGCCCTCGATCTCACCGGCCCCTCCCAGACCGTCGACACCCTGTGCTCCTCCTCCCTGGTCGCCGTACAGCAGGCGGTCATGGCGCTGCGTACCGGCCAGTGCGGCGCGGCGATCGTCGCCGCCTGCCACGTGGGGCTCACGCCGTGGTACTACCGCAGCCTGAGCCAGCTCGGCGCCCTGTCGCCGACGCTTCCCCGGCCCTTCGACGACCGGGCCGACGGGTTCGTGCCCGGCGAGGGCGCGATCGCCGTCGTGCTCAAGCCGCTCGCCGACGCCGAACGCGACGGGGACCGCGTCCTGGGCGTCGTCAAGGGGGCGGCCGTCAACCACGGCGGTCGCGGCAGCGCCCTGCCCGTGCCCCGCAGCGAGGCGCAGGTCGCGGTAATCCGCGCTGCCCTCGCCGACGCCGAGGTGCCGGCCTCGGACATCACCCTCGTCGAGACCCACGGCACCGCGACCCGGCTCGGCGACCCGATCGAGATCGCCGCGCTCGCCGAGGTGTTCGGCGGGGACGACGAGCGGCAGGACCCGTGTTTCCTCGGGTCGGTCAAGGCGAACATCGGGCACCTGGAGCCCGCGAGCGGTCTGGCCGGGCTGGTCAAGGTGCTGCTCTGCCTCAGGCACCAGGAGATCCCGCCCCTGGCCGGGTACGAGACGCCGGGCACCCACGTCGACCTCGCGGCCGGCCCGTTCGTCGTGCCCACCGAACCCCTGCCGTGGCCGTCGCGGGCGGACCGTCCGCGCCGCGCCGGGATCAGCGCCTTCGGCATGGGCGGCACCAACGCCCACGTGGTGGTGGAGGAGTACGTGGCACCGGTGGCGCCCGCGCACGCGGCCTCCGGGCCGCCCCGCGCCCACCTCCTCGTCCTGTCGGGGCACACCCCCGAGGCGCTCGCCCGCCGCGCGGGCGACGTGGCACGCCTCCTCGCCGCCGACCCGGCGCCCGACCCCGGCGCCCTGTGCTTCTCAGCCGCCGTCGGGCGGGACCACCTGCCGCACCGGATCGCCGTCCTCGGCGCGACCGCCGCCGGCCTGCGGACCGCCCTGGAGCAGGCGCTCCGCGCCCCGGTGGTCCCAGGCACGGTCGTACGCGGCGACACGCCCGAGGACCACGACCTCACCCGCCTCGCCCACCGCTACACCGCCGGGGAGAAGGTCGACTGGAGGCGTACGTTCGACACCGCGCCCCCGCGCCGGGTGCCGCTGCCGCCCTACCCCTTCCGCGACGTCCCCGACCCCGTACCGGACACCGCAGCCCCCGATGCCCTGGGCGAGGTGGCCGCGCGCGTCACACGAGCCCACCGCGTCTTCGGCGACGCGACCGTCCCGGCCGCGCTGCTCCTCGCCCGGGGATGGGAGCGGCACCCCGTCCTGGAGCGGATCTCCCTGCTGGCAAGGGGAGTGGGCGAACACCCGCTCGTCAGTGACCTCGACGACCGCGTCTCCCAGGAGACCGTGACCTTCCGGTACGGCGACCTCGTCATCGCACGGCTGACACCGGGCCTGCCCGTCCCCGTACCGGACCTGGACACACCACCGGCGGACTCGCACCGGCTCGACGCCCTGCGGGCCGCCCACACACGGACCATGGAACCGGACGGCCTGTACGCCTGGTTCGCCGCCAAGGGCATGGACCTCGCCGCGCCGCTGCGCTCGATCACCCACATCCACTACAGCGCGTCGGGCGTGCTCGCCCGGATCGGCGGGGAGGACGAGAGCCAGGCGGTCCGTACGGTCGCGGCCCTCGACGCCGCGCTCCAGAGCATGGCCGTCCTCACCCTGGCCGACCCGGCCGCCTTCACCTCGACGTACCTCCCGGTGTCCGTCGGCCGCGCGGTGCGCCGGTCCGACCCGGCGCGCACCCGGTACGTCCATCTCCGCGCCGTCGAACAGGAACCGGACGGCACGCGGCGGGGTGACGTGACCCTGCTCGCCGCCGACGGCGAGGTGCTGGCCACGCTGGGCGACGTGGTCTACCGGCCGCTGCCGAACGCCGGACCCGTCCCGGGGGGCGCCCGGACCGTGGCGCGGAGCCCGCTGGTGCCGGTGGTCGGCGAGGAGGCCGTCACCCGTCTCGTACGCACGGTCCTGCGCGACCCGGACGTCAGGCCGGACACCTCGCTCTCGTCGGCGGGCCTGGACTCGATGCTGGCGACGTTGGTCGCGGCCGAGATCGAGGAGGAGTTGGGGGTACGCCTGGGCCCCACGGACGTGCTGGCGGCGCGGGACTGCCGGGCGCTGGCCGCGATGGTGGCGGAGCTGGCGCCGGAACCGGCGCGGGGCGCGGAGGTGGCGGAGGCGGACGTACAGGCCGAACGCCCGTCCTCCGAGACGGCGTTCGCGGAATGGACCCCCGCCGAACAGACCCCCGTTGAGCCCGCACACGCGGAGCCGGTTCACGCGCAACCTGCCCCCGCAGAGCCCGTCCAGGCCGAGCCCGTCCACGCGCAACCCCCCGTCCGCGCCCGGGACATGGCCGTCATCGGCCTCGCCTGCGCCCTTCCCGGCGCCACCGGCCCCGAGCGGTTCTGGGAGCTGCTCTCGCGCGGCGGCAACGGCGTGGGACAGGCGCCCCCGTCGCGGTGGCGGGGCGCCGATCCCGGTCGTACCGCGGCCGGCGGATTCCTGGACGACATCGAGGAGTTCGACGCGCGCTTCTTCGACTTCTTCCCCAAGCAGGCGGAGGTCCTGGACCCCCAGGCGCGCTGGCTGCTCCGCACGACCTGGGAGGCGCTGGAGTCGGCCGGGCTGCCCGCGGCCTCCGTGCCCGCGCGGACCGGTGTGTTCGTGGGCGCGAGCTACCAGCACTACAAGGACCAGAACATCGCCCCGGAGCTCGACGCGCCCAGCGGCCTCGGCAATCACAACGCCTTTCTCGCGAACCGGGTGAGTTACTTCCTGGATCTGCGGGGTCCGAGCATGACGATCGACACGTTGTGTTCGTCGTCGTTGGTGGCGTTGCACACGGCGGTGCGGAGCATCCGTGACGGCGAGTGCGACCAGGCCGTCGTCGCCGGGGTCCGGCTCGCGATGTCCCCCCTGCACTACGCCGCCATGGACAACCTCCGGGCCCTGTCCCCGACCGGCGCCTCCCGGGCGTTCGACGCGTCGGCGGACGGGTTCGTGCCGGGGGAGGGCGTGGTCACGGTGGTGATCAAGCCCCTGGCCGACGCGCTGCGGGACGGCGACCGCGTCCGCGGGGTCATCAAGGGGAGCGCCGTCAACCACGGCGGGCGCGGCAGCGGACTCACCGTGCCCAACAGCGCCGCCCAGGACGAGGTCATCGCCCAGGCGTTGAACGACGCGGGCGTCACGTCCGAGTCCGTGGCCATGGTCGAGGCCCACGGCACCGGTACGACCCTCGGCGATCCGATCGAGGTGGACGGCCTGACCCGGGCCTGGCGCCGGCACACCGACCGGACGCAGTTCTGCGCGATCGGCTCGTCCAAGAGCAACATCGGGCACCTCGAACCGGCAGCCGGACTGGCGGGGTTGGTGAAGGTGCTCCTCGCCCTGGAGCACGAGGAGATCCCGCCGACCCTGCACGTGACCCGTCCCAACGACCACATCCGCTTCGAGGACACCCCGTTCTACGTCGCCGACCGGCCGATCCCCTGGCCGCGCACGGACCGGGCGCCCCGGCGCGGCGCGGTGAGCGCCTTCGGGATGGGCGGTGTCAACGCGCACGTGGTCGTGGAGGAGGCGCCCGCCCTCCCGCCGCGCGGGCCCCTGCCCGCCCGGGAGCACGTCCTGCGGGTGAGCGGGGCGACGGAGGAGGCGGTACGGCGGCTGGCCGCCGCGTACGCCGACCGGTTCGCGGCGTCGGCCGGGGACCGGGAGACCGCCGACCTCTGCCACTCGGCGAACGTCGGCCGCTCGCCGCTGAGTCGCACGACGACGGTACGGGGGCGTGGTGCGGCCGGCCTGGTGGCGGAGCTGCGCGCCCTCGCGGACGGGCGGCCCTTCACGGCCGAACCGCACCGCGATCCCGCCTTCTGGGCCTCGCTCTCGGCGCCCGGCTCGCGGATCACGGACCTGCCCACCTACCCGTTCGCGCGGGGCCGGCACTGGCACATCAGGCCGGAGGCCGCTCCGGCCGCCCCCGTTCCGCCTGCCGCCGCGCCGACCCGGGCGGAGCCGGTCCCGGCCGACAGCGCGACGCCCGAGGCATGGCGGCTCGTGTGGCGGGCCGAGGGCATCCGCCCGGCGCCGGACGGCGTCGGGGATCCGTTCCTGCGGAGCGCGGCCGTCCGAGGCGCCGTCCGGGTGGTCGCGGCGGACCGCGACGTGACCCGCGCGGTCACCGCCGCCCTGCGGGACCTGGGCGTCTCGGTGGCCGAGGAGGAAGGAGTGGGCGGCCCGGTCGGCCCGGACAGTCCGGTTGAAGGGCTCGTGGTGGTCGCCGATGCCCCGGTACACCCTGATGTTGAAGCCGGGTTGGGCGCCTTCTGGGCCGACCTGCGCGCCCATGTCACGGCCCTGCCCGCCGGCGGGAAGCTGCTGTGGGCCGACCGGCACTCCGCCGTGGTGCTCGGCGCCGAGCGGGCCGGCCTGCGGCCCGACGCGGCGGCGCGCGTGACGGCCGTACGGGCCGCCGGCGCGGAGAACACGCTCGCCGTCACCACGCTGGACCTGGACCCGGACGCCCCCGCCGCCTCCCAAGCGGCCCTCGTCGCGGCCGAGTTCGCGGCGCTGCGCCCCGGCGACAACGCCGCCGTGGCCTACCGGCGGGGCGCCCGCTTCGTACCGGAACGGGTCGCGGCCGTCCCGGCGCCGCCCGCCAAGCTGACGGTCGACGGCTACTACCTGGTCACCGGTGGACTCGGCGCGGTCGGGCGGCAGTTGGCCGGTCACCTGATCGACCGGGGCGCCAAGCGGGTCGGCATCATCGGCCGCTCGGTGATCGACACCGCGCGGTCCGCCCCGCTGGCGGAGCTGCGGCGCCGGGCCGAGGTGGACTACCTGCCCTGCGACATCGCGGACGAGGGCGCCCTGGCGTCGGTCGCCGCACGGTTCGGCCAGGGCTGGGGCCGGCTGCTCGGCGTGGTGCACTCCTCCGGTGGCGTGAACCCCTTCGGGGCGGTCCGCCGCCGCGCGTGGGCGGACACCGCGAAGGTCACCGAGCCCAAGATCGCCGGCTCACGCCATGCGGTCCGCCTCGCGAAGGCGGAGGGCGCCGAGTTCGCCGTACTGGTCTCCTCGATCGCCGGGGTCCGGCCCGAGGCGGGCCGGGGACTGGTCGACTACGCCCTGGCCAACGCGTACCAACTGGCCCTGGCGGAGCGGGAGAACGGCCCCGACACGGCGGTCACCGCCCACGCCTGGCCGAACTGGTCGGGTACGGGCATGGCGGCGTCCGAGTCGTACGCCGCCGCGCACGCCCTGACCGTCGACCAGGCCCTGGAGGGCTTCGCCGGGCACCTGCGCTCGGGCGGGAGTGTGGTCTTCCCCGGCAGCGCGCTTCCCGCTCCCGCCGCGGGGTCGGAGCCCCCGACGGGCACCCCGATCCCGGCGAAGGCCAGCTCGCCCACCCTCCCGACGGCCGTCCCCGCAGCGGCCCCGACGAGCGTGCCGACGGTCCCCCCGGGGGCCGGCGGCCGTACCGCCGAGACCATGGCCGGCTTCGTCCGGGCCGCCTTCCTGCACGTGCTGGGCGAGGACCCCGGCCACCGGATCCTGCCCGAACTGGGCCTGGACTCCCTGGCCATAGCGGAGTTGGCGACCGCCATCGAGCAGCGCAGCGGCCGGACGGTCGACCCGTCCTTCCTGATGCGGGCCCGGACGGTCGACGACCTGGGGGCCCGGCTCGCCGCCGCCGAGGCCGGTACGGAGACCGGCGCGGGCACCGGCGCGGGCGACCCCGTGTCCCCGGAGCCCGGCCGGCCACCGGAGCCCGGCGGGGCGGCCCGCACACCGGACTCCGCGCTCAGCGCGCTCCTCCGTCCCCTGCTGACCCCGGACCAGGGCCGCTGAGCCCGTGCCGGACCGACCGTACGAAGGGAGTGCTGTGACCGACGACAGCCCGATCGCCGTGATCGGTATGGCCGTTCGGCTCCCCGGAGCCGAAGACACGGTGGACCTGAGCCGGATGGTGACGCGCGAGGACGTCGAGGTCGACGAGGTGCCCGCGAGCCGCTGGGCACGCGAGCTCTACCGGGGTGAGGGCCGGCACCAAGGCACCCACCACCGGGGGGCGTTCCTCCAGGACCCGTTCTCCTTCGACCACGACGCGTTCGGGATGACACCCGAGGACGCGGTCCTCCTCGACCCCCAGCAGCGTTTGATGCTGGAGGTCGGGGCCCGCGCCCTGGAGGACGCCGGCTACCTCGGTACCCGGCGCAGGCTCGACGCGGGGGTGTTCGTCGGCGCCCGGATGAACTCCTACGGCTTCGACCACGGCCGGGGACTGTCCCCCGACCCGTCGGAGGAGGGCCCAGGACCGCTCGCCGGCGGTCCGGTCCCGGCCGCCCTGTGGGGCCGGTCGCAGAACTTCGTCGCCAGTTGGCTCTCCGACCGCTTCGACCTCTCCGGTCCCAGCCTGGTCGTGGACACCGCCTGCTCCTCCTCGCTGACGGCGGTCTGGCTCGCCTGCCAGAGCCTGCGGACCGGCGCGTGCGAGATGGCCGTGGTCGGCGCGGTCGACCTGCTCATCGACCCCCTGACCTTCGTCCTGCTCTCCCGTACCGGCGCCCTGTCGAAGGACGGCCTGTGCCACACCTTCGACGAGCGGGCCAACGGCTACGTGCCGGGGGAGGGCGCGGCCTCGCTGGTCCTCAAGCCCCTGGCCGCCGCGCGGGCCGACGGCGACCTGATCCTCGGCGCGCTCACCGGCGTCGCGGTCAACAACGACGGCCGCACGATGGGGGTCACCACCCCCAACCTCGAAGCCCAGGTAGAGCTGTTGACCAAGGTGTACGGGAAGGTCGACCCGTCGACCGTCCAGTACGTCGAGGCACACGGCACCGGCACCGCCATCGGCGACCCGATCGAAGTGCGGGCGCTGACCGAGGTGTTCGGGAAGTACGGCGCGGGCCGGGGCACGGTGGCGCTCGGCTCGCTCAAGCGGCGGATCGGGCATCTGCACTCGGCGTCCGGCCTGGCCGGGCTCGCCAAGATCATCACGTGTCTGCGGGACGGCGTCCTGCCCGCCACCGCCGTCGAACGGCCCAACCCCCGGCTGGGGTTGGACGCGAGCCCCTTCCACCTGCCCGCGACGTCACGACCGTGGCCGGAGGCGGCGGTCCGGCGCGCCGGGATCAGCGGGTTCGGCTTCGGCGGCACCAACGCGCACGTCGTGGCGGAAGCCGTTCCCGGCGCGACGGCGGCCGGCGGGACCGGTTCCGGCCCGGACGGCACGGTGACCGCGCGGGCGGTGGAGGTCCTCACGCTGTCGGCGGACAGCCCGGACGGTCTGCGTGAACTGGCCGCGCAGTGGACGGCGTTCCTGCCGTCCGCCGCCGACGACCTCGGCAATGTCTGTGCCACCGCCCGCCTCGCCCGGCCGCACCGCGCCGAGCGCCTCGTGGTCACCGGGACCGACGCCGACGCGCTGGTGACGGCGCTGCGGTCGCGGCTGCTGGGGTCCGGTGTGCCCGGCCCGCGGGACCCGTCGTACACCGTGGTCGTACGGCCCGCCGAGGCGGCGGCCCCGCCCGCCTGGCTGTCGGCACTCCACCGCTCCCACCCGTCGGTACGGGACGTGGTGGCCCGCTTCGAGGAGGCCTCCGGGCTCCGACTCGCCCGTTTCTCGGGCCTGTTGCTGAGGATCTGCGCCGGGGTGGCCGCCGCGCTCGCCCTGCGGGACCTGGGACTTCCCGAGCGGGCCGTCGACCTGCCCCCGGGGTGGGGACCGGTCGCCGACTTCACCCGGGGCCGGGTGACGCTCGAAGAGGCGCTGGCCGACGTCCTGAGCCAGGAGAACCGGGCGCAGGACGGGACGTCCGCGGCGGGGGCGCCGCCCGGGGAGCTGTGCGGGCGGCTGGCGCGGGCCACGGACGACCGGCAGGTGGAGGCCGTGTTCGCGGCGGTCGCCGCCGAGGTCCACGAGTCCGGCCAGGACGTCGACTGGACCGCCTTCCAGGCGGACGTGGCCTGGGCGAAGCGCCAACTGCCCTTCGCCCAGCCGCGAGGGGGGTCGCTGGACCTCCGCGAACCCCTGCGCTCACCCGAACCCGGTTCACCGACCGTCCTGTCCACGGACACGGACACAGGAACAGGTGAGGGTGCGGGATACGCCTTCTCTCGCGTCTTCGGACCGGGTGAAGTGCCCGTCGCCCAGCACTCGGTGTACCGGAAGATCATGCTTCCGGGCGTCGCGTGGTTCGACTTCCTGCGCCAGGGAGCCGAGTTGCGGGGAAACACTTTCCACGGAGTGCGTGACGTCCTCTTCCACCGGCCGTTGATCCCGTCGGGGGCGGTGCGTGTGGAGTGCAGGGTGGACGGCGACGGCGGCTTCACGGTCGAGGAGGCCGGGGGAGCGGAGCCGTACGTGACCGGGCGGTTCGTCACGGACCCCGGTCCCGCGCCGGCGCCCGAACCGCTGGACACCCTGCTGCCGGCCTGCTCGCGGTTGCACGCGGGGTCCGGCCTCTACCGCTGGCTGCGCCGCATCGGCTACCACCACGGCCGCTACTACCGGAACATCTCCTGGGTCGCCGCGCTGCCGGGCGGCGGCACGCTGGCCCGCATCGAGGGCGGCCGCCAGCGCGCGATGAACCCGTCCGGCGTCCGGCTGTTCCCCGGACTGCTCGACAGCGTCACCATCGCGGCGATCGACCCCGACAACCCGGTGTTCGGCGCGGAGGACGCGAGCGCGTTCATCCCGCTGTCCGCGGACCGGGTGCTGGTCCACGGTTCGCTGGACGAGGCCGCGTACGTACGGACCGAGGTCGCCTTCTGGAACGAGGAGGCGTGCCGTGTCACGCAGGTCGTGACGGACGAGGCGGGCCGGGTCTTGCTGGTGTTCGGGGACATCGCGTCCAAGCGGGTGCCTTTGAGGGCCTTCGGCGGGGACGAGGAGGCCGGGACACCGGTGGTGGTACGGGAGAAGGGGCCCGACCAGCACCCGGAGCCGGAACGGACACCGGCACCGGCGGAGGCACCGGCAGAGACACCAGCACCTCCACCCGCACCGGTAGCTGTGTCGCCAGGCGTGTCGTCGGACGTGCGGCGCGCGGCGCACAGCTCGCCCGAGGCGCGGGTGCTCGGCTGGTTCCTCGACCTGACCGGGATCCCCGCCGAGCACGCGGACACCGAGTTCCTCTCCGCGGGCTTCGACTCGGTCGGCCTGGTCGGCCTGAGCGAGCGCGTCACGCGGGAGAACGGCGTCCCGCTCTACCCGACGGTGTTCTTCGAGTACCCGACGCCGCGCGCCTTCGCCGCCCATCTGGTCGGCGAGGCACCGGAGTTCGTGGCCTCGCTGGAGCACACCCGCCCGGCGGAACCGCGGGAGGCGGCGCCCGAACCGCCGCCGCAGGAGGCGGCGCCCGCACCACAACCACCAGCGCCCCCGGTCAGGAGGACACCCCCCGCTCCCGCGCCCGTCTCCGCGCCCACCCCGTTCACGGGCTCCCCCCGTGACATAGCCGTCGTCGGCGCGGCGATCCGCGTCCCGACCGCGCGCACACTCGACGCCTACTGGTCCCTCCTGAGCGAGGGCCGCGACACCGTCCGTACGCCCCCGGCCGACCGCCGGAGCCACCACGGCAACGCCCACGGCGACGACCGCCCCGCGGCACCGCCGCAGGCGTCCTTCCTGGAGACCGTCGACGAGTTCGACCCCGCGCCCTTCCGGATCTCCGCCCGCGAGGCACCCCTGATCGACCCGCAGGCCAGGATCGTGTACGAGACGATCTGGGAGGCGCTGGAGGACGCCGGCCGGCTCGGCGACCGCGCCCGGGACAGCCGTACGGGCCTGTGGATCGCGTACAGCCACGACCACTACCACGAGGAGCGGGCACGGCACGGGGTGGCGGCGGGACGCGGGCTCGGGCTGGAGGCCATGATCCCGAACCGGCTCTCGTACCTCATGGACTGGAACGGGCCGAGCGTCGTCGTCAACACCCTCTGCTCCTCCTCGCTCGTGGCCCTGCACACCGCGCTCCAGCACCTGCGCGCCGGTGACATCGACACGGCGGTGATCGGCGGGGTGCACGCCGCGATCAGCCCCGAGTACTTCCGCTCCATGGGCGACCTGATGGCCCTCTCGCCCCGGCACCGCTGCCGCGCCTTCGACCACTCCGCCGACGGGTTCGTACCGGGGGAGGGAGCCGCCGCGATCGTGCTGCGCCGCCACGAGGACGCCGAGCGGGCGGGCGACCGGGTACGGGGCCTGGTCAAGGGCGCCGCCGTGAACCACGGCGGCCGCACCACCCGGTACTCCGCACCCAGCCCGCGCGCCCAACGCGAAGTCATCACGGCCGCGTTGGCGGACGCCGGGACCGGGGTGACGGTCGACTCGATCGGGATGGTGGAAGCACACGGGACCGGCACCAGCCTGGGCGACCCGATCGAGGTCGACGGCCTGACCCGGGCCTGGCGCCCGCACACCGACCGTGCGCAGTTCTGCGCGATCGGCTCGCTGAAGAGCAACATCGGGCACCTCGAACCGGCCGCCGGACTGGCCGCGTTGGTGAAGGTCCTGCTCGCGATGGAGCACGAGGAGATCCCGCCCACTCTGCACGTGACCCGTCCCAACGACCACATCCGCTTCGAGGACACCCCGTTCTACGTCGCCGACCGGCCGGTGCCCTGGGCACGCACGGACGACGGGTCCCCGCGCCGCGCCGCGCTCAGCGCCTTCGGGATGGGCGGGGTCAACGCGCACGTGATCATCGAGGAACCACCCGCGATACCCGTGCGGGAGCGCCCCGCGCGGGACAGCCACGTCCTGCGGGTCAGCGGCGCGACCGAGCAAGCGGTACGGACCCTGGCCTCGGCCTACGCCGACGCGTTGGCGGCACGACCCGACAGCGCTCTCGCCGACTTCACCCTCACCGCCAACGCCGGCCGGTCCGCCCAGCGGCACCGGGTCGCCGTCCGCGGCGCCACCGCGGCCGAACTCGCGGCGCGCCTGCGGGAGATAGGCCGGGGCGAACTGCCCGTGTCCCGGCAGTCGAACCTCGCCGAGCCCACCGCCTTCCTGTTCACCGGGCAGGGCTCGCAGTACGCGGGGATGGGACGGGGGCTGTACGACGCCGAGCCGGCGTTCCGCGAGGCCGTCGACGAGTGCGCCGAGCTGGCGGCCCCGTACACCGAACGCCCCCTGCTCGAAGTGCTGTTCGGCGCCGAGCCCGGGGTGGTCGACCGGACCCGGTTCGCACAGCTCGGGATCGTGAGTGTGCAGGTCGGTCTGGTGCGGCTGCTGGAGTCGTGGGGGATCCGCCCCGGCGCCGTACTGGGCCACAGCGTCGGCGAGTTGTCCGCGGCCTGGGCGGCGGGAGTGGTCTCCCTCGCCGACCTGATGCGGCTGACGGCGATACGCGGCCGGCTGATGCAGGACTGCCCCGCGACGGGCACGATGGCCGTGGTGCACGCGGACGCCGACGCCGTACGGGCGGCCCTGGCGGACCATCCGGCCGTGGAGATCGCGGCGTTCAACGCGCCGCGCGCGATCACGGTGAGCGGCCCCACCGCCGCGCTCGACGCGTTCTGCCGGGCGACGGCCCACCGGACCCAGCGGCTGACCGTCAGCCACGCCTTCCACTCGGCCGCGATGGACGGGGCCCTCGCCCCGTTCGCGGAGGCGGTCGCCGGTACGAAGCTGTCCGCGCCGCGCGTTCCGCTGATCTCCACACTGTCGGGCGACTGGCACACGGAGGCCACGGTCACCGATCCGTCGGTGTGGGCCGAGTCCGTCCGCCGTCCGGTGCTCTTCGCACCGGGGCTCGCCCGGGTGCACGAGGCGGGGACACGGGCGTTCTGGGAGATCGGCCCGAGCCCCGTCCTGACCACCCTGGGGCGCGCCTGCCTGCCGGATCCGGCAGTCAGTTGGTCGCACACCCTGCGCCGGGGCCACCCCGACCAGGAGCAACTGCACACCGCGCTGGTCGCGCGTCACCACCAGGGTCACACCGACATCGCCTGGGACGCGGTCCACCGGGGCGGCGACGGGCGTGTCACCACCCTCCCCGCCTACCCCTTCGACCGGCAGCGCTTCTGGATCACCGGAGCCGCGCCCGCCGCGGCGGCACCGACACCACCGGCCCCCACGACCTCACTCCGGCATTCCCTGCCACCTACCCACCCGAGCTTCACCCCGAAGAAAGCGTCAGCGACATCATGAGCACCGAGTACGGACTGAAGCGGCACTTCAACGGCGACGCGGCTCGCCTCCTCGGCGGAAAGATCCGCGCGGTCCATCCGGCGTTCGACGTCGACGGCTATGCCGCCGAGGTCGAACGGCTGATTCCCGGCAAGGAACTGAAGGACCGCGTCCTGGTCCTCGCCGAGGGCCTGCGCAGCCGGCTCCCCGAGGACTACGTCGAGGCCGTGGGCATCCTCGTCTCCATCCTTGAGGACGAACTCGCCGAGGGCGAGGGGATGTTCAACGTCAGCTGGTTCCTGATGCCGGTCGCCCGGTTCGTCGAGGAGTACGGCCTCGACCACCCCGAGGTGTCCTTGGACGCGCTGGTCGAGATCACCAAGCGGCACACGGCGGAGTACGCGATCCGGCCCTTCATCGAGCGGCACTACGACGTGACGATGAGCCGCATGCCCGCGTGGGTCACCGACCCGAGCCACAACGTCCGGCGCATGGCCAGCGAGGGCACCAGGTCGCGGCTGCCCTGGGCCCGCACCCTGACCCTCTTCGTCAAGGACCCCGCCCCGGTGCTCGCGGTGCTCGAACCCCTGCGCAGCGACCCCTCCGAATACGTCCGCAAGTCCGTCGCGAACAACCTCAACGACATCTCGAAGGACGCGCCCGGCCTCGCCCTGGCCACCGCCCTGCGCTGGACCGAGGAGAGCCCCACCCCCGAGACGGCGTGGATCGTCCGGCACGGCCTGCGCACCCTCGTGAAGAAGGGCGACCAGACCGCGCTCGCGATCCTCGGGGCCACCGGGGGAGAACACATCAAGGTCCCCGAACTCCGTCTCACCCCGGGCACGTTGACGCTCGGTGACACCTTCGTCCTGCGCGCCGAGATCGAGAACACCGACACCCGCGCGCACAGTGTGGCCGTCGACTACGTGATGCACCTCGTCCGCAAGAACGGCCGCACGATCCCGAAGGTCTTCAAGCTCTCCACCCTCGAACTGGCCCCGGGGGAACGCAGGACGCTGGAGAAGGCCCACACGATCAAGGAGATCCAGACCCGCGCCTACTACCCGGGCGAGCACCTCGTCGACCTCCAGGTGAACGGCCGGGTCCTGGCCACCGACCGATTCGACCTAGAGCTGTGACCGGCCGCCGCTCCCGCCTCGGCGAGGACGACCCGGTCGTCCGCGACCACCGGGTCGGCGGGGTGCCCGTCCTGCCGGCCGCCGCGCAGATCGACGCCGTGCTCGGGCTCTGCGACACCACCCGCCCGGACAGCCGGTGGCAGCTGGACCAGGTGGCCTTCCTCGCGCCCCTCGCGCTCCCGGCCGCCGCGTCACGACCGGGACAGGGACCGGACGCAGGCCCCCGGGCGGGCGTCGAGGTCGAGGTCACCGTGGAGGACGCGGGCTGCGCGGTCCGCTCCCGCCCGCACGAGGACGCCGCCTGGGTGGTGCACAGCCGCGCCCGGGCGACCGGCCACGCCCTGCCGCCGCCCGACTACCTCGACGTGTCGGGCCTGCGCGCCGGGTGCGCGGAGGCGGTGCCGCTGTCCGAGGTCGACGCGTGGCGGGCGGCGAGCGGCATCACGTACGGACCGGCGTTCCGGGCGATCCGCTCGGTCCACCGGGGCCCCGGCCGGATCCTCGCCCTGCTGAGGGAGCCGGAGGACGCGTCGGGCGCGCGGCCGGCCGGCCACTTCGTGCCGCCCGCGCTGCTCGACAGCGTCTTCCAGTGCCTCGGCATGCTGGACGACGGCACGGCCGGGGCGTGCCTGCCGTGGTACGTGGGCCGGATCACCGCCCGTCGCCGGATCTCCGGCACCGTCCTGGCGCTGGTCGAGCGCACCGACGCCGGTGCCGGTGGCGGGGACGGTGCGGCGACGGGGACACCCGCCGCCGGGGTCGTACGGGGCCGGGCCACGGTCTGCAACCAGCAGGGCGAGATCCTACTGACGCTGGACCGGATCACCTTGAAGAGCGCGGGCCCGGCGCCCGGCCGGCCGCGCCCCGACGCCCCCACGCCCGAGGGCGCGGTGACCACCACCGTCTGGCAGGTGGCGGAACAGCACCCCTCGCCTGCCCGGCCAACCCCTCCCACCGGTCCGTCGCTCGTCGTGTCCGACCGGACCGGCGATCCACTGACGGACCGTCAAGAGGTGGTACACCTGGCCCCCGAGGACCTCTCCGAGGACCGCGTCGACGCCGTCCTCGCCGGGACCGCGTTCCGTGAGGTCGTCTACGTCGCCCCCCGCGGCCTCACCGAGGCCGGCGAGGCGCGGGCCGCCCTGCACGGCGTCTTCACCCTCGTCCGGCGCCTGGCGGCGCACCCGCCGATGCCCGACCTCACCTTTGTCACCCACACGGCCCAGAGCGTGACCGGGGACGAGCGGGTCGAACCGTTCCATACGGCGCTCTGGGGGCTCGCCCGCACCCTGCGGGCCGAGTACCCGCGCGCGTCCGTCCGGCTCGTGGACCTCGGCGGGGGCGACACCGGGCACGACACCGCCGTACCACCGCACCCGCTGGACACCCTGCCGCGCACACCCCCGGAATCGGCGCTGCGGAACGGCGTCCGGTACGAGCCGGCCCACGCCCCGCTCGCCCTCCCCGGCGACGGTCCGCCCCTGCCCGCCCTCGCCGGCGGGACGTTCCTCGTCACCGGGGGGATGGGCGGCATCGGACTGCACGTGGCCGAGTTCCTCGCGGCGGAGGGCTGCGCCGGGCTCACCCTGATGGGGAGGACCGAGCCGCGGGAGGGCGAGGCGCGCGAACGCCTCGACCGGCTCGCGTCCCGGTGCGACCTGCGGATCGTCCGCGCCGACGTGAGCGACCCGGACGGACTCGCCGGCACCCTGCACGGGACAGGCCCGTTCGACGGTGTGTTCCACGTGGCCGGTGTCCTGCGCGACGGCCTGGCCCGCACCCTGACCCCTGACCGGATCGACGAGGTCTTCGATCCCAAGATCAGCGGCGTGCACGCGCTGGACGCCGCCTTCCCGCCGGACGCGCGGCCCGGGTTCTTCGCGCTGTTCTCGTCCGTCGCGGCCGTCCACGGGAACCTCGGACAGAGCGGTTACGCCGCCGCCAACGCCTACCTCGACGGGTACGCGGCCCGCCGACGCGCCCTGGGCGAACGGTGGTTCAGCCTCGGCTGGGGCCTGTGGACCGTCGGCATGGGCGAGGGGATCGCCGAGGCCGCCGCGTCGCGCGGGATCCCGGCCCTGCGCGCCGACGAGGGAATCGCCCTGCTCCGTACGGCCCTCGGCCTGCCCCCCGCGCACTACATCCTGTCCGCCGTTCCCGAACAGAAGGACGAACAGATGACTCTCGTGGCCTCCGAAGCCGGGTTGTGGCCGTCGCTCTCCGCGATCCTGACGAAGACCCTCCACCTGAGCGACGTGTCCCCGGAGGACAGCCTGCTGGACCTGGGCCTCGACTCGATGATGGCGGTGGAGGTGGCGGCCGCGCTCGCCGCCCAGGGCGTGGACGTCGACCCCGTGACCTTCTTCGAGCACGCCACGGTGGGCGAGTTGGTCAGGCACCTGGACGCGAGGAGCGGCGCGACCGCCACGCCCGCGCCCGTACCGGACCCCGTCCCCGCCCCGCCGCCCGCGACCCAGGCCGCCCCGCCGACGCACCCCGCTCCCCAGTCCCGGCCCGCACCCCCGCACCAGGCCGCACCCGCGCCGGCCCCGACCGCACCCACCCCGCCGCCGGCCCCGCGCTTCGTCCCCGACTGGGACCGTTTCCGGCAGCCCGAGCCGTCCCCGGCGGCCCCCGCGCCCGCCCTGTTCGCCCCGTACCCCTCGCCCTCACACCACCCCGCACCGCTCCACCCCTCCGCCGCACCGACCTACCCGGTCGCCGCACAGCCCCACCCGCGCACCGCCCCGACCCACCCCAACACGGGACCCACCCACCCCGGCATCGCACAGGCCCACCCCGGCACCCCGCCGACCCCGCGCCGGACCCTGCCCGGACGGCTGTCCGACCTCCCCCAGGGGTCGTTCCTCGACCGCCGCATCGACGCGCTCTCCGTCGAGGACCGGGTGGTGGTCGCCCAGGACGACTACTTCTACGAGCCCGTGATCGAGGAGGCCGAGGGCTCCTGGATCAAGTTCGACGGCAGGTGGTTCCTCAACCTCGCCTCGTACAGCTACCTCGGGCTCGTCGGCCACGCGTACATCGACCAGCAGGCGCAGCGCGCGCTGGAGCGGCACGGCACGGGCGCCCACGGTGTGCGCCTCCTCGCCGGCACCCTGCACCTGCACCGCGAACTGGAGCTGTCCCTCGCCCGTTTCCTCGGCACCGAGGACGCCATCGTCTTCTCCAGCGGCTACATGGCGAACGTGGCGACGGTCGGCGCGCTCGTCGGCCCGGACGACGTCGTCATCGGCGACGTCTACAACCACGCCAGCATCCTGGACGGTTACCGCCTGTCCGGCGCGAAGGTCATCACCTACGCGCACAACGACCTCGCCGACCTGGAACGCGCCCTGCGCACGGCGGGCGACGCGGGGCGGCTCGTCGTCACCGACGCCGTGTTCAGCATGGACGGGGACATCGCCGACCTGCCCGGGATCGCCGCGCTGTGCGAGCGGTACGACGCCCCGCTGATGGTCGACGAGGCACACAGCCTCGGCGTGCTCGGCGCCACCGGCCGCGGCATCACCGAGCACTTCGGCATGGACCCCGCGCGGGTCCCGGTGAAGATGGGCACGCTCTCCAAGACGATCCCGAGCGCGGGCGGTTACGTCGCCGGGTCGAGCGACCTCGTCTTCGCGCTGAAGAACAACGCGCGCGGCTGGATGTTCTCCGCGGCCGTCACACCGCCCCAGACGGCGGCGGCCAAGGCGGCGATCGAGGTCATGGAGGCGGCGCCGGGGCTCGCCGGCGAACTGCGGCTCCTCACCGGCCGCTACCGCGACAAGCTGCGCCGCCTCGGCTTCGACACGCTCGCCAGCGAGTCGCCCGTCGTGCCGATTCTCTGCTCGACGGCCGAACAGGCCCAGGCCATGGCACGCCTGTGCCAGCGCGACGGCCTGTTCGTCCAGCCGATCGTCTACCCGGCCGTCCCGCGCGCACTGCCCCGGCTGCGCACGATCGTCAACCTCAGCCACACCGACCAGGACCTGGACGAGGCACTGGTGACGCTGGAGAAGGCCGGCCGCCGCGTCGGCCTCATCGCCTGACCCACGCCCCGCGGACGGACACGCCCCACAGACCGACCCACCCCCCCGCCGGCAGACCCACGAACGCGAACAGACGCCCGCCCACCACCCACGAGGGAGACCCCGATGAGCGAGATCAACGGCAAGGCGTTCTTCGGCGCGGTGCTCAAGGCCATCGCCTGCACCCGCAACCACAACACCGACCAGCGCCAGTACGCCGAAGGCGTGCTCGAACCCGCCTCCCGCATACGCGAGTTCGAGAAGGAGCTCGGCGAGCGCCCGCCCACCGACGCCGAGGCGGAGCGGGTGCTCGGCTGGCTGGAGTCGACGTTCCGCACCAAGCACACCCCCGAGGAGGAGCGGGAGCACTACCTCGTCCACATCGCCACCGTCTCCCGGGCCCCCGCCGCGCCCGCCAACGCCCTGGCCCCGTAGGTGTCGTACGTGCCGCAGCGACCCGCCGAGGAGGCAGGCATGCCGGATCCCGCGTGGTACAGCCACGAGATCTGCTTCTGGCACGACCCCGGCCCCGGATCCGGTTACGTACCGGTCGGGCCCGGTGTCGAGCCGCTGCGCCAGTTCGCCGTGGACCCCGACCTGCGCCGGGCGGAGGGGCTGGTCAGGGCGGCCGGGGTGATGGACCACTTCCGGCAGGTCACCCCCGTACCGGCGAAGGACGACGACCTGCTCCTCGTCCACACGCCGGGGCACGTCGAACGGGTCGAGGCGGCCTCGGCGCTCGGGGCCGGCGACGCCGGGGTCTACGCGCACGTCAACTACCACAGCGCCCTGGCCGCGCGGCTGGCGGTCGGCGCGTGCGTCCAGGCCACCGAGGCCGTGCTGGCCGGGACGTACGACCGGGCCTACTGCCTGGTCCGGCCGCCCGGGCACCACGCCGAGCCGGACCGGGCGATGGCGCTGTGCCTCTACAACAACGTCGCCGTGGCGGCGCGGGCCGCCCAACGCGCCGGCGCGCGGCGGGTGCTGGTCCTGGACTGGGACGTGCACCACGGCAACGGCATCCAGCGCGCGTTCTACGACGACCCCGACGTCCTGTACGTGTCGATCCATCAGGACGGCCTCTTCCCGCCCGCCTCCGGACTGGTCACCGAGACGGGCACCGGCGCCGCCACCGGGACGACGCTCAACGTGCCGCTGCCGGCCGGGTCGGGCCACGAGACGTACCTCGCGGCCGTCGACCGTCTGGTCGCCCCCGCCGCGCGGGCGTTCGCCCCCGAGCTGATCCTCGTCGCGGCGGGCGTCGACGCGGGCGGTCACGACCCGATGGGCCGGATGATGTGCACGAGCCGCACCTTCCACGCGATGACGTCCGCGCTGTGCGACCTCGCGGACGAACTGACGGGCGGCCGCGTCGTGTTCGCGCACGAGGGCGGCTACTCCGCCTGGTACCAGCCGATGCTGGTCCTCGGCACGGCGTCCGCGATCGCCGGCCTCCCGGAGCCGCAGGACCCCTTCCTGCACTCCCTGGAACACCTGCCGGGACAGCGCCTCCAGCCCCATCACCGGCGCGTGGTCGAGCACTTGGAGAACCACCATCCGCTGCTCGCCGGGAGGGCGCGGCCATGACCGCCGACTGGCTGATGAAGCTCGGCACGGGCGCGCGGGGTCCCGGCGGCCGTACCCGCCTCCGTCTCCTCGCCCTGCCGCACGCGGGCGGCTGGCCGTCCGCGTTCCGTACCTGGCGGCGCGTGCTCCCGCCGGACGTCGAGCTCCTCGTGGCCCAACTCCCCGGCAGGGGAACGCGCATGGACGAGCCGCCGCTGCGCCGGGTCGAACCCCTCGTCGAGGGGCTGACCCGCGCGGTGGCCGCACTGGAACCCCTCCCGTACGTGATCCTCGGGCACAGCTTCGGCAGTGTCCTCGGCTACGAACTCGCCAAGGCGCTCGAACGCAAGGGCCTCCCGCCCCGCCTGCTCGCCGTGTCCGCGCGCCAGCCCCCGTGCTTCCCCAGCGAGGCGCCCTTCGCGCATCGCAGGACGGACGCCGAACTCCTCGACCACCTGGTGGAGATGGGCGGCATCTCGCCGGAACTCATCAGCCGCACGGACCTCGTCCGGGGCGCGCTCACGGCGATACGGGCCGACCTGGAAGCCATGGAGACCTACCGCCGCCCCCTGTCGGGCACGGCGGTCCCGATCCTGTCGCTCGGCGCGGTGGACGACCCCGTCGTCATCGCCGAGCGGCTGCACCTGTGGTCGCTGGAGACCACGGGCCCCTTCGACCGGCTGATGTTCACCGGCGGTCACTTCTACCTGTACGCCCCCGGCGTCGCGACCTCCGTCGCCCGCCGGCTTCTCACGGACACCGGCGGCGTCCGCACCGGAGACAACAGCCGCCCGTACGACCGATCACCGTTCCACCGAAAGGACATGTTGTGAGCACGATCACCGCCCCCCACCATCGGGCCGGACCACGCGAGTGGCTCGGTCTGGCCGTGTTGGCCCTGCCGACACTGCTGCTGTCCATCGATGTGAGCGTGCTGCACCTCGCGGTACCCCATGTCAGCGCGAGCCTGGACCCCAGCTCCTCGCAGATGCTGTGGATCATCGACATCTACGGCTTCACCATCGCCGGGTTCCTCGTCACCATGGGCACCCTCGGCGACCGCATCGGCCGCCGCAAGCTGCTCGTCATCGGCGCGGCCGTCTTCGGACTCGCCTCGGTGGCCGCCGCCTACGCCACGAGCCCGGCGACGCTCATCGCGGCACGCGCCGCCCTCGGGGTCGCCGGCGCCACGCTCATGCCGTCGACCCTCGCCCTGATCAGCAACATGTTCCGCGACGCGAAGCAGCGCGGCGTGGCGATCGCGGTCTGGGTGACGATGTTCTCCCTCGGGATCGCGATCGGCCCGGTCGTCGGCGGCGCCCTGCTCGAATACTTCTGGTGGGGCTCGGTCTTCCTCCTCGGCGTGCCGGTCATGCTGGTCCTGCTGGTGGCCGCGCCGCTGCTGCTGCCCGAGTACCGCGACCCGGAGGCCGGCCGTGTCGACCTGACCAGCGTGGCGCTGTCCCTGGCCGCGATCCTTCCGGTGGTCTACGGGATCAAGGAGCTGGCGGCCGGCAACGGCGTCCCGGTGCCCGTCGCCGCGATCGTCGTGGGGGCGGCGCTCGGCTGGGTGTTCGTCCGCAGGCAGCGCACCCTGGAGAGCCCGCTGCTCGACCTGCGGCTGTTCCGGAACCGCACGTTCGCCACCTCGCTCGTGGCGCTGTTCCTCAGCATGTTCGTGGCGGGCGGCACGTACCTGTTCGTCACGCAGTACCTCCAGCTCGTCGCGGGCCGCTCCCCGATGTCGGCCGGACTGTGGCTGCTCCCCGCGGCCTTCGCGCTCATCGTGACCTCGATGCTCGCCCCGGTCGCCACCACCTGGCTGCGCCCCTCGTACGTCGTGGGTGTCGGACTGCTCGTCTCGGCGGCCGGCCACCTCACGCTGAGCCTCGCCGACAGCACGTCGGGCGTGACCCAGGTCGTGACGGGCTTCCTCCTGGTGTACGCGGGCGGAGGCCCCCTGATCGCCCTCGGCACCGACCTCGTGGTCGGGTCCGCGCCGCCCGAGCAGGCGGGCTCGGCCTCCTCGCTGTCCGAGACGAGTACGGAGCTGGGCATGGCGCTCGGCGTCGCCGTCCTCGGCAGCCTCGGCACGGCCGTCTACCGCGCCGAGCTGACCGTGCCGGGCGGCGTCCCCGCCCGGGCGGCCGACGCCTCCGAGGACACCCTCGCCGGGGCGGTCGAGCACGCGCGGGGCCTGTCCGGCGACCTCGGCCCGGCGCTGCTCGCCGAGGCGCGTGACGCGTTCACGAGCGGGCTGAACGCCATCGCGATCGTGGGGGCCGTGCTGGCCCTCGGCACGGCCGTGCTGGTGGCGGCGGTCATCAGGACGCCCGCCTCGGGCGGCGGCGAGGCCCCGGAGCCGGGCGGGGACGCGCCGTCCGGCGTGCCGGCGCAGGCCAAGGCGCAGGACGGCAGCCTCACTTCCTGACCGCGCCGGACCGTGTCGTACGTCCGGGCCGGCACCCCCCGCGGGGGGTGCCGGCCCGGACGTACGCTCCCGCCCCTTTACGTACGGTCGGCGGCGCCGTCGTCCGGCGCGTCGGCTCCCTCGGCGGCGGCGAAGGCCGCGGCGAACTCGGGCGCCGGCTCGATGGGCGTGATGATGTCGACGAGGACGCCGTCCGGGTCGGCCACGATGAAGTGCCGCTGCCCGAAGTCCTCGCTGCGCAGCGGGAGGACCGGCGTCAGGCCGGCCCGGTCGACCAGGCGGGCGTGCTCGGCGTCCACGTCGTCCACCTCCAGGTTGAGCAACAGGCCCTGCGCGGGCCTGCGGTAGGCGGCCGGCATGGTCGGATGGCTCGCGTCGAGCAGCGCCAGCTCGTAGAACGGCGGCTCGGGGCGGCGCAGGCTCACGTACCAGTCCGAGGCGAACGTCTTCTCGAAGCCGAACAGGGTCGTGTAGAACTCCAGGGACTCCGGCAGGTGTTCGCTACAGATCACCGGATAGAAGCTGGTCACGCTGGGGGCGCTCATCGGATTCACCGTTCCTGGTGGGTCAGTGGGGCCGCGGCGGGAGGCCCGGAGCCGGCCGCCGCTGAACCCCACCAGTATGGAACTCTTTGCCAAGATTTTATGACCAACAGGGTTCTCCCGGCGCGTTATCGCCCGTTCGGGTGAGCGGGCCCGCCGGAGGACACCCTCAGCCGATCCACCGGTAACGCCGCTCCGGACGCCCCGTCCCGCCGTACTTGAGCGTCACCCGCGCCCGCCCCGTGTCCGCGAAGTACTCCAGGTAGCGCCGGGCGCTCACCCGGGACAGCGCGCCCGCGTCCGCGCACTCCGTCGCCGACAGGCCCTCCGGGTACGCCCGCAACGTACGCTCCACCAGGTCCGCCGTATGGGCGGCCAGCCCCTTCGGCAGCTCCCTGCTCCCCGGCGGCCGGGTACCGAAGAGCTGGTCCACGTCCTCCTGGCGCGCCTCGCCCAGCCCCGCCAGCCGCGTCCGCAGCGCCGCGACGTGCCGCAACTGCTCCTGGAGCGCGGTCTGGTTGAACGGCTTGATCAGATAGTGCAGCGCACCCGTCCGCAGCGCCGCCCTGATCACCCCCGCGTCCCTGGCCGCCGTGATGAACAGCGCGTCCGCCACGGCCCGCCCCGCGTCCCGCTCCTCCGCCGCCCGCAGCTCGCGCAGCACGCCGATCCCGTCCATGTCCGGCAGGTAGATGTCGAGCAGGACCACGTCGGGGCGCAGCGCGTCGGCGGCGCGCAGCGCGTCGGCGCCGTTGTGCGCCACCCCGACGACCGTGAAGCCGTCCATCGCCGACACAAAACGGCTGTGCAGCTTCGCGACCATGAAGTCGTCGTCCACCACCAGCACTTTCATCACGCCGACACGGTAGGGCGCGACCACAACGACCACAACGTCCGTTGGTTCCGGAAGAGAGACAGCTTGTTAACACGCGGGCAACATGTGGGCCACTTCACAGTTTTCCGAAGGGAAATCCGAAAGGCGGCACACGTGCGACTCCGCACTCCCCTCGCCCTGCTCGGGTCGGCGCTGCTGGTCCTGGTGGGCCCGCCCCTGCTCTCGGCGGGCAGCGGCGACGACACCGGCACGCAGATACCCGGCCTGCGGTTCATGGTCCCCAACACCCCCGGCGGCGGGTACGACATCACGGCGCGCACCCTCGCGAAGAACGCCGAGGACGCCGGGCTCACCCACAACATCGAGGTGTTCAACCTGCCGGGCGCCGGCGGGACCGTGGGCCTCGCCCGGCTCGTCGGGGAGCACGGCAACGGCAAGCTCGCCATGTCCATGGGACTCGGCGTCGTCGGCGCCGTCCACACCAACAAGTCGCCCAAGACGCTCGCCGACACCACCCCGGTCGCCCGGATCACGGAGGAGTCGGACATCGTCGTGGTCGGCAAGAACTCCCCGTACCGCACCATCGCCGACCTGCTCACCGCCTGGAAGAAGGACCCGGCGAAGGTACCGGTCGGCGGCGGGTCCTCGCCCGGCGGGCCCGACCACCTCGCCCCCATGCTGATGGCGAAGGCCGCCGGCATCGCCCCGAAGGCCGTCAACTACGTGCCCTTCGACGGCGGCGGGGAACTGCTCGCCTCCATCCTCGGCGACAAGGTCTCCTTCGGCGTCTCCGGACTCGGCGAGTACCTCGACCAGATCAAGGCCGGGGAGCTGCGGCTCCTCGCCGTCACCGGACCCGAGCGCATCCCCGGCCTGGACGCCCCCACCCTGCGGGAGGCGGGCCTCGACACCGACTTCACCAACTGGCGCGGCATCGTCGCCCCGCCCGGCCTCTCCGACGCGGAGAACGCCAAACTCGTCGGCTTCGTCAAGAAGCTGCACGACTCGCCCGAATGGCGCGAGTCCCTCAAGAAGAACGGCTGGGACGACGCCTTCCTCACCGGCGACGCGTTCGGCGACTTCCTCGCCGCCGAGGACCGCCGCGTGGACTCCGTCCTCAAGGAGCTGGGACTGTGACCCCACCGAACGGATCCACCGCGACACCCCCCACCGCGACACCACCCCCGGCCACACCACCCCCCACGCCCGCGCCCGGCGCGCGCTCCTGGCTGCGCGAACACTCCGAGATCGGCGTCGGCGCCCTGCTGCTCGCCCTCGGGATCCTCGTCCTCACCGACGCCCTCACCATGGACGTCGAGATCACCCAGCGCGGCCCCGTCGGCCCCAAGACCGTCCCGATCGTGGTCGGCATCGGCCTGGTCGTCGTCGCGGTCCTCCTCACCCTCGACGTCCTGCGCGGCGGCCGGGGCGAGGCCGAGGGCGGCGAGGACATCGACCTGAGCGAACCGGCCGACTGGCGCACGGTCCTGCTCCTCGCCGGGGTCTTCCTCGGCAACGCCGTCCTCATCGGCCCCCTCGGCTTCCCGATCTCCGGCGCCCTGCTCTTCTGGGGCTCCGCGTACGCGCTCGGCAGCCGTCACCCCGACCGCGACCCGCTGATCGCCGCGGGCCTCTCCCTCGTCACCTACTTCGTCTTCGACAACCTGCTCGGTGTCCCCCTCCCCGGTGGCCCGCTGATGGGGGTGCTGTAAGAAATGGACTCCCTCAACTCCCTGATGGACGGGTTCGGTACGGCTCTCACGCCGATGAACCTGCTCTGGGCCGCGATCGGCGTGCTCCTCGGCACGGCCATCGGCGTCCTGCCCGGCATCGGCCCGGCCATGGCCGTCGCCCTGCTGCTCCCCGTCACCTACGGCCTCGAACCCACCGGCGCCTTCATCATGTTCGCCGGGATCTACTACGGCGCGATGTTCGGCGGCTCCACCACCTCGATCCTCCTCAACACCCCCGGGGAGAGCGCGGCGGTCGTCGCCGCGATCGAGGGCAACCCGATGGCCAAGGCCGGACGCGGCGCGCAGGCGCTCGCCGCCGCCGCGGGCGGGCACTTCGCCGGCGGCATGATCGGCACGATCCTGCTCGTCGTCCTCGCCCCGACCGTCGCCTCCCTCGCGGTGGACATCGGCGCCCCCGACTACTTCGCGATCATGGTGCTGGCGTTCATCGCCGTCACGTCCGTCCTCGGCTCGTCCCGCATCCGCGGCCTCGCCTCGCTGCTCATCGGCCTCACCCTCGGCCTGGTCGGCCTGGACCAGATGACCGGACAGCAGCGCCTCACCTTCGGCTCGCTCCAACTCGCCGACGGCATCGACGTGGTGATCGTCGCGGTCGGCCTCTTCGCGATCGGCGAGGCCCTGTGGGTCGCCGCCCACCTGCGCCGCTCCTCGGGCGAGGCGATCCCGGTCGGCCGCCCCTGGCTCGGCAAGGAGGACGTGCGGCGCACCTGGAAGCCCTGGCTGCGCGGGCCGCTCATCGGCTTCCCGTTCGGCGCGATCCCGGCCGGCGGCGCCGAGATCCCGACCTTCCTCTCGTACGTCACCGAGAAGCGGCTCTCGAAGCACAAGGACCAGTTCGGCAAGGGCGCCATCGAGGGAGTCGCGGGCCCCGAGTCGGCCGCCTCGGCCTCCGCCGCCGGGACGCTCGTCTCCATGCTCACCCTCGGCCTGCCCACCACGGCCGTCGCCGCCGTGATGCTCGCCGCCTTCCAGCAGTACGGCATCCAGCCCGGCCCGCTCCTCTTCGAACGCGAACCCGACCTGGTCTGGGGCCTGATCGCCTCCCTCTTCGTCGGCATGGTGCTGCTGCTCGCGCTCAACCTGCCGCTCGCGCCGGTCTGGGCGAAGCTGCTGCGCATCCCGCGGCCCTACCTCTACGCGGGGATCCTCTTCTTCGCGGCCGTCGGCGCCTACGCGGTCGGCGGGGAGGCCCTGGACCTGGTGATCCTGCTGATCATCGGTCTGATCGGGTTCGGGATGCGGCGGTACGGGCTGCCCGTGTTGCCGGCCGTCATCGGGGTGATCCTCGGCCCGGCGGCGGAACAACAGCTGCGGCGCGCCCTCCAGATCAGCGACGGGAGTGTGAGCGGCCTCGTCAACACCCCCTTCTCGGTCACCGTGTACGCGGTGGTGGCCCTGTTGCTGGTGTGGCCCGCGGTGAGCAAGCTCATCGCCCGCGGGCGAGGCCGTGGCGAGTCCACGCCATAGGGCTCCGTGTACGACGCGAATCAGCCGCTGCCCGGACGCCCCGGAGGACTCTCCGGGGCGTCCGGGGACACACAGCGTGGCCGAAAACCGCTCAACTCGGACACGGGCAGCGGAAAAGGTGACCGCGGGTGACGGTGAATGGGCTCCCGCTGTCAGTGGTGGCTGGCACCATCGGAACATGACCTCGATCGACTGGGACGCTCTCGCAGACTCCTTCGACCAGGAGCCGGACCACGGGCTGCTGGACTCCGCCGTCCGGATGGCCTGGGCCGACCGCATGCGGGACTGGCTGCCCCGGGAGCCCTCCCAGGTGCTCGACCTCGGCTGCGGTACGGGCACGCTCGCCCTGCTCGCCGCCGAGCAGGGCCACCGCGTCACCGGCGTCGACCTCTCGCCCGCGATGGCCGGGCAGGCGCGGGCCAAGCTCGCGGGCCGGGAGGCCGAGATCCTGGTCGGGGACGCCGCGCGGCCGCCGGTGGGGGAGCGGACCTTCGACGTGATCCTCGCCCGGCACGTGCTGTGGCTCCTGCCCGACCCCGGCGCGGTGCTGCGCCACTGGGCGACGCTGCTCAGGCCGGGCGGCCGGTTCGTGCTGATCGAGGGGGTCTGGTCCGGTACGGGACTGGCCCCGGCCCGGCTCATGGAGGCGCTGGCCCCGCTCACCGAGCGCGTCCACTACGAACGCCTGTCCGCCGACCACGAGTTGTGGGGCCGGCCGGTCGACGACGAGCGGTATGTCGTGGTGGCGCAGGCCGCCCGCCCCGGCCGCCACACCGAGGTGGTCGACGTCCACCTCATCCTGCGCAGGGGCGACGACGTGCTGCTGGCCCGCCGCGCCGGCACGGGATACGGGGACGGCCTGCTCAACGGCCCCTCCGGGCACGTCGAGGCGGGCGAGGACGTCAGGGCCGCCATGATCCGCGAGGCGGACGAGGAGATCGGCGTCGAGCTGGCGCCCGAGGACCTGAAGGTCGCCCTGGTCATGCAGCACCGGGGGCCCGGCGGCGGCGCGCGCATCGGCTGGTTCTTCGAGGCGGAGTACGGCCGGGGCGGCGAGCCGTACAACAGAGAGCCGCAGAAGTGTTCGGGCCTCTCCTGGCACCCCCTCGCCGACCTCCCGGCCGACATGGTCGCCTACTGCCGCGCGGGCCTGGAGGCCTACCGGGCCGGCGAGCGGTTCCTCATCCACCGGCACGAGGACCACGACCCGATCGCGTACGCCCCCGACAGACCGACCCGGGCCGTCCCGCTGCCCGCCACCACCGGCGGCGCGCTCCACCACATAGAGCTGTGGGTCCCCGACCTGCCGTCCGCCGAGGCACGCTGGGGCTGGCTGCTCGGCGAGCTGGGGTATGCCCCGTACCGCCGCTGGGACCACGGCCGCAGCTTCCGCCGCGCCGACACGTACGTGGTGATCGAGCAGTCGCCCGGCATGCGGCCCGGCGCGCACGACCGCCGCGCCCCGGGACTCAACCACCTCGCGTTCCACGCGGCGGACCGCACCGCGCTCGACGCCCTGGTGGCCCGGGCGCCCGACCACGGCTGGACGCTCCTGTACGGCGACCGCCACCCGTTCGCGGGCGGCGAGGACCACTACGCGGCCTACCTGGAGGACCCCGCGGGGTACGAGGTGGAGCTGGTCGCGCCGGCCACGCCCGTACGGCTCTGACGGCGGGGCCCCGCGCGGCGCGCGCCGTCAGCCGAGCGTCCGCACGTACCGGACCTCGCTCGCGCAGATCTCGTAGCCGAACCACTTGTTGACGGCCAGCATCGGGCCGTTGTCCCCGTCGTTGGAGGTGAACGCGTCCGTGTACCCCGCCGCCCGGGCCCGCCGCAGGGAGTCGGACTTGGCGAGCTTGGCCAGCCCCCGGTTCCGGAACGCGCGCCGGGTCCCGGTCATACCGGTGACGTAGGTCGTCGCGCGGTCCGTGACCACCGCCGTGAACGCGGCGACCCGGCCGTCCGCCGCGACCACGGCCGTCGACAGGTCCCGGTCGAGGGACGGATCGTTCCAGGTGGTGTGCAGCCAGTCCTCGTAGTCGTCCAGCGCGGTGCTGATGTCGCTCGGCTCGTCGGACGTCGACTCCGCGTCCGCCTCGAACAGCGGCCGGGGGTTGCCCGCGAAGTCCCCGGCCGTGCGCAGCACGAAGCCCGGCGGCAGCGGCGGCGGTTCCGGCAGGACGGCCCGCGCCAGGTCGAGGCGCTGGAAGTGCGCGCCGCGCGAGGGCCGGTAGCCGCGCTTCTCGGCGAAGGCGCGGGACGACGGCTCGTCGATCACCCAGGCGCACACACTGGTGGCCCCCTCGTCGGCGAGGTGCTCCTCGGCCGTGCGGAGCAGCAGCGCCCCGGCGCCCCGGCCCCGCCGCCCGGGATGCACGTGCGGGGTGACGGACGACTGCCCCGGCTCGCTGCTCTCGTAGGCGATGCCCACATGGGCCGTGCCGATGATCACCCCCTCCTCCTCGGCGACCAACAGCCGGTACTTCTTCGCAGGGTTGGCGGTCGCGACCCCGAACAGGAGCAGCTCCTCGGTCACCACCTGGTAGGGGATGCAGACGCGCCGCAGAGCGGTCACGGCCTCGGCGTCCTCGGTACGGAAATCACGGACGAGCACAGTCATGGGGCGGCACGTTACGGGGACAGGGCGGCGGATCGCCTCTCCTTTTCCCCGCCCGCGGGGGAGAATCGGACCGTGACCCTGAAGATCGTGATCGACCAGGCCGCCGCGACGGCCCCGTACGAACAGCTGCGGACCCAGATCTCGGCGAAGGCCCGCTCGGGCGTGCTGCCGGCCGGATACCGGCTGCCGACCGTGCGCGGACTCGCCGAACAGCTCGGGCTGGCCGCCAACACCGTCGCCAAGGCGTACCGCACGCTGGAGAGCGACGGCGTGATCGAGACCCGGGGGAGGAACGGCACGTTCGTCGCCGCCGCCGGGGACGCCGCCGCACGCGAGGCGGCCGCCGCCGCCCAGGCCTACGCGGAGCGCGCCCGGCACCTCGGGCTCAGCCGGGACGCCGCGCTGGGAGCCGCCGAGGAAGCGGTACGCGCCGCCTACACGAAGTGAGCGGCGAACGGCACCCCCGCCGCCGGGGGCGCGCGTCCCGGGCGTCGTCTCAGAGGTAGAGGCCCGCGTCCGACCCCGCGTGCTGCGCGGGGACCGACGCCGGGCCGCTGCCCCGCCGCATCGCGTACAGCTCCGCCAGCGTCGCCCCCTCCCGGCCGACCGCCGACTCCCGCTCGCCGTCCTCCGGGCCCAGCCAGGCCAGCGCCTCCGCGCGCGTCAGCGAACCGACCTCGATCCGCGCCATGCAGCGTCCCGGCCTGACCACCGCCGGGTGCAGCCGCTCCAGGTCCTCGTTGGTCGTCACCCCCACCAGCACGTTCCTGCCCTGGCCGAGCAGCCCGTCGGTGAGGTTCAGCAGCCGCGACAGCGCCTGGCCCGCCGTGTGCTTGGCCTCGCCGCGGATCAGTTCGTCGCAGTCCTCCAGCAGGAGCAGCCGCCAGCGCCCCTTCGCCGAGCCGTCGTCCTCCCCGATGGCGATGTCCATCAGGTACCCGACGTCGTTGAAGAGCCGCTCCGGGTCCAGGACACAGTCCACCTGGCACCAGTCCCGCCACGAGCGGGCCAGCGTCCGCAGCGCGGACGTCTTGCCCGTGCCGGGCGGGCCGTGCAGCAGGAGCAGCCGCCCCGCGATGTCGTCCGGGGTCACCTTCATCAGCCGGTCCATCGCCTCGGCCACCGGCGCGGTGTAGTTGGGCCTGACCTCGTCCCAGGTCCCGGCGGCGATCTGACGGGTGGTGCGGTGCGGGCCGCGCCGGGGGGACACGTACCAGAAGCCCATGGTCACGTTGTCGGGCTGGGGCTCCGGCTCGTCCTGGGCGCCCTCGGTCGCCTGGCCGTGGACCTTCTCCGCGAGCTCGGCGCTGACCGCCGTCACGGTCACGTCGGCGCCCCTGTTCCAGCGGGACACCAGCAGCGTCCAGCCGTCGCCCTCGGCGAGGGTGGCGCTGCGGTCGTCGTCCTTGGCGCGGCGCAGGATCGTCGCGCCGGGCGGCAGCAGGTCCGCGCCCGACTTGACGCGGTCGATCGTCGAACTGTGCGAGAACGGCTGCTCGCCCGTCGCGAAGCGGCCGAGGAACAGCGCGTCGACCACATCCGACGGCGAATCACTGTCATCGACGTTGAGCCGGATCGGCAGTGTGTCCTGAGGCTTGGCAGACATGTCGCCCATGATCCGGCACACGAAGGCCCGACGCACGGTGTTTTGCCCCGTGGCGCCCGGGCGGCGGCGCGCCCCGCCCGCCCGGGCGACGGGCCCCGGTTCAGCCGCGCCCCGTGACCAGCGCCCGGCGGGCGGCGGCGCGGGTCCGCCGGACGACGGCGTATCCCTTCGTCAGGACCCGGTCCCCGGCGAAGATCCGGCCGAGCGAGCGACCCTCGACCAGGTGGCCGAACTCCTCGATGCCGGTGGAGCGGCGGACGGTCACCCGCTCCAGCGCGTACGGGCCCTGCCGCGGCCGGGCCAGGGCGTTGCCCACGGCCAGCGACTGGGCGAACCCGGCTTCCCGGACCGTACGGCGGACCCGCCGGCTGGAGTAGCCGTACGGGTACGCGAAGGAGACGGGCGGCCCGCCCAGCCGGTCGCCGATGAGCTCCCGGCAGTGGACCGCCTCGAACCGCAGGCGTTGCGGGCCGAGTTGGTCCAGCTGGGGGTGGGTGTGGCTGTGGCCGCCGATCTCGGTGCCGGCCGCCGCCAGCTCCCGTACCTGCCCCCAGTCGAGCATGGTGTCGAGCGCGCCGCCCGCGTGGTCGGGCCCGCGCAGCCAGCCGGTGGTCAGGAACACGGTCGCGGCGAAGCCGTACGCGGCGAGTACGGGGAGGGCGTGGCGGTGCACTCCCTCGTACCCGTCGTCGAAGGTGACCAGCACGGGCCGCCGCGGCAGCGCGCCGCCGGTGCGCCACGCGTGGCCGAGGGCCGCCGTGGTGACGGGGGTGAAGCCCCGGGCGGCGAGCAACTCCATCTGCGCGGCGAAGGCTTCGGGGGAGACGGACAGGGCGTGGGTGGCGTCGGCGGGCCGGTGCGCGACGGCGTGGTACATGAGGATCGGCACAGGCCCCGCCGGGGCCTGTGCCTTCTCCGTCACGCGACCGCCCCTCTGGGGCTGCCGAGGTGGCCGGTGCGCTCGATCGGGCCCGACGAGAACGTGGCCCCGTCCCCCCGGGCCCGGTAACGGCCCAGGACGTAGCCGCCCGCGGCCGCCGAGACGCCGACGACGATCGCGCCGGCCCGCCCGAGGCCGCCGGGCCGGCCCCGTACCGCGTCCCGCAGCCCCCGTACCACCCCGGCGGGCAACACCCGTGTGGCGTAGCGCCGTTCGGACTCCAGCCCCTTGCCCGCGCCGACGCTCCGGGCCACCAGGGCCTTGGAGAGGCCCTCGGCGTAGGCCCGGGTACGGAAGTACCCGAACCGCTCCCGCGCCGCGGGGACCTTGTGCCGGATCAGCGCCCGGTCGTCGATCAGCAGCACCGCGTCCGGTACGGCCCTGGCGAGCCGGATGCACAACTCCGTCTCCTCGCACCCCAGGGGCCGCTTGTCGCCGTCGCGCCCGATGCCGGTCGCGAACCCTCCGGCGGCGTCGAACGCCGACCGCCGGAAGGACGCGTTCCCGCCCAGGACGTTGCGGACCCGGGCCTTCCCCGCGGGCAGGCCCCGGTACGTGCAGCCGACGACCCAGTCGAACTCCTCGGGGAACCACACCGGCCTGCGGCCCGACGCCCAGGCGGGCAGCGTGCGCCCGCCGACCGCCAGCACCCGGGGATCGTCGTACGACTCGTCGAAGAACCGCAGCCAGTCCCGCCCGGCCACGGCGTCGTCGTCCAGGAACGCCACGATCTCGCCCCGGGCGGCGGCGATCCCGGTGTTGCGGCCCGCGGAGAGGCCCCGGACGCCCGCGTTGGCGAGCACCCGCACCTCCCCGCGCGCCGCGAACTCCCCGTACTCCCGGCGGAGTCGCGCCAGCAGCGCCGCGTTGTGGTCGACGACGACCAGGATCTCCAGCGCCGGCAGCGACTGGTGCCGTACGGAGTCGACCGCCGCGAGGATGTCGTCCCAGCGGTCCTCGGTGTAGACGCAGATCACCACCGAGAACGGGCGGTGGAGCCGGCCGTGTCGGTGCGTCAAGACACCTCTCCTCGCAGGGCCGTGATCCGCAGGCCCACCGGACGGCGCCGTGAGGCGCGCGGGACGCCCTTCTCCCGGAGGATCACCCTGAGGACCCGGAGGCCGTCCCTGACGGCCCGCAGGTTGCTGACCCCGTGGATCCGGTCGAACTCGTGGCTCGGGATCTCCTGCACCCTCAACCCGGCCTGTACCACGCGGATGTTCATCAGCGTCTCGACCTCGAAGCCGGTGCAGTCGAGTGTGATGTCGTCCAGGCAGCGCCGCCAGAACGCGTTGTAGCCGTAGCAGAGATCGGTGTACCGGGCGCCGAACTTGGCGTTGACGACCGCGCACAGGGCGCGGTTGCCGAGTCTGCGGATCAGCGTCATGTCGTCCGTGCCACCGCCGTTGGCGAACCGCGAGCCCTTGGCGAAGTCGGCGCCGGAGACCAGCGCGGAGACGTACGAGACGATCTCGTTGCCGTCGGCCGAGCCGTCCGCGTCGATCATGACGATGATGTCGCCCGTGCAGGCGGCGAAGCCGCTGATCAGGGCGTCCCCCTTGCCCTTGCCGCGCTGCCGCACGACCTTGACGTCCGGCCGCAGTTCCCTGGCCACCTCCACGGTGTTGTCGGTCGACGCGCCGTCCACCAGGACCACTTCGTGGATCCAGTCGGGCAGCGTCTTGAAGACGTACGGAAGGTTCTCCGCCTCGTTCATGGCCGGGATCACGACGCTCACGGGCGGGGCGATCGCCAGGTGGAGCGAGACAGGGCGGTACGGACGCGCTGTTCTGCCGGATCCGACAGCGGTCGTCCGCGCGGAACTTGACGTGTTCCGCGAGCGCGCTGTTAACGGATCTTCGCCCGGCAGGGCCGGGCGCACAAAAGAGCTCACGAGTCTGCTTCCCTCTCGTCCGGTGGACCGCCCACCCCCGGGCGGTCCGGCTGTGTTTCCGGTTCGAAAGGGGGGTTCTCACCCCGCGCGACAACAGGATCCCCCGCCGTGACGGCACGGGATCCCGTGGTGCGTGGGTGAGTGGTGGAACTGGCCGCGCGGCACGCGCCTCGGCACTAAGTGCGGTCACCGAGCACGGCACCCCCCTACCGCGCCCCGCCCCTGGAGCCATCGCGACGTTCGAGCCCTCCCCAGGATGTCGCTGTGTGTGATGGACCGATGCGGGTGGTCGTAAGACGGTATTGAGGGCGGGGACGGTATGGCAAGGGGGAGAACGTGCCGGAATGTTCTTGACATGGACACTTCCAGGAAGGGGTGGGGCCTGGTACCAAAGGAGAGGCAGAAATCCTGCTAAAGGGAGGTTCCATGAAACTGTCCCGAATCGCGGCATTCTCGTCGTCTCTCCTCCTGGGGGCCGTGCTCGCTCTCACCGGAGCGGCCTCGGCCCAGGCCGCTCCCTCCGCCGCCGCCACCGACTACGTGGCGCTGGGCGACTCCTACTCCTCCGGACTCGGCGCCGGCGCCTACGACTCCGCCGCCGGCGACTGCAAGCGCACCGCCCGCGCGTACCCGGCCCTCTGGGCGGCCGCGCATTCACCCGCCACGTTCGCGTTCACCGCTTGCTCGGGCGCTCGTACGGGTGACGTGACGGCAAATCAGCTGACGCCCCTCAACGCCTCCACCGACCTCGTGAGCATCACCATCGGCGGCAACGACGCCGGCTTCGCGGACGTCATGACCACCTGCGTCCTCCAGTCGGAGAACACCTGCCTCAACCGGGTCGCCCAGGCCCGCGCCTTCGTCGACAGCACCCTGCCCGGCAACCTCGACCGCGTCTACGACGCGATCTCGGCCAGAGCCCCCTCGGCGAGAGTGGTCGTGCTCGGCTACCCCCGCTTCTACCAGCTGAGCGGCAACTGCATCGCGGGCCTCTCCGAGCGGGAGCGCTCCGCCATCAACAGCGCCTCCGACTACCTCAACACCGCGACCGCCAAGCGGGCCGCCGACCACGGCTTCGCCTTCGCCGGGGTCGCCTCCGCCTTCCAGGGCCACGAGATCTGCTCGGGCTCCTCCTGGCTGCACAGCGTGAACCTGCTCAACATCAGCGAGTCCTACCACCCGACCGCCGCCGGCCAGTCCGGGGGCTACCTCCCCGTCTTCGCCTCCGCCGCGTAGGCAGGGGGTCCGCGAGACGTCACACCTTCGTGCGAAGAGGCCCTGGGCGACCAGGGCCTCTTCGTGTCAGGTCAGGCATATCCGGCGCCAGTTGGTGCGCCGGTCAACCATCGACCCCGGGGTGTTCTGTCCAACTCGCCCTGAATTAGGATGGATCACGCAGGGGACATCAACCCCCTTGTGGGTGTGGTGAATCCTGAAGACGGGATACACGAGTGTCGTGAGGGGACGATAGGGTTAACCTGCCCGGGTCGGGTGCCCTCGTACGGGTGGGGAGTGACATGAAACAGATAACGGTCCACAGCAGGGCGCGAGTCCCTGCGATCACCTGCGGAAGCAGCGCGACCAGTTCGCGCCTCGACCGCCATCTCTCGGTGCTCGGCGGTCCCGCCGTGCCCCAGCGGGAGACGGCCGAGGCGACTCTGCTGATGCGTGAACTGACCTCGCGTGACCGGACGGAGACCCAGCGGAGCAGAAGCGCGCGCGTCTCGCTCTTCGCCCCGCTGCGGCGTCTGCGCCGCTCGCTCTTCGGCAGCCGCGGCTGACCCTCTCCCGCACCGCTCCCTCCGTACACCCCGCGGTGACCAGGCCGGTGGACCACTCCCCGCCACCGGTCCGGCTCACTCGCCGCTGTTCGCGTACCGCCGCACGGTCAGCGGCACGAAGACCGCCAGCAGCGCCAGCGACCAGAGCAGCGAACCGGCCACCGGATGGGCTGCCGGCCACGCCGCGTCCGCGGCCGGCGCCGCGTTGCCGAAGAGGTCCCGTACGGCCCCGGCGACCGCGCTGATCGGATTCCACTCCGCGATCGTCCGCAGCCGGTCCGGCAGACCCCCGGTCGGGATGTACGCGCTGGACAGCAGCGGCAGGACGAACGTCACCGCGCCCAACTGCCCCGCCACCTCCTCGTCGCGCAGGACCAGACCGACGTACGTGCCGACCCACGCGGTCGCGAAGCGGAAGAGCAGCAGCACCCCCAGGGCCCCGAGCGCGCCGGGCGCGCCCCCCTCGATCCGCCAGCCGACCGCCAGCCCGACCAGCGCCAGCGGCACGATCCCGGCGGCGGTGGCCAGCAGGTCCGCGGCGGTCTGGCCGAGCGGTACGGCGGCCCGGCTCATCGGCAGCGTCCTGAACCGGTCCATGACCCCGCGCTGCGCGTCCTGCGACGCCTGGAACATCCCGGTCATCAGGCCGCCCGCCGCTGTCGCGGCCATCAACCCCGGTACGAGGAAGGCCCGGTACTCCCGCCCCGGCGTCGCGAGCGCGCTGCCGAAGACGTAACCGAAGAACAGCAGCATGTTGATCGGCATGCCCTGGGTGAGGAGCACCACGCCCGGCGCACGCCGGATGCGCCGCAGGTGGCGGCCGAGGACGGCTCCGCTGTCGTGGAGGAGCGAGCCGGTACGGCGTGCGCCTTCGTCGTGCGCGGGGTCGTACGCGGGGTGGTGCACCGGGTCGTACGCGACGGCGCTCATACGGCGTGCTCCTTCCCGGACCCGGGTCCGGTGCGCGGGACTGCGGTGGTGGCGGTGGCTGTGGTGGCGGCGAGGGTGAGGGGGATCGGGTCGGTGGCGAGCGGGCCCGTACGCCCGGTCAGGCGCAGGAAGGCCTCGTCCAGCGTCGGGGGCCGCAGGCTCGCGTCCACCACCGGCACGCCCGCCGCGTCCAGTTCGCGGACGATCGCCGGCAGGGTGAGCGCCGCGTCGGCGGCCACGGCCCCGACCGTTCTGCGCGCCCGGTCGAGCCTCGGCTCGGCGCCGGTCAGCCGGTCGAGTACGCATGCCGCGGCGACGAGCGCGGCCTCCGCGGCCCCGTCCTCGTCGCCGGGCGCGTCCCCGGCGACGACCACCTCCGCGTACGAGCCGATGAGCGCCTTGAGTTCGGCGGGCGTGCCGTGGTGGGCCGCCCGGCCCTCGTCGATCAGGACGACGCTGTCGGCGAGCCGGTCGGCCTCCTCCAGGTACTGCGTGGTGAGCAGGACGGTGGTGCCCCGGCCCGCGAGGTCTCGGACGGCCTCCCAGATCCCGTTCCTGCTGTGCGGGTCGAGCCCGGTGGTGGGCTCGTCGAGGAACAGCACGCGCGGGCGGGTCAACAGGGCCGCCGCCAGGTCGAGCCGCCTGCGCATGCCGCCCGAGTAGGTCCGCGCGGGCCGGTCGGCCGCCTCCCCCAGCCCGAAGCGCTCCAGGAGGCCGTCGGCGCGGGCGCGGCCCGCCGCGCCCCGGACGCCCAGCAGGCGCGCGAAGAGCCGGAGGTTCTCCCGGCCCGTCAGTTCGGCGTCGACCGAGGTGTCCTGCCCCGCCACCCCGATGGCCCGGCGCACCGCGCCCGGTTCGCGGCGGATGTCGTGCCCGGCGACCCACGCGCTCCCGGCGCCGGGGCGGGTGAGGGTCGTCAACACCCGTACCGCCGTGGTCTTGCCCGCGCCGTTCGGCCCCAGTACCCCGCAGACCGTGCCCTCGGGCACGGCCAGATCCAGGCCCCTGAGGGCGTGGACGTCCCCGTACCGCTTCTCCAGACCTTCACTAAGTACAGCGTACGTAGTTGTCATGCGGGCACCATAGCAAACTACGTACGCCGTACGTAACTACGATGGTGGGTGAGGTGATGATCGATGGCGGGGCGCCCTGCTGAACCCGAAGTGATCTGGACCCGCCCCGAGCGGGCGGGCCGCGGCCCCCGGCCGGCGTTCAGCCGCGCCGACATCGCGGCGGTGGCGGTGAGGCTCGCCGACGAGGGCGGCATGGCCGCCGTCTCCATGCGCCATGTGGCGGCGGAGCTGGGCTGCGGCACGATGTCGCTCTACAACTACGTGCCGCGCAAGGAGGACCTGTACGAGCTGATGTTCGACGCGGCGGCGGGGGAGTTCCCGCTGCCGGACCGGCCCTCCGGTGACTGGCGGGCCGACACGGCGGCGCTCGCGCGCCGGGCGCGGGCGATGATGCACCGCCATCCGTGGATGTCGACGGTCATGTCGTCGCACTACGGCTTCACGCCCAACGGCCTGCGGTACATAGAATTCAGCCTGGCCTGCCTCGATCCGCTCGACCTGCCGCCCGGCGAGAAGATGGAGCTGATCTCGATGATCAGCGGGGTGGTCACGACCTTCGTCGCCCACGAACTCCAGACGGCCGAGCGCAACCGCACGCTGCCGTGGTCGGCGGAGCAGGAGCAGGCGGCCCGCATGGCGTACCTGGGGCGTGAGATCGGCTCGGGGAAGTTCCCGCGCCTGGCCGCGCTGATGACGGCGGCGCCGGGCCCGGTGGACCTGGACGCGGTGTTCGAACGGGCGCTGGGCCGGGTCCTGGACTCGTTCGGGGGACCGGCGCGCGAGGGTACGTGACGCGGGTGCCGCGTCCCGGCGGGCCTATATCAGGGCGAACTGCCCCTCCGGGCCCTCCTCGTGGTGGTCCAGTACGGACGCGGGGCGGCGGGCGCCGGCCGGGACCGGCAGGACGCCGGCCGCGTGCAGGTCGTCGCGCGTGAGCGTCGGACCGCCGGGCGGCTCCCCGGTCAGCAACCGCTCCCGGCGCGGCTCCAGTCCGGCCAGGAGCGCCAGTACGGTGATGAGGTCGAGCAGCTCCGAGGTCCACTCCCGCCGCCAGCCCGGCGGCCGGATCGCCGCGAGCGAGCCGGGTTCGACCCCCTCGAGGAGCCCGGCCCGCCGCTCGGCCCACCGCTCCAGCACCCGTACGCCCGAGACCGTGAAGTCCCACGCCCCGGCGGGCACCGGCGCGACACGGCCCGCACCGAGCGACAGCGTCTCCTCGGCCGGGTCGTACGCGACCGGCCCGGGGAGGTCGGGGATCGCGGCGCGTACGTAGGGCCTGCGGCCACCGGGCAGCCGGTGCCGTACGCCACCGTGCGCGCCGCGCAGCTGGATCGCGGTCATCAGCCGCCCCAGCTCCACCCCGGCGGCCCAGACCCCGGGGTCCGCCGTGAGCGGCACCACCGGCCCGCGCGGGCCGGGGACGGCCGCCGCGACCGCCCAGGCGAGCACCTCCTCCGGCGCGACCTCCCGGCCGTGGCGCGCGGACAGCAGGGCCGTGAGGCCCGGGGTCACGTTCGGCTCCAGGCCACCGGGCCTGCGGTACAGCGGGCGGATCCGGCCGGAACGCCCGGCGGCCGGGGCGCCGTCCGGGAGCAGGGCGGAGACCAGCAGCGCGGGCCCGGCCGCGCCCGGGACGTACCCCTGCTCGACGGCGAAGACCTGGCGGGCGCCGGCGACCCGCCACAGCTCGGGGCGGGCCGCGTCGATCAGGCGGTGGTCCGGGATCAGCCACTGCTCGTCGAACGGGCCGTGGAACACCCGCAGCGGCTCGGGGCACCGCCCCGGCTCCCGCGCGAACCGCCCCGTGCCGGCGGCCTGTCCGGGCAGCGCGGGCACGGCGCTGTGCGGGGTACGGGCCCGGCTCGGCCCGAAGAGCGCCTCGCGCTCGGCCCCTTCGGCCCGTACGAGCCGGTCCCAGCGGGCGGTGAGCGAGGCCGCGTCCGGGGCGAGCACCCAGGACCTGCCGAACCGCAGGGGAGCCGCCGACCACGGCATGAGGTCGCTCAGGAGGGGCGCGCCCGACGGCACGCGGTCGCCGTTCCCGCCGGCCCGTGTCGACGCCATCGCGGCCCTCCCCGTCGCCTCTGCCTCCCGCTGCACCGCCCGCGGCATCGTAACGCCGCGCCCCTGGCGGCCCCCGCCGTACCCCGGAGGCGCCTACCCGCCGTACCCCGGTGAGGGTCTACCCCTCCGTCTCGACCGTCACCGAGAACGCGAACCGGTCGCCCCGGTACCGGATCCGGGCCACGTCCACCACCCGGCCGCGCTCGTCGTACGTCACCCCGGTGTAGTGCAGGATCGGGCTCAGCAGCGGCACCCGCAGCAGCTCCGCCGTCTCGGGATCGGCGAGCCGGGCCTCCACCGTGTCGGTGATCCGGCTGATCCGTACCCCCGGCATGTCCCGCAGGATCCTCGTCATCGGCCGGTCCACCAGGTCCCCGGCGTCGATCCCGGCCGCGACCTCCGGACGGACCGCGTTCTCCGCCCAGTTGACCGGCTCCCCGCTCTCCGCGTCCCTGCGCAGCCGCCGGTACGTCATGACCTCGTCCAACTCCGGGAAGTGGACGGCCAGTTCACCCGGTACCGGAGCGGGCCCGTGGCCGAGGACCGTGGTCAGCTCGCCCGACTGCTGCGCCACGACCGCGTCGACGGAACCGAGCAGCCTGCGCGGCGCGCCCCGCCGCGCCCCCGGCTCGATGAAGGTGCCCCGCCGCCGGTGCCGGCTGATGAGGCCCTCCTCCTCCAGCTCCTTGAGCGCCTGACGCATCGTCAGGACGCTGACGCCGTAGTGGCCGGCGAGCTGCTCCTCGGTGGGCAGCCGCAGCGGGTCGTCGGGGCGGCGGCCCAGTATGGAGGCGCGCAGCGACTGCGAGACCTGGTACCAGAGCGGCAGCTTCCGGTTCAGGACCAGCGAGTCGGGGGCGAAGGCGGTCACGGTTCAACTCCGTATCAAGGCGCCGTGTCAAGGCCTGAAGTGGCGTTCAAGACCCTCCCACACGCGGTCGTAGGCGGGCTGGAGGTGGTCGGCCCCGGCCGCCCGCGCGGTGGCTGTCACCGGCCAGCGGGTCTCGAACATGAAGGCCAGGCCGTCGTCGATCCGCTGCGGCCGCAGCTCGGCCGCGCTCGCCCGGTCGAAGGTCTCCCGGTCGGGCCCGTGCGCCGACATCATGTTGTGCAGGGAGCCGCCGCCGGGCACGAACCCGCCCTTGCCGGCCGTCTTCGCGTCGTACGCGCCCTCGATCAGGCCCATGTACTCGCTCATCACGTTGCGGTGGAAGTACGGCGGCCGGAAGGTGTCCTCGCCGACCAGCCAGCGCGGCGCGAACACCACGAAGTCGACGCCGGCCAGTCCCGGGGTGTCCGACGGCGAGGTCAGGACGGTGAAGATCGACGGGTCCGGGTGGTCGTAGCTGATGGACCCGAGGACGTTGAAGCGCCGCAGGTCGTAGACGTACGGCACGTGGTTGCCGTGCCAGGCCACCACGTCGAGCGGGGAGTGGTCGTAGGTCGCGGACCACAGGTTCCCGCAGAACTTGTTGACCACCTCCACCGGCCGCTCGACGTCCTCGTACGCGGCGGCCGGCGCGAGGAAGTCCCGTGCGTTGGCGAGGCCGTTGGCGCCGATCGGGCCCAGGTCCGGCAGGACGAAGGGGCGGCCGTAGTTCTCGCAGACGTAGCCGCGTACCACCTCGTCCAGCGGCTCGACCCGGAAGCGCACCCCGCGCGGGACCAGGGCGACCTGGCCGGGACGGGCGGCGAGCAGGCCCAGTTCGGTACGGATCAGCAGCCCGCCGCGCTCCGGGACGATCAGCAGCTCACCGTCGGAGTCGCCGAACACCCGGTCGGTCATCGCGGTGTCGGCCGCGTAGAGGTGGATCGCCATGCCCGTGCGCAGCGCCGCGTCCCCGTTGCCGCCCAGCGTCCACAGGCCGTCGAGGAAGTCGGTGCCGGGCGCGGGGTCGGGCAGCGGGTCCCAGCGCAGCCGGTTCGGGTCGGGGACGGTCTCGGTGAAGGGCGCTCCGCGCAGGGCCCCGTTGTCGATCCTGCGGAACGGCGGGTGCGCGGCCGAGGGCCGGATCCGGTAGAGCCAGGACCGCCGGTTGTGGGCGCGCGGCTCGGTGAAGGCGCTGCCGCTCAGCTGTTCCGCGTAGAGCCCGAGGGGGGCGCGCTGCGGTGCGTTGCGCCCGTGCGGGAGCGCGCCCGGCACGGCCTCCGAACTGTGCTCGTTGCCGAAGCCGGCGGAGTGGGCCAGGCCCTCGGCCGCCTTCCTGGCCCGCTCGATGCCCCGCGCCTGCTCGCTGCCGCTCATCGTCCGCTCCCGTGCTCGACCGGGGAGTCCATGGGTCCGCGCCGCTGGAATCCTATGGTCAACCGTAGGATTGTGAGGGCGGCACGTCAACGGGGACGCGCGGCATCATGGAGTGCGTGCCCTACAAACGTACGAACGCGAACCGCGCCCCGGGGGCCGACACCGACGGCGGGAGCGCGGGCGGCGGTCTGCGCAGGGCGCCCGTGCAGCGACGCAGCGCGGAACGGCTCACCCGGATCCTCGACACCTGCGCCGCCCTGCTCGACGAAGCGGGCTACGAACAGCTCACGACCCGCGCCGTGGCCTCCCGCGCGGGCGTCCCCATAGGCTCCGTCTACCGCTTCTTCGACAACAAGCGCGCCCTGGTCGACGCCCTGGCGCGACGCAATCTGGACCGTTACGCCGAGCGGGTCACCGACCGGTTCGCCGCCCTGCGGCCGGGGGACTGGCGGGGCGCGGTCGACGTGGTGCTCGACGAGTACCTCGCCATGAAACGTACGGTGCCGGGCTTCGGGTCCGTCGACTTCGGCTCGGCCGACCTGGGCCCGGGATCCGGGCCCGGGGGCGCCGGCAAGAACGCCAACCAGCAGGTCGCGGGGCGCCTCACGGTCCTGCTGGCGGCCCACCTCGGACGCGGCCCCGACGCGTCGCTGCACCGCACGGTCCTGGTGGCGGTGGAGGCGGCGGACGCCCTGCTCCAACTGGCCTTCCGCACGGACCCCGCGGGAGACCCCGGAATCGTCGCCGAGACCCGCACCCTCCTGCGCGCCTACCTCGCGCGGACGCTCGACCGGGCTTCTCCCGCGCGAGAGCCGCTCGACTGAGCCATGTCAACGGTATCCTCGCGTTGTCCGTACCGGTCGGTATGCTCGATGACGGAGGATCCATGGCACCCGAAGACCTCCCCGAAGGCGCCACCGGGGCCCTCAGGACCGCCCCGCGCGTCTGCCCCCTCTGCGAGGCCACCTGCGGCCTCACCCTCACCATCGAAGGCACCCGCGTCACCGGCGCCAGGGGCGACCGCGACGACGTCTTCAGCCGGGGCTTCATCTGCCCCAAGGGCGCGTCCTTCGGTGAGCTGGACGCCGACCCCGACCGGCTCACCGGCCCGCTCGTGCGCGGCGAGGACGGAGAGCTGCGGGAGGCGGGGTGGGAGGAGGCTTTCGACCGGGTCGCCGCCCGGCTGCGCCCGCTGATCGAGACGTACGGCCCCGACTGCGTCGGCGCGGTCCTCGGCAACCCGAACGTCCACACCATGGCCGGCGGCCTCTACCCGCCGCTGCTGCTCGCCGCCCTCGGCACGCGCAACGTCTTCACGGCCAGCACCCTCGACCAGATGCCCAAGCACGTCTCCAGCGGGCTGCTCTTCGGCGACCCCCTCGCCATCCCCGTACCCGACCTGGACCGGACGGACCACCTGCTGCTCCTCGGTGCCAACCCCCTGGAGTCCAACGGGAGTCTGTGCACCGCGCCCGACTTCCCCGGCAAGCTCAGGGCCCTGCGGGCGCGCGGCGGCACCCTCACCGTCGTGGACCCCCGCCGCACCCGCACCGCCCGTCTCGCCGACCGCCATCTCGCCATCAGGCCGGGAACGGACGCCCTGTTGCTCGCGGCGATCGCCCACGTCCTCTTCGAGGAGAAGCTCACCGACCCCGGCCGGCTCACGGACCTGACCGAGGGGACGGCCGAAGTCCGCGAGGCGACGGCGGAGTTCACGCCCGAGGCCGTCGCGGCCGCCTGCGACCTGGACGCCGAGGACATCCGTACGCTCGCCCGGGAACTGGCCGCCGCGCCCACCGCCGCCGTGTACGGACGCATCGGCAGCTGCACCGTCGAGCACGGCACGCTCACCAGCTGGCTCGTCGACGTGCTCAACGTCCTCACCGGCAACCTCGACCGGCCCGGCGGCGCCCTCTTCCCGCTCTCCGCCACCGACCGGCCGCCCCGGACTCCCGGCCCCGGCAAGGGATTCGCCCTCGGCCGCTGGACCAGCCGGGTCGGCGGCCACCCCGAGGCGAAGAGCGAACTGCCCCTGGCCGCCCTCGCCGAGGAGATCCGGACCCCGGGGGAGGGGCGCGTCCGGGCGGTGGTCGCCGTCGCCGCCAACCCCGTCCTGTCCGCCCCCGACGGCGACGGGCTCGACCGCGCCCTGGCCGGGCTGGACTTCATGGTCAGCGTCGACCCATACCTCAACGAGACCTCACGGCACGCGGACGTCGTCCTGCCCCCGCCGCCGCCCTCCAGGAGCCCCCACTTCGACTTCGCGTTCAACGCCCTCGCCGTACGCAACCAGGTCCGCTACACCCCGGCCGCCGTCCCGCTGGAGGACGGCCGCCCCGACGAGAGCGAGATCCTGGCCCGGCTGGTCCTGGCCGCCGCCGGGATGCACGGGGCCTCCCCGGAGCTGGTGGACGAGGGAGTCATCGACCGTACGCTCGCCCGGGCCGTCGCCGACCCGCACTCGCCGGTCCACGGCCGCGACCCGCGCGACCTGTCCGCGCGCCTCACCGGACGGACCGGCCCCGAACGCCGCCTGGACCTGATGCTGCGCCTCGGCCCGTACGGCGCGGGCTTCGGCCCGGACGCGGACACGGCGCCGGACGAGGGCGCGGACGGGGCGGACGCGGCTTCCGGGACGGAGGGGAGTACAGCTCCGGGGACCCCCGAAGGCCTCACCCTGGAACGGCTCCTGGCCCACCCGCACGGCATCGACCTCGGCCCGCTGCGGCCGCGCCTCCCCGCCCTGCTCAGGACCCGCAGCGGCCGGATCGAACTGCTGCCCGCGCCCATAGCCGCCGACCTCCCCCGGCTCCGCGCTGCCCTCGCGGCCCGGCCCGCCGCCCTCGTCCTGGTCGGCCGCCGCCACCTGCGCTCCAACAACAGCTGGATGCACAACGTGCCCGCGCTCACCGGCGGTTCGAACCGCTGCACGCTCCAGATCCACCCGGCCGACGCCGCGCGGCTCGGCATCGCGGACGGCGCGCAGGTCCGGATCACCGCCGACGGGGGCGCGGTGGAGGCGCCGGCGGAGATCACCGACGCCGTACGGACCGGAGTGGTGAGTCTCCCGCACGGCTGGGGCCATGACCGCCCCGGCACCCGTACGACGGTGGCGAGCGCCCGCCCCGGCGTCAACGTCAACCAACTCCTCGACGGCACCCGCCTCGACCCTCTCTCCGGCACGGCGGTGCTCAACGGCTTCCCGGTCACCCTGACCCCCCTGACCGCCGACGCGCCGCCTGGTTCAATGCGGACATGATCGAACTGCCCCCGGTAGCCGCGTTGGCGGCCGGGGCGCCTCCTGGTCGGCGCGGAACCGCTCGCCGCGGACGAGGTGGCCCACGTACACCACGCACTGACCCCCACCCCCACCTGACCCGAACCGCCTGACCCGGACCCGCCCGCCCCGGCGAGGCTCCCTCCGATTCGGTGCGTTTCCGCTACGTCGCACGGCCGGATCCCGTCCACCGCATCCGCCGTATCGCGTCCGCGCCACCCCGGGCCCCCGTACCGCGCCCCGGCCGCCCCGTACCTCCGTACCCGCAGGTCAAGGGCCACTTCCGGCGCCCCGTGCCCCGGGCGCCCCCGTACGCGCGACCTTCGCGCGGGTCATTCCCCGGCCGCGAGGAGTCGGCTAGTTTCAGGCGTCGCAACCGCTCCACCTCCTCTTCCGGGCGGAACCCTCATGAGTCGCGCCATCTCCCTGCACAGGGTCAGCAAGGTGTACGGACGGGGCACCCGCGCCGTCGACCGGTTCTCGCTCGACATCGCGCCCGGCGAGTTCGTCGTGCTCCTCGGGCCCTCCGGCTGCGGCAAGTCCACCGTGCTCCGCATGATCGCCGGCCTGGAGGACATCAGCGAGGGCGAACTGCTGCTCGACGGCGAGCGCGCCAACCTCGTCCCGCCCCGCGAACGCGGCATGGCCATGGTGTTCCAGAACTTCGCTCTCTACCCGAGGATGACCAACCGCGACAACATCGGCTTCCCGCTGCGCCTGGAGAACCCCCGTGAGGACAGCACGGCACGCGTCGAGGCGACGGCCAGGATGCTCGGCATCGAGGGCATCCTGGACCGCTACCCGAGCCAGCTCTCCGGCGGCGAGCGCCAGCGGGTCGCGATGGGCCGCGCCATCTCCCGGCGGCCCTCCGCCTTCCTGATGGACGAGCCGCTGTCCAACCTCGACGCCAAGCTCCGCAACCACCTCCGCGCCGAGATCGCCCGGCTCACCGCGGACCTCGGCGTCACCACCGTCTACGTGACGCACGACCAGGCCGAGGCGATGTCCCTGGGCGACCGCGTCGCCGTGATGCGCGGCGGGGTCCTCCAACAGGTCAGCACCCCCCGCGAGGTGTACGCCCTGCCCGAGAACGTCTTCGTCGCCGCCTTCATCGGCACGCCCCGCATCAACCTCCTCCAGGGCGTCGTGTACGCCCCGTTGGACGGGCGCATGTCGATCGACCTCGGCCGCCAGCGCCTCCCGCTGCCCGAACCGCTCAGCCGGGACCACCAGTTGCTCCGCATCCAGCAGGGCAGGCAGGTCGTCGTCGGACTGCGCTCCGAGGCGGTCCGCATCGCGCCGCCCAGCCAGGCCCGGCCGGGGGAGGTGGCGCTGAGCGGCATCGTCGAGCACATGGAGTACCAGGGGCACGAGGCGCTGGTGCACCTCAACACCGGCTCCCGGGCCGCCGTGGTCGCCGACCTCGAATCACCGAGGCCGCGGACCGGGCCGCGCCGCCGCGGGCACGGGGGTCCCGGTGTGCTGGGACGCCTGCGCGAGCGCACGGCGGGCCGCCGGGGCGGTCAGGGCGGCCGGGGCGCGGGCGCGGTCGGCGCGAACGGCTCGGGGAACGGCCACGACCGCGGGACCGCGCAGGAGCGCACCCCGTCCGGCGGCGGCCATGTCACCGGCCCCGTCGTGGTGCTGGACGACCCGTGGGGCGCCGCCGCCGCGCCGCCCGGGCGCCCCGCCCTCGTGGCGAGCGACCTCGTCGTCCGCACCGGTCCCGACCTGCGCCTGAGGACCGGCGCCCAGGTCCCCCTGCTCGTCGACCTCGCCCACCTCTACGTCTTCGACCACCAGGGCCGGCGGATCTGCCCGGCGCCCGCCGACCTCCCGGGCCTCGACGGCTGAACGCGGCGGTCGGCCGGGACGATGGTGGGCAGTGCCACCGGCGACTGTGGGCAGTGACACCCTGGCGCCTTAAAACTAACGCCGCTAGTTTGGGCGGGACGCCGGCGCGCACGCGCACCGCGGCGCCGACTCGGCAGGCCCGGAGGGAATCACCATGAAGGCACACGACGGCATGTACATCCGCGGACAGTGGCGGCCCGCCGCGGGGACGGACACGATCGCCGTCGTGAACCCCACGGACGAACAGGTCATCGCCACCGTCCCGGCCGGCACGGCGGAGGACGTGGACGCCGCCGTCCGCGCCGCACGGGCCGCCCTGCCCGCCTGGGCCGCCACCCCGCCCGCCGAACGCGCCGCCGCGATCGCCGCGTTGGCCGCCGCCATGACCGCACGCCGCGACGAGATCGCCGAGACCGTCACCGCCGAACTGGGCTCGACCGCCACCTTCGCCCGCCGCGTCCAGGTCGGCCTGCCGATCCGGGTCATGGAGTCGTACGCCGAACTCGCCGCGACCCACGCCTTCGAGACGACGGTCGGCAACTCCACGGTCTACGAGGAGCCGGTGGGCGTCGTCGGCGCGATCACCCCCTGGAACTACCCGCTGCACCAGATCGTCGCCAAGGTCGCGCCCGCCCTCGCCGCCGGCTGCGCGATCGTCGTCAAGCCCGCCGAGGACACCCCGCTCACCGCCCAGCTGTTCGCCGACCTCGTCCACGAAGCGGGCCTGCCCGCCGGGGTGTTCAACCTGGTGACCGGCCTCGGCCCGGTCGCCGGCCAGGCGCTCGCCGAGCACCCGGACGTCGACCTGGTCTCCTTCACCGGATCGACCGCGGTCGGCCGCCGGATCGGCGCGGCGGCGGGCGCCGCCGTCAAACGCGTCGCCCTCGAACTGGGCGGCAAGTCCGCCAACGTCGTCCTGCCGAGCGCCGACCTCGCCAAGGCCGTCACCGTCGGCGTCGCGAACGTCATGTCCAACTCCGGCCAGACGTGCAGCGCCTGGACCCGGATCCTGGTACACACGGACCGGTACGACGAGGCGGTGGAACTGGCCAGGGCCGCCGCCGCCACCCACGTACCCGGCGACCCGAACGACAGCGGGAGCCGCCTCGGCCCCCTCGTCAACGCCGCCCAACAGGCCCGCGTCCGGGGCTACATCGAGGCGGGCATCGCGGCCGGCGCCCGGGTCGTCGCGGGCGGACCCGAATCCCCTCACGACACCGGCTACTTCGTCGCGCCGACCGTCTTCGCCGACGTCACCCCGGACATGTCCATCGCCCAGGAGGAGATCTTCGGCCCCGTCGTCTCCCTGCTGCGGTACGAGGACGAGGACGACGCCCTCCGGATCGCCAACGGCACCGTCTACGGCCTCGCGGGCGCGGTCTGGGCCGGCGACGACGCCGAGGCGGCCGCCTTCGCCCGCCGCATGGACACCGGCCAGGTTCACATCAACGGCGGCCGCTTCAACCCGCTCGCGCCCTTCGGCGGCTACAAGCAGTCCGGCGTGGGCCGCGAGTTCGGCGTGCACGGCCTCGCCGAGTACCTCCAGACCAAGTCCCTCCAGTTCTGAGCCGGGAGACCACCCTCGTGGTACGCGCAGCTGTCCTCACCGCCGTCGGAGCCCCGCTGGAGATCACCGGCATCGAGCTTCCCGCCCCCGGTCCCGGCCGGGTGCGGATCCGGCTCGCCGCCGCCGGGGTCTGCCACTCCGACCTGTCCCTGTCCGACGGCACCATGCGGATACCGCTGCCCGCCGTCCTCGGCCACGAGGGCGCGGGCACGGTGATCTCCGTCGGCGAGGGCGTCACCCATGTCGCCCCCGGCGACGCGGTCGTCCTCAACTGGGCCCCGGCCTGCGGGACCTGCCACGCCTGCGCGATCGGCGAGGTCTGGCTCTGCGCCGACGCGCTCGCGGGCGCGTCGGGCCTGCACGCCCGTACCGCCGACGGCCGCGACCTCCACCCGGGCCTGAACGTCGGCGCGTTCGCCGAGGAGACCGTCGTCGCCGCGAACTGCGTCCTGCCGCTCCCCGACGGCATCCCGCTCACCGACGCGGCCCTCCTCGGCTGCGCGGTCCTCACCGGGTACGGCGCCGTCCACCACTCCGCGCGGGTCCGCGCCGGCGAGTCGGTGGCCGTCGTCGGCGTCGGCGGGGTCGGCCTGGCCGCCCTCCAGTCGGCGCGCATCGCCGGGGCCTCGACGATCGTGGCCGTCGATGTCTCCCCGGACAAGGAGGAGTTGGCGCGGGCCGCCGGGGCGACGGAGTACGTCGTCGCCTCCGCCACCACCGCCAAGGACATCCGCCGGCTCACCGGCGGCCAGGGCGTGGACGTGGCCGTCGAATGCGTCGGCCGCGCCGTCACCATCCGTACGGCCTGGGACTCCACCCGCCGCGGCGGCCGCACCACGGTCGTCGGCATCGGCGGCAAGGACCAGCAAGTAACCTTCCACGCGCTGGAGTTGTTCCACTGGGGCCGTACGCTCTCCGGCTGCGTGTACGGCAACAGCGACCCGGCGAAGGACCTGCCCGTGCTCGCGGGACACATCCGCGGGGGCCGCTTCGACCTGGGCGCCCTGGTCACACGACGCGTCACCCTGGACGACCTCCCGTCAACCCTCACCACCCTCCCGGAGAGCCGCGGCGGCCGCGCCCTGGTGGTGTTCTAGGAGGTGCTCGCCCGGCGGCGGGAGCGGGAGACCGCCACGCCCGCCAGGCACAGCGCCCCGCCCGCGAGGGTCAGGAGGCCGGGGACCTCGTCCAGGACCAGCCAGGCCATCAGGACGACCAGCGCGGGCACCGCGTACGTGGTCGCGCCCATGCGCCCCGCCGTCGTACGGGCCAGCGCGTACGCCCAGGTCGTGAAGGCCAGCGCGGTCGGGAAGACGCCCAGGTAGAGCATGTTGAGGGTGGCCGACAGCGGCGCGTCCCGGGCGTCCCCGATCAGCTGGCCCGCGAACGGCAGACAGGCCACGGCCCCGATCAGGCAGCCGAACGTCGTCGCCTGGAGCGCGCTCGCGTGCGCCAGCACCGGCTTCTGGGCCACCACCCCGCTCGCGTACGCCATCGCGGCCAGCACGCACAGCGCGACCCCGAGCACCGACGCGTGTCCCTCGCCGGACATCGAGAGCCCCACGGCCACGGCCCCCGCGAACGACACCGCCATCCCGGCGAGCAGGCGCGGCGGGAGCGACTCCCCGAGGAGCTTCCCGCCCAGCAGCGCGATGAGGATCGGCCCGATGTTCACCACCATCGCGGCCGTGCCCGCGTCGACCTCCTGCTCGCCCCAGTTGAGCACCACCATGTAGACGCCGAACCACAGCACGCCCGACACGGCGATCCCGCGCCAGGCGGCCCGGGGCGGCAGCCCCTCGCGCCGTACCGCGCACACCAGCCCGAGCACCAGCGCGCCCGCGAGCAGCCGGCCGAGCGCCAACGCCCCGGGTGAGTAGGCGGATCCGGCGCTGCGGATCGACACGAAGGCCGACGCCCAGAGCACCACCGTCACCCCCGCGGCGGCGAGCGGCAACCAGCGCGCGGCGCCGGAAGCCGGCCCCGGAGCAGGCTCAGAAGCAGGCCCGGAACCAGGCTCAGAAGCAGGCTCGGGAGCTATGGGGGGAGCCGTCGTGGAGGAGGGCACCGGGATCGCGGGGTTCGTCATGCCGGAGAACGTACGCCGCGAGCCCGCCGTTCTCACCGGGATATCGCCTCGTACTGCACCGACAGCCCGGCGATCAGCGCCCGTACCCCCGTTTCGAACGCCCCCTCGTCCACCTGCTCCTGCCGCTCCGCGAGCAGGTGCGCCTGCCCGAGGTGCGGGTAGTCGGCCGGGTCGTACGCCGTCGCGTCGTCCACGAACCCGAGCGCGAACGACCCCAGCGCCGACCCGGTGATGAAGTAGCGCATCAGGGCGCCGATGTACGTGGCCTGGGCCGCCGGCCACCCCGCCCTGACCATCGCGCCGAACACCGCGTCGGCCACCCGCAGTCCGGCGGGCCGGCGCCCGGGGCCGCGCGCGAGCACCGGCACGATGTGCGGGTGGTCGGTGAGGGCCGCCCGGTACGAGACGGCCCAGTCGTGCAGCGCCGTACGCCAGTCGCGGCCGTCGCCCTCGTCGAACATCGACAGGTCGACCTGCGCGCTGACCGCGTCCGCGACGGCTTCGAGGATCTCGTCCTTGGTGCGGAAGTGGTTGTAGAGGGACGGCCCGCTCACGCCCAGCTCCGCCGCGAGCCGCCGGGTCGAGACCGCCTCCAGGCCCTCCGCGTCCACGAGCGCGCTCGCCGCCCCGACGATGAGTTCTCTGCTGAGGAGGGGCTTGCGCGGTCTGGCCATGGCACTCATAGTAGGCCGGGCGACCAGAAACTAGCAGTGCTAATTAAAGGGGTGTCCGCCGTGGATCTGGGGCTGAGCGAGGAGCAGGAGGCGGCGCGCAGGCTCGCCGAGGACTTCGTCGACCGGGAGATCACCCCCTTCGTCGTCGACTGGGACCGGGACGAGAGCGTCGACCGGGCGATCGTCGGCAAGCTCGGCGCGCTGGGCTTCCTCGGGCTGACCGTCCCCGAGGAGTACGGCGGCTCGGGCGGCGACCACCTCACGTACTGCCTGGTCACCGAGGAGCTCGGACGCGGTGACTCGTCCGTGCGCGGCATCGTCTCCGTCTCGCTGGGGCTGGTCGCCAAGACCCTCGCCACCTGGGGCGACGAGGAGCAGAAGCGGGCCTGGCTGCCCCGGCTCACCTCGGGCGAGGCGCTCGGCTGCTTCGGGCTGACCGAGCCGGGCACCGGCTCCGACGCCGGGAACCTCACGACGAAGGCCGTGCGGGACGGGGCCGACTGGGTCGTCAACGGCTCCAAGATGTTCATCACCAACGGCACCTGGGCCGACGTGGTCCTGCTCTTCGCGCGCACCAACGACACCCCCGGCCACCGGGGGATCTCCGCCTTCCTCGTACCGGCCGACAGCCCCGGCCTGACCCGCCGCACCCTGCACGGCAAGCTCGGCCTGCGCGGCCAGCCCACGGCGGAACTGGTCCTGGAGGACGTCCGGGTCCCGGCCGGGGCGCTGCTGGGTCCGGAGGGCAAGGGCTTCTCCGTCGCGATGTCCGCGCTCGCCAAGGGCCGGATGTCGGTCGCCGCCGGCTGCGTCGGCATCGCGCGGGCGGCGCTGGAGGCGGCGGTCGGGTACGCGGGGGAGCGCGAGCAGTTCGGCAGGCCCATCGCCCACCACCAGCTGGTGCAGGAGCTGATCAGCGACATCGCCGTCGACGTGGACGCGGCGCGGCTGCTGACCTGGCGGGTGGCCGATCTCATCGACCGCGGCGAGGAGTTCGCGACGGCCGCCTCCCAGGCCAAGCTGTTCGCGTCCGAGGCCGCCGTACGGTCCGCCAACAACGCCCTCCAGGTCTTCGGCGGTTACGGCTACATCGACGAGTACCCGGTCGGCAAACTCCTGCGCGACGCACGGGTGATGACGCTCTACGAGGGCACCAGCCAGATCCAGAAACTGATCATCGGCCGCGCGCTGACAGGGGTTTCGGCGTTCTGAGCCGCGCGCCGGGCCCGTTCGGGCCCGCGCCCGGCCCGTGTTGAGTACGGCCTGAGTACGGCAGCGGATGCGGCCGCGGCCCCGGCGCGCGGATGCTGTCCCCATGACCGACACACCCGTCAAGCAGCAGAACACCGGCGCCTACTACGGACAGGCCGTCCTCTCGTTCGGCCTCGCGCTCGCCGCCCTCTCGATCGGCATCTACCGGCTCGACGCCGGCGCGTGGGTACGGGGCTTCCTCGCCATCGCCGTCCTCTACCTCACGACCTCGGCCTTCACCCTCGCCAAGGTGATCAGGGACCGCCAGGAGGCGGGGCAGATCGTCAGCCGGGTCGACCAGGCCAGACTGGAGAAGATCCTCGCGGAGCACGACCCCTTCAACAAGCTCTAGGTCGGCCTGCCCGGCGGACAGGCCCTAAGCGCTTGCTCACCCGCACGGTAGGGTGTCCCTTCTGCCGACTCGAAGGGATGAGCGATGCGTACGGTGGAGCACGCGGGCGACGGCGAGAACGCGCCCTGGGCCGAGGTCGCCCCCGAAGCGGCCAGGAGGCTGCTGGCCGCCGCCGTCGAGGCGTTCGCGGAGCGCGGCTACCACGCCACCACCACCCGCGACATCGCGAGCCGCGCCGGGATGAGCCCGGCCGCGCTCTACATCCACTTCAAGACCAAGGAAGAGCTGCTCCACCGGATCAGCAGGATCGGCCACGACCGGGCGCTCGCCCTGCTCACCGACGCGGCCGACAGCGGGGGCACGGCGACCCGGCGGCTCGACGACGTCGTCCGCCGCTTCGTCCGCTGGCACGCCGAGCGCCACACGACCGCGCGGGTCGTCCAGTACGAGCTGGACGCGCTCGCCCCCGAGCACCGCGCCGAGATCGTGGAGCTGCGGCGCCGCAGCGACGCCGTGGTGCGGCGCATCCTGACCGAGGGGGTACGGGACGGGGAGTTCGACGTCCCCGACGTGCCCGGCACCACCCTCGCCGTGCTGTCGCTCTGCATCGACGTGGCGCGCTGGTTCAACGTGGCGGGCCGCCGTTCGGCCGACGAGGTCGGGGCGCTCTACGCCGACCTCGTCCTGCGGATGGTCACGGCCCAGAAGCAGTAGCCCTCGGCGCTCGGAGTCGGCAGCGCTCGGAGTCGGCAGCGCTCAGAAGGAGCGGCGCTCAGAAGTAGTACCGCGACACCGACTCCGCCACGCAGACCGGCTTCGTACCGCCCTCGCGTTCGACGGTGACCAGGGCGGTCACCTGGACGCCGCCGCCCGCCTCCTCCACGCTCCGGAGCACGGCCGAGGCGCGCAGCCGCGAGCCGACCGGCACGGGGGCGGGGAACCTGACCTTGTTGGTGCCGTAGTTGACGCCCATGGTCACGTTCTCGACCGCGATGATCTGCGGGACGAACACCGGCAGCAGGGACAGCGTCAGGTAGCCGTGCGCGATCGTCGTCCCGAAGGGGCCGGCCGCCGCGCGCACCGGGTCCACGTGGATCCACTGGTGGTCGCCGGTGGCGTCGGCGAAGAGGTCGATCCGCTTCTGGTCGATCTCCAGCCAGTCGCTGTGCCCCAACTGTTCGCCGACCCCGGCGCGCAGCTCCTCGGCGGAGGTGAAGATCCTCGGCTCGGCCATGTCCCTGTGCCCTGCCTCTCGATGTGTCCCGTCTAAGCGCTTGCTCAGCATGGGCGGCCCGAAGTGCTCCTGTCAACGCGGCCGCGCACGCGGACAGTAGGCTTCGGGGGGTGCCGCACCTTCCGGAGACGATCCATGAACTCACCGTCGGTCAGCTGTCCGCGCGCAGTGGCGCCGCCGTGTCGGCCCTGCACTTCTACGAGGCCAAAGGGCTGATCAGCAGCCGCAGGACCAGCGGCAACCAGCGCCGCTACACCAGGGACGCGCTGCGCCGGGTGGCGTTCGTCCGGGCCGCCCAGCGGGTCGGCATCCCGCTGGCGACCATCAGGGACGCGCTGTCGGAGCTGCCGGAGGAACGCACTCCCAACCGCGAGGACTGGGCGCGGCTCTCGGAGACCTGGCGCTCGGAACTGGACCGGCGCATCCAGCAGCTCGGCCGGCTCCGGGACCACCTGACGGACTGCATCGGCTGCGGCTGCCTCTCGCTGGAGAACTGTGTCCTCTCCAACCCGGACGACGTCTTCGGCGACCGGATGACCGGCTCCCGCCTCCTCCCGGGCCGCCTCCCGGACCCGGGGCCCGACGCCGCCGGCTCAGGGACCGACGCCGCCCCCGAGCCCGGCTAGAGCCCGGGGGCGTCCTGCCCGCCCCGACGCGTCACTCGTACTCCGTACCGCCCTTGCGGGTCAGGTAGGCCGGGCTGACGGCCTTCGCTATCGCGCGGCCGCCGACCACCGGGCTGAAGCGTTCCGTCACCGGACGGATCACCACGCCCTCCCTCAGGTGCAGCGCGCGCCCCGAGACCGTCTCGCGTCCCGACGCGACTTCCAGCACCTTCCCGATCGCGTACGGACCCTCGTACAGCGTCGGGACCAGGGGCAGCCGGCCGGTCAGCAGCGCGGCGGGCGACAGCCAGACGACCTGCCCGCCGATCTCCGCCGAGACGTCGAACACCGCGTACGCGGGCGCCGCGCCGCGGCCGTCCGCGCCGTACGCCAGGTCCTGCACGCCCGCCCCGTACACCTCGCCGAAGACGCCGACCCGGCTCGCGCCCAGCTCCTCCGCGAGCCGGGCGGCGACCGCCGGGACGCCGTGGGCCCGTATCGCACGCCAGTACAGGTTGCGCGGGTCCTCCTTGAGCGCGAGGCCCTTCGCGCCGAAGCCCTTCGAGGCGACCTGGACGCCGCCGCCGTCGGCCGTGTACGTCAGCAGGCAGGCCGTGCCGTGCAGCTTCTCCGTCAGGATCACCGGTTCGCCCGGCGCGAAGACGTCCGGATAGCGCTGGATGTTCTCGATGTCGACCCACGGCAGCAGCCCGGGCGCGCCCTCCACCTCGCCGCTCATCGTGGGAGGGACGGGCGGCACCCACTTGGTGACGGAGAGCGGCCCGGCGAAGTCCGTACCGTCCGCGACCGCTGCCGCCAGGTCCACGTCCGCCAGCGCGCGCGGCCGGCACACGATCCCCTGCGACAGCTCGCCGCGCAGCCGCACCGCCTTCACCCGGTCCGCGGCGCGCCCCGCGAGGCGGCCGGTGAGACCCAGCTCCTCGATCAGCGCGGCGGGCAGCACGGCCTGCTCCGGGATGTAGAGGGCGATGTCGCCGGTGCGGTACGCGCCCTTGGCGACCACCGCGCGGTACAGGCCCACCTGGGCGAGCTCCAACGCGTCCGCGTTCGGGTGCTCGTGGATGATCAGCGTCTCGGCGGTGACGCGCAGCGTCGACATGGCCCTTCCCCCTGGGTGCGTACGGCAGTGACCGGTTCCGCCGCCCACTCTGCGGGCACCGGCCACCGCCGAGCCACCCAATAACCGCGCGCCCACCACGCGGGGCCGTCACCCGGCCCCCCGGAGGTCACGCGGCGGAGGCCAGTTCCTTCAGCCGCTCCCGCTTCGCGCGGGCCAGGGCCTCGGACGTGAGAACGGGCTGCGGCACGACGATGCCACAGCCCCTGCACACCGGCCCGGACCAGGGCTCGTTGGAGAGATCGGGCTGCCAGACGATGCCGCGCTCCGCGCACACCGGGCAGGCCGTTCCCGGCCCCGACTCCAGCCCGGCGATCAGCCGGCGCAGCACCTCGGCGAGCGACTGCGACGGGTGCACCGCCGGGTCCTCGCACCGGGCCACACCGTTGCCGCCCCAGGTCCGCCGGTGCCAGTCGTCGAAGCTCCCGGGCCGCCGCAGCCCGTCGTGCTTCTCCCGCTTGCGCCGCTCCGCGAACTCTCCCTCGTACGCGAGCCACACGGCCCGCGCCTCCTCCAGCTCGTCCAGCGCGGCCACCAGCCGCGCCGGGTCCGGCTCCCTGTCCTCGGGACCGATGCCGTGCCGCGCGCACAGATGGTCCCAGGTAGCCCGGTGCCCGTAAGGGGCGAACCGTTCCAGGCACTTGCGCAGTGAATACCGTCGCAAGGCCAGGTCGCACCCCGGGTCACGCACCTGTCTCGCAAGACTCCGGAATTTGGCCATGCATGCCACCTCCGTCGCTGATACCTCGGCGTTGAGGAATGGACGTACGCCTGCCCCGTTCGGATCCATCAAAAAACAACTGGCTGGAACGAAAGTCCCATATCGCCCGCTATCGATCAATGTTCGAGGCGGATTCACAGAAAACTCTTATCCACGGGCGGGAAAAGGTGACTGATGTTCATCTTACTGAGGGGTCCTACCAGCGGTAACGTCCGGCGCATCGGCCTCTCCGAGGAGCCCTCATGCGACGACGCACCGGAAGACTCACGAGCGCCACGACCAGAACGGCCACCAGGACCCCCAGGACCGCAAGGACCCTCCCCTCGACCGCCCTCGCCGCCGCCGCGGTGTTCGCGCTCGGCGCCGCCCTGCTCTCCCCGCCGTCCCCGGCCGCCGCGGCCGACCCCGTTCCCCTCCCCGTCGCCGACCACTGCGCGAGCCAGTGCGACGACCTCCTGCCGCCCGGCGAGAACGGCAACGCCACCCTCGCCGAGATCATCGGCAACATCGTCTTCGGCACCCACCCCGCCCACAGCTCCGACCAGCTCGGCCGTTACGACGCGCTGATCGCCGGCCGCAACACCCTCACCGACTCCACCCTCACCACCTTCTTCAACGACGCGTCCTTCGGCGTCCCGGCCAACCAGGTCGAGTCCGTCACCACCCCGCGCCCCGACGTCACGATCACCCGCGACAAGCAGACCGGCGTCCCCCACATCAAGGGCACCACCCGCTACGGCACCGAGTTCGGCGCCGGTTACGCGGCGGGCCAGGACCGGCTCTGGATGATGGACCTCTTCCGGCACATCGGCCGCGGCGAACTGACCTCCTTCGCCGGCGGCGCGCTCGCCAACCAGGGCCTGGAGCAGCAGTTCTGGCCCTCGGCGCCGTACACGGAAGCCGACCTCCAGGCCCAGGTGGACCGCATCAGGACCACCGAGGGCGCACGCGGCGAGCTGGCCATGGCCGACGCGCAGGCGTACGTGGACGGCATCAACTCCTACCGCCAGAAGGCCAAGGACGGCCGGTACTTCCCCGGTGAGTACGTCCTCACCGGGAAGATCGACTCGATCACCAATGTCGGCGAGATCCAGCCCTTCAAGATCACCGACCTGATCTCCATCGCGTCGGTCGTCGGCGGCCAGTTCGGCGGCGGGGGCGGCGGCGAGGTCCAGGCCGCGCTGTCCCTGCTCGCCTCCCAACAGAAGTACGGCGTCGCCGAGGGCACCGCGATCTGGGAGTCCTTCCGCCAGCGCGACGACCCCGAGGCCGTCCTCACCGTCCACGACGGCGAGAGCTTCCCGTACGCGCAGAAGCCCGCGCAGCCGCGCGGCACGGCGCTGCCCGACCGCGGTTCCGTCCAGGCCGAACCGCTCGTGTACGACAGGACCGGCTCGGCCGTCACCCGGGCCAAGGCCCTCGTGAAGGCCCCGAAGCAGCTCAGGCCCGCGCAGGGCATCTTCGACGACGGGGTCGTGCCGCCGGGCGCACTCGACCCGAAACGCGGGATGTCCAACGCCCTGCTGGTGTCCGGCGCCCACACCGCGAGCGGCAATCCCGTCGCCGTCTTCGGCCCGCAAACCGGCTATTTCGCGCCACAGCTCATGATGCTCCAGGAGCTCCAGGGCCCCGGCATCAGCGCCCGCGGCGTCGCCTTCGCCGGCGTCGGCATGTACGTGCAGATGGGCCGCGGCCAGGACTACGCCTGGAGCGCCACCTCGGCGGCCCAGGACATCACCGACACGTACGCGATCGAGCTCTGCAACGCCGACGGCTCACCGGCCACCAAGGCCTCCACGTCCTACCTCTACCGCTCCGTCTGCACCCCGATGGAGAAGATGGAGCGCGTCAACTCCTGGAAGCCGTCGGTGGCGGACTCCACCGCCGCCGGCTCGTACCGCCTCCAGGTCTGGCGTACGAAGTACGGCCTGGTCACGCACCGCGCCACCCTCGGCGGCAAGCCCGTCGCGTACACCTCCCTGCGGACCACCTACCGCCACGAGGCCGACTCGATCATCGGCTTCCAGATGCTCAACGACCCCGCGCACACGACCGACGCCGCGTCCTTCCGGGAAGCCGCCCACCGCATCGGCTACGCCTTCAACTGGTTCTACGCGGACTCCCGTACCGCCGCCTTTTACAACAGCGGCCCGAACCCGGTCCGCGCGGCCGGCGTGGACGCCGCGCTGCCGGTGAGGGCCGAGCCCGCGTACGAATGGCAGGACTACGACCCCGCCTTCAACACCGCCGCCTACACCCCGCCGGCCCAGCATCCGCAGTCGGCGGGGCAGGACTACTACATCTCGTGGAACAACCGGCAGGCCAAGGACTACAACACCGCGGCCTTCGGCTTCGGCGCCGTCCACCGGGGCGACCTGCTCGACGGCCGGGTGAAGAAGCTCGTCGCGGCCGGGGGAGTCACCCGCGCCTCGCTCACCCGGGCGATGGCCGACGCCGCGCTGACCGATCTGCGCGGCGAACAGGTGCTGCCGGAGCTGCTCAAGGTGATCAGGACGGCCGCCGTCACCGATCCCCAGCTGAACACCGCCGTGCAGCAGCTCGACGCCTGGCGCGCCGCCGGGTCCGAGCGCCGGGAGACCTCCCAGGGGTCGCACACCTACACCCACGCCGCCGCCGTGCGGATCATGGACGCGTGGTGGCCCCGGCTGGTCGAGGCGCAGTTCAAGCCCGGCCTCGGTGACGAGCTGTACGGCGCGTTCACCGACTCGCTGCCCATCGACGAGTCACCGGCCGCCTCCCACGGGCCGACGGGCGCGCACGGGGGATCGGCGTTCCAGTACGGGTGGTGGGGGTACGTCGACAAGGACCTGAGGCAGGTCCTCGGCGACCCGGTCCAGGCCCCCTCGCCCCGGACGTACTGCGGCGGCGGCACGCCGGGCGGCTGCCGCGACACGCTGCTGACCACCCTCAAGGCCGCCGTGGCCGTGCCCGCCTCCCAGGTCTACCCGGGGGACGACAACTGCGGCGCGGGTGACCAGTGGTGCTCGGACGCGATCATCCACCGGGCGCTGGGCGGGATCACCCATCCCACGATCAGCTGGCAGAACAGGCCCACGTACCAGCAGGTGGTGGAGTTCCCCACGCACCGCTGAGCGAGAGCGGGCGACACGCGAGGACGTGCCGGGCGGGCCGTACCACAGGCCCGCCCGGCACGTCCGCGTCCGGCCCCACCCCTCCCGGGCCTCGCCCTTCCCCTGCCCCACCCTTCCCCTGGCACATACCGACTGGTTAGTCTGCCGATGCCGGCGACGAGGCCGGCACCGCCCCACGGCAGGATGGCCGGAAGGCCCGGAAGGCAGGTCCCATGAGTTCGGTGCAGGGTGCACGCGTGGTCGTCACGGGAGCCGGCGGCGGGATAGGCGCCGCCCTCGCCCGCAGATTCGCCGCCGAGGGGGACACGGTCGTCGTCAACGACCTCGACGCGGACAAGGCCGCCGCCGTCGCCGAGGAGATCGGCGGCATCGCCCTTCCCGGCGACGCCTCGCTGATCGTGGAGGCCGCCCGCGAGGCCCTCGGCGGAACGGTCGACGTCTACTGCGCCAACGCGGGCGTCGGCTCGCCCGGCGACGGCCTCGCGGGGGACGACGTGTGGTCCGACGCCTGGGACGTCAACGTCATGGCGCACGTCCGGGCCGGCCGCGCGCTGCTGCCCGAGTGGCTGGAGCGGGGCAGCGGCCGGTTCGTCTCGACCGTCTCGGCCGCCGGACTGCTCACGATGATCGGCGCGGCCCCGTACAGCGCCACCAAGCACGCGGCACTGGCCTACGCGGAATGGCTCTCCCTGACCTACCGCCACCGCGGCCTCCAGGTCCACGCGATCTGCCCGCAAGGGGTACGTACGGACATGCTCACCGCCTCCGGTACCGCCGGCGAACAGGTCCTCGTCCCCACCGCCATCGAGCCCGAGGCGGTCGTCGACGCCCTGTTCCACGCCATGGCCAACCATCGCTTCCTGGTCCTGCCGCACCCCGAGGTCGCCCGGTACGCCCAGGCGCGCGCCCACGACACCGACCGCTGGCTGCGCGGGATGAACCGCGTCCAGCGCGCCTGGGAAGAGGCGGCGGAATGACGGCGTCCGGCTACGCGGCGCGGCCCTGGCTCCACCTCCTGAGCGAGGCCCAGCGCGCCCCCGTGCACCCGCCCGCCTCGGTGGTGCACGCGCTGCGCGCCGCCGTGGCCCGTACCCCCGAGCACACCGCGCTCGCCTACTTCGACGGCAGGATCGACTACCGCGAGACCGACGCGCTCTCCGACTCCGTGGCCGGCCACCTCGCCTCCCGGGGCCTGCGGCGCGGCGACCGGGTCGCGATCATGCTCCAGAACAGCCCGCAGTTCGTCCTCGCGCTGCTCGGCGCGTGGAAGGCCGGCGCGACGGTCGTCCCCGTCAACCCGATGTACAAGTCGGCCGAGGTCGCCCACGTCCTGGCCGACGCCGAGGTCACCGCCCTGGTCTGCGCCGACCGCTCGTGGGAGGCGTTCCTGCGCGGGACGGTCGCCGCCTCGCCCGTCCGGATCGTCCTCACCACCTGCGAACGCGACCTCCAGACCCGGGACGACCCCCGCGTCCTCGCCTTCGACCGGCTGCCCGTCCCCGCCGACACCGACGACCTGCTCGCCGTCGCCCGCCGGGGCCTCCCGCTGCCCGCCGAACGCGGCCCCGCCGCCGAGGACGTGGCGCTCATCAGCTACACCTCGGGGACGAGCGGCCGGCCCAAGGGCGCCATGAACACCCACGCCAACATCATGGTCAACGCCGAACGCCAGCGCGCCGGCCACCCGCTCGCGCCCGGCGCCGGCTACTTCGCGCTCGCGCCGCTCTTCCACATCACCGGCATGGTCTGCGAACTCGCCGCCTGCTTCGCCAACGCGGGCACCCTCGTCCTCGCCTACCGCTTCCACCCCGGCGTGGTCCTCGACGCCTTCGCCGAACACCGCCCCGCGTACACCGTCGGCCCGTCCACCGCCTTCATGGCGCTCGCCGCGCACCCCGACGCGACCCCCGGCCACTTCGACTCCTTCCAGGTGATCTCGTCGGGCGGGGCGCCGCTGCCGCCCGCGCTGGTGGAGAAGTTCCGCGCGGGCTTCGGGCCGTACCTGCGCAACGGCTACGGGCTCACCGAGTGCACCGCCCCCTGCGCCTCCGTACCGCACCAGCGGGAGGCCCCGGTCGACCCCGCCTCCGGCACGCTCTCCGTCGGGGTGCCGGGACCGGACACTGTGGTACGGATCGTGGACGAGGCGGGGGAGGACGTGCCGTTCGGCGAGCAGGGCGAGATCGCCGTACGCGGCCCGCAGGTCGTCCCCGGCTACTGGCGGCTGCCCGAGGCGACCGGGGAGGCCTTCCCCGACGGGGAGCTGCGCACGGGCGACATCGGGTTCATGGACCGGGACGGCTGGCTGTACGTGGTCGACCGCAAGAAGGACATGATCAACGCGTCGGGGTTCAAGGTCTGGCCGCGCGAGGTCGAGGACGTCCTGTACACCCACCCCGCCGTCCGGGAGGCGGCCGTGGTCGGCGTCCCCGACGCGTACCGGGGCGAGAGCGTCAAGGCGTACGTCAGCCTGCGCCCCGGCACGTCGGTGGAGCCCGCGGAGCTGGCCGCGTACTGCGCCGAAAGGCTCGCCGCGTACAAGTACCCCCGCGAGGTCGAGATCCTGGGCGAGCTGCCCAAGACCGCGAGTGGGAAGATCCTCAGGCGGGAATTGCGTTCCCCTTCCGGGTGAGATGCGTCTCAGTCGGGCCCGGAGTGCCTCCGGAGTGCGGTCCGGACTCGTGGCACAGATATGCGTACAGATGTGCGGCACGGAACGAAAGGCAGGTGGCGGCTCATGGCCAGGATCACGGAGGAGGGCGGGGTGCCCGTCCCCCAGCGGCTGCTGGCCGCCGCCACCCGGCTCTTCGCGGAGCAGGGGTACGACCGGACGTCGGTCCAGGAGATCGTGGAGGCGGCGGGCGTCACCAAGGGCGCCCTCTACCACTACTTCGGCTCCAAGGAGGACCTCCTCCAGGAGGTGTACGCCCGCGTCCTGCGCCTCCAGCAGGAACGCCTGGACGCCTTCGCCGAGGCGGACGAGCCGGTGGAACAGCGCCTGAGGGCCGCCGCGGCCGACGTCGTCGTGACGACGATCGACAACCTGGACGACGCGGCGATCTTCTTCCGCTCGATGCACCACCTGAGCCCGGAGAAGAACAAGGAGGTACGTGTCGAGCGCCGCCGCTACCACGAACGCTTCCGGGCCCTGGTCGAGGAGGGGCAGCGCGCGGGCGTCTTCTCGACGGCCACGCCGGCGGACCTGGTGGTGGACTACCACTTCGGCTCGGTCCACCACCTCTCCACCTGGTACCGCCCCGACGGCCCCCTCACCCCCCACCAGGTAGCGGCCCACCTGGCAGACCTCCTCCTGAGGGCGCTGCGCCCCTAGCGCCGCCCGCTCTCAACCCTCCAGCTTGGCCCGGATCTCCTGGAGGGCGGCCGTCACGCGCTCCTCGGTGCCCGCCTTGTCGAGGCCGAGCCCGCTGAGCACGCCCCCGCCGTCCTCCTGCTCCAGCAGCGCCAGCAACACGTGCTCCGTGCCGATGTAGTTGTGGCCCAGCCGCAGGGCCTCGCGGAAGGTGAGTTCGAGGGCCTTCTTCGCGAGGGCGTCGAAGGGGACGAGGTCGGGCACGGGGTCACCGGAGGGTTCGGGCAGGGCCTCGGTCACGGCCGCCCGGACCGTCTCCAGCTCCACGCCCTGGGAGACGACCACCTTCGCGGCCAGCCCCTCCGGGTCGTCGATCAGCCCGAGGGCGAGGTGCCCCGCGTGGATCTGCGTGTACCCCCCTTCGCGTGCCTCGTTCTGGGACGCGACCACGAGGCTCCTGGCGCGCGGGGTGAACCTGCTGAAGTCCTGGTTCGTGTGGGGCCCGGGCTCGTCCTTGGTCACGAATCGCTTCTGCACGGCCTGCCGCGTGACGCCCATGGACTTGCCGATCTCGGTCCACGAGGCGCCGGAGCGACGGGCCTGGTCGACGAAGTGACCGATGAGGTGGTCCGCGATCTCACCGAGGTGGTCGGCGGCGACGACGGCGCTCTGCAACTGGTCGAGGGCGTCGCCGTGCACGTTCTTGATGGCCTCGATGAGGTCGTCGAGGCGAACGGGATTGTTGACCTGAGTGGGTTTCACCATAACGCAACCCTAGGTTGACACCCCACCCCTGTCAACCCAAGGTTGACACCCCCATGGCCGCGCCACCCCACTGTCCTCAATCGCCGGACGGGCTTGGTTTGTTTGGGCGCGCGCCTGGGAGGGGGGCGGGCAGGGGTCGTGTCCGGAACGTAGAGCGTGTTTTGTGTCGCGTGACGGGGGATACCAGGACAGCTTGTTGCGCGCGACGTAAAACATGCAGTGCAGGACACGGCCCCTGCCCGACCCCCGGCGACGAGCAGCAGATCAGATCCGGGCCGCAGCGGGCAAAATCAAGCCCGTCCGGCGATTGAGGACAACAGGGGGCTCAACGTCACCGGTACCGGGACAGCTCCCGTCGCGCCAACGACCGCTGATGCACCTCGTCCGGCCCGTCCGCCAACTGCAACGTCCGCGCCGCCGCCCACAACTCCGCCAGCGGGAAGTCCTGACTCACCCCACCCGCCCCGTGCAACTGCACCGCCCGGTCGAGGATCCCCACCACCGCCCGCGGCGTAGCGATCTTGATCGCCTGGATCTCCGTGTGCGCCCCCCGATTCCCCACCGTGTCCATCAGCCACGCCGTCTTGAGCACCAGCAGCCGCAGCTGCTCGACGGTCACCCGGGCGTCCGCGATCCAGTTCCCCACCACCCCCTGATCGGCGAGCGGGCGGCCGAAGGCGGTACGGGACAGCGCCCGCCGGCACATCAGCTCGATCGCGCGCTCCGCCATGCCGATCAGACGCATGCAGTGGTGGATCCGCCCGGGCCCGAGCCGCGCCTGCGCGATCGCGAACCCGCCGCCCTCCTCGCCCACCAGGTTCGACGCGGGCACCCGTACCCCGTCGAAGACGACCTCCGCGTGCCCGCCGTGCGCGTGGTCCTCGTACCCGTACACCCGCATCGCCCGCCGTACCTCGACCCCGGGCGCGTCGCGCGGGACGAGGATCATCGACTGCCGGCGGCGGACGTCCGCGCCGTCCGGATCGGTCTTGCCCATCACGATGAAGACCGCGCAGTCCGGGTTCATCGCCCCGGAGATGTACCACTTGCGGCCCGTGACGACGTAGTCGTCCCCGTCCCGCTCGATGCGGGTCCGTACGTTCGTCGCGTCGGACGAGGCCACCTCCGGCTCGGTCATCGCGAACGCGGACCGGATCTCGCCCGCGAGCAACGGCTCCAGCCACTGCTTCTTCTGCGGCTCCGAGCCGAACTGCGCGAGCAGCTCCATGTTCCCGGTGTCCGGCGCCGCGCAGTTCAGCGCGGTCGGCGCCAGGTCGGGCGAGCGCCCGGTGATCTCCGCGAGCGGCGCGTACTGGAGGTTGGTCAACCCCGCCCCGAGCCCCGCGCCAACCCCGCCCCCGGCCTCACCCCCCGAGTCCGGCAGGAACAGGTTCCACAACCCCTGCCGGCGCGCCTCCGCCTTCAGCTCCTCCACCACCGCCGGCGTGTCCCACGGGCTCGCCAGCCGCTCCCGCTGCTCCCGCGCGACGGCCTCCGCGGGGTACACCTGCGTGTCCATGAAGGCCAGCAGCCGCTCGCGCAGCTCCTCCGTACGGGCGTCGAATGCGAAGTCCATGGGTGATCAGCCTTCCTGAAGGGTCGTGAGGCCGTGCTCGATGAAGACGGGGACCAGCGTGCCGATCCGGTCGAAGCCGGGCCCGACGGTCCTGCCGAGGGTGTAGCGGTAGTGGATGCCCTCCAGGATCACGGCGAGCTTGAACCACGCGAACGCCGTGTACCACGCGAGCCCCCCGGTGTCCCGGCCCGAACGGGCCGCGTACCGCTCGACCAGCTCGGCCGGCTCCGGATGCCCGGCCGCCCCCGCCGTCGTGCTGATCGGCGAGCCGGTCACCTCCAGGCGCGCGCTGTACATCACCAGCAGGCCCAGGTCGGTCAGCGGATCGCCGAGCGTGGACATCTCCCAGTCGAGGACGGCGTTGATCCGGTCGCCCTCGCCGATCAGGACGTTGTCGAGCCGGAAGTCGCCGTGGATCACGGTGGGTTCGGGGGAGTCGGGCAGCGCGCGGCCGAGGGCGGCCTGGAGTTCGTCGATGCCGGCCAGCGCCCGCCCCCGGGAGGCCGCCAACTGCTTCGCCCAGCGGCGCAGTTGCCGGTCGAGGAAGCCCTCGGGCCGCCCGAAGTCACCCAGCCCGACCGCCTCCGGGTCGACGGCGTGCAGGTCGACCAGCGTGTCCACCAGGGACAGGATCGCGGCGCGCGTGCGCGCGGGCCCGAGCGGGGCGAGTTGTTCGGCCGTACGGTACGGCGTGCCCGCCACATGCTCCATGACGTAGAAGGGGGCGCCGAGGACGGACTCGTCCGCGCAGAACAGCAGCGGCTCCGGCACCGGCACGGACGTCGGGTGCAGCGCGCTGATCACGCGGAACTCCCGCTTCATGTCGTGCGCGGTGGCCAGGACGTGGCCGAGCGGGGGCCGGCGGACCACCCAGCTGTCCGTCCCGTCCGTGACGGCGTAGGTGAGGTTGGACCGGCCGCCCTCGATCAGGCGGGCGTCCACAGGGCCGCTCACCAGCCCCGGTCGTACGCGGTCCAGGTGGGCGCGCAGCTTCTCCGGGTCGAGTCCTGGCGGGACTGGGCTCATCGTGCGTACCTCCGTGGCTCACGACGGTGGGCGTACCGTCGTGACGTAATGATGCCGACCAGTCGGTATGCCGTCCACCACATGGTCCGGGAAACAGGGGACGAGAGACGGACGCCACCGTCCCCGCCTCTAGCTCCACGGTCGCTCCTCTGAATAGAGTTCACGTATGGATACCGCGCTGCTCATCGACGAGGTCCGGCTCACCCCCATCCTCATCGCCGACCCCCCGCTGCTGAACACGCAGGGGGTGCACCAGCCCTACACCCCCCGGCTCGTCGTGGAGGTCGTCACGCGCGGCGGGGTCACGGGGATCGGCGAGACGTACGGCGACGGGAAGTACCTGGCGCTGGCGGAGCCGCTCGCGCGGGCGCTCCCGGGCCGCCCGGTCAGCGATGTGAACGGGCTGTTCGCGCTGGCCGACGAGGTGTGCGGCGATCCCGGCAGCACGGACGCGCGGGTGGACGCGGGCGGGCTGCGCGGGGTGCAGACCGCCGACAAGCTCCGCCTCTCCGTCGTCTCGGGCTTCGAGGTCGCCTGCCTGGACGCCCTCGGCAGGACGGTCGGCCTGCCGGTGCACGCGCTGCTCGGCGGCAAGGTCCGGGACACCGTCGAGTACAGCGCGTACCTCTTCTACCGCTGGGCGGAGCACCCGGGCGGCGGCGCCGAGGACGACTGGGACGCGGCCCTCGACCCGGCGGGCGTGGTCGCCCAGGCGCGTCGCTTCTCCGAGGAGTACGGCTTCTCGTCGTTCAAGCTCAAGGGCGGGGTGTTCGAGCCCGACCAGGAGATCGCGGCCGTCCGGGCGCTCGCCGAGGCGTTCCCCGGGCAGCCCCTGCGGCTCGACCCCAACGGCGCCTGGTCCGTGCCGACGTCGCTGTACGTCGCCGAGCGACTGGCGGACGTCCTGGAGTACCTGGAGGACCCGGCGAGCGGGACGGACCTGATGGCCCAGGTGTCGGCGGGCACGTCCGTGCCGCTGGCCACCAACATGTGCGTCACGACCGTGCCCGAGATCGCCGAGGCCTTCGCCTCGGACGCGGTGCAGGTCGTGCTCTCCGACCACCACTACTGGGGCGGACTGCACCGGACCCGTGAACTCGCCTCCGTCTGCCGCACGTTCGGCGTGGGGCTCTCGATGCACTCCAACACCCACCTGGGGATCAGCCTGGCCGCGATGACCCACGTCGCCGCGACCGTCCCGAACCTCGACTACGCCTGCGACAGCCACTACCCGTGGCAGACCGAGGACGTCATCACCGCCCGGCACACCTTCAGGAACGGCCGGCTCGACGTGTCCGACGCGCCCGGGCTCGGGGTGGAACTGGACCGCGAGAAGCTCGCCGTACTGCACCGGCGGTGGCTCGACGACGACGGCCGGATGCGCGAGCGGGACGACGCGGCGGCGATGCGCGAGGCGGACCCGGCGTGGAAGACCCCGACGATCCCGCGCTGGTGAGGGGGCCGGCCGGCCGATCCGCCGCCCTCGCGGCACATCTGACGTCCCCTCAGGCGTAACAGGCCACCGGAATGCCGCCGTTCATCGCCGTCATGTCGGCGAACAGGGCGGCGGCGTCCAGCGGCGAGCCCTCCGGCAATCCGTCCAGCTCCGCGTAGGCGCGGTGCAGGTTGGCCACCAGCCGTACGCTCTCCCGCAGCGGGGCGAACTCCCCGGGTCCCGCCCGGCGCGCCGCCTCCAGCGGGGTGAGCCCTCCGGCACGGCCCTGGGCGGCGACCTCGGCGACGTACCGCAGGTAGCGCTCCGACGTGTCGTACACGGACGGGTCGGTGACGGGACCGTGCCCGGGGACGACGACGGACGCGTCCAGGGCGCGCAGCAGCTCCAGCGCCCGCAGCGAGCCGCTCAGCGACCCCGTCGCCACGAACGGCGTGACGCCGTGGAAGACCAGGTCGCCGGTGAACACGACGCCCTGGGCGGGCAGGTGCACGAACGAGTCGCCCAGGCTGTGCGCCACCCCCGGATGGACGATCCGCGCCTCGACGCCGCCCACGTGCACGGTCAGCCGGTCCCGGTACGTGAGGGTCGGCTCGATGATCCGGATGTCGCCGAAGTCGTGGTGCGGCCACACCCGGTGGAGCTGCCGGCCCGCCGCCAACTGCTCGCTGCGACAGGCCTCGTGGCCCACCACGACCGCCCCGGGCGCGAACACCCCGTTGCCGTAGGTGTGGTCCCCGTGGTGGTGGGTGTTGACGACGGTACGGGGGAGCGGCACCCCGGCCGCCACGACCGCCTCCCGCAGCGCCTCGGCCCGGCGCCGGGTGGCGGCGGTGTCGACGAGCAGGGTGGAGCCGCCGTCACTGACGAATCCGGCGTTGTTCAGGCACCAGCCGCCGTCCGGCTGGATGTAGGCGTACACCTCGGGCGCGAGTCTGAGGAGGTACGGATCCGTGGCAGGCATGGGAGATCCCCTGGTCGAGGTGGCGCTGTAGGCCCAGAGACTGCCACCCCACCCCCGCCACGCATACCGCCGCACGGGACCCTGCCCCACGCATGTGCCACCAGCACGAACCTCCCGCGCGGCGCCCGCCGAGCGCACCCCCCCCCGCGGCCCAGCGCCCCCCGGCGTCACGCCATGACCGCCACCGCGAGCCCCGCCAGCAGCAGCGTGCACCCCGCCGCCGCGACCGCCGCGAGACGTGGCATGGCCCGGGGCTCCGCCGTGGCCAGGGCGACCAGGCGCCGGTGCGTGAGCGCCACGAAGGCCAGCCACACCAGCGCGGTCAGCGTGATGGCGACCGCGCCCGTCGTCGTACCGCCGTGGTGGACCGCCTGCCGCCCCGCCAGCACCGCGACCACCGTGCAGGCCAGTGTCGTCCGGCGCCAGGCCAGCCGGGTCCGCTCCGGCTGGAGCCCCGGATCCCGCTCGCCCCCCGCCCCCGGATCCCGGTCACCCCCAGCCCCCGGATCCCGCTCGCCCGACGCCCCCGGATCCCGCTCCCCGGCCGCCATCAACGGCCCCCGCCCAGCGCGACCACCACCACCATCACCACCGCGACCACCGCCACCACCAGGCTCAGCACGGTCGGGAAGCGGGAGACGGGCAGCGGCTCCCCGCGCCGGATCGCCCGCTCGCACCGCACCCAGTGGTCGACCGCCTGGAGCGCGCACAACGCCCCGGCCGCGAGCAGCGCCACCGCCAGCCCGACCCGTACCCCCCACCGCAGGTGCGGCAGGAACTGGTCCACCGCGAACCCACCGCCGACCAGCGCCAGCGCGGTACGCAGCCAGGCCAGGAACGTACGCTCGTTGGCCAGCGTGAACCGGTAGTCGGGCGTCTCGCCCTCCTCGCCCAGGCGCTGGGGCGCGAACCACAGCCGCAGGCCCCGCACGAAGTCGCTCACAGGGCGCACCCTACGCGCGGCGGGCGCGGAGCCGCTCGTACGCCGCGAGCCCGTCCGGCACCCACTCCCACCCGCCCGGCCGCACCCGCCGCGCCACCTCCTCCTCCGGGAGGAACGCGTGCCAGGCCACCTCCTCGGCCTGCGGCCGCACCGGCAGCACGCAGCGCACCTCGTACACGTACGACCACCAGCTCTGCCGCCCGTCGGCGGACTCGTACAGGAAAGGGAACAACGGCTCGGGGCGCGGCAGCCCCGAGACCCCCAACTCCTCCTCGGCCTCCCGCAGCGCCGCCTCGTCGTACGTCTCGCCCGCGCCCACCACCCCGCCCACGAACATGTCGTACAACGAGGGGAAGACCAGCTTCTCCGCGGTCCTGCGGTGCACGAACACCCGGTCCTCCGCGTCCCGCGCGAGCACGAACACACACCGGTGGCGCAGCCCCTTCGCGTACACCTCGCCGCGCGGCGCCCGCCCCACCACACGGTCGTTCTCGTCGACGACGTCCAGGATCTCGTCCGCTGCTCCCATACCCCCATCCAAGCAGCCCCGCCGACCGCCCCCGCCGACCGGTCGCCGGGCGGGTCGCGGGCGCGGGCCGGAGGTCAATCGGGCACAGGAGGTTGACTCGTTACTCGCGCGTACGCAAGATCGGACCATTCGCTCGCCCCCTGACCCGTGACGGATCCGCGAAGGATGGAAGCCCATGGCGTACGACGCCGATGTGATCGTGATCGGGGCGGGACTTGCCGGCCTGGTCGCCACCGCCGAACTCGTCGACGCGGGCCGCTCCGTCCTCCTGCTGGACCAGGAACCGGAGCAGTCGCTCGGCGGGCAGGCCCACTGGTCCTTCGGCGGACTGTTCTTCGTGAACTCGCCAGAACAGCGCCGCCTGCGCGTCCGGGACAGCCGGGAGCTGGCACTCCAGGACTGGCTGGGTACGGCCGGCTTCGACCGTACGGAGGACCACTGGCCGCGCAAGTGGGCCGAGGCGTACGTCGACTTCGCGGCGGGCGAGAAGCGGGCCTGGCTGCACCGGCAGGGGATGCGCTTCTTCCCCGTCGCGTCCTGGGCGGAGCGCGGCGGGTACGGCGCGGCGGGCCTCGGCAACTCGGTGCCGCGCTTCCACGTCACCTGGGGGACCGGACCCGGAGTGGTCGAGCCGTTCGCGCGGCGGGTGCGCGAGGGCGCCGCCCGGGGGCTGGTGGAGTTCCGGTTCCGGCACCGGGTGACCGGGCTCGGCAACACCGCGGGTGTCGTGGACACCGTGACGGGCGAGGTCCTGGCGCCGAGCGACGCCGTACGGGGCGAGGCGAGCACCCGCCGGGTCACCGGCGCGTTCGAGCTCAAGGCCCAGGCCGTGATCGTCACCTCGGGCGGCATCGGCGGCAACCCCGACCTGGTCCGCGCCCAGTGGCCCGAGCGGCTGGGCCGCCCGCCGCGCACCATGCTCTCCGGCGTGCCCGCGCACGTGGACGGCCTGATGCTCGGCATCGCGGAGTCCGCGGGCGCCCACCACATCAACCGCGACCGCATGTGGCACTACACCGAGGGCATAGAGAACTGGGACCCGATCTGGGCCCGGCACGGCATCCGCATCCTCCCCGGACCGTCCTCGCTCTGGCTGGACGCCCGGGGCCGCCGCCTGCCGGGCCCGCTCTTCCCCGGCTTCGACACGCTCGGGACGCTCGAACACATCATGCGGACCGGGTACGAGTACACCTGGTTCGTCCTCGACCAGCGCATCATCGGCAAGGAGTTCGCCCTCTCGGGCTCCGAGCAGAACCCCGACCTCACGGGCAAGTCGGTCCGCGACGTCATCGGCCGGGCGCGCGCCGACGTCCCCGGCCCGGTGAAGGCGTTCATGGACAAGGGCGCCGACTTCGTCGTGGAGAAGGACCTGTCCGCGCTCGTGCGCGGGATGAACGCCCTCACCGAGGAGCCGCTCATCGACGAGGCCGCGCTGCGTCGCGAGATCGTCGCGCGGGACCGGGCGACGGTGAACCCGTTCGGCAAGGACGCGCAGGTGACGGCGGTCCGGGGGGCGCGCAGGTACCTGGGCGACAAGCTGATCCGTACGGTCGCCCCGCACCCCCTGCTCGACCCGGCGGCGGGCCCGCTGATAGCCGTACGGCTGCGCATCCTCACCCGCAAGTCCCTCGGCGGCCTGGAGACCGACCTGTCGTCGCGCGTCCTGACCGAGGGCGGCGACCCGCTGCCCGGTGTGTACGCGGCGGGCGAGGCGGCCGGCTTCGGCGGCGGGGGGATGCACGGCTACCGCTCGCTGGAGGGGACGTTCCTGGGCGGCTGCATCTTCTCGGGCCGCGCGGCGGGCCGGGCGGCGGCGAAGGCGGTGGGCTGAGCGGGGCCGTACGCGGGGCGCCCCCTCAGAGCCGTTCCACGACCCGGAACCTCTCCACCACCAGCAACGTCCCGTCGTGCACGGTGAATTCGGGGTCGCCCAACGCCTCCCGCATCTCCTCGCCGTGCCAGAACCGCTCGTGATCCGCCCGCCATTGGGCCACCGAGGTGTGCCCCTCGCCCTCGTCCAGGGCGAGTTGGAGGTCGGCGGCGCCGAGCGGCAGCACCCGTACCCCGGTCAGTTCGACCACCGCCACCTCGCGGCCCGCCGAGTCGATCAGGGCCGATCGCTCCCCGACCGGGGGCAGTTCCTCGCGCTCGGCCTCGTACTCCGCGAGCAGCCCCGTCGTCGCGACCTTCCGGCCCTCCAGCACGGCCGCCACCAACCGGTCACGCACCGGGCCGGGGAAGGCGAGCAGTAACGGCGCCAACGGTTCTCGGTTCTCCATGAGGGCCACCCTAGGGTGTGGCGGCGACGGGCCCCGGCTGGCCGAAAAGCGTCCCATCTGGGGTTATGCGGACGAGGACCCTCCGGGGTCCTGGTCCGGCCACCGCAACCACGCCCGCGCCAGGGCGATATGACTGTGCCTTACATCGAGATACCGCTTGACGCGAGGCCATACCTACCGATTTGCTGTGCCCGGTCCTTTCTCGTCCACGCGCCCTGGAGGAATCCCGCGGATGTCCCCGCCTCCGCCACCCCTCGGCCGTGCCCGAAGACGTAGCTCACGTTCCGGCCACTCCTTCGACCCCGCACTGGACGACACCGAACTCGCCTCCGTACGCGACCAGTTGGCTCAAGGACGATGGTCCGAGGCCCGCTCCCTCCTCGCCCGGACCGGCGACGAATGGGACCGCAGAGGCCACCGCGTCGTCGTCCTCGCCCAGGCCTCCGGCGCCGCCGCCTGGACCCGCGACTGGCTGCTCGCCGAACCCGAGAGCCCCGACGCCGCCACCCTCCTCGCCTGCGCGACCGTCTTCGCGGCCCTGCGCGGCAAGGAACCCGAACACCGGGCCGTGGACGCCTGCCGGGACGCCGTACGTCGCGCCCCCGCCGACCCCACCCCCTGGCTCGGCCTGCTGCTCCTCGCCCGCACACGCGGCACGGAGGAAGAGACCTCGCAGCTCTTCGAGGAGGTCAGGACCCGCCACCCCGACCACCACCACGCCCACCACCTGATGGCCGCCCGCCTCGCCGAACGCCGCCCCGACGCCGGCCAGGACCCCCTCCACGAGGTCTACGACTTCGCCGCCTGGGCGGCCGAACAGGCCCCCGCGGACTCGCCGCTCGCCGTCCTGCCCGTCGTCGCGCACGCCGAGCGCTACCGCGTCCTCGCCGCCGCCCGCCTGGAACCCGCCGACCCCGCCGCCTCCGGGCACTGGACGGGCCGCCGGGCCCGCCAGGTCCTCAAGGGCGCCTTCGACTGGTGGCTGGAGTGGGAGAGCGAGGACCACCCGCGCAACCGCGTCGACCTCAACTTCCTCGCCCACGCCCAGTGGTACGACGGCCGCGTCGCCGAGGCCGCGGCGCTCTTCCACCGCATCGGCCGGCACAACACCCCAGCCCCCTGGTCCTACCCGGACCGGGACCCGCACCACGCCTTCCTTGCCGCGCGCAACGCCGCGCTCGGCTCCGTCTGACGCGCCCGCGATACGCGCCGGCGATCCCCGAAAGGACACCCCTGTCATGTCGACGGGCAATTCGAGCACGGGCACGAGTTCCGGTTCGAACTCCAGCACGCCAACGCACACGGGTACGGTCTCCGACAAGGCCCCCGGCTCCGGCACCGGCACCGGCTCCGGTCAGATCAGCACCTTCAAGGGACAGGAGCGGGCGCTTCGCGCGAACCGCCTCGGCACGTCGGGCCTCCTGCTCTCCGTGCTCGCCGCCAGTGCGCCCCTGATGACCGTCGCCGGCGTCATGCCCACCGTCTACGGAGTGATGGGGGTGGTCGGCCAGCCCCTGCTGTACGTCATCCTCGGGGTGGTCCTCGTCCTGTTCAGCTTCGGGTACGCCGAGATGAGCCGCCACGTCCACAACGCCGGCGCGTTCTATGCGTACATAGCCCGCGGGCTCGGCCCGACCGCCGGCGCGGGCGCCTCGCTCGTCGCGCTCCTCGCGTACAACGCCATGCAGGTCGGCATCTACGGCCTCTTCGGCTTCGAGGTCTCCGGGCTCCTCGCCACCTACCTCGACCTGACCGTCGCCTGGTGGGTGCCCGCCCTGGCCGCCGCCGTGCTCGTCGGACTCCTCGGCTGGCTCAAGATCGACCTGAACGCCAAGGTGCTCGGCGTCCTCATCCTCATCGAGGTCACCCTCGTCGTGATCTTCGACGTCGCCTTCGTCGCCGACCCGGGCAAGGACGGCGTCTCGCTCCAGGCCTTCAACCCCGACGCCCTCACCGGCGCGGGCCTCGGCACCGCCCTGTGCTTCTGCATCGCCGCCTTCGTCGGCTTCGAGCAGGCCCCGGTGTACGCCGAGGAGACCAGCCGCCCGAACGTCGTCGTCCGACGCGTGATGTTCCTCGCCGTCGGCCTCTCCGCGCTGTTCCTCGCCGTCAGCGCCTGGGCGATCTCCGTCGCCGCCGGCCCCGGTTCGGTCGTCGCCACCGCGGGGGAGCAGGGCCCCGGCCTGATCTTCGGCCTCACCGAGGACCGCCTCGGCACGACCTTCACCGACGTCCTCCACGTGCTGTTCGTCACCGGCATGTTCGCCGCGCTGCTCAGCTTCCACAACGTCGTCGCCCGCTACGCCTTCGCGATGGGCCGCGAGGGGCTCCTGCCGGCCGCCTTCGGCCGTACCAGCGCGTCCAGCGGCGCCCCCGCCTACGGCTCCGCGCTCCAGTCGGTGTTCTCCCTCGTCGTCGTGACCGCCTTCGCCGTCACGGACGACAAGCCCGCCGGCGACCCGACCGCGCCGATCCTGCGGCTCTTCACCTGGATGGGCAACATCGGCGCGCTCGGCATCATCCTGCTGATGGCCGCGGCCTCCTTCGCCGTGATCGCGTTCTTCGTACGGCGCGGGGCGGGCGGCGCGCAGGCACCGCGCCTCGTCGCCTCGGCCCTGGCCGGCCTCGCGCTCGTCGCCGTCGCCGTCTACACCGTCAAGGACTTCGACCTGCTGGTCGGGGCGGGACCCGGCTCCGCGCTGCGCTGGATCCTGCCCGGGATCGTCGGCCTCACCCTGGTGGGCGGGCTGGTGTACGGAGCGGTCCTGCGTACGGTCAAGCCCGAGGTGCACGCCAGGATCGGCCTCGGGAACGAGGCGTTCCAACTGGAGAAGGCCTCCCGGTCGTAGCCACCCCACGGCCGCTGTGCGACGCCGTGACGTCGCACAGCGGCCGTACAGGTCTGACGAAAGTCTGACGGATTCCCGCCGTCCCTGGCTTCCGGGGCCCGCGGGTGGTCGAATCAATGAGTGAACCATCAACGGAATGAGCCCGCCGGAACGCCGGTGGGGCGGCGCGTTCTGCTCTCCACCCTGGGGCTGGGCGCCGCGGGACTGGTCGCGGCCCCCCACATCCAGAGCGGGCTCGACTCCTTCCTCGGCGCGGTGTCCAGCCAGGACCCGACCGGCCTCAGCGGGCTGCTGCCCAACGGCGGCGGGTTCCGCTACTACTCGGTGACCGGTTCCGTACCGCACAAGGACGCCGGGAACTACCGGCTCAAGGTCGACGGCCTCGTCGACCGGCCCGCCACGTACACCCTGGACGCCCTGCGGAAGCTGCCGCAGACGCGGGTCGTCCGCGACGTGCAGTGCGTCACGGGCTGGCGCGTCCCCCACACCCCCTTCACAGGGGTCAAGGTCTCCCAGCTCCTCGACGCGGCCGGGGTCCACCCCGACGCCAAGGCGATCCGGTTCACCTGCTTCGACGGGACGTACACCGAGAGCCTCACGCTCCAGCAGGCCCGCCGCGCCGACGTCCTGGTGGCGCTCACGATGCAGGACAAGCCGATCGGGCACGCGCACGGCGGCCCGGTCCGGCTGTACGTGGCGCCGATGTACTTCTACAAGTCGGCGAAATGGCTCTCCGGGATCTCCGTCACCTCCGACGTCCGCCCCGGCTACTGGGAGGAGCGTGGCTATGACGTCGACGGCTGGGTCGGCCGGTCCAACGGACGCGACGACGCCCCCACCGTCTGAGGGCGGGCGGGGACCGGGGGAGGGGACCGCGCGGGAGGGGTCCGGGTCCCCGGGCACCGGGCGGCTGCGCCGCAGGTTCAGCCCCGCCGAGCGCTGGGTCCACCGCACCACGGGCGTCCTGATGCTGGTGTGCGTGGCGACGGCGGGCTTCCTGTACGTGCCGCAGCTCGCCGAACTGGTCGGCCGCCGCTACCTCGTGGTCACGGTGCACGAGTGGTCGGGGCTGCTGCTGCCGGTCCCGGTCCTGGCGGGTCTCGCCTCCCGGCACTTCCGCGCCGACCTCGGCCGGCTGAACCGCTTCTTCCCGCACGACAAGGAGTGGCTGCGCGCCGTACGACGGCGTGACGCCAGGCCCGAGTCCCGCCCGGCGGGGAAGTTCAACGCGGGCCAGAAGATCTACGCGGCCTGGATCGCGGGCGCGGTGCTCGTCATGGTCGGTACGGGCCTGCTGATGTGGTTCACCGGCTTCGCCCCGCTCGTGTGGCGCACGAGCGCCACCTTCCTCCACGACTGGCTGGCCCTCGCCATCGGCGTGGTGCTCCTCGGGCACATCGGCATGGCGTACGCGGACCCCGAGGCCCGGCGCGGGATGCGCACGGGCTCGGTGGAGCGAGCGTGGGCGCGGCGCGAGCACTCGGAGTGGCGGGAGGACGACTCCTGACCGTACGGCCGCTCCCGCCGTGCCCCCGCCCCCGGCCCCAGCCCCCGGCCTCCGACTGTCAGAGCCGCCGCAGCGCCTCCACCGCCCGCCCCGTGATCTCCTCGGGCGACCCGGAGACCTCCACCGCCACCCCCGCCTCGTCGTCCTCCAGCGGCTGGAGCGTGGCGAACTGCGAGTCGAGCAGCGCGGTCGGCATGAAGTGCCCCTTGCGCGCGGCCATGCGCTCCTCGATCAGCGCCCGGTCACCGGCGAGGTGGACGAAGACCACGTCAGGGGCGGCGGCCCGCAGCCGGTCCCGGTAGGAGCGCTTGAGCGACGACGCGGCGACCACCCCGCCCTGCCCCGCCCGGCCCGCGGCCCACGCGCCGACGGCGTCCAGCCAGGGCCACCGGTCGTCGTCGTCCAGCGGGGTGCCCGCCGACATCTTGGCGATGTTCTCCGGCGGGTGGAACGCGTCCCCCTCGGCGTACGGGACGTCCAGCGCCTCGGCGAGCAACTGCCCGACGGTGGTCTTCCCGGTGCCGGACACCCCCATCACCACCACGACGTGCGCAACACTCATCGGTTCCCTGCCCCTCACTGACCGTCCCTGACGCCTGACGGCCGTAAGTATGTCCTCCCCCGCCTCCGCCACTCCCGCCTCCGCCACTCCCGCCGCCGCCACTCCCGCCCCTGCGACTTCCGTCCCCGCCACCCCCACCCCCTGACCCCGCCGTCCCCGACGCGAGATAGTAGGTGCGGACAGTGTCGTTCGCGCGGTACGAGGAAAGCGGGTTGTTCCATGGCGCAGCAGGTGCGCGGGGTCGTCGCCCCCGGCAAGAACGAGCCGGTGCGGATCGAGACGATCGTCGTCCCCGATCCGGGCCCCGGCGAGGCGGTGGTGAAGGTCCAGGCGTGCGGTGTCTGCCACACGGACCTGCACTACAAGCAGGGCGGCATCAACGACGACTACCCCTTCCTGCTCGGCCACGAGGCCGCCGGTGTCGTGGAGTCGGTCGGCGAGGACGTCACCGACGTGGCCCCCGGCGACTTCGTGATCCTCAACTGGCGCGCGGTGTGCGGTAGTTGCCGGGCCTGCCTGCGCGGCCGGCCGTGGTACTGCTTCAACACCCACAACGCGACGCAGAAGATGACGCTCCTCGACGGCACGGAACTCTCCCCGGCCCTCGGCATCGGCGCCTTCGCCGAGAAGACCCTCGTCGCCGCCGGGCAGTGCACCAAGGTCGACCCGAGCGTGTCCCCGGCCGTCGCGGGCCTGCTCGGCTGCGGCGTGATGGCCGGCATCGGCGCGGCGATCAACACCGGCCAGGTCGGACGCGGCGACTCGGTCGCCGTCATCGGCTGCGGCGGGGTCGGGGATGCCGCCGTGGTCGGCGCCCGCCTCGCGGGGGCCGCCCGGATCATCGCCGTCGACATCGACGACCGCAAGCTGGCGACGGCCAAGGAGATGGGCGCCACCCACACCGTCAACTCCCGCTCCACCGACCCCGTCGAGGCCATCCGCGAACTCACCGGCGGCTTCGGCGCGGACGTCGTCATCGAGGCCGTCGGCCGCCCGGAGACGTACGAACAGGCCTTCTACGCACGGGACCTGGCCGGAACGGTCGTCCTGGTCGGCGTCCCCACCCCGGAGATGAAGCTCGAACTGCCCCTGCTGGACGTCTTCGGGCGCGGCGGCTCGCTCAAGTCCTCCTGGTACGGGGACTGTCTGCCCTCCAGGGACTTCCCGATGCTCATCGACCTCCACCAGCAGGGCCGTATCGACCTCGCCGCGTTCGTCACCGAGACCATCGGACTCGGCGACGTCGAGAAGGCGTTCGCCCGGATGCACGAGGGTGACGTGCTGCGTTCGGTGGTGGTGTTCTGATGGCCTCCTCCGCACCCCGCGTCGACCACCTCGTCACCTCGGGGACGTTCTCCCTCGACGGCGGCACCTGGGACGTCGACAACAACGTCTGGATCGTCGGTGACGACTCCGAGGCGATCGTCATCGACGCCGCGCACGACGCCGCCGCCATCGAGGCCGCCCTCGGCGGCCGTACGCTGCGCGCCATCGTCTGCACCCACGCGCACGACGACCACATCGACGCGGCCCCCGCCCTCGCCGCCGCGACCGGCGCGCCGATCCTCCTGCACCCGGACGACCTGCCGCTGTGGAAGCTGACCCACCCGGACCGGGCCCCCGACGGCGAACTCGCCGACGGCGCCACGCTCGACGTCGGCGGCGTCACGCTGACCGTGCTCCACACCCCCGGCCACGCGCCGGGCGCGGTCTGCCTGTACGTCCCCGCCCTGTCGACGGTCTTCACCGGCGACACGCTCTTCCAGGGCGGCCCCGGCGCGACCGGCCGGTCGTTCTCGCACTTCCCGACGATCATCGACTCGATCCGGGACCGGCTCCTCGCGCTGCCCCCGCAGACCGTGGTCCGCACCGGCCATGGCGACCCGACCACGGTCGGCGCCGAGGCGCCGCACCTGGAGGAGTGGATTCAGCGCGGCCACTGAGCGGGCGGCAGCAGGCGCGACCCGCTGGTGAAGCGGAACGGCTCACCGGTCAGCGGATCGGTGAACTCCAGCACCGTCGCGAGGAGTTGCAGCGGACGCGTGTGGTCGTCGGGCGCCGGCTCCCGTACGACCGGGTACAGCGGGTCGTGCAGGAGCGGCAGCCCGAGGCTGTTCATGTGGACCCGCAGCTGATGGGTGCGGCCGGTGGCCGGCGACAGCCGGTACCGGCCGAACCCGCCCCGCCGCTCCAGCAGTTCGACCCGGCTCTCGCTGTTGGGCTCCCCGGGGACCTCCCGGGCCGCCTGCTCCCCGCGCTCCTTCTCGATCCGGCTCCGGACGGTGACGGGAAGCGCCACCGCCGGGTCGTACGGCGCGACGGCCTCGTACTCCTTGCGGACCGCCCGGTCCCGGAACAGCGTCTGGTACGCGCCGCGGTCCCCGGCCCGTACGACACACAGCACCAGCCCGGCCGTCAGCCGGTCCAGGCGGTGCGCGGGCTGGAGCTCGGGCAGCCCCCACGCGCGGCGCAGCCGGGCCGGCAGGGTCTCGGTGATGTGCGAGCCGCGCGGGGTGGTGGCCAGGAAGTGCGGCTTGTCGGCGACGAGGATCCGCTCGTCGCGGTACACGACCCCCACCTCGAACGGCACCCGGTCCTCGGGCGCGAAGTCCCGGTGGAACCACAGATACCGCCCGGCGGCGTACGGCTCCGTCGCCCGGACCGGACCGTCCAGGCCCACGAACCGCCCCTCGCGGAACATCGCGTCGACCCGCTCCACCCCCACGGCGGACCCGAACCGCGCCACCAGATGATCCCGTACGGTCTCCCACGCCCCACCGGGATCGGCGGGCAGCCGCACCCGCACGGCGTCCACCCCCTCACGCTGCGGCAGCGGAGAGGCCGGCGGGGTGCGATGCCGATGCCCCACGAACCGCCCCTTCCCGTCCCGGACGCCCCCGCCCGACACCACCCACACAGCCACCCCACCCTACCGACCAGCCCACCCGCCCCTCCCGCCCCAAGGCCCACGACCGCTCCTCCCGCTCCAAGACCCACGACCACCCCGGCCTCCCCAAGCCCCACGACCACCCCGCCCCACGCAAGATCGTCGGCCCCCCGCCCCCCCGGCGCCCAAGATCCACAAGCTCCCCCGCACACCCCTAGCCCGTTCGGCCCCCGCCTCGCGCCCCCCGCCGGGATGAGACCGGATCCCGCGCCGGCCACCCGCATGATGGACCGGTGATCAGTGTCCTGTTCGCCGTCCTGACCGCGATCAGCAACGGCTCCGCCTCGGTGCTCCAGCGGCGCGCCGCGTCCACGGTGCCCGACTCCGACGCCCTCCACCTCTCGCTGATCCGGCACCTGCTCCGGCAGCGGGTCTGGCTGGCCGGCATCGGCCTGGTCATCGTGGCCGCCATCTGCCAGGCGATCGCGCTCGCCACCGGGGCCATCGCCGTCGTCCAGCCGATCTTCGTCATCGAGCTCCCCGTGACCCTGCTGATCGCGAGCTACGTCTTCCGCTCCCGGCTCCCGGGCTCCGCCTGGCTGGGCGTCGCGGCGGTGACCTCGGGACTCGCGCTCGGGCTGGGCGCGGCGTCGCCGGGCGGCGGCACCGAGACCGTGGACCCGATCGCCTGGGTCCCGGCGCTGATCATCACCCTGGGCGTCGAGGTCGTGCTGATCGGCGCCGCGCAGCGGGTACGGGGCAACCCGCGCGCCGCGCTCTTCGGCCTCGCCGCCGCCGTCGGGTACGCGCTGACCGCCGCGCTGCTGAAGGACGCCGTGTCCCGCATCGAGGACGGCGCGGGCGTGGTCGCGCTGCTCTCCGCCTGGCAGTTGTACGCAACCGCCGTGGCCGGGATCGGGGCGCTCTTCCTCCTCCAGAACGCCCTTCAGGCGGGCTCCCTGGTGGCGTCCCAGCCGATGCTGACCCTCGGCGACGCGTTGATCAGCATCACGTACGGGGTGACGCTGTTCGGCGAGAACGTGCGGACCGGCTGGTGGCTGGTGCCCGAGCTGATCGGCGTCGCCCTGATCACGGCGGGCTGCCTCGAACTGGCCCGCTCACCCCTGGCGTCGGGCACCGCCCCGCCCAAGCCCCGCGTGCGCTGACACCCGCTCTCCGCCGAGCCCGGTTTCGTGCTGCCCAATTGATCGTCGTGTGTAAACCGTTGACAAAACGGTGACACGATTGGAATCTGTGACTCGCAAAAAACTGTGCAACTGGCTCAATTTTTTCAGAATCTCCTCGCAACTTCGTGGCAAGAGTCCGACCCGCAGGCCCCCCTCCCGCGGCCCCCCACTCTCTCGTTCCGACAGACAGAGGACCCATGAAAAGAACGCAGCTCAGCAGAGGGTTGATCACCGGCCTGGTGACGGCCGCCCTGATCGCCTTCGGGCTCATACCTCTCTCCACCGAGACCGCCTCCGCGGCCGACCGCCCCAACGTCGCCGCCGGCCGTACCGCCTCGGCGAGCGGGTCCGAGGGCAGCCATCCCGCCTCCAACGTCACGGACGGCAACCAGCAGACCTACTGGGAAGGCCCGAACAACGGCTTCCCGGGCTGGGTCCAGACCGACCTCGGCAGCAACGTCGCCGTCGACCAGGTGGTGCTCAAACTGCCGACGACGTGGGAGGCGCGCACCCAGGCCGTCGCCATCCAGGGCAGCACCAACGGGACGACGTTCAGCACCCTGTCCGCCACGCAGGCCCGGGCGTTCTCCCCGGCCTCGGCGAACACCGTCACCATCGACTTCACCTCCACGAGCGTCCGGTACGTCCGGGTGAGCATCACCGGGAACACCGGCTGGCCCGCCGCGCAGGTCTCCGAACTCGCGGTGTACGGCCCGGCGGCCACCGACCCGGACCCCGACCCCGACCCCGATCCGGGCACGGGTACGGACCTGGCCCGCGGCAAGGCGATCGAGGCGAACTCGTCGGTCTTCTCGTTCGTCGCGGCCAACGCCAACGACAACAACCTCGCCACGTACTGGGAGTCCAACGGACACCCGTCGAACCTCACCGTGAAGCTCGGCGCCGACGCCGACATCAGCGCCGTCGTGGTCAAGCTCAACCCCGACTCCGCGTGGGGGCCGAGGAGCCAGAACATCCAGGTCCTCGGACGCGCCTACACCGCCGCCGGCTTCACCTCGCTCAAGGCGCGCGCCGACTACGCCTTCAACCCGGCGACCAACCAGAACTCGGTACGGATCCCCGTCACCGGCCGCGTCGCCGACCTCCAGCTCCAGATCTTCGCCAACACCGGCGCGGGCGGCGGCCAGGTCGCCGAGATCCAGGTCATCGGAGTCCCGGCCCCCAACCCCGACCTGACCGTCACCGCCCTGTCGTGGACCCCCGCCGCACCGGTGGAGACCGACACGACCACCGTCAACGCGACCGTACGCAACGCGGGCACCGCCGCCTCCCCGGCGACCACCGTCAACGTCAGCGTGGGCGGCGCCGTCGCGGGCAGCGCCCCGGTCGGCGCACTCGCCGTCGGCGCCTCGGCCACCGTCCCCGTCACCATCGGCAAGCGCGCCGAGGGCAGTTACCGGGTGACCGCCATCGTGGACCCGACCGACACGGTCGTCGAGCAGGACAACAACAACAACAGTTTCGTGGCGACGGCCCAGCTGGTCGTCGGCCAGGCCCCCGGCCCCGACCTCCAGGTGCTCAGCATCGACTCCACCCCGGCCAACCCGGCCGTGGGATCACCGGTCCAGTTCACCGTGGCGGTGAAGAACCGCGGCACCACCGCGTCGGGCGCCACCACGGTCACCCGCCTGACGGTCGGCGGCACCACCCTCAACACCAGCACCCCGTCGGTCGCCGCGGGCGCCACCGCCAACGTGAGCGTCACCGGCACGTGGACCGCCACCAGCGGCGGCGCCACCCTCGTCGCCACCGCCGACGCCACCAACGTCGTCACGGAGACCAACGAGACGAACAACGCGTTCTCCCGGGCGATCGTGGTCGGGCGCGGCGCGGCCGTCCCGTACACCGAGTACGAGGCCGAAGCGGGCCGTTACCAGGGCACGTTGCTGGAAGCGGACGCCGAACGCACCTTCGGGCACACGAACTTCGCCACCGAGTCCTCCGGCCGCAAGTCGGTACGGCTCAACAGCACCGGTCAGTTCGTGGAGTTCACCTCCACCGTCCCGACCAACTCGATCGTCGTCCGCAACTCCATCCCGGACGCGGCGAACGGCGGCGGCATCGAGGCCACCATCGGCCTGTACGTCAACGACACCTTCGTCAGGAAGCTCACGCTCTCCTCGAAGCACAGCTGGCTGTACGGCGACACCGACGGCCCCGAGGCCCTGACCAACACCCCGCAGGCCGACGCCCGGCGGCTCTTCGACGAGGCGAACGCGCTGCTGTCGACGACGTACCCGGCGGGCACCAAGTTCAAGCTCCAGCGCGACGCGAGCGACACCGCGTCCTTCTACATCATCGACCTGATCGACCTGGAGCAGGTCGCGCCGCCGACGAGCAAGCCGGCGGAGTGCACCTCCATCACGTCGTACGGCGCGGTGCCCGACGACGGCATCGACGACACGACCGCCATCCAGCGGGCGGTGACGGACAACCAGAACGACGTCATCGACTGCGTGTGGATCCCGGCGGGCCAGTGGCGCCAGGAGAAGAAGATCCTGACCGACGACCCGCTGAACCGCGGCCAGTACAACCAGGTCGGCATCAGCAACGTCACCATCCGGGGCGCCGGCATGTGGCACTCCCAGCTCTACACCCTGACCGAACCGCACCTGGCGGTGGGCAGCATCAACCACCCGCACGAGGGCAACTTCGGCTTCGACATCGACGACAACACCCAGATCTCCGACATCGCCATCTTCGGCTCCGGCCGGATCCGCGGCGGCCCCGGTGGCGCCGAGGGCGGAGTCGGCCTGAACGGGCGGTTCGGCAAGAACACCAAGATCTCCAACGTGTGGATCGAGCACGCCAACGTCGGAGTCTGGGTCGGCCGTGACTACGACAACATCCCCGCCCTGTGGGGCCCCGCCGACGGGCTGGAGCTCACCGGCATGCGCATCCGCGACACGTACGCCGACGGCATCAACTTCACCAACGGCACCCGGAACTCCAAGGTGTTCAACTCCTCGTTCCGCACCACGGGCGACGACTCCCTGGCGGTCTGGGCCAACCGGTACGTCAAGGACACGTCCGTCGACGTCGCGCACGACAACCAGTTCGTCAACAACACGATCCAACTGCCCTGGCGCGCCACCGGCATCGCGGTCTACGGCGGCTACGGCAACAAGATCGAGAACAACCTCGTGTACGACACCGCCAACTACCCCGGCATCATGCTGGCGACCGACCACGACCCGCTGCCCTTCACCGGCCAGACCCTGATCGCCAACAACGCCCTGTACCGCACCGGCGGAGCCTTCTGGAACGAGGACCAGGAGTTCGGTGCCATCACGCTCTTCGCCCAGAGCAGGGACATCCCCGGCGTCACCATCCGGGACACCGACATCTACGACTCGACCTTCGACGGCATCCAGTTCAAGACCGGCGGCGGCAACGTGCCCTCCGTCGCGATCAACAACGTCAAGATCGACAAGTCCAACAACGGCGCCGGCATCCTCGCCATGAGCGGCGCCCGCGGCAGCGCGACCCTGACCAACGTCACCATCACCAACTCGGCCGACGGCAACATCGTCACCCAGCCGGGCTCCCAGTTCGTCATCACGGGAGGCACCACAGCGGCCAGAGCCTGGGGCCGCGCGAACCAGTAGCACCCACGGCGGGGCCGACCGGAGAACCCCTCCGCCCGGCCCCGCCCCACGCCCGCGCCACGGACCCGGCTCAGCGCCTCACACGGTTGCGGACGGCCAGGACCGCGAGGGCCAGGAGGACGGGCTCGGCCAGTCGAGAGGTCATCTCGATGTAGGTGCCGGCGGTCGTCAGGTCCTGGCCCGAGGACCGGAAGACCACCGAGTTGAGGGTGACGTTCACGGCCTTCTCGAAGCGCTCCCCGGTGAACCGGGCCCCCGTGGGGCCGCGGGGATCGTCCTTGCCGATCGTGAAGGTCACCCGCCCGCCACCGGCCGGTACGGTGCCGGTCGCCTCGTACCCCGGGGTGTCCCCGGGCAGCCCGAAGCCCATCAGCAGCACGACGGTGACGAGCATCGCGGCGGCGAGCCAGCCCAGCGCCCGGGAGGCGCGCAACCCGTACCCGGACAACAGCCAGTAGCCGTGCAGCAGTCCGCGCTCGGCGCGGGTGCCGCCGGCGCGGTCGTGGCGGCGCATCTCCATCTCGCCGTAGTAGAAGTCCGCGGCGCCCGGCTCGTTCTTGCCGTCCTCGAAGGACTTCCGCAGCGCCCGGTACACCGGCGCCAACTGCGCGGGCCCGACGCGCCCGGCCCCGGCCCCGCCCGCGCTCCAGCCCGGTGCGGCCGACGGCCGTCCCGCGCGCCAGTGGTGTTCCTCGGCGAGCGTGCGCCGCCGGGTGAACCGTATGGGCAGCCCGCCCCGCCCGCGCGTGCGGGACGGGACCGTACCGAACGCACACGCGCCCTCCAGCCGGATCTGGTCGAGGTGCACCGTCCCGGTGAACAGGCATTCCGCGAGTCCGACGTCGGCGAGGACCAGGTGGGCCGCGTCCACGCCGCGCAGCGAGGTGACGCGTACGGCGGCGTCGGACGTGCCGAACGTCGCGTCCTCCCGCACCTGTTGGCCGTCGGGGAGCACGAACGGATCCAGCTCCGCCGCGAGGGTGAGCGGATACTCGAAGACCGCGTGGGCGAAGTCCACCGCGGTGTGGCGCAGACGCAGCTCGGCCGTCGAGGACCAGCGGGTCCGCCGGCACTCCAGGCGGCGCGCGGCGAACGCGAGGCTCACCGGGCCGCCGAACACCGCCCCGGACAGCACGACGCGCCCGGCACACACCAACGGCCCCAGCTGCGGAGCCCTCTCGAAGGCCGCCCGGGTGAACAGGGCGTCGCTCCCGAAGACGGCCGCCCCGAAACCGGAGCCGCCCTGGAACACCGTCCCCTCGAACACGGCATCGCCCCGGAAGGCCGCCGCCCCGAACCCGGCCTCGCTCCCGAAGGCCGCCGACGCGAACAGGGCCCTGCTCGTGAAGACCGCCGACGCGAAGTCGGCGTCCCCCTTGAAGCTGGCCGACTCGAACGCGCCGTCGCGCCGGAAGGCCGCCGAGCCGAACAGGGCGACGTCCTCGAAGACCGCCGACGCGAACCGGGCGACGCCCTTGAAGACCGCCAACCTGAACCCGGCCTCACGCCCGAAGGTCACCGCCCCGAAACCGGCGACCCCCTCGAAGGTCGCCAACCCGAACCGCGCCCGGCCCGCGAAGGCCGCGGACCGGAACCGGGCGACGCCCTTGAACGACGCCGACTCGAACAGCGCGTCGCCCTCGAAGACCGCCGCCTCGAACCCGCTGTCCCCCTGGAAGTCCCCGGACCTGAACCAGGCCTCGCCCCGGAAGGCCGCCGACTGGAACCACGCGTCCCCCTCGAAGACCACCGACCCGAACCGCGCCTCGCCCTCGAAGACCACCGACTCGAACAGCGCGACGCTGCCGAAGACCGCCGCCCCGAACCCGGCGCCGCCCTCGAAGACCGCCGAGTCGAACAGAGCGATGCCCCGGAAGACCGCCGACCTGAACCAGGCGTCGCCCTCGAAGGTCGCCGCCCCGAACAGCGCGTCGCCCTCGAAGGTCGCCGAGTCGAACAGCGCCTCGCCGAACCGGGCCTGCCCGGTGTCAGGGTCACGGAGGGCGGTGAGAAGGGCATCGAGAAGGGGTTCGGTGAAGGGAGTGCCCCGGTGGTCCACGTCGGACCCGGGCGCCAGCCCGGCCAGATAGGCGCCGCGCCCGGCGCGGTCCAGGTGGGCCAGACAGGCGGTGTGCCCCGCCACCCGGATGCCGGGGCACCCGGACGGAGCCGCTTCACTCGCGCCCTGGCCGCAATGCGGCCGGCGAGGCTGCCGGGGGGACGGTTCGGGGCTGGGCGACGGCATACCCCGAAGGACGACCGGACACGGCCGGTGGTTGCGCCCCCACGCAGCCCGAACTCCCCGGCGTACGCGGCGGGAACGCCGAGCGCGCTCAGGCGGCCAGTGCCGCCGGTTCACCCAGACGCGAGGCCGCCGTCCGCCACGCCGCGGTAACGGCGAAGTGCGCCCGCGCGGTCAACGCACCGCCCCCGTCCCCGCCCCCCTCCATCAGGAGCGGAGCCCCGACATGAACGTGAAGGCGGGGACGCCGCAGCGGCGCGGTGGCCAGCCCCGCCCACTGCTTCGCGACCGACCCGGAGACGACCCGGCGCGCGCCGGCCTGGCCGACCGGGATGACCGGCGCCCCCGTCCGCTCCGCGAGCCGGGCGAGCCCGCGGCGGAAGGCACCCGGCGCGGCCTCGGCCGCGTCCTTGCGGTCGGGCAGCCCGCCCTCGGCGTAGATCAGGATGTGCCGCCCCCGCTCCAGCGCTTCCTGGGCGAGATCGAGCGACCGGGACGCGCGCGGATCGCCGCGATGCACGGGGATGTGGCCTTCCCGGGCGAGGACGCCACCGAGCACGGGTATGCGCCAGAGACCGGCGGTCGCCATGACCACGGGCCGGGTACCGAGGCGCTGCAACGCGGCCAGCACGATCGCCGGATCCGCGAGTGAACTGTGGTTGGCGACAACGATCCCGACCGGGAGCCGCTCGGCCCCTTCGTCGACCGTGACCGTCAACTGCCCGAAGACGGGAACCACATGACGAGCAAGGCGGCTGAGCACGAGCAACTCCACTTCACTAGGGACGCCCCCCATAGTCCCCGCCAAGCCCCCCACACACCTGAGCCCCCGTACTCATTCACCCGCCATGCCCGCACGAGCCGCCGCGCGCGCCGTACCCACGGCCCACTTCGGCGCGGCTCAGACGCGGTGCACCGTGTGCAGCGTCCTGGCGTAGGTGCCCGTGCCGTCCAGGAGGGAAGCGCCGCCGAGGCCGGCCATGGTGGGCCCGTTCGCGGTCTTGCGGCTGGAGAGGAAGCAGCGCCGGCCGGCCGCGTCCCCGCCCAGGTAGATGCCGACATGGTCGACGGTGGCCGTCGGATTGTCGTCCCCGGAGTCGGCGTTGAACAGCACCAGGTCACCGGCCTGGAGCAGGGCAGCGGCGGGCGGCCCGGCGCCGTCGGTCCGGTCGACGCGCACGCCGGGCAGGTAGTCCGCCATGTGCCGGGACTGGCGGGGGATGCGCAGCCGGGAGGTGTCCTGGCCCGCGGCCAGCGGCACGCCCATGTGGTACCCGTACACCATGCGCGTGTAGCCCGAGCAGTCGAGATGGCCGACCTGCTTGCTCGACGGCCCCGTGTGGACGCCGTCCTCGAAGGTCCAGCCGATGTCCATGTACTCGTGGAAGTCGGCCCCTTCCTGGGGGAAGCCCTGAGGATCCAGGGAGCCGTATCCCGCTTCGCCGAGCACCTGCCTCCCCTGGGCCGGTCCTGCCCCGGCCGTCACGGCCGGGGCCCCCGCGAGGAACATCGCCGCGTGCGCGAGCACGTCCGGAGCGGTGGAGCCGACCCAGCCGCGTACGGTCCGCTCGACCTCGTCGGTCCATGAGCCGTCGAAGGGCCGGGACAGCACACGCACCCAGTCGCCGTGCGTGACATTCGCCGGGACGTCCCAACGCGCCGCGTCGACCTGGAAGCGGCTGACCCGGAGCGTGACGGGCAGGTTGGTGCACCCGCTGTTGGCCAGCGCCCGCAGGCCCACCCGGCCCTTCGTGAAGGTGGAGTCACTGACGTCGACGGCCCACGCGGACGGCTCCGCCGCCCCCGCACGCCATGCCTTGGCCTGGATGCGGGCGCCCTCACGACGCACCCGGATCGTCCAGTCGGTCCCCGCGGAGACGCCCGTGGCGAGCGTCAGGGCCGGGGCCAGCTGGGTGACCGTGTCGGAGACCTCCTTCTCGACCCGCAGTTCGACCGTGCTCGTGGTGAGGAAGGACAGCCTGGCCCGATAATTGTTGTGCGTGTCCTGGTAGCCGAAGGACAGCGCGTACGAACAGGCCTGACCGGTGGGCACCTTGTCGAACCGGGCCACCGAGCGCACGTCGACGTCGGTGATCTCGTCGTCGCGCAGACTCGCGTGACGGCTGGCGTTGTCGGTGGTGAGGGCGATGACCCCGGCGCCCGGCACCACCGAGTAGTCGGGATCGACGGGCCCGAGGGTCGACCAGCTGCCGCCGCCGGGGGAGGTGCCCCAGTACCGCCGCTCCGAGTCCGGCACCGACAGGTCCGGCAGGGTGCGCCGGAAGTCGTCCACGAAAGGCGACTTGTCCTCGCTGAACGTACGCGGCGGCCCGGCCAGCACGACGGTCCTCGCACCGTGGGTCAGCAGCGCGACCCGCTTGCCGCCGGAGCTTACTTCCGTACGGGCCGGCGTCCCAGGGAGCACGGTCGCGGTGAGCGCGGCATCCAGGGTTACGGAGACGAAGTGGGACGCGTCCAGCGGAGCGAGGGTCACGGAGGAAGGCGTCGAGACGGGAGCGGCCGACGTCGCGAAAGGCCGCACGGACGCGGCCGGGCCGGCGGCGCGCACGGCGGCGGTGGCCGGGCCGCCGAGCGGGACAGAGGCGGCGGAGGCGGCGAGAGAGACCAGCAGACGGCGCCGAGAGGGGGAAACCATACGGCACATGATCCGACGACCTCCCGGACGCGCCAACCCGGCCGCGGCCGGGCCGCGGACGGGGAGCCGGAACAAGAGACCTCCGCCGAGTCCGGCCCGGATCCGCACCGGGTGAACTTGGTGAACTTCCCTGACAGGTCACGAAAGATTCGGAATAGTGAAACCGGCTACTCGAAAAGGGAAGGGCGGTCCGTGAGTTCCAGGATCGAGATTGTCGGCGGGCCGCTGTCGCCTGCCGATCTGAAGGATGCGCTTGCGTCCCACATCGACGACGCTGGCGTACGGCTCGATGTCGACGGGCGTACCAGCCTGTATCGCGGCGGATCCGGGACGGAGTTGCTGGTGGCGTACGTCGGCGGTGGGGCGACGGCTCTCTCCGCCCTCATCACCGGCGTGTTCGCACTGCTGGCCATGCGTCAGGGCCAGGGCCAGGAATCCGCTGCCGACACCGACGGCGCGAAGATCGTGCTCCACGGCGCCGACGGCAGCAGCGTCGAATGCCCGGCCAACGCCACACGCGAGGAACTCGTCCAACTGGTCGAACTGGCCCGCAAGCTCGGCAGTTCGACCATCGAACTGCCGTGACCGGCACCGCACTCGGCCCGCTCTGGGCCGACCAGGCGACCGTACGCCGCTCAGCACCCCGCCTCGATCCCGTGCTCGGATCGGCGGAGCGTCCGGTCGACCCACCGGATCCCGGTGCGATCCGCGAACTGCTGGACCGCCTCTTCGCCGCGCGGGACGGCGAGACGCTGGAGCTGCTCGGCGACCGGCTGACGGAGTGGCTGCACCTGACCGAAGCCTTACGTGAACACCCCCGTCAACGGGACGAGTTGGCCTCCCTGACGCAGTCCGCGTACATGGAGGCCTGTCTGTGCCGGGATAGTTTGATGTCCCGGGTGGGTCCCAAGGTGATGGCCCTCGGGATTCTGTCGGCAAAGCTTGCCGAGCCGGAAACGGACGCGACGACCGGGCCCGGCGAGTCCGACACCTCTCGCGGCACGCCCGACCCCGCGGTCATGGCGGATTCCGTCGTCAATGGGCTCATTCCTCTGCTGGCCGGCCCCGCCCTGCTGCGGCAGCCCCACGGGCCGGACCTCCTCCACCTGGGCCTGTTGGTCCCCCGACTGCTCGACGTCGTCGACGCGTCCCTGGAACGGAATACCCACCTCGCGCTCGCCGTGGCCGATTGGGTGGGCCGACAGTTACGGCAGCCCGACCGGCCGGAGCCGCCCGAAGCGCTGCGGACCCGTGCCCGGGACCTGGAGGAGCGCTGCGAGCGCCGCATGGCCGAGGTCGAAGGCCGGCTCGGTCTGACCACGGCCGCTCTGGACGCCGCCGAGCAGGCCGCGTACCGGACGATGTACGTCCTGCATCAGCCCGAGGACGCCCGGCGGCTCGCCCACCGGTGTCTTCGGACCGGAGACCGGCTGCTCACCGTGCCGGACGACACCTCCGACGAGCGGCTGGACCTCCTCAACCGCCTCTTCAAGGTGAGCCGCCTGACCGGCGATGTCACGGTGGTGATGGAACGGTCCGAGCGATTGCAACGGCACGTCCGCGCGCGAGGCCTGCGGCATGAGCGCGCGGAGCGCTGGGAGGACGCGGCGGACTCCTACTCCAACCTCGGCTTCCGCTACTTCGCGGCCGCCGAGTACACCGGGGTGTCCCGGATTTACGAACTCGCCGTCTACTTCTTCGACAAGGCGGACGTGCTTCGCGCCCGGGCCCCGGAAACGGACACCGGGGAGGCATCCGGCTACCGGTTCCTGGAGAGCGAGGGTTTCGTCTACGGCGCCTCGGCGCGACTCGCCGAGCCGAACGCGGCCGCGGAGTTGTACGAGCGGGCCGCGTCGGCGCACGCCCGGGCGGCCCGGATGACATTCCAGTCGGGGGGTCTGTTCAGTCTGTACACGACGGCCGGAGAGTTCTTCAACGCCCATGCCTCTCTGGCCCGTTGCGCACAAGCCACGAACTTCACCGCGCTCCTGGGCCTCCTCGGCGACGCGGCCGACAACCTGCGCGTGGACGTCACCCAGAGCGTCTTCCCCCTCTACGGGGCCACGGTCGTCCGTCTCGCCCGGGGTGAGGCGGACCCCTGCACCGCAGACATGGTGCACGGGCTCGGCCATACCCTCCACCCCGAGGGCGAGCGCCTCGCAGCCACGGCGCGTACCGCCGCGACCGCTCTCGCCTCCGCTGACCTGCCGGCGTTCCGCGACGCAGTGCGTGCGCTCTCCCGCCTCTTCATCTTTCTGTACCCGCTGGGATGAGGGACTCATGCCCCAAGAAGCTTTGTTCCCCCGCCTGTTCCTGCACGAGGACGTCTCCCCCGTCCCGCTGCGGAAGGCGAAGAACGGGTTGGACATGCCCGATTCGGCCCTCCCGGTCCGTATCGGCGACCTCCGCGCCACCTTCGACGGTCCAGGCCTGACACCCACGATCGAGTGGGGGGACAGCTGGACCACCTCGAAGGCGGCGATCGAGGAATCGTTCCGGACGGAGTTCGCCCGCGTCCTGGAGTACGCCCGCCCACTCGCGGCCCGGCTCCGCGTCGCCGCCCGTGACACCTCCGACAGCTCCGGTACGGACGTGGCCTTCGAGCAACCACGCACGGTCCACGGCCGGGGGAGGGCCGCGCGAACGGGCGGTCACCGGCTCCACCGCGCTGTGGCCGACGCCGTACGTGCCTCCGGTCGTCAGCCCAGTCCGTTCGGTTCGCGGGTCACCGACCTGGAGCACTGGTCGGCGACGGTCGACGAGCTGTTCTCCCCGTTGCCGCCCGCGTCCGCCGAGGTTCTGGCGGTGACCTACGACTTCCTGCCGGTACTCACCGAGTGGCTACGGGCCGACGCGATGTCCTCCGGAGCCGTGCGGCACCTGATCAGGGCGGATCTCGGCCTGCCCGCTGAGGCGTACGCCTACCGCGAGACAGTCCCGCGGCTGAGGCCGGCCGTCCGCAGCACGCTCTCCCTGCTGGCCCGCGGCCGGCAGGAGAGACGGGGCGACCGCATGGCCGGGCAGCGAAGCATGACACAAGCCGTGTTCGCCCTTCAGGACGCCTTCCCACGCGGGCAGGGCCGGGTGGAACTGGGCATCGTGTTCGCCGAGAACCCAGGCGCGACCGGCTACGTCGTGCCGGCCGTCGGCCTGCGCATCCCGGCGCCGCGAGACGGTCACGCTCTCCGGCTGACGGACGGCACGGTCGCCCGCCTGTCCGCGCCGCCGTGGACCATGGGCTCGGTCTGGGACCCACCCGGCGAGGAACCCGACGGCGAGGAGCCCTGCGGACAACAACCCCAGGACGAACATCACCGCGAGGAAAGGCCCCGCGGCAGGCAGCGGCTGCGCGGCTGGGGGCGCCACAGTGACTGACCTGTTGGCGCGAGCCCATGAACGGATCGACGCGGGCGACCTCGCCACGGCGGCCGGGCTGCTGGAGCAACTGGACAGGCCCGGGGCGGGCCTTGAAGTCGTGGTCAACATCGATCTCGCCCGCTGCCACATCGCCACCGTCTCCGACGAACACCGTGCCCTCTTCGGGCCGGCACTGGCCCGGATCGCCGAGCGCACAGATGTCCCTCACGACCCGACGCTCGCTCCCCGCTGGCACTTCTACCGCGTCACCGGTGACCTGCTGACGCACGGCACGGCCGTAGCAGAGCACGTGCGGGAGTTCGCCGAGGCCGTCGCGCGGCTCGGCGTCGAGGCGGAGAACGCGCAGCTCCTCGTGCAGCTGCTGGCGAACCTGCGCGTCCACGGCCGGGAGGACCTGGCGGGCCCGCTGCACCGATGGGCCCGGCGACTGGACGTACCCGGGGACACGGACTGGGACACCTGGCACGAGCTGGCGTACGTGCTTCGGACCACCGGCGCCGGAGCCGAGGCCGAGCGGATCTGCACAGCCATCCTCGCGGCCGGACCCGCGCGTACGCGCGTCGGGGCCGGCATCACCCTGAGCGTCCACCTTGCCGGTGAGGACCGGCACGACGAGGCATACGCTCTGCTGACCGAGGCGCTGGAGACCGCTGACCGCGAGGGCTGGCGCGACCTCGCGGACGCCGCCCGGAACAACCTGATGGCAACGCATCTGGTGGCGGGCAGGACCGAACACCTGGAGAGCGACGTACGCGCGTGGCTGGCCGACATCGCCGCGCGCCGCGCCGAGCCGCCCGCCGTGGCCGTAGGGCTCCGTACCGTCCGCGCTCTGCGGGCCGCGGGCCGGGACCTGCTCGCCCTTGATGTGCTCACGCTGTACACGGACCGGGACTGGTCGGCGGAATCGGACGCCGAGCAACTCGCCTGGCTGGAAGCCATCGTGGACGTCTTCCAGGTGTTGTCCGACGATGCCGCCGCGGCGGACCTGAGCGTGCGCGCGATCGGCATCGACGAGCGTCTGTCCCGGTCGGCGGTCGCCCGCTTCGGCCCGGACGACTACGACCGGATCGGCCGCGCCTACGACCTCCTGGTGACGTTCCACTCCGACTTGGAGCGGCTCGACGCCACCACCGAAGCCCGGGCGCTCTTCTACACCGAAGCCGCGAAGGAGGCGGCCTTCTCCCGCGCGCTGCCGGGCATGGCGAACGGTCCCCTGCGGGACGAGGCCGCTCAGGAGGCGAGGGGCCTGGTGATGGAGCTGGCCCGGCTGGAGACGGCGGCCGAGGTACGGCTGCAAGGAGACCTGGCGGCCGTGACAGACCTCCCGGGCGGGAGCACTCGTGCGACCAGCCGGATCCGGATCACCCCCGCGTACGCCAACGAACAGGTCCGTGAGCGTCGGGGCACCGTGATCCGGGAGCGGCTGCGGCACCTACGGCAGGCGCCGGCCGGCGGGGCCGGGAAGCGCGTCGGTTCGTTTCTCGGTCCTGAGCCGCGGGATCTTGCCCAGGCGCCATGGCCGGAAGGCACGGTGGGCCTGGCACAGCGACTCGATCGCGCCGAGAGCGAACTGGTGACGTATCTCGTGGGCGCGCACGGTTTCGCCCACCGCAGTGCCGTTGACGTCAATCCGGCCGTACTGGACGCCTTGCTGACCGTCCTCAGCCAGACCCCGGAGGACGAGATCGACCACATCACCGGGCGACTGGCCGACCTGCTGCTGCCCGGCGCCGTCCGGGACGGACTCGACGCCCACGGCGCCGACACTCTGGTCATCTCCGGCGACACGACGGCGCAGACCGTGCCCTGGGAGGCCCTCGGTACCGGCGACGACCGGCTCGGGCTGCGGTTCTCCTTGTGCAGGACGCCCTCCCTGCTGCGCGGCGTGGCCCAGCTCTCCACCCCGGCGAACCCGGCCGTCGAGCGGGCTCTCGTTGTCGCCGACCCGACCGGCGACCTTCCGGCGGCGGCAGCGGAGGGCGCGATGCTGCATCACCTGCTCACGGCGCGCGGCGTGGCGACGACCGTACTGCCCGCCTGCACCCGCGGTGAGTTCCTCGCCGAACTGCCCCACCACACGCTGGTCCATTTCGCCGGCCACACCAATTACCTGCGAACCGACCCTGCATCCAGCCACTTCCTCCTGGCCGACGGCCCGCTCACGGCCGACGAACTCGCGCGGGTTCCCGTACACCCGGACTCCCTGTTCGTCCTGGGCTCGTGCGAGTCGGCGCAATCCGGCCAGGAGCCCGGCTTCGGTAACTCCTTCGGAATCGGCACAGTCCTCCTGCTCCAAGGCGCCGCCTCCGTGATCGGCGGCAACTGGTCGGCCGGCGACGCCCGCAGCCTCGCCCAGAGCGAGTGCCTGTACGCGCATCTGCTCGCTGGGCGAACGGTGAGCGAAGCGCTGAGAGCCGCCCGCCGGGACCTCCACGGACGGGGAGAGCCGACCTCTTCCTGGGCGCTGTTGACGGTGATGGGCGACCCCTTCGCCCGGCTCCGTACCGTGCGGGCCCATACTCTTTCCTGACCGTGGAGCCCCCGAACCGCCCGGGGCCGGACAAGATCCCGCACACACGAAGAACTCCCAGCCCGGACGAATCCGTACTGGGAGTTCTCTGAAGCCGAGCGGGACGTTCGTGTGAACTGTCCCTGGTGTCCGAGGGGGGACTTGAACCCCCACGCCCGATAAAGGGCACTAGCACCTCAAGCTAGCGCGTCTGCCATTCCGCCACCCGGACCGGGTGTCCGTCGGGCGGCGCTGGGCCGTTCCGACGTGGAAAACCATAGCAAACAATCGGGGGTGCCCGATCACCGCCCGGTCGGTGTGACAGGCGTATGACAGCCGGTGCCACGGCGGGGTACGCCCTTGGGGTGGGGGCCTCCGGCACGGGAGTATGGGAGGAGTATCAGGAGGACCACCAGCAACGACCGTGGGAGTGAGCAGCGTGAGCGAGTCGAGCTCGGGCACAACCGTTTCGGGCGAGGACGAGGTCGTCGACCTCTGCCGTGACCTCATCCGCATCGACACCAGCAACTACGGCGACCACTCGGGACCGGGGGAGCGGGCCGCCGCGGAGTACGTCGCGGAGAAGCTCGCCGAGGTGGGCCTCGAACCGCGGATCTTCGAGTCGCACCCCGGCCGCGCCTCCACCGTCGCCCGGATCGAGGGCGAGGACCCCTCCAGGCCCGCGCTGCTCATCCACGGGCACACCGACGTGGTCCCCGCCAACGCCGACGACTGGACCCACCACCCGTTCTCCGGGGAGGTGGCGGACGGCTGCGTCTGGGGCCGGGGCGCCGTCGACATGAAGGACATGGACGCGATGACCCTCGCGGTCGTACGGGACCGGCTGCGCAGCGGCCGCAAGCCCCCGCGCGACATCGTGCTGGCCTTCCTCGCCGACGAGGAGGCGGGCGGCACGTACGGGGCCCGCTTCCTGGTGGACAAGCACCCGGACCTCTTCGAGGGGGTCACCGAGGCCATCAGCGAGGTCGGCGGGTTCTCGTACACCGTCAACGAGAACCTGCGGCTCTACCTGGTCGAGACGGCGGAGAAGGGCATCAACTGGATGCGCCTGACCGTCGAGGGCACCGCCGGCCACGGCTCGATGATCAGCAAGGACAACGCTGTCACGGAGCTGTGCGAGGCCGTGGCGCGGCTCGGCCGGCACAAGTGGCCGGTACGGGTGACCAAGTCCGTACGGTCCTTCCTCGACGAGCTGTCGGACGCGTTCGGCTTCACGGTCGACCCCGACGACATGGAGGCCACGCTCGTCCGCCTCGGCGGCATCGCCAAGATGATCGGCGCCACCCTCAACAACTCCGCCGCCCCCACCATGCTCGGCGCCGGCTACAAGGTGAACGTGATCCCCGGTGAGGCGGTCGCGCACGTCGACGGCCGGTTCCTGCCCGGGTACGAGGAGGAGTTCCTCTCCGAGGTCGACCGGCTCCTCGGCCCCCGCGTGAAGCGCGAGACCGTGAAGCGGGACAAGGCGCTCGAGACCAGCTTCGACGGCGCGCTGGTCGAGGCGATGCAGAACGCGCTCTCCGCCGAGGACCCGATCGCGCGGGCCGTCCCGTACATGCTCTCGGGCGGTACGGACGCCAAGTCCTTCGACGACCTCGGCATCCGCGGCTTCGGTTTCGCCCCGCTCAAGCTGCCGCCGGAGCTGGACTTCGCCGGGATGTTCCACGGCGTGGACGAGCGGGTGCCGGTCGACGGCCTCCAGTTCGGGGTCCGCGTGCTCGACCGGTTCATCGACCACAGCTGAGCCGCCGGCTGACGAAACGCCAGGATTCGCCAGTACGTACGTACTTGACTGAAAAGAGTGAATGCGACGATACGCTCGTAGCCTGAATGGCTCCTTCTCGTTACTGGTGTGCGGTCCGTGGTCGGGGCCGCACTTGCCAACAAGGAGGAATACATGATCAAGAAGATCGTCGCCGCTGCTGTCGCCACCGGTGGTCTCGTACTCGCGGGTGCGGGCATGGCCGTCGCCGACTCCGGTGCCCAGGGTGCCGCTGTGGGTTCGCCGGGCGTGCTCTCGGGCAACGTCGTCCAGGTGCCCGTCCACATCCCGGTGAACGCGTGCGGCAACACGGTCTCCGTGATCGGGCTGCTGAACCCCGCCTTCGGCAACACCTGCATCAACAAGTGACGTGGAACGACTGACGTTCCTCGGCCCGTAAGGGTCCGAGCCCGGGCGGCCCCGGAGTGCGCGCCATGCACTCCGGGGCCGCTGGGCATCCCGCCCCGGCACCGAAGCCCTGGGGCAATCCGGTAGGCAGAAGGCAGGGAGCAGAAGCTATGAGACAGGTCACGCGCAAAGGCCTGATCACCGTGGCGGCCGCGGGCGGCGTCATCGTCCTCGGCGGCGGCTACGCGCACGCCGACTCGGGAGCCCGGGGGGCCGCGACCGGTTCGCCGGGCGTCCTGTCCGGCAACAACGTCCAGGTCCCGGTGCACATCCCGGTCAACGCGTGCGGCAACACCGTGAACGTCATCGGTGTGCTCAACCCCGCGTTCGGCAACAAGTGCGCCAACGTGCCGGACCACGGCGGCAAGGGCGGCAACGCCGGGCACGGTACGGGCGGCTCCCACGGCACCCCGCCGCGCGGCGGCTCGCACGACGACGGGTACGGCGGCGACGGCCCGGACAGCACCCCGCCGCGCAACGGCTCGCACGGCGGCGGCCAGGGCGGCGGCGGCTCGCAGGCGGGCGGCGGTACGGGCGGCTCGCCCGGCATCGGCTCCGGCAACTCTGTCGAGGTGCCGATCGACATCCCCGTGAACGTCTGCGGCCTCGGCGTCACCGCCGTCGGCCTCGGCAGCCCCACCTTCGGCAACGGCTGCGAGAACGACTCGGCGGTCCCCGTCACGCCCGGACCGGCCAAGCCGGTGCAGCCGACCGCGCCCACGAGGCCGGTCACCCCGGTCACGCGCACGATCCCGTCCGCCCCGAACGCCCCGGAGCCGCAGATCGCCGCGCCGCCGGTCCGCACCGACGAGCTGGCCCACACGGGTGCCGGCGCGCTGGGCACGGCGATCCCGGTGGGCGCGGGGCTGCTGCTCGCGGGCACGGTGCTGTACCGCCGCTCCCGCTCCCGCTCCGCCCTGTAGTCACGCGGGCACGGAGGGGCGCGGACGCGCACGAAGACGCGTACGCCGACGCGTACGGACACGACTGGGGCGGGCCTCGCAGCAGCGGGGCCCGCTCCGTCGTCGTCACCAGGTGGCGCGGACCTGTCGGATGATGCGCCGGCGCAGCCGCACTCTGCGGCTGCCGTCCCGATGCAGGCTCAGACGGTCCAGTTCCCAGTGCCCGTACTCGGCGTGGTCGGTCAGCAGACGGGTCGCTTCCTTGCGGGAGACCCCGCGCGGCACGTACACGTCGACAAATTCGTATTCCGGCATCGCATCTATTGTGCGGCCAGAGCCCTCGTACGGATAGCGTCTGCTCTATGTCTGATGCTGCGCAGCCCACCGCTGCCGAGGTACGTGCCGCCGCCGAGGCGGTCAAGGTAGCCCTGGACCGCCACCTCGCGGCGGTCGAACACCGCACGGGGGAGGACGACCCGGCCGTGTCCGAGGCCTTCAACGCCCTCGCCGTCGCCGCCGAGGTGTACGACGAGCGCCTCTACCACCGGTACGACGAGGTCACTCCCTTCGAGATCCCAGATCCGGACGACTCCCTTCCGCCATACGCGGGACCCGAGGAGCCGAACGCCCTCAGCGTGCTGATCCGGCGCGACTACGCGGTGGCGGAGCCGCAGCGGCTGCTCGTGCAGGCGCAGCGCATCGCGGACGTGGAGGGGGACGACGGGACTGGTGCCGTCGTGGGCAGCAGTGTGCACGCGGCGCTGGGGGTGCTCTTCGGGGAGTACGAACCGGACGAGATCGCGTCCCGGCACAAGGAGTTCGGCCTTGAGGAGGGCGACTCCACGCTGTGGGTGGCGGCCGCGGAGGAGCTTCCCGAGCCGGGCGAATGGCTGAGCGCGCCCTTCGACCAGGCCGACCCGCAGCAGGTCGTCTGCCGCTTCGACGTCAGCGCGGTCTTCGACGACGACCTGGACGCGGACCTGGACGACCTGGAAGAACAGGACGCGTAGCCCGCAGGAGTGAGGCCTCACTCGCCGGCCGGGCAGATCCAGCCCGTCCGGCGCTTGAGGACAAAGCTCCGGCCGCCAGGCCGGGCGCGCCGCGACCGAAGGCTACGCGCCCGCCTCCGCCAGCAACCCCTCCACCAACCCCCGCAACCGCGTGACCCGCTCCCGCGGCACCCCCTCCGCCACCGCCCGCGGCAGCGCCTCGTCCACCCCGTGGACCACCGAGAGGTGCCGGGCGCCCCGGCCGAACGCCGTGTACACCCACGGCCGGCTCAGCCCCTGCGCCGCGTCCCCCGGCAGCACCACCACGGCCGCCTCCCACCGCATCCCGGCCGCCTGGTGCGCCGTGAGCGCCCACCCGTGCCGTACGGCCGACTCGACCCGGTCCTTCGGCACCACCACCGCCGCGCCCCCGCACTCCAGGTGCAGCCCGTCCGCGTCGGCCGAGAGCACCGAGCCCTGGAGGGTCCTGCCGGGCGCGGGAACGTAGGCGATACGGTCCCCCGGGTCGAAGCCCGCGAACCGCCCGGGACCGGGGTTCAGCCGCTCCTTGAGCGCCGCGTTGAGCGCGCGGGTCCCGGCCGACCCGCCGTGGCCCACGGTGATCACCTGCGTCTGCCCGGCCGCCAGGCCGAACGCGCGCGGCACCGAGTCCGCGACCAGCTGCACCGTACGGTGCACCGCCTCGCCCGCGTCCCGCACCGGCACGATCACGACCTCCTTGCCGGGGGCCGCGACCTGGTTCAGCTCACCGATGCCGATGCCGGAGACCAGCTCGCCGACCGGCCCGGGGTCGGGCGTACGGGACGCGATCTGCGGGCACACCCGCGCGGCGAGCAGGTCGCCGAACACCCGGCCCGCGCCCGCCGACCAGAGCACCCCGGGGTCCCCGCTGAGGACCAGCCGGCTGCCGTCGGGCAGCGACTCCACGAGCATCGTGGCCGTCTCCACGTCCAGCTGCGGCGCGTCCAGGACGACGAGGAGGTCGAGGGCGAACATGCCGTCCGCGTCCCGCCCCGGTCCCTCCGCGCCCGCGAGCAGCCCCGCGACGGTGACCACGTCCCGGCCCGCCCCGCCGCCGGAGCCGGTTTCACCCGCGCCCGCACCGTTCTCCGCGCCGCCGCCCAGCCGGTCCCGGCCGTTCTCGCTGTGGGCCGCGACCACCGCGCGCAGCCCGAGCGCCCGGGCGGCCTCCGCCAGGGCGGCGGGCTCGGCCCGCGCGGCCTCCCCGCCCGTGTGCAGCACCAGCCCGTGCCCCGCGACCGCCCGGACCAGCTCGGCCGCCGACGGGGAACCGGCCGCCGCGGCCGCCTCCTCCCAGGACGCGTCCGGCCCGGTCTTCACGAGCCGCGCGAGCCCGTCGGCGAGGCTCTCCTCCGCGAGCGCGTACCGGTCGAGCCCGAGGAGCACCGGCCGCTCCGCCGCGTCGTCGGCCGTGCTGTCCTCCCGCGCGCCCCCACCGGCCTCCTCGCCCCCGGCGTCCTCTTCCGCTTCGTTCTCGTCGTCGTCGTCGTTCTCGTTCTCGTTCTCGTCGTCGTCCGGACCCTCCTGGAACACCAGGACCGCGCCCTCGGCGACGGCATGCCGCACGGCCTCGTCGGGATCCGGAACGCCGTGCCCGGCCAAGGCCGTCCGCACCGCCGACGCCTCCAGCGCGGTGTGCCCCTGGAGCGCGCCGCGCTCCAGCAGCCACCCGACCAGCGCGGCGGCCCGCCGCTCGTCACCGGGGCCGCAGGCCGCGCCGAGCAGCGCCCGCGCGAACCCGTCCGCCTGCTCGGGCCGCACCCCCGGCACGGCGAGCAACTGCCACGGGTCCTCACGCAGGAGACCGGCGGCCTGCTCCCCGAGCACGGCCGACACCTGCCCCGCGAACGCCTCGGGCGCGCCGCCCTCGGCCAGCACGGCCCGTACGCCGTCCACCACGGCCCGCGGCGCCGGTACGGGCCCGGGGGCCGGGGCCACCGCGACGGGGGCGGCAGGGGTGGCAGGAGCGCCACCAGAGGCCACACGGGCCGGGGCGGGCGCGGGGGCGGCCACGGCACGCAGGAGGGCCGGATCGGGCTTGTCGCCGCTCTCCACGGCCCGTACGGCCGCGAGGAGGTCGGCGGCCTGCCCGCTCAGCTTCGTCCCGGCGGGGATGGGCCCGTCCTTCTCGGCCTTGCGCTGCTCGATCCGCTCCCGCAACTCCCGCTGCGCGGCGAGCTCGGCGGCCGCCTCGGACAGAACGGCGCCCTCGGCGGCAGCGGCGTCCCCGCCGCCGTCCGCCCCGGCCTCGTCCGCCGCGCCCCCGTCCGTCACACCCGCCGCGACACCGACAGCACCCGCACCCATGTCAGCACCCGCATCCGCACCCTCCTCCGCACCGGCGCCGACACCCCCCGCATCCGCCCCCGGCGTGCCCTCCTCCGCGGTGGCGGTGGCGGTGGTGTCACGGTCACGGTCCGTACTCCGGTCCGTACTCACAGCGTGCTCCAGTCCTGGTCGGGATAGCGGTGCACGGGCGCCGACACGTCGTCGAGCGCCTGGCAGATCTCGTCAGGAAGACTAAGGCTCTCCACTGACAAAGCGGCCGTGAGCTGCTGCGCGTTGCGCGCGCCCACGATCGGGGCCACCACCCCCGGGCGGTCCCTGACCCACGCCAGCGCCACTTCCAGCGGCGTCGCGGCCAGCCCCTCCGCCGCCGTCGCGACCGCGTCGACGATCCGGCTCGCGGCCTCGTCGAGGTACGGCTCCACGAACGGTGCCATGTCCGACGCCGCCCGCGAACCGGCCGGGGTGCCGTGCCGGTACTTGCCGGTGAGCACCCCGCGCCCCAGGGGCGACGACGGCAGCAGCCCGATGCCCAGGTCGATCGCGGCGGGCAACACCTCGCGCTCCACGCCGCGTTGCAGCAGGGAGTACTCCATCTGCGTCCCCGCCAGCCGCGTACGTATACCGGGCGACGCGAGCTGCCACGTGGCGGCCTTGGCGAGCTGCCAGCCGCAGAAGTTCGACACCCCCGCGTACCGCACCCGCCCGCTGCTGACGGCGATGTCCAGCGCGTGCAGCGTCTCCTCCAGCGGCGTCTCCGCGTCGAACGCGTGGATCTGCCACAGGTCCACGTAGTCCGTCCCGAGCCGCGCCAGCGACGCGTCCAGCGCCGCCAGCAGGTGCCCCCGCGACCCGTCGAAGCGCCGGTCCGGGTCCGGCACGCTCCCGGCCTTCGTCGAGATGATCAGGTCGCGGCGCGGGACGAGCCGCTCGATCAACTGCCCCAGCAGATACTCGGCCTCCCCGCCCCCGTACACGTCCGCGGTGTCGACCAGCGTCCCGCCCGCCTCCCAGAACGCCTTCAACTGGTCGGCCGCGTCGTGCTCGTCGGTGTCCCTGCCCCAGGTCAGGGTGCCGAGCCCGATCCGGGACACACGCAGGCCGGTACGGCCGAGATGCCTCTGCTCCATGGGCGCTGAGATTACTGGCCGGGGCCGTGCGCGGAGAGAGCCTGTGGACAACCTGCCCGGAGAGGCTGTGGACAACCCACCCCTGACGCGGCCCCGTACCGCGCGCTAGAGTCCGGCGGACAGAGACGTTACTGACGGGTAGACGAGCAAGGGAGTGGTTATGCGGCTCGGCATCAACCTCGGTTACTGGGGCGCGGGGATGGACGGCGACAACCTCGCGGTGGCGCAGGAGGCCGACCGGCTCGGGTACGACGTCTGCTGGGCCGCCGAGGCCTACGGCTCCGACGCCCCGACCGTGCTGGCCTGGGTCGCCGCCCACACGGAGAGCATCGACGTCGGCTCCGCGATCCTCCAGATCCCGGCCCGCCAGCCCGCCATGACCGCCATGACCGCGGCCACCCTCGACTCGCTCTCCGGCGGCCGCTTCCGCCTGGGCCTCGGCGTCTCGGGACCGCAGGTGTCCGAGGGCTGGTACGGCGTGAAGTTCGACAAGCCCCTCGCCCGCACCCGCGAGTACGTCGAGATCGTCCGCAGGGCGATGTCCCGCGAGCGGCTGTCGTACGAGGGCGAGCACTGGACGCTGCCGCTGCCCGGCGGCCCCGGCAAGCCGATCAAGCTCACCGTCCACCCGGAGCGCGAGCACATCCCGCTCTACATCGCCGCGATCGGCCCGAAGAACCTGGAGCAGACCGGCGAGATCGCCGACGGCGCCCTGCTGATCTTCCCCTCCGCCGAGCACCTGGAGGACACCGCGATCCGCCACCTCCGCGCGGGCCGCGAGAAGGCCGGCCTGACGATGGACGGCTTCGACGTCTGCCCGACCGTGCCGATCGCCGTCGGCGACGACGTCACGGGGCTCGCCGACACCTTCCGCCCCTACACCGCCCTGTACGTCGGCGGCATGGGCAGCCGCAAGCAGAACTTCTACAACCAGCTCGCCCAGCGCATGGGGTACGAGAAGGAGGCGGCCGAGATCCAGGACAAGTACCTCTCCGGGGACAAGGCGGGCGCCGCCGCCGCCGTACCGCACCAGCTGATCGACTCCACGACCCTGCTCGGTTCCGTGGAGCGGATCGCCGACCGGATGAGCGCGTACGCCGCGGCGGGGGTCACCACGCTCACCCTCGCGCCGGCCGGCCTGACGCTCGACGAGCGGCTCGCGGCCCTGCGGGTCGGCACCGACGCCCTGGAGCGGGCGGGCCTCGTCTCCTAGGACGAGGGCCTCTCGCGGCAATCCGGCCCGCCGCCCCGTAACCCGAACGGGCGAGAGGAAGTCTGCGGCCGTGGTGGGGGCTCGGGGGTCTTCCCCGCCACGGCCGTCACGTACAACAACGCGCGGAGGGGCCCTCGGTTACGCCACCGGGGGCTCCTTCGCGTTCGTACGTCCGGCCGAGTCGGCCTCCGCTGCTGTTGCCTGTTCCCCCGTGCCGCCTTTGACTCGTTCTCGCGGACGCCTGTATGGAGGTGGCAGTGATGCTTTCGGCCCGAAGCCTGTTCCAGGAAATCCTGGACAACGATCGTTCGTTCCAGCTCTTCTGCTCCATCGCGGCCAGCGGCGAGACCCAGGGCGGCTGGGAGAACGGCCGTATCGCCGCCCTGCTCCCCGAGAGCATGCGGGACCTCGCCCCCAAGGTCACCCGGCACGGGGCCGACGAGGACAAGCACGGCCGGATCTTCAACGCGCTCCTGAAGAAGCGCGGTCTGGAGCCGGTCGACGTCCCCGCCGACACCGACTACACGATGCTGCTGGAGCGCCGCGGCATCGGACTCGCCCACGAGAAGCTGCGCCGTGAGGAGCGGCTGACCGAGGACGACATCGTCGTGTACCTCGCGCACAGCCGGATCACCGAGCAGCGCGCCTCCGACCAGATGGTGATGCTGGTCAAGTACTTCGGCGACCACCCGGAGATCGGCAACGCCGTCCGGATGATCAGCGCCGACGAGGACAACCACCTCGCCTACTGCCACGAGGAGCTGCTGCGGCTGGCCCGCGCGGGCCACGGCAGGCGGATCCACCAGGCCCTGCGCGAGTGCGCGATGGCGGAGATCCAGGTCTACCGCCAGGTGAGCCTCGCGGTGATGGCGAACATGGCGCGGCTGCTCGGCTGGTCCGGCGCCAAGTCCGCGGTGCTCACCGCGGGGGTCCACGCGATGTACGCGTACGAGCGGGCGTTCGGCTGGCGCCGGATGGTCACGCTGGCCATGCCCGAGCGCCGCGACGCGCTGAGCGGCCCCCCGGCCCCGGCCCCCGCCTACTGACCGAGGCGACCCGCCGAGCGCACCGGAGCCGGCCCCCACCGCGTGGGGGCCGGCCTCCGCGCGCCGGGCGTCGCCCCAGGGGTCCCTCAGAGCTCAGAGCCACCCGCGCCGCTTGAAGGTGCGGTGCAGGCCCAGGACGAGCGTCACCATTACCGCGAGCACGGTGGGGTACGCCCACACGTACGTCAGCTCCGGCATGTGCTCGAAGTTCATGCCGTAGATGCCCGCGATCAGGGTCGGTACGGCGGCCATCGCCGCCCACGCCGAGATCTTCCGCATGTCGTCGTTCTGCCGCACCCCCATCTGCGCCAGATGCGCCGAGAGGATGTCGGACAGCAGCCGGTCGAGCCCCTCGACCTGCTCGTTGGCGTGCAGCAGGTGGTCGTTCACGTCCCGGAAGAAGGGCCGCGAACGGTCGTGCACGAACGGCACCGAGCCGCCCGCCAGCCGGGCCATCGGCGCCGCCAGCGGCCCCGTCGCCCGCCGGAACTCCAGCACCTGCCGCTTGAAGCCGTAGATCCGCGCCGCCGTCGACGTGCCCGAGGACGGCCGGGACGAACCGGACGAGCTGTCGCCGCCGTCCGGCGCGAAGACCTCGGCCTCCAGCTCCTCCAGGTCGACCTGGAGCTCCTCCGCCACCTCCGTGTAGTGGTCGACGACCTCGTCGCTGACCGCGTACATCACGGCGGTGGGCCCGTGCTTGAGCACCGAGGGATCGGCCTCCAGCCGCCGGCGCACCTCCCCGAGCGGCGAGCCCTCGCCGTGCCGGACGGTGACCACGAACGAGTCGCCGATGAAGATCATCAGCTCGCCCGTGGTGACCGTGTCGGTCTTCGGCTCGTACTCCACCGGCTTCAGGACCAGGAACAGCGAGTCGTCGTACACCTCGAGCTTGGGCCGCTGGTGGGCGGTGAGGGCGTCCTCGACGGCCAGCGGGTGCAGGCCGAACTCGCTGCTCACGAGCGAGAACTCGTCCTCCGTCGGCTCGTGCAGCCCGATCCACAGGAACGCGTCCCCGTGGGCACGCGCCTGGTCCAGGGCGTCGGAGAAGTCGGCGGGCCCGTCGGTGCGGTGTCCGTCGCGGTAGATGGCACAGTCCACGATCACTGCCGCATTGTCCCCGCTCCCGCCCCCCGTACGCATCTCCGGCCCGCTGGCGCCTTACGCTGACGGGCATGGCCACGTTGATCCTCGTACGTCATGGACGCTCCACCGCCAACACCGCGGGGGTGCTCGCGGGCTGGACCCCGGGCATCGCCCTCGACGAACGCGGCGCCGCCCAGGCCGCCGCCCTGCCCGGCCGGCTGGCCGGCGTACCGCTCGCCGAGGTCGTCAGCAGCCCCCTCCAGCGCTGCCAGGAGACCCTGCGGCCGCTGCTCGACAGCCGGCCCGAGGTGCCCGTGCACAGCGAGGACCGGATCGGCGAGTGCCACTACGGCGACTGGTCGGGCCGCAAACTCGCCGAACTGTCCGACGACCCGCTGATGGAGGTCGTGCAGCAGCACCCCTCCGCCGCCGCCTTCCCCGGCGGCGAGTCGATGCGCGCCATGCAGGCGCGCGCCGTCGAGGCCGTACGGGACTGGAACGCGCGCGTCGACAAGGAGCACGGCGAGGACGCCGTCTACCTGATGTGCTCGCACGGCGACATCATCAAGTCGCTCGTGGCCGACGCCCTCGGCATGCACCTCGACCTCTTCCAGCGGATCCACGTGGACCCGTGCTCGGTCACCGTCGTCCGTTACACCCGGTTGCGCCCCTATGTCGTACGGCTCGGCGACACGGGCGATCTGAGCGGCCTCGCGCCGCGTGAGAACACAAGCGGCGGTACGGGTGTTGTAGGAGGCGGCGCGGGAGCGCCGTGATCGCTCCGCGCAGTAGGGTGGACGCGCCGTGCGCGCGATCCGGGGCTGCCTGACGGCACCCCGGGCCGCCCCGCTCCGCACACCACCTCAGAACCCGTGGCCCCCCGGCCGCGTGCCCAGCACTTCCCCAGCCGATCAGCACTTCCCCAGCCGATTCCCAAGGGAGATCAGGACGTGTCCCGTCAGGTGTTCCTCTACGACCCACCGGACCGCTTCGTGGCCGGCACGGTCGGGCTGCCTGGACGCCGTACGTTCTTCCTCCAGGCTTCCGCCGCGGGGCGCGTGACCAGCGTCGCCCTGGAGAAGACCCAGGTGGCCGCCCTCGCCGAGCGGATCGACGAACTGCTCGACGAGGTGGTCCGCAGGACCGGCGGCAACGCCCCGGTCCCCGCCGTCGCCCCCACCGAGATCGCCGACTCCGCCCCGCTGGACGCCCCCGTGGAGGAGGAGTTCCGCGTCGGCACGATGGCGCTCGCGTGGGACGGCGACGAACAGCGCATGATCGTCGAGGCCCAGGCGCTCGTCGAGGTCGACGCCGACACCGACGAGGACCTCGCCGAGGCCGAGGAACGGCTCCTCCAGGACGAGGAGAACGGTCCGCCGATGCTCCGGGTGCGCCTCAGCGGCGCGCAGGCCCGTGCCTTCGCCAAACGCGCCCTGGACGTCGTCAACGCCGGCCGCCCGCCGTGCCCGCTGTGCAGCCTGCCGCTCGACCCGGAAGGACACGTATGCCCGCGCCAGAACGGATACCGCCGCGGAGCGTGAGCCCGGGCGACCTGCTCGCCAAGGGCGAGCTGACCGTGCGCGGCCGGATCCGTGAGGCGTCCAACGCGGTCCTGTACTGCTCCGTCGCGTACGAGGGCACCGAGGCGCACTGCGTCTACAAACCCGTCGCCGGGGAGCGCCCCCTGTGGGACTTCCCCGACGGCAACCTCGCCCGGCGCGAGGTGGCGGCGTACGAGATCTCCGAGGCGACCGGCTGGGGCCTCGTACCGCCCACGGTGCTGCGCGAGGGGCCGTACGGCGAGGGCATGTGCCAGCTGTGGATCGAGACGGACGCCGACGACGCGGCCGCCCTGCTCGCCCTGGTCGAGGACGAGGAACCGGGCGAGGGGTGGAAGGCCGTCGGCTTCGCCGAGGTCGGCGAGGGGCAGACCGCCCTCCTCGTGCACGCCGACGACGAGCGGCTGCGCCGGCTCGCCGTCCTCGACGCCGTCATCAACAACGGCGATCGCAAGGGCGGCCACCTCCTGCCCGCCGCCGGGGGACGGCTGTACGGCATCGACCACGGCGTCACCTTCAACGTGGACGACAAGCTGCGCACGCTGCTCTGGGGCTGGGCCGGCGAACCCCTCACCGAGGAGGCGCTCGCCGTCCTCGCCCGCCTGGAGGACGGCCTCGCCGACGGCGAGCCGCTCGCGGCCCGGCTGGCGGAGCTGATCACCGCGGCGGAGACCGAGGCGGTCCGCGCCCGGGTCCGTGAGCTGCGCCACACGGGGCTGCACCCGCAGCCGTCGGGCCAGTGGCCCGCCATCCCCTGGCCGCCGGTGTGAGAACGGGCGCGGCGGCCTCCCGGCCCCGGTGACAGCGGGCCGGGGGAGGCTCCGCGCCCCGGGCGGGCGCCGTCCGCCCGGGACCGCCCCACCACGCCGCCGGTCTTTCCGCAAGAGCGCCCAACCGGCCAGGACCTCGCATCCGGTTCGTTTCCGGAACTACCGGCCGGTTACGCTCATGACATGCATGCCTGGCCCGCTTCCGAGGTCCCCGCCCTGCCTGGCAAGGGCCGCGACCTCAGGATTCACGACACCTCGACCGACGGCCGCGTCACCCTCGCGCCCGGTCCCGTCGCCCGCATCTACGTCTGCGGCATCACCCCGTACGACGCGACCCACATGGGACACGCGGCGACCTACAACGCGTTCGACCTCGTGCAGCGCGTGTGGCTCGACACGAAGCGGCAGGTCCACTACGTCCAGAACGTGACCGACGTCGACGACCCCCTGCTGGAGCGCGCCGAGCGCGACGGCGAGGACTGGGTCGCGCTCGCGGAGCGTGAAACGACCCTGTTCCGGGAGGACATGACGGCGCTGCGGATGCTCCCGCCCCAGCACTACATCGGCGCCGTCGAGGCCATACCGGGCATCGTGCCGCTCGTGGAGCGGCTGCGGGACGCCGGGGCCGCGTACGAACTCCAGGGCGACATCTACTTCTCCGTGGCCGCCGACCCGCACTTCGGCGAGGTGTCGCGCCTCGACGCCGAGGCGATGCGGCTGCTCTCCGCCGAGCGGGGCGGCGACCCCGACCGCGCCGGCAAGAAGAACCCCCTCGACCCGATCCTCTGGATGGCCGCCAGGCCGGGCGAGCCGAGCTGGGACGGCGGGAGCCTCGGCCTCGGCCGGCCCGGCTGGCACATCGAGTGCGTGGCCATCGCGCTCGACCACCTCGGCATGGGCTTCGACGTCCAGGGCGGCGGCAGCGACCTCGCCTTCCCGCACCACGAGATGGGCGCCTCGCACGCCCAGGCCCTGACCGGCGAGCACCCCTTCGCCCAGGCGTACGTGCACGCCGGCATGGTCGGCCTCGACGGCGAGAAGATGTCCAAGTCCAAGGGCAACCTCGTCTTCGTCTCGACGCTCCGCCGCGACGGGGTGGACCCGGCCGCGATCCGGCTCACCCTGCTGGCCCACCACTACCGCTCCGACTGGGAGTGGACCGGCCAGGTGCTCCAGGACGCGCAGGAGCGCCTCGCCCGCTGGCGGGCCGCGGTCTCGCGCCCCGACGGCCCGCCGGCCGACGAGGTCGTCGAGGAGATCCGCGCGGCGCTGGCCGACGACCTGGACGCGCCCGCCGCGCTCGCCGCGGTGGACCGCTGGGCGGAGCTCCAGTCGTCCACGGGCGGTACGGACGAGGGGGCGCCCGGCGTGGTGTCCCGCGCGGTCGACGCCCTGCTCGGAGTGGCCCTCTAGCCGACGGCCCTCGCGCCGCACCCAGCCCAGCACGGCCGGTCACGGATACCGACATCCGTAACCGGCCGTGCTGTTGTACGTGATCCGGCCAAACTCCCAACGGGGCCAAGGGGTGTGATGGGGTGTGAGGGACGGCACACCCCATTCCCGGGAGGACGCTCATCATGCAACGTTCCTTCGCACGGCGTGACTTGCTCGCCGCCGCGGCCGCCCTCGGCGGCGCGGCGCTCCTCGCCCCGCTCGCCCCCGCCGCCACGGCCGCCCCGCGCCCCACCGCACCGACCCGGCCCACCGGCTTCGCCCTGCCGGACGGCTTCCGGCCCGAGGGCATCGCCATCGGCGCGGAGCCGTACGCCTACCTCGGGTCGATCGCGCGCGGCGACGTCTTCCGCGCGAGCCTCGTCACCGGCCGCGGCAAGGTCGTCGTGCAGGGGCTCGGCCCCGAACACCCCGTCATCGGGCTCAAGACGGACGGCCGGGGCCGGCTGTTCCTGAGCGGCGGGGTCAGCGGCGAGATCCGGGTCGCCGACCTGCGGACCGGGAAGGTCACGAAGACCTTCACCGTCGGCACGGACGTCACCATGGTCAACGACGTGATCCTCACGCCGGGCGCCGCCTGGTTCACCGACTCCTTCGAACCCCAGCTCTACCGGCTCCCGTTGGGCCGGCACGGGGAGCCGGGCGACCGCGTCGAGACCCTCCCGCTCACCGGCGACTGGGTCCAGGGGCCGGCCCTCACCGCCAACGGCATCACCACGACCCCCGACGGCCGGGCCCTGCTCGTGGTGAACAGCTCCGCGAACGGCGGCGGCCTCATGTGGGTCGACCCCCGCACCGGCGTGGCACGCGCCGTGGACCTCGGTCCGGCCAGGCTGCCGAACGGTGACGGGCTGCTGCGCCTCGGCCGTACCCTCTACGTCGTCCAGAACCGGCAGAACGCCATCGACGTCCTGCGGCTCGACAGCGCGGGCCGGAAGGGCACGGCGCTCACCCGGATCACCGACCCGGCCTTCCGCGTCCCCACGACGGCCGCCGTCCACGGCGACCGGATCTACCTGCCCAACGCCCGCTTCGACGTGACGCCGACCCCGGAGACTGACTACGACGTGGTGTCGGTCCCGCGCGTACGTCCCTAGGACGCACCGCTCCACGACACACCGCGCCGGACGCACCGCTCCGGAACGCACCGCGCCGGACGGACCCGAACTCGGTCCGTCCGGCGCGTACGGCACGCTCCCGGGGAGACGCCCTACGGCGTGTCGTCGTCGCCGTCGTCCTTGCCGTCGTCGGGGTCGGCACCCGGCCCGGCCTCAGGACCCGGCCGCGGCGGTCGCTGCGGACGGCTCCGCCCCGGCCCCGCCGAGGGATCACGCCGGTACGAGGGCCCCTCACCGCCCTCCGTGGCATGCCCGCCCGGCGCCTGGCCCGGCCCGCCGTCACGCCGCCTCAGATACCGCTCGAACTCCCGCGCGATGGCCTCGCCGGACGCCTCGGGCAGCTCCGCGGTGTCCCGCGCCTCCTCCAGCGTCTGGACGTACTCCGCCACCTCGCTGTCCTCGGCGGCCAGTTGGTCGACGCCCAACTGCCACGCCCGCGCGTCCTCGGCCAGTTCACCCAGCGGGATCCGCAGGCCGATCAGGTCCTCCAGGCGGTTGAGGAGCGCCAGCGTCGCCTTCGGGTTGGGCGGCTGCGACACGTAGTGCGGTACGGCGGCCCACAGGCTCACCGCCGGCACCCCCGCGTGGGTGCACGCCTCCTGGAGGATGCCGACGATGCCGGTCGGCCCCTCGTAGCGGGTCTCCTCCAGGTCCATCGTCCTGGCCAGGTCCGCGTCCGAGGTGATCCCGCTGACCGGCACCGGCCGGGTGTGCGGGGTGTCGCCCAGCAGCGCGCCCAGGATGACCACCATCTCCACACCCAGCTCATGGGCGAAGCCCAGGATCTCGTTGCAGAAGGAGCGCCAGCGCATGGACGGTTCGATGCCGCGGACCAGTACCAGGTCCCGGGGCGTCTCACCGCCGACCCGGACCACGGAGAGCCGGGTGGTCGGCCAGGTGATCTTCCGTACTCCGCCGTCCAGCCACACCGTCGGCCGGTTGACCTGGAAGTCGTAGTAGTCCTCGGCGTCGAGCGCCGCGAACACCTCGCCCTTCCACTCCCGGTCCAGATGCGCGACCGCGGTGGAGGCGGCGTCGCCGGCGTCGTTCCAGCCCTCGAACGCGGCCACCATGACCGGGTCGATCAGCTCAGGAACCGCCTCGAGCTCGATCACCCAGTGCCTCCTTCCGAAGTTCCCTTGTCCACGCCCCAACCTTACGGCTTCACCGCTCCCCGCCCGCAGCCCCGCGCACGCCCGGGTGAACTTCGGCGCGGTGGGGCATAGGTCGGAGAGCATGGCCAACCGGTAGCCGGACCGCGGACGATTCATCCGAGCTGTGACCGTAATTTTTCTCCTGGCCCTGGACGTTTAGGCGTCAGCGGCGCTATACATCGGATGACCACAAGAGGTCCGATGTTCTTCCAAGGGGGCGTGCATGAGTCAGACCGTCACAGGGTTCGAGGTTCACGACATCCGTTTTCCCACCTCGGAACAGCTCGACGGCTCCGACGCCATGAACCCGGACCCCGACTACTCGGCGGCCTACGTCGTCCTGCGTACCACGGACGGCGCCGAGGGGCATGGCTTCTGCTTCACGATCGGGCGGGGCAACGAGGTCACCGCCGCCGCCATCGAGGCCCTGCGGCCGTACGTCGTGGGGCGCCCGGCCCCGCGCACCGCGGCCGATCTCGCCGCACTCTACTTCGAGCTGACCCACGACTCGCAGCTGCGCTGGCTCGGCCCGGAGAAGGGCGTGATGCACATGGCGGCGGGCGCCGTCGTCAATGCCGCCTGGGACCTGGCCGCCGGATACGCGGGCAAGCCGGTCTGGGAGTTCCTCGCCGGGATGACCCCCGAGGAGCTGGTCTCGCTCGTCGACTTCCGCTACCTGTCGGACGCCCTCACTCCGGACGAAGCGCTCGCCATCCTCCGGGCCGCGCGGCCGGGCCGCGACGAGCGGGCCGCGCGGCTGCGCGAGCGGGGCTACCCCGCGTACACCACTTCACCGGGCTGGCTCGGCTACGCCGACTCCAAGCTCGTCGGCCTCGCCCAACAGGCCGTCGCCGACGGCTTCGAGCAGATCAAGCTCAAGGTGGGCGGCGACCTGGACGACGACGTCCGGCGCATGAAGCTCGCCCGCGAGGCCGTCGGCCCCGACATCCGGATCGCCGTCGACGCGAACCAGCGCTGGGACGTCGCCGAGGCCGTCCGGTGGATGGCCGCGCTCGCCCCGTACGAGCCCCACTGGATCGAGGAGCCCACCAGCCCCGACGACATCCTCGGCCACGCCGCCATCCGCGCCGGCCAGCCGGTGAAGGTCGCCACCGGCGAACACGTCGCCAACCGCGTCGTGTTCAAGCAGCTGCTCCAGGCCGGGGCCGTCGACTTCGTCCAGATCGACGCGGCCCGGGTGGCCGGCGTCAACGAGAACGTGGCGATCCTGCTCCTGGCCGCCAAGTTCGGCGTCCCCGTCTGCCCGCACGCCGGCGGGGTCGGACTGTGCGAACTGGTCCAGCACCTCTCCATGTTCGACTTCGTCGCCGTCTCCGGCAGCTGGGACGACCGCGTCATCGAGTACGTGGACCACCTCCACGAACACTTCGCCGACCCCGTGGTCATCGTCTCCGGGAGATACTCCGCTCCCACGGCGCCCGGCTTCTCCGCCCGGATGCTCCCCGCGTCGATCGCCGAACACAGCTACCCCGACGGGCCCGTCTGGCAGGCCCGCCGCACCACCGAGGAGATCAGCTCATGAGTTCAGCACGGGACTTCGAGGGGCTGAACGCCCTCGTCACCGGCGGCGCCTCCGGCATCGGCGCGGCCATCGCCACGCTGCTGCTCGCACGCGGCGCCCAGGTCGCCGTACTGGACCGGGACACCGGGGGAGCCCCCGAGGGGACGCTCGCGCTCAAGGCGGACGTCACCGACGACGCGGCGGTCAAGGCCGCCGTCGACGCGGCCGCCGCCGAGTTCGGCGCGCTGCACACGGTCGTCTCCAACGCCGGGATCGGCGCCGTCGGGACCGTCACCGACAACCCCGACGACGAGTGGCACCGGGTCCTCGACATCAACGTCCTCGGCATGGTCCGCACCGCGCGCCACGCCGTACCCCACCTGCGCCGCGCCGCGGCCGACCGGCCGGGCAGCGTCTCCATCACCCAGACCTGCTCCATCGCCGCGACCGCGGGCCTGCCGCAGCGCGCCCTCTACAGCGCCAGCAAGGGAGCGGTCCTCTCGCTCACCCTGGCGATGGCCGCGGACCATGTCCGGGAGGGCATCCGCGTCAACTGCGTCAACCCCGGAACCGCCGACACCCCCTGGGTCGGACGCCTGCTCGACCAGGCCCCCGACCCCGAGGCCGAGCGCGCCGCCCTCGCCGCCCGCCAGCCGTCAGGACGACTGGTCGGCGCGGACGAGGTCGCCGCGGCGGTCGCCTATCTCGCCAGCCCCGCCGCGGCGGCCGTCACGGGGACGGCGCTCGCGGTCGACGGCGGGATGCAAGGCCTGCGCCTTCGTCCCGCCAACTGAGCCGACATCCACCTTCATAAGGACGGGACCTCCATGAAGCGAAACACCGCGGACCGCTCCCCATTCCGCAGACTTCGTACGACGGGCGCCTCCGCCTGTGCCGTGGTGCTCGCCGTGACAGCCCTGGCCGGCTGCAACCGCGAGTCGGACTCCGACAGCGCCGCCGGGGGCGGGAAGGTCGGCATCGACCTGCCGCGCGCCGACAGCGACTTCTGGAACTCCTACCAGCAGTACATCGACAAGGGCGTCAAGGCGGACGGCATCGATGCCCTGCCGCCGACCAACTCGCAGAACGACATCGGCAAGCTCGTCGCCAACGTCCAGGCCTTCACGGACCAGGGCGCCAAGGCGGTGGTCATGGCCCCGCAGGACACCGGCGCGATAGCCGAGACGCTCCAGACGCTGAGCGACAAGAAGATCCCCGTCGTCAGCGTGGACACCCGCCCCGACAAGGGCGACGTCTACATGGTCGTCCGGGCCGACAACCGCGCGTACGGCCAGAAGGCCTGCGAGTACCTGGGCGAGCAGCTCAAGGGCAAGGGCAAGGTCGCCGAGTTCCAGGGCGACCTGTCCTCCATCAACGGCCGGGACCGCTCCGAGGCGTTCAAGAGCTGCATGACGGAGAAGTTCCCGAACATCCAGGTCTTCGAGCTGGCCACCGAGTGGAAGGGTGACGTGGCCTCGGCCAAGCTCCAGTCCACCCTGGCCGCCCACCCCGACCTCAACGGCATCTACATGCAGGCCGGCGGCGTCTTCCTCCAGCCGACCCTGGCCCTGCTGGAGCAGAAGAAGCTCCTCAAGGCCCCCGGCACCCCCGGGCACATCACGATCATCTCCAACGACGGCATCCCCGAGGAACTGGACGCCATCCGCGCGGGCAAGATCGACGCCACCATCTCGCAGCCCGCCGACCTCTACGCCAAGTACGCGCTGTACTGGGCGAAGGAGGCACTGGCCGGTACGACCCCGAAGGCCGGCCCGACCGACCACGGTTCCACGATCATCAAGATCCCCAACGGTTTCGAGGACCAGCTCCCCGCGCCCCTGGTGACCAAGGCGAACGTGGACGACCCGAAGCTCTGGGCCAACCAGCTGGAGAAGAAGAACTAGCCATGGACCAGGCACCTCCGGACGCGGCCGCACCCGCCGCGGTCCACGCGGAAGGCATCGTCAAGCGCTTCGGTCCCACCGTGGCGCTCGACGGTGTCCGGCTCACGGTCCGCCCCGGCGAGTCCCACGCGCTCGTCGGGCGCAACGGCGCGGGCAAGTCCACCCTGGTGAGCGTGCTCACCGGGCTGCACCGGCCCGACGCAGGACAGGTCAGCTTCGGCGGCGAGCCCGCGCCCGCCTTCGGGGACACCACGGCCTGGCAGTCCAAGGTCGCCTGCGTCTACCAGAAGTCGATGGTCGTGCCCGACCTGACCGTCGCCGAGAACCTGTTCCTCAACAACTACGGCCTGGGCGGCTCCGGCGCCGGCGGCCGCTTCATCAGCTGGCGCGGCCTGCGCGAGCGCGCCAGGGAGCTGCTCTCCGGGTACGGGGTCGACGTCGACCCCAACGTCCGGGCGAAGGATCTCCCGGTCGAGCAGCGGCAGTTCGTCGAGATCGCCCGGGCGCTGTCCTTCGGCGCCCGGCTGATCATCCTCGACGAGCCGACCGCCCAGCTCGACGCCCGGGGCATCCAGCGGCTCTTCGGCAAGCTCCGCGAACTCCAGGACCAGGGGGTGGCGTTCCTCTTCATCTCCCACCACCTCCAGGAGGTGTACGAGCTGTGCACCGCCGTCACCGTCTACCGGGACGCACGCCATGTGCTGACCGCCCAGGTCGCCGACCTGTCCAAGGCGGACCTCGTCACGGCGATGACGGGGGAGTCCAGCGGCAAGGCGGCCTGGCACGCGGCGGGCACGAAGGAGCGGGACACCACGGCCGAGCCCGTCCTGCGGACCGAAGGACTCACCCTGGAAGGGGAGTTCGAGCCGCTGGACCTGGCCGTACGGCCGGGTGAGGTGCTCGGCGTGGCGGGCGCCGCCGCCAGCGGCGCCACCGCACTCGGCGAGATCCTGGCCGGGATGCGCAAGCCGTCCGGCGGCAGCGTCTCGATGCACGGCACCAAGGTCAAGCCGGGCAGCGTCCCGCACGCCCTGGACGCCGGCATCGGCTACATCCCCGAGGACCGGCACCTCCAGGGGCTGGTCCTGGAACGCAGCGTCGCGGAGAACGCGACCCTCACGGTCACCGACCAGCTCGGCCCGTGGGGGACCGTACTGCCCTCGCGTACCCGGGAGTTCGCCCGGACGATGATCGCGTCGCTGGACATCAAGACGCAGGGCCCCGAGCAGCCGGTCTCGGGCCTGTCCGGCGGGAACCAGCAGAAGGTCGTCGTGGCCCGCGCGCTGGCCCGCAAGCCCAGCGCGCTGGTCGCCCTGCGGCCGACCGCCGGGGTCGACATCAAATCGAAGGACTCGCTGCTCGGTGTGGTGCGCACGGTGGCGGACCAGGGCAGCGCGGCCGTGATCATCTCCGACGAACTGGATGATCTGCGGGTGTGCGACCGGGTCCTCGCGCTCTTCCACGGGCGCGTCGTGGCCACGTTCGGGAGCGGGTGGACGGACCAGGAACTGGTCGCCGCCATGGAAGGTGTGGGGGAGAGGGAATGACCGACACGATCAGTCCGCCGACGGTGGACACGGCCAAGGGCGCGGGGCCGGCGAGCCGGCTCAAGCTCATCCGGTGGAGCGACTTCTCGCTCGTGCCGGTGATCCTGGTGCTGATGGTGATCGGCTTCATCGTCTCGCCGGTCTTCCTCACCTCCAACAACCTGATCAGCGTCGTCCAGCAGTCCTCCGAGCTGAGCCTGCTCGTGCTCGGCCAGGCGCTGATCCTGATCTGCGGCCGGATGGACCTGTCACTGGAGTCGACGATCGGCATCGCGCCGGTCGTGGCCATGTGGCTGATCCTGCCGACCGAGGGCGGCCGGTTCAACGGCCTGGGCGTGCTGCCCTCCTGGAGCGCCATCCCCATCTGCCTGCTGGTGGGCGTGATCATCGGGGCGATCAACGGCTTCCTGATGCTCAAGCTGCGGGTCAACGGCTTCATCGCCACCCTCGGCATGCTCACCATGCTGCGCGGCCTCCACATCGGCATCACCGAGGGCAAGTCGATCACCGACGTCCCGGAGTCCTTCCGGTACCTCGGCAAGACCGACTGGCTGGGCGCCCCGGCCGCCGTCTGGATCTGCCTGGCGCTCTTCGCGATCGGCGGGGCGGCGCTGGCCTGGCTGAAGCACGGCCGTTCGCTGTACGCCATCGGCGGCAACCCGGAAGCGGCCCGCGCGGCCGGCATCCGGGTCGACCGGATCACGTGGATCGTGCTGGCGATCGGCGGCCTGCTGGCCGCCTTCGCCGGAATCCTCTACACCGGCCACTACGGTTCGGTCGCCGCCACCCAGGGCAACGGCTGGATCTTCCAGGTCTTCGCGGCCGCCGTCATCGGGGGCATCAGCCTCAAGGGCGGGCGCGGCACGCTCTTCGGCGCGCTCACCGGGGTGCTCACGCTCCAGCTCGTCGTGAACGTGATGACCCTCGGGGGCGTACCGGCCCTCTGGAACCAGTTTCTCAACGGCGCGATCATCATCGTCGCGCTGGTCATCTCCCGCTTCGCGAGCGGCGAAAAGCAGGACTGACCGACCGGCGACACCGCCCGACGGGCGCCGGGGAGGCCACACGGCCTCCCCGGCGCCCGGTCGCGTTCCCCCGGCGCCCGGAGACGCCGGGGGAACGCCTCACAGCGTCGACCGCAACCACATCTCCACACTCGCCACGTGCACCGTCGCCCACGAGCGCGCCGCCTCCGCGTCGCGGTCCCGCAGCGCCGCCAGGATCGCCCGGTGCTCGTGCAGGGTGCGGCTCACCGCGTCCTCCTGCGTCAGCCCGCGCCAGACCCGCGCGCGTGTGGTCGGCCCCGAGAGCCCGTCCAGCAGCGAGCACAGCACGGAGTTGCCCGAGAACTGCACGATGCCCCGGTGGAACTCCAGGTCGGACGCGACCAGCTCCTCCACCGAGGGGTCGTCGCCCAGCGCGTCCAACCGGGCGTCCATCGCCGCCAGTTCGTCGTCGGTGATCCGCGCGCACGCCATCGCCGTGGCGGCCGGCTCCAGGATCCGCCGTACCGCGAGGAACTCCAGCACCGTGTCGTCGCGGTGGAAGTCCACCACGAAGCTCAGCGCCTCCAGCAGCAACTGCGGGTCCAGGCTCGTGACGTACGTGCCGTCGCCCTGCCGTACGTCGAGAATGCGGATGAGCGACAGCGCGCGGACCGCCTCCCGCAGGGAGTTGCGGGACAGACCCAGCTCGGCGGCGAGTTCGCTCTCCTTGGGGAGGCGATCGCCGGGGCGCAGCGCGCCCGAGACGATCATCCCCTTGATCTTCTCGATGGCCTCGTCGGTGACAGCCATGGGCGACCTCCATACATCCGATGTATCGACCTCCATTATGCGCCGGGAAACACCGGAGAGGGGCGCTCCCGGGAAGGAGCGCCCCTCGATCCGAGCCGGTGACAGGCCCGGACACCGCGCGAACACGGCACCGCCGTACGGGCCGGCCCGCCGGGACCGGCCCGCCGGATCAGCCCCGCTTGGCGAGGATCGCCTCGATCCGCGCCCGGATCTCGTCCGTGGCCAGTCCTCGGATCGTCAGGGTCGTCCGCCGGCGCAGCACGTCGTCCGCCGTCTCGGCCCACTCGCGGTCCCGGGCGTAGACGACCTGCGCCCAGATCTCGGGCGCGTCCGGGTGGATCCGCTCGCCCAACTCCGCGTGCTCGTTGGCGAGACGGGCGATGTCGAACGCCAGCGTGCCGTAGTGCGTCGCCAGGTGGTGGGCCGTGTCGGGCGCCATCGACGGTCCCGTACCGCCCCCGTCGATCATCAGCCGGTGCGCCACCGCGTGCGGGTTGGCGAGCCCGGGCAGCGGGGGCTTCTTCGGCAGGTCCGAGATCGGCTCCATGTTCTCGGACAGCGGGTGCCCCGGCAGCTGCGCCAGCTTGTTGACGACCATGCGGCCGATGTGCCGGAAGGTCGTCCACTTGCCGCCCGCCACCGACAGCATGCCGCCGCTGCCCTCGGTCACGACCGTCTCGCGCTTGGCCGTGGAGGTGTCGCCGGGACCGCCGGGCAGGACCCGCAGACCGGCGTACGAGTACGTGATCAGGTCCCGCGAGAGCTGCTGGTCCCGTACGGACAGCGACGCCTCGTCCAGGATCTGGTGGATGTCCTTCTCGTTGACGGCGACGTCCGCGGGGTCGCCCACGTACTCCTCGTCCGTCGTCCCGAGCACCAGCATGTCCTCCCAGGGGAGGGCGAAGGTGATGCGGTACTTGTCGATGGGCGTGGCGAGCGCCGCGTTCCACGGCGCGGTGCGCCGCAGGACCAGGTGCGCGCCCTTGGAGAGGCGGATGGACGGCTCCGAGGCCGCGTCCTCCATGGTCCGCAGCCGGTCCACCCACGGTCCGGTGGCGTTCAGTACCAGCCGGGCGTCGACCTTGAACTCACTGCCGTCCAGGGCGTCCTTGAGCTCCGCGCCGGTGACCCGGCCGCCGGTGAAGCGCAGCCCGGTGACCTCGGCGTGGTTGAGCACGGTGGCGCCCGAGTCGACGGCCGCGCGGACCGTCATCAGCGCCATCCGGGCGTCGTTCATCTGGTCGTCGCCGTACACGGCCACGGCCTTGAGGTTGTCCGTACGCAACTCGGGGACGGCGCGCCGCGCCTTGGCCGGGCTGATCACGTGGCCCACGCCGTCGCCGAACGCGGAGAGCGCGGAGTACGCGAAGACGCCCGCGCCCAGCTTGGTGGCGCCGTGCGGCCCGCCCTTGTAGACGGGCAGGTAGAAGGTGAGCGGGTTGGCCAGGTGCGGTGCCACCTGCCGCGACACCGCACGCCGCTCGAAGTGGTTCTCCGCGACCAGCTTCACCGCGCCGGTCTGGAGGTAGCGCAGTCCGCCGTGGAGCAGCTTGGAGGAGGCGGACGAGGTGGCGCCGGCGAAGTCGCCGCCGTCGACCAGCGCCACCCGCAGCCCCGACTGGGAGGCATGCCAGGCGGTGGAGATGCCCAGGATGCCGCCGCCGATCACCAGGAGGTCGTACGTCGCCGTGGAAAGCTGTTCCCGGGTCTGGGCGCGGCTCGGCAGGGAACCGCCGGCCGGGTGCGTCCCCAGTGCGGGGGCGCTCTGCAGGGTGGTGCTCATCGTTGACTCCTCGTCAGCTCGTCCGGTACCGGCGGCCGGTGTGCGTCGTGGCCGGCCGGCCTCAGCTGTCTTCTTCGTCGAGCCAGCCCATGGTCCGGTCGACCGCCTTGAGCCAGCTCTTGTACTCACGCTCGCGGGTGTCCGCGTCCATCTGGGGCGTCCACTCGGCGGCCCTGCGCCAGTTGGCCTTGAGGGCGTCGGTGTCCGGCCAGAAGCCGACGGCGAGCCCGGCGGCGTAGGCGGCGCCGAGCGCGGTCGTCTCGGCGACCATGGGGCGCACCACGGGTGCGTCCAGGACGTCGGACAACGTCTGCATCAGCAGGTTGTTGGCGGTCATGCCGCCGTCGACCTTGAGCGTCGTCAGCTCGACGCCCGAGTCCTTGGTCATGGCGTCGCTGATCTCGCGGGTCTGCCAGGCGGTCGCCTCCAGCACCGCGCGGGCGATGTGGGCCTTGGTGACGTAGCCGGTGAGGCCGGCGATGACACCGCGGGCGTCGGAGCGCCAGTGCGGGGCGAAGAGCCCCGAGAACGCCGGGACGAAGTACACCCCGCCGTTGTCGTCCACGGAGGAGGCCAGGGTCTCGATCTCGGGCGCCGACTTGATCAGGCCCATCTGGTCGCGCATCCACTGCACCAGCGAACCGGTGACGGCGATCGCGCCCTCCAGGGCGTACACGGCCGGCTGGTCGCCGATGCGGTAGCCGACGGTGGTCAGCAGCCCGGAGTAGGAGTTGATCGGCTTGTGGGCGGTGTTCATCAGCATGAACGTGCCCGTGCCGTACGTGGACTTCGCCTCGCCCTCCTCGAAGCAGGTCTGGCCGAACAGGGCCGCCTGCTGGTCGCCGAGCGCCGAGGCGACCGGGATGCCGTCGAGGGCGCCGCCCTTGGCCTTCCCGTACACCTCGGCGGAGGAGCGGATCTCCGGCAGCATCCCGATGGGCACGCCGATGGAGGAACAGAGCTTCGGGTCCCACTGGAGGGTGGTGAGGCTCATCAGCATCGTGCGGGAGGCGTTGGTGACGTCGGTGACGTGCACGCCGCCGTTGACCCCGCCGGTCAGGTTCCAGATGACCCAGGAGTCCATCGTGCCGAAGAGGATGTCGCCGCGCTCGGCGCGCTCGCGCAGGCCCTCGACGTTGTCGAGCAACCAGCGGGCCTTGGGCCCCGCGAAGTAGGTCGCCAGCGGCAGGCCCGTCTCGCGGCGGAAGCGGTCCTGGCCGACGTTGCGGCCCAGCTCGCGGACGAGCGCGCCCGTACGGGTGTCCTGCCAGACGATCGCGTTGTGGACGGGCTCACCGGTGTTCTTGTCCCAGAGCATGGTGGTCTCGCGCTGGTTGGTGATGCCGATCGCGAGGACGTCCTTCTTGGTGATGCCCGCCTTCTGGATGGCGTTCGCCACGACTTCCTGGACGTTGGTCCAGATCTCGGTGGCGTTGTGCTCCACCCAGCCGGGCTTGGGGAAGATCTGTTCGTGTTCCTTCTGGTCGACGGCGACGATGCGCCCGTCGACGTCGAAGACGATGCAGCGGCTGGAGGTGGTGCCCTGGTCGATGGCCGCGATGAAAGGGCCGGTGCCGTGGGAGGAAGTCCCGGTGGTTGCGTCGCTCACGGTTTCGCTCCTGCTCTGTGCGAAGGGATAAGGAGACTCAGGCTCAGGCGAGGACCCAGTTGTAGAAACCGCCGGCCGCGGCGCCGCCGATCAGCGGTGCCACCACCGGTATCCAGGCGTAGCTCCAGTCGGAGCCGCCCTTGTTGGGCAGCGGCAGGAGCGCGTGCACGATACGGGGCCCCAGGTCACGGGCCGGATTGATCGCGTACCCCGTGGGGCCGCCCAGAGACAGGCCGATACCCACCACGACCAGCGCGGTGATCAGCACGCCGATCGTGCCGAGGCCGTTGCCCGAGTTGTTGAGCCCCTGGGTGAGGATCGCGATGACCAGGACGAACGTGGCGATGATCTCGGTCAGCACGTTCTGGAGGACGTTCCGGATCTCCGGTCCCGTGGAGAAGATCCCGAGGACCGGACCGGCCTGGGGGGCCGCCTTCTGGTCGACCAGCCCCTCCGTACCGGGCTGGGCCGCGAGGATCTCCGGGTCGGTGAGGTGGGCCGCGAACTGACCCATGTAGGTGACCCAGACCAGGAACGCGCCGATGATGGCCCCCAGCATCTGGGAGCCGATGTAGAGCGGTACGTCGCTCCACTTGGTACCGCCCTCGATCGCCAGGCCGAGGGTGACCGCCGGATTGAGCTGTGCGCCGGAGATCCCCGCCGACAGGTAAGCGCCGGTCAGTACGGCGAAGCCCCAGCCGAAGCTGATGGCCAGCCAGCCCGCGTCGCGGGCCTTCGAGCGCTTGAGCACCACGGCGGCGACAACGCCGCCGCCGAGCAGGATCAGGATGGCGGTACCTGTGGTCTCGCCTATGAAGATGTCAAAGTTGGACACCCGAGACTCCTTTGTCCAGGGGGAGGCGGGCCTCCGGCACACGCCAGGGGCCCGCGCCCTCACACGAGAGCGTTGCCGGCCACTGGCGCTGTCCCACACTAACTCGCATTACCGGTAAGTGTTCGACAATGCCGACCGCTGAACGGCAGTTTTCTCCTGTGTCCAACATGCAGTCAAGGGTCCGGGAACCGAAACCTCGTACTACTCATGATCCGCCATACCGCTCAAAAGCGCCCGGCGCCGATGTCCCGGGAGACCGAACGGGCGCACTCGCGCACCGCCGCCACCAGCTCGGGACGTACCTCCCCGTCCTTGCAGATGCGTTCGACCGCACCGGTGATCGCTATGGCTCCGACCGGCATCTTCCTGCGGTCATGGATGGGCGCGGCCACCGCCGCGACCCCCTCCCACGTCTCCTCGACGTCCACCGCCCACCCCCGCGCCCGGGTCAGGTCGAGGATCTCCTCGAACTCCGCCGCTCCGGTGACGGTCCGCGGCGTGAGCGCCGTACGCTCGCCCTCCAGGGCCTCGCTGTGCGCCACCGGGTCGTACGCCGACAGCACCTTCCCCAGCGCCGTCGAGTGCAGCGGCTGCATGGCCCCCACCTCCAGGACCTGCCTGCTGTCGTCGGGCCGGAACACGTGGTGGACGATCAGCACCCCCTGCTGGTGCACCACCCCCAGGTGCACGCTCTCCCCGCTCGACCGCGCCAGGTCGTCCGTCCAGACCAGCGCCCGCGACCGCAGCTCGTGCACGTCCAGATAGCTGTTCCCCAGACGGAGCAGCTCCGCCCCCAGCTGGTAGCGGCCCGAGGCCGGCTCCTGCTCCACGAAGCCCTCCGCCTGGAGGGTCCGCAGGATGCCGTGCGCCGTCCCCTTGGCCAGTCCCAGCGAGGCGGCGATGTCCGAGAGGCCGAGCCGCCGCTCGCCGCCCGCCAGCAGGCGCAGCATGGCCGCCGCCCGTTCCAGCGACTGGATGTTCTTCGCCATCGGCCGGACCTCCCGTACGTGTGCTTCGTACCCCACACAGTTCGACAATGCTGAACACTATCGGCCGATGCCGACCTTTTGTCATCGCGGACACGACACGCCGACACAGGCCCACCGCCCGTCCGGCGGCCGGAATGGCGCCCCGTTCCCGGGCCCGCCCGGCTACGCTGGCCCGGTGCGCCGTCCTCAGACGCCGCAAAGCCGACAGCCGTCGCAACCCGGGAGTACCTTCATGGCCTCGTCGCCAGCACCCTCCACCGACAGCAAGAGCCGGATCGAAGCCCTCCGCGAGGCACTGGCCACCCGCGTGGTCGTCGCCGACGGCGCGATGGGCACGATGCTCCAGGCGCAGGACCCCACCATGGAGGACTTCGAGCAGCTCGAAGGCTGCAACGAGATCCTCAACGTGACCCGCCCGGACATCGTCCGCCACGTCCACGAAGAGTATTTCGCCGTCGGCGTCGACTGCGTCGAGACCAACACCTTCGGCACCAACTACGCCGCCCTCGCCGAGTACGACATCGCCGACCGGGTCTTCGAGCTCGCCGAGGCCGGCGCCAGGATCGCCCGCGAGGTCGCCGACGAGTTCACCACCAGCACCGGACAGCAGCGCTGGGTCCTCGGCTCGATGGGCCCCGGCACGAAACTGCCGACCCTCGGCCACGCCCCGTACCTCACCCTGCGCGACGCCTACCAGCAGAACGCCGAAGGCATGATCGCCGGCGGCGCCGACGCCCTCCTGGTGGAGACCACCCAGGACCTGCTCCAGACCAAGGCCGCCGTCCTCGGCGCCCGCCGCGCCCTCGCCGCCACCGGCGCGAACCTGCCCATCATCTGCTCCGTGACCGTCGAGACGACCGGCACGATGCTCCTCGGCTCCGAGATCGGCGCGGCCCTCACCGCCCTCGAACCCCTCGGCATCGACATGATCGGCCTCAACTGCGCCACCGGGCCCGCCGAGATGAGCGAGCACCTGCGCTACCTCGCCCGGCACTCCCGTATCCCCCTGTCCTGCATGCCCAACGCCGGCCTCCCCGTCCTCGGCAAGGACGGCGCGCACTACCCGCTGTCCCCGGGCGAGCTCGCCGACGCGCAGGAGACGTTCGTCCGCGAGTACGGCCTGTCCCTGGTCGGCGGCTGCTGCGGTACGACCCCCGAGCACCTGCGCCAGGTCGTGGAGCGCGTCCGCGACGCGGTGCCCACCGTCCGCGACCCGCGCCCCGAGCCCGGCGCCGCGTCCCTCTACCAGACCGTGCCCTTCCGCCAGGACGCCGCGTTCCTCGCCATCGGCGAGCGCACCAACGCCAACGGCTCGAAGAAGTTCCGCGAGGCCATGCTCGAAGGCCGCTGGGACGACTGCGTCGAGATGGCCCGCGACCAGATCCGCGAAGGCGCCCACCTGCTGGACCTCTGCGTCGACTACGTGGGCCGCGACGGCGCCGCCGACATGGCCGAACTCGCCGGCCGCTTCGCCACCGCCTCCACCCTCCCCATCGTCCTCGACTCCACCGAGCTGCCCGTCCTGCGCGCCGGACTGGAGAAGCTCGGCGGCCGCGCCGTCATCAACTCCGTCAACTACGAGGACGGCGACGGCCCCGAGTCCCGCTTCCACAAGGTCACCGAACTCGCCGTCGAGCACGGCGCCGCGCTCATCGCGCTCACCATCGACGAGGACGGCCAGGCCCGTACCCCCGAGCACAAGGTCGCCATCGCCGAACGGCTCATCGCCGACCTCACCGGGAACTGGGGCGTCCACGAGTCGGACATCCTCATCGACACCCTGACCTTCACCATCTGCACCGGCCAGGAGGAGTCCCGCAAGGACGGCATCGCCACCATCGACGCCATCCGCGAACTCAAGCGCCGCCACCCCGACGTACAGACCACCCTCGGCCTGTCCAACATCTCCTTCGGCCTCAACCCGGCCGCCCGCGTCGTCCTCAACTCCGTCTTCCTCGACGAATGCGTCAAGGCCGGCCTGGACTCGGCGATCGTGCACGCCTCCAAGATCCTGCCGATCGCCCGCCTGGAGGAGGAGCAGGTCAAGGTCGCCCTCGACCTGATCCACGACCGGCGCGAGGAGGGCTACGACCCGCTCCAGAAGCTCATGGCGCTGTTCGAGGGCGTCAACATGAAGTCGATGAAGGACGGCCGCGCCGAGGAGTTGATGGCCCTCCCGCTCGGCGAGCGCCTGGAGCGCCGCATCATCGACGGCGAGAAGAACGGCCTGGAGGCCGACCTCGCCGAGGCCCTCACCACGCGCCCCGCCCTGGAGATCGTCAACGACACCCTGCTGAACGGCATGAAGGTCGTCGGCGAGCTCTTCGGCTCCGGCCAGATGCAGCTGCCGTTCGTCCTCCAGTCCGCCGAGGTCATGAAGACGGCGGTCGCCTACCTCGAACCGCACATGGAGAAGAGCGACGCCGAGGGCAAGGGCACGATCGTGCTCGCCACCGTCCGCGGCGACGTCCACGACATCGGCAAGAACCTCGTGGACATCATCCTCTCCAACAACGGCTACAACGTGGTCAACCTCGGCATCAAGCAGCCCGTCTCCGCGATCCTCGAAGCCGCCGAGGAGCACCGCGCCGACGTCATCGGCATGTCGGGGCTGCTGGTGAAGTCGACCGTGATCATGAAGGAGAACCTCCAGGAGCTCAACCAGCGCCGGATGGCCGCCGACTACCCGGTCATCCTCGGCGGAGCCGCCCTCACCCGCGCCTACGTCGAACAGGACCTCCACGAGATCTACGAGGGCGAGGTCCGCTACGCCCGCGACGCGTTCGAGGGCCTGCGCCTCATGGACGCCCTCATCGCCGTCAAGCGCGGCGTCCCCGGCGCCACCCTCCCCGAACTCAAGCAGCGCCGCGTCAAGGCCACCACCAACGCCGTCGTGGAGGAACGCCCCGAGGAGGGCGCCGCCCGCTCCGACGTCGCCACCGACAACCCGCTGCCCACCCCGCCGTTCTGGGGCACCCGCGTCGTCAAGGGCATCCAGCTCAAGGAGTACGCCTCCTGGCTCGACGAAGGCGCCCTCTTCAAGGGGCAGTGGGGCCTCAAGGAAGCCCGCAAGGGCGGCCCGACGTACGAGGAGCTCGTCGAGACCGAGGGCCGGCCCCACCTGCGCGGCTGGCTCGACCAGCTGCACACCGGCGGCATGCTCGAAGCGGCCGTCGTCTACGGCTACTTCCCCTGCGTGTCCAAGGGCGACGACCTCATCCTGCTCGGCGAGGACGGCTCGGAGCGCACCCGCTTCACCTTCCCCCGCCAGCGCCGCGGCCGCCGCCTCTGCCTGGCGGACTTCTTCCGCCCCGAGGAGTCCGGCGAGACGGACGTCGTCGGCCTCCAGGTCGTCACCGTCGGCTCGAAGATCGGCGAGACCACCGCCGAACTCTTCGAGAAGAACGCCTACCGCGACTACCTCGAACTGCACGGTCTCTCCGTCCAGCTCGCCGAGGCCCTCGCCGAGTACTGGCACGCCCGGGTCCGCTCCGAACTCGGCTTCGCCGGCGAGGACCCCGCCGAGGTCGAGGACATGTTCGCGCTCAAGTACCGGGGCGCCCGCTTCTCCCTCGGGTACGGGGCCTGCCCCGACCTGGAGGACCGGGCGAAGATCGCCGAGCTGCTCCGGCCCGAGCGCATCGGCGTCCAGCTCTCGGAGGAGTTCCAGCTCCACCCCGAGCAGTCCACGGACGCGATCATCATCCACCACCCCGAGGCGAAGTACTTCAACGCCCGCTGACCCGCCCCGGCGCCCGCCTCGCCCTATCCGGCGCGCGCGGAGATCGGCGGCCCCGTACACTGGTCGGTCCAGCGCAGGCCGGTCGCCTGTCCCGGGGGGATTCCCCGTGGAACAGGCGACCGGCCTTCCCGTCCCCCACGGAGGTGTGCCGGATGACCAGTACGGTCCCCGCATCGTTGACCCGAACGGCCGAAGGCTCCGCCCTCCAGGCCGTCCTTCTCGACATGGACGGCACCCTGGTCGACACCGAGGGCTTCTGGTGGGACGCCGAGGTGGAGGTCTTCAAGGACCTCGGCCACGCCCTCGACGAGTCCTGGCGCCACGTCGTCGTCGGCGGCCCCATGACCCGCAGCGCTGCCTTCCTCATCGAGGCCACCGGCGCCGCCGTCACCCTGGACGAGCTGACCGTACTGCTCAACGCGAAGTTCGAGGACCGGATCGGCCTCGGCGTGCCCATGATGCCCGGCGCCGCGAGACTCCTGGCCGAACTGGCCGCCCACGACGTGCCCACCGCCCTGGTCTCCGCGTCCCACCGGCGCATCATCGACCGCGTGCTGCTCTCCCTCGGCCCGCAGTACTTCGCCCTCACCGTCGCCGGCGACGAGGTGCCCCGTACCAAACCGCACCCCGACCCCTACCTGATCGCCGCCCGCGGCCTGGGCGCCGACCCGGCGCGCTGCGCCGTCGTCGAGGACACGGCCACCGGCGTGGCCTCCGCGGAGGCGGCCGGGTGCAAGGTCGTCGCGGTGCCCTCCGTCGCCCCGATCGCGCCCTCCGAGGGCCGCGCGGTCGTCTCCTCGCTCGAAGAGATCGACCTCGTCTTCCTGCGGGGCCTGATGACGCGCCGCGACTGACTGACCCACACCGCGTGGTTATTGGATACAATCGGAAACTCATCGCATCGGACCGTGTATTTTCCGTGACCCGGACGCCGCGGCGGCGTGATCGGCTCACGGTTCACGCAGTGAGCTTTATCACGCCTCCGTGAGGCGCTGGGGACTGGCGTGGCGGCCACATGCCTGTCGGGAGGCGGCTCCGATGGGCCCTTGTGTCCCGATTGGTCAAGGCGTGTACGAAACCTGCCGGAGGCGGGACATCAACTCGCCGCTATGGCCGGTCACTTTGTGATGACGCACCACTTCGGCCCCGGTCCGGCCCTCCCGGCGCCGCGGACTAATCTCGTCGCGAGTACTTCGCCGCACCAACAGCATGTCCCGGCGGCCCATCAAGTCGCCGCGACGACAGGACCGATCGCCCTGTATCCCGGCCCGATCGCACTGCCCCGAACGGGTGGCGGCGGCGGAGTCTCCCATTTGCACCGCTGTATCCCAGTGCCGGATGAGGAGTACGTCCAGGATGAACCGCAAGACTTTGGTGCTGTCGGCCGTGGTCGGCCTGCTTGCGCCCGTGCTCGCCGGTTGTGGCGGCTCGGACGGCGGCTCAGGCGGCGGTGATGCCATTGTCGTGGGCACCACGGACCCGTTCGTGGCGACCAAGGAAGCCCCGGCCCCCGTGGACCCGGCGTACACCTACGACACCAACACCTGGAACCTTCTCAAGCAGACGATCCAGACGCTGCTGTACATCCCGCGCGGCGGCGGCGAGCCCCTGCCGGACGCGGCCAGCCAGTGCGGCTTCACCGACACCGGCAGCGAGAGCTACCGCTGCACCCTGCGCTCGGGCCTCACGTTCTCCAACGGCGACCCGATCACCGCCGAGGACGTCAAGTACTCCATCGAGCGCGTCAGCAACATCAACGACCCCAACGGGGCCGTCGGCCTGCTGGCCAACATCGACAAGATCGAGACCAGCGGCAACGAGGTCATCTTCCACCTCAAGACGGCGGACGCCACGTTCCCGTACAAGCTCTCGACGCCCATCGCCGGCATCATCGACCCCAAGGTCTACGCGCCGAAGAAGCTCCTCGACGGCTTCACGATCGAGGGCTCCGGGCCGTACACCTTCAAGGCGGAGGTGAAGGACGGCAAGATGATGAAGGCCGTCTACACCAAGAACCCCAAGTACAAGGGCGCCCTGAAGCTCCAGAACAGCAAGGTCGAGATCCGGTACTTCCCCACCGCCGAGGACATGGCCGCCGCGCTGGAGAAGGGCGACATCGACGTGATGAACCGTTCGATGACGCCCGAGCAGATCCAGAACATGCAGGCCAAGCCCGAGGAGCACGTCAACCTCACCGAGATACCGGGTCAGGAGATCCGCTACCTCGCCTTCAACACCAACGCGCCGGTCGTCAAGGACAAGGCCGTACGCCAGGCCATCGCCTCCGTCGTCAACCGCGGTGACCTCATCAAGAAGGTCTACGGCCCGATGGCCGACCCGCTGTACTCGGTCATCCCGTCCGGCATCACCGGGCACACCAACTCGTTCTTCAACGAGTACGGCGACGGCAACAAGACGGAAGCCGCCAAGTTCCTCTCCGAGGCCAACATCCCGACCCCGGTGAAGATCACGCTGAACTACACCACCGACCACTACGGTGCCGCGACGAAGAAGGAATTCGAGACACTTCGGGATCAGTTGAACTCCAGCGGGCTGTTCGACGTGGATCTCAAGGGTGAACCGTGGGCGACCTTCCTGCCCAAGAAGAACGAGGGCAAGTTCCCGATCTTCGGCCTCGGCTGGTTCCCCGACTTCCCCGACCCGGACAACTACATCGCACCGTTCCTGGACAAGGACAACATTCTCAGCAGCCCCTACGCCAACAAGAGGGCGATCGACACGCTGATCCCCGAGTCGCGCCGTGAGGCCGACCGCAGCGCCGCGTCGAACACCTTCGCCGAGCTCCAGAACATCGTCTCCTCCGACGTACCGATGCTGCCGCTGTGGCAGGGCAAGCAGTACATCGCCGCCCGGGACGACATCTTCGGGGTGGAGTGGGCGCTCGACTCGGGCGCCAACCTGCACCTCTGGGAACTGGGGCGTGGCACCGCCGGATCCTGATCCCACCGGCCGCGCGGGCGGACCCCCGCGCGGCCGGCAGAAAGCACGAGGCACGTTCTGTGAAGGCACGCACCGGTAAATGGACCAGCGCTCCGCTCGGAGCGGGGCTCGCGATCGCCCTGCTCGGCGGTTGCGGCACTCAGCAGGACGGGGGAGCGGCCGACACCGGCAAGTCGATCGTCGTCGGCATGTCGGACGACGTCCTCGCCACGGATCCCGCCGCGGGCTACGACCCCGGATCCTGGCTCCTGTTCAACAACGTCTTCCAGTCACTGATGAGCTTCCCCCGGGGCGGCGCCGTCCCCCAGCCGGAAGCCGCGCGGGCCTGCTCCTTCGAGAACGGCAGCACGACCTACCGCTGCACCCTGCGGGACGGCCTCACCTTCAGCAACGGCGACTCCCTCACCTCCGAGGACGTCAAGTTCTCCTTCGAGCGGGCCATCAGGATCGACGACCCCGCCGGGCCCGCGCCGCTGCTGTCCACGATCGGCTCCATCGCCACCCCCGACGCCCGGACCGTGATCTTCCACCTCAAGGTCCCCGACGCCACCTTCCCCAGCAAGATCGCCTCGGGCGCCGGCTCCATCGTCGACCACCGCGCCTACCCCGCCGGCAGCCTGCGCAAGGACGGCAAGGCCGTCGGCTCGGGGCCGTACACCCTCAGCTCGCTCGACGACTCCAAGGCCGTCTTCGGCGTGAACTCCCGCTACCACGGCACCGCCCAGGTCAAGAACTCGGGCATCACGCTGAGCCTCTTCCACGGCAACCAGAAGAAGCTCGCCACCGCCCTGGAGAAGGGTGACATCGATGTCGCGTACCGCGGCCTGACCGCCCCCGACATCGACGCGCTCCAGGACTCCACCGCCGCCTCGAACAAGGGCATCGACGTCGTCGAGGGCAGCAGCGCCGAGGTGCAGGACCTCGTCTTCAACATGGACGACCCCGTCGTCGGACGCCACGGCGTCCGTGAGGCCATCGCCTACCTCGTGGACCGCGACGCCCTCGTCAGCAAGGTCTACCGGTCCACGGCGACCCCGCTCTACTCGATCGTCCCGGCCGGCATCACCGGCCACAACACCGCCTTCTTCGACCTGTACGGGGACAGCCCGCAGCCCGCCAAGGCGAAGCAGGCGCTCCGGGCCGAGGGCATCACCGGCAAGGTGAAACTCACCCTGTGGTCCACGCCCAGCCGCTACGGCCCCGCCACCGACCAGGAGTTCCGGGCCATCGCCGACCAGCTCGACGCGAGCGGCCTGTTCGACGCGACCGTGCGCTCCGTACCGTTCGACCAGTACGAGAAGGGCATCGCCGCCGGCAAGTACGGCGTCTACGTCAAGGGCTGGGTCCCGGACTACCCCGATCCGGACAACTTCACGCAGCCGTTCTTCGGCAAGGACAACGTCCTCCAGAACCACTACGAGAACCCCGACATCACCGACCGGATCATCCCCGAGACCTCCGCCCAGGCCAACCGCGGCGCCACCGAGGGCGACTTCGGGCAACTCCAGGACGACGTGGCCCGCGACCTGCCCATCCTGCCGCTGTGGCAGGGCAAGCAGTACGCGGTCGCCTACGACAACATCTCCGGGCTGGAATGGACGCTCGACGCCTCGACCGTCTTCCGCTTCTGGGAGATCAGCAAGGACGACTGACACCGGCCCGGCGCGCCCCGGGGCCCCTCACTGGGCGCCGGGGCGCACCAGGCCGCTCTCGTACGCGTACACCGCCGCCTGGACCCGGTCCCGCAGCCCCAGCTTCGTCAGTACGTGCCCCACGTGCGTCTTGACCGTCGTCTCGCTGACGAACAGGTCCGCGGCGATCTCCGCGTTCGACAACCCCCGCGCCACCAGCTTCAACACCTCGACCTCGCGGTCCGTCAGCGTGTGCAGCGTGTCCGGCACCGTGTCCTCGCCCGACGGCAGGTGATCCGCGTACTTGTCCAGGAGCCGGCGCGTGACGCTCGGCGCGAGCATCGCCTCACCCGCCGCCACCACCCGGATCGCCTGCACCAGCTCGTTCGCCGGCGCGTCCTTCAGCAGGAACCCGCTCGCCCCCGCCCGCAACGCCTCCACCACGTACTCGTCGAGGTCGAACGTCGTCAGGACCAGCACCTTCGCCGGACCGTCCCGGCCGGGGCCGGTGATCTGCCGGGTCGCCTCCACCCCGTCCATCCGCGGCATCCGGATGTCCATCAGCACCACGTCCGGCTGGAGCGCGCGCACCTGGTCGATGGCCTGAAGACCGTCCCCGGCCTCACCGACGACCGCGATGTCGCCCTCCGCCTCCAGGATCATCCGGAAGCCGGTGCGCAACAGCGGCTGGTCGTCGACCAGTAGGACGCGGACAGTCACGGGATCTCCTTCGATAGACCCGCCCCATTCTGCCCTGACCGCCCCACCCCGACGCCGCCGGTCGTCCGATCCCCCTCGGACCTCCTCAGACGACGGACGGGCTGTCCTCACCCGCCTGCTGCGCGGGCACCTCCGCCGACGGCACCGACAGCGGATACACCGGAGGCGTACCGCCGAATTCCGGACAGATCTCCTGGTGGTCGCACCACCCGCACAGCTTCGTCGGCCGCGGCCGCCAGTCACCCGTCTCCGTCGCCAGCTCGATCGCCTCCCACAGCGCCAGCAGCTTGCGCTCCACCCGCTCCAGGTCCGCCTCCACCGGGTCGTACGTCACGACCTCGCCACTGCCCAGATAGACCAGCTGGAGACGCCGCGGCACCACCCGCTTCAGCCGCCACACCACCAGCGCGTAGAACTTCATCTGGAACAGCGCCCCCTCCGCGTACTCCGGCCGGGGGGCCTTGCCCGTCTTGTAGTCGACGATCCGCACCTCGCCCGTCGGCGCCACGTCCACCCGGTCGATCACCCCGCGCAGCCGCAGCCCCGACTCCAGCTCCGTCTCCACGAACAGCTCACGCTCCGCCGGCTCCAGCCGCGTCGGGTCCTCCAGCGAGAACCACCGCTCCACCAGCTGTTCGGCCTCCGCCAGCCAGCGCGTCAGCCGCTCGCCCTCCGCGTCCCCCGCGAACAACTCACCGAGCTCGGGACGCGACTCCAGCAACCGGTCCCACTGCCCCGGCACCAGCGATCTCGCGCGCGGAGCCGTACGCTCCGCGGCCGGCGCGTCGAACAACCGCTCCAGCACGGCATGCACCAACGTCCCCCGAGTCGCCGCCTCACTGGGCTTCTGCGGCAGTTTGTCGATGACCCGGAAGCGGTAGAGCAAAGGACACTGCATGAAGTCGCTCGCACGGGAAGGCGACAGCGAAGCGGGCGGTCGGCTGCTACTCATGACGCAGACCCTACGGCCCGCCACCGACAGCGAGCGGAATACCATCGACCACAGAGGCCCACGCACCGCATGACCGACCGAGATGCCGCGCGTGACCCGCGCCGCCGACGAAGGGACCCCGTGAAAGAGGACGACGAGAGCGGCGAAAGCCGGCGGCCGCAACCCCGGAAGGGGGACCAGGCACCCGGCGGCAAACCGGCACGCCCCGCCGACCCCGGCGGCGGCATTCTCATGGGCCGTCCCTTCGGCGTACCCGTCTACGTCGCCCCCAGCTGGTTCCTGGTGGCCGCACTGATCACCTGGATCTTCGGCGGGCAGCTCGGCCGCGTCCTGCCCGAGCTCGGCGCCGTCCGCTACGCGATCGCCCTCTTCTTCGCGGTCGCGTTCTACGGCTCCGTCCTCGTCCACGAACTCGCCCACACCGTCGCCGCCCTGCGCTTCAAACTCCCCGTGCGGCGGATCCAGCTCCAGTTCTTCGGCGGCGTCTCCGAGATCGAGAAGGAATCCGAGACCCCCGGCCGCGAGTTCGTCCTCGCCTTCGTGGGCCCCCTCCTCTCCCTCGTCCTCTCCGGGCTCTTCTACCTCGGCCTCCTCGCCGTCGACCCCGGCAGCGTCCCCGGCGTCCTCCTCGCCGGACTGATGATCTCCAACCTCATCGTCGCCGCCTTCAACCTCCTGCCCGGCCTCCCGCTCGACGGCGGCCGCATGCTCCGCGCCGTCGTCTGGAAGATCACCGGCAAACCCATGAGCGGCACCGTCGCCGCCGCCTGGGTCGGCCGCGCCCTCGCCGTCGCCGTCCTCATCGGCCTCCCCCTGCTCACCCAGACCGGCGCCCTCGGCAACGCCAACCGCGACATCGGCGGCTTCGAGACCGTCACCGACGCCCTCCTCGCCGCCGTCCTCGCCGCGATCATCTGGACCGGCGCCGGCAACAGCCTCCGCATGGCACGCCTCCGCGAACACCTCCCCGAACTCCAGGCCCGCGTCCTCACCCGCCGCGCCGTCCCCGTCGAGGCCACCACCCCCCTCTCCGAAGCCCTGCGCCGGGCCAACGAGGCCGGAGCCCGCGCCCTCGTCGTCGTCGACGGCCACGGCGACCCCACCGGAGTCGTCCGCGAGACCGCCATCGTCGGCGTCCCCCAGCACCGCCGCCCCTGGGTCGCCGTCAGCGGCCTCGCCCAGGACCTCAACGAAGGCATGAAGGTCCCCGCCGACCTCGCCGGCGAAGCCCTCCTGGACCGCCTCAGGGCCAGCCCCGCCACCGAGTACCTCGTCGTCGAGGAGACCGGCGAGATCTACGGCGTCCTCTCCACCGCCGACGTGGAACGCGCGTTCGTCGCCGCCATGGCCCGCCCCGAACCCCACTAGCGCCCATCCGCCGGACCGGCCCCCGGGCCGCCCGGCGGACAGAGGCACCGGATAAACCAGCTAGGCTGAACAACATGTCCGAACCGACCGGTGCCGCCCGCCGACGCGGGCCCTTCAAGGTCGGGGACCAGGTCCAGCTCACCGATCCCAAGGGACGCCACTACACCTTCACGCTCGAAGCCGGGAAGAATTTCCACACCCACAAAGGGTCGTTCCCGCACGACGAGCTGATCGGTGCTCCCGAGGGCAGCGTGGTCCGAACCACGGGAAACGTCGCCTACCTCGCGCTGCGCCCCCTGCTCCCCGACTATGTCCTGTCCATGCCCCGCGGCGCCGCCGTGGTCTACCCCAAGGACGCCGGCCAGATCCTGGCCTTCGCCGACATCTTCCCCGGCGCACGCGTCGTCGAGGCCGGTGTGGGCTCCGGCTCCCTCAGCGCGTTCCTGCTGCGGGTCATCGGCGACCAGGGCATGCTCCACTCCTACGAGCGCCGCGAGGACTTCGCCGAGATCGCCCGGCAGAACGTGGAACGCTACTTCGGCGAACCCCACCCCGCCTGGCAGCTGACCGTCGGAGACCTCCAGGACAACCTGTCGGACACGGACGTCGACCGCGTCGTCCTCGACATGCTCGCCCCCTGGGAATGCATCGAGACCGTCTCCAAGGCGCTCGTCCCCGGCGGCATCCTCTGCGCCTACGTCGCCACCACCACCCAGCTCGCCCGCACGGTCGAGACCATCCGGGAATTCGGCACGTTCAACGAACCGGCCGCCTGGGAATCCATGGTCCGCAACTGGCACGTCGAGGGCCTCGCCGTCCGCCCCGACCACCGGATGATCGGCCACACCGGCTTCCTCATCACCGCCCGCCGCCTCGCCGACGGCGTCGAACCGCCCCTGCGCCGCCGACGCCCCGCCAAGGGCGCGTACGGCGACGACTACGACGGCCCCGGCAGCGCCAGCGGCGGCGCCCCGCGCTGACCGCGCACGCCCCGGACCGTCCGCACAACACCACCGCACCGCCGCCCAGTTCCCCCGACCGTCACGGGAACCGGGCGGCGGTTTCTTCGTGTTGGCGATACGGACCCCGCTGTTCCACACCCCTGTGACGTGTGGCACGATGCTGTCTCCCCACCGGTACCGCCCTCACAGGAGACCCTCCGCGTGCAGCTCTCCGACGTCCCGGACCTCGCGCACACCCGCCCCCGGCCGATGCACTGGCTCGCCACGGCGACCGCGATGGCCGGCGTCGTGGCCGTGGCCGGACTCGTCCAGCCGGGCCCCGCGACCGCCTCCCAGGACAGCTCGGGTCCCACCACGACCGCCGCGCCGGGCCACGCCCCCGGGCCCGCCCCCGACCCGGCCGGCGTCACCTTCCCGCTGGACTGCGCCGACGCGGGCACCGTCGTCACCCAGAAGGCCTCCGGCGACCTCGACGGCGACGGGAACCCCGAGACCGTCGCCGCCGTCCGCTGCGTCGCGGGCTCCGGCACCCCGCCCAGCGGCCTCTACGTCCTCACCCGGGCCGGGAAGGACACCACCCGCGCCCGCATCGTGGCCACCCTCGTGGACCCCAAGGAGAAGCAGAGCCTCAGCCCCGGCCTCGCCGTCCGCGACGGCGCCGTCACGGCGACCCTCCTGGGCTACTCGAACCCCGACGTCCCCCGCTGCTGCCCGGACGAGAAGCAGCAGGTCACCTGGAAGTGGCGGAACGGCGCCTTCGTACGCGGTACGGGCCCCGGATCCCAGAGCGTCTGACCCGCCGCCCCGCCACCGCCACCTCGCGGCGACCCCTCACCCTGCGTGACGGGCGGTCCCCGGTCGCGTCACTCCGCGTCAGGGCCGTACACCTCCACCCTGTCCGAAACGCGCCGTACGTGAATGCAGTCGCCGGGGCACTCCTTCGCCGAGTCCACGACGTCACGCAACAGGGTCAGCGGCACCGGAGTCGTCGCTCCCGGTGACTGGAGCAGCTCGTCCCCGTCACTCTTCACATACGCCAGACCGTCGATGTCGAGCTCGAAGACCTCCGGGGCGTACTGGACACAGATCCCGTCCCCGGTGCACAGATCCTGGTCGATCCACACCTCCAAGGGCTCGCGGACCTCGGTGGCGCCTTCGGCGGTGGCCTCCTGCTGCACGATCATCTCTCCTGCCGTTTCCTGCGCCGGGTGGTGCAATATGGAGTAAGTCGCGCCAGCCCTGACGGGTGTTGAACACTCCGACGATACAACCGGCTGCTTTCCGACGGCGCTGGGTGGGTATTGCACTGGCGTGAGGGAGCGTGAAGGAGAGCGCAAGAGTGAAGATCGGACACAGCCGGCAGTCTTTGTGATCTAGGGGTTTCAATCACCACCCACGCAGGTAGGGTCAGGAAGCGTCCAGCTCCCCTTGGAGGAGGTGAGGACCGTGGCAGCCCACGACGACGACATCAACCGCGGTAACCGGCCGGGGCGGGGGTCAGAAGACCCAGCCGGCCAGGTTGCCTATCTCGAGCAGGAAATCGCCGTCCTGCGACGAAAGCTCGCCGACTCTCCGCGGCACACGAGGATTCTCGAAGAGCGGATCGTCGAGTTGCAGACGAACCTGGCGGGTGTGTCCGCGCAGAACGAGCGGCTCGCCAATACGCTCCGTGAGGCCCGCGACCAGATCGTGGCCCTCAAGGAAGAGGTCGACCGGCTCGCACAGCCGCCGGCCGGCTTCGGTGTCTTCCTGCAGGCGAACGAGGACGGAACGGCCGACATCTTCACCGGGGGCCGCAAGCTCCGGGTGAACGTCAGCCCCAGCGTCGAGCTCGAAGAGCTCAGACGCGGCCAGGAACTCATGCTCAACGAGGCCCTCAACGTGGTCGAGGCCATGGCCTACGAGAGCGCCGGCGACATCGTCACCCTCAAGGAGATCCTCGAGGACGGCGAGCGCGCCCTGGTGATCGGCCACACCGACGAGGAACGGGTGGTACGGCTCGCGGAGCCCCTGCTCGACATCAACATCAGGCCCGGCGACGCCCTGCTCCTCGAACCCCGCTCCGGATACGTCTACGAGGTCATCCCCAAGAGCGAGGTCGAAGAGCTCGTCCTCGAAGAGGTCCCCGACGTCGACTACGACAAGATCGGCGGCCTCGGCGGCCAGATCGAAATGATCCGCGACGCCGTCGAGCTCCCGTACCTCCACCCGGACCTCTTCAAGGAACACGAACTGCGGCCCCCGAAGGGCATCCTGCTCTACGGCCCGCCCGGCTGCGGAAAGACCCTCATCGCCAAGGCAGTGGCCAACTCCCTTGCCAAGAAGGTCGCCGAAGTCACCGGCCAGCCCGCGGGGAAGAGCTACTTCCTCAACATCAAGGGCCCCGAACTCCTCAACAAGTACGTCGGCGAGACCGAGCGGCACATCCGCCTCGTCTTCCAGCGCGCCCGCGAGAAGGCCAGCGAGGGCACCCCCGTCATCGTCTTCTTCGACGAGATGGAATCCCTCTTCCGCACCCGCGGATCCGGCGTCAGCTCGGACGTGGAGAACACCATCGTCCCCCAGCTCCTCGCCGAGATCGACGGCGTGGAAGGCCTGGAGAACGTCATCGTCATCGGCGCCTCCAACCGGGAAGACATGATCGACCCCGCGATCCTGCGGCCGGGACGCCTCGATGTGAAGATCAAGATCGAGCGCCCCGACGCGGAGGCCGCGAAGGACATCTTCGCCAAGTACCTCAAGTCCTCGCTGCCCCTCCACGCGGACGATCTCTCCGAGCACCACAATTCCCGCGACGACGCTGTGCACGGCATGATCCAGACCGTGGTCGAACGGATGTACACCGAGTCCGAGGAGAACCGCTTCCTCGAAGTCACGTACGCCAACGGAGACAAGGAAGTCCTCTATTTCAAGGACTTCAACTCCGGCGCCATGATCCAGAACATCGTCGACCGGTCGAAGAAGATGGCCATCAAGGACTTCCTCGACCACAACCAGAAGGGCCTCCGCGTCTCCCACCTCCTCCAGGCCTGCGTGGACGAGTTCAAGGAGAACGAGGACCTGCCCAACACCACCAACCCCGACGACTGGGCCAGGATCTCCGGAAAGAAGGGCGAGCGGATCGTATTCATCCGCACCCTCGTCACCGGAAAACAGGGCGCGGACACCGGACGCTCCATCGACACGGTCGCGAACACCGGCCAATACCTGTAGAAGCGCGGACCGGCTGCGGATGTCCGCGAGGGCATCCGCAGCCGGTTGCTTTCCGCCACCGTTTCCACCGCACCATCCACCACACCAGGCCAATGACGGAAATGATCTCCCCACCAGCGCTCAGGCGTTCTAGGCTCAGTGATACCGCCGAGTCGCGCAGTGCGGGGACGGGCACCGCACGCGCACCGGAGCACCAGCGGTACTTGAGCGCCGCTCCCGGACGGGAGCGACGCCGGGCAAGGAGGGCCGCATGACCGTACGGCGAGTAATGGGCATCGAAACGGAATACGGCATTTCCGTCCCGGGCCACCCGAACGCCAATGCCATGCTCACCTCGTCCCAGATCGTCAACGCCTACGCGGCGGCGATGCACCGGGCGCGCCGCGCCCGCTGGGACTTCGAGGAGGAGAACCCCCTGCGGGACGCACGGGGCTTCGACCTCGCACGGGAGACGGCCGACTCCAGCCAGCTCACCGACGAGGACATCGGCCTGGCGAACGTGATCCTCACCAACGGGGCACGGCTCTACGTCGACCACGCCCACCCCGAATACAGCTCCCCGGAGATCACCAACCCCCGCGACGCCGTCCTCTGGGACAAGGCCGGCGAACGCATCATGGCCGAGGCCGCCGAACGGGCCGCGCAGCTCCCCGGCGCCCAGCCCATCCACCTGTACAAGAACAACACCGACAACAAGGGCGCGTCCTACGGCACCCACGAGAACTACCTGATGAAGCGGGAAACCCCCTTCTCGGACATCGTGCGCCACCTGACGCCCTTCTTCGTCTCCCGGCAGGTCGTCACCGGCGCCGGCCGCGTCGGCATCGGCCAGGACGGCCACGAGCACGGCTTCCAGATCAGCCAGCGCGCCGACTACTTCGAGGTCGAGGTCGGGCTGGAGACCACACTCAAGCGGCCCATCATCAACACCCGCGACGAACCGCACTCCGACGCCGAGAAATACCGCAGACTCCATGTGATCATCGGCGACGCGAACCTGTCGGAGATCTCCACCTACCTCAAGCTGGGCACCACCTCGCTCGTCCTCTCGATGATCGAGGACGGCTTCATCAACGTCGACCTGGCCGTCGACCAGCCGGTCCGTACCCTGCACCAGGTCTCGCACGACCCGACCCTCGCCCGGCTGATCACGCTGCGCAGCGGCCGGACACTCACCGCGGTGCAGCTCCAGATGGAGTACTTCGAGCTGGCCAGGAAGTACACGGAGGAGCGGTACGGCGCCGACGCCGACGAGCAGACCAAGGACATCCTGGTCCGCTGGGAGGACACGCTCAACCGGCTGGAGAACGACCCGATGAGCCTGTCGGGCGAGCTGGACTGGATCACCAAGCGCGAGATCCTGGAGGGCTACCGCCGCCGGGACAACCTGGACTGGGACGCGGCGCGGCTGCACCTCGTGGACCTCCAGTACGCGGACGTACGGCCCGAGAAGGGCCTGTACAACCGCCTGGTGGCCCGCGGCAAGATGACCCGGCTCCTCGACGAGCCGGACGTCGAGCGCGCCAGGACCAAGCCTCCTGAGGACACCAGGGCCTACTTCCGGGGCCGGTGCCTGGAGCAGTACGCGGACGACGTGGCGGCCGCGTCCTGGGACTCGGTCATCTTCGACCTCCCGGGCCGTGACTCACTGCAACGGGTGCCGACGCTGGAACCATTGCGCGGTACACGTAACCACGTGAAGGAGCTGCTGGACCGGTGCCGTACGGCGGAAGACCTGGTCCGGGTGCTGTCCGGAGGCTGAAAAGGCCCCGGGAAGGGAATCATGGGGGTGGCCCCCGGACGTTCCAAGAACTGCGGGGCCGATGTCGGACCCGGCTTGTAGGGTCTGATCAAGAAGGTCACATCGAGCGGGGCGAACCGAGCGGGGTGTGAGGGATATGGCGACCAAGGACACAGGCGGCGGACAGCAGAAGGCGACGCGTTCCACGGAGGAGGTCGAGGAGCAGACACAGGACGCCGCCACGACCGAGGACCTCAAGGAACGACAGGAAAAGCTGTCGGACGACGTGGACTCAGTTCTTGACGAAATTGACGATGTACTCGAAGAGAACGCAGAGGACTTCGTGAGGTCCTTCGTGCAAAAGGGCGGACAGTAGTCACGTACGTGAACGAGGCCGGAAGGGTGCTCCCGCTATGGGGAGCACCTGTCTCGTAGGGCGCTCGAGCCGCTTCACGGCGGAATTGACGACCCGCCCGATCCGTTCAGCTGCTCCGGCAGTTCATGTGGATCACTGTCATGAGACGGGTAGGGTCCGTGGCGTACTGTGCTTCAACTGCAATTCGGCCATCGGTAAGTTGGGAGACGATCCCGACACCTTGCGTCGCGCCATCGCTTATCTGGAGGGAAACGCGTGGAAGCCAACACTCGTAGCACCGGGCGTCTACCAGCTGCCTTCCTGACGCCCGGGTCGTCCTCGTTCATGGATTTCCTGTCCGCGCAGTCGCCGGAGATGCTGCCGGGCCGGCGGTCGCTGCCGCCTCTCCAGGGTGCGATCGAGGCGCCGCACGGGACGACGATCGTCGCGGTGACGTTCCCGGGTGGTGTGGTGCTGGCCGGTGACCGGCGGGCGACCATGGGGAACATGATCGCCCAGCGCGACATCGAGAAGGTCTTCCCGGCCGACGAGTACTCGGCCGTGGGTATCGCGGGCACGGCGGGTCTGGCCGTGGAGATGGTGAAGCTCTTCCAGCTGGAGCTGGAGCACTTCGAGAAGGTCGAGGGGGCCACGCTCTCCCTGGAGGGCAAGGCCAACCGGCTCTCCACGATGATCCGCAGCAATCTGGCCATGGCCATGCAGGGCCTGGCCGTCGTCCCGCTCTTCGCCGGCTACGACGTGGACCGCGGCAAGGGCCGCATCTTCTCGTACGACGTGACGGGCGGCCGCTCGGAGGAGACGGGGTACGCGTCCACCGGGTCCGGCTCCATCTTCGCCCGGGGGGCGATGAAGAAGCTCTTCCACGACGAGCTGACGGAGCAGCAGGCGACGACGCTGGTGATCCAGGCGCTGTACGACGCGGCGGACGACGACTCGGCGACGGGCGGCCCGGACGTGGCCCGCCGGATCTACCCGATCGTCACGGTCATCACGGAGGACGGGTTCCGGAGGCTGAACGACACGGAGTCCGCCGAGATCGCCCGCTCGATCCTGGAGCGTCGCCTGCAACAGCCCGACGGTCCGCGCGCCGCGCTGCTCTGACCGCCACCCCTCTTCTGAACACCATGCCACTGACAGAAAGGGACGGATAGCCGGTGTCGACGCCGTTCTATGTCTCACCCCAGCAGGCGATGGCCGACCGGGCGGAATACGCCAGGAAGGGCATTGCCCGCGGTCGCAGTCTGGTTGTGCTCCAGTACGCCGACGGCATCGTGTTCGTCGGCGAGAACCCGTCCCGGGCGCTGCACAAGTTCAGCGAGATCTACGACCGGATCGGCTTCGCGGCCGCCGGCAAGTACAACGAGTACGAGAATCTGCGGATCGGTGGTGTGCGCTACGCGGATCTGCGTGGCTACACCTATGACCGCGACGACGTGACGGCCCGTGGGCTCGCCAACGTGTACGCGCAGACGCTGGGCACGATCTTCTCCAGTGCCGGTGAGAAGCCGTACGAGGTGGAGCTGGTGGTGGCCGAGGTGGGTGCCACGCCGGACGGTGACCAGATCTACCGGTTGCCGCACGACGGTTCGATCGTGGACGAGCACGGCTCGGTCGCGGTGGGCGGGAACGCGGAGCAGATCAGTACGTTCCTGGATCAGCAGCATCGTGAGGGCATGTCGCTCGCGGAGGCGTTGAAGCTGGCGGTGCAGGCGCTGTCGCGGGACACCAACGGTGGTGAGCGGGAGATTCCGGCCGAGCGGCTGGAGGTGGCGGTCCTGGACCGTGAGCGTCCGCAGGCGCGGAAGTTCAAGCGGGTGGTGGGGCGTCAGCTGGCCCGTCTGCTGGAGGCGGACGGTGCGGCGTCGACCCCGACGGACGCGCCGTCGGACACGGACGACTCGGACACGGGTGCCTCGGGTTCGGGGGAGTCCGGTAAGGGCGGGACGTCGCCGGACAAGGACAGCGACAAGTAGGGGGCGTGGGGCGGGGGCGCCGCGTCCCCGCCGTACCGCACCGGAAGTGTTGTACGCGCCGGAAGCTCTATGCGCCGGGCGGGCCGATCAGTGGCCTGTCCGGCGCTTTGTCGTGCGGCGCGGGGGCGGTGGAGCCGCGGACGACGAGGGAGACGGGGAGGTCGCCGGGTTCGGGGCGGCGGCCGTCGAGGACGGCGAGGAGCGCGGTCATGCCGCGTTCTCCGACCTGTTCGGCGGGGAGGCGCACGGTGGTGAGTTCGGGTTCGACGGCGGTGGCGAGGGCGAGGTCGTCGAAGCCGGTGACGGACACGTCGTGGGGGACGCGCAGGCCGAGGTGGCGTACGGCCTTGCAGGCGCCCGCGGCGAAGATGTCGCCGTCGCAGACGACGGCGGTGGGGCGGGGGCCGGGGGCGGTGAGGGCGCGGAGGGTGGCGTCCTTGGCGGCGGTGACGTCGAAGGGCGCGGTCACGGTGGTGACGGTCGCGTCGGGCTGGTGGCGGACGGCGTCGGCGAGGGCGCGGGCGCGGACGCCGAAGGTCCAGGAGTCGACGGGGGAGGCGAGGTGGAGGAGGCGCCGGTGGCCGAGGCCGAGGAGGTGTGCGGTGACCTGCCGGAAGCCGTCGGCGATGTCGAGGTTGACCTGTGCGGCGGCGCCGGGGGCCGCCGGGTCGCTGTCGAGCATGACGAGGGGGAGTCCGGTGGCGCGGATGGCGTGGAGGGCGTCGGCGGCCATGGAGGAGGCGATGACGCCGTCGAGGGCGGTGCGGGCGGAGCCGAAGGGGTCCTTGGCGGGTCCGATGCCGGCGGGTGAGGGGTAGATGACGACGCCGAAGTCGTGTTCGGCGGCGACGGCGGCGGCGCCGGTGTAGACGCGGGCGAAGAACTCGTTGGTGAGGGCGGGGACGACGAGCAGGGCGGTCCTGGTGCGGCCGAGGCGCAGGCTGCGGGCGGCGAGGTTGGGGGTGTAGCCGAGGGCGCGGGCGGTGTCGCGGACGAGTGCGACGGTCGGGGCGGAGACCCTGCCGCGCCATTTGTCGCCGAGGACGAGCGACACGGTGGCCTGGGAGACGCCCGCGGCGCGGGCCACGTCCCGGCTGGTGGGCCGCGGGGGCTGTGCTGGCATGGCGGACGACCTCGGTGGTGTGGACCTGCGGACTGCGCTCATGGTACGTATGACGTCCACAGGTTATACGTAAAACTCGGTGAGACCGAGCGGGATCCGGCCACGCCGGGCACGAGGGGACGGGACATGGCCGCGGGGTACGCAGACATACTCAAGGCACCGCACGCCGCACGGCTGCTCACGGGCACGCTGGTGGGGCGGCTGCCGAACGCCACGGCCCCCATCGCCATCGTCCTGCTCGTGCGCGCCGCGGGCGGTAGTTACAGCCTGGCGGGCGGCCTGGCGGCGGTGTACGGCATCGCCAACGCGGTCGGCCAGCCGCTGCTGGGCAGGGCGGTGGACCTGTACGGCCAGCCGCGCGTCCAGCTGCCCGCGGCCGTGGTCTCGGCGCTGGGCGCGGTCCTGCTGGTGGCCGCCGGCATCGGGTCGCTGCCCGTCGCGTACGCGGCCGTGGGCGTCGCGGGGCTGGCGACGCCGCCGCTGGAGGGCGGGCTGCGGGCCCTGTGGCCGGGGGTGCTGGGCGCCGAGGAGCGGGTGCACCGGGCGTACGCGATGGACGCGGTGGCGCAGGAGGTGATGTTCACGGTCGGCCCGCTGCTCGTGACGCTGCTGGTCTCGCTGTGGTCGCCGGGCGCCGCGCTGCTGGTCCTGAACGCGGTCGGGGTGCTGGGCGCGCTGTCGGTCGTGGTGTCGGAGCCGTCGCGGGCGTGGCGTTCGGCGCGGCGTGAGGCGCACTGGCTGGGCGCGCTGCGCTCGCCGGGGCTGCTGGCGCTGCTGGGGGCGTTCCTGTTCGTGGGGATCGCGCTGGGCTCGATCACGGTCGCGGGGGTGGCGTACGCGGACGACCACGGCCGGGAGGCGGTGTACACGTGGCTGATGGCGGCGCTGGGGCTGGGGGCGCTGGTGGGCGGCACGGTGTACGGGGCGCGGGAGTGGGCCGGGGCGCCGGAGGGACGGCTGCGGGTGATCGTGGCGCTGCTGGCGCTCGGCTATCTGCCGCTGATCCTCACCCCCGGCGTTCTGACGATGACGGTGTTCGCGGCGGTCGCCGGGCTGTTCCTCGCGCCGGCCATCGCGTGTGCCTTCCTGGTGGTGGACCGGCACGCCCCGCGGGGCACGGTGACGGAGGCGTTCTCGTGGCTCGTCACCACGTTCGGGGTGGGCGCGGCGCTGGGTACGGCGGTGGCGGGACCGGTGGTGGAGTGGGCGGGGACGTCGGCGAGTTTCGCGGTGGCGGGGGCGGGCGGGGCGGCGGCGCTGCTGGTCCTGCTGGCCACGCGGCGGGTGCTCTCGGGGCCCGTACATCCTTCGAATGCCGCGCCCGGGATCGAAAATGATCGAAGCGGGGCGGCCGAACCCGGTTTGGGCTCAGGCCATCAGGCGTAATGTTCAGACATGGACCGCCGCATTTTCGGGCTGGAGAACGAGTACGGCGTCACGTGCACGTTCAGGGGACAGCGCCGACTGTCACCTGACGAAGTGGCGCGCTACCTCTTCCGCCGTGTTGTCTCATGGGGCCGCAGCAGCAATGTCTTTCTGCGGAACGGCGCCCGCCTCTACCTCGATGTCGGTTCGCATCCGGAATACGCGACTCCCGAATGCGACAACGTGACCGAGCTGGTCACCCACGACAAGGCCGGCGAGCGCATTCTCGAAGGCCTGCTCGTCGACGCCGAACGCCGCCTGCACGAGGAGGGGATCGCGGGCGACGTCTATCTCTTCAAGAACAACACCGACTCGGCGGGAAACTCGTACGGGTGCCACGAGAACTATCTCGTCGCCCGTCACGGAGAGTTCTCCCGGCTCGCGGACATCCTCATTCCCTTCCTCGTGACCCGTCAGCTCCTCTGCGGCGCCGGCAAGGTGCTCCAGACGCCGCGCGGGGCGGTCTACTGCGTGAGCCAGCGCGCCGAGCACATCTGGGAGGGCGTCAGTTCCGCGACGACGCGTTCCCGGCCGATCATCAACACCCGTGACGAGCCGCACGCGGACGCGGAGCGCTACCGCCGTCTGCATGTGATCGTCGGCGACTCGAACATGTCCGAGACGACCATGCTGCTGAAGGTCGGGGCCACCGACCTGGTGCTGCGCATGATCGAGGCGGGCACGGTGATGCGTGACCTGACCCTGGAGAACCCGATCCGGGCGATCCGCGAGGTCAGCCACGACATCACGGGCCAGCGCAAGGTGCGCCTGGCGAGCGGCCGGGAGGCCTCGGCGATCGAGGTCCAGCGGGAGTACTACGAGAAGGCCGTGGACTTCGTGGACCGCCGGGGCATCCGCACCGGTGTGGTCGCGCAGGTCCTGGAGCTGTGGGGCCGGACGCTGGACGCGATCGAGGCGGAGGACCTCGACCGGATCGGCACGGAGATCGACTGGGTCATGAAGTACAAGCTGATCGAGCGCTACCGGGCCAAGCACAACATGACCATGTCGAATCCGCGGGTCGCGCAGATAGACCTCGCCTACCACGACATCCACCGCCGGCGGGGTCTGTACTACCTCCTGGAGAAGCGCGGGCAGGCGGCGCGGATCTGCAACGACATGAAGATCTTCGAGGGCAAGTCGGTGCCCCCGCAGACCACCAGGGCGCGGTTGCGCGGCGACTTCATCCGCCGGGCGCAGGAGCAGCGGCGGGACTTCACCGTCGACTGGGTCCACCTCAAGCTCAACGACCAGGCGCAGCGCACGGTGCTGTGCAAGGACCCCTTCCGGTCGGTGGACGACCGGGTGGAGAAGCTCATCGCGGGGATGTGATCCCCGTCCGTACGGGTGTCCGTCGGGGCACTCGTCACGGGTACGCCGGCGCGCCAGGACCCCGGTGGTCCTGGCGCGCCGCCGTGTCGGGCCGGTCGGGAGAGGTTGATAGCAAGGGCACAAGCCGTAGAGTGGCGGGCGTTGCCCTCACCCCCCTAGCCCGGTTGGACTCATGAACCACACGAAGAACAAGCGCCGTCTCGCTGTGGCACTCGCCGTGCCCGCCCTGCTGCTGTCCGCCGTGGCGTGCGGTTCGGACGACAAGAGCAGCGGCGGCGGTGACAACGAGGGCGGGTCGAAGCCCGTGGTCAAGGTGGAGGGGGCGTTCGGGGCCCAGCCCAAGATCACCACCCCGAAGGACGCCAAGCCCTCGGACAAGCTGATCGCGACGACGGTCATCGAGGGCAAGGGCGCGAAGGTCACGAAGGACAACTTCGTCCGCCTGGACTTCGAGGGCCAGACGATGAAGGACGGCCAGAGCCTCGGCGGCAGCTGGTCCGCGCAGGCGCAGGCCCAGACGAAGGGGCCGCGTCCCCAGCTGGTGGCGCAGCTGAACGAGCTGGGTATCCAGCAGAGCAGCCAGCGGATCCCCGCCAAGGTCCTGGAAGCGGTCATCGGGCAGAAGACGGGCAGCCGGGTCGAGGTGGAGGGTACGGCCCAGGCGCTGATCGGCGCGGGTCTCAACCCGCAGTCGGGCATCAAGGCGACCGACGGCCTGGTGTGGGTCGTCGACGTGGTGAACGCGGCGTCGGTGGACGCGAAGGCCGAGGCCAAGGGCACGCAGGCCGCCCCGAAGGCGGGTTTCCCCACGGTGAAGGCGACGTCCCAGAAGGCCGCCACGATCACCATCCCGAAGGGTGAGAAGGCTCCGAAGGAGCTGGAGCAGCAGGTCCTGATCCAGGGGACCGGCCCCGAGGTGAAGGCGGGCGAGGGCCTGATCGGGCAGTACACCGGGGTGAAGTGGGAGGACGGCAAGAAGTTCGACTCGTCCTGGGACCACGGCGGCGCGATCGCCTTCCAGATCGGTACGGGCTCGGTCGTCGCGGGCTGGGACAAGGGCCTGACCGGCAAGCACGTCGGTGACCGGGTCGAGCTGGTCATCCCGCCGAAGGACGGCTACGGCGCCGTGGACGGCAACGAGCTCCAGAAGAACACGCTGGTCTTCGTGGTCGACATCGTCGGCAAGGTCTGACGGCCGTCTGCGAGACTGGCACGGTTTGAGACAGCGTTCCTAGGAGTGAACACGTGAGCATCGAGAAGCCCGAGGTCGACTTCCCGGGCGGCGAGCCCCCGGTCGAGCTGGACATCAAGGAGATCTGGGAAGGCGACGGGGAGGTCGCGAAGGCGGGTGACACCGTCTCCGTCCACTACGTGGGCGTGGCCTTCTCCACGGGCGAGGAGTTCGACTCGTCCTGGAACCGTGGTACGCCGCTGAAGTTCCAGCTCGGTGTGGGACAGGTCATCAAGGGCTGGGACCAGGGCGTGCAGGGCATGCGGGTCGGCGGCCGCCGCCAGCTGATCATCCCGGCGGACCTGGCGTACGGGGACCGGGGCGCCGGCCGGGACATCGGCCCGGGCGAGACGCTGATCTTTGTCTGCGATCTGGTCGCTGTCTGATCACATCAGGACACCCCGAGGGCCCATGCTGACCGGCATGGGCCCTCGGCTTTGCCGCGTCACCCCGTGGCGGTACGGTCAACGGGCGGGCAGCGCACGATCCCGCACGACCGAAGGGGAGCAGAGCGTCGATGGCCATTGCCAAGGCCGAGCGATTGATGAATCTGGCGCTGTGTCTGCTCGGCACGCGCCGCCCCCTCAGCAAACGTGAACTGCGCGGCTCCATCGAGGCGTATCTGGAGGCCGGCACCGACGACGCGTTCAACCGGATGTTCGAGCGCGACAAGGACGACCTGCGCGAGCTGGGCCTGGTCATCGAAACGGTCGAGAACCTCGACGGGGACACCGGCTACCTGGCCCGGCGGGACAGCAACCGGCTGCCGGCGATCACCCTGGACGCCGAGGAGGCCGCGGCGCTGGGCCTGGCGGCCAAGGTGTGGCAGCAGGCACGGCTGGCCGGCGCGGCCAGCGGGGCGCTCCAGAAGCTGCGGGCCGCCGGGATGCCGGAGGCGGAGGACTCGTACGAGGCGCACCACAGCGCCCTGGAGCCGCGCATCCCCGTCCACGAGGCCGCGTTCGAGCCGCTGATGCTGGCCTGCCGTGACCGGCGGCCCGTCGTCTTCGACTACCGCAAGGGCAACGCGGCCGTGGCGGAGACCCGCCAGGTGGAGCCGTGGACGCTGGAGTGCTGGCGCGGGCACTGGTACCTGGCGGGCTGGGACCGGGACCGGGGCGCCGAGCGGGTCTTCCGGCTGTCCAGGATCACCGGCCGGGTCCGCTCCCGCTCCGGGACGTTCGGGGCGCCGGTGCCCGACGTGGTCACCGTGCGGGAGACGGTGGAGAGCTGGGCGGGGGAGACGGCGACCCGGTCGGCGCTCATCAGGCTGCGGGCGGGCGCGGGGTATCCGCTGCGTTCGCGGGCGGTGTCGTCGCGGGCGCTGGGCGACGGCTGGGACGAGCTGGAGATCCCGTACGGTCACGGTCTCGACGCCTGGCTGGTGGAATTCGGCCCGGACGTGGCGGTGGTGGAGCCGGCGGACCTGCGGGCCGACGTCGTGGAGCGGCTGCGCGCCGTGGCCAAGGGTTAGACACGGCCCGGGGCGTCACGGGACCACGGCCCGGTTCGCGGTCCGGGCAAGATCCGATCGACACGGCCTGAGGGGAACTCGTACACCATGGCAGCCAACGCCATCGACCAGACCCGGCGGATGCTCTCGCTGGTGACCTATCTGCGGGAGCGTCCCGGCGCGCATGTCAGTGATGTCGCGCGCGCCTTCGGGATCACCGAGGACGAGTTGATCTCCGACCTCGACGTGCTGCCGATGTGCGGGACGAGTTTCCGCGGCGGCGACCTGCTGGACATCGACACCGACGGCGACCGGATCTGGTGGCACAACCCGGACGACGTGGCGGAGCCGCTGCGGCTCGCGGCGGACGAGGCGACGGCGCTGCTGGTCGCGGCCCGCGCGGTCGCCACCCTGCCGGGGCTGCGCGAGGGCGACCGGCAGGCGCTGCTGCGGGCCACCGCCAAGCTGGAGACGGCGGCGGGGGAGGCGGCGGGGGCCAGTGCGCGGCTGTCCGTCACCTTCGAGTCGGAGGGCGGGGTGTTCGCCGAGGTCGACCGGGCCATCTCGGAGCGGCGGCGGCTGTGGTTGCGTTACTACTCCCCGGCGCGCGACGAGTTGACGGAGCGTGAGGTCGACCCGATCCGGCTGTTCGCGGTCGGGCACACGTACATGGAGGCGTGGTGCCGGCTCTCCGAGGCCCGGCGTACGTTCCGTCTCGACCGGGTGGCCGAGATCAGGCTGCTGGACGCCCCGGCGGCGCCCCCGGAGCTGGAACTGCGGGACCTGTCGGCGGGGCTGGTGCAGCCGTCGGCGGACGATCCCGAGGTGGTCGTGGAGGTGGGGCCCGGTGGCCGGTGGGTGGCCGAGTACTACCCGCACGACAGTGCCGAGGAGTTGCCCGACGGCGGGCTGCGCATCACCCTGCGGACGCCCGCGCCCGCGTCGTTGAGGCGGCTGGCGCTGCGGCTGGGCGGGGACGGCAGGATCGTGTCGCCGCCGGAGCTGGCGGACAGTGCCCGGTCGGCGGCCCGCGAGGCGCTGGCGGCCTACGGGGACGACGTGTAGGCGGGCCGGTACAGGCCGGTGAAGGTCGGAGAAGGAGAGAGAACGAAAGATGTCGGCAATGTCTGAGATGTCCGAACTCTCCATGGTGGGCCCGGTCCTTTTCAAGGCGGCCTGCCCGGAGTGCCGTGCCCGCTTCGAACTCTCCGCGGGCGCGCTGCGCCTGGCGATAGGGGCGAGCCGGCGCACCACGTTCTACTCGTTCGTGTGCCCCGAGTGCGAGGCGGCGGTGCGCAAGCCGGCGGGGGAGCGGATAGTCGAGCTGCTCACGCGCGGCGGCGTACGGACGCTCAGGCTGGCGGCGGCGGTGCCCGAGCCCGGTGGCCCCGGGCCCGCCCTGCCCCGGGAGCCGGCCCCGACGAGCTAGGCTCTGCGGCATGTTCTGGCCCATGCTCGCCATCGCCCTGGGTTTCTGCGGGATCGCCGTGCTCGGCGTCCTGGGGATCCGCGTCTTCCTCGAAGTCCGGCGACTGGGCCGTCAGGTGGCCGCGACGACGGAGCGGATCAACCGCGCGGCGGGGGACCTGGAGGACGCGGCGACGCGCCTGGCGGCGACGGGGGACGCGCTGCGGTGACGATGACCCCCTTCTCGCCGCCTCATTCAGGGGGGTACGCTGCGAAGCGCGGCTCAGGTAGCGGGGTACGGGCCGCGCGTGAGGGCTTCGCGAAGTTTATTCCTGCTGTTTACCCCCTTCGCGTTACGATCGCTCCCGTAACCCGTTGGACGACTGTCCGGCGGTGTTTGACCAGACTCGTCCAAATAATGCCGCCTCGGTGAGAAGGTAAATCTTATGTTCGGAAGGCTCGGAGCCCCCGAGATCATTCTCATCCTTATCGTGGTCGTCCTGCTGTTCGGTGCGAAGAAGCTTCCCGACATGGCGCGTTCCCTGGGCAAGTCCGCGCGCATCCTCAAGAGCGAGGCCAAGGCGATGAAGTCGGAGGGGCAGCCCGTGGCCACCCCCGCCGAGCCGCCGTTCGAGCCCACGCAGGATCAGGTCGTGCCCCGCACGATCCGTGCCGCCCCCGGTGACGTGACCAGTGCGCGCCCCGTGGCCGAGCCGACGGACTCGACGAAGCACTGACACCCGGGCCGAAGCGGGCGCCGTTGTCGGCGGCCGTCCGCCGCACGAGATGAGGACGTGGGTTGCTCAAGTCTGCCCGCCGCAAGCAGGAGCAGGACCCCGAGGGGCGCATGCCGCTGGTGGCTCATCTCCGAGAGCTGCGCAACCGGCTCGCGAAGGGGATGCTGGCCATCGCGATCGTCGCGATCGCCGCCGCCTTCTACAGCGAACCCCTGATGAAGTTCCTCTCCGACCCGGTGCCGCGCTGCCACACCGGACTGGGTGAGGCCACGGGCGGATCCTGTGCGGTGGTGGCCTACACCGACCTGCTGTCGCCGTTCACGACCACCGTCAAGGTGAGTCTCATGGCGGGCGTCATCCTCAGCAGCCCGGTGTGGCTCTACCAGCTGTGGGCGTTCGTCGCCCCGGGACTGCACAAGCACGAGAAGCGGTACACGTACGCGTTCGTCAGTGCGGCCGTCCCGCTGTTCCTGGGCGGCGCCACCCTGGCGTACATCGTCCTGCCGGTCAGCATGAGGGTGCTGCTCGGCATCACCCCGGACGGTTCGTCCAACATCCTGCCGATGGACAAGATCCTCGACTTCAGCGTCAGGATGGTCCTGGTCTTCGGCGCCGCGTTCGAGCTGCCGCTCCTGCTGGTGATGCTCAACTTCACCGGCCTGGTGACCGGCAAGCGGATGGCGGGCTGGTGGCGGATCGTGGTCATGGGCGTCTTCGTGTTCGGCGCCGTCGCCACCCCCACGACCGACCCGGTCGGCATGCTGGCGCTGTCCGTGCCGATCATCATCCTGTACTTCCTCGCGGTCGCGGTCTCGATGCTCAACGACCGGCGCAGGAAGCGGAAGGACCCGGACGCCGAGCTGGACGACGACGAGGCGTCGGATCTCGACCTGGTCCCCGAGAGCGTCGGCGAGATCGAGAGGGTCAGCGCCTCCCGGGCCCTGCCCGCCCAGTCCGACGGCGGCCGGTCCTCGCACCGGGTCAACGGATACGACGACGTCACGTGAGACCGGCCGCCCCGCTCCGCGGGCGGTCCGGGCCGCGGGGGCGGCCGTGACCGGGGAGATCACCCTCCTCGTCCCTCCCACCGCGCAACGCGGCCGGGGCGCGCACGCCGCGCGGCCGGCCGCTTCCGCGTTCCGGGCCGCCGGCCTCTCCGTCACCACCGTCACCGGCACCGACCCCGCCGACACCCTGCGGCGGGCCCGGGCCGCCGTCGCGGCCGGGACGCGCGCGCTGATCGCCGTCGGCGGCGACGGCACGGTCTCCCTCGCCCTCCAGGCCGTCGCCGGCACGGCCACCCCGCTCGGGGTCGTCGCCGTTGGCACCGGCAACGACTTCGCCAGGACCCTCGGACTGCCCGTCCGCGACCCGGCCGCCGCCGGGCGCCTCGCCGCCGACGCGTTCGCGCGGGACGGCGGGTCGCCCGTCGACCTGGGGAGGGCGGGCGGGACCTGGTTCGGCACCGTCCTGGCCACCGGCTTCGACTCCCGGGTCAACGAGCGGGGCAACCGGATGCGGTGGCCGCGCGGGCGCGCCCGGTACGACCTCGCGATGCTCGCCGAACTGGCCGCCTTCCGGCCCGTCCCGTACCGCCTGACCCTGGACGACGGCGCCGAGCGGGAGATCGAGGCCACGCTCGTGGCCGTGGGCAACGGCTCCTCGTACGGCGGCGGCATGCGCGTCTGCGCCGGCGCGCGGACCGACGACGGCCTCCTCGACGTGACGGTCGTCGGACGCTGCTCCCGTACGACCCTGCTCACCGTCTTCCCCCGCGTCTACCGCGGCACCCACCTCGGCCACCCCGCCGTCACCGTCCACCGCGCCGCCCGGGTGACGCTGGCCGCGCCCGGGCTCACCGGCTGGGCGGACGGGGAACGGCTCGGCCCGCTGCCGCTCACCGCCGTCTGCGTGCCGGGCGCGGTACGGGTCCTGGGCGCTCGGAGCACGCGCGAGGCGCATTCCAAGGACGGATAAAGATCGGGCTGACTGTCAGAGGTGACGGGTAGGCTCGTCAACAAGATGACAGAGGACCTCTCCCCAGCCGAGCGGTACGCCGCTTCCCGGATCCGCGCCGCCGAGCAGGCCACGGCGCTCGCCCCCTTCCGTGAGATGTACGACTTCGGGCTGGACCCGTTCCAGATCGAGGCCTGCGAGGCACTGGAAGCCGGAAAGGGCGTGCTCGTCGCGGCGCCCACCGGGTCGGGCAAGACCATCGTCGGCGAGTTCGCCGTCCACCTGGCCCTGGCCGAGGGCCGCAAGTGTTTCTACACCACGCCGATCAAGGCGCTGTCCAACCAGAAGTACGCCGACCTGTGCAAGCGCTACGGCGCCGACAAGGTGGGCCTGCTGACCGGGGACAACAGCGTCAATTCGGACGCGCCCGTGGTCGTGATGACCACGGAAGTCCTGCGGAACATGCTGTACGCGGGCTCGCAGTCGCTGCTCGGCCTCGGCTATGTCGTGATGGACGAGGTGCACTACCTCTCCGACCGCTTCCGGGGCGCCGTCTGGGAAGAGGTGATCATCCACCTCCCCGAGTCGGTCACGCTGGTCTCGCTGTCGGCGACGGTGTCGAACGCGGAGGAGTTCGGCGACTGGCTGGACACCGTCCGCGGCGACACCCAGGTGATCGTCTCCGAGCACCGCCCCGTGCCGCTGTGGCAGCACGTGATGGCCGGCCGCCGGATGTACGACCTGTTCGAGGAGGAGAGCGACCACGGCGGCCGGGGCGTCGCCAAGCGGGAGACCAACCCCGACCTGGTCCGGCTGGCCCGGATGGAGAACCAGCGGACGTACAACCCGCGCGACCGCCGCCGTGGCAAGATGGTCCGCGAGGCCGACCGGGAGCGCGAGCGCAGACAGCGCAGCCGGATCTGGACGCCCTCACGGCCCGAGGTCATCGAGCGGCTGGCGGCCGAGGGCCTGCTCCCCGCGATCACGTTCATCTTCAGCCGCGCCGCGTGCGAGGCCGCCGTACAGCAGTGCATGTTCGCCGGGCTGCGGCTCAACAACGACGAGCAGCGGCAGCGGGTCCGCGAGATCGTCGAGGAGCGCACGGCCTCCATCCCGGGCGAGGACCTGCACGTCCTCGGGTACTACGAGTGGCTGGAGGGCCTGGAGCGGGGCATCGCCGCCCACCACGCGGGCATGCTGCCGACCTTCAAGGAGGTCGTCGAGGAGCTGTTCGTGAAGGGCCTGGTCAAGGCGGTCTTCGCCACCGAGACGCTGGCCCTGGGCATCAACATGCCCGCGCGGTCCGTGGTCCTGGAGAAGCTCGTCAAGTGGAACGGCGAGCAGCACGCCGACATCACCCCCGGCGAGTACACCCAGCTGACCGGCCGCGCCGGGCGGCGGGGCATCGACGTCGAGGGCCACGCCGTGGTGCTCTGGCAGCGCGGCATGGACCCGGGCGCGCTCGCCGGCCTGGCCGGGACCAGGACGTATCCGCTGCGCTCCAGCTTCCGCCCGTCGTACAACATGGCGGTGAACCTCACCCAGCAGTTCGGCAGGCACCGCTCGCGCGAGCTGCTGGAGACGTCCTTCGCGCAGTTCCAGGCCGACAAGTCGGTCGTCGGGATCTCCCGGCAGGTGCAGAAGAACGAGGAGGGACTCGACGGCTACAAGGCGGGCATGACCTGCCACCTCGGGGACTTCGAGGAGTACGCTCGGCTGCGCCGCGACCTCAAGGACCGCGAGACGGACCTCGCCAAGCAGGGCGCCGCCCAGCGCAGGGCCGCCGCCGCGTCCTCGCTGGAGCGGCTCAAGCCCGGCGATGTCATCCACGTGCCGACGGGGAAGTTCGCCGGCCTCGCGCTGGTCCTCGACCCGGGCGTGCCGGCCGGGCGGTCCAACGGCCACCGCGGGATGGAGTACCAGGACGGGCCGCGCCCGCTGGTCCTCACCGCCGAGCGGCAGGTCAAGCGGCTGGCGTCGATGGACTTCCCGGTGCCCGTGGAGGTGCTGGAGCGGATGCGGATCCCGAAGTCGTTCAACGCGCGCGCCCCGCAGTCCCGCCGTGACCTCGCCTCCGCGCTGCGCTCGAAGGCCGGTCACATCGTGCCCGAGCGGCACCGCAGGGAGCGGGCCGCCGCCGCGGACGACCGGGAGATCGCCCGGCTCCGCACGGAGCTGCGCGCCCACCCGTGCCACGGGTGCGACGAGCGGGAGGACCACGCGCGCTGGGCCGAGCGGTACCACCGGCTCCAGCGGGACACCCGCCAGCTGGAGAACCGGATCGAGGGCCGCACCAACACCATCGCCCGGACGTTCGACCGGATCGTGGCGCTCCTCACCGAGCTGGACTACCTGCGCGGCGACGAGGTCACGCAGCACGGCAAGCGGCTGGCCAGGCTCTACGGCGAGCTGGACCTCCTCGCGAGCGAATGCCTGCGGGAAGGCGTCTGGGAGGGCCTCGGCCCGGCCGAGCTGGCGGCGTGCGTCTCGGCGCTGGTGTACGAGTCGCGGCAGGCCGACGACGCGGGGCCGCCCAAGGTCCCGGCGGGCGACGCGAAGGCGGCGCTCGGCGAGATGGTCCGCATCTGGGGGCGGCTCGACGCCCTGGAGGAGGACTTCAAGATCAACCAGGCGGAGGGGGTCGGGCAGCGGGAGCCCGATCTCGGCTTCGCGTGGGCGGTCCACCGGTGGGCCTCCGGCAAGGGCCTGGACGAGGTGCTGCGCGACGCGGAGATGCCGGCCGGCGACTTCGTCCGCTGGTGCAAGCAGGTCATCGACGTGCTCGGCCAGGTCGCGGCGGCGGCGCCCCGGGAGAACAGCACGGTCGCGAAGAACGCCCGCAAGGCGGTGGACGCGGTGCTGCGCGGAGTGGTGGCGTACAGCTCGGTGGGGTGAGCCCGGCCGCCTGGGACTGCCTCGGCCGCCCCCCGGATCCATGTGACGTTTGTCCCATGGGTCCGGAGGGCGGCCTTTGTCGCGCGCCGGGGCTTTCGTGTCAGCGGGCGAGGTAGGCGCGCCAGCCTCCGTAGCGGGTGATGTCCTCGGTGCGGTCGAGCGCGGAGGGTTCGCACAGGAAGCCGGGGACGCTGGTGCCGTCGGCCAGTTCGACGCTGCCGAGGGTCATCGGGCGCGGGAGCGCGGCCGTCAGGGCGCCGAGGCCTTCGGGCGGCAGCTGCCAGATCTCGACCTCGACGGGGTGGCCTTCCGCGGTGCCGGTCCCTGGGCCGGTCCGGGCGCCGGTGCGGACCAGGCCCGGTTTGGGCGGGTCGGTGCGCAGGGCGTGCAGCCGGTAGGCCGGCGCGGTGGTGGTTGTACGGACCAGGTGGGCGCCCAGCGCGAGGAGGTGGGGGTTGAGCGGTTGGCCCGTCAGGTGGGCTCCGGCCACCGCCACCTGGGCGGGCGGGGTGAGCAGCGCCGCGACGGTGGCCAGGGTGTCGTCCGTGCCCGCCGGGCCCACGAGCATCACCCCGAACGGGCGGCCGCCCGCCTCGTCGGCCGGGACCGCGACGGCGGCCAGGTCGAAGAGGTTGGTGGAGTTGGTGAACCGGCCGAGGCGGGCGTTGGCGCCCAGCGGGTCGGCGGCGACCTCGGCGAGCGTGGGATGGCCGGGTGCGGTGGGCAGCAGGAGCGCGTCCGCGTCCCCGAGAGCGGTCAGCGCGGTGGCCCGCAGGGCGGCGAGGGCGGCCTGGTCCGCGTACAGCCGGTGCGCGGGGATGTCACGGGCGCGGCGGACGATCGCGGCGACGGTCGGATCGAGGTCGGCGGAGCCCTGGTCGACGAAGGCGCCCACGGCGGTGTACCGCTCGGCGACGAAGGCCCCTTCGTAGAGCATCGCGGCGGCCTCGGTGAAGGCGGTCAGGTCGACGGTGGTCAACCGGGCGCCGGCGGCGGCGAGCCGGGCGGCGGCCGCCTCGTACGCCGGCGCCCATCCGTCGTCCAGCTCGCCGAGCTGTGCGAGCGGCGGTACGGCGATCCGCCAGGGTCCCGGGGTACGGGGCGGGGTCGCGCGGGCGCCGTCCGGTTCGGACATCAGGGCGAGGGCGAGGCGCGCCTCGGGGAGCGTACGGGCGAACACGCCGACGCAGTCGAGGCTGGCGCAGGCCGGGACCACCCCCTCGGTGGAGACCAGGCCCCGGGTGGGCTTGAGGCCGACGATGCCGTTGAACGCGGCGGGGACCCGGCCGGATCCCGCGGTGTCCGTGCCGAGCGCGAGGTCGACGAGGCCGAGGGCGACGGCGACGGCGGAACCCGAGCTGGAGCCGCCGGAGATCCGCAGCGGGTCGCGGGCGTTGCGGACCGCGCCGTACGGGGAGCGGGTCCCGACCAGGCCGGTGGCGAACTGGTCCAGGTTGGTGGTGCCGACGACCAGCGCGCCCGCGTCCTTCAGGCGGGTCACGACCGGGGCGTCGCGGTCGGGGAGGTACGCGTAGGAGGGGCAGCCCGCGGTGGTGGGGAGGCCGGCGACGTCGATGTTGCCCTTGACGGCGAGGAGCCGGCCCGCCAGCGGGAGGTGGGCGCCCGCGCCGCGCCGGGCGTCGAGGGCGCGGGCCTCGGCCTCCACGTCGGCCCGCGGCCGCAGCGAGATCCAGATCTCGGGGCGGTCGACGTCGGCGATCCGGGCGTAGGCGGCGCGGACCCGGTCGAGCGCGGAGGGCGCCGGGGGCGGGGTCATCACGAGCTCCTCGGGTCGGGGTGGGGCGGCGACAGCACCAGCAGCGGCGTACCCGCCTCCACCTGGGCTCCCGGGGCGGTCAGGATGTGGGTGACCACGCCGTCCGCGGGGGCGTTCACCCGTGACTCCATCTTCATCGCCTCCAGCGCCAGCAGCGGCTGGCCCGTCCTGACCCGGTCGCCGAGGGAGACGTTCACCTGCCAGACGGACGCGGCGAACTCGGCTTCCAGCAGGCGGGATCCCGGAGGGACGGCGACGTCCGCACGGGGCGGCGGGGGCGCGGCGGCGGACTCCGCGCGGGCGAACTCGCCCGAGGCCTCCCAGGCGTCGCGCTCCGCGCGGAACGCGGTCGCCTGGCGGGCCCGGAAGGCCGCGATCGCGTCGGCGTTCTCCGCCAGGAAGCGGGTGTGGTCGGCGAGGGCGAACGTGCCCTCCTCGATGCGGGGGACGAACCGGCCCGCCACCATGTCGGCGCGCAGCGCGAGCAGTTCGTCCGCCCCGACCGGGTACCACGTGATCCGGTCGAAGAACCGCAGCAGCCACGGCTTGCCCTCCTCGAACGCGCCGCGCTGCTGCCGGCCCGACCACACCTGGGTCGTACGGCCCACGAACTGGTAGCCGCCCGGGCCCTCCATGCCGTAGACGCACAGGTAGGCGCCGCCGATGCCCACCGAGTTCTCCGCCGTCCAGGTGCGGGCCGGGTTGTACTTGGTGGTGACCAGCCGGTGGCGCGGGTCGAGCGGGGTGGCCACCGGGGCGCCCAGGTACACGTCGCCCAGCCCGAGGACGAGGTACTCGGCGCCGAACACCGTGCGGTACACGTCGTCGGGCGAGTCGAGGCCGTTGATCCGGCGGATGAACTCGATGTTCCACGGGCACCAGGGCGCGTCGTCCCGTACCCCCGCCATGTAGCGCTCGACGGCCTCGCGGGTCGCCGGGTCGTCCCAGGACAGCGGGAGGTGGACGGTGCGCGAGGGGACCACCAGCTCGTGGGTGGGCGGGAGTTCGGCCTCGATCCGGGTGAGGACGGGCAGGAGGGCCTCCTGGGACAGGACGTCCGGGTCCAGTTGGATCTGGAGCGAGCGGATGCCGGGCGTGAGGTCCGTGACGCCGGGCAGGGCCTCCGCGCGGACCGCCTCGGCCAGCGCGTGCACCCGCATCCGCAGGGCGAGGTCGAGTCGCATCTCGCCGTACTCGACCAGGACGTTGTCGTCGCCGCTGCGGCGGTACGTCACCGAGGGGCCGCGCCCGAGGATCCCGCCGTCGGTGACGGCGGGGCGGTCGGCGGCCGGAGTGGTCGCGGGCGCGCGGCGCAGGGCCGCCGCCGCGCGGGCGGTCACGGGCACGAAGCGGACGGTGTCGCCGGGGCGGACCTGGCCGAGCTTCCAGCGCTGGCCGGTGACGACGGTCGCCGGGCAGACGAAGCCGCCGAGCGAGGGGCCGTCGGGGCCGAGGAGCACCGGCATGTCCCCGGTGTAGTCGACCGCGCCCACGGAGTAGGGGGTGTCGTGGATGTTGGAGGGGTGAAGTCCCGCCTCCCCGCCGTCCGTTCGCGCCCAGCGGGGCTTGGGTCCGACCAACCGGACGCCGGTGCGGGCGGAGTTGAAGTGGACCTTCCACTCGGCGTCGTAGAACGTCCGCATGTCGTCCTCGGTGAAGAACTCCGGGGCCGCGTGCGGGCCTTCGACCACCCCGATCCGCCAGACGGCCGGGATGGCGGGGCGTTCGGCGAGGGGGACGGGGGCGCCCGGCGGGGTGTCCGCCGCGTGGGCGGCGGGGTGCAGGACGTCGCCCGTGCGCAGGGCCCGCCCGCCGTGGCCGCCGAGCCCGCCCAGCGTGAAGGTGGCGGCGCTGCCCAGGTAGGGCGGGACGTCCAGGCCGCCGCCCGCGACCAGGACGTACGTCCGCAGGCCGCGTTCCGGGGGAGGGCCGACGGCCAGCGAACCGCCGGCGGGGACCGTGAACGGCTCCCAGAGCGGGGCGGGTTCGCCGTCGACGGTGACCGGGGCGGGCGCGCCCGTCACGCACACGGTGGTGGCGTGGGTGAAGCGCAGGGTCGGGCCCTGGAGGGTGCACTCCAGGCCCGGGGCGCCCTCCTCGTTGCCGAGGGCGCGGTTGCCCAGCCGGAACGACAGGCTGTCCATCGGCCCCGAGGGCGGCACGCCGACCTGCCAGTAGCCGGTGCGGCCCGGCCAGTCCTGCACGGTGGTCAGGGTCCCGCCGGAGGTCACCTCGACGCGCGGGGTGGGGTCGGTGAGCGTGGCGAGGGTCGCGGTGGAGTGGGTGGCGGCGCGCACGGACGGGTCGGCCAGGGCCGCCCGTACCAGCCCGAGGTTGGTCTCGATGCCGTCGACGCGGGTCGCGGCCAGGGCCCGGTCCAGGGCGGCGAGCGCCTCGGTACGGTCGGCGCCGTGCGCGACGATCTTGGCGAGCAGCGGGTCGTACGCCGTGGTCACCTCCGTGCCCGTCTCCACCCAGGTATCGACGCGGACGTCCGGCGGGAAGGACACGCGGGTGAGCAGCCCGGCGCCCGGGCGGTGGTCGCGGGAGGGGTCCTCGGCGTAGACGCGGGCCTCGACGGCGTGGCCGCGCGGCGCGTCCGGCTCCCGTACGACCGACGTCTCGCCCTGGGCGAGGCGCAGCATCCACTCGACGAGGTCGACACCGTGGACGGCCTCGGTGACGGGGTGTTCGACCTGGAGGCGGGTGTTGACCTCCAGGAAGTACGCCTCGGCGCGGGCGGCGTCGTACACGAACTCGACCGTTCCCGCCGAGCGGTAGCCGACCGATGCGCACAACGCCTTCGCGGAGTCGGTCAGTTGGGCGCGGACGGCGGCGGGGAGGTCCGGGGCGGGGGCCTCTTCGAGGACTTTCTGGTTGCGGCGCTGGAGGGAGCAGTCCCGGTCGCCGAGGCCCACGACCCGGCCGAGGCCGTCGCCGAACACCTGCACCTCGACGTGGCGGGCGTCCTCCACCAGCCGCTCCAGGAAGAGCCCGGCGGAGGAGAAGGACGCCGACGCGACCCGCCGTACCCCTTCCCAGGCGTCGGCGAGGGCGGCCGGATCGCGCACGGCGCGCATCCCGATCCCGCCGCCCCCGCCGGTGGCCTTGAGCATCACCGGATAGCCGGTCGACCCGGCGGCCGCCAGCGCCGACGCGAGGTCCGGCAGCAGGTCCGTGCCGGGGGCGAGCGGCACCCCCGCCGCGCGGGCGGCGGCGCGGGCCGTGTGCTTGGCGCCGAACAGCTCCAGTTGCTCCGGGGTCGGTCCGACGAAGACGATCCCGGCGTCCTCGCAGCGCCGGGCGAATCCGGCGTCCTCGGAGAGGAACCCGTAGCCGGGGTGGATCGCGCCCGCCCCGGTGTCCTTCGCGGCCCGCAGGATCGACTCCCCGTCGAGATAGGACTCCTTGGGCGCGGCGGGACCGATCCGTACCGCCCGGTCCGCGAGCCGGACGTGCGGGGCCGACCGGTCGGGGTCGGAGAAGACGGCGACGGTACGCAGGCCGAGGCGGCGGGCGGTACGGATGATCCGTACGGCGATCTCGCCCCGGTTGGCGACGAGGAGGGTGTCGAAGACGGGCGTGGGGGTCATGAGCCGCTCCCCGTGATCGTCATCTCCACCGGTGTCGGGTCGAAGCCGTTGCACGGGTTGTTGATCTGGGGGCAGTTGGAGACGAGGACCAGGACGTCGGTCTCCGCGCGCAGGGTGACGCGCAGGCCCGGCGCCGACAGCCCGTCCACGATGCCGAGCGTGCCGTCCTCCTCCACCGGCACGTTCATGTACCAGTTGATGTTGGAGACCAGGTCGCGCTTGCCGAGGCCGTGACGGGCCCCCTCGGAGAGGAAGTTGTCCACGCACGCGTGCTGCGACCAGGTGTGGTGGCCGTAGCGCAGGGTGTTGGACTCCTTCGAGCAGGCGCCGCCGAGGGTGTCGTGGCGGCCGCAGGTGTCCTCGGTGACCGTCATCAGCGGGGTGTGTTCGTTGGACAGCAGCACACTGCCCGTGGTCAGGAAGATGGTGCCCTGCGCCTGGAGGGTGTCCGGGGCGCTGTAGCGGACGGCCGTGTCGTGGGCGTCGTACACCAGGAAGTCCACCGCCTGGTTGCCGCCGAGGTCGGTGAGGGTGAGGTGCTCGCCCCGGCGGACGACGGCGGACCAGGCGGCGCGGGCGGGAACCACGACGGAGCCCCGCGTGGTCGCGGGTACGGTCACCGCGTTCATCGGATCCCCCTGGAGGCCAGTGCTTCTTCGGTGTTGAGGAACGCGCGGCGCGCCTCGGGGGTCGCCTCCCGGACCGGGTCGCCCGGAGGCGTCGGCCCCGCGGCCCAGGCCAGCACCTCCAGCGGGGTGCTCGTGTACGCGGGGCGCGGGTCCAGCGGGTGCGGCACGTTGGCGATCAGTACGGTCAGGTCCTGCTCGGCGCGCAGGGTCACCGACCCGCCGGGCCCGTACGAACCGGTGAAGGCGAGCGCGCCGTCCTCCCGTACCTCCACGCCCTGGAAGAAGGAGACCGACGGCGGCAGGTCGCGCGGTTCCAGACCGTGCTTGAGGGCCGCCAGCTTGAGCAGTTCGCGGCCGGCGGGGGTGGCGGAGTGCGGGGCGCCGTCCCCGTACCGCTCGGTGTTCCGCCGCAGGGTCGAGGTGCCGCACAGGGCGTCGTGCCGGCCGCCGGTGGTGTCGGTGACGAGCGAGGCGAGGACCCGGCCCTGGTCGGAGAGGAGCAGCCGGCCGGCGCCCAGGTAGGCGTTCCACTGGACCTTGACCGTGTCCGCCGTGTTCAGCCGCTCCCAGGGGCGGCCGTCCACGTGCAGCAGGAGGTGCGCGCAGGCGTCGCCGCGCAGGTCCGTCAGCCGGATCTCGGTGCCGCGCGCCACCGCCCGGTGGGTGTAGCCGCCGCCGGCGACCGTCTCGGCCCACACCAGGTGGCCCGCCTCGCAGGGCGGCGCGGGCCAGTCGGTGGCGGGCACCACCGGCATGGCCTCGGCCCTGGCCCCCGCCTGGGCCCGGGCGTGGTCCCTGGCCCCGTACGTCGTCGATGTGGCCGCTGCCGCCGCTGCTCTCGCCATGGGCTTCGCCTCCGGTTCCGGTCGCCCGACACGGTTTCTGTCGTCCGACAGAAATTAGAGGGGCGGGTCGATTCGGGGCGATTGCCCGTTCGTTGCGCGGGAGTTACGGGGCGCTCACCGCGAGCGGGCGGTCAAGATCCGCGGAAACACCCGTGTGCGACGATCGGTGCCATGGGCACGACGGGACGACGGGTCGGACGGCCACGCGCCGCGCAGCGGCCGGACAGCGGGCTGGCGGTGCGGGACGAACTGCTCGGGGCGGCGGCCGAGTTGTTCACGACACTCGGGTACGCGGCGACCACGACCCGGGCGGTCGCCGAGCGGGCGGGTCTGCGGCAGGCCACGATGTACCACTACTTCGGCGGCAAGGAGGACCTCCTCGCCGACCTGCTCGAATCGACCGTGACACCGTCGCTGGCGCTCGCCCGGGGGCTGCTCGCCGACGAGGAGCGGTCGCCCGAGACCAGGCTGTGGCACCTGTGCCGCTCGGACGTGGAGCTGCTGTGCGGGGGGCCGCACAACCTGGGCGGGCTGTACCTGCTGCCGGAGGTCAGGGCGGAGCGGTTCGCCGGGTTCCACCGGGTGCGGGCCGACCTCAAGGACGCGTACGGGCGGCTGCTCGCCGCGACCGGGCCCGGATCGCTGCTGGACAAGGGGGAGTTGGCGGTCCGTACGGATCTGGTGTTCGGGCTGATCGAGGGCGTGATCCTGGTCCACCGCTCCGATCCCGACCGCCCGGTGGAGGCGTTCGCGGCGGCGACGGCGGACGCGGCGCTGCGGATCGTGGGGGTGACGGAGGCGGGGGCGTGAGGGGGCTACGGGGCGGGCGCCCGGCTCACGGGTGAGGCGTCCTGCTCACGGGGCGGGCCTCCCGCTCACGGGTGGGTCGGCGCCGGGCCCCGTACCAGCGCCTCCGCCAGTGCCACCAGGTCCGCCGCGTCCAGCACCCGGCCGCCGGACCCCGGCAGGGGGACGTGCAGCGGCCCGGTCCAGCGCGCCGGGATCGCCGGCAGGCCGTACACCGCGCCCGCCAGGGTCCCGGTCACCGCCGCCACCGTGTCGGTGTCCCCGCCCAGGTCGATCGCGGCGGCCACGGCGCTCTCGTACGTGCCGGTCGTGCGCAGCGCCCAGAGCGCCGAGCCGAGGCACGGCCAGACGGCGCCGTTGAACTCCGTGGCCAGGTCCGGGTGCCAGTCGGGAGCCAGCACGGTCGCCCAGCGCGGGCGGTGTCCTTCGGCGACCCGGGCCAGCGTGCCCGGTACGGCGGCCACCGGGTCCCCGCCGTCGAGCGCGACCCGTACCAGCTCGTGGAGGACGGCCGTACCCTCCCAGGCGGCCCCGTCGCCGTGGGTGAGGGCGGCGAGGCGCCGCGCGGCGGCCATGGTGGCCTCCCGGCCGGCCTCCGCGAAGTACACGGCGGAGGTGGCGGCCCGCATCAGCGAACCGTTCCCGGCCGCCAGGCCCGTCATCTGGAAGTGCAGGGACGCGGCGAGGTCCCACGAGTCGCCGGACGTCAGCACGATCTCGGTCTGGAGGCCGATGTCCTTGGGGTCCGCGGCGGCCCAGCGCCGGAACCTGCCGAAGACGTCGGCCGGTTCGAGGCCGCCGCGCTCCAGCAGCGACTCACCGACGAGCACCGCCATCTGCGTGTCGTCGGTGGCCTCGCCCGGGTCCCACCCGCCCCCGCCGCACATCTCGCCCACCCCGTCCGGGAACCGGGCGGAGAAGGCGCCGGCGGGGCCGAACTCGAAGGGCGCTCCGAGCGCGTCCCCGACGGCGGATCCGACAACGGCCCCCGCCGCGCGGTCCGTTCGCGTGAGGTGGTCCGTGCGCCGGGGGCGGGTGGGCGGTGTCGCCGGGTCCTGCGGGGTCATCGGGTCAGCGTAGAGCCCCGGCGTGCCCGTACCACCAGCCAGAGCGCCCCCGCGCCGACCGTGACGGCCAGGAACAGGACCGTGAACCACTGGAAGTACCAGTGGCCGCCCGCCGGGTCGTACACGGGGCCGCGCGGCCAGGCCAGGTTGACCGTCATCACCGCGCCGTACAGCACCGCCAGCACGTTCACCGGCAGGCCCCAACGGCCCAGGGAGAACAGGGGTTCGCCCGCCTCGTCGAGGGCGGGGCCGGGCGTCCGGTACGTGCCGCGCAGGCGGCGCAGCAGCATGGGGCCCGTGACCATCACGTACGCGAGGTAGAGCATCGCGATGCACGTGGTGCCGATGGCGAGGAACGCGTCCGGGGACGCCAGGTTGAGCAGGCAGAGCGCCGCCGCCGCCCCGCCCACCACCAGGGCGGGCCCGGTCGGCATGCCCGTGCGGGGCGAGACCTTCGCGAGCGGGCCCGAGGCGGGCAGGACGCCGTCGCGGGCCATCGAGAACAGCATGCGCGAGCCGGAGGTCTGGATCGCGAGCGTCGCGACGGCGATGGCGACCACCACGTCCACGAGCAGCGCCCGCCCGACACCGTCGCCGAGAGTGCTGGTCAGGACGTACGAGAGGCCCTCCGTGCCGAGCCGGCCGTCGGTCAGGCTGGGGGCGGCCAGCACCCCGCCGAGCAGCAGCAGTCCGCCGAGGACCCCCGCCGAGGCCAGGGCCAGCAGGATCGTGCGCGGGGCGGTACGGCGCGGGGCGCGCGTCTCCTCGCTCAGCTCGCCCGCGCTGTCGAAGCCGATCAGGACGTACGCCGCCGTGAACGACCCCACCAGCAGGGCGCCGATCGCGCCGCCCTGCCCGCCGGTGTGCAGGGTGACGCCGGGGCCGCGGTCCGCGTGGGTGAACAGGAGCACGACGATCAGTACGGCCCCGATGATCTCGGCCGTCACCCCGATCCGGTTGACGGCCGACATGACGCGGTTGTCCAGGAGGTTCACCGCGGTGGTCAGGACGAGCAGGACCACGGCCAGCAGGGCCGCGTTGGCCGCGCCGCTCGCCGAAGCCGGTGACGGATCGCCGCCGACGAGCTGGAAGCCCGACCAGATCGCGGGCAGTACCACCTGGAGCGCGAGCGCCGCGGCGGCCACGACGACCATCTGGCCGATGACCATGATCCAGCCCGCGAACCAGCCGAACACCGGCGTGCTCAGCCGGGTCGACCACTGGTAGACGGCCCCCGACAGCGGGTAGCGCGCGGCGAGTTCGGCGAAACAGGCGGCCACGAGCAGCTGGCCGGCGAGCACCACCGGCCAGGTCCAGAAGAAGGCCGCCCCGCCGAACGAGAAGCCGAACGCGAAGAACTGGAACACGGTGGTGAGGACGGAGATGAACGAGAATCCGGCGGCGAACGAGGCGTACCGCCCCATGCTGCGGCGCAGCTCCTGCCGATAGCCGAAACCGGCCAGCTCGATCGAGTCGAGCCGGCCGGTCCCGGCCGGGTCAGCCGGTGTGTCCTGCTGTGCGTCCTGCTGTACGTCCGTGGATGCGGTGGCGGTCATGGCAGCCCCTGTCACTGATTCCTGTCGATTGACAGAAATTAGGGAGGGCCTGTTTCACCGGCGTCACGTGCCCGTGTCCGCCCGGGGCACATCTCCTCACCGCTCCTCGCGTACGGCCGCGGGTCACATCTTGGGCATCAGCACCGTGTCGATGATGTAGACCGTGGCGTTCGCGGTGGGCACGTTGCCGCAGACCACGTTCGCCGAGTCGTTGACCTTGTACGACTCGCCGGAGCCCGACGTCGCGAGGGTCGACTTCTCCAGCGTCGGGTACGTGCCGCTCGCCAGCTTCGCGGGCGCCAGCTTCTCGCCCACGACGTGGTAGGTGAGGATCTTGGTCAGCGTGGCCTTGTCGGCGAGCACCTTGTCCAGGTCGGCCTTGGGGATCTTGGCGAAGGCCTCGTTGGTCGGGGCGAACACCGTGATGTTCTGCGCGCTGTTGAGCGTGTCGACCAGACCGGCCTTCTTCACCGCGGTGACCAGGGTGGACAGGTCGGGGTTGTTGGACGCGGCGGTCGCGACCGGGGCCGTCGACATGCCGTCGAAGCTGCCGGCGCCGGTCGCGGGGACCGACGCGCAGGCGGGGCCGAACGGCTTGTCCATCGTGCTCGCCGCGTCGTCCGGCGTGCTCTGCGACTCCTTGGGCGCGGCGGCGGCCGTGTCCTTCGGCTTGGCGCTGTCGCTGCTGTCGTCGCTGGAACAGGCGCTCAGGGCGAGGGGCAGGACAACAACGCCGACGGCGGCGAGGGCGGCACGCTGGATACGGGTGGCAGTCATGAGGTGTCTCCTTGGTGAGGTGCTGAACTGATGTATCGGGGATGGATCGAGTGACAAAAGGGTCTGAGGGGGGTGGGGGGACGGGTCAGGTCACGGCGACCACCACCGAGTGCCAGCCGGTCGCGCCGTTCGGTACGGTCCCGACGCGGCGGTCCGTCTGGGTGGAGCCGTCCCGGTCCGTGGCGCGGACCTCGAGCGTGTGGCTGCCGGACGTGGCGGGCCACTCCCACATCCACTGCCGCCAGGTGTCCCGGCCCGTCTCCTCGGCCAGCCGGGCCGTCTGCCACGCGCCGCCGTCCACCCGGACCTCGACGCGGGCTATGCCCCGGTGCTGCGCCCACGCCACCCCGGCGACCGGTACCCGGCCGGCCTTGGGGCTCGCGAACGGCCTCGGGGTGTCGATCCGCGACTCGGTCTTGATGGGGGCCTCGCGCGACCAGGTCCGCTTCACCCAGTACGCGTCGTAGGAGTCGAACGTGGTCAGTTCGAGGTCCTGGATCCATTTGCAGGCCGAGACATAGCCGTACAGTCCCGGCACCAGCATCCGGACGGGGAAGCCGTGGGCGAACGGGAGCGGCTCGCCGTTCATGCCCAGCGCCAGCATCGCGTCGCGGCCGTCCATGACGGTCTCGACCGGTGAGCCGATGGTCATGCCGTCCACCGAGCGCGCCACGAGCTGGTCGGCGGGGCCGCCGCCGGACGGCGGCCTGACCCCGGCCTCCCGCAGGAGGTCCGCGAGCCGGACGCCGATCCAGCGGGCGTTGCCGACGTACGGGCCGCCGACCTCGTTGGACACGCAGGTCAGCGTGATGTCCCGCTCGATCAGCTCCCGGCGGAGCAGGTCGTCGAAGCTGACGGTCAGCGGGCGGGTCACGCCCTTGCCGTGGATCCGCAGGCGCCAGGCCGAGGCGTCGACGCGCGGGACGACGAGGGCGGTGTCCACCCGGTAGAAGTCCTTGCTGGGCGTGGTGAACGCGCTCAGGCCGGGGACTCCGAGGTCGGCGCCGGCCGGCACCGGACGGGCCGGTGACGCGGGCCGGGGGAGCACGATGTCCTCGCGGGTGGCGGCGGCCTTCGCCAGCTCGGAGCTGTTGAGCCGGCGGCCGACCCCGCCCGCGACGGCGGACGCCGCGACCGCCGCGCTCGCGGCGACGACGAAGTTGCGGCGGTCGAAGGAGCCCGGGACGGATCCGAGGACGCTGGGGACGGGCCCGAGGCCGCTGGAGGCGGGCCCGGAGGCGTCAGGGACGGGCCCCAAGGTGCTGGGGACGGACCCGGGCCCGCCGTCGGACCCGGGCCCCCCGGCCGGTTCGCCGTCACGCGGTGCCACCGGCGCCGTACGCGGAGCCAGCGTGCCGGCCAGCAGGTAAAGGACCCCCGCCGCCACGACCGCGCCCACCACCGAGGGCCAGGCGTCCGGCAGATGCCCGTCAGGACGCTCCACCGCCGCCCAGGCCCCGACCGCGCCGAACACCAGCACCACCGCCGAACCCGCCACCCGGCGGCGCGCCGCGAACACCCCGGCCGCCAGGGCGAAGAGCCCCAGGACGGCGAGGATGCCGAGCTGGAGCACGAGCTTGTCATTGGTCCCGAAGTTCCGTACCGCGAACTCCTTGAGCCACGGCGGCGTCCGGTCGATGAAGGCCCCGCCGACCGCCGTGACCGGGCTCGCCTCGGGGCGTACCGCCACCGACACCAGCTCCGCCACGCACAGGGCGGCGAGCCCCGCGACCAGCCCGCTCGACGCGGCCGCCGCGAACCGCAGCAGACGCGCCGGCCGGCCAGGACGACCGCCCTGACCGAAGAGGACTTTCCGATCTTTGCTCACGGCGGCTATTCGGTGCGGGAACCAAGGTGGATTGGTCCGTCACCCCAAAGAATTAAAAGTGGGGGTGGCGGCAAGAAAGATCCCGTCCCCCACCAATCCGCCGCTCCCCCCGCCTCGAATGCTCTGTGAGGGGATGTGTCCGAGCACCCCGGACGGGTGCCCCGGCACCCCGCACGACCCCGAGGCAAGGAGCGGCATGAGCGGTGACCAGCGCCGGCGTACGGCGGTGATCGGCGGCGGGATCGCGGGCCTGACGGCCGCGTACGTCCTGCGGCGCGCACACGACGTGGTGGTGTACGAGGCGGACGGCCGGCTCGGCGGGCACGCCCACACCCACGACGTCCCGTCCGCCGACGGGCGCGTGCACCACGTCGACTCCGGGTTCATCGTGCACAACGAGCGGACCTACCCCTACCTCCTGCGGCTCTTCGTCGAACTGGGCGTCGCCACGCAGGAGTCGGAGATGAGCATGTCCGTACGGTGCGACGGGTGCGGCCTCGAGTACGCCGGCGCCCGTGGCCCCGCCGGGGTGTTCGCCCAGCCGCGCAACGCCCTCAGCCCCCGCTACCTGCGGCTGCTCACCGAGGTCCCGGCCTTCCACCGCCGCGCCCGGCAGCTGCTGGCGGCGCCCGCCGGGAGCGAAGCCACCCCCACCCTCGGGGAGTTCCTCGCGGCGGGGCGCTTCTCGCCCTACTTCGTCTCGCACTTCATGACGCCGCTCGTCTCCTGCGTCTGGTCCTGCGACGCGGAGACGGCCATGCGCTACCCGGCCCGCTACCTGTTCCGCTTCCTCGCGCACCACGGCCTGCTGTCGGTCGGCGGCTCGCCGAAGTGGCGCACGGTGACGGGCGGTTCGGGCGCGTACGTGGACCGGCTCGCCAAGCAGCTCGGCTCGGTACGCACCACCAGCCCCGTACGGGCCGTGCGGCGCCTCGCCGACGGGGTCGAGATCACCGCCGAGGACGGTGACGTGCGGCGGTACGACTCCGTCGTCGTCGCCGTCCACCCCGACCAGGCCCTGCGGCTGCTCGCCGACGCCACCGACGACGAGCGCCGGGTCCTCGGCGCGTTCCGGTACTCCCGCAACCCCACCCAGCTGCACACCGACACCACCGTCCTGCCCCGCGCCCGCGGCGCCCGCGCCTCCTGGAACTACCTGATGCCGTCCTGCGACACCGACTCCGGGGCCGTACGGGTCAGTTACGACATGAGCCGCCTCCAGCGCCTCGACGCCCCCGAGACGTACGTCGTCACCCTCAACGGCGCCGAACACGTCGACCAGGAGCGGGTGATCGCCTCCATGGTGTACGAACACCCCGTCTACACAACGGAGTCGGTGACCGCGCAGGAGAGACTGCCCGCGCTGAGCGGCCCGGTCACCGCCTTCGCCGGCGCCTACCACGGCTGGGGCTTCCACGAGGACGGCTGCCGCTCCGGGGTCAGGGCCGCCGCCGCGCTCGGGGTGACCTGGTGAGCGCCGCCCCGGCGCCCGCCGCCGTACCCGCGCTGTACGCCTGCCGGATCGGCCACGTACGGACCGCGCCGCGCCGCTACGCGCTGAGCCACCGCACCTACATGTGGCTGATCGACCCGGACCACCCGCCGCGCCTGCCACGGGTGTTGCGCCCCCTCGCGCGCTTCGACAGCCGCGACCACTTCGGCGGAAGCAGTCCGACGATCCGGGCCGGCCTGGACACCTTCCTCGCCGCCGAGGGGATAGAACTGGCCGGCGGGCGCGTCACGATGCTCGCCCACGCCCGGGTCCTCGGCTACGTCTTCAACCCGCTGACCCTCTACTGGTGCCACGGCCCCGGCGGCGAACTGCGCTGTGTGGTGGCCGAGGTGCACAACACGTACGGCGAACGGCACTGCTACCTGCTGCGCCCGGGCGCCGACGACCGGGCCGAGGTCGTCAAGGAGCTGTACGTCTCGCCGTTCTTCCCCGTCGACGGCGGCTACTCCATGCGGCTGCCCGAGCCCGGCGAACACCTGAACCTGACGGTCCATCTGAACCGTTCCGGCGGGCGGCCGTTCACCGCCACCGTGCGGGGCGACCGCCGCCCCGCCACCGTCCCGGCCCTGCTGCGCCTCGCGGTGCGGCACCCGTGGTCCACCGCCGTCGTCTCCGCCGCGATCCGCTTCCACGGCATCCGGCTCTACCTGCGCGGGCTGCCCGTGCGTCCCCGTCCCCATCACCGTGCCCAGGAGGGCGTGAAGTGAGCCTGTCCTCAACGACCTCGTCGTCTTCGTCAGCGTCGTCCCCGTCTCCTACCCCGGCCGCCCCCTCGCCGGACCCGGCGCGCCTCCCCGTCGACGAGCGCCGCTGGCCCGACGTGGCCCGCACCCCCCGCGCCTCGCGGATCCGCACCGCCGTCGCCGAACGGATCGTCCGCCGCGCCCTCGCCCGGCTGCCCCTGCGCGTACGGCTCGGCGGCACCGAGACGCTCGGGCTCGGCGGCCCGCTGGTGGAGGTACGGGACCCCGCGGCGTTCTTCCGCCGGATCGGCGCCGACGGCCTCATCGGCTTCGGCGAGTCCTACATGGCCGGGGAGTGGGAGGCGCCGGACCTGGTCGGGGCGCTCACCGTCCTCGCCGAGCGCGCCGCGTACCTGATTCCCGCCCCGCTCCAACGCCTGCGGTCCGTATGGGCGTCGAAGCAGCCGGACGCCCAGCGCAACACCCCCGAGGGCTCGCGCGACAACATCAGCCGCCACTACGACCTGTCGAACGACCTGTTCGCGCTGTTCCTGGACGAGACCCTCTCGTACTCCTCCGGCCTCTTCCGCAGCTTCCCCGCGGACCGGTCCCTGCTGGCCGCCGCGCAGCGCCGCAAGATCGACCGACTGCTGGACCGGGCCGGGGTCGGCCTCGGCACGCAGCTGCTGGAGATCGGCACCGGCTGGGGCGAGCTGGCGATCCGGGCGGCCGGGCGCGGCGCGCGGGTGATCACCGTGACGCTGTCGGAGGAGCAGCGGGACCTGGCCCAGGAGCGGATCAGGGCGGCGGGGTACGAGGAGAACGTCACCGTCCTGCTCCGTGACTACCGGCGGGTGATGGGGACGTTCGACGCCGTGGTCAGCGTCGAGATGATCGAGGCGGTCGGCGCGGAGTTCTGGCCGGAGTACTTCCGCACGCTGGACCGCCTGTTGGCGCCCGGCGGGCGGGTCGCCCTCCAGGCGATCACCATGCCGCACGACCGCATGCTCGCCACCCGGGACACCTTCACCTGGATCCAGAAGTACATCTTCCCCGGCGGTTTCCTGCCGTCGGTCGAGGCGATCGAGGCGATCACCACCGAGCACACCGCGCTGCGCGTCACCGACCGCGACGGCTTCGGCCCGCACTACGAGCAGACGCTGCGGCTCTGGCGCGAACGCTTCACCGAGCGGGCGGGGGACGTCGAGGCGCTCGGCTTCGACGAGACCTTCCGGCGGATGTGGACGTTCTACCTGGCCTACTCCGAGGCGGGCTTCCGCTCCGGCTACCTCGACGTGCAGCAGATGGTCCTGACCAAGCCCGGAGTCCCGACCAAGCCCGGAGTCCCGACCGGGCCCGGAGTCCCGACCGGCCCCTGGGAGGGGGACACCCGATGAACGACGGTTATCCGTGGGCCCAGTTCGGCGAAGGCGTCGGGTACGCGGCGGCCGCCGCCCTCGGCGTCATGCTGATCACCTTCGCCGTCGCCGTGGTCAAGGGCCTGCACCGGATCGTCGACGTCGCGTGGGGTGTCGCCTTCGCCGCCGTCGCGGTCGTCTCGTACGCCGCCTCGGCGGGGGAGGGGGACGACGCGCGGCGGCTGGCCGTGACCGTGCTGACCGTGGTCTGGGGGCTGCGGCTGGCCGCCCACATCGCGGCGCGCGGCCGGGGCCACGGGGAGGACGAGCGCTACGCGAAGATGCTCGCCAAGGCGCCCGGCCACCGGAACCTGTACGCCCTGCGCATGGTCTATCTCCTCCAGGGTGCCCTGGTCGTCCTGGTCTCCCTGCCGGTGCAGGCCGCGCAGTACGTCCGCGGCCCGGTCGGCCCGGTCGCGTACGCGGGAGCGGTCCTCTGGCTGACCGGCCTGTTCTTCGAGGCGGTGGGGGACCACCAGCTGGCCCGCTTCAAGTCCGACCCCGCGCACCGGGGCCGGCTCATGGACCGGGGCCTGTGGAGCTGGACCCGCCACCCCAACTACTTCGGCGACTTCTGCGTCTGGTGGGGCCTGTTCCTCTTCGTCTGCGACAACCCGGCGGTGGCGGCGGCGACGGTGGCCGCCCCGCTGGTCATGAGCTACCTCCTGATCAACGGCAGCGGCAAACGCCTCCTGGAACGCCACATGGCCGACCGCCCCGGCTACGCCGAGTACCGCGCCAGGACAAGCGGCTTCTTCCCCCGACCTCCACGCAGGGACGCGGGGCGCGGCTGACGCGGGCCGCGGTTGACGCGGCACCACGCGGAAGCGCCCGGCAGGCCTCAAGGCCGGCCGGGCGCTTCCGGTTTCCGCCCGCTACCCCCGTGCGCGGGCGAAGCGGTCGCGGCCCTCGGCGAGGTCCACGATCGGGTCCGGGTAGGTGAGACGGGCGCGGTCCTCGGGCGGGAGGAGCCAGGGGCGGTGGATCTTGTTGCCGGGCAGCTCCGCCAGCTCCGGCAGCCAGCGGCGGACGTAGTCGCCCCCCGGGTCGAACCGGGTCGCCTGGGTCAGGGGGTTGAGGACCCGCCCCGGCCGGGTGTCCGTCCCGGTGCCGGCCGCCCACTGCCAGTTCAGCTGGTTGTTGGCGAGGTCCCCGTCCACCAGGAGGTCCAGGAAGTGGCGGGCGCCGACGCGCCAGTCCACGTACAGCGTCTTGGTGAGGAAGCTCGCGACCAGCAGCCGCCCCCGGTTGTGCATCCAGCCCTCGTGCGCCAGTTGGCGCATCGCCGCGTCCACCACCGGGTATCCCGTGCGGCCCTCCCGCCACGCGGCGATCTCCTCGCGGTCGGACCGCCACGCGTCGCCGCGCGGGCGGTAGTCCGACCAGGACACCTCGGGGCGGGCCGCGAGCACCTGGTGGTGGAAGTCCCGCCAGGCCAGCTGCCGTACGAACGCCTCGGCGCCCGCGCCCCCCTTCCCCCGCGCCCGGTGGACGGCCTCCACCGGGGAGAGACAGCCGAAGTGCAGGTACGGGGAGAGCCGGGACGTCGCGTCGCCCGGGAGGTCGTCGTGGCGGTCCTCGTACGACTCGATCCCGTCGGCCAGCCAGGCGGTGAGCCGCTTGCGCGCCGCCGCCTCGCCGCCCTCGGGGAGGCCGGGGGAGACGTGCTCCGCGTCCGGGCGTTCCGGCAGCGGATCGCTCGCGAGATCCGGGACCCGTACCGTCCGGGGCGCGGCGCACACCTCCCGCAGCCGGGTCTCCGACCAGCGGCGGAAGTACGGGGTGAACACCGCGAACGCGTCCCCGCCCGCCGGGGTGATCGCCCCGGGCGGCACGGCGGTCATGACGGCGTCGTGCACGTCCAGCGCGCACCCCGCCTCGCGCAGGGCCGTACGCAGCCGCTCCTCGCGCGTCGTCGCGTACCGGCTCACCCCCGCCGCGACATGGACCCGCCGGGCGCCGGACTCCCGGACCACCCGGCACACCTCGTCGACGACATCGCCCGTACGGAGGATGAGCCGGCCGCCGCGTTGACGCAGGCCCGCGTCGAGCGCGCCCAGGCAGTCGGCGAGGAACGCCAGCCGGTTGGGCGCGTCGAAGCCCGCCGCCCGTACGCCGTCGTCCCGTACGAACAGGGGCACCACCCGCTCCGCGCCGCGCAGGGCGGCGCGGAGCACCGGTTGGTCGTGCACCCGCAGGTCGGAGGTGAACAGCACCACCGCAACACTCATGGACGTGCGTCCTTACGCGCTCGGGAAGGCCATCACGGCCAGGGGGTCGGTGGTGGGTGCCACCGATCCGCCGGCCGGTTCCACCGTGATCCCCATCCCGGAGGCCGATCCGACGGACCCGGCCATCAGTACCGCATCGGAGCCCGCCGACGGGTGCAACAGGCCCGCGGCGCGCATCTTTCCGCCGTCGTCGTACCAGAGCTGGTAGACCTTCCCGGCGGGGGTCTCCGGCAGCCCGGCCGCGACGAACACGGCCCGGTCCCGGTCGCGGGAGACCACGACGGTGCCGGTCGCGCCGTCCGTCAGCCTGCCCGTGGTGACCTTGGCGTCCGGCGCCGCGAGCACGGCGGCGAGCGCCGCGGACCGCTCCTGGGAGCGGTTGTCGGACGCCTCCGCCCGCTGCCGGGCGTCCCGCGCCTCCTGGTGCTGCCACACCGCGATCCCGCCGAACCCGACCGCGGCCGCCAGGCACGCGGCCAGCACGAAGCGGGACAGCGCCCGCCCCCGGGCCGCGCCGCCGCCTCCGGAGCCCCGGGTCTGGGGGGTGACCTTGGGCGGGTCCTGGCGTTCCGTGGCGATCCGCCGCAGCACCTGCTCCTTGAGCGCGGGCGGCGGGAGCACGGTCACGGCCCGGCCCAACCGGGCCGCCGTGGCGGCCAGTTCCCGTACCTCCTGGGAACACGCCGGGCAGACCTCCAGATGCCGCTCGAAGGCGGCCTGTTCGTCGGCCTCCAGCGCGTGCAGCGCGTAGGCGCCGGTCAGCGTGTGCAGATCCGCGGTGGTCATGCGCTCACCCCCAAGCAGTCGCGCAGGCGGATCAGTCCGTCGCGCAGCCGGGTCTTGACCGTGCCCAGCGGTACGGACAGCAGCTCGGCCACCTCGCGGTAGGCGAGCCCCTGGTAGTACGCCAGCGTCACGGACTGGCGCTGGAGTTCGGTGAGGGTACGCAGACAGCGGCGCACCTGTTCGCGTTCGAGACCGGCCTCGACCTGCTCGACGACCTCGTCGTAGGCCGGGGTCCTGTCCAGCAGCGCCGCCCGGTGCTCACGGTCGCTGGACGCCTGGGCGGAGCGCACCCGGTCGACCGCCCTGCGGTGGGCGAGGGTCATGACCCAGGTCATGGCCGAGCCCCGGGCGGGCCGGAAGCGCGGCGCGGTACGCCAGACCTCCAGCAGCACTTCCTGGGCGACCTCCTCCGACTGGGCGGGATCGCGCAGGACGGAACGCACGAGCCCGAGGACGGGCCCGCAGACCTGGTCGTACACGCGCGAGAAGGCCTCCTGGTCGCCCCGGGCGACCTGCCCCAGCAACTCCTGGAGGTCGGGCCCCGCAGAAGCGGGTCCGCCGATGTGTACGGCTTCTTTCACGCGGCGTCCTCCACGATGCGTCCGGGCCGGGGTTCAAGGGAGATTCGGAGCCGGTGCCCCGGCGGATTGGTCCGGGGGCAAGCTTCGCCGAATTTCCTTCCCGGTGGGACGGGGGAGGCCCGGCCGCGCCCCTCAGGACGCGCTTTCCTGCTCCCGCTCCACCTGCTCGTTCCACTCCCGCTTCGCCGCGCGCCACGCCTCGTCGCTCTGGCCGAGCCGCCAGTACCCCGAGATGGACAGCCGCTCGCGCGGGATGCCCCGCTCCAGGCGCAGGTGCCGCCGCAGCTCCTTCACGAAGCCGGCCTCGCCGTGGACGAAGGCCTGCACGTCGCCGGAGGGGAACTCCAGATCCCGTACGGCCGCGACCAGCGCCTCGCCCACCGGCCGGTCCCCCCGGTGCAGCCAGCGCACCTCGACCCCGTCCGGCGTCGTGATCTTCTGCTCCTCGCCGGGGCCCGAGACCTCCACGAAGGCGTGCACGACCGCGCCCGCCGGGACCCGCTCCAGCGACGCGGCGATCGCCGGCAGGGCGCTCTCGTCACCGGCCATCAGGTGCCAGTCCGCGGCCGCGTCCGGCGCGTACCCGCCACCGGGGCCGAGGAAGCGCATCGTCTCGCCCACCTGGGCCCGCGCCGCCCACGGCCCCGCCAGGCCCTCGTCGCCGTGCACCACGAAGTCGACGCTCAGCTCACGGGCCGCCGGGTCCCAGGCCCGGACGGTGTACGTACGCGTCGTCGGCCACTGCTCCCGCGGGAAGTCCTCCCGGATGCGCTCCATGTCGAACGGCTCCGGGTAGCTCACCCCCGCCGGGGCGAACAGCACCTTGACGTAGTGGTCGGTGAACTCGCCGATCTCCAGGCCGTCCAGCCCGTCCCCGCCCAGGACGAGGCGCACCATGTGTGGAGTGATCCACTCGGTGCGCACCACCTGCGCCTCACGGGCCTTCGGTGTCCTGCGGACGGGCTGTGCTGCCACGGCGGTCTCCCCAACTCTTCGTGCTGCTTAGGCTTACCTAAGCTAACACCTCATCGTTCGAGCGCGAGGAGCAGGCGCCGCAGCGCGCCGCCCAGCCCCCACCGCTCCGCCAGCTCCTCCAGCGCCTCGGGGTGCAGCGGCTCGGAGGGCAGCGCCGGGTCGAAGTCCGGCAGGGGCACGTCCCGCGCGACCCGCACCACCGTCGGCGCCACCGCCACGTAGTCCCTGGCCTCGTCCAGCCGCTTGCGCTGCGACGGGGTGAGCTTCGACCGGGGGTCGTCGACGGCCGCCATGATCCCCGCCAGGTCCCCGTACGCGTCGATCAGCTTCGCCGCCGTCTTCTCGCCGATGCCCGGCACGCCCGGCAGCCCGTCGCTCGGGTCGCCGCGCAGGAGGGCGAGGTCCACATAACCCGCCCCGTCCACCCCGTACTTCTCCCGCAGCGCCGCCTCGTCCGTGAGATGCAGCGAACCGACGCCCTTCAGCGGATACAGCACCCGGACGCCCCGGGCGTCGTCGATCAGCTGGTAGAGGTCGCGGTCGCCCGTGACGATGTCCACGGGCCCCGCGGCCGCCGTCGCGAGCGTGCCGATCACGTCGTCCGCCTCGTACCCCGCCACGCCCACCCGGGCGATGCCCAGCGCGTCGAGCACCTCCTCGATCACCGGGACCTGCGGGGCCAGGGTGTCGGGGGTCTCCTCCTCGTCCGGCCCCTCCGCGTGCGCCTCGGCCACGCGGTGCGCCTTGTACGAGGGGATGAGGTCCACCCGCCACTGGGGCCGCCAGTCCGCGTCCATGCAGGCCACCAGGTCGTCCGGATGGTGGTCCTGGACCAGCCGGGCGATGAAGTCCAGCAGCCCCTTCACCGCGTTGACCGGCGTGCCGTCCGGGGCCCGCACGGAGTCCGGGACCCCGAAGTAGGCGCGGAAGTAGAGGGAGGCGGTGTCGAGGAGCATCAGGCGTCGCGTCACGCCCCCGATGATGCCGCACGGCACTGACAGGGACGCTCACGCGGGGCCCTCGCGACCACGGACGGTCACCACCCGCGGGTATGACCTGGATCACCAACCGTTTGGTCGGTGGGCGCTCGGGCAGGCGCGGCCCCGGAGCGGACCCGGCCCCGCCGACCGGCGGGACCCGGACGACACGGGCCGAACCCGTCCCGCTCCACGGTCCGCCGCGGGGGCGCCGGGCCGTTCTTCGCACGACCCGAGAGGTGCATGTGAGCAGGCTCCAGGCGGAACACCTGTACAAGGTGTTCGGCAGACGACCGGACGACGCCGTAGCCCGGCTCGAAAGCGGCACGGACCGTGACGCGCTTCGCGCCGAGGGCACGACCGCGGCGGTGATCGACGCCTCGTTCTCGGTCGAGCCCGGCCAGATCTTCGTGGTGATGGGACTGTCCGGATCGGGCAAGTCCACGCTGCTGCGGATGCTCAACGGGCTGCTGGAACCGACCTCGGGACGCGTGCTCTTCGACGGCCAGGACCTCACCGCCCTGAGCCCGCGGGAACTGCGCCGCGTCCGCTCCTCCAGGATCAGCATGGTGTTCCAGCACTTCGCCCTCTTCCCCCACCGCAGCGTGCTGGAGAACGCCGGTTACGGACTCGAGGTCCAGGGAGTGCCCCGCGCGGAGCGCGACAAACGCGCGGCCGGGGCACTGGAGATGACCGGCCTGAGCGGCTGGGAGAAGTCCTGGCCCGACGAGCTGTCCGGCGGCATGCAGCAGCGCGTGGGACTCGCCCGCGCGCTCGCCACGGACGCCGACCTGCTGCTGATGGACGAGTCGTTCAGCGCGCTCGACCCGCTGATCCGCCGCGACATGCAGGACCAGCTGCTGGAACTCCAGAAGCGCCTGAAGAAGACCATCGTGTTCATCACCCACGACCTCAACGAGGCCATGCGCCTCGGCGACCGGATCGCCGTGATGCGCGACGGCGGGATCGTCCAGGTCGGCACCGCCGAGGACATCCTCGTCAGCCCCGCCGACGACTACGTCGCCTCCTTCACCCAGGACGTCGACCGCTCCCGGGTGCTCACCGCCGGCGCGATCATGGCCGCTCCCGCGACGGTCCTCGGGACCCGTACCGACGGCGGCGCGGTGCTCCGTACCGCCGCGGACGTCCTCGCCGCCGCGCCCGCCCGGGTCCGGGAGGACACGCCGGTCATCGAGCTGTTCACCCCCTGCTCGCTCAGCGGGACGCCGGTCGCCGTCACCGGCGCCGACGGCGCCCTCGTCGGAGTCGTCCCGCGCGCCCGGCTGCTCGCCGTCCTCGGCGAGCCCATGACACCCACGGGAACGACACCCACGGGAACGGCACCCGCCGGAGCCGCGGACCGGCCGGTCCCGGTCCCCGGGGCCGAGGCGGTGTCCCATGCCTAGGCTCCCGCTCGGCGCGTGGGTCGACTCCGCCGTCGGCTTCCTCCAGCGCCACCTGTCCTGGCTGTTCGACGCGATCGGTTCCGTCGTCTCCGGCATGTACGACGGCATCGACGCGGTGCTCTCCGCGCCCGAACCCCTGCTCCTGGCCGGCATCCTCGCCGTCCTCGCGTGGTGGCTGCGCAGCCTGCTCGCCGGCGTGCTGGCCTTCGCGGGCTTCGCGCTCATCGACTCCGTCGAGCTGTGGGACGACTCCATGGCGACGCTGTCGCTGGTCCTCGTCGCCACCGTCGTCACGCTGGTCATCGCGATCCCGCTGGGCATCTGGGCCGCGCGGTCGAAGACCGTCGGCGCCGTCGTCCGGCCCGTGCTCGACTTCATGCAGACGATGCCCGCGATGGTCTACCTGATCCCCGGGGTGTTCTTCTTCGGGGTCGGGGTCGTGCCCGGCATCATCGCGACGATCATCTTCGCGCTGCCGCCCGGCGTCCGGATGACCGAACTGGGCATCCGTCAGGTCGACGCCGAACTGGTCGAGGCCGCCGAGGCGTTCGGCACCAGCCCCCGCGACACCCTGCTCCGCGTCCAGCTCCCGCTGGCCCTCCGGACGATCATGGCGGGCATCAACCAGGTCATCATGCTGGGCCTGTCCATGGTGGTCATCGCCGGCATGGTCGGCGGCGGCGGACTCGGCGGGGACGTCTTCCAGGCCATCGGCAACGTCAACATCGGCCTCGGCTTCGAGGCGGGCGTCTCCGTCGTCGTCCTCGCGATGTACCTCGACCGCATCACCGGCGCGCTCAGCCTCCAGGTCTCCCCGGTCGGCCGCCGCGCGCTGGCCAGGGCCAAGGAACTGGCCGGCGGACCGAGGATCTGGGACCACCGGCCGCAACCCGCCGTCGCGATCGCCGGAGCGGTCGTCCTGGCGCTCGTCGCCGGCGGACTCGGCGTCTTCGGCGGCTCCCCCGCGAAGGACAACACCGCGTCCGGCGCCGGGAACGTCGGCAAGGGCGAGAAGATCACCATGGGCTACATCCCCTGGGACGAGGGCATCGCCTCCACGTTCCTCTGGAAGGAACTGCTGGAGGAGCGCGGTTACGACGTCGACGCCCGGCAGTACGAGGCGGGCGCGCTTTACGCCGGCCAGGCGGGCGGCCAGATCGACATCCAGACCGACTCCTGGCTGCCCGTCACCCACGCCGCGTACTGGGCCAAGTACAAGAACCAGCTGGAGGACATGGGTTCCTGGTACGACCAGACGTCGCTGGAGCTCTCCGTGCCCTCGTACGTGAAGGGCGTCCACTCGCTCGCCGACCTCAAGGGCAAGGCGTCCACCTTCCAGGGCCGCATCATCGGCATCGAGCCCGGCGCGGGCGAGATGGGCCTCCTCAAGGACAAGGTCCTCAAGGCCTACGGCCTGGAGGGGGAGTACGAGGTCGTCGACGGATCGACCCCCGCCATGCTCTCCGAGTTGAAGCGGTCGTACGAGAAGAAGGAACCGCTCGTCGTCGTGCTGTGGTCGCCGCACTGGGCGTACAACACCTACGACCTCACCAAGCTCGACGACCCCAGGAACGTCTGGGGCACGGGCGACGGCATCCACACCCTGACCCGCGGGGGATTCACCGACGACCACCCCCGGGTCGCGTCCTGGCTCAAGGACTTCGACATCAGCGAGAAGCAACTCACCAGCCTGGAGGCCACGATCCAGTCCACCGGCAAGGGCAAGGAGCAGGAGGCGGTACGGGCCTGGCTCAAGGACAACCCGCGCGCGGCCGACACGTGGACACCCGTGGCGCACGGCGAGTAGCACCCGCCGTGGGGCCCGCCTCCGGCGTACGGCCGCGGTACCGGTGAGGGCCGGTGCCGCGGCCCCACCGGTACCGGTATGCGCCGGAGACGCGCATGATGGAGCGAGAGGGGGAACCTCCGGGGACAGCCCTTGTACCGGCGTCAACTCTGAGAGGATGACGATCCGGTCGGGAGGGAGCCCAGACATGGACGACAAGGAAGCGCTCAGGGTGGGCGCCGCCGTCCGCAGGAGGCGCAGGTCGCTGGGCCTGACGCTGGCGGCGGTCGCGGCCCGCAGCGGGCTTTCCGTGCCCTTCCTGAGCCAGATCGAGAACGAACGCGCGAGACCCAGCACCCGCTCCCTGGAGCGGGTGGCGGACGCGCTGGAGACCACGATCCCCAAGCTGCACGCGGCGGCCGACTCCGCGCGCACGGTCGACGTCGTCCGGGCGGGCGACGGAGGCCCCGGCGTGCGCCGGGTGGCGCGCGGCGGACACCAGTTGCACGCCAAGGAGTACACGGGCGAGCAGGACACCGGCCGGGAGTACCAGCACCGCAACGACGAGGTGATGTACATCGCCGACGGCGCCGCGGAGGTCGAGGCCGAGGGGCGCGCGTACCGCCTGGAGCGCGGCGACACGCTGTATCTGTCCGGTGGGGTACGGCACCGGTGGCGCGCCACCGAGCCGGGCACCCGGATCCTTGTCGTCGCGGTCGCGGAACACATCGACGCGACCGTCGACCCGCCGCGCTGACACCGCCCATGACGTCTCCTCGGAAGGTACGCCGGGTCGTCTCGCTCGTCCCCTCGCTCACCGAGGCCGTCGCGGTCGGCGCGCCCGGCCTGCTGGTGGGCGCCACCGACTGGTGCGTCCACCCGGCCGGCCTCGACGTCGTACGGATCGGCGGCACCAAGAACCCCGACGTGGCGGCGATCGCCGCCCTCCGCCCCGACCTGGTGATCGCCAACGAGGAGGAGAACCGCGCCCCCGACCTGGCCGCCCTGCGCGCCGCCGGACTCGACGTCATGGTCACCGAGGTCAGGAGCCTGGACCAGGCCTTCGCCGAGCTGGAGCGCGTCCTGCTGGCCGGCTGCGGGCTCACCGCCCCGCCCCGCTGGCTGGACGACGCGCGGGCCGCGTGGGCCGCCCCGCCCTCGGCCCCGTACCCGCCGCGCACCGCCGTCGTCCCGGTCTGGCGCCGCCCCTGGATGGTCCTCGGCAGCGACACGTTCGCCGGGGACCTGCTGGCCCGCCTCGGCGTACGGAACGTGTACGCCGACCACCCCGAGCGCTACCCCCGCGTCCCGGTGGCCGAGCTGCGCGCGTCCGGCGCCGACCTCGTGGTCCTGCCCGACGAGCCGTACCGCTTCACCGCCGACGACGGCCCCGAGGCCTTCCCCGGCCTGCCCGCCGCGCTCGTCGACGGGCGGTTCCTCACCTGGTACGGCCCGTCCCTGGCCGGGGCGCCCGCGGCGCTGCGGGCAGCGCTCCGCCGAGCAGGCCCCGTACCGTCCCCGCGCCGACCGTGACCCAGGCCGACACCAGCACGACGAACAGGCCCGCCGCGAGCCACTGGAACGCCACCAGGCCCGTCCGGAGCGCCAGCACCTCCGCGCCGGTCACGCAGGTCCCGACCGGGAATGTGAACGCCCACCACCCCATCGAGAACGGCATCCCGCGCCGCAGCGCCCGCATCACCAGCGCGGCGGACAGCGCCAGCCACAGCAGCGCGAACCCCATCACCGCGACGCCGTAGACGACGGCGAACGCGCCGAGGGCGGCCGGGAGGGAGCCGCTGACCGCCGTCGGGGCCACGTCCGCGAGCCGCCCCACCGCCGTCGTGGACTGGCCCAGCGGGCCGAGCACCAGGAACATCGCGGGCGTCAGCGCGAGCGGCAGCGGCCCGAGCAGCAACAGCCGGCCGGCGATCAGCGGCAGGAGCGCGAGCGTGGCGAGCAGGCTCAGCCCGAACATCGCGTAACACCCCAGCAGCAGCGCCTCCCGCCCCTGCCCGGCCGGCAGGTGCGGCACCAGCCCCGCCCCGGCCCCCGCCGCGACCATCGGCGGCACCACCGGCAGCAGCCAGACGGGCGACACGTCCGCGAGGGTGAGCCGGTGCCGTACGACCATCAGGTACGGGATCGCCACGGCGACCACCAGCCCCAGGACCGTGCCCACGCCGAACAGCACAGCGTCCACGCGCAGCGCGGCCCCTGGGCCGAGCACGTCACCGCCCACGGCGAGCGTGGCGCCGCCCACCGCCAGCAGGGCCATCGGCAGGCATCCGAAGAAGGGCGCGACGGCCGGGTCCAGGAGATCGGCGCGCGCCCGGTCCCGATGCCGCGCCCAGCGCGTGGCACGGGCGGCCAGCACGGCGACGAGCAGCACGGCCGACAGCGCCCACACCGCCGCGGAGGCGGCCCGCAGGCCCGGCACCCGCTGCGGGAGGGCGGCCCCCGCGCTCGCCACGACGGCCGTCCCCATGACCGTCGCGTACCAGGCGGGACCCAGGTGACGCGGCGCCGACGGGCGGGGGAGCGGCGCGACGGCGGGAGGGCGGGTGACCGGGTGCGGGGCGAGGCTGACCATGTCCTCAGCCTGCGGCGGGGGCGGCCGCCCCACCAGCCCCTTTGTTCCTATGAGGCCATAAGCTGGACCTATGACCGATGTGTCTCGTGCGCCCGAGGGGCAGCCGCTCGCACACCGGGTGCCCGACCTCGGCGCGCTGGAACTGCTGCTGGCCGTCGCCCGGCTGGGCAGCCTCGGGCGCGCGGCCCGGGAGACCGGCATCAGCCAGCCGGCCGCCAGCGGCCGGATCCAGGCCATGGAACGGCAGCTCGGGGTGGCGCTGCTGGACCGCTCGCCGCGCGGCTCCCGCCTCACCGACGCGGGCATCCTCGTCACGGAGTGGGCCCGGCGCGTCGTGGAGTCGGCGGAGGCCTTCGACGCGGGCGCGCAGGCGCTGCGGGCCCGCCAGGACTCCCGGCTGCGGGTCGCCGCCAGCATGACGATCGCCGAGTACCTGCTGCCGGGCTGGCTGATCGCCCTGCACCGGGCGCGTCCCGGCACGGCCGTGTCCCTGTACGCGGGCAATTCCGACAGCGTCGGGGCGCGCGTCCTCGCCCACGAGGCGGACCTCGGCTTCGTCGAGGGCCCGACCGTGCCGGCGGGGCTCGACGCCACCGTCATCGGCCACGACCGGCTGGTGGTGGTCGCCGCGCCCGGCCACCCCTGGGCCCGCCGCCGTACCCCGCTCGACCCGTCCGAGCTCGCCGCCACCGGCCTGATCCTGCGGGAACCGGGCTCCGGCAACCGCCAGGTGCTCGACGCTGTCCTCGCCCCGTACGGGGGCCCCGCCGCGCCCCTGCTGGAACTGGCGTCCACCACCGCGCTGAAGGCCGCGGTGATGGGCGGCGTGGGGCCGTGCGTGCTGAGCGAACTGGCGGTGGCGGAGGAGCTGGCGGCCCGCCGCCTGGTGGCCGTACCGGTGTCCGGCCTCGACCTGGGCCGCGAACTGCGCGCCGTCTGGCCCTCGGGTCCCCGCCCCACGGGCCCGGCCCGGGAGCTCCTGGCCCTGACGCGTCAGGGCGCCCCGACGGTACGGACGCCCTGACGGTACGGACGCCCCGACGGTACGGGCGCCCTGGCGGTCCTGAGGGTCGCGCGGCCCGGATCCCGGCTCCGGGCCGCGCGGCCGGGGCGTCAGCCCTGGTGGCGCCAGGGGCCGGTGATGGCCAGCAAGATGCCGGGATTCTGGATGCTCGCGTACAGCGTCCGGCCGTCGGGCGAGAAGACCACGCCGGCGAACTCGCTGTAGGACGGCGACTCCGGGGTGCCGTCGTTCAGCTCGTTGCGGGCGATCGGGTAGGTCTTGCCCGCGTCCGTCGCGCCGAAGAGGTGCTGGACGCCCTCCCCGTCCTCCGCGAGGATCACGCCGCCGTACGGGGAGACCGTGATGTTGTCGGGGCCGTCGAGGGCGCCGTCCTTCGACGGGTCGGGGTTGACGCCGAGGATGAGCTTGAGGGTCAGCTTGCGGCGGGCCGGGTCGTAGAACCACACCTGCCCGTCGTGCTGGACCGGGCTCTCCTCCCGCGCGAAGGACGAGACGATGTACGCCCCGCCGTCGGCCCACCACATGCCCTCCAGCTTGCGGGCGCGGGTGACCTGGGAGTCGGTGAACTGCTTGCGCACCGGTACGGTCTTGGCGTCACGGTCGCGCACGGCCACCCAGTCGACGCCGTAGACGGTCCCCACCGCGGTGGCACGGGACAGGTCGTCCACGAACCGGCCCCGCGCGTCGAAGCACTTGAAGGCCTCCAGCACACCGGCGGTGTCGGAGAGGCCGCGCAGCTTGCCCCGGCCGTGCCGGAAGCCGTGCGGCGGAGTCCAGCGGTACAGCAGGCCGTTGGGGTCCGCGGCGTCCTCGGTGAGGTACATGTGGCCGCGCTTCGTGTCGACGACGACGGCCTCGTGGTCGTACCGTCCGAGCGCCTTGACGGGCTTCGGGTCCCGGTTGGCGCGGCGGTCGTACGGGTCGACCTCGAAGACGTACCCGTGGTCCTTGGTCATGCCGTTCTCGCCGGCCTTGGCGGTGTTCTCCTCGCAGGTCAGCCAGGTGCCCCAGGGGCTGCGGCCGCCGGCGCAGTTCTGCTGCGTACCCGCGAGACCGACCCACTCGGCCACGTGGCGGCCGTCCTTGGAGATCTCCACGACGGTGCAGCCGCCGGGCGCGGCGGGGTCGTACACGAGACCGGGCGTGAGCGGTACCGGGTGGTCGACGGCGGCGCGGTTGTCGCGGATCTCGTGGTTGGTGACGAGGAGGGTGGAGCCGCGCGTGCCCTCGAACGCGGCCGTGCCGTCGTGCTTGTTCGGGGTGAACTCACCCGACTCCAGCTTGGTGACGCCGGCGTGGGTGATCACCTTGTAGGAGAACCCGGCGGGCAGCGCGAGCAGCCCCTTCGGGTCGTCGATCAGCGGGCCGTAACCGGTCTTGCGCTGGTGTCCCTTGGAGTGCTCGCCGTGCTCGTCGTGGGCCTGGCCACGGGCCGCCGCGTCCTCACGGCTCTCGTCGGCGTACGCGTAGGCACTCGCGGTGGACAGCAGGCCGGCGGTGCCGGCGAGGGTGATACCCGTGCCTGCGGACTTCCTGGCGAAGTCTCTTCGGGTGAGGGACACGTTGATCTCCTTGAGCGGGTGGGGCGTTGGCCGGTGAGGCCTCGGGGCTGCCTCACCGTGTCCTGGAACGGCGAACGGAATGTGAACGGAGCACGACAAGAAGATGCACGCGGGTCCGGGCCGGTTCAGGCGCCCCCGCGCTCCGCCGCCGCGCGGACCAGGGCCGCCATGACCCGGGTGTCCCGCGCCATCTCCGGGTGCCACTGCACCCCCAGCGCCCAGTGGGGCGGCGCCAGTTCGATCGCCTCGACCGTGCCGTCCGAGGCGAACGCCGACACCGTCAGGCCGTCCCCGAGCCGGTCGACCGACTGGTGGTGCTGGGTCGGTACGGTCGTCTCCTCGTCGACCAGCGACCCGTACAGCGTGCCCGGCACGGGCTTCACGTCGTGCGCGCCGAACGTGCCGACGACCGTCGCGGTGTGCCCGTCCAGGTGCTGGACGAGTGTGCCGCCGACCGCCACGTTCAGCAGTTGCATGCCCCGGCAGATACCGAGCAGCGGCGTCCCGGACGCCAACGCGGCCCCGATCAGGGCCAGTTCCCACGCGTCCCGCTCCCGCGCCGGCGGCCCGGTGCGGGGATGCGGCTCGGCGCCGTACCGTACGGGCTCCACGTCGGGCCCGCCCGCGATCACCAGCCCGTCCAGCCGGGCCACCACCGCGGCCGCCGCGGCCGGGTCGTCGGGCGGCAGCATCGCGGCCAGGCCGCCCGCCCGCCGCACGAGCGTCGGGTAGGCGGCGGGCAGCAGGGCGGCGGGCAGGTCCCAGGTGCCCCAGCGCGCGGAGTCCTCCAGGTAGGTGCTGACGCCGATGAGCGGCTTCATGGGTGGTCGGTCCTCCGTGGTTCTCCGCGTTCCAGTTCGGCTTCCGCCTCGGCCAGCGCCGCGAACTCCTCCTCCGGTGCCGCCGCGACCAGCCGGTGCCGACTGTAGAAGGTGAAGTAGGCGAGGGCGACCGCGTACACGCCCAGCGCGATGAAGGCCGCCTCCTTGTCCACCAGGAACGTCGCGGCCAGCGCGGACAGGGCCAGCGCGAACGCCGTGCCCGAGGTGAGCGTCCCGCCGGGGGTACGGTACGGGCGCGGCAGCCCCGGCTCGCGGCGGCGCAGCACCAGGTGCGAGAGCGCCATGAGCGCGTACGAGATGGTCGCGCCGAACACCGCCACGTTCAGCATCCGGCCCCCGTCCCCGCTGCCCGCCGCCAGCGCGAAGCCGATCGCGCCGGGGATGAGCAGACCGAGGTACGGCGCCTTGCGGCGGCTGGTCAGCGACAGGAACCGGGGCAGGTAGCCGGCCCGGGAGAGCGCGAACAGCTGCCGGGAACCGGCGTAGATGAGCGAGAAGAACGAGGCCACCAGGCCGGCCAGCCCCGCGTAGTTCACGAACCGGCTCAGCGCGGTCGGGTCGCCGTCGCCCTGGAGCGCGACCACCAGCGGATTGCCGGCGTCGGCCACGGCGGCCGAGCCGCGCGCGCCGGTCGCGGCGAAGAAGGTGATCAGGGCGAGCAGCGCGAGCACCGCCATGGAGATCGACAGGGCCTTCGGCATCGACCGCACCGGGTCCTTGGCCTCCTCGGCGGCCAGCGGCACCCCTTCCACCCCCAGGAAGAACCACATCCCGAACGGGAACGCCGACCAGATGCCGAGCAGCCCGAACGGCAGCCAGGAGCCCGAGCCGAAGGCGTCGGGGTCGACCGGGATGTCGTCGAGGCCCCCGGCATCGAACTCGGTGAAGGCTCCGACCGCGAAGATCAGCAGCGCCGCGACCGCGACGGCCGTCACCACCAGGCTGAACCGCAGGGCCTCGCCCACCCCCCAGAGGTGGATGGCGATGAAGATCACGAAGCAGGCCAGGTAGACCGGCCATCCGGCGGTCAGCCCGAAGAGGCCGAGCGACTCCACGTAGTCGCCGATGAAGAGGGAGATCGCGGCGGGCGCGAGGATGTACTCGATGAGGATGGCCGTCCCGGTGAGGAAGCCGCCCCAGGTGCCGAGCGCGCGCCGGGCGAAGCCGTAACCGCCGCCCGCCGTGGGCAGGATGGCGGAGAGCTCCGCGAGGGAGAAGACGAGGCAGGCGTACATCACGCCCATCAGGAGGGTGGCGATCGCGAGACCGCCGAAGCCGCCCTCGGCCAGGCCCAGGTTCCAGCCGGAGAAGTCGCCCGAGACGACGTAGGCGACGCCGAGGCCGGTGAGCAGCAGCCAGCCGGCGCTGCCCCGGCGCAGCGTACGGCGGCGCAGGTAGTCGGCGTCCTCGGCGCCGGGGGCCCGGCCGGTGCCGGGGACGGAATCGGCCGGGGTGGTGGGGACGCGCGAGTCGGTGCCGTCGCTCATGAGCAGCTCCTGCCTCGGTGGTGCCGGGTGGCGGGCAAAGGTGTGAGGCCACACCTTTGCGGGCCGCGCGGGGCCGCGCAAGCCCTCTGCGTCAACACGCGGTTACTTCTTCGACCCGCCGTCACTTCCCGGCGCTCAGGCCAGGAACCCCCGCAGCAGCGCCGCCGTCCCCGCGCAATGCTCGCGCGTCATCTCGCGCGCCCCGTCCGCGTCCCCGTCGAGCACCGCCCCCACCAGCGCCGTGTGCTGCCGCTGCGAGTGCTCCAGGTTCCGTACGAGCAGCGGGATGCAGTCCAGCAGGTCGTTGACCGTCGCCCGGACGGCCGCGTACTGCGCGGCCAGCGTCGGCGAGCCGGACAGCTCGGCCAGGGTCAGGTGCAGCAGGGTGTCCAGCCTGCGGTACTCCGCCAGCGGGGCGTCATGGGTCGCCGTGAGCGCCGCCCGCAGCCGCTCCGCGCGCTCCCCGTCCAGCCCGTGCGCCGCGCACAGCCCCGCCGCGCCCACCTCCAGCACCTCGCGGAACCGCAGGACGTCCTCGATGTCCACGCCCGCCACCCGCCGCCGCAGCTCCTCCTCGGCGCCGCCCGCCGGGGTGTCGGGCCGGGGGCGCACGAACGTACCGCCGTACCTGCCCCGGCGGCTCTCCACCAGGCCCTGGTCCTGGAGCACCTTGAGCACCTCGCGCAGCGTGACCCGGCTGATCCGCAGCCGGTCCGCCAACTCGCGCTCCGCGGGCAGCCGTTCGCCGCCCGCCACCAGACCGAGCCGGACGACCTGGAGGATCTGTTCCAGCGCCTCCTCGAAACCGTTGCCGGCCCGTACGGGCCGCAGGACCGGGGTCAGCGGGTCCATCGGCTCGTTCTTCTTCGCCACGTCGCCGTTTCCCCTTCCCAATCAATGGTCTCCAGGAATACCTTATGGCTTCCGGCTGACCGAAGGAGGCTCCATCCCGTGGCAGACCGCACACCCCCGCTGAGCGTCGAGGAACTGCGCCTCCTCGTCGAGAGCGGCGAGATCGACACGGTCGTCCTGGCCTTCCCCGACATGCAGGGGCGGCTCCAGGGCAAGCGGTTCGCCGCCCCCTTCTTCCTCGAAGAGGTCCTGGAGCACGGCACCGAGGGCTGCAACTACCTCCTCGCCGTCGACACCGAGATGAACACCGTCGACGGCTACGCGATGTCCTCCTGGGACCGCGGTTACGGCGACTTCGCGATGCACCCCGACTTCTCCACCCTGCGCCGCGTCCCCTGGAACGACGGTACGGCGATGCTCCTCGCCGACCTCGCCTGGAACGACGGCACCCCCGTCGTCGCCGCGCCCCGCCAGATCCTCCGCCGCCAGCTGGAACGCCTCGCCGAGCGTGGCCTCACCGCGCACGTGGGCACGGAGCTGGAGTTCATCGTCTTCAGGGACACCTACGAGCAGGCCTGGGACAGCCGGTACCACGGCCTGACCCCGGCCAACCAGTACAACATCGACTACTCCGTCCTCGGCACCGGCCGCGTCGAGCCGCTGCTGCGCCGCATCCGCAACGACATGACGGCCGCCGGACTGGTCGTCGAGTCGGCGAAGGGCGAGTGCAACCCCGGCCAGCACGAGATCGTCTTCAAGTACGACGCCGCCCTCGTCACCTGCGACCAGCACGCCGTGTACAAGACCGGCGCCAAGGAGATCGCCTCGCAGGAGGGCGTCTCGCTGACGTTCATGGCGAAGTACAACGAGCGCGAGGGCAACTCCTGCCACATCCACCTCTCGCTCCAGGACGAGCACGGCGCCAACGCCATGGCCGGGGACGGCCCCGACGGCATGTCGGCCGTCATGCGGCACTTCCTCGCGGGCCAGCTCGCCGCGCTGCGTGACTTCTCCCTGCTGTACGCGCCGAACATCAACTCGTACAAGCGCTTCCAGCCCGGGTCCTTCGCGCCCACGGCCGTCGCCTGGGGCCTCGACAACCGCACCTGCGCGCTGCGGGTCGTCGGCCACGGCCGCTCGCTGCGCTTCGAGAACCGGCTCCCCGGCGGGGACGTCAACCCGCACCTCGCCGTCGCGGGCCTCGTCGCCGCCGGGCTGTACGGCGTCCAGCACGAGCTGGAGCTCCCCGAGGCGTGCGCGGGCAACGCCTACACCGCCGACTACGCGCACGTCCCGACCTCGCTGCGCGAGGCGGCCGAGCTGTGGGAGAACAGCCCCATCGCCCGCGAGGCCTTCGGCGACGAGGTCGTCGCCCACTACCGCAACATGGCGCGGGTCGAGGTCGAGGCCTTCGACGCCGCGGTGACCGACTGGGAGCTCCGCCGCTCCTTCGAACGCCTGTGAGGAACGACGTGCCCGACCAGCCCCGCACCGACCACCCGCCCCACCCCACCGAGCACCAGGTCCTCGACCCCGCCACCGGCGAGGTCGTGGCCACGGTGGCGGCCACCACCCTGGAGCAGGTCGACACCGCCGTCGTACGGGCCACCGTCGCCCAGGCCCGCTGGGCCGCCGCGGCCCCCGCCGACCGCGCGCGGCTGCTGCGCCGCTTCGCCGCCGTCGTCGACGCCCACACCGAGGAACTGGCCCGCCTGGAGGTCTCCGAGGCCGGCCACACGATCGGCAACGCCCGCTGGGAGGCCGGCAACGTCCGCGACCTCCTCGACTACAGCGCCGGGGGAGTCGAACGGCTGACGGGACGTCAGATCCCGGTCGCCGGCGGCCTCGACATCACCCTCCTCGAACCCCTCGGCGTGGTCGGCGTCATCGCGCCCTGGAACTTCCCGATGCCGATCGCCGCCTGGGGCACCGCCCCGGCCCTCGCGGCCGGCAACGCCGTCCTCCTCAAGCCCGCCGAGACCACCCCGCTCACCGCCCTGCGCCTGGCCGAACTCGCCCTGGAGGCAGGCCTCCCCGAGCACCTCTTCCAGGTCCTGCCCGGGGCGGGCCCGGTCGCCGGCAACGCACTGGTCGAACACCCCGGCGTCGCCAAGATCGTGTTCACCGGATCCACCCGGATCGGCAAGCAGATCATGGCCAGGAGCGCCGGCCTGGTGAAGCACGTCACCCTCGAACTCGGCGGCAAGAGCCCGAACATCGTCTTCGCCGACTCCGACCTCGCCCTCGCCGCGGCCACCGCCCCGATGGCGTTCCTCGACAACAGCGGCCAGGACTGCTGCGCCCGTACCCGCATCCTCGTCCAGCGGGAGGTCCACGAGCGGTTCCTCGAACTCCTCGCCCCCGCCGTCGAGTCGGTCGTCGTCGGCGACCCGTCCGACGAGAAGACCCAGATGGGCCCGCTGATCTCCGCGGTCCAGCTGGAGCGCGTCCGGTCGTACGTCCCCGACGGCGCCGCGGGCATCCGGGGCAGCGCGCCGGACGGACCCGGCTTCTGGTTCCCGCCGACCGTCCTCACCGACCAGGACGCCGGCGCCCCGGTCGCCACCGACGAGGTCTTCGGACCCGTCGCCGTCGTCCTGCCCTTCGACGACGAGGAGGACGCCGTCCGGCAGGCCAACGCCACCGAGTACGGCCTCGCCGGGTCCATCTGGACCCGGGACGTGGGCCGCGCCCTGCGCGTCTCGCGCGCCGTCGCGGCGGGCAACCTGTCGGTCAACTCCCACAGCAGCGTCCGTTACGGGACGCCGTTCGGCGGCTACAAGCAGTCCGGACTCGGCCGCGAACTGGGCCCCGACGCCCTCGCGGCCTTCACGGAAACCAAGAACGTCTTCATCAGCACGGAGGCCTGAGCCCACCATGACCGACCCCCAGAGCGCCGCCCTGAGCGCCCCGAGCGAAGCGCCCGTCTGCCGGCGCCTGATCGGCCGTACCGCCGTCATCACCGGAGCAGGCAGCGGCATCGGCCTCGCCACCGCGCGCCGCCTGGCCTCCGAGGGCGCGCACATCGTCTGCGGAGACATCGACGAAGCGGCGGGCAACGCGGCCGCCGAGCAGTCCGGCGGCACCTTCGTCCGGGTCGACGTCACCGACGCCGACCAGGTCGAGGCGCTGTTCCGGACGGCGTACGAGACCTACGGCAGCGTGGACATCGCCTTCAACAACGCGGGCATCTCGCCGCCGGACGACGACTCGATCCTCACCACCGGGCTCGACGCCTGGCGCCGGGTCCAGGAGGTCAACCTGACGTCCGTCTACCTGTGCTGCAAGGCCGCTATCCCCTACATGCAACGCCAGGGGAAGGGCTCGATCATCAACACCGCGTCCTTCGTGGCCCGGATGGGCGCGGCGACCTCGCAGATCTCGTACACCGCGTCCAAGGGCGGCGTGCTGGCGATGTCCCGGGAGCTGGGCGTGCAGTTCGCCCGCGAGGGCATCCGCGTCAACGCGCTGTGCCCCGGGCCGGTCAACACCCCCCTGCTCCAGGAGCTGTTCGCCAAGGACCCCGAGCGCGCCGCGCGCCGCCTCGTCCACATCCCGCTGGGCCGCTTCGCCGAGGCGGACGAGATCGCGGCGGCGGTCGCCTTCCTCGCGAGCGACGACTCGTCGTTCGTGAACGCGTCGGACTTCCTGGTCGACGGCGGCATCTCGGGGGCGTACGTCACCCCGGTGTAGCGGGGGAGGGCCGGTCCCGTACCCGCACCCTGCCGGCCCGTCCGGCGTCCGCGCCTCAAAACGCGCGGACGCCGGACGTATGCGTCCACGGCCTCCTATGCTGCCGCTCCGACAGCGTGTGGAGGAGAACGATGGCGGACAGCTCGACCCCACAGCCCCAGCCCGACCCATCACCCTCCGGCACGGCCGGTACCGGCGGGGCCTCCACGCCCGGTGACCCGCCCGACGCGGGGCGCCGCCGTCCCCCGTACCTCGGCGGCCGGGTGGTATGGGGTCTTCGGGCCGCGCTCTTCGCCTACGGGGTCGCTCTCGCCGTCGTCGGGATCGCGGACGTGTTCTGGGGCAACGACTTCGACGTACGGACCCACGGCGTCGTCCTGGTGGGTACGGGCGCGGTGGTCGCGGGAGGGACGCTGGTGGCCCTGCGACCCGAGGGCCGCCTGGGGAGCATGCGGGGGTGGGCCCCTCGCGTGGCCGACGTGGTCGCCCTTGGCTCCACGGTGTGGGTGCTCCTGTGTGTCGGGTCGAACTTCACCTGTCAGGTGGTCCTGGGCCTCACGGCCGGGGTGGCGCTCGGCGCGGGCCTGGTCGCTCTGGCCCTGCTGGTGGCGGACTTCACACCTGCGGCCGGGCCGCGCCCCGGCGAAACGCCTCCGGCCGCGACCCCGGAGACGATGTCCTCCGCCGAAGCCACCCTCAGGGGAGCACTGGTGACGGCGGGCGCGGGGTTACTGGCGGCCTGTGTGACGCTGCCTCAGTTCTGGTACTCCGTACGGTACGAGCCCTCCAACTCCCCGCCCGTCGTGATGGTGGAGAACGGCATCACCGAGGTGGAGGTACGGAAGGACCGGCTGGAGCTGACCGCGGAGATCACCCTCGAGAACACCGGGAGGACACCGGTCCGGATGCTGACCTCCCTGTACGAGATCAGCGGCACGCGCATACGCCTGGCGGGCAAGCCGCTCCCGCACGACAACCTGCCCTTCGACCGGGTCTTCGGCGGGAACTACGGCTCCGCCGCCCGCCTCAGCACCTACACCACCTACACGTCCCCGCAGCAGATCCAGGTCGGGCCGGTCGGCGAGGACTACGCGTGGATCGGACCGGGCGAAAAACTCCGCACGACGCTCCAGGCCCACGCTCCCCTGGGCGAGTTCGACCTGCTGCGCCTGACGACGGACGTCGCCGTGGCGCGCGCCGACCGGGTGGAGACCGCGGCCGGGGAAGCGGGGAACTACCCGGACGGCCGTCGGCGCATGAACTGCGACGGCACGTTGATCGCCGAGAGCCGCCGTCCCCTGGCCCACGTGGGGTGGTTCGACCGGCTGACGGAGAGCGACCGGGAACTCGTCACGTTCTGGGCCCTGTCGGGTGACAGCGGCGACAACTCCCCTTGGTGGCCCGCCTTCCCGTGGACGAACGTGTCGATCCAGCACACCGGACGCGGCTGTGAACACGCGCTCGTCCCGGACCGCGACGGACTGGAGGACGACGCCATGGTCGGCTGGGCCAGCTCGGTGGCCGAGGCCGCCGTACCCGAGGAGGAGCCCGCCTCACCGGCGAAACCGGCCAAGAAGGGCTGAACGCCGGGAAGGCGGGGCGCCTTGCGGGTGTCAGAGGAACGTGAGCCCCTCACCCCGATACGTGGGTACGCTCGCCACCACGCGGTCGTCCTCCACGAGGTGCAACGTGTCGAAGCGCTCGCAGAGTTCGCCGGCCTTCGCGTGCCGGAACCACACCTTGTCGCCGATCAGCAGATCGTCCGCGGCCGAGCCGAGGAGCGGGGTCTGCACCTCGCCGGGGCCCTCCTGCGCGTCGTAGCGCAGGCCTTCCGGGAGGTACGGCACGGGCAGCCGGTCCTGGCCCGCCGCGCCCGACGCGGGGTAGCCGCCGCCGAGCACGGTCACCACGCCCACGCCGGGCCTGCGGACCACCGGCAGGGCGAACAGGGCGGCCGGACGACCGCTGAACGACGTGTAGTTGTCGAAGAGCCTCGGCTGGTACAGGCCCGACCCGGCGGCGATCTCGGTCACCGCGTCCTCGGCGGCCGTGTGCTGCACGCTGCCCGTGCCGCCGCCGTTGACGAACTCCAGGTCGGGCGCGACGGTACGGACCGCGCGCACCACGGCGGCGCGGCGCTCGGCCAGCTCCTTGCGGGCGGCGGACTGCATGAGCCGTACCGCCCGGGACCGGAAGGGACGGCCGGCCACGGAGTCGCCGACGCCGGCCACATGACCCTCGTACGCCATCAGACCGACCAGCCGGAAGCCCGGCCGGCGCACGACGGACCTGGCCAGCTCGGCCAGTTGGGCCGGGTCGCGCAGCGGGGAGCGCAGGGCGCCGATCCGGACGCGGCCGCCCAACAGCCGCAGGGAGGTGTCCAGTTCCAGGCAGACCCTGATCTCCTCGGTACCGCCGTCGCGCGCCGCGTCGATCAGCTCCAGGTGCGCCGGGTCGTCGATCATGACCGTGACGGCGGCGGCGAGCTTGGGATCGGCGGCGAGTTGCGCGTACGCGGCGCGGTCGGCGGACGGGTAGGCGAGGAGGATGTCCTCGAACCCGGCGCGCGCGAGCCACAGCGACTCGGCGAGCGTGAACGACATGATCCCCGCGAAGCCGTCCCGGGCGAGCACCCGTTCGAGCAGCGCCCGGCAGCGCACCGACTTGCTCGCCACCCTGATGGGTTTCCCGCCGGCGCGGCGCCGCAGGTCGTCCGCGTTGGCGTCGAACGCGTCGAGATCGACGAGCGCGAGCGGCGCGTCGAGAGAGGCGGTGGCCCGGTCGTACCGGGCCCGGTCAGTGGCGCGCGGATTCATGGACCGAGCTTGCCAGACCGGATTACCGATCGGTAGGGGAAAGTTCCGTGCGAACCCTCCCGGGAACCCGCGGGGACCGTGGGAGGCGCACGCCCCTCCCGGATCCGGTCCCGGTTCTGGTCCCGGATCCGGCATGCCCGACAAGACACCCCCGGACGTCCCCCGGCCGGGCTTCCCGTTCCCGCCGGGCCCGTGTCAGCCCGTAGAGTGACGCCCACGCGGCGATGAACGGGCCTGCCCCGTAAGGCCGATCGGCATGCGACCAGCCGCGCACCGGATGAGGACATGGGGGCCGGATGAGCACCGAGGCACAACGCGCCCCCGTCCCACCGCGCCCACCCCACGCCCCGCCTCCCGCCCACCCACCCCGGACACCACCCACGCGGGACGCCACCACCCCGGCACCCCCACAAGCGGGCGGCACCCCCGACGAGGAGGCACCCACAGGCCCGGACCCGGTCGAGCGTCCGGACCCGGCGCACGGTTCCATACCGCCCCCGGCCCCCCGCCCCGAAGCCCCCCCGGCGGCCCGTCTCCCGACCCAGCCCACCGAGCACCCGGCCACGAACCACCGGGCCGGACCCGCCGCGCCCCCGCCCGGTCGCCCCCCGGGCCTCGACGAAGGCCGCAGATCCGTCCCCCCACAAGCCCCAGCCCAGGGCCCCACACGCCACCCCACCAATCCGCCCCCCCACGCACCCGCCGACAACGCCAGCACCCCGCCGCCGCACGAGCCCCAGGCCCCCGGGCGCCGCCCCGCAGATACGGGCCCCCATGCGCCCGCCAGCAACGCCAGCGCCCCGCCGCCGTATGCGGGCCAGGGGCCCGCACCGCAGGCCGCCCGGGGCCCCCGGGCGGTCGCGGCCGCCCCACGTACCGCCCCGGGCGCCGCCGGGCCCCCGGGCACGCGCCCCGCGTCCGGACCGCCTGCCGGTCCTGGAACCGAGGCGGACCGGGGCGTTTCCGGTGGCGGACCCGGTACGGGCCCCGCGCTCGAACCGCCCGCAGGCGCGGCTCCCGGCGGCGCCCCGTACCCCGGGTCGGACCGCCCCCGCCCCGCCGGGCCGCCGCCGGTCCACGCTGATCGCCGTCAGGTACCGGGCCCGCCGCCCGTCGGCGGAGGGTACGAGCGTGGCGATACGGCCCCGGCCGCAAGCGGTCCTGCCGCGCCGCCGCGACCCGGGCTCGCAGGTGCGGCTCCCGGCGGCGCCTCGTACCCCGGGTCCGACGGCCCCCGCCCCGCCGGGCCGCCGCCGGTCCATGGCGATCGCCAGCAGGTACCGGGTCCGCCATCGACGGGCGGCATGTACGAACGCGGCGGTACGGCCCCGGCCCCGGCTGGCCCTGTACCGGGTGCCGTTCCGCCTCGGCCCACCCATGCGCCCGGCGCCCCGCCGCACCCCGGCCGGGTCGGCTTTGCGGGGGCGTCCGTGTTCCCGGGTGCACGGGGCGCCGCCCCCGGCGGAGCGGTCGGCCCGCACCATGCCTGGACCACCGCGCCGCCGCCCGAATCGCCCAGCGAGACCACCACCCGCCTGCGGCCCGTACCCTCCCGCCCGCCCGTCAGGGCGGCCGCCGCCGTCGCCTGTGTCGTCCTCGGAGTCGGGCTCATCGGGGGCGCCGTCACCGGCAGTTGGCTGACCGGGGACTCGGCGGCCGAGCCCGCCGTACCCGACACGTACACCACCGCGCGCGCCCTGTGGCACAGCGTCCCCGTCGACACCCTCTTCCCCCGGACCCTCACGGGCGACGACGCCGGGCCCGGCCGCGCCGACCGCACCTGGACGCGCGTCGCCGTGGCGCCCGACAGCGCCTGCGCCGACGCGCTGCCCCCGCCGCTGGTCAAGACGCTGCGCCCGGCCGGCTGCACCCGCGTGCTGCGCGCCACCTACGCGGACGCCACCGCCAGCAGCCTCACCACCGTGGGGCTGGTCTTCACGGAGGGCGACCGCCCCGCCATGACCGCCCTGAACTCCCGGCTCACCACCGGGGGACTCGCCGAACGGACCGATCACATCCCGCACACGTTCTCCGTCGAAGGCACCCTCGCCGCCGGGTTCGGCGAGCGCCAGCGCGCGTCCTGGACGCTGGACGTCGTGGACGGCATGCCCGTCGTCGGCTACGCCGTCTCCGGCTTCGCGGACGGACGTACGGTCACCGACCCCCAGCCGGCGAAGGCGGCGACCGTCGCGGGCGCGAAGACCGCGGCGGCGGAGGCGGGCCTCGGATTCGAGGCGAAGGGGATCGCCGCCCGCGTCGAAGAAGGCCTGCGCACAGCGGCCACCACCACGACGGTGGCCCCCCGATGACGCCCCCGACACCCGGCCCGCGCGCGACGAGCCCCCGCCCGAGGCGCCTCGCGTCCGCCCCGCGCCGCCGCCCGAGGCGCCAACTCCTCGCCGTCCTCGCCGCCGCCTCCTTCGCCGTACTCCCCGCCGTCCCCGCCCACGCCGACTCGCTCCGGGCCCAGCAGTGGGCCCTCGAAGCGCTGCACACCGATCAGGCCTGGCGGACCTCCCAGGGCGACGGCGTCACCGTCGCCGTGCTCGACACCGGCGTCGACGGGGGCCACCCCGACCTGGAAGGACAAGTACTGCCCGGCCACGACCTCGTCGGCTTCGGCGCGGTCGAGGGCGACCCTTCCTGGGCCCGGCACGGCACCGCCATGGCCGGGATCATCGCCGGTCACGGCCACGGACCCGACCGCTCCGAAGGCGTCCTCGGCATCGCGCCGCAGGCCAAGATCCTGCCGGTGCGCGTCATCCTCGAAGGCAGCGACCCGGCCCGCGAGAAGGCCCGTACCTCCAAGGGCGGCGCCCTCGCCGAAGGCATCCGCTGGGCCGCCGACCACGGCGCGGACGTCATCAACCTCTCCCTCGGCGACGACAGCAAGTCCGCCCACCCCGAGGCCGCCGAGGACGCGGCCGTCCAATACGCGCTGGGCAAGGGCGCCGTCGTGGTCGCCTCGGCCGGCAACGGCGGCGAGAAGGGCGACCACATCTCGTACCCGGCGGCCTACCCCGGCGTCATCGCCGTCGCCGCCGTCGACCGCTTCGGCACCCACGCGGCCTTCTCCACCCGCCGCTGGTACGCCACCGTCAGCGCCCCCGGCGTCGACATCGTGATCGCGGACCCCGACCGCAAGTACTACGAAGGCTGGGGTACGAGCGCCGCCGCCGCGTTCGTGTCCGGCGCCGTCGCCCTCGTACGCTCCGCGCACCCCGACCTCACCCCGGCGCAGATCAAGAAGCTGCTCGCCGACACCGCCAGGGACGCCCCCGCGAACGGCCGCGACGACGCGAAGGGGTACGGCTTCGTCGACCCCGCCGCCGCCATCGAGGCCGGCGCGAAGCTCTCCGGCACGCGGACGACGAGCGGCGCGGCCGACGGCTACGGGAAGCGGTACTTCGGCGACGGCCCCACCGACCCCCACGAGGACCCCGGCCCGGGCGTCGGCCTCGCCCCGGTCGCCGGGGGCGTGGGGGCACTGCTGCTGGCGGGCGCGGTGGTGCTGTGGCGAGGCGTCGGTACGGGCCGCCCGGGCGCCCGCCGCTGACCGGGCCGGCGAGGCGTCAGGCCCGCCTCCCCACCGCCCCGACCGCCGCTTCCTCCACCGCCGCCACCCCTGCCTCCTTCGTCGGGTGCCCGTCCGACAGGACCGCGACCAGGCAGGTCCGCACCCGGCCCACCGAGTGGACGACCCACAGCCCGGAGTCCGTCCTCGGCAGCCACCCGTTCTTCAGCGCCCGGTCGCCGCTTCCCCCGTCCGCGGCCGACACCCCCCAGTCCTGGCTCGGCACCACCCGCTCCATCAGGCCCGCCACGTACCGCCGGGACCGGGCGTCGAGCGGCGAATCGGCACCCTCCTCGAACACCGCCCTCAGCAGCGTCAGCTGATCGCGCGCCGTGGTCCGCGTCAGCCCCCACGCCGCCGCCCCCACCGTCCGCGTCAGACCCAGCCTCGCGTGCGCCGCGTCCAGGCCCGCCACGCCCCCGACCGACGCGCGCAGGGTGGTCGCCGCGTCGTTGTCACTGCGTTCGATCATCGCGGCGGCCAGGCACTCCTCCTCCGCCGTGAGCCAACGGCCCGTGTCCTGCGCCCGCAGCAGCAGCGCCGCCAGGACACCCACCTTCACCACGCTGGCGCTGACGTAGGAGCGGTCCGCGCCGCTCGTCGTCCCGCGCCCGTCCGCCATGTCGTGCACCGCGACCGAGAGATTCACCCGACGACCGTACGCGTACACCGCCCGGCCCCCCGCTCCCGCCGGGCACTACGCTCGACCCGTGGCGCTCAAGAACATCCCCGACCCCGGCTTCTCCGACGACGACGGCACCGCCGACCCCGGCCTGGCCTCCGCCCTCGCCGCGTGGTCGGCGGACCGGTCCGCGGAAGGGCCCGTGCTGGCCGCCCTCAGGACCGCCCGGCTGCTCGTCCCCATCGTCGCCGTCCTCGGCGAGACCGAGGAGGACGAGAACGGGCTGCGCCGCGAGAAGACCAGCGACATGGCCGTGCCGACCCTCCGCGCCGGCGACCGCCGCGCACTGCCGGCCTTCACCTCCGTCGCGGCGCTCGCCCGCTGGGACCCGGCCGCCCGCCCCGTCGCCGTACCCCTGCACCAGGCCCTCCAAGCGGCGGCGCACGAGCGGGCCGACACGGTGGTGCTCGACCTCGCGGGGCCCGTGCCGTACCAGCTGACCGGTCCCGCGCTCCTCGCCGCCGCCGAGGGCCGTACCAGCACCGACCCGCTGGACGACCCCGCCGTCACGGCGGCGGTACGGACGGTGGTCGCCGCCGAGCCCGCCGTGCTCCGGGCCCACCTCGGCCCCGGCACCGCCGACGGCACCCTGGCGCTCGTCCTGGACCCGGCGGAGCCCCCCGCCGAGGCCGCCCGCCGCGTCGCCGGGGCGCTCGCGGCCGACGACGTACTGAGGGCCCGCCTGGTGCGCGGGCTCGACCTGGCACTGCTGCCGGCCGAGGCCACCCCACCGGGCGAGCCCCTGTTCGTACGGGTCTCGGACCCTCAGCCGTAGACCGGGCCCGTGTACTTCTCGCCCGGCCCCTGCCCCGTCTCGTCCTTCACCACCGACGCCTCGCGGAACGCGAGCTGCAACGACTTGAGGCCGTCCCGCAGCGGCGCCGCGTGGAACGAGCTGATCTCCGTCGTGCTCGCGTCCAGCAGCCCGGCCAGCGCGTGGACGAGCTTGCGCGCCTCGTCCAGGTCCTTGTGGTCGTCGCCGTCCTCGGTCAGGCCGAGCTTCACGGCCGCGGCGCTCATCAGGTTCACCGCGACCGTGACGATCACCTCGACGGCGGGGACCTCCGCGATGTCACGGGTCATGGCGTCGAAGTCCTGGGACTCCTGGGACTCCTGCGGGGCGTGCTGGGGGGAGGGGGCGTCGCTCATGCCCCACACGATAGGCCCCGCGCGCCCGGGCCCCGCGCGCCGGTGGCCCCGGCCCCCCCCGCCCGGGCGGGACGCGGGGTCGCGGCCGACGCCGGGTGACAGCGGGTTAGCGGGACCGACGCGCGGATGCTAACCTGATGTGACGACCGGCCGGACATTCACATGCCCGGCCCACAAGTGGAGGCTCCGATCTCCCACCTGGCTGCCCCTTCCGGGCGGCGGGTCACCGGTCAGGTGGTGCCCATCGTTCCGTACGGACGATGGAGCCGCCCGATGCGCGCCCCGCGGTAGACGCGGCGGTGCTCCGGTAGTGCGAGGAGCTCCCGCCTGTGTCCCGTCCGGGGCATTTTTCGCGTTCCGCCACGGTTGGTCTCAGGTAAGAGTCAACAGACCTTACGCGGCTGTCTGCCAGACAGTCGTGTGGTGCTACCGAGGAGGATCCATCAGCGCCGAGCCCCGCATTAACGACCGGATTCGCGTTCCCGAGGTCCGACTTGTCGGCCCCAGCGGCGAGCAGGTGGGCATTGTCCCGCTTGCCAAGGCCCTGGAGTTGGCGCAGGAGTACGACCTCGACCTGGTTGAGGTCGCGGCGACCGCACGTCCGCCCGTGTGCAAGCTCATGGACTACGGGAAGTTCAAGTACGAGTCGGCCATGAAGGCCCGTGAGGCGCGCAAGAACCAGGCGCACACGGTCATCAAGGAGATGAAGCTCCGCCCGAAGATCGACCCGCATGACTATGACACCAAAAAGGGTCACGTCGTCAGGTTCCTGAAGCAGGGCGACAAGGTCAAGATCACGATCATGTTCCGCGGTCGTGAGCAGTCCCGCCCCGAGCTGGGCTTCCGACTGCTCCAGCGGCTCGCGTCGGACGTGGAGGAGCTCGGCTTCATCGAGTCGAACCCGAAGCAGGACGGCCGGAACATGATCATGGTTCTCGGCCCGCACAAGAAGAAGACCGAGGCCATGGCCGAGGCGCGCGAGGCCCAGGCCGCCCGCAAGGCGGAGCGCGCGGGTTACGCACCCGACGAGCACGTCGACGAGTCCCCGGACGCCGCCGACGCTCGCGCCGAAGCAGCTGCCGCCGAAGCCCCGGCCGAGGCGTCCTCCGAGGCGTGATCCGCGGGCTGCCATCCAGGCGGCCCACGGTTCCGCTCCGGACCCATTCACCAGAGATCCGACGCTCCCGTGCGCCGGCCGAGAATCCGGCCGGCAGGGGGCGCCACCGACGAGAAGAGAACGGCGCGATGCCGAAGAACAAGACGCACAGCGGTGCCAGCAAGCGCTTCAAGATCACCGGATCCGGCAAGGTCATGCGCGAGCGCGCCGGCAAGCGCCACCTGCTCGAGCACAAGTCCTCGCGGGTGACGCGGCGCCTGACCGGCACCGTCGAGCTGGCCCCGGGCGACGCCAAGAAGATCAAGAAGCTTCTCGGCAAGTGACGTCGCGACCCCCGGTGACCGGGGGCGCGACCTCAGGACCGGGACCCATTCGTTTCCGGGCCGTGTGACACCGAACCACGGCCCCGCTACAAGGAGTTAACACGTGGCACGCGTCAAGCGGGCAGTCAACGCCCACAAGAAGCGCCGGGCAATCCTCGAGGCGGCCAGCGGTTACCGCGGCCAGCGCTCGCGCCTGTACCGCAAGGCCAAGGAGCAGGTCACACACTCCCTGGTCTACAACTACAACGACCGCAAGAAGCGCAAGGGCGACTTCCGTCAGCTGTGGATCCAGCGGATCAACGCCGCCGCCCGCGCCAACGGCATCACCTACAACCGCTTCATCCAGGGTCTGAAGGCCGCCAACGTCGAGGTCGACCGCAAGATCCTCGCCGAGCTCGCGGTCAACGACGCCAACGCGTTCGCCACGCTCGTCGAGGTCGCCCAGAAGGCCCTTCCGAGCGACGTCAACGCCCCGAAGGCCGCCGCCTGATCTCCCTCAGGCCGCATGCACTTCCCACCGGACCCGCAGGCAGCGCGCCTGCGGGTCCGGTGTGTTCTCCCCCTCCGCCCCGTCCCCGGTCCGGTACGTGACGTCCCGGCCCCACGAGTGAGTGAGCCGCCGCCCATGGGCACCCCCGAGCTGATCTCCCCGCGATCCCCGCGCGTCCTGGCCGCCAAGCGGCTCGCCCGGCGCGCCTTCCGGATCAAGGAGCGCCGGTTCATCGCCGAGGGGCCCCAGGCCGTCCGGGAAGCGGTCGCCCACCGGGGCGCCGACGGGGAGCCGACGCTCCTGGAGCTGTTCACCACCGTCGAGGCCGCCGAGCGGTACGCCGACATCGTGGACGGGGCCAGGGAGACCGGTGCCCGGGTGCACCTCGCGCCCGACAGCGTGCTCGCCGAGGTGTCGCAGACCGTCACGCCCCAAGGACTGCTGGGCGTCTGCCGCTTCCTGGACTCGCCGTTCGAGGACGTCCTGCGCGCCCGGCCCCGGCTCGTCGCCGTGCTCGCGCACGTCCGCGACCCCGGGAACGCCGGCACGGTCCTGCGCTGCGCGGACGCGGCGGGAGCCGACGCCGTGGTCCTCACCGACGCCTCCGTCGACCTGTACAACCCGAAGTCCGTCCGCGCGTCCGTCGGCTCGCTCTTCCACCTGCCGGTCGCCGTCGGCGTGCCCGTCGAGGACGCCGTACAGGGGCTCAAGGACGCCGGGGTGCGGATCCTCGCCGCCGACGGGGCGGGCGACGACGACCTGGACGACGAGCTGGACGCCGGCACCATGGGCGGGCCCACCGCCTGGGTCTTCGGCAACGAGGCATGGGGGCTGCCGGCCGGGACCCGGGCCCTCGCGGACGCCGTCGTACGGGTCCCGATCCACGGAAAGGCCGAGAGTCTGAACCTCGCGACCGCCGCCGCCGTATGCCTCTACGCGTCCGCCCGTGCGCAACGGTCCGGGAACAGGGCCGGGAATGGGCGCTGAGGGGCTCCGCTCCGTCACGTATCGCTAGTACTGTTGCGCCTTCGCAGACCCACTGGACTATGGGGAAGAGGCGGGATACGGGGATGACGGCCGGGACCAGCAGACCTGTCACGGTGCAGGGACCTGTCCGGTGCGGCCCGGACCCCGGTGCCGGTGGCGGCGGCCCGTCGATCGACCCGGACGACCTCCCCGACGGCCTGGTCGTGGCCGACGAGCACGGCCGGGTGACCTGCTTCAACGCCGCCGCCGTGCGGATCACCGCCGTACCGCTCGCGGACGCCCTCGGACAGCCGCTGGAGCGCGCGCTGCCGCTGGAGGACCTGGAGGGCCGCCGGTGGTGGACCCTGACCGATCCGTACGGCGGCCTGGCCACCCGCGTCGGGCAGCCCGAGCGGAATTTACTGCTCCCGGGCGGACGGGAGGTCCTCGTCTCGGCGCGGTACGTACGCGCCCGCCCGCTCGGCCCGGTGCAGAGGATCGTCATCTGCGTCCGGGGCACCGAGGCCCGGCGCCGTACCGAACGCAGCCACGCGGAACTGATCGCCACCGTCGCCCATGAACTGCGCTCCCCCCTGACCTCCGTCAAAGGCTTCACGGCGACGCTGCTCGCCAAATGGGAGCGCTTCACCGACGACCAGAAGCGGCTGATGCTGGAGACCGTCGACGCGGACGCCAACCGGGTCACCCGGCTGATCGCCGAACTCCTCGACATCTCCCGCATCGACTCCGGGCGCCTGGAGGTCCGCCGCCAGCCGGTCGACATCGGCGCCGCCGTCGGCCGCCACGTCCAGTCCCACACCGCGGCCGGTCAGTCCCCCGACCGGTTCCTCGTCCGGATACAGCGGCCGCTGCCCGATCTGTGGGCCGATCCCGACAAGATCGACCAGATTCTCGGCAACCTGCTGGAAAACGCGGTGCGCCACGGCGAGGGAACCGTCACCATTGAGGTGGCAGCCGCGGAGATCGGGCACATCGAGGACGGGAGGGGCACCGTGAAGGGCACCGCCGTCACCGTGTGCGACGAGGGTCCCGGTATCCCCGAGGAGTCGATGGGCCGCGTCTTCACCCGCTTCTGGCGGGGCAGCAAGCGCGGCGGTACGGGCCTCGGCCTCTACATCGTCAAGGGAATCGTCGAGGCGCACGGCGGGACGATCACGGTCGGCCGGGGGCCCGGCGGCGGCGCCCAGTTCCGATTTATCCTGCCCGTCGGCGCTCCGTCCTACCTGACGTGAGCCGACGGGCCGCCCCACCGAGGGCATGACCCGGGCCTCCGCGGATCCGCCGGACGGGCCTGGGGGACTCGCCACCTCCGTTCGGCCTTTAGACTCGACCACTGGCACCATCGGCGCCTTCAGCGATCGAGCAGGGTCGTTCCGCCAGCCAATCGGAAGTACGGGAAGAGATGTCGGCACCCAACAAGTCGTACGACCCAGTCGAGGTCGAGGCGCTGAAACCGGAACAGATCGAGCGCATGCGGGACGAGGCGCTCGCCGCCTTCGCCGCCGCGGCCGATCTGGACGCGCTCGCTCACGCGAAGACCGCGCACACCTCCGGGACCTCGCCCCTCGCCCTCGCCAACCGCGAGATCGGCGCACTGCCGCCCCAGGCCAAGGCCGAGGCGGGCAAGCGCGTGGGCCAGGCCCGCGGCGCCGTGAGCAAGGCCCTCGCCGCCCGCCAGACCGAGCTGGAGGCCGAGCGCGACAGCCGGGTCCTGGTCGAGGAGGCGGTGGACGTCACGCTGCCGTACGACCGGGTACCGCCCGGCGCCCGGCACCCGCTGACCACGCTCATGGAGCGCGTCGCGGACGTCTTCGTCGCCATGGGCTACGAGATCGCCGAGGGCCCCGAGGTCGAGGCGGAGTGGTTCAACTTCGACGCCCTGAACTTCCTGCCCGACCACCCGGCCCGCCAGACCCAGGACACGTTCTTCGTGCAGGGGCCCGGGAACGCCACCGGCGACGAGTCCGGTGTGCTGCTCCGTACGCACACCTCGCCCGTCCAGGCCCGCACCCTGCTCGACCGCGAGCCGCCCGTGTACGTGGTCTGCCCGGGGCGGGTCTACCGCACGGACGAGCTGGACGCCACGCACACCCCGGTCTTCCACCAGATCGAGCTGCTCGCCGTGGACGAGGGCCTCACCATGGCCGACCTCAAGGGCACCCTCGACCACATGGTCCAGTCGCTCTTCGGCTCGGACATGAAGACCCGGCTGCGGCCCAACTACTTCCCCTTCACCGAGCCGTCCGCCGAGATGGACATGCTCTGCTACGTCTGCCGCGGCGCGTCCGTCGGCAACCCCGACCGGCCCTGCCGCACCTGCGGCAGCGAGGGCTGGATCGAGCTCGGCGGCTGCGGCATGGTCAACCCCAAGGTGCTCGTCGCCTGTGGCGTCGACCCCGAGAAGTACAGCGGATTCGCCTTCGGGTTCGGCATCGAACGGATGCTGATGTTCCGCCACCATGTCGAGGACATGCGAGACATGGTCGAGTCGGACGTCCGGTTCACCCGGCCGTTCGGGATGGAGATCTGATGCGCGTCCCGCTTTCCTGGCTGCGGGAGTACGTCGACCTGCCGGCGACGGAGACCGGCCGTGACGTGCAGGCCAGGCTCGTGTCGGCCGGCCTGGAGGTGGAGGCCGTCGAACAGCTCGGCGCCGGCCTCAAGGGCCCCCTGGTCGTCGGCAAGGTCCTCACCATCGAGGAGCTGGAGGGCTTCAAGAAGCCCATCCGCTTCTGCACCGTCGACGTCGGCACCGCCAACGGCACCGGCGAGCCGCAGGAGATCGTCTGCGGCGCCCGGAACTTCGCCGTCGGCGACAAGGTCGTCGTGGTCCTGCCGGGCGCGGTCCTGCCCGGCGACTTCGCGATCGCCGCGCGCAAGACGTACGGCAAGACCTCGCACGGCATGATCTGCTCCGGCGACGAGCTGGGCATGGGCGACGACGGCTCCGGCGGCATCATCGTGCTCCCCCCGGAGCACGAGGTCGGCACCGACGCCATCGCGCTCCTGGAGCTGGTGGACGAGGTCCTCGACATCGCCGTCACCCCGGACCGCGGCTACTGCCTCTCGCTGCGCGGCGTCGCCCGCGAGACCGCCACCGCGTACGGCCTGGCGCTGCGCGACCCGGCGCTGCTCGACGTCCCCGCGCCGAACGCCTTCGGCCACCCCGTGAAGATCTCCGACCCCCGGGGCTCGGACCGCTTCACGGCCCGTACGGTCACCGGCCTCGACCCCGAGGCCCGCAGCCCCATCTGGCTGACGCGCCGGCTCCAGAAGGCCGGCATGCGGCCGATCTCGCTGGCCGTCGACATCACCAACTACGTGATGCTGGAGGTCGGCCAGCCGCTCCACGCCTACGACCGCTCCCGCGTCGAGGGGCCCCTCGGGGTCCGCCGCGCCCTGCCCGGCGAGAAGATCACCACGCTCGACGGCGCCGAGCGGGTCCTCGACCCCGAGGACCTCGTCATCACCGACGACCGCGGGGCCATCGGCCTGGCCGGCGTCATGGGCGGCGCCGACACCGAGATCGCCGACGTCGCGGTCGACCCCGAGACCGGGGAGGTGAACGGCACCACCGAGGTCGTCATCGAGGCCGCGCACTTCGACCCGATCTCCATCGCCCGCACCGCGCGCCGCCACAAGCTGGCCTCCGAGGCGTCCAAGCGCTTCGAGCGCGGCGTCGACCCGCAGGCCGCCGCCGCGGCCGCCCAGCGGACCGTCGACCTGCTGGTCCTGCTCGCGGGCGGGTCCGCGGGCGCCGGGGTCACCGAGGTCGTCGCGCCGTCCGCGCCGCACACGATCGTCATGCCCGCGGGCCACCCCGACCGGGTGGCGGGCATGGTCTACGGGCGCGAGACCGTCGTACGGCGGCTCCAGGAAGTCGGCTGTGACGTGTACGGCCAGGACGAACTGGTCGTCACCGTGCCGTCCTGGCGCCCCGACCTCGGCGCGCCCAACGACCTCGCCGAGGAGGTCATCCGCCTGGAGGGGTACGAGAACCTCCCCTCCACGCTCCCGACCCCGCCCTCGGGCCGCGGTCTCACCGAGCGGCAGCGGCTGCACCGCAGGGTCGGCCGGGCGCTGGCCGGCGCCGGGTACGTCGAGGCGCTCAACTACCCGTTCCTCGGCGACGCCGTCCTGGACGCCCTCGGGCTGCCCGCCGACGACGCCCGCCGCGTCACGGTCAAGCTGGTCAACCCGCTCTCCGACGAGGAGCCCGCGCTGCGCACGACGCTGCTGCCGGGCCTCCTGGCGGCGCTGCGCCGCAACGACGGACGCGGCTCGCACGACCTGGCCCTCTTCGAGACCGGCCTGGTCTTCCGGCCGACCGGCCACGAGACCGTGCCGGTACGGCTGCCCGTCGACCGGCGGCCCTCCGACGAGCAGCTCGCCGGGCTCGACGCCGCGCTGCCGCGCCAGCCGCGCCGCGCCGCCGTGGTCCTCGCGGGCGCCCGCGAGCAGGCCGGCTGGTGGGGCGCGGGGCGCCCGGCCGACTGGGCGGACGCCGTCGAGGCGGCCCGTACCGTCGCCCGGGAGGCCGGCGTCGAGCTGACCGTCCGGGCCGGACAGCACGAGCCGTGGCACCCGGGCCGGTGCGCGGCCCTGTTCGTCACCGTGGACGGCGAGGAGACGCTCGCCGGGCACGCGGGCGAGCTGCACCCGAGAGTCGTCAAGGCGCTCGGCGTGCCCGCCCGTACCTGCGCCATGGAGATCGAACTGGACGTCCTGGAGCGGGCGTCCGAGGGCGCCGTCCAGGCCCCGCGGATCTCCACCTTCCCGGTCGCCACGCAGGACGTCGCGCTGGTCGTCGCGCACGACGTGCCGGCCACCGCGGTGGAGGAGGCCCTCCACCAGGGCGCCGGGGAACTGCTGGAGTCCCTGCGGCTGTTCGACGTCTTCACCGGCGAGCAGATCGGCGAGGGCCGCAAGTCCCTCGCGTACGCCCTGCGCTTCCGGGCGCCGGACCGCACGCTGACCGTCGAGGAGGCCACGGCCGCCCGCGACGCGGCGGTGGCGCTGGCCGCCGAGCGGACCGGAGCGGTGCTGCGCGGCGCGTGACCCGCGCGAGGACACGATGAGGGGCTGAGGGGCGCTTCCGGATCTCCGGAGGCGCCCCTCACTCGTTCGGGTGAGAAGTCGGGACGAAGTACGCGAACGGACCCGGGTGATCGACACAATCGATGCGGCCACGACGGTCGAGGGACGTCCGGACCGGCCGAGGAGGCCCGACGGCATGATCCGTACCAGGGCAGTGGGGGACACGCGGGCGATCGCGCACGTCCCGCGGCGTGTTGTCGAATGTGTGGTGCTGGGCCTCTGGCTGGCGCTGGCCGTCCTCTGGGAGTTGACCTGTCCGCTGGACGACGAGGGTGACGGCCTGGTCCGCCGTACGGTGACGTGCGCGGCGTTCCTGATGGCGGTGGGCTATCTGCTCACCGGCGTACGGCGCGGCCCCGCCCGGGAGTTGCGGGAGGCGCGGGCCGTCGCGCGCGCCACGCAGGACGTGCTGCTCAGGCCGCTGCCCCCGAGCATCGACGGGCTGACGCTGGCCGCGCGCAGGCTGTCCGTCTCGCAGGGCGCCGATGTCGGGGGTGACCTGTACGAGGCGGTGGCCACCCCGTACGGCGTGCGGATCGTCATCGGGGACGTGCGCGGGCACGGCCTGCCCGCCATCGGCGCGGTGGCCGCCGTCCTCGGCAGCTTCCGGGAGGCCGCGTACGACGAGGCGGCCCTCGACGGGGTGTTGCGGCGGCTCGACCGGGCGTATCAGCGCCGGTTGCGGGACCTGGCGCGCCAGGAGCACCCGGCGGGCGGCGGGCGGGAGCCGGAGAATCCGGCGGCGGAGGAGTTCGTGACGGTCCTGCTGCTGGAGATCGGCGCCGACTCGGACGTCCGCGCCCTCAACTGCGGCCATCCCTGGCCCTTCCGGCTCGGGCAGGGCGCCGCCGTACCGCTCACGGCGGGCGAACCACTGCCCCCGCTGGGCGCCTTCCCGCTGCCGGACGACCTCGCGCCGCACCTGTGCGGGCGGTTGCCGCCGGGGGAGGCGCTGTTCCTGCACACGGACGGGGCCGAGGACGCCCGTGACGCGGCCGGCCGGTTCTTCGGCCTCCAGGACGCGCTCGTGAGGACCCTGTCCGGCCAGCCGCCCGGGGTGCCCGTCTCACCGGCGCACGTGGCGCGGCAGGTGCACACGGCGCTGCTGCGGCACACCGGCGGGCGGATCACCGACGACGTGGCGCTGCTCGTGCTGCGCAACGACCGCGGCGCGCGCGGCGACCGTGCGCGGGTCCCGGCGCAGAGCGGCGAACCGGCTCTGCGCCGTGCCCGTTCGGAACCCTCCCGTCGGTGAGCGGCCTGGATGGGCATGGCCCTGAGCGAGCCGCGGCCGGCGCGTCGTCCGCCCTGCCGCGGAGTGTCGGGCAGGTCGGCGGGACGGACGACGCGGTGACGGGCCGCCGCACTGTACGAGGGGGAGCCGGCGGCCCGGCCGCCTCTTTCGAGACCACCGAGTCAACCGTGCCGCGGGCTCAGGCGGCAGCGTGCGCGGGCCCCGGATGCGTGCGTTCCGTTCACACCCCGTGTGATTTCCCCCGTACGAACCATCCCTTGTCCCACCGCACAGGTTCTAGTGTGGGCCTGCCAGTCACCGGAGGGGCACATGCAGCCCAACGCTCTGCTCGACGCGCTGTTGGACGAGGCGGGGATCTCGCACGCCGGTCTCGCCGCCAGGATCAACCGGGCCGGCGAGGCCCGGGGTCTTTCCCTGCGGTACGAACACACCGCCGTGGCCCGGTGGTTGAAGGGGCAGCGGCCACGCGGCCAGGTGCCCGACCTGATCTGCGCGGTCCTGGGCGACCGGCTGGCCCGCCCGTTGACCCTCGACGACATCGGGCTCGGCGTGCCCGGCGCGTACCGGACGGCGGGCACCCCGCTCTCCGGGTTCGTGGAGCGGGCCGCCGCGCTCTGGCGCTCCGACGAACAGCAACGGCCCCATCTGGCGGCGGTCCCCGCCGTCACCGGGACGCCCGCCGTCATGCCCGTCTGGGAGTGGGAGAACCCTCCGGAGGACACCGATGTCTCCCGCACGGGCCGGACCAGGGTCGGGCCGGCCGACGTCGAACTGCTCAAGTCGGCTCGGGCGCACTACGAGTTGATGTACCGGAGATCCGGCGGTGTCGCCACCCGCGCGCGGGTCGTCGGCTTCCTCAACGCGGAGACCGCGCCGCTGCTGCGCGGGTCGTACGGCGACGCGCTGGGCCGGCAACTCCACCGTGCGACGGGCGGGTTGGTCGCGGTGGCGGGCATCTGCGCGTACGACTCCGACGCCCACGGCCTCGCCCAGCGCTACTTCCACCAGGCGCTGCGGCTCGCGAAGGCCAGCGGCGACCGGGGGCTCGGCGCGTACGTGATCGCGCTGCTCGTCAACCAGTCGCTGCACATGGGGGAGTACCGCCAGGCCGTCGCGTTCGCGGAGGCCGCGCTGCGGGCCGCCGGGCCGCGCCTCACGCCCGCGCTCACCGCCGACCTGTACGCGATGCAGGCCAAGTCGTACGCCCGTCTCGGCGACGGCGGCAACGCGCTGGACCGTATCCGGCGCGCGGAGAGCGAGGCGGAGCGCATCCGGCCGGGGCACGAGCCGGACGAGACGGGATACGTCCAGCCGGGCCTGGTGAACGTCCAGGTGGCCGAGGCGCTGCTCGGCCTCGGCGATCTGGCGGCGGCGCGGGAGCACGCGACGGCCGCCGTGGGCACACCGGCGCACGACCGGGGCAGGGTCCACCGCCTCGCCATGCTCAGCCACATCGAGCTGCGGCAGGGGGAGCCCGACCGGGCCGCCGGAACGGCCGCCGAGATGGCGGAACGCGCGAAGGGGATGGAGTCCCAGCGGCTGCGGGACCGGCTGCGCGCGGTGCGCGGGGAGTTGGTGTCCAGCGGGTCCAGGGCGGCCGGAGAGGCGGCGGCGCTGATCGACGAAGCGCTCCGTGTGCCTCTGTAAGCCCCCTTGTAAGCCCCCTGCGCGGACGACGTGTTGCTGAGATTCAGCGGTGAGGTCTGCTGCGATGTTGCCATCAACGCGTCGAAAGGTGGCAGAAACGTGCAGTGGACGAAACTGAGCGAACAGACTGTGTATGAGAATCGCTGGTTCCAGGTCAACCTCGCGGACGTCGAACTCCCCGACGGCCGCCACCTGGACCACTTCCTCATCCGGCTCCGCCCGGTCGCGGCCGCCACGGTCGTCAACGAGGCGAACGAGGTGCTGCTCCTCAGGCGCCACCGCTTCATCACCGACAGCTGGGGCTGGGAACTGGCCGCCGGGGTGGTCGAGGACGGCGAGGACATCGAGCGCGCGGCGGCACGGGAGATGGAGGAGGAGACGGGCTGGCGGCCGGGACCGCTGCGCCACCTGCTCACGGTGGAGCCGTCGAACGGTCTCACCGACGCGCGCCACCACCTCTACTGGGCGGAGGAGGCCACGTACACCGGCCCGCCCGAGGACGACTTCGAGTCGTCGTGCCGCGAGTGGGTCCCCCTCAAGCTCGTCCCGGACATGATCGCCCGGGGCGAGATCCCGGCCGCCAACATGGCGGCCGGGCTCCTGATGCTGCGTCACATACGGCTGGGCTGAGGAAGCTGGGCCGTCTCCGCGTACGGGTAGAAGCCCGCGCCCGTCTTGCGGCCCAGGCGTCCCGCGTCCACCATCCGCTGGAGCAGTGGGGGAGCGGCGTACAGCGGCTCCTTGTACTCGGCGTACATCGAGTCCGCGACCGAGGCCACGGTGTCCAGGCCGATCAGGTCGGCGAGCTTGAGCGGGCCCATCGGGTGGGCGCAGCCCAGCTCCATGCCGTTGTCGATGTCCTCGCGGCTGGCGATGCCCGACTCGAACATCCGGACGGCGGAGAGGAGATACGGGATCAGGAGGGCGTTCACCACGAAGCCCGAGCGGTCCTGGGCGCGGATCGCGTGCTTGCCGAGCACCTTCTCCACCACGGCCTCGGACCTGCGGAGCGTCTCGTCGGACGTCGTCAGGGCCGGGATCAGCTCGACCAGCTTCTGCACCGGGGCCGGGTTGAAGAAGTGGATCCCGATGACCTGGTCCGGGCGGGAGGTCGCGACGGCCAGCTTGACGAGCGGGATGGACGAGGTGTTGGAGGCCAGGATCGCGTCGGGACGGGTCACGACCTGGTCGAGGACCTGGAAGATCTCCGTCTTGACCTGTTCGTTCTCCACGACGGCCTCGATGACGAGATCGCGGTCCGCGAACTCCCCGAGGTCGGTGGTGAAGCTGAGCCGGCCGAGCGCCGCGTCCCGTTCCGCCTCGGTGATCTTGCCGCGTTCCGCCGCCTTGGCGAGCGAGCCGTGCAGGCGGGTCCTGCCGATCTCCAGGGCCTCGCCGGTCGTCTCGGCGACCCGCACCTCGAGGCCGCTGCGGGCGGCGACCTCGGCGATGCCTGCGCCCATCTGGCCGCAGCCCACCACTCCCACGCGGGCGATGTCGGTCAGGGTGTCGGTCACATCGTGCCTTTCGCTGGTCCGCGCCGATCCGGGCAGGTCGGTGCCCGATCGGTGGCGGACGGGTCCGGGTTCGGTGGTTCCGGCAGGCCGCCGAGGTGATCGCGGCGCCCGCCCCGGACCGAGACGTTACTCCGCGCGGGTGTGTGGACGCCGTGCCGGGGCGGGCATGCTCAGCCCGTACGGCGGCCCGCTCCCCCTCACGGCGGGCTCCTCACCCCCCCACAGGCAAGGGACGGAACGCCCATGAGTCACACCCCCCACCCCACCCCAGGCCACACACCGGGGCGCCCGTCCGGGCCCGCCGGCTTCGGCAGACGCGGGTTCATGGCGGTGACGGCGGCGCTGATGACGACGATGCTCAACGCGTCGCACGCGCTCGCCGGCGGTCCCGTGGGCCCGGAGGCGCGGCGCCGCGCGCCGCGCCGGGACCTGCGCGGGATGTGGGTCGCGACCGTCACCAACCGCGACTGGCCCTCCCGGCCGGGGCTCACCGCCGCCCAGCAGCGCGCCGAACTGATCGCCCATCTGGACATGGCCGTCACCCGCAACCTGAACACGGTCGTCTTCCAGGTCAGGCCCACGGCGGACGCGCTGTGGCCGTCGCCGTACGAGCCCTGGTCGCAGTACCTCACCGGGACCCAGGGCAAGGACCCGGGCTGGGACCCGCTGGGCACGGCGGTGCGCGAGGCGCACGCGCGCGGCCTGGAGCTGCACGCCTGGTTCAACCCGTACCGCGTCGCCATGCACACCGACCCGTCGAAGCTGTCCGCGAAGCACCCGGCCCGCGTGCATCCCGAGTGGGTGCTGCCGTACGGCGGGAAGCTGTACTACAACCCGGGTCTCCCGGAGGTCAGGTCGTTCGTCCAGGACGCGATGCTGGACGCCGTGCGGCGCTACGACATCGACGCCGTGCACTGGGACGACTACTTCTACCCCTATCCGGTCGCGGGCCAGGTGTTCGCGGACGACGAGGCGTACGCGCGGTACGGGGCCGGCTTCCCGGACAAGGCGGCGTGGCGGCGGGACAACACCGACCGGCTGGTGCGCGAGACCGGCGCGCGGATCAAGAAGCTGAAGAAGAACGTACGGTTCGGCATCAGCCCGTTCGGCGTGTGGCGCAACGGGGCCACCGACCCCCTCGGCTCCGACACCCGGGCGGGTGTGCAGACGTACGACGACCTGCACGCCGACACCCGGAAGTGGGTGCGGGAGGGCTGGATCGACTACATCACGCCGCAGTTGTACTGGAACATCGGCCTCGCCGCCGCCGACTACGCGAAGCTGGTGCCCTGGTGGGCGGGCGTGGTGAAGGGCACGGGGGTCGACCTGTACGTGGGTGAGGCCCTCTACAAGGCGGGCGACCCGGCCCAGCCCGCCCCCTGGCAGAACGCCGCGGAACTCTCCCGGCACCTGGACCTCTGCGCGAAGTACCCCGAGGTGAAGGGGAACATCTACTTCGCGGCGAAGGAGGTCGCGAGTGATCCCCTGGGGGCGATGACGATGATCGCCGACCGCTACCGGCACCGGGATTACGGGTACAGGGACTACCGGCACAGGGATTACGGGCACGGGGATTTCGGGCACGAGCCGGCGTGAGCCGCGGACGGTTCAGGAGGCGGCCGTGCCGTCCCGCGGCGCCGAGGGCCGCGGGACGCCCTGCCCGGGCGCGGACGGCACCCCACCGCGGCCCTTGATCGCGCCGAGTACGTATCCGCGCCCGTGAACGGTTTCTATCGAAAGCCCCAGGGGTCGCAATTTCTTCCGGAGGCGCATGATGTGGAGATCCAACGCGTTTCTGCTGGACGAACGATTGGCCGCGGCAAGCCGGGCGGCTATTGCCTCCCGCTCCACCACGGTGGAGACGTATTCCAACAGCGCGGTGACGACCACCACTTCCGTGGACGTGAGAGGCGCGAGAGAACCACGGAAGCGGAGGATTCCCTCCTCGTCCACCGACGGGCGGTGATCGCGGATCGCCCTGGCGCGGAGGGACGAAAGGCGCGCTCTGATCTCGGAGGCATCCGCCCCGGCCCGCACCCAGTCCTCGCACGTCCTTTGCAGCGTCGGAACCGCCGTGCCCGAGGCGACGACTATGAGGCAGGGCACTCCGTCACGCCGGAGCGCGTCGAGCCGCGTTCGCTCCGTCGGCCAGCGGACGACCTGCACCTCCCGCATGGGAGCCCCCCTGCTTTGTCGTCGGGCCGTCCGGTTCTCTCACGAAACCAGACTAGGGACGGCATCCTTGTTTCGTCAACGAACCGGATCCGGTAGCTTCGGGGCATGGCACTCCCCAAGGACTACTCCGGCCTGGGCTGTTCACTGTCTCGATCGCTCGAGGTCCTCGGTGAGCGCTGGACCCTCCTGATCATTCGGGACGCTTTCCACGGAGTGCGCCGATTCAGCGACTTCGCCCAGCACCTCTCCATGTCCCGCGCCGTTCTCAGCGATCGGCTGGCGGGACTTGTCGAGCACGGAGTTCTTGTCAAGAAACCGGCGGGCGGATATGCCGAGTACGAACTGACCGCCAAGGGGAAAGAGTTGTGGCCGGTCGTGCTCGGACTCACCCACTGGGGTGACAAGCACTACGCTTCCGGGGGCGCGCCGGAGGTCTTCGAGCACACCGAGGACGACGGCCGGCTCGACGGGGTCGGTGTCTGCGAGAGCTGCGGACACCAGGTCGACGCCGAGGAGGTCCGGGCGACTCCGCGCCGGATCGACTTCAGGTCGAATTCCGAGAACGCGATCAGCAAGGCGCTCACCCGCCGCCACCGCCTGCTCCAACCGCTCAAGAACGGCTGACAGCGGGAAAGGCCGCTCGGCCGGCCGGACGCCCCCTCAGAGGGCGGGGTGCTGGTCGCGTACCGGGCTGAGTGTCTCCAGGAGCGCGGCGAGGCGCAGGATCGTCGACTCCGCGTACCAGGAGGCGGCGAGCTGCACGCCGATCGGCAGGCCCTCGGCGCTGGTGCCGAACCGCATCGACAGGGCCGGCAGTCCCGTCAGGTTGAACGGGACCGTCGTCGACATCACGTGGAAGATGCTGAACGCCCGGCCGTCCAGGGAGAGTTCGGTGGTCCCGTGCCGGTGCGCGGGGACCGTGGTCACGGGGAGCAGCAGCGCGTCGTACCGCTGGAAGTACGCCGCGAAACCGTCCCGGAGCCGCTCGACGCCCTGCTCGGCCCGGACGTAGTCCTGTACGGACGTGTCGGGTACGTCGCGCATGAACGTCGTGGCCTTGTACATCTGGTCCTCGTGCCCCGCGACGGCCTCCGCGTAGGCGGGCTTCACCTCCATGACGTGCTGGAGGTTGAACAGTTCGAGAGGTGTGTCCCGTACGAGAGCCGGGATGCTCACGGCGTCGACGTGCACCCCCGCGCCCCGCAGCGCGTCGGCCGCCGCCTCCACGGTCGCCGCGACATCCGCGTCGACCGGGCCGAGCCCGGAGTCGACCAGCCAGCCGACCCGCGGGGCCCGGTCCGGCGAGGCGCCCAGGCCGGTGTCGAACCCGGGCGGGACGGTCGAGAAGCCGTCGGCGCCGTCGGGGCCGGTCAGGAACGAGTAGGCGAGGGCGAGGTCGCGGACGGTACGGGCCATGGGGCCGGCGTGCCAGTCGCGGCGCGGCTCGCGCGGCCAGATCCCCGTCATGGGGATGCGCCCGTGGGTCGGCTTGAGGGCCGCGATGCCGGTGTTCGCGGCCGGGCCGCGCACCGAGATCGCCAGGTCGCTCCCGAGGCCGAGGGGCGACATCCCGGTGGCGATGGCCGCGGACTCGCCGCCGCTCGATCCGCCGGCCGTGCGGCCGAGGTCCCAGGGGTTGTTGGTCTCGCCGGTCAGGAGGTTGTCGGAGTCGACCGCGTAGGAGAACTCCGGGAGGTTGGTCTTCGCCAGGAGGATTCCGCCGGCGCGCTTCATCCGTGCCACGGCGGTGGCGTCAGTGTCCGGGATCCGGCCCGCGAAGACCGGTGAACCACGCTGGGTGAGCACTCCCGCGGTGTCGAACGAGTCCTTGACCGTGAACGGCACGCCGTGGAGCGGCCCCACCTCCGCGCCCGCCGCCAGTTCCTCGTCGGCCGCCCGCGCCGCGTCCAGGGCGTCGTCCGCGAGCGACACGATGGCGTTGACCTGCGGATCGGTCGCCTTGACGCGGTCGAGGTGGGCCTGCACCACGTCGACGGAGGAGACCTGTCCGGTACGGATCAGCTCGGCGAGCGCGGTGGCGTCGGAGCGGGTGAGTTCGTGGGCCATGAGGGATCCCTTTTCGCTGGGCCGATCCTCGTTGGACCGGTCTACTATTCCACCGTAACAGCAGATTAGACCGGTCGTCTACAAGGGTCTGCGCCCACCGTGAACGGATCCGCCCACCACAGACGGATCCGCCCACCACGCGCGGCGGGCCCCCACCACTCGCGCCATGCGGAGCGGTGAGGGCCCGTCGTGCGGAACGGGGGTCAGAGGTCGGGGTATTGGCCCCGGACCGGGCTGAGCGACTCCAGGAGGGCGGCGCTGTGCAGGATCGTCGACTCCGCGTACCAGGAGGCGGCCAGCTGCACGGCGATCGGCATGCCGTCGCCGCTCGTGCCGAACCGCATCGACAGCGCCGGCAGCCCCGTCAGGTTGAACGGGACGGTCGTCGACGACACGTGGAAGGCGCCCACCGTCTGCCCGTTGAGGGTGAAGTCCCCGAGCTGGTGCTCATGGGCGGGGATCGTCGTCACCGGGAGCAGCAGGAGGTCGTACGAGTGGAAGAACGCGGCGAAGCCGTCCCGGAGCCGCCCCACGCCCTGCTCGGCCCGGATGTAGTCCTCCATGGGCGTGTCGGGCAGGCTTTCCACGACCTTGGAGTACGAGAACATCTGGTCCTCGTGGCCCGCCGTGACCTCCTGGAAGGCGGGTTTCACCTCCATGACGCTCAGTTTGTTCCAGAGGTCGAGCGGGTTGTCCCGCTCAAGGGCCGGGATGCTCACCGCGTCGACCTGCGCGCCCGTCGTCCGCAGCGCGTCGGCCGCCGCCTCTACCGTCGCCGCGACCTCGGGGTCCGTCGGGCCGAGCCCCGAGTCGACCAGCCAGCCCACGCGCAGGGGCCGGCCGGGGTCGGTGCCCACGCCGGTGTCGAACTCGGGCGGGAGGGTGGAGGACCCGTCGGCGCCGTCGGGGCCCGCCAGCAGCGAGTAGGCGAGGGCGAGGTCGCGGATGGTGCGGGCCATGGGGCCGGCGTGCCAGTCGCGGCGCGGCGCCCGCGGCCAGATGCCCGTCATCGGCACGCGCCCGTGCGACGGCTTGAAGGACACCACACCGGTGTCGGCGGCCGGCCCGCGGATCGAGATGGACAGGTCGGTCGCGAGGCCGAGGGGCGACATCCCGACCGCGATCGACGCGGACTCCCCGCCGCTGGATCCGCCGGGGGAGCGGTCGAGGTCCCAGGGGTTGTTCGTCCTGCCCGTCAGGAGGTTGTCGGACTCGATCCAGTACGAGAACTCCGGGAGGTTCGTCTTGGCCAGGACGATTCCCCCGGCCTGCTTCATGCGCGCCACGGCGGTGGCGTCGGTGTCCGGGATCCGGCCCGCGAAGATCGGCGAACCGCGTTGCGTGAGCACTCCGGCGGTGTCGTACGAGTCCTTCACCGTGAACGGCACGCCGTGGAGCGGGCCCACCTCCCCGCCCGCCGCGAGTTCCTCGTCCGCCGCCCGCGCGGCCTCCAGCGAGCCGTCGGCAAGGGTGACGATGGCGTTGAGCCTCGGATTCAAGGCCTCGATGCGGTCGAGATGCGCTTGCACCACCTCGACGGAGGAGACCTTTCCGAGGCGGATCATCTCGGCGAGCTCGGTCGCGTCCGCCTGGGTGAGACCGGTGGTCATGACGGTGTCCTTCCTGGTCGGCGTCGGCCGGATCAGGAGCGCGGGTCACCGCGGTCGGTGCGGGAACGGGCGTCTCCGGACGCCGGAAGCGGGCCCGGGGCGGCGAGCGGACTTCGGCGCGCGTGTACCGGCGCCCGGGAACTCCGTCGGCGCCGGGAACATCGCCCTGTCGCGGGCCCCATGGGCAACCGGCCCGGTCGATTCGTTTTTCCCTCGATCAGCCTAATTCTGATCCCGGGCGCACGCCATCGGGCCGGGGGCGGGGGTCGGGCGCGTGCGCGCGTCGGAGTCGTACCCCTCTCCGAACTCCGTGGTAGATTGCGGGAGTTCACTGACTGAACTGCCTTGGTGGCGCGTCCCGGCGCACCTGCGCGGTCTCACGAAAGGTGGTCGCATGCCCCACGGCACCAGGCTGTTCCTCGTCACCGGCGCGACGGGCAAGACCGGGTCGGGCACGGTCCGCGAACTGCTGGCGCAGGGTCACCGCGTCCGCGCCCTGGTGCACCGTGAGGACGGGCGGTCCCGTGCGCTGGCCGACGCCGGGGCCGAGATCGCCGTGGCGGACCTGCACGACCTGGACGGCGTCACCGCGGCTCTCCGGGGCGTCAGCGGCGCGTACTTCTGCCACCCGATCCTGCCGGGCCTGCTGGAGGCGACCACCTACTTCGCCCAGGCGGCGACCGAGGCGGGCGTCCGGTCCGTGGTCAACATGTCCCAGATCTCGGCCCGCCGCGACGCGGGCAGCGACGCGGCCCGGCTGCATTGGCTGTGCGAACGCCTGTGGGACCGGACCGACCTGCTGACCGTCCACATCCGGCCGACGTTCTTCGCCGAGTGGCTCACGACCTGGTGGGGGAACCAGGACGGCGAGGGCCTCCTGCGGCTCCCGTTCGGCGACGGCCGCCACGCCCCGATCGCCGCGGCCGACCAGTCCCGGGTCATCGCGGCGCTGCTGCTCGACCCCGAGCCGCACGACCGCGCCGTGTACACCCTGCACGGGCCGGTCGAACTGAACCACCACGACATCGCCCGGTCGCTGTCCGGCGTGCTGGGCATGCCGGTGCGGTACGAGCCGATCGGTGTGGACGAGTTCGCGGCCGCCCTGACGGCTCGTGGAGCGGACCCGCACCTCGTCCAGCACCTGCGCCACGTCGCGGTCGACTACCGGAACGGGGTGTTCGCGGGCACCAACGACCACGTCGAACGCCTCACCGGCCGCGCGCCGCTGTCGGTCGAGCGGTTCGCCGCCGCGTACCGGTCCGACTTCGCCACCAGCGGCCCGTACTTCCAGCCCGGCGGCCCGCTGGGCCCCGGTGCTCCTCTGAGCCCCGGTGCTCCTCCGAGTCCCGCCGCCGCCTGAGTCCCGACACTCCCTGAGTCCCGCGACCGAAACAGGGCCACGCCGCCGGCGGGGCCTCCCCTCGCCCACGAGTCCTGCGAGCGCCATGACCCTCATGTCTTCCACGGCGGAATCCTCCTTCGCGGCGGAATCCCGCGTCTCCTGTACGGTGTGCGGCGTCGTCACCGGGGCCCCGACCGAGATCGGATACATCGAACGGTCCAGCGGCCCCGGATTCACGCAGTACGCCTGCCCCGCGTGCGTGCGCGGGACGGTACGCCACCTCTTCTTCCGGCCCGCGCGGCAGCGTCAGGCGAACCGCTCGCGGTAGTCGTGCAGGAACGCCGTCACCGGGCGCGGGGCGTGGCCGGTGATCTGCTGGAACGTGTCCACCGTGTAGTCGTTCTCGCCCGCGAGGATCGCCCATTCGCGGGCGATCAGCATCTCGGCCTGTCCCACGGACACCCCGGCGGCGATGAGTTGTTCCAGCAGGGCCTGCTCGGTCACGAGCCGGAAGCCGACCGGTTCGCCCAGTTCGGCCGACAGCAGCGCGAGCGCCTCGGGCCAGGACAGGGGTTCCGGTCCGGTCAGGGCGTGGTGCGCGTCCCACAGCGACCGGTCGGTGAGGACACGTACCGCCGCCTCGGCCACGTCGCGGTGATCGATCAGCGCCACCCGGCCGTGGTCGGCGAGCCCGCTCCACGTACGGGACGCCCGGATCTCGGGGGCTCCGGCCAGCATCGACGCGGAGAACACCGCGGGGCGGACGGTCGAGTACCTGACTCCGGTCGAGGCGGCGAACGCGTCGACGCTGTAGTGGCCGCGTTGGTTGATGCCCCGCGAATCGGCCGAGGTGTTGAGCACCGACAGGCGCGTGACCTGCTCGATCGAGGGAATCCCGGCGCTGACGTTGACGACGATGCGCTGGATGACCGCCTCGTAACCGATCGACCCCATCGCGACGAACACGCGGCTGATCCCGTCCAGGGCGCCGGCGAGTTCCGCCGGGTCCTGCACACGCGTGGCGCGCACGGTCAGCCCGTCGGGCTCACCGAACGCGGAGCGGGCCTTGCCCGGATCGCGGACCAACGCGGCCACCGGCTCGCCCTGTTCGAGCAGCCCGCGCACCACTTCGGTGCCGACCTTGCCGGTCGCGCCGATCACGGCGGTAGTCATCGCGCCTCCCTCCGGCACGGCTCACCGGCCGCGCCCCGGCCCGGCGCCGCACTCCCATTCTCCGGCGACATCCGCCGCCCCGCACATGGGCGCGGGATGTCGCCGGCGGCCTCGGCGCCGCGGGCGGTGCGGTGCGTGCGGTTCGGGGCGGTTCTGTCAGAGAACCGCCATTGGTACGCTCGTCGCATGACGCTTCCCAGTACGTACGCCGACGCCAACTGCTCGCTCGCGCGGGCGCTGGAGGTGGTCGGGGAGCGGTGGACGCTGCTCATCGTGCGTGACGCGTTCCACGGGGTGCGCAGGTTCGGCGATTTCGCCACGCAGCTCAAGATCCCGCGCGCCGTCCTCACGAACCGGTTGAAGCTCCTGGTACGGGAGGGTGTCCTCACCCGCGAGGATCACGCGGCGGCCGGGGTCGAGTACCGGCTCACGGACAAGGGCGTCGGTCTGTGGCCGGCCGTGCGGGTCCTGATGGACTGGGGCGACGAGCACTACTCTCCCGGCGGGCCGCGCCGCGCGCTCCGCCACGATCAGGACGGCGGCCTCCTCGACCGCGAGGGGCGCTGCGAGGGGTGCGGACTGACCGTCCCGGTCCCGGACATCCGTATCGAACCCGGCCCGGGATTCGATACGGCGGTCCCGGTCCCCGATCCCGTGTCCCGCGCGATGAACACCCCGCGCCGGCTCCTGGAACCACTCACACCACAGCCCCCGCGCGCGCCCGACAAGCGGCCCAACTCCGCCGCCAGGACCGGGGCGTAGCCCCCCTCACCCGCTTCCTCAGCGGAACGTGTGGACCACCCCCGGCCGGGACCCACAGTTCGAGGATCGTCCGCCCACCCGCCTGCCGGACGGGATACCGGCTCACGAACTCCGACTCGACGTCGAAACGAGTGACGAAGCCGGCCCCGTCGTGCTTCACGTTCCAGTCCCGCGCGATCCTGACCGCGTAGTCCTCGTTGAGGACGGGGTAGAAGATCGGCTGCTCGGGCAGCCGTTGTCGGGGTGGGTCGGGCCAGCGGACGGGGCGTCAGTCGCGTGTGCCCGTGCGTTGGGTGACGGCGATGCAGACGAGGACCGCGATCGCGGCCGCCACGGCCGCCGCTGGGAGGTGTTCGCCCAGGAGGAGTACGGCCCAGACCAGGGTCAGCAGCGGTTGGGCGAGTTGGAGTTGGCTGGCGCGGGCGATGCCGATCGACGCCATGCCCCGGTACCAGACGTACAGGCCGAAGAAGGTCGACACCGACGCCACCCACAGGACCCCGACCACGCCGTGGGGCGACAGCCGTACCGGCTCGAAGGACAGCGCGGTCGCCGCGCCCGCCACCGAGAGCGGTAGGCACCCGATCAGCGCCCAGCCGATCACCTGCCAGCCGGGCATCTCCCGCGCCAGCCGCCCGCCTTCGGTGTAACCGGCCGCGCACACCAGCAGCGCGCCGAAGAGGTACAGGTCGCCGGAGGACAGGGTGCCGCCGCTCTGCTGGACCGCGAAGGCGAGGACCACCGCCGCGCCCGCGACGGCCGCCCACCAGAACGCGCGCGACGGGCGGCGTCCGGTCCGCAGGGTCGCGAAGGCCGCCGTCGTCAGCGGCAACAGCCCGACCACCACGGCCGCGTGCGCGCTGGTGGAGGTCTCCAGTGCCAGGGTCGTCAGCAGCGGGAAGCCGACCACGACCCCGCCCGCGACCACCGCGAGCCCGGCCCAGTGCCTCCGCGCGGGCACCGGGACGCGCAGCGCGAGCAGGAAGCCGCCCGCGAGGAGCGCGGCGAGGGCGCTGCGGACGGCGACCAGGGACCAGGGGCCGAAGCTCTCCAGGCCCCACGCCGTGGAGGGGAAGGTGAGGGAGAAGGCGAGGACGCCGAGCACGGCGAGGAGGGTGCCGGAGCGGGCGGAGGAGCCGGAAGCGGGAAGCGGCGCGGTACGGCCGGGGGTGGGAGGGGGCGCGGTACGGCCCCCGGAGGTGGGAAAGGGCGCGGTACGGCCGCCGGAGGTGGTGTCCACCGCTATCGGAGTGTCGGGAGTAGCGCTATCCTGTGCCGTCATGCACGAGCGTAGCAGTGTACGAGAACTGGCCGACATCCTGCGCGAGGAGCTGAACCGCTACCCTCCCGGCGGAAAGCTGCCGTCGAGCCGCGCGCTCGTCGAGCACCACCACGTCTCCCCGGTCACCGTCTCCCGCGCCCTCGCCCGCCTCGCCGCCGAGGGCCTGGTCGTCACCCGCCCCGGCGCCGGTGCCTTCCGCGCCGCCGCCCGGCCCACCGCCCCGCCGGCCGGTGACACCTCCTGGCAGGAGGTCACGCTCAGCGCCGACGCCCAGGCCGAACTCGTTCCCCGGTCCGTCGACGCCTCCGCCGTCCTCGTCACCCTCGCCGCGCCACCCCCCGGAGTCGTCGAGTTCAACGGCGGCTACCTGCACCCCTCCCTCCAGCCCGAACAGGCGATGGGCGCCGCCCTGGCACGGGCCGGCCGGCGCCCCGGTGCGTGGGGGCGGCCGCCCGCCGAGGGCCTCCCGGAGCTGCGCGAGTGGTTCGCCCGCTCGGTCGGGGACCGCTGCACGGCCGCCGAGGTGCTGGTCACCGCGGGCGGCCAGAGCGCCCTGACGACCGCGGTACGGGCCCTCGCCCCGCCCGGCGCCCCGGTACTCGTCGAATCGCCCACCTACCCCGGCATGCTGGCCATCGCCCGCGCCGCCGGACTGCGCCCCGTACCCGTCCCCGTCGACTCCGACGGCGTACGGCCCGACCTCCTCGCCGCCGCCTTCCGGGCCACCGGCGCCCGGGTGTTCGTCTGCCAGCCGCTCTTCCAGAACCCCACCGGCGCCGTCCTCTCGCCGGACCGCAGGCCCCAGGTGCTCAGGATCGCCCGGGAGGCGGGCGCCTTCGTCGTGGAGGACGACTTCGCCCGCAGGCTGGTCCACGAGGACGCGGGCCCGCTGCCCGCGCCCCTCGCCGCCGACGACCCCGACGGCGTGGTCGTCCACGTCAGCTCCCTCACCAAGGCCGCCTCGGCGAGCCTGCGCGTCGGCATGCTCGCCGCCCGCGGCCCCGTCCTGGAACGGCTGCGCGCCATCCACGTCGTCGACACCTTCTTCGTCCCGCGCCCCCTCCAGGAAGCCGCCCTGGAACTCGTCGGATCCGCCGCCTGGAGCCGGCACCTGCGCGCCCTCGCCGGGGCGTTGCGGACCCGCAGGGACACCATGGCCGCCGCCCTGCGCCGGGAACTGCCCGAACTGGCCGTCCCGCACCTGCCCGCCGGCGGCCACCACCTCTGGATCCGTCTCCCCGACGGCGCCGACGAACCGGCCGTCGTCTCCGCCGCACTGCGCGCGGGGGTGGCCGTCGCCCCGGGCCGCGCCTACTTCAGCGCCGAGGCGCCGGCCGGGCGGCTGCGGCTGAGCTTCGCCGCGGTGGCCGGTCCCGCGGAGATCGACGAGGGGGTACGCAGGCTCCGCACCGCCTGTGACGAGGCACTCCTTCCGCCGGGCGGAGGGTAGCGGACCGGCGGCGGGGGAGCGGGCGGCTGCCGGCCGGAGGACGCCGGTCCGCATATGTCACGCCCATATCCCGCGTCGTTCCCTCCCCGGCCGCCCGCTGACTCTTGACCAGGTCGCCGTTCGGATCCACGATCACGGCCATGAGTGTTCAGGTCACCTTGGTCGCCGCCGCGCGCAGCTCGGACCTGTTCGACGAGCGCTTCGACGAGGACCGCCCTCTGGACCGGATCGGCTGGCACGAGATCCAGCTCGTGGCGCACAGCCTGGTGCCCCTGGCCGCCGCCGATCTCCGCTACTGCTCGCCCACCCCGCGCAGCCGTGCCACCGGCGACGCACTCGGGTACGCGCCGATGGCGCAGCCCGCCCTGCGGGACTGTGACATGGGCCGCTGGCGGGGGTTCACCTTCGCCGAGGTGGCGGCCCGCGAGCCCGCCGCCGTGGACGCCTGGCTGGCCGACCCCCGGGCCGCCCCGCACGGCGGCGAACCCCTGCTGGCCTTCATCTCCCGCGTGGGCGGCTGGCTGGACACCAGGCCCGCGCAGGACATCATGGCGATCGTGGCGGTCGCGGAACCGGCGGTCGTCCGGGCGGCGGTGGTCTACGCGCTGAACGCCCCGCCCCGTACGTACTGGTACCTGGACGTCCGCCCCCTCTCCACCGTCACCCTCACCGGCGCCCCCGGCCGCTGGAACCTGCGCCTGGACGCGGGCGCCCCCTGAACCGCGAGCCCGCCCCGAGGTTCACCCCCCGGCCGCGCCCTCACACCGCCGCGCCCTCACCCCCGCCCCGCCCTCACACCTTCACGCCGCGCCGCCCAGCGTTTCCAGGATCTGCTCCCCGTACTTCGCGAGTTTGTTCTCCCCGACCCCGTTCACCGTGCCCAACTCCGCCAGCGTCGACGGCGACAGCACCGCGATCTCCCGCAGCGTCGCGTCATGGAAGATCACGTACGCGGGCACGCCCTGCTCCTTCGCCGACGCGGCCCGCCACGCGCGCAGCGACTCGAACACCGGCACGGCCTCGGCCGGCAGGTCCACCGGCGCCGCGCGGTTGCGCGCCGTCTTCTCCGCCCGCGCCGGGCGCAGCGCGCTCTCCGGCTCCCGCCGCAGCACGACGGGCCGGCGCCCGCCCAGCACCTCCGCGCTGTCGTCCGTGAGCGTCAGCGTCCCGTAGTCGCCCTCGACGGCCACGAGGCCCTGCGCCAGCATCTGCCGGGCCACACTCCGCCATTCCGCCTCGCGCAGCTCCGTGCCGATGCCGAAGACACTGAGCGCGTCGTGGTCGAACTGGATGACCTTCGCGGTCTTCTTGCCCAGCAGGATGTCGGTGATCTGCCCGGCGCCGAACTTCTGGTTGCGCTCTCGCTTGAGCCGTACCACCGTCGAGAGGAACTTCTGCACCGGCACCGTCCCGTCCCAGGACTCCGCCGGGGTCAGACACGTGTCGCAGTTCCCGCACGCGGTGCTCTTCTGGCCGAAGTACGCCAGCAGGCGCACCCGGCGGCACTCGACGGTCTCGCACAGCGCGAGCATCGCGTCGACGTGCTCGCCCAGCCGTCGCCGGTGCGCGTCGTCGCCCTCCGAGGTCTCGATCATCTTCCGCTGCTGGACGACGTCCTGGAGCCCGTACGCCAGCCACGCCGTGGACGGCAGCCCGTCACGCCCGGCGCGGCCCGTCTCCTGGTAGTACCCCTCGACCGACTTGGGCAGGTCGAGGTGGGCCACGAACCGTACGTCGGGCTTGTCGATGCCCATGCCGAACGCGATCGTCGCCACCATGACCAACCCGTCCTCCCGCAGGAAGCGCGACTGGTTCGCGGCGCGCGTCCTGGAATCCAGACCCGCGTGGTACGGAAGCGCGTTGACGTCGTTCTTCACCAGGAACTCGGCGGTCTTCTCCACCGACGCGCGCGACAGGCAGTAGACGATCCCCGCGTCCCCGGGGTGTTCGGCGCGCAGCAACTGCAACAGCTGCTTCTTCGGGTCGTTCTTCGGCGCGATGCGGTACTGGATGTTGGGCCGGTCGAAGCTCGCGACGAAGTGCCGCGCGTCCTGGAGCTTGAGGCGGGACGCGATCTCCGAGTGGGTGGCCTCGGTCGCCGTCGCGGTGAGCGCGATGCGCGGTACGTCCGGCCAGCGCTCGTGCAGCGCCGACAGGGCGAGGTAGTCGGGGCGGAAGTCGTGGCCCCACTGCGCCACGCAGTGCGCCTCGTCGATCGCGAACAGCGAGATCGTGCCGCGCTCCAGCAGCCGTACGGTCGCCTCCACGCGCAGCCGCTCCGGCGCCAGGTAGAGCAGGTCCAGCTCCCCGGCGAGGAACTCCGCCTCCACCATGCGCCGTTCGTCCAGGTCCTGCGTCGAGTTCAGGAACCCGGCCCGCACCCCGAGCGCCCGCAGCGCGTCGACCTGGTCCTGCATGAGCGCGATGAGCGGCGACACCACGACCCCGACCCCTTTGCGGACCAGCGCGGGGATCTGGTAGCAGAGCGACTTCCCCCCGCCGGTCGGCATCAGCACGAGCGCGTCACCGCCGCCGACCACGTGGTCGATGATCTCCTGCTGGCTCCCGCGGAAGGAGTCGTAACCGAAGACGCGGTGCAGCACGCGCAGGGCGTCGCTCGTCCCCGCGTCGCTGATCTCGGGGCCGCCGCCGTCGAGGAGGGGGCCGATGTCGGAACCGGTGCCGGGAGTGCTCATCCGCCGAGTCTACGAGGATCACCGGCCCCGCTTCCCGGCCTGTGGACAACTCCCTTCCCCGCCCGTGGACAACTGCCGGTGACCGTCGATCGGCGAAGGGTGATCAGTCCTTCTCCCGCTCCACCGGCAGCCACAACTCCGCCTCCGCCTCCGTCCCGTCCGCGGACGGGCGGGTGCGCAGGATCTCCGGGCCGGGGCGGGTGCGGTACGGGTTCGCCGGGAACCACTCCGCGTACACGTCCCGCCAGAGGTTCTGGATCGCCTCCGGCACCGGTCCCGAGGCGGTGAAGACGGCCCAGGTGCCGGCCGGAACGGCGAGAGTGGTGACGCCCTCGGGCGCCTCGGCGACCCCGGATGCCCCGGTCGCCCCGGCGGAGGTGATCACCCCGAGGTAGTAGTCGAGTTCGGTGCCCTCGGCGCGGCCGGGATCGAGGTCGTCGCAGACCGCGACGATGCCCCGCGGCTCCTGGTCGGACAGCTTCTCCAGGCGTTCGCGCACCCCCGGATCGATCCCCCGGACGAAGTCGATGATCGCCTGGTTCGGCCCCACGTGCACCAGGGGGACCCGGGCCTTGAGGCCGACAACGGCGAAATCCGGCCTGTCCACGACGCGATAGCGCATGCTGCTGCTTCCTTCGACGGTGAGGCGGAAGGTCAACCGGGGCTGGGAGACGAGCGCGGCACCGGTACGGCGCGCCTCGCCGGGGCCGACGCCGTGCACCGCGCGGAACGCCCGCGCGAACGCCTCGCCCGACCCGTACCCGTACCGCACCGCGATCTCCAGCAGCGAGTCACGTCCACCGAGCACCTCGGCGCCCGCGACGGTGAGCCGGCGCCGCCGCACGTACTCCGAGAGCGGCATGCCGGCGAGCGCGGAGAACATCCGGCGCAGGTGGTACTCCGAGGTGGCCGCGGTGCGCGCCCATCCGGCCACGTCCACGGTCCCGGCGAGGTCGCCCTCGATCTGTTCCATGACCCGGTTCAGCCGTTCCAGCACGCCCGGCCCCCTTCCTCTTGACGACCACCACGCTAGGAGACCCACCTCCCCCCGCACCCGACATCCTGTGCCCGCTTCTGTCGGCCACGGCCGCGGCTTGTTCTGCCGCCTTCGGCGGGTGTGAGGCCGGGGGTACGAGGTGTACGCGGCCGCTCTCAGCCGAGACCGGCCGCGAGGTCCGCCACCGCAACCGCCGCCGGAACGGCGCGCAGCACCATCAGGTCACCCTCCCGGCGCGCCACCATCGCGAACGGGAAGCGGTCGACCTCCAGGCAGAGCGCGACGTCGTCCGGGTGGTACCCGCTCCGCAGCCCGGCGGCGAGGTCCGCCGCCGCCCGGGAGGCCTCCGCCCGGCGCACGTACGGGGACACCTCGACCTCGTCCCCGGTCAGGCACCGGCCGATGTACTCGGCGCAGGCGAGGTCCTCGTCGGCCCGCCCGTCCTCGCCGGTGACGACGAACGTCACCGGCCCGGAACCCCCGGCCCGCAGGAAGCGCGCGGTCGCCCCCGCCACCACGAAGCTCGCGCACAGCACGAGCGGCGCGTCCGCGACGGCCAGCGCGCCCACCGTCCCCGCCGTCGTCTTCTGCACCAGCGTGCGCCCGGCGAAGTCGCGTGACCGGAGCAGCCCGGGGGAGTTCACCGCGTCGAACCCCGCCGCCGGCGCGCCGTCCTTCAGCGCCAACCACCCCGGGTGCCGGGCCTTCAGGGCGAGAGCCTCACTCTCCGTCGAGGCCAGGACGATCCGCTCGACCCCGAGCGAGAAGGCCCAGGCGGCCACGGTGAACGCACGCATGACGTCGACGACCACCGCGACCCGAGGAACGCCCGCCAACTCCGGTATGCCGACGAAGTGATGATCCATCCCGCCATTCTGACCGCTGCCGGGCTCCGCCCCGGCCGGCGGGGCCCGATGTTGTGACTGAGCTCCTTGCCTGGCGGTACTCGCCAACTGGAACGCTCACCCCTGAACCGATCGTGAGCCATCCCGCCGCCCCATCACCCACGATCCGGCGCAGACGCCTGGCTACATCCCGCGCCTCAGGCCAGAGCGCTGGTACCGCGGGTCGTGCTGCCCGATGCCTGAGCGCCGGTGTGCAGATTGGCGCAGTCGGTCCCGAAAGCAGGGGAGAGGAAGTCACCAACGCCGCCGGCGACGGCGGAATCAGCAGCGAGGACGCTACCGGCCACGGCGGTAGCGACGAGAGTGGTGGCAGTCAGTGCACGGCAGTACGTCATGCCCGGTGAACGAGGCGCCGCACGCCCGGCCACGAACATCGACATCCTGGCGATCCGGTTCTCATTGCATAAAGCTGCGGCGGAACGTATAGTCATGCCATTGCCGAGGAGGGCGTTTCGATGGTGGCACAGACCGTACGTGCAGCGGTGGCCGGGGCGAGTGGGTATGCGGGTGGGGAGTTGCTTCGGCTGCTCCTCGGGCATCCCGGGGTCCGTATCGGCGCCCTGACCGCGAACTCCAACGCCGGGCAGACGCTCGGGAGCCTGCAACCGCACCTCCTGCCGCTGGCCGGCCGGGTGCTGGAGGCGACGTCCGCCGAGGTGCTCGCCGGGCACGACGTCGTGTTTCTCGCGCTGCCCCACGGGCAGTCCGCCGCCGTCGCCGAGCAGCTCGGCGACGAGGTGCTCGTCATCGACGTGGGCGCCGACTTCCGGCTCAAGGACGCCGCCGACTGGGAGAGGTTCTACGGCTCCGCGCACGCCGGCACCTGGCCCTACGGGCTCCCCGAACTGCCGGGCGCCCGCGCCGCGCTGGAGGGGTCCAAGCGCGTCGCGGTGCCCGGCTGCTACCCGACCGCCGTCTCGCTCGCGCTCTTCCCCGCGTACGAGGCGGGCCTCGCCGAGCCCGAGGCCGTCGTCGTCGCCGCGTCCGGCACCTCCGGCGCGGGCCGGGCCGCCAAGCCGCACCTGCTCGGCTCCGAGGTCATGGGCTCCATGTCCCCGTACGGCGTCGGCGGCGGACACCGCCACACCCCGGAGATCGTCCAGAACCTCAGCGCCGTCGCCGGCGAGCCCGTCACCGTCTCCTTCACCCCCACCCTCGCCCCCATGCCCCGCGGCATCCTCGCCACCTGCACCGCCAAGGCGAGGCCCGGCACCACCGCCCAGGCCGTACGGGACGCGTACGAGAAGGCCTTCGCCGACGAAGCGTTCGTCCACCTGCTCCCCGAGGGACGCTGGCCGGCCACCGCGTCCGTCTACGGTTCCAACGCCGTACAGATCCAGGTCACGTACGACGAACACGCGAACCGCATCATCGCGATCAGCGCCGTCGACAACCTCACCAAGGGCACGGCCGGCGGTGCCCTCCAGAGCATGAACATCGCCCTCGGCCTCCCCGAGGACACCGGACTCTCCACGATCGGAGTGGCACCTTGAGCGTCACCGCAGCGCAGGGATTCACGGCAGCGGGCATCGCCGCCGGGATCAAGGAGAACGGCAACCCGGACCTGGCCCTCGTGGTCAACACCGGCCCGCGCCGCGCCGCCGCCGGTGTCTTCACCTCCAACCGCGTCAAGGCCGCGCCCGTCCTCTGGTCCGAACAGGTCGTCAAGGGCGGCGAGATCTCCGCCGTCGTCCTCAACTCCGGCGGCGCCAACGCCTGTACGGGTCCCCAGGGCTTCCAGGACACCCACGCCACCGCCGAGAAGGCCGCCGAGGTGCTGAGCGCGGCGGGCGGCGCGGCGGGCGGCGCCGAGCACAGCGCCGGCGAGATCGCCGTCGCCTCCACCGGGCTCATCGGGCTGCTCCTGCCGATGGACAAGCTCCTGCCCGGCATCGAGAAGGCCGCCGCCGAACTCTCCCCGCACGGCGGCGAGAAGGCCGCCATCGCGATCAAGACCACCGACACCGTGCACAAGACCGCCGTCGCGGGCGGCGACGGCTGGACCGTCGGCGGCATGGCCAAGGGCGCCGGCATGCTCGCCCCCGGCCTCGCCACCATGCTCGTCGTCCTCACCACCGACGCCGACGTCGACAGCCCCGCCCTCGACACCGCGCTGCGCGCCGCGACCCGTACCACCTTCGACCGGGTCGACTCCGACGGCTGCATGTCCACCAACGACACCGTGCTGCTGCTGGCCTCCGGCGCGTCCGGGGTGACGCCCGCCCAGGACGAGTTCGCCGAGGTGGTACGTACCGTCTGCGCCGACCTCGCCCGGCAGCTCATCGGGGACGCCGAGGGCGCCTCCAAGGACATCAGGATCGAGGTCGTCCACGCGGCGACCGAGGACGACGCCGTCGAGGTGGGCCGCTCCATCGCCCGCAACAACCTCCTCAAGTGCGCCATCCACGGCGAGGACCCCAACTGGGGGCGCGTGCTGTCCGCCATCGGCACGACCGGCGCGGCCTTCGAGCCCGACCGGCTGAACGTCGCCATCAACGACGTCTGGGTCTGCAAGAACGGCTCCGTCGGCGACGACCGCGACCTGGTCGACATGCGCTTCCGCGAGGTGCGCATCACCGCCGACCTCGCCGCCGGCACGGACTCGGCCGTCATCTGGGCCAACGACCTCACGGCCGACTACGTCCACGAGAACAGCGCGTACAGCTCATGACCGACGACCGGCCCGCCGTCCCCAAGGCCCGCAAGCACACCGCCCTGCCCAAGGCGCAGATCCTCATCGAGGCACTGCCCTGGCTGACCCGGCACCACGGCAAGACCGTCGTCATCAAGTTCGGCGGCAACGCCATGATCGACGAGGACCTCAAGGCCGCCTTCGCCCAGGACGTCGTCTTCCTGCGGCAGGCGGGCCTCAAGCCGGTCGTCGTGCACGGCGGCGGCCCCCAGATCAGCGCCCAGCTCGACCGGCACGGCCTGGTCAGCGAGTTCAAAGCGGGCCTGCGGGTCACCACACCCGAGGCGATGGACGTCGTACGGATGGTCCTCGCCGGACAGGTCCAGCGCGAGCTCGTCGGACTGCTCAACCAGCACGGACCGCTCGCCGTCGGCATGACCGGCGAGGACGCCCACACCATCACCGCCGTCCAGCACCGCCCGCTGATCGACGGCGAGTTGATCGACATCGGCCGCGTCGGCGAGATCACCGCCGTCGACACCGGAGCCATCGAGGCGCTCCTCGGCGACGGCCGGATCCCGGTCATCTCCTCCATCGCCCGCAGCGCCGACGACGGCCACGTCTACAACGTCAACGCCGACACCGCCGCCGCCGCGCTCGCCGCCGCCCTCGGCGCCGAGACGCTGATGGTCCTCACCGACGTCGAGGGCCTGTACGAGGACTGGCCGAACAGCGACGACGTCATCAGCAGGCTCACCGCGAGCGAGCTGGAGAAGCTGCTGCCCGACCTTTCCAGCGGCATGGTGCCCAAGATGGAGGGCTGCCTGCACGCGGTACGCAACGGCGTCACCACCGCCCGGGTCCTCGACGGGCGCGTCCAGCACTCGATCCTGCTGGAGATCTTCACGGACGAGGGCATCGGCACGATGGTCGTGCCCGACGCCCCGCAGGACCCGAGCACGGACGCGGGCGCAGACGCAGGCACGGACTCGGAAACACTCACAGGCTCGGAAACAGTCACGGACGAAGGGGGAGCACGGTGAGTACGGTGACCGGCAACGAGGGACTCGTACAGCGCTGGCAGGGCGTGATGGCGGACAACTACGGGACGCCGCGGCTGTCCCTGGTCCGCGGCGAGGGCGCCACCGTCTGGGACGCCGACGGCACCCTGTACCTCGACTTCGTCGGCGGGATCGCCGTCAACGCCCTCGGCCACGCCCACCCGGCCGTCGTCGAGGCCGTCTCCCGCCAGATCGCGTCGCTGGGCCACGTCTCGAACCTCTACCTCGCCGAGCCGCCCCTCGCCCTCGCCGAGCGCCTGATCCAGCTCGCCGGCCGCCCCGGCCGGGTGTTCTTCTGCAACTCGGGCGCCGAGGCGAACGAGACCGCCTTCAAGATGGGCCGGCTGACGGGCCGTACCCACATGGTCGCCACCACCGGCGGCTTCCACGGCCGGACGATGGGCTCGCTCGCCCTCACCGGGCAGGAGCCCAAGCGGACCCCGTTCGTCCCGCTGCCCGGCGACGTCACGCACGTCCCCTTCGGTGACGTGGAGGCGCTGCGGGCCGCGGTCACCGAGGAGACCGCCTTCGTGATCATCGAGCCGATCCAGGGCGAGATCGGCGTGATCGTCCCGCCCAAGGGCTACCTGGAGGCGGCCAGGGAGATCACCCGCGCCACCGGCACGCTGCTCGTCCTGGACGAGGTGCAGACGGGGATCGGGCGGACGGGCCACTGGTTCGAGTACCTGGCACACCAGGGCGTCGAGCCCGACGTCGTCACCCTCGCGAAGGGCCTCGGCGGCGGGCTGCCGCTCGGCGCGGTCCTCGCGTTCGGCCCGGCCGCCGACCTGCTGCGGCCCGGTCAGCACGGTACGACGTTCGGCGGCAACCCGGTCGCCTGCGCCGCCGGGCTCGCCGTCCTCGACACGCTGGCCGCCGGCGGTCTCCTCGACCAGGTGAAGCGGCTCGGCGAGCGGCTGCGCGACGGGATCGAGGGACTGGGCCACCCGCTGGTCTCCCATGTCCGTGGCGCGGGCCTGCTCCTGGGTATCGTGCTCACCGGGCCGCTCGCACCGCAGGTGCACCGGGCGGCCCAGGACGCCGGTCTCCTGGTGAACGCGCCCGCCCCCGACGTCGTACGACTGATGCCCCCACTGATCATCGGCGACGACGAGGTCGACAGGTTCCTCCAGATCCTGCCCGGTGTCCTCGACACGGCGACGGGGACGGACGATCCGGGGAAATGAGACAACGATGACCGAGGCCCAGGAACCTGAGCAGGGCGGGCAGTCCGTGCCGCAGACACGGACGGCCCGGCACCGCCGGATCGTCGACATCCTGAACCGGCAGCCGGTGCGCTCGCAGAGCCAACTGGCGAAGCTGCTCGCGGACGACGGGCTGAACGTCACGCAGGCGACACTCTCGCGCGACCTGGACGAACTGGGCGCGGTGAAGATCCGCAACACCGGCGGTGAGCTGATCTACGCCGTGCCCAGCGAGGGCGGGTTCCGCACGCCCCACGCGCCGCTCGGGGAGTCGGCCAAGGAGGAGCGGATGCGGCGCCTGTCCGGCGAACTGCTCATCTCGGCCGAGGCGTCGGCGAACCTGGTGGTCCTGCGGACACCGCCGGGCGCCGCGCAGTTCCTGGCGTCGGCGATCGACCAGGCGGAGCTGAGCGACGTCCTGGGTACGATCGCGGGCGACGACACGCTGATGCTGATCAGCCGGGACCCGGCCGGGGGGCAGGCGTTGGCGGAGCACCTGCTGAAGCTGGCGCAGAACGACCGCTGACGGGGCGTTCGAACGGGGCGCCATGCCAGGGGTGTCATGCCCGGGGCGTCCCGTCCGGGGTGCCCCGCGTCCGGCCCGCGCCGCTCACACGCCGGCCCGCTCGCGCCGCTCACGCGCCCGTCGACCCGTGCCCGCCCTCGCCGGACGAGCCGCTTCCGGCCGCCCCGAACAGCCGTACCGCCAACGGGTCCTCGCCCAAGAACGCCCTCAACTCCGCCCGGTCCGGGGCGGTCGCCGGACCCCGCCGCGCCACCGCGTACGCCGCCGCCGCGTTCGCGCCCCGGGCCGCCGTCAGCGGGTCGAACCCCTGGGCGAGCAGCGCCAGGAACGCGCCGACATGCGCGTCCCCCGCCCCGCTGCTGTCGACGGCGCGCACCGGGAAGCCCGGCACCCGCACCGGTTCCGCGCAGGCCGCCGCCAGCCAGCAGCCGTCCTTGTCCACCCGTACGAGCACCCCGCCGCCCGGAGCCAGCCGCTCGCGCAGCGCGGACGCGGCGGCGCGGGGGTCGTCGAGCCCGGACATCAGCCGGGCCTCGCGGGCGTTGGCGCTGAGCCAGTCCGTACGGGCCAGCACCGGGCCGAGCACGGCCTCCGGGATGTCCGCCACCAGCGGCGCCGGGTCGAGGCAGACGACGACGTCCGGGGGCAGGAGCGCCGTGAGGCGGGCCAGCAGCGGGCCGTTCACCGGCATGACGAGCCCGTAGCCGGAGAGCTGCACCAGGTCACCGGCCCGTACCTGCCCCGCCACCGCCGCGGCGTCCGCCTCCGTCATCTCCGCGTCCACGCCGAAACTGGTGACGAAGGTACGTTCGCCGCCGTCCTCGACCAGCGCGACGGTGAAACCGGTGTCGCCGTCCTCGCGCACCGGCAGCACCAGTTCGATGCCCTCGGAGGCGAGCGCCTCGCGCACGAGTTCACCGTACGGGCCCGTGCCGTGCACCCCGGCGAACACGGACTCCGTACCGAGGCGCCGGGCGGCGGCGAGCGTGTTGAACCCGCCCCCTGCGGTCAGTTCGGTACGCGTCCCGATGACGTCCCCGCCCCGCTCGGGCAACGCGGGGATCTCGATCACCAGGTCGGCGATGACGTTCCCGGCGAGGACCACGCGGGGACCGGCCCGGCCGTTGCCGCCCCGCCGGGCGCTCCCCGCACTCCCCGCGCTCAACACTCCACCCCCCGGACCGCGTTCCGCAGTGTCAGCAGGCGGGTCACCAACGGCTCCAGCTCCAGGTCGTTGACGGTACGGAGGGTCGTCACCGCCTCCGCCGGGAGCGCCGCGTAACCCGTGACCGAGCCGGCCACCGCGCCCGCGATCGCGCCGATCGTGTCGCTGTCACCGCCCAGGTTCGCCGCCAGCAGGGCGGCCCGCCACGGGTCGCCCTCCGCCACCGTCAGGACCGCGAACGCCGCCGGTACCGACTCCTGGCTCGCCACGCTCGTACCGACGAGGTCCACGATCCGGTCGAGCGCCGCCGCGTCCGGCAGGTCCCGCACCAGCGCGCGGGCCCACTCGATCCGCGACGCGATGCCCGCCCCCGCGATCCAGTGCCCGCGCCCCGCGCCCGCCCGGGCCGCCGTCACCGCCGCCGCCACGACCTCGTCCAGCGTCCCCCCGGCCACCCCGGTGCTCACCGCCGCCGCGACGGCCGCCGCGCCCCCGATGCCGACGGTCGTGTCATGGGTGACCTGGCAGGACTCCACGACCCGGTCGAGGAAGTCCGCCGTGGGCGCGGCCGGAAAGGCGATCCCGACGGGCGTGACCCGCATCGCGGCGCCGTTGGTCGAGCCGTACCGCCCCGCCTCCTCGGGCGGCACCCCCCGCGCGACCGCGTCCAGCGCGGCCTTGGTGGAGGGGCCGAGCAGGTCGAAGGAGCCCTTGGCCTTCATCTCCGCCTCCCACGCGAGCAGCTCCCCGGCGAACCGGAGCGGATCGATCCGCCCGTCGCCCTCGTCGATCAGGCGGCCGACGATGACGGCCTGGTCCGTGTCGTCGGTGACCGAGCCGGCCGGCATCCCGGCGCTGACCGGGTTGTCGGGGAGGGCGGGCTCGAAGCCGGAGACGGTGCCGTAGACCCGTACGACCTCCTCCCGGGACATCATCTGCGTGGGCATGCCGAGGGCGTCGCCGAGGGCGAGTCCGTAGTACGCGCCCAGGGCGCGGTCCAGCTGACCGGTCACAAGGGGTCCGAGGGGTTCAAGGGGTCTCACAGGAGGTCTCCGTCTCCCCGCCTCACGAGACGCCCCCTCGTCCCGAGCGGACGCGCAGTTCGAAGCGGGCGGGATCGAGCAGGCTGGTGATCTGTTCCACGACCGAGCCGTCGGCGGCCCGGAAGACCTGGGCGAGGTGCAGGAACGGCGTACCGGGGGAGCGGCGCAGGACGGCGGCGTCCGCCGCGTCGAGCGCGCGCACCGACACCCGGCCGTCGCCGCTGTCGGGTATCCGGCCCGCCGCGACGAGCGCCCGGTTCAGCGACCCGCCGTCGAGCCCCCGCTCCGGGAGCCCGGCGAGGGCGCCGACGGCGGGGACCCGGCTGCGTTCGAGCGAGATCCCCTGCCCGTCGGGCAGCCGCCGGACCCGGTCCAGCGCCACGAACACGCTGGACGGCGTGCCCAGTTCACCGGCCAGCCGCTGGTCCGTCACGTCCTTGAAGAGGAGGATCTCCGTGGACAGCTCGACGTCCGCGCCGGTCAGCGCGTGGGTCCAGCCGAGCGGGTTGTCGAGCGGCGTCCCGTCGAAGGTGACGAACGACCCTATGCCCGCGTGCGTGGAGATGAGCCCCTGCTCGCCGAGGACCTGGAGCGCCTGGCGCAGGGTCGTACGGCTCACGCCGAAGCGCTGCGTCAGCGCGTGCTCGCCGGGGAGCCTGCTGCCGTCGGAGTGCACCCCGGCGCGGATCTCGTCGGCGAGGGCGCGCGCGATGTGCTGATGCTTGTGAACCTGTCCAGGCATGTATGAACCTTAAGGGGGAGAGCTCCCGACGGTCCAGAGCCCCCGCCCGAAGCCCGCTCCAGAGCCCTCCGCCCGAAGTCCGGTCCGCAGCCCCCCGGCGACGCCCCGACCCGCCCCCTCAGTAACGCGTGATCGCAGTCCCGCCCGTCCGCGTCCCCACCGCCAGGTGCGGCGACCGGCGCGGATCGGCCCAGGCCAGGATGCGGCGCATCGCGTCGGCCGGTACGGACACGCAGCCGGCCGTCGCGCCCTTCCCGTTGACGTGCAGGAAGATCCCGGCGCCCCGCCCCCGGACCGGCCGCTCGTAGTTGTAGCCGGTGACCAGGGCGCGGGCGTACTGCGTCGGATAGTCGGCCAGCCGCTCGGACTCGCCCGCCCGGCAGTCCCCGGGCAGCCCCTCGACCCAGCGGTTGTACGACCGCGACGCGGTGTCCTCGCACCACCAGGACGCCTGCGTCACCCGGCGGTAGCGGTACGACGTCCCGGCGGGCGGCGCCGCGACCCCGAAGGCGTACGGCAGGTCGAAGAGGCCGGTCGGGGTGGTCGAGGTGCCCTGCTCCCGGCGCGTCCCCTCGACCAGCCCGCGGGCGCCGAAGCGCGCGTCCGCCGACCCGGCGGCCACCCACCGCCCGCCGCGCAGGTCCCACCAGGTCACCCGCCCCGTGGTGGACCGGAGGTCCGGCGCCTCCGCGGTGATCAGCTGGCTGCCGCCGCCGGTGTCCGCCATGCGCGCGGGCAGGGGCGGTGCGGGCCCCGCGCCCGTCACGGCGATCGCGGCGAGCAGGGCGGCGGCGAGCACCACGGCCTTCCGGCCGTACGGGAGAGCGTTTCGCATGCTCGGGACGGTACGGGCCGGCCCGGCCCACGGCCCCCGGGAGGCCGCCACCCTCACCCGTACGGGACTCCGGACCGCCCGTAAGGGCGCTCAGGCACCGAAGCGCCGACGTACCCAAACACCGAAGCGAGCAACCGCTCAAGCGGTCCGCGCCGGCAACGGCAGCGGCAGCGCGGGCAGCCCGTCCAGGCTCACCCCCACGTGGTCCTTCTTCTCGCAGTACGCGGCGAACTCGTCGTCCGTCTTCCGCCCGAAGTGCTCGGCGTGCTGCGTGCGCTCCTCCCGGTAGTCCATGAAGGGCACCGCGAACCCGCAGGCGTCACTGATCCGTACGGCATGGACGACGATCACGGCCCGCGCGGACGGCCCGTCCGCCGCCCCGAAGCGCGGGACGTACTCCGCCCACCGTGGATCGTCCCGGAAGATCGCCTCGCCCCTGCCGTGCACCCGCAGGACCTTCGGCGGGCCGCTGAACGCGCACCACATCAGCGTGATGCGCCCGTTCTCCCGTACGTGCGCGAGGGTCTCGGCCCCGCTGCCGCCGAAGTCGAGATACGCGAGCGTCTCCTCGTCCAGCACGACGAGGCTGCCCGCGCGCCCCTTGGGGGAGAGGTTGACGTGTCCGTCGGCCGCCAGGGGCGCGGTGGCGGTGAAGAAGACGGGCTGTTCCTCGATGAAGGCCCGTATCCGGCCGTCGATCCGTTCGTAGAGCTTTCCCATGCCACGATTGTCGCGGGCACCCCCGCTCGGCGGGAGAGGGCGTACCGGCCCCGAGCCGTACCCACCCCGGGCCCCCGGCGCGGACCCCTGGCACGGCCCTGACGAGGCACTTTGACAAAGCATACGGCCGACTGCATAGTTATACCCATCAGTGAATGCACCGTAAGGAGAAACCCGTGACCGAGCGCGTCGTACTCGCCTACTCGGGCGGCCTGGACACCTCCGTCGCCATCGGCTGGATCGCCGAGGAGACGGGCGCCGAGGTCATCGCCGTTGCCGTGGACGTCGGCCAGGGTGGCGAGGACCTGGACGTCATCCGCAAGCGCGCGCTCGCCTGCGGTGCGGTCGAGGCCGAGGTCGCGGACGCGAAGGACGAGTTCGCCGAGGAGTACTGCCTCCCGGCGATCAAGGCCAACGCCCTCTACATGGACCGCTACCCGCTGGTCTCGGCCCTCTCCCGGCCCGCGATCGTCAAGCACCTCGTGGCCGCCGCGCACAAGCACGGCGCCGGCATCGTCGCCCACGGCTGCACCGGCAAGGGCAACGACCAGGTGCGGTTCGAGGCCGGCATCTCCGCGCTCGGCCCCGACCTCAAGTGCATCGCGCCCGTCCGCGACTACGCGATGACCCGGGACAAGGCGATCGCCTTCGCCGAGAAGGAGAACCTCCCGATCGCGACCACCAAGAAGTCCCCGTACTCCATCGACCAGAACGTCTTCGGGCGCGCCGTCGAGACGGGCTTCCTGGAGGACATCTGGAACGCGCCGATCGAGGACATCTACGAGTACACGCAGAACCCGGCCGTCCCGCGCGAGGCCGACGAGGTCGTCATCTCCTTCAAGGAGGGCGTCCCGGTCGCCATCGACGGCAGGCCCGTCACCGTCCTCCAGGCGATCCAGCAGCTCAACGAGCGGGCCGGCGGCCAGGGCATCGGCCGGATCGACATGGTCGAGGACCGGCTCGTGGGCATCAAGTCCCGTGAGGTGTACGAGGCCCCCGGCGCGATCGCCCTGATCACCGCCCACCAGGAGCTGGAGAACGTCACCGTCGAGCGCGAGCTGGCCCGCTACAAGCGGCAGGTCGAGCAGCGCTGGGGCGAGATGGTCTACGACGGCCTGTGGTTCTCCCCGCTCAAGCGTGCCCTGGACGGCTTCATCAACGAGGCCAACCAGCACGTCACCGGCGACATCCGGATGACCCTGCACGCCGGCCGCGCCGTCGTCACCGGCCGGAAGTCCGAGGAGTCGCTGTACGACTTCAACCTCGCGACGTACGACTCGGGCGACACGTTCGACCAGTCCAAGGCACAGGGCTTCATCGAGATCTTCGGCCTCTCGTCGAAGATCGCCGCCAAGCGCGACCTGGCCTGATCCCCTCCCACTCCGCACGGCGTCCGCCTCCCCGTTCCTCCGCGGCGGGGAGGCGGTGGCACTTCCCGATCCCTCTGAGGAGCAGCAGTGAGCAGCAACAAGGGTGACGTCCGGCTCTGGGGCGGCCGTTTCGAAGACGGCCCCTCCGCGGCGCTGGAGGCGTTGTCGGCGTCCGTCCACTTCGACTGGCGGCTCGCCCCGTACGACATCGCCGGCTCTCGCGCCCACGCCCGCGTCCTCCACAAGGCGGGACTGCTCACCGCCGACGAGCTGACCCGGATGATCGACGGTCTCGACCGCCTCGCGGCCGACGTCACCGACGGCTCGTTCGTCGCCACCGTCGCCGACGAGGACATCCACAGCGCCCTGGAGCGGGGCCTCCTGGAACGGGTCGGCGCCGACCTCGGCGGCAAGCTCCGCGCCGGCCGGTCCCGCAACGACCAGGTCACCACGCTCTTCCGGATGTACCTGCGCGACCACGCCCGGACCATCGGCGGCCTGATCACGGACCTCCAGCGCACGCTGGTCGGCCTCGCCGAGGCGCACCAGTCCGTCGCGATGCCGGGCCGTACGCACCTCCAGCACGCGCAGCCCGTCCTCTTCGCGCACCACATCCTCGCGCACGTCCAGCCGCTCTCGCGGGACGCCGAGCGGCTGCGGCAGTGGGACAAGCGCACGGCGGTCTCCCCGTACGGCTCCGGCGCGCTGGCCGGCTCCTCCCTCGGCCTCGACCCGGAGGCGGTCGCCGCCGAACTGGGCTTCGAGCGGGGCTCGGTGGGCAACTCCATCGACGGTACGGCCTCGCGTGACTTCGTCGCCGAGTTCGCCTTCATCACCGCGATGATCGGCATCAACCTCTCGCGGATCGCGGAGGAGATCATCCTGTGGAACACGAAGGAGTTCTCCTTCGTCACCCTCCACGACGCCTTCTCCACCGGCTCGTCGATCATGCCGCAGAAGAAGAACCCGGACATCGCGGAGCTGGCGCGCGGCAAGTCCGGCCGGCTCATCGGCAACCTGACGGGCCTGCTCGCCACGCTGAAGGCCCTGCCGCTCGCGTACAACCGCGACCTCCAGGAGGACAAGGAGCCGGTCTTCGACTCCTGCGAGCAACTGGAAGTGCTGCTCCCGGCGTTCACCGGCATGATGGCGACCCTGACCGTCAACCGCACACGGATGGAGGAGCTGGCCCCGGCCGGCTTCTCGCTCGCCACGGACATCGCCGAGTGGCTGGTCCGGCAGAACGTGCCGTTCCGGGTGGCCCACGAGGTCGCGGGGGAGTGCGTCAAGGAGTGCGAGGCGCTGGGCGTCGAGCTGGACCAGCTCACGGACGACCAGTTCGCCAAGATCTCCGAGCACCTCACGCCGGACGTGCGGTCGGTCCTCAACGTGGCGGGCTCGCTGGCGTCCCGCAACGGGCGCGGCGGTACGGCTCCGTCGGCGGTGGCCGTCCAGCTCTCCGAGCTCAAGGCCGACCTGGTGATCCAGGACGCGTGGGCGACCGCGAAGCGCTGATCCCCGCACGTCCCTTGCGGAGTCGCTTGGTTCAGTTACAGCGCCGCCGCCCAGTCCGCGAGCGCGTCGAAGTCCGGCCGGATCAGCCCGATCCGGGGATCGACGTACAGCAACAGGGCGGCGGCGAGGTGTTTCTCGTCCACCCACTCGTGGTCGAACGTCGTGATGTCGTCGTCCACCCAGGCGAACGGCCGCCCCGCCGCGTACTCCAGGATGTACTGCGTCTTCCAGAAGGTCCCGCGAGGGGCCCTTCCGTGCATCTGGGGCCAGTCGATGTACGGCAGTTCGGGCAGCCCGAGGTGCGGGCCTATCCAGTCGTTCGCCTCGCCCTTCCAGGTGGTGGCCCAGACGAGGTCGAACCACTCGGTGAGCGCGAGCAGTTCCACGCCGTGCTCGGGGTTGAGCCAGACCCGCAGTGCCTTGGTCTCCGTCCAGCCGGACGGCCGCATGCGGTGAGTGGTGTACCCGGCGGGTCGCCGGGTCGCCTGGGCCGCGTACGGGTTGAGTGGCCCGTCCACGTCGATGAGCAGCAGTGGCTTCATCCCACCATGATCGCGAACCGGCCCCCGTGCGGGGAAGGGGATTCCGAGCCATGAGACGTGAGCGTCTCATTTGGGTTATGCTCGTCTCATGACTGTGGACCGTGACCAGGTGCTCCGTACCGCCGCCGCCCTGCTCACCCGCAAGGCGACCGCCACCATGGACGAGGTGGCCCGCGCCGCCGGGATCGGCCGGGCGACCCTGCACCGGCACTTCGCCGGGCGGGACGCGCTGGTGAAGGCGCTGGAGGAGCTGGGCATCCAGGAGTTCGAGACGGCGCTCGACACCGCGCGGCTGGACGAGGGCGGGGCGGCCGAGGCGCTGCGGCGCCTGGTCGCGGCCGTCGAACCGGCCGCCGGGCTCCTCGCCTTCCTCGTCACCGAGAACCAGCTCTTCGAGGGCGAGGTCGACGAGGGGTGGAACCGTCTCGACGCCCGCGTCTCCGCGCTCTTCCGGCGCGGCCAGGAGGGCGGCGAGTTCCGGATCGACCTCAGCCCCGCGTGGCTGACCGAGGCGCTGTACGCCCTGATCGGGGCCTGTGCCTGGTCCGTCCAGGACGGGCGGGTCGCGGCCAAGGACTTCACGTACATGACCACCGAGCTGCTGCTCGGCGGAGCGCGACGGAGTACGGCCGCATGAGTACGCACCTGTTGGCGAAACCGGCCGGTCCGGCGCAGCCGGGCGGGCAACTGCCCCGCGCGGCCCGCTGGTTCGCGCTGGCCGTGCTGGTCCTCGCGGTCCTGCTGGTGGCCGTCGACGCGACGGTCCTCGGCCTCGCCACCCCGTTCCTCAGCGAGGATCTCCGGCCCACCGGCACGCAGTTGCTGTGGATCGGCGACATCTACTCGTTCGTCATCGCCGGGCTGCTCGTCTCGATGGGCAGCCTCGGTGACCGCATCGGGCGCAAGAAGCTCCTGCTGCTCGGGGCGACCGCGTTCGGCGGGGTGTCCGTGCTGACCGCGTACGCGTCGAGCCCGGAGATGATGATCGCCGCGCGGGCCCTGCTCGGGGTGGCCGGCGCGACGCTGATGCCGGCCACCCTCGCGCTGATCCGCAACATCTTCCCCGACCCGAGGGAGCGCAGCCTCGCCGTCGGCGTCTGGGGCGCGACCGCCTCGGCGGGGGCCGCCGTGGGCCCGGTGGTGGGCGGCTTCCTGCTGGAGCACTTCTGGTGGGGCTCGGTCTTCCTGATCAACCTGCCCGTGATGGCGGTCCTGGTGGTCGTCGGGGCGCGGCTGCTGCCCGAGTCCAAGGACCCTTCGCCGGGCCCCTGGGACCTGGTCAGCGTGGTGCTGTCCCTGGTCGGTGTGGTCGGGGTGGTGTACGCGGTCAAGGAGACGGCCGCGCACGGGATACGCGCGGAGGCCGCGGCGGCCGGGGTGGCGGGAGCCGTGGCGCTCTTCTGGTTCGTACGCCGCCAACTCACCCTGGCGAGGCCCCTGCTGGACATGCGGCTCTTCCGGAACCGGGGCTTCTCCGGGGCCGTGCTGGCCGACCTGCTGACGATCCTGGGGCTGTCGGGCCTCGTCTTCTTCCTGTCCCAGTTCTTCCAACTGGTCCAGGGGCGTTCCCCGTTGGAGGCCGGCCTCGCGGAACTGCCTGCCGCCGTCGGGGCGGTGGCCGCGGGGCTGCTGGCGGGAGTGGCCGCGCGCCGCTACTCGGTACGGTCCGTGGTGGCCGGCGGCCTCGCCGCGATCGGGCTCGCACTGGCCGCCCTGACCGGACTCGGCCCGGCCACGGGCTACGCGCCGCTGGGCGCGGTCCTGCTGGTCGTCGGCGTCGGCGCGGGACTGTCGTTCACGGTCACGGCGGACGTCATCCTCGCGGGCGTACCGAAGGAGCAGGCGGGCGCGGCGTCCGCGGTGTCGGAGACGGCGTACGAACTGGGCGCGGCGCTCGGGATCGCGCTGCTCGGCTCGATCGTGACGGGCGTCTACCGCGACTTCACGACACCCCCGGGCATCCCACCGGCCGCGGCGGCGACCGCACACGACTCCCTGGGCGGCGCGGCCGCGGCGGCGACCACCCTCCCCCCACCCCACGCCACAGCCCTGCTCGAAGCCGCCCAACACGCCTTCACAGACGGCATGCGCCTGGCGGCGGGCGCGGGCGCGGCGGTACTCCTGGCGGCGTCGATCGCGTCGTTCTTCCTGCTGCGCCAAGAGAAACTGGACGGCTGACGGGATCCGCCCGCCGCCCGCCCCAATCGTCCGTCCGGGTGGGGCGCGCCTACGCGGCCTTCGCCTTGCTCGCGTACATGTCCACGTACTCCTGGCCCGACAGCGCCATGACCTCGGCCATCACCGAGTCCGTCACCGCGCGCAGCACGTACCGGTGGCGGTCCATGCCCTCGTAGCGGGAGAACTCCATCGGCTTGCCGAAGCGGACCGTGACCTTGCCCGAGCGGGGCATGCCCTTGCCGTCGGGCTGGAGCTTGTCCGTGCCGATCATCGCGAACGGCACCACCGGCGCCCCCGTCTCCAGGGTCAGCCGCGCGATGCCCGTACGGCCCCGGTACAGGCGGCCGTCGGGGGAGCGGGTGCCCTCCGGGTAGATGCCGAAGATCTTGCCCTCGTCCAGCAGGCGGCGCCCCGTCATCAGCGCCGCCACCCCGCCGTGCCCGCCGTCGCGGTCCACCGGGATCATCCCGACGCCGGTGAAGAACCAGGCCATCAGCCGGCCCTTGAGGCCCTTGCCCGTGACGTACTCGTCCTTGCCGATGAAGAACACCTGCCGGTCACAGACCAGCGGAAGGATCATCGAGTCGATGAACGTCAGGTGGTTCCCCGCGAGAATCACCGGCCCGCTCGCCGGAATGTGCTCGGCGCCCTCCACGCGTGTACGGAACATCAGGCGCACGAGCGGGCCGAGCACTGCCTTGATGAGCGCGAAGCGGGACAACAGGTCCTCCGGCGTCGTGAATGGTCTCTGTGCAGGTGAGGACGATACTCGCGGGTCACCGGTTGCCGCACATCGGGTTCATCGACCCGATACCCAGTGTTGACCTGAGTTCGCGCCACGTTCGCATGCCATCTGCCGCGAAGAGGGGAGGAAAGCCTACGCTCGGGCCCCGTCGGACAGGTCTTGACAGGTGCGGGACATCACACCCCCGCCACGTCACCTCCTCGCGACACCGGACCCGCGGGACATCTCATCCGCGCGAACAGACCAAGGAGCGTTCATGACACAGGGTGCGCGGCACACGCCCGGACGGCGGACCGTACTGGGAGCGGCGGTGCTCGGCTCGGCGGCGGCCCTGGCGCTGCCCGCGGCGGCCCAGGCCGCGGAGCGCGGCACGGGCGGGCACGGCTCGTCCGGCGCCGAACTGCCCGTCCCGACGATCGTCGGCCACCGCGGCTCCAGCGGCTACCGTCCCGAGCACACCCTCGGGTCGTACCAGCTCGCCCTGGACCTCGGCGCGCACGTCATCGAGCAGGATCTGGTGCCCACGAAGGACGGCCACCTGGTGTGCCGCCACGAGAACGACATCACGGCCACCACGAACGTCTCCGACCACCCCGAGTTCGCGAGCCGCAGGACCACGAAGGTCGTCGACGGCACGAGCATCACCGGCTGGTTCACCGAGGACTTCACGCTCGCCGAGCTCAAGACGCTCCGCGCGAAGGAGCGCATCCCGGGCGTCCGCCAGCGCAACACCCTCTACGACGGCCGCTGGGAGGTCCCCACCTTCGAGGAGGTCCTGCGCTGGGCCGACGCCGAGGGCCGCCGCCGCGGCCGTCCCGTCTGGCTGTACGTCGAGACCAAGCACCCCACGTACTTCCGCGGCATCGGCCTCGCCCTGGAGGAGCGCCTCGCGAAGGTCCTGCGCCGGTACGGCCGCGACCGCAAGGACTCCCCGCTGCTCCTCCAGTCCTTCGAGCCCAGCAGCATGCAGCGGATGGCGAAGCTGGTCGGCACGCGCCGCGTGGTCCTGCTCGACGCGGCCGCGACCCGCCCCTGGGACTTCAAGGTCGCCAACGACCCGCGTACGGTCGCCGACCTGGTCACGCCCGCCGGGCTCAAGTGGATCGCGTCCTTCGCGCAGGGCATCGGCCCGACCCTGGACCTGATCATTCCCAGGGACGCCGCGGGCAAGCTCGGCACGCCCACCACGCTGGTACGGGACGCGCACGCGAAGCACCTGATCCTGCACCCGTACACGATGCGCAACGAGAACTCGTTCCTGCCCGCCGACTTCCGGCGCGGCACGGACCCGAACGCCTACGGCGACGCCTTCGGCGCCTTCCAGGTCTGGTTCGAGCAGGGCATCGACGGCATCTTCACCGACAACCCGGACACGGGCCTCCTGGCCCGCGAGGACTTCCTCGCCCGCTGAGCCCACCGAGTCGGCGCCGGGTGCCGTAGCTCCGCACCCGGCGCCGATCCCGCCCCCCCACGTCAGCTGCCCGCCCCGACCTCCCCCGGTCGGGTGACAGCGCGGCCCAGGGGCAACCGGCGGCGCGCGGCGGTGCGTCCCGTGCGGCATGAAGATCGCCGAAGCGGCCCGAGACCGCGAAGTCCTCTTCCACGCCCTGCGCCCGCTCGTCGCCGCCGAGGCCAGGGCCGAGGCGCCCGGTGCCGGCGTCGAGGCGCGGGATCTCGAACAGGCCGTGTGGGTAAGGCTGCTGGAGCGCATGGCGGGCGACGAGGGGCCGCCGCCCGACACCGTCCGCTGGGTCCGTACCGCCGTGCGCGCGGAGGCGCGGCACGGCCGCCGTACCGCCGCCCACGAACTCCCCTACACCCGCGCCCGACCCGCCGCCCCCACCCCGGCCGACCCCCGCTCCGACCCCGAACGCGCGGCACTGCGTGCCGACCGGAGGCGCGCCCTGCGCACCGCCGTGGGCCGGACACCCGGGCGCTGCCCCCGCCTGCTGACCGCGATGCTGTCGCCCGACGACCTCACCTACCGCGAAATCGCAGGGGAGTTGGGTATCTCACAGGGGAGTTTAGGGCCGATGCGTTCCCGATGCCTGGGATGCCTGCGAAGAATGCTCACACCGGAGATTGGCACCGCTGAACTTGGGGGAAAGAGGCGGTAGACAATCGGCGTACCAGGTGAGCGGGAGGCATGCACACATGGGCATGAGCGTGACCATCTCTGCGGCGCGTGCGCAGGACGCGGAACAGATCCTGAAGTTGCAGTATCTCTGTTACCAGAACGAGGCCGAGCTCTACGGCGACTACACCATCGAGCCGCTCACCCAGACCCTGGACGACCTGAGGGCCGAACTCGACCGCGGGCACGGCCTGGTGGCCCGCCTCGGCGACGAGGTGGTGGCATCGGTACGGGGCACCGTGGACGAGTCGGGCACGGCCCGTATCGCGAAACTCATCGTCCACCCGCGTCTTCAGCGGCACGGCCTCGGCGGCCGGCTCCTCGACGCCATAGAACTGCACTTCGCGGGCGAACCGGCCGCGAGACGCTTCCAGCTCTTCACGGGCCACCGCAGCGAGGGCAACCTGAGGCTCTACCGGAGCCGGGGCTACGCGCCGGTCTCGGCGGAGCAGATCGGCCCGCGCCTGCGCCTCGTGACGCTGGAGAAGGAGGCCGCCGCCGAGGTGTACGCCGCGAGCGCCTGACCGGGGGCCGACGCCCCGCGAGGGGCGCGGCCACCCAGGGACGGGCAGTCACCTACAGACGTGTTGCTCACGACGCGAGAGCGGAATCCCCGCCCGTACGGGGGGATTCCGCGACGCGCGGCCTGCGCAGCCACAGGATCCCCGTGACCGGCAGGAACACGGGAATGAACAGGTACTCCATGCCGAAGGCCGACCACACCGTCGAGTCGGCGAACGCGGAGGAGTCGGCGAGCGTCCACGCCCCGACGGTCAGCACCCCCACCAACTCGGCCCCGCAGCACACCAGCGCGACCTTCCGCGCCGCCTCCCCGCCGCGTACGAGCGTGTAGGTGATGAAGACGTACACCACCGCCGCGACGGCGGACAGCAGGTAGGCGAGCGGGGCCCGGTGGTACTCCGTGGCGATCTGGTAGATCGAGCGGGACACCGCGCCCACCGTCATCACGCCGTAGAGCCAGACCAGCAACAGGCCGGGGCCCTTGACGAGCTTGGTCCGTGTCTCCATGGTTCAGCCACCCCAGATGTCGTGGAGCCGTACTTCGAGCACGGCCAGGACGACCGCCCCCGCCGACACCGTCACCGAACCCCAGCGGGTCCGCTCGGTCAGCGACAGGAAGCCGGCCGCGGGCACCGCGAGCAGGGCCCCGAGCAGGTACGAGAAGAACAGCACCGAGCCGTCCGAGGCCCGCTCCCCGCGCCCCACCAGCACGATCCCCACCACCACCTGGATCAGCGCCAGCGCCGACACCACGGCCATGCCGATGAAGTGCCAGTCCTTGGTCGGCTGGTCCCGGTACGCGGCGAAACCGCACCAGGCGGCGAGGGCGAGCGCGGCCACGGAGACCGCGACCGTCAGGGCGACAAGCATGGGCCCGAGCGTATTACGGCGGAATGACCGGGCCGCGCCCGCCCCCGGGCGCGGGCCCCGCACGCACCCCCGCGCGCGACGTACTGTCCCCTTGACGAGGACCGACCGAGGACCGACCGATGAGGACCGACATCACATGAGGAGTGGCATGAGGTTCGACGCCGAGGCCCTGCTGTTCGACAACGACGGGACACTCGTCACCTCCCTGGAGTCCGTCCTGCGCTGCTGGGGACAGTGGGTCGAGGAGTACGGCATCGCCGCGGACGCCTTCGCGCGGTACGGGCTCCACGGCCGCCCCGCCGCCGAGATAGTCGCCGACCTGCTCCCCGCCGCCGAGGTGGCGGGCGCGGTCGCCCGCATCGAGCAACTGGAGATCGACGACGCCGCCCGCGGGGTCCTCCTGGTGCCCGGCGCCGCCGACCTCCTCGCGTCCCTGCCCGCCGAGCGCTGGGCCGTGGTCACCTCCGCCTCCCGGCGGCTCGCGGAGGCCCGCCTCGGCGGGGCCGGGCTGCGGCCCAAGACGCTCGTCACGGCCGACGACGTCACCCGGGGCAAGCCCGACCCCGAACCGTTCCTGCTCGCCGCCCGCCGCCTCGGCGTGGACCCGGCCCGCTGCCTGGTCTTCGAGGACGCGCCCGCCGGGCTCACCGCCGCCCGCGCCGCCGGGATGCGGACCGTGGCCTTGGCCACAACACACCTCCGCGCCGAGCTGGTCGCCGACGCGGTCGTCGACGACCTCAACGCCGTATCGGCCCAGGTCACGGCCGGGGGAGTGGAGATCCGTATCGCCGGCTGAGAGCGCCCGCCACCCGCCGTCCCCCGCCCCGGGCCGTCCGCATGGTGCGACGAATCGTTCCGCTACGCGGACAGCCCACTTGGCAAAGTACTGACGTCTGCTTTACTTACCGCATGACCAGGACGAGCAACCGCGCCCCCGCGACCGAGGCGATCATCACGCCCGGTGCTCGTTGTCTGTGTCGAATGTGCGCCAACTGAGGGCCCCCGCCTGAGCCTCGCGCCCCGAAGCGAGGACAACGGCCGCGCCGTTCCCCGTGCCACCTGAGGGCTCTCACGCGCCCTCACGGCCTCGTACGGACCGCGCGCCCCCGCGTACGCCGCCTCCCGGTCACCCACCGCATCGGCCGTGCCGTGCCGTGCCGCCCTGACCCATGCCCGTGACCGTACCCATGCCCCTGCCTCATGTCCCTGACCCCTGCCCCGCGCCGGCGGCCCCTTCGCCGCGCACCCGACTGTGACGGAACCCCCCTGTGATCACTACTACGGGCCTGACGAAGGTCTACCGGTCCGCCCACGGGCGAGGCAGGGAGATCACCGCGCTCGACGGTGTCGACCTGCACGTCCGCGAGGGCGAGGTCTTCGGCGTCGTCGGACAGAGCGGCGCCGGCAAGTCCTCCCTCATCCGCTGCGTCAACCTCCTCGAACGCCCCACCTCCGGCACCGTGACCGTCGCGGGCCAGGACCTCACGGCCCTCGCCGGCCGGGGCCGCCGGGCCGGCAAGGACCTGCGCCGCGCCCGCAGTTCCATCGGCATGGTCTTCCAGCACTTCAACCTGCTGTCCTCCCGCACGGTCGAGGACAACGTCGAACTGCCCCTGGAGATCCTCGGCGTCCCCGCCCGCGAACGCTCCCGCCGCGCCCTCGAACTGCTCGACCTGGTCGGCCTCGCCGACAAGGCCAAGGCCTACCCGGCCCAGCTCTCCGGCGGCCAGAAGCAGCGCGTCGGCATCGCCCGCGCCCTGGCCGGCGACCCCAAGGTGCTGCTCTCCGACGAGGCGACCAGCGCCCTCGACCCCGAGACCACCCGCTCGATCCTCCAGCTCCTGCGCGACCTCAACCGCCAACTCGGCCTCACCGTGCTCCTCATCACGCACGAGATGGAGGTCGTGAAGACGATCTGCGACTCGGCCGCGCTGATGCGCAAGGGCAGGATCGTCGAGTCGGGAACGGTGAGCGAACTGCTCGCCACCCCCGGCTCCGAGCTGGCCCGCGAACTGTTCCCGGTCGGCGGCGACGCCTCGGGCCCCGGCCGTACGGTCGTCGACGTCACCTTCCAGGGCGAGGCCGCCACCCGGCCCGTGATCTCGCAGCTCTCCCGTACGTACAACATCGACATCTCGATCCTCGGCGCCGCGATGGACACCGTCGGCGGCCGGCAGATCGGCCGGATGCGGATCGAACTGCCCGGCGCGTACGAGGAGAACGTCGTCCCCGTCGGCTTCCTGCGCGAGCAGGGACTCCAGATCGAGATCGTCAAGGAAGGTGCCCAGTGACCTGGTCCGAGATGCAGCCCCTGCTGTCCCAGGGGACCATCGACACCCTCTACATGGTGCTGTGGTCCGGGCTCGTCACCGTCGCCGGCGGACTGCCCCTCGGCATCCTGCTCGTCCTCACCGACAAGGGCGGACTCCTCCAGAACGCCCCGGTGAACAAGGTCGTCGGCGTGATCGTGAACATCGGCCGCTCGCTGCCGTTCATCATCCTGCTGATCGCCCTGATCCCCTTCACCACCTTCGTCGTCGGCACCTTCATCGGCCCGACCGCCATGATCGTGCCGCTCGCGATCGGCGCCATCCCGTTCTTCGCCCGCCTGGTCGAGACCGCGATCCGCGAGGTCGACCACGGGCTGGTCGAAGCCGTCCAGGCCATGGGCGGATCCATCCCCACCATCGTCCGCAAGGTCCTGCTGCCGCAGGCCCTGCCGTCGATCGTCTCCGGGACCACCACCACCGTCATCGCGCTCATCGGCTACTCGGCGATGGCCGGGGCGGTGGGCGGCGAAGGCCTCGGTTCCAAGGCCGTCACGTACGGATTCCAGCGCTTCGAGAACGGTTTCATGATCGCCACCGTCGTGGTGCTGGTCCTGATCGTCACCGTGATCCAGCTGATCGGCGACCTGGCCGTACGGCTGCTGGCCCGCCGCGTCCGTACCGCCTGAGGACCACACCCGTACCGCCCGAACGACCGCACCCGCACCCACTACCACCCCCGCACCACCCACCGAACGGCCCGCACTCCTTGTCCGGGCCTCACCCCCGCTCACCGGAAAGAGGCACTCTTCGTGCGCACCACCGTCAAGCTCACCGCCGCAGCCGCCACCGCCGCCCTCGCGCTCACCCTGAGCGCCTGCGGCACGTCGTCCGACCCGGCCCCCAAGGCCGCGGAAGGCGCCAAGGCCGACACGTCCAAGCCCCTGCTCGTCGCCGCGTCCCCGACCCCGCACGCCGACATCCTGAACTTCATCAAGAAGAACCTGGCGGCCAAGGCCGGACTCAAGCTCGACGTCAAGGAGTTCACGGACTACGTCCTGCCGAACACCGCCACCGAGAGCGGCGAGGTCGACGCCAACTACTTCCAGAACAAGCCCTACCTGGACGACTTCAACAAGAAGAACGGCACCCACATCGTGCCCGTCGTCAACGTCCACCTGGAGCCCCTCGCCCTCTACTCCAAGAAGGTCAAGGAACTCAGCGGCCTCAAGGCCGGCCAGAGCATCGCGATCCCCAACGACACCGTCAACGAGGGCCGCGCGCTCAAGCTCCTCGCCGACAACGGCGTGATCACGCTCAAGGACGGCGTCGGCGGCAGCGGCACCCTGGCCGACATCAAGGACGACAAGGGCCTCAAGTTCAAGGAGCTGGAGGCCGCCACTCTGCCCCGCGCCCTCAACGACGTCGACGCCGCTGTCATCAACGGCAACTACGCCATCGAGGCCAAGCTCAACCCCGCCCAGGACTCCCTGGCCCTGGAGAAGACCGAGAACAACCCGTACGCCAACTTCCTCGCGGTGAAGGCCGGCAACGAGAAGGACCCGCGCGTGCTCAAGCTCGCGAAGCTCCTCAACTCGCCCGAGGTGAAGCGGTACATCGAGGACACCTACAAGAACGGCGCGGTCCTGCCCGCCTTCGGCCCCGCCGCGTAACCGGGCCGCTCCACCCGCCCGCGATCACCGCCGTCAACCCGGCACGAGCCCCGCGCACCCCGGTCGTGCGCGGGGCTCCCCCGATGCTGCATGCTGTGCATTTACGACGGACTGAGGCATGGAGCTGCGCATGACTACCTTTCCGGACGTCTCCATCAGCACGGAGCGGTTGGTGCTGCGCCCCTTCGAACCGTCGGACATCCCCGCGCACATCGAGATGATGAACGACGAGATGGTCACGGCCTGGACGTCCGTCCCCCAGCCCTACACCCAGGACGACGCCGAGCGCTGGGTCCACACCATCGCCCCCGCCGAGCGCACCGGCGGCCGCGGCATCGTCTTCGCCGTCACCGAGTTCCTCACCCAGCGGCTCGTCGGCATCGTGCGGCTCCACCACACCAACTGGCGTGCCCTCGCCACCGAGGCGCAGTACGTCACCGCGCCCTGGGCCCGCGGCGAGGGGTACGCCACCGAATCGGTGCTCGCCGTCGCCCAATGGCTGTTCCGCGACCAGAAGTTCGAGCGCATCGAGGTCCGCACGGCCGCCGACAACACGGCCTCCCAGCAGGTCGCCCAGAAGATCGGCTGCATCAGCGAGGGCGTGCTGCGCAGCGCGTGGATAGCGCGTACGCAGACGGAGGACGGCGGCTGGACGGACTTCCGTACCGACCTCCTCGTCTGGAGCCTGCTGCCCGAGGACCTGGAAGGCGTGGCGGAGCAGATGGCGGACAGCGGATACGCGTCCTTCACCGACTGGAACTGACCCCGCCACCGCGGGCGCCCGCCCCCCACGCCCTGGCACACTTCTCGTCCGGCGACCCCGCCCCGACGGACCCTCACCGCACCTGTCACCACACGCGTCACCGCACCCGTCAGACCGCCACCTGGCGACACACACCCCTGGAGACCTGAAGAACATGGCCGACCGCGTCACGGTGATCGGCTGGGACGGCTCACCCCTTACCGCTGCCGGCAGCTCCGCCCTGTCCGCCGCGACCCTCGTCGCCGGAGCCGCCCACCACCTGGCCCTCCCCGAGATTCCCCCCGGCGCCGAGCGCGTCCAGCTCGGCAGCATCGACCTGGCGGCACGCCGGATCGCCGGACACCGCGGCAGCGCGGTGGTCCTCGCCGACGGCGACCCCGGCTTCTTCGGCGTCGTACGGGCCCTCCGCGACCCCGAACACGGCCTGGAGGTCGAGGTCGTCCCCGCGGTCTCCGCCGTGGCGGCCGCCTTCGCCCGCGCCGGCATGCCCTGGGAGGACGCCCAGATCGTCGTCGCCCACTCCCGTACGCTGCGCCGCGCCGTCAACGTGTGCCGGGCGCACACCAAGGTCGCCGTCCTCACCTCCCCGGGCGCCGGCCCCGCCGAACTCGCCCTGCTCCTCGAAGGCGTCCACCGCACCTTCGTCATCTGCGAGGAACTGGGCACCGACCGCGAGAAGGTCAGCGTCCTCGCCTCGGACAACGCGGCCGACCACGAGTGGCGCGACCCCAACGTCGTGATCGTCATCGGCGGCATCGGGACGGCCGTCGCCCCCGTCAGCGGCTGGATCGCGGGCCGCGACCCCGCGTACCCGCCCGCCGAGCGGGGCTGGGCGCTGCCCACGGCGGAGTACGGCATAGACCTCGACGAGGGCGAGTCGACCTGGCTGCGCGCCGCCCAGCTCGCCCGCATCGGCGCCCGTACCGGCGACCTCGTCTGGGACATCGGCTCCGGCAGCGGCGCACTCGCCGCCGAGGCCGCCCGCTTCGGCGCCGCCGTGATCGCCGTGGACGACGAACCGGGGGCGTGCGCCAGCACAGCGGCCGCCGCCCGGCGCGCCGGTGTCCAGCTCCAAGTCGTCCAGGGACGCGCCCCCCACGTCCTGGAGCGCCTCCCCGAGCCGGACGTCGTACGGATCGGGGGCGGCGGGATCGACGTCGTCGTCGCCGTCGCCGACCGCAGGCCCGAGCGCATCGTGACCCACGCGGCCAACCGCGACGAGGCGGAAGCCGTCGGAACCGCCTTGCGCGACGGGGGATACGCGGTGGAATGTGTCCTGCTCCAGTCCGTCGACCTCGACACCGCCGACTGGTCGGAACGCGAGCGCTCCGTGGTCTTCCTCGTCTCCGGGCAACGCCCCGACACGACCGCCTGACGCGCCCCCGGACCCGGTTCCCGATCCGCCCCCTGCCCCCGTTGTCGTAGACGCGAGGTAGGCTGGCCGATCGTTGTACCGCAGCCGGGCGTTCGTCGCTTCGTTCGTCAATGTCCGGAAAAGGGACCCGTTTTGGGTCCTGATGTGGTACGGCGAACCGGGGGAAGCGCGACGTGGCGCAGCCCACAGCGGGCCGTGTCGTGCCGCGCGACGCCCACGCTCGTTGTTCCATGACAAGCGCGGGGAAGCACCGACGATCTGCGGAGCCGTCGCCCCGGTGAAGGGCCGTAGGAGCACAACCAATGGGCGAGGGGTACGCATGACTGACACCGGCCAGGTCCCGGGCGAGGTACTGCCGGAGAACGCGGGCATGGTGGACCAGCAGGGCGTCCCCGTTCCGAGTACGTACGCGTACCCGGACCCGGACGCGTTGTACCCGGACCCGCTGCGCCCCGATCCGTCGTACGGCGACCACGCGTACGGGGACGTCTCGTACGGCGACGCGGTGTATCCCGAGGCGGCGTACCAGGAGCCCGCGTACCAGGACACGACGTACGGGCAGCCGTTGTACCAGACGCCCGCGGAGCCGGTGGCCGAGGAGGAGGACGTCCTGCTCATGCCGAGCGGCCAGGGCGGCTGGGCGGACCCGCTCCCGGTGCCCTCGCCCGAGCCGGTACGGGTGCGGCAGCAGGTGCCGCCGATAGAACAGCCGGCGCCGCTGGCGGAGCCGGTTTCCCCGTCGCCTTCCCCGTTCGTGCCGGGGGAAGAGGTGTCGGCCGCGGTACCGGCGCCGGCCCCTGCCCCGGAGGGGTACCAGCCGTCGCAGGAGTTCGCGGCCGAGCAGTACGCCGCCGAGCAGGCCTTCCAGGCGCCGGAGTTCGCGCCCCCGGAGCAGGTGATTCCCCAGCACGTACCGGACGCTGAGGAAGCCGGGACGACGACCGGCCACGAGCCGCTCGCCCCCGGGAACGTGGCCGCGGGCCAGGACCCGGCTGCGCAGGCGTCCGCCGCCCAAAGCCCCGCCGACCAAGTTCCCGCCGCCGAAAGCCCCGCCGACCAGGGCCCCGCGGGCCAGGAACCCAGCGGCCAGGAGACACCCGCGGAGGAATCCCCCGGAAGCGCTCCGCCGCCGCACCAGCCCGAGGCGCACGAGACCGACGGCCGGGACTCCGGTGCGGTGGATCTCACGGCGGTACGGACCCCGGAGCCCGAGCCGGCCCCCGCCCGTACGGCCCCCGTTCCCACCCCTGCTCCCGCCCCGACGCCGACGCCCGTGCGCCGGCCGCTGCACCTGGGCCCGCCCGTCCCGGACACCTCCGGCGGAGTGGTGCGCTCGCTGGCCGACCGCGGCCCGGCCGCACCGGCCCGAGCCGTCCGGGTACGGAACAGGCCGCAGCCGACCCCGACTCTGGGCCCCGAGTACCTGGACGTTCCGCGTGAGGACCCCGCGGTCGCCCCGCCCCCCCAGACCCCCCAGTTGAGCGAGATCCCGCCGCAGGCGGGCACGCCCTGGAGCGCCGAAACGGCGGCCCCGGCAGAAACGGTCGTTCAGGAACCCGAGCAGGCGCCGACCGAAGCGGTCGAGGCGCAGCTCCCGCCGACGGAGCCCGAACAGGCTCCGGAAGAGACGCCCGTGGTGGCGGAGCAGGCCGAACAGGCCCCGGAGACCCCGACCCCGGCCCCGGAGGCCGTACACGACCCGGTCGAGGCCCCCACCGAGGCACCGCTGCCGGAACCGACTCCCGTCCCCGTACCCGAGGCGGACGTCGCCCCGGTGGCGGAACCGGACCCGGAGCCGGAACCGCAGCCGGAACCGGCCCCCGTGGCGACCCCCGAACCGGAGCCCGAGCCGGAAGTCGCAGCCGTAGCGGTACCCGAGGTAGAGGCCCAGGCCGAACCCGAACTCGCCGCGCCCGAACTCGCGCCGGTCACGGCAGTGGCTCCCGAGGCCGCCCCCGAGGCCGAGATCGCACCTGCGCCTGAGGCCAACGCCGTACCCGTAACGGTACTTGAACCGGACCCCGTACCGGAGCCGGAAGAGGCGACGCCTGCCGCCGCCGACCCGGCCCTTGCCGCCGAACCGACGGCCCCCGAGGCAGCCCCGGCTCCCGCCCCCGAGGCTCCCCTCGCCGCCGAAACCACCCTGACCGCCGAAACCACCCCGCCCGCAACCGAGGTCCCCGCAACCGAAGCCCCGGCACCGGAAGCCCCCACGGCCGAAGTCCTTGCAACCGAGGCCCCCGCGGCCGAAGGCGCGAGCCCCGGCCATGAAGCGGCGGCCCCGGTGGAGACGACGGTCGCCGCCGCCTCCGGATACGACGACGCGGAGCGCGACGCCGTACTGCGCGTGATGCGCGAACGACGCGACATCCGCAACGGCTTCCGCTCCGACCCGGTCCCGCACGAGGTGCTGCTCCGCGTCCTGGAGGCCGCCCACACCGCGCCGAGCGTGGGCCACTCCCAGCCCTGGGACTTCGTGGTCATCCGCTCGGCGGAGACGCGGCGTTCCATGCACGAACTGGCCCAGCGCCAGCGCGAGGCGTACGCGAAGTCGCTGCCCAAGGGGCGGGCGAAGCAGTTCAAGGAACTGAAGATCGAGGCCATCCTCGAAACGCCGGTGAACATCGTCGTCACCGCCGACCCGACGCGCGGCGGCCGGCACACGCTCGGCCGTCATACCCAGCCGCAGATGGCGCCGTACTCCTCCGCGCTCGCGGTGGAGAACCTCTGGCTCGCCGCCCGCGCGGAAGGGCTCGGCGTCGGCTGGGTCAGCTTCTTCGACGAGCGCGAGATGGTACGGGCGCTGGGCCTGCCCGAGCACCTGGAGGTCGTGGCGTACCTGGTGGTGGGGTACGTGGACGAGTTCCCCGAGGAGCCCGAGCTGATGCAGGCGGGCTGGTCGAAGCGCCGCCCGCTGTCCTGGGTCGTCCACGAGGAGACGTACGGCCGCCGCGCCCTGCCCGGCGGGGAGCCGCAGGATCTGCTCCAGGAGACCGTCGGGGCGATCCGTCCGCTGGACGCGAAGGCGCTGGGGGAGGCGTGGGAGCGCCAGAAGCGGATGACCAAGCCGGCCGGCGCGCTCGGCATGCTGGAGATCATCTCCGCCCAGCTCAGCGGCCTGTCGCGGCTGTGCCCGCCGCCCATTCCCGAGCCGGCGGCGGTGGCGATCTTCGCGGGTGACCACGGGGTGCACGCCCAGGGGGTGACCCCGTGGCCGCAGGAGGTGACCGCGCAGATGGTCGCCAACTTCCTCGGCGGGGGCGCGGTGTGCAACGCGTTCGCCAACCAGGTGGGCGCCGAGGTCTGCGTGATCGACGTCGGTGTCGTGGGCGACCTGCCGGCCACGCCGGGGCTGCTGCCCCGCAAGGTGCGGGCGGGTACGGCGGACTTCACGACCGGTCCCGCGCTGAGCCGCGAAGAGGTCGTCGCGGCGATCGAGGTGGGCATCGAGACGGCCCGCGATCTGGTGGCGGCGGGCAACAAGGCGCTGCTGACGGGGGAGATGGGCATCGCCAACACGACGGTGTCGGCGGCGCTGATCTGCGTGTACACGGGCCAGGACCCGGCCGAGGTCACGGGGCGCGGCACAGGCATCAACGACGAGACGCACGCGCGGAAGATCGACGTCGTACGGCGCGGACTCGACCTCCACCGCCCGGACCCGTCCGACCCGGTGGGTGTCCTCGCGGCGGTGGGCGGTCTGGAGCACGCGGCGATGGTCGGATTCCTGCTGGGCGGCGCGTCGTTGCGTACGCCGGTGATCCTGGACGGGGTCAGCGCGGGGGCGGCGGCGCTGGTGGCGCGGGCGATCGCGCCGGAGGCCCTGGCGGCCTGCATCGCGGGCCACCGCAGCGCCGAGCCCGGCCACGTGGCGGCCCTCAACAAGCTGGGCCTGCGCCCCCTGATAGACCTGGACCTGCGCCTGGGCGAGGGCACGGGCGCACTCCTGGCCCTCCCGGTGGTCCAGAGCGCGGCCCGAGCGATGCACGAGGTAGCAACGTTCGACTCGGCAGGCGTCACAGAAAAGTAGCCCGCCCGACCCGCCGAACCACACCACCCGACGGCGGCCGCGAAGCGCCGCGCACATCCGGGCGCCCGACGACGTTGCGTCGAGCCGCGTCGGCCCAGGGCCGTTCTGGGTGGCCCGGACCGTTGGGGCGACTGTCGGGGTTCGGCGATCCGGCGACGTGACGCGGAACCGGTGCCGTACCGCCACCCACCGTCGGCCTGGACAGCCGTAATCGTCGCCGAGTGCGGAGCCGGCGGACCGGGCCGTTGAGCGATGGCCTGGTGGCCCGACGGTTGGCAGGGGTCTTCGGGGTGGTGGGTGGGCGCGTACCGGCTGCGGCCCGCGGGACGGCGGCATGGCTCGGCCCGTTCAGGGTCCCCGGGACGGGGTGGCTCGGCGGCCCGCCCGCGGCCCACGGGCCGTACAGTCCATCGACCGCACAGCCCACCGGTCGGTGGGGCGGGCCCTCCCGGCGCGGGGGCGGGGAGCGGCCGGCGGGCACCCGGCCCTGGGTGGGGGCCGCGTACCCACCCGCGACCCCGGCGCCCACGCCGCAGCCCGCCCCGCGCAGGCCTCCCCGTAAGCTGGTTGCCGGGAGTCACCCCATCTCACCAGCCGCTTCAGGAGTCCCTACCGACATGGCCGAGCACGCCGAGCACCCCGCCTACCCCGTCGGACTGCGCCTCTCCGGGCGGCGCGTCGTTGTTGTCGGCGGCGGGCAGGTCGCCCAGCGCCGACTGCCGGCGCTCATCGCGGCGGGCGCCGACATCGTGCTCGTGTCGCCCTCCGCGAAGGCCTCCGTCGAAGCGATGGCCGAGTCCGGCGAGATCCGCTGGGAGCGGCGGCGGTACGAAGAGGGCGACCTCGCCGGCGCCTGGTACGTCCTCGTGGCGTCCAGCGACCCCGTCGCGAACGCCACCGCCTCCGCCGAGGCGGAACGTCACCGCGTCTGGTGCGTCCGCAGCGACGACGCCGAGGCCGCCACCGCCTGGACCCCCGCCACGGGCCGCAGCGAGGGCCTCACCGTCGCCGTGCTCACCGGCCGCGACCCCCGCCGCTCCGCCGCCGTCCGCGACGCCATCGTCGAAGGCCTGCGCGACGGCACCCTCGCCGCCCCCCACCACCGCACTCGCACGCCCGGCGTCGCCCTCGTCGGCGGCGGACCCGGCGACCCGGACCTGATCACGGTGCGCGGCCGCCGCCTCCTCTCCGAGGCGGACGTCGTCATCGCCGACCGCCTCGGCCCCCGCGACCTCCTCGACGAGCTGCCGCCGCACGTCGAGGTGATAGACGCGGCGAAGATCCCGTACGGCCGTGCCATGGCCCAGGAGGCGATCAACGACGCGCTGATCGAACACGCCAAGGCCGGCAAGGCCGTCGTCCGCCTCAAGGGCGGCGACCCGTTCGTGTTCGGACGCGGCATGGAGGAGGTCCACGCCCTCGCCGCCGTCGGCATCCCCTGCGTGGTCGTCCCCGGCATCTCCAGCTCCATCAGCGTCCCGGGCGCGGCCGGCATCCCCGTCACGCACCGCGGGGTGGCCCACGAGTTCACGGTGGTCAGCGGCCACGTCGCCCCCGACGACGCCCGTTCCCTGGTCGACTGGGCCGCCCTCGCCCGCCTGCGCGGCACGCTGGTCCTCCTGATGGCCGTCGACAAGATCGGCGCCATCGCCGGGGCCCTCGTCGCGCACGGCAAGTCCCCCGACACCCCGGTCGCCCTCGTCCAGGAGGGCACCACCGCCACCCAACGCCGGGTCGACGCGACCCTCGCGACGGTCGCGGAGGCCGTGAAGACCCACGACGTACGCCCCCCGGCGGTCATCGTGATCGGCGAAGTAGTGGCCCTGGACTGAGCGGTACGGGGCGTACCCGGCGCCCGCCGACCCCGGCGCCGGCGCGCCCGTCCCCAACCGACGCGGAAACGACGCCCACCGGCGCCGCCCAGGACCACGAAGCCGGCACCCCCGGCGTACAGGTCCCCCCGGGTACATCCGCAGACACCCCCGAACCGCCCTCGGACCCGGCGCCCTCGGACTGCCCTCGGACCCGGCGCCCTCGGACCGGCGTCCCGGACCTGGGGCCCCGGACCCGCCGCTCCAGGAGCGGCGCCCCAAGACCGACGCCCCCCGGACGGGCCTCCCCCCCCCGGACCCTGGTTCCCCCCGACACCGAGCCCACCGGCCTCCAGCCACCCGGCCCCCCGGCGTCCCCGGCCTCCAGCCACCCGGCCCCCGGCTTCTGGCCACCCGGCCACCCGGCCTCCAGCCCCGGCCTCCGGCCACCCGGTCCCCGGCCCCTGGCCACCCGGCCTCCGGCCCCCGGACCTGCCTCCTCCTGGACCGTGTCCCTCCCCCCGACACCGAGCCCACCAGCCCGCAGGCTCCCGGCTCCCGGCAACCCGGCCCCCGGACTGGCCTTCCCCCCGGACCGTCGCCCCCCGACACCGAGCCCACCAGCCCACCAGCCCGCAGGCGCCGGGCGCCGGGCCCCGGCCACCCGGCCCGCGGGCCCCCAGCCCCCTCAGTACGCCACCCACCCCAACCCCAACCCACCCCAACCCCACCCCCGCCCCCTCCTCGCCTGGCAGGCCCGCATCCCAGGGCCCCGTCCAGAACCGCGCCGCGCGAGGCAAGCCAGGGACACCCGACACCCAGCACCCAGCAGGGGCACGGCCACCCATCCCCACCCCCGTGGCCAACCATCCCCCCGCCTCAAGGCAGGATGAACACGTGGCTGAACTCATCACCGTCGACGACCCGGACGACCCCCGCCTGCACGACTACACCGGCCTCACCGACGTGGAGCTGCGCCGCAGGCGCGAACCCGCCGAGGGGCTCTTCATCGCCGAGGGCGAGAAGGTCATCCGGCGCGCGACCGAGGCCGGTTACGCGATGCGGTCCATGCTTCTCTCCGCCAAGTGGGTCGGGCCCCTCCGGGACGTGATCGACGCCGCGCAGGCCCCTGTCTACGAGGTCACCCCCGACCTCGCCGAGCGCGTCACCGGCTACCACGTCCACCGCGGCGCCCTCGCCTCCATGCGGCGCGAGCCGCTCCCGGAGCCGGCCGAGGTGCTCCGTACCGCCCGTAGCGGCGAGGGCCAACGCGTCGCCCTCTTCGAGGACATCGTCGACCACGCGAACCTGGGCGCCGCCTTCCGCAACGCGGCCGCTCTGGGCGTCGACGCCGTCTTCCTCACGCCACGCTGCGCCGACCCCCTGTACCGGCGGTCGGTGAAGGTGTCCATGGGCGCCGTGTTCCAGGTCCCCTGGACCCGGCTGGCCTCCTGGCCGCAGGACGTCGAGCTCTTCCGCCGGCACGGCTTCGTGACGGCCGCCCTGTGCCTCGGCGAGAAGTCGATCACGGTGGACGAACTGGCCGCCCGCCGCTACGAGAAGCTGGCCCTCATGCTCGGCACCGAAGGCGACGGCCTCTCGGACGCCGCCCTGCGCGCGGCCGACGAATGGGTCCGGATCCCGATGGCCGCGGGAGTGGACTCCCTCAACGTCGCCGCCGCGTCCGCCGTCGCCTTCTACACGACAAGGCTCTGACCGACCGTTAGCGGACCGACCGCCACCGGACCGACCTTCGCCGGATCGACCGGTGCCGGACTGCCCGCCGCCGGGCCGACCTCTGCCAGATCGACCGCTGCCGGACTGCCTGCTGCCGGATTGACCTCCGCCAGATGGACCGGTGCCGGACTGCCCGCTGCCGGGTCGCCCCCTACCGGACTGCCCGTCCGGTGTACGGCCCCGTCCGCCGTACCGCCCGCCCGGTACGTCGTCACCGCGCAACCACCGCCCCCACCGCCGTACTTGACGGACCGGCCGGCCAACTCCACCGGAGACCGGCAGTCCTCCGCAACGGCAACACGCAACGGCCACGCTCCCGCACTCCGGCCTGACGCACCGTCCACCGGCGGCGGCGCTCCGGCGTCAGAGTTTCTGGGCCGCCGCGATCCCGAGGGCGACGATCAGCGTCACCACGACGAACACGATCAGGCGCTGCCGCAGGAGCCGCGGATTGGCGGGGCGGCGGACGCCCGAGGCCGACCGGGACGCGGTGTTCTGCCGCCCGCCCATACGGGCACCGGCACCCTCCCGCTGCTGCGGGGGCCGCCGACCACCGGTACGCGGGGCACCGCCCCGGGGGGAACCGGAACGCGAGGCCGGAGAGCCCTGGGTGCGACTCTGAGGCGCGCGGTCCCGGTCCCGGTCCCGCTCCGGCGCCCGGTCCCGATCCACACCCCGCTCCCGGTCGCCACCACGCTCCCGCTCCCGCTCCACACCCCGTTCCCGCTCGGCGGGCCCCCGTTCCATCCGCTCCGTGTAGCGCTCGGTCATCCGCCCCGTCGCCATGTCCTGCTCGGTACGGTCCCGCTGGGCCGGCGGCCTGATCTCGGCCACGCCCTGCGCCTCCCTGGCCGCGATCTCCTTCAGCCGCATCGACAGTTGGAGCGTGCTCGGCCGGTCCTCGGGATCCTTCGCGAGGCACGCCCGTACGAGCGGCGCGAGCGCGTCCGGCACCCCGTACAGCTGCGCCTCCTCATGCACCACCCGGTAGAGCATGACCTCCGAACTGCCCTGCCCGAACGGGGAGTCCGCCGTGGCCGCGTACGCCAGCGTGGCGCCCAGCGAGAAGACGTCGGTGGCGGGCGTCACCGCCACCCCCCGTACCTGCTCGGGCGCGAGGAAACCGGGCGACCCGACCGCCGTGCCGACATGCGTCAGCGTGCTCGCGCCGGTCGCCCAGGCGATGCCGAAGTCGATGATGCGCGGGCCCTTGGGGGAGAGCAGGATGTTCGACGGCTTGAGGTCGCGGTGCACCACCCCCGCCTCGTGCACGGCCACCAGCCCCTCGGAGAGCGCCGCGCCCACGGAGGCCACCTCGGCGGCGCTCAGCGGGCCCTCCTCGTTCACCTTGTCGTGCAGCGACGGCCCGGGCACGTACTGCGTCGCGAACCACGGACGCTCCGCGTCGAGGTCCGCCGCCACCAGCCGGGCCGTACAGCCGCCCCGGATCCGCCGCGCGGCGGACACCTCGCGGGCGAACCGCGACCGGAACTCCTGATCCTCGGCCAGATCCGGCCGGATCACCTTCAGCGCGACCCGCTGGCCGCGCCGGTCGGACCCCAGATAGACGACACCCATGCCGCCTGCGCCCAGCCGTCGGTGAAGCCTGAACGAACCGACGACACGCGGGTCCTCGCGCCGGAGCCGCATCATCGCCATGTCCATCCCCGCTGCCCGGTCGTCCGTGTGACGTGGCACAGCTTACGTACCCGCGCCCCGGCGCGCTCATAGGCCGCGCCCTCACGGGCCGACCGATTGTCAGTGCGGGGTGGGAAACTTGAAGCGTGGTCAGGGGATGGCGGATCCAGGTCCCTTGGCCCGCGAGAGATCTCAAGGGTCCGTCGCAGAAGGGGGATTGGATCGTGAAGGGTGACCGGGTGGAGATAGTCGTGGACGCCGGGGACACGACGCGTACGTACGAAGTGGTGGCAAGCCGGGCAGGCCGCAGGGTCGAGACGGCGGTGCGCAGGGGAGTGGTGGAAGTGAGCGAAGTCACCCGCAACGGCACGGTGGTCCGCACCGCCAGGTTCATGGCGACGCGGGTGCTCGCCCTGGTGGAGCAGCCGGTCCCGAGGGAGGAGCCGTCGGAGCGTCCCCTCCGGGAAGACCCCAAGTCCTGAGGCGATCGCGTACGGCCGTCTCCACCCAGGGGAGTACGTGATCGGTACCGGGCTCATCCTCCGGGAGGCCCGGCAATCGGTACGCGGGCATGACGACCGGAGGTCGTCGCGTCCCTAGTGTTGAGGTCAAGCGGCGAGTGCAGGTACTCGTCCCCCGAGGTCGGACACTCGCCGCTGCCAATCTGACAGGAGAGGGACCATGGCGGACACGGCATCGCGGGCATTGATCCGCACGCAGGGACGCAAGGCTTTCGCCGCGTTCGGCGGAGGCCGGTCCGGCACGCGCCACCCGCTGGTGGCGACGGCCATGGTCCTCCCCCTGGCGGCTCTGCTCGTGGTCGTCTTCGGCGGCTGGGAAGCAGTGGTCACACAAGCGTCGTCCGTGGGCGTGATGCTGGGGCGCTGAGCGGCGCCCCAGACCCGGGAGAGCGGCCCGGGTCAGGGACATCCGGCCAACAACCCCGTGGGGACGGGGGTGCGGCGGACGGCAGCGTTTGGCCGGTCAGCTGGGGAGCTGACCGGCCATCGCGCTGCCCGGCGCCGCCGCACGGCGCGCGCGGGCACGGCAGGCGCGGGGCAGGCCCCCCACGTACGGACGCGGCCCGACCCCCAGGCCCTCGGCCCCGGCCTTGGACCTGTGCCCGGACGGGGCCGCCGACCTCCGGCCCCGTTCCTGTGCCCGTTCCCGGGCTTCGCCGGAGTTCCGGCCCGGATCTGGTCGGCGCCCGGGACGAGGGGGCCGGGCGCGTCCGCGGTCACCACGGATGTGCTCGGGGCGCAGGCCCCGCCGCCGGACCGTCGCCGAGCCCCCGGCCCCAGCCCCCGGACACGTACGTCCCCGGGCGTCGCGGCCCTTCCCTGACCTCTGGCGCCGACCACGCTCAGGGCTGAGGTGCAGGCGCTGCTTCCGGCCCTGTTGCCGGGCGTCCGGCAGTACTGGAGTTGCGTCCCGGTTGAGCCCGCGGGCCGCCTCAGTTCTGTCCCGGCGGGCTGCCAGACCGTGCCGCAGGGCGCTCCCGGGGACCTGGGGCCGGAGGCCGCCCTCGGGTGTGGGCGCGCTCCCCGCGCGGGGAGCGGTGGGTGGGACACGTCCGGCGGTGCCGAACCGGTGGCCGTGGGCTGTCGGTCCCGTTCTTCGCGTGGCGCGCGGGCCCTAGAATCGCTTTGAGCCGCACCGCCCGGGGGATTCGTGACCGCAGATGTTGTCAGCGCCCTCGGTCGTGTCGCTCGCCGGGCGGCTCATCTCTCCGCGTCCACGACGGGCTCGTGTCCTGCCTGTGGGGGAGGCGGTGACGCCGTGCTCGCCGAGCGGGCCGACGGGGTGGTCGTACGGCACGGCGGCGTCGTCGCCAAGGCCCACGCCGAGAGCACCGACGCGGCCGAGCACCGCGTCAGACTCGCCGTCGCCGCCCATCCGCTGCTCTCGGGGATCCTCCTGCCCCCGCTCCCGGCCGGCGCCGGCGAAATGTTCGGCAGGCCGGTCACCTCGTGGCCGTACGGGACTCCCGTCGACCCGGCCGACCCGGACACCGCCCCGTGGGAGGAGACCGGCACGCTCCTCGCCCGGCTGCACTCCGTCCCCGTCGACGCCCTGGCCGAAACCCTGCCCCGCACCCCCCTGCCGCCGATGCGCGGCCCCGCCAAGGTGGCCCGCGCCCTCGCCCGGCTCCGGGCCGTACCGTCCGGCGCACCGGAGGCAGAGACAGAGGCACCAGCACAGGCCACCGCCTACCCCGTCCACCGCGCCGCCGCCACCCTCCCCCCATGGGCCCGCGCCGAAGCACCCCCGCCCGCGGCACCCCGCGCGTTGTGCCACGGCGACCTCCACCTCGGGCAGCTCGTGCGGTACCCCGTCCACCGCGGCGCCTGGGTCCTCATCGACGTCGACGATCTCGGTGTCGGCGACCCCGCCTGGGACCTCGCCAGGCCGGCCGCCTGGTACGCCGCCGGCCTGCTCCCGCCCGCCGCCTGGGAGCGGTTCCTCGGCGCCTACCGGGCGGCCGGCGGCCCCGCCGTGCCCGCAGACGGCGACCCGTGGCCCCGCCTGGAGCTCGCCGCCCGCGCCCTCACCGTCCAGACCGCCGCGCTCGCCCTGGTCAAGTGCGCCGCCGAGCGCCGTGAACCCGACGACGTCGAGCGGTTGATGGTCGACGCCTGTACCCGAATCGCAGCAATCCCGCCCGAGTTGGGAGCACCCCCGCCGTCGTAGGCTGAACCGACTGCCGCCGGGCGCGTGTTCCGGCGGCGCCGAAGATACGGCGAGGAGCTGAGCCGACCATGCAGTGTCCCAAGTGCCACGCAGCGATGCACACGTACAACCGCAACGGTGTCCAGATAGAGCAGTGCAGCGGCTGCCGGGGGATCTTCCTCGACTACGGCGAACTGGAGTCCCTGACCCGCCTGGAGTCGCAGTGGACTCAGCAGGCCCCGCCGCCCGTGCCGCCGGCCCCCCAGGGCTACCCCGCCCCGCAGGCCTACCCGGCGCCGCCCGCCCCCGCCTGGGGCGCGCCCCAGCAGGGCCAGCACGGCGGTCACTACGGGGGTCACGGGGGCCACGGCGGCCACCACAAGAACAAGAGCTTCGGCCGGATGCTGTTCTCGTCCTGACAGGAGAACCCCGGCAACAACAGGGGCCCGAACGGAAGAAGCCCCCGGCCGTCGAAACGGCCGGGGGCTTCCCGGTACGTGGTGCGCGATACTGGGATTGAACCAGTGACCTCTTCCGTGTCAGGGAAGCGCTCTCCCGCTGAGCTAATCGCGCGGGACCCTCACTACTGCACTGCCACACTCTTACATACACATCGTGCTCATCTTGCGTGCGCGATACTGGGATTGAACCAGTGACCTCTTCCGTGTCAGGGAAGCGCTCTCCCGCTGAGCTAATCGCGCGGGACGTACCGATCATGCGTGGACGATACTGGGATTGAACCAGTGACCTCTTCCGTGTCAGGGAAGCGCTCTCCCGCTGAGCTAATCGTCCTTGGAGGTGGAGACGGGATTTGAACCCGTGTAGACGGCTTTGCAGGCCGTTGCCTCGCCTCTCGGCCACTCCACCCGAGCGACGCGTTTTCCAACTGCGCCACGTGGGCCTGTCGTTTCCCGTTCCGTCTGCACGGCCCGGCGACGAGTTGAACTCTAGCGGATTCCCGAGCCAGCACAAAAACGCGTTTGCGCAGCGTGCTGCGGTGCGTGCACGGTGCGTTCCGGCCGAAGCGGCGCGGTGAGGCTTGTTCTAGACTCGCAACCGTGCACGACCTCGCTCCTGTGGCCCGTTTCGGTAACCTCGTCGCCTCCGGGCTGCGGGATGTCACCCATGATCCGGAAGCCCTCGACTCCGCGGGGTTCTGGGCGGTGGCGGCGGACTTCGAGGGCCGCCTGACCTGCGCCCGCTTCGACGACGTACGGACCGAACCGGTGCCGCCCGCGATCCCCGGGCAGTGGCGCGGACCCGCCCCGGATGACTGGACGTCGTCGCTCGACCACGACGCGTACACGGCCGGAGTGCGCCGCGTCCGTGAGTACATCGCCGCCGGTGACGTCTACCAGGTGAACCTCTGCCGGGTCCTCTCGGCCCCCCTGCCCGACCCCGCCGCGGCCGACGTGGACGCCCTGACGGCGCTGCTGGCCCGCGAGCACCCCGCCGCGTACGCCGGCACGATCCGCCTCCCCGGGCACGGCGTCGAGATCGCCACCGCCTCGCCCGAGCTGTACCTGTCGCGCGACGACCTCACCGTCGAGTCGGGCCCCATCAAGGGCACCGCCCGTACGGCCGCCGAACTCCTCGACAAGGACCGCGCCGAGAACGTGATGATCGTGGACCTCGTCCGCAACGACCTGGGCCGCGTCTGCGCCACCGGCTCCGTGACCGTCCCGGCGCTCATGCGGGTCGAGCCGTACCCCGGGCTCGTCCACCTCGTGTCGACGGTACGGGGCGAACTCACCGAGAAGGCGGGCTGGGCGGACCTCCTGCCCGCCACCTTCCCGCCCGGCTCGGTGTCCGGCGCGCCCAAGTCCAGCGCCCTGAGGATCATCGAGGAGCTGGAGGCCGGACCCCGCGGGCCGTACTGCGGAGGCATCGGCTGGGTCGACGCCGACCGCCGTACCGCCTCCCTCGCCGTCGGCATACGCACCTTCTGGATCGACCGCACCACGGCCGCCGGGCCCGTCCTGCGCTTCGGCGCGGGTGCCGGCATCACCTGGGGCTCCGATCCGGAAGGGGAGTGGCGCGAGACGGAACTCAAGGCCGCCCGGCTCCTGGCGATCGCGTCGGGCGGGTACGAGTCCGGGGCGTACGAGCGCGGGTCGGACGAGTCCGGCGTGCGCGAGGCGGTCGCGTACGAGCCGGGCGCGTACGCGTGGCAGAACAACTCTCCGGGCGAGGACGGCGTTTCCCCCGTCCCTGACATGCCCGGCCGGTACGAAGAAAGCGGAAGGACGGCCTGATGAAGATCTGGGTCAACGGCGCACTGCACCCCTCGGAGTCCGCCCAGGTGTCCGTGCTCGACCACGGAATGACCGTGGGCGACGGCATCTTCGAGACCGTCAAGGCCGTCCACGGACGCCCCTTCGCCCTCACCCGCCACCTCGACCGGCTGACCCGCTCGGCCCGCGGCCTCGGACTGCCGGACCCGGACCTGGACGAAGTACGCCGCGCCTGTACGGCCGTCCTCGACGCCGACCCGGTGCCCCTCGGCCGCCTCCGCATCACGTACACCGGCGGGATCTCCCCGCTCGGCTCCGACCGGGGCGACGCGGGGCCGACCCTCGTCGTCGCCGTCGGCGAGACGACCCGCAGGCCGGACACCACCGCCGCCGTCACCGTCCCCTGGACGCGGAACGAACGCGGCGCCCTGACCGGCCTCAAGACCACGTCGTACGCGGAGAACGTCGTCGCCCTCGCCCGCGCGCGCCAACAGGGCGCGTCCGAGGCCCTCTTCGCCAACACGGTGGGCCAACTCTGCGAGGGCACGGGCTCCAACGTCTTCGTCGTCCTCGACGGCGAGCTGCACACCCCGCCCGTCGCGTCCGGCTGCCTCGCCGGCATCACCCGCGCCCTGACCGTCGAATGGACCGGCGCCCACGAGACGGACCTGCCGCTCGACGCCCTGGAGCGGGCCGAGGAGATCTTCCTGACCTCCACCCTCCGTGACGTCCAGGCCGTCCACCGCGTGGACGACCGCCAACTGCCCACGGCACCGGGGCCGGTGACCGCCAAGGCGATGCGCGTCTTCGACGAACGCTCCGGCGCCGACCTCGACCCGTAGGCAGCAGCGACGGGCCGGGGCGGCGCACAGCGCATCCGCGGAAGAGACCGACGGCGAAATCGGATGCCCCCGGCGGGCAGGACGGGTACAACTCCCCTGATGACCACCACCCTGCGGCCGACCGAGCCGCTCCGGCAGACCGACGACGGCGCCCGTTCCCGTACGTACGAGGTCTGCGTGAACAGCCGCCCCGTCGGGACGATCACCCTCGGCACGGACCCCGGCTTCGGCCCGGCGGTCGGCGTGATCCAGGCGCTGCGGATCGAAGCACCCGACCGGCGGCGCGGACGCGGCACGGTCGCGGCCCTCGCCGCCGAAGAGGTGCTGCGCGGCTGGGGATGCGAGGAGGTACTGACCTCCGTGGAGATCCCCGGGCAGCCGGAGGGGACGGACCCCACCGGCGACGCCGCACTCCGCCTGGTCGCCGCACTCGGCTACACCGAACGCAGCAGCAACATGGTCAAGGCGCTGCCGTCCCGCCCACCGGAGCTGCCGGCCGCCCTCACGGGCCGCCCGCTCGACGACAGCGAGTACGAGCCCTGGTGGGCGGCGGCGGCCGAGCGCTACGCCCAGGCCTGGATCGACCGGGGCGCCTCGCCCGAGCTGGCCAGGAACAAGGCGGAGACCGCCAGGGCCGTGACCCTGCCCGAGGGCCTGGCCACCCCCGGCGTCTCCCTCAGCGCCCTCGTCCACGACGAGCGGGTCGTCGGCACGCTCTGGGTCTCCCGGCGCGAGGAGACCCCCGAGGAGCCGGGCGCGTACGTGTACGACGTGGTGGTGGCGGAGGACCAGCGGGGCAAGGGGTACGGCCGGGCCCTGATGCTGCTGGCCGAACGCGTGGCCCTCGGCTTCGGGGCGGCCCGGCTGGGACTGCACGTCTTCGCGGGCAACACCCCGGCGATCCGCCTGTACGAGTCGCTCGGCTACACGACCACGCACCGGAACTTCCGCAAGACGCTCCTCTGACCGGGGACAGTCAGACCCAAGGGGAACTCCGACCAGGGGGCGGGTCCGACCCAGGGGAGCGGCAGACCCGGGGCGCTCAGGCGTCCTCGCGCGCCAGTTCCCCGTCCACGATCGCCTCGATCCGCGCCCGCAGCCCCTCCTGGCCGTCGCCGCCGTCGAGCCGCTCCCCGCCGACCACATAGGTGGGTGTGCCGGTCACCCCGATCGCCTTGCCCTCGGCCTGGTCCGCGTCCACGATCAGGATGTGCCGGCCGTCGATCAGGGCCGTGTCGAACTCCTCGGCGTCCAGGCCCAGCTCCCCGGCGATCTCCAGCAGTACCGGTTCGCCCTTCGCCGCGAGGTCGTCGGTACGGGCAAGCACGGCCTCCACGTAGGCCCAGCCCCGCCCCTGCTCGAACGCCTCCTCCGCGGCCTGCGCGGCGGCGAACGCGTGGCGGTGCTTCTCCAGCGGGAAGTGGCGCAGCCGGATGTCCACCCGGCTTCCGTACCGCTCGCGCAGCGCCCTCACGTCCTCCAGGGCGTGGCGGCAGTCGGGACACTGGAGTTCGCACCAGAAGTCGAGGACGACGGGGTCGGCGGGGGCTGAATCGTTCATGGGCGGCAGTCTTCCAGCCCGCGGCCCCCGGTCCGACCGCCGGGTACGCGGAGCGCCACCACCGGCCACGCTCCGGGGTCGTACGCGGACCGCCGCCCCGCCCCAGGGAGGAGGCGGTCCCCGAGATGTCCCTGAGGTCGTCCCCTGACATGGCCCGAATTGCCCCACCAGGTGCACAGTGGAGGCAGGACACGACACGTTCCCACGACGACCCGGCCTGCCTGGAGGACCCGATGATTGCCGAGACCATCTTCTCCGCGGTGTCCGCGGCCGGGCTGGGTATCGCCGCCGTGACGGCGTACCGCAAGCGGTTCCTGGCGGCGACCCGCATCGCGGCGTACTCCCTGGTCCCGGTGGGCCTGGTGATGACGGGTGTCGTCAAATGGGCCGCCCACACGGCGTTCTCGCCGGTGGCCTGGCTCGGCTTCGTCGTCCTGGGCGTCGCCTGGTTGCTCTTCCTGACGACCCGGGCGGTGGAGCGGCGCAGGGGCGGGACCCGCAAGGAGCGCAGGGCCGCCGAGAAGGCCGCGCGGCGCGAGGCCGTCGCCCCGGCGGCGTCGGCGCCCTCCCTGCCGGGCCGCAGTCCGGCGGTACGGCCCGAGCCGCAGCCCGCGCCGCGGGCCCAGGGGTCCGGTGAGGACTTCAGCGACATCGAGGCGATCCTCAAGAAGCACGGGCTCTGACGTCCGGACTCCTTGAGCACCGACTTCTTGAGCACCGGCTCCTTGAGCGCGCACTCCTAAGCATGCCCGGCGGGCCGTGATCTCCGAAAAGGGCCTCTGAGCGGCCCCCGTCTTGAATACCGGACGGTTATCCACGGAATATGATGAACTACCGCGCGGAAGACGCGTGTTGGTCATCGGCCGGGTTCGGGGTACGTCATCATCGCCCCGAGATGCTCGATACCTCCCGGGACCAGACCCCGGCACCCACCGATGAGCAGCGCGGTTGCCTCTTCGCGCTCTCCCAGCCGCCCCTGATGATCTTCCTCACGGTGATCGGCGCCCTGCTGCTGATGGCGGCTGTCCATGACCTGTTCCTGCTGTGACCGCCCCGGGCGGCTCAGCCCGCCGCCGCTTCCTTGCGCCGCGCCCGGTAGGCGGCCACGTGCAGCCGGTTGCCGCAGGTACGGCTGTCGCAGTACCGCCGGGAGCGGTTGCGCGACAGGTCGACGAACGCGCGTCCGCAGTCCGGGGCCTCGCAGCGCCGCAGCCGTTCCTGTTCCCCCGCCACGACGATGAAGGCCAGGGCCATGCCGCAGTCGGCGGCGAGATGGTCGGCGACCGAGGCGCCCGGGGCGAAGTAGTGGACGTGCCAGTCGTAGCCGTCGTGGTCGGTCAGCTGCGGGGTGGTGCCCGCCCCGGCCACCAGCTGGTTGATCAGGGCGGCCGCCGTCGGCGCGTCCGGCGCCGCGAACACGTCCGCGAACCGCTTCCGTACGTCCAGCACCGCCCGCAGGTCACGGACGCCCAGCCGCTCCACCCCGCTGATGCGGTGGTCCCGTACGAAGGTGTCCAGCGCGGAGATGTCCGCGAGCGCGTCGGGCGTGACCTCCGCCGCGTCGCCGTCCGGCGCGGTGTTCACCAGATCGACCACGGTGTCGAGGGCGATCCGGGTGTCGTGGGGAATCAGCACGATCCGCTCCCTGGCCTGCTGCGGGCCGGTGCCCGCCGAATCCCGCCGACTTTAGCCGCTGGACGGGCCCGGCGTGGCGCGGTGCGCCCGGCGCACGCACCGGCGCCGTCGCCGCGGTGGGTTCCGCGGCGACGGCGCCGGTGTTCTCCGTATGCGGTTGTCAGCACGGCGCCGTCTCCCCGAGTCGGACGGCGCCGAGCGGCCCTCGGCCTGGCTCAGCTCTCGGCCAGGATGTGCGAGAGTTCCGTGTCGAGATCGAAGTGTCGGTGTTCGGTGCCCGGTGGCACCGCGGCGTCGGTCCGCTTGAGGAACGACTCCAGGGCCCGCGCCGGGGCCTCGAGCAGAGCCTCGCCCTCCGGAGAGCTCAGAGCGATGCAGACGACGCCCTGACCGTGGCTGCGCGACGGCCAGACTCTGACGTCGCCGGTGCCGGTGGGCCGGTGCAGCCCCTCGGCGAGAAGGTCGCGGGCGAAGACCCACTCGACCGTCTCTTCGGCTCCGGTGTGGAAGGTGGCGTGCACGGCGTAGGGATCGGCCGTGTCATACCGCAGGCCCGCGGGTACAGGCAGTGAGGACTCGCTCGATACAACGAGGCGCAGGTGCAGCTCGCAGCTGACCGTGGTGTTCATAAGCGCCAGGGCCTTTCGCTCAGTGTGCGCTCGGGGATTCGCACGTCGGCGAAATCGACATGCCACCTACGGTGTCGTTGTAAACCCCTCTGTCTGTTTTGTGATCCTTGGGGTAGCTCGTACAGCGGTGCGTGACTTCTGGCCATACCGCCATTCCGGTGACGTGGCCGATTCCGGTAGGTTGGGGGGCATGCATGCGGAGAGTGACGAGCGGGGGGAATCCGTCGTACCGACGGCTACGACGGGCGATCGAAAGGTTGAATCCGGGGCGCATCCGGTGCGGGTCGGGAAGACCGGGGAGAAGACCGACACGGGGACGGGCGGGACCGCGGAGCTGGGCTCCCGGGCACCCCGCTTCATCAAGGCGTCGAAGCCGCTGCACCTGAGCTGGCAGGTCGGCGTCTTCATCGTCGGGCTCGCGGTGGTCGGCGGGGGCATCGTGCTGCTGCCGCTCCCCGGGCCCGGCTGGCTGATCATCTTCGGCGGCATGGCGATCTGGGCGACCGAGTTCGTCTGGGCCCAGCTGGTGCTCCGCTGGACCAAGCGGAAGGTCACGGAAGCGGCCCAGAAGGCCATGGACCCCAAGGTCCGGCGGCGGAACATCGTGCTCACCAGCATCGGTCTGGTGATCCTCGCCGCGGCGGTCGCCGTCTACCTCTGGAAGTTCGGCTGGGTCCTGCCGTGGAAGATCGGCGACTGACCGGGCGGCTACCCACCGGGACCCCGCACGCGGCGGGGAGCACCGCTGACATGGGGTAATGTGTGCGGTGCGTTCCCGGGCGATTAGCTCAGTGGGAGAGCGCTTCGTTCACACCGAAGAGGTCACTGGTTCGAACCCAGTATCGCCCACCCGGAACCGAGGCCCCCGGACCTGACAAGGTCCGGGGGCCTCGGTCGTGTCCGGGCGGCGCGGCCGGTCCCGGAAGGCGTCAGCGCAGGCGGCCGAGGCTCTCCCGCAGCCGGCGCGCGTCCCGCAGACGCTGTTCGTACGTGGCCCCCACCGCCAGGAGCAGCAGCCCGGCCAGGGCCGGCGGCAGCCAGCGCGGCAGCGCGCCCACCACCTGCACGACGTACGGCGCCAGCTCGTGCAGCCCGACCAGCGCCAGGGCCGCGCCGCCCAGCACCAGCGGCGCCTGGAGGCGCAGCCGGGCCCCGGCCAGCGTCACCACGAGCGTGCCCAGCCCCAGCAGCAGCGGCCTCGCCCAGTGCGGATCGCCCCACACCGCCATGAGACTCGGCAGCAGCGTGGCGGCCAGACCGGGACCGTACGCCGTCCTCGACGACGCCTCCGGATCGCGCCGGCGGCGCAGCAGGCCGACGGCGAGCGCCGGGACGGTCACCGGCAGCGTGTACGCCTCGGGCGCGCCGACCCCGGACGCCGCGAGGCGGACCCAGGACGCCAGGACGAACAGCGCGACCGCGGCGTACCCCGCCACGGCCCGCCGCTCCGCGCGCACCGCCGTGCCCGCCGCGATCACCCCGCCCAGCGCGAGCACCAGCGCCAGCACCGGGGCCCGGCCCAGCGCCAGGACCACGGCGAGCCCGCCCGCGCAGGCCCCGGCGATCTCGACCGGAACGGCCACCGGGTGCAGCCGCAGCCGTACGCCCAGCAGCGCCACCACGGCCGGCACGACGAGCACCAGCACCGCCACGCCCTCGGGGGACAGCCCGGCGGCCGCACCGGACGAGACGACCAGCGCCGTCGCGTACACCACCGCCACGCAGGCCGACAGGGCCTGGACGACCACCCGTACCGACACCTGTACCGACACGCGGGCCGCATCCGGCGTGCCCTCCTCCCGCCGCCCCGCGTACTCCACGGCCACCGCCGCGCCCGCGCTCAGGAGCGTCAGCACCGCGAGCACCGTGATCGTCGCGGGCCGGGTCGCCAAGGACAGCAGCGCGGCCCCCGCGCCGCCCGCCAGGGCGCAGCACAGGGCGGTCACCGTCACGGACCCGCCCGCCGGACCCCGCGCGGGAACCCCGAAACGGCCCGGGAGTACAACGAGGGCCAGCGCGAGGGCCGTCAGGACCACCGGCATCACCACCGCCGCCCCGAACCCGAGGTCCAGCGTCAGCGGCAGGACCAGCAACGCGGCCCACCCGAGCACCACCACCCCACACACCAGCCCGACCCGCACCCCACCCGAGCCACCCGCCACCCCGCTGGCACCCGCACCAGCACCAGCGCCCGCACCAGCGCCCCCACCAGCAGCAGCGCCCGCACCCGCACCCACACCCGCCCCGGCACTCGTACCCGCGCCCGCACCCACACCGGCGCCCGCACCCACACCGGCACCCGCACCCACACCGGCCCCGGCACTCGTACCCGCGCCCGCACCCACACCGGCACCCGCACCCACACCGGCCCCGGCACTCGTACCCGCGCCCGCACCCGCACCAGCGCCCGCATCCGCACCGGCACTCGACCCCGCGCCCGCACCGGCGCCCATACCGGCACCGACACTCGTACCTGCACCGGCGCCCGCGCCCACACCGGCGCCCGCACCCATACCCGCACCGACACTCGTACCCGCTCCGGCGCCCGCGCCTGCACCGGCGCCCGCGCCGACACTCGTACCCGCGCCGGCCCCGGCACCCGCACCCCTCCCCGCAGCCCCGGGCGCGCCCGTCGCCGGCGCGGATCCCGCCTCCGCGCCCGCGCTCCCCATCCGCCGGTACGCCACCCCCAGCGCCCCGGCCGCCGCCAGCAGCACCAGGGGAGCGGTGGCGAGGTCCGGCCACGGGAAGTCCGCGCCGGCCACCGCCCGCGCCCGCGCCGGCGCGCCCGCCCACACCTCGGCGAGCTGCCCCACCCCGCCGCCCAGCGCCAGCGCGACCAGCGGAAGCGCCCACACCACCGAGAACGCCCCCGCGATCCCCGCGACCCCGACCAGCCCCCGCACCGCCGCGAGCGGCAGCCGCACCCGTACCGCGGGCACGAGGACCGTCACCGCCGCCAGCACCACCGCGCCCAGCACATACGCGGGCACCGCCCAACTGCCCGGCACCCCCGGGCGCACCACCCCGCCGACCGCGGCGATCACCGCGACGCCCGACGCCCCCGCGCAGACCACGGCGGCACCCGGCAGGCGCAGCGCGGCGAACAGGCCCACGGCCGCCCCCGCGCACAGCAGCACGGCCGGCCCCGCCGCGGCCAGCGGCGACCCCGCCGTCAGCGACAACTCGCAGGCCGTCAGCAGCGCCAGCGCCCCGACCAGCCCGCCGCCCGCCGCCGCGAACCCCCGTACCAGCGGCGGCCGCGCCCACACCACCACCGCCACGTCCAGCGCCGCCGTCACCAACAACGCCCACGCCGTCGCCGACACGGGCGCCCCCGCCGCCGACACCCCTAGCGGCAACGGGAGTTGGGCCGCCACCACGGCGGCCGGCAGCGGCCCGCGCAGCCTGCCCGAAACCAGCCCGCCCGCCACCAGCCCGCCCGACACCAACCCACCCACGACCAGCCCGTACACCGCCCACAGCGCCGCCAGCACGGCCGCCGCCCCCGCCACGTACCCCATCGGCGACGCACCCGACAGCACCGTCGCGTACAGGCCGTACGCGTCCAGCACCGTCAGCACCAGGGCCAGCGCGGCCACCGCCTCCGCCGTCGCCCCCAGCCCCCGGCGCACCAGCAGCGCGGGCACCGAGAGCGCCAGGACCGTCACCGCCCCCAGCACCGCCGAGCGCCCCGCGATCCCCATCTCGCCCCAGCTGACCAGCGTGAAGGCCACGGCCGCGATCGCCAGCAGCACCCCACCGAGCGTCAGCAGCACATGCTGCGTCCCCGGCCGGGACGTCTCCGGCCGCCGCGCGCCACCCCCGGCACGCGGCCGCCCCGGGGCCACCCACCCCGTCGCGGGTCCGGCCGGCGGGGGCCCAGCCACCGCCAGCACGCTCACCAAGTAGGTCCTGCGCAGCAGCAACTGCCCCCTGCGCGCGTCGAGTCGGGCCAGCTCCTGATCGAGGACCACCAGCTCCTGGGCCGGGTGCGGAACATGTGTCATGGCAGCGAGTGTGGTGCGCGCCACAGCCCGTGCCATCGGCTCGGCTACTCAGATCCCGGCGTGAGTACGCCGCATCCGGTTTGAAGCGGAGCCGTCCGGGCCTGTATGGTTCAAGGCGTTCCCGGGCGATTAGCTCAGCGGGAGAGCGCTTCGTTCACACCGAAGAGGTCACTGGTTCGAAACCAGTATCGCCCACCGGGAAAAGCCGGTCCGTCCCCGACGGACCGGCTTTCCGCGTTCCGGACGGACGCGGTACGGGGCCGGACCCCCCGCGCCGCCGGACCCCTCACGCCGCCGCAGGCAGCTCAGGCCGCAGCGGCCACGCCGGATCCACCGACTCCTCCGTCCCGTTGCGCGAGAACCACGCCTGGAGACCCCGCGCCTGCGCCGCGTGCCACACCGCCTGGAGCGTGTGCAGCTCCGCCGCCGTCAACCGCTCCATCCGCGCGGCGAACCGGCGGCCCACCGCCCGTACCAGCTCCAGCGACGCCAGCGCGTCCGCCGCCGCGTCATGCGCGCCCTCCAACTCCACGCCGTACTGCGCGCAGAGGTCCGTGAGCGTCCGCCGCCCCTTGCGGTACCGGTCCAGATGCTTGTCCAGCACCCGCGGATCCAGCACGCACAGCGGCACGTTCTCCAGATGCCGGCCCAGCGACGACGCCCGGTGCCGTCTCAACTCCCGGTCCAGCAAGGTCAGATCGAACGGCGCGTTCATCACCACCAGCGGCCGGCCCGCCGCGCACTGCTCCGCCAGCGCCCGCGCCATCTCCTCCACCGCCGGCGCCGGCCACCGCCCGTTGCGGTGCAGGTAGTCGTCCGTCAGGCCGTGGATCTCGGTGGCCGCCGGCGGCACCGGCACCCCCGGGTCTATCAGCCACCGCGTCACGCGGGGCCGCGCCCCCGCCATGTCCTGGACGACCAAGGCGGCCGAAACGATCCGGTCCCCCTCCACGTCCACTCCCGTCGTCTCCGTGTCGAATGCGGCCAGAGGGCCTTCGTACCAACGCGTCATCCCCGAACTCCTCGCGCATATGCGGCAGATGGCGTCCATCCACTGCCCGAATCGGTGATACCCGGACAGGACATCCGGTACGCACTGTTTACGGAGGGCGCCGGAGGGTGACAACACAAGGGACGGGCATCGGCGTTGACGCCCCGTCAACCCGAACTGACCGGCCCCACTGACCGGCACGGCCCGGAAGGCACCCAGAGCCATGGCTCTCGCGCAGCCCGAACCGGGCGGGCTGCTGCCCGAGCGGATAGCACCGCTGCGCGGAGCACTCGCCACCACCGCCTGCATGGAGACACTCCAGGTGGGCTACCTCCACGCGGTCGCCGCGGCGGCCGGCTGCTCACTCAGCCAGCCCTTCCCCGACAACGGCATCGACTGGCACGTCAGCCACAGCTCGCCCGGCCATGTCGTGGACGACGAGGTCACCATCAAGGTCCAGCTCAAATGCACCTACCAACTCGCCCCGCACCCGCAGGGGCCGGCCTTCTCCTTCACCCTCGACAACGCCCACCTGGTGAAACTGGCCCGCACCCCCGTCTCGGTGCACAAGATCCTCGTCGTCATGATCGTGCCCCGCAGCCAGGACGACTGGCTCCGGGCCGGCCACGACCGCCTCGACCTCAGGCACTGCTGCTACTGGATCAACCTGGCCGGCCAGCCCGTGACCGGCCGCTACCGGACGACCGTGCGGGTGCCCACCGCGCGGATCTTCGACGACCGGGCGCTCTGCGAGATCATGACCCGCGTCGGGTCGGGAGGGAGACCGTGATGCACCGGCCGTCCGACGAGCCCGCCGACGAGGTGATCCCCCGGGCCGTCCGCCCCCGCCCCCCGTACGACCCCGCCGCGGAAGCGCGCGGGCCGTGGACCGGCGGCCTGGCACCCGACCCCGCGCGCACCGACCCCGCCGTCCTCGGCGCCCTCCTCGCCCGGCACGGCTGGCGCCGCCGCGGCGGCGCCCCCGGCCGCTACGCCCGCTGGACACCCCCGGCCCCCGCCGGCGGCGGCACCAGCCTCCTCGTGCCCGAGAGCCGCGCCTTCCCCGACTGCGAGGACCTGCTGAGCGAGGCCTTCACCGCCCTCGCCCGCAGCGCGGCCCCCTCCGCCCGCGACATCCTCGTCGGCCTCACCGTCCCCAGCGACGAGATCCGCTGGTGGCGCGACGTCCCCCAAGGACCCTCCGGCGCGGCGGCCTGGACCGTCCAGGAACAACTGCGCACGGCCGCCAGGCAGTTGCTCCTGGCCGGCGCCCTCGCCGTCCGGAGCAGGGCCGGCTACTACGGCGCCCGCCACCGCAGCCAGGCCCAGGCCTCCCTGGAAGGGATCCTCGTCGGACCCGCCCCCGGCGGACGCGAACTGACCGCCTTCGTGCCGGTCACGGACGGCCGCGCCGTCGCCGTCCGCCTCCACCACGCCCTCTACGCCGCCCGTGAGGCCGTCGACTACCAGCGGGCCACCGGCGGCATGGAGGCGTTCGACACCGCCGTCCAGGCCGGCGTGAGCCGCGAGCTCACCGACGCCGTGGTCGCCCTCGTACGCGGTACGGAAGGCGCCCGCATCACCCTCGCCTGGGCACCCGGCGCGGGCGTCCCGGACGGCTGCGTACCCCGCCCCGAACCCGTGGAGTTCTCGCCCGGCGACCTGCCCGCCCTGCGGGAGGCCGGCCGGCGCTACCTCCGCGACGAGCCCTCCATGCCGGTACGGATCACCGGAGCCGTCATCCGGATGCGCAGGGCGGGACCGCGCGGATCCGGATCCGTACGGCTGCGGGTCCTCGCCGGGGCGGAGATCCCGCACGTCCGGGTCGCGCTCGACGAGGAGGCGTACCGCATCGCGGGACACGCGCATCTGCTCGGCCTGCCCATCCGGGTCGTCGGCCGGCTGGAGAGCCGGGGCGGCTTCCGCAGGCTCTCCGACGCCAGCGGCGTGGTGCCCGTCCAGGTGGACGAGGCGGAGCGCGACCGGCTGATGAAGTCGCTCCAGGAGAACCTGGACTTCTTCGAGGAGGCGTGCGGCGGGGGCGCCGATCCGGAAACCGTCTGAGGAACCGGAAACCGTTTAGTGGGTGACGGCCCGGGCTCGGTACGATTCCTGGTGCGCACGGAAAAACAGGACGTGCGCGCCCCGTGCAGTCAGGAGAGTCCGGTGTCAGACGTCCGTGTGATCATCCAACGCGATTCCGAGCGGGAAGAGCGCGTGGTGACGACGGGCACTACGGCGGCCGAACTCTTCCCCGGCGAGCGCGCCGTCGTCGCCGCGCGGGTGGGCGGCGAGCTGAAGGACCTCGCGTACGAGATCGCGGACGGCGAGACCGTCGAGCCCGTCCTGATCTCCTCCGAGGACGGCCTCAACATCCTGCGCCACTCCACCGCGCACGTCATGGCCCAGGCCGTGCAGGAGATCTTCCCCGAGGCCAAGCTCGGCATCGGCCCGCCGGTCAAGGACGGCTTCTACTACGACTTCGACGTCGAGAGGCCCTTCACCCCCGAGGACCTCAAGGTCATCGAGAAGCGGATGCAGGAGATCCAGAAGCGCGGCCAGCGCTTCTCGCGCCGCGTCGTCACGGACGAGGCGGCCCGCGAGGAGCTCGCCGACGAGCCGTACAAGCTGGAGCTCATCGGCATCAAGGGCGCCGCGTCGGCCGACGACGGCGCGGACGTCGAGGTGGGCGGCGGCGAGCTGACCATCTACGACAACCTGGACCCGAAGACCGGCGAGCTGTCCTGGCGCGACCTGTGCCGCGGCCCGCACCTGCCCACCACCCGGTACATCCCGGCGTTCAAGCTGATGCGGAACGCGTCGGCGTACTGGCGGGGCAGCGAGAAGAACAAGCAGCTCCAGCGCATCTACGGCACCGCGTGGCCGACGAAGGAAGAGCTGAAGGCGCACCTGGACTTCCTGGTCGAGGCCGAGAAGCGGGACCACCGCAAGCTGGGCAACGAGCTGGACCTGTTCTCCTTCCCCGACGAGGTCGGCTCCGGCCTTGCGGTCTTCCACCCCAAGGGCGGCATCATCCGCCGCGCCATGGAGGACTACTCGCGCCGCCGGCACGAGGAGGAGGGGTACGAGTTCGTCTACACCCCCCACGCCACCAAGGGAAAGCTCTTCGAGAAGTCCGGACACCTCGACTGGTACGCGGACGGCATGTACCCGCCCATGCAGCTCGACGAGGGCGTGGACTACTACCTCAAGCCCATGAACTGCCCGATGCACAACCTGATCTTCGACGCCCGGGGGCGCTCGTACCGCGAACTGCCGCTGCGGCTCTTCGAGTTCGGGACGGTCTACCGGTACGAGAAGTCGGGCGTCGTGCACGGCCTGACCCGCGCCCGCGGCTTCACCCAGGACGACGCGCACATCTACTGCACCAAGGAGCAGATGGCGGACGAGCTGGACTCGACGCTGACCTTCGTGCTGAACCTGCTCCGTGACTACGGTCTGACCGACTTCTACCTGGAGCTGTCGACCAAGGACCCGGAGAAGTACGTCGGGACGGACGAGGCGTGGGAGGAAGCCACCGAGACGCTGCGCCAGGTCGCCGAGCGGCAGGGGCTGCCGCTGGTCCCCGACCCGGGCGGCGCGGCCTTCTACGGCCCGAAGATCTCGGTGCAGGCGAAGGACGCGATCGGCCGTACGTGGCAGATGTCGACCGTGCAGCTCGACTTCAACCTCCCCGAGCGCTTCGAGCTGGAGTACACCGCGCCCGACGGCTCCAAGCAGCGGCCCGTCATGATCCACCGGGCGCTGTTCGGATCGATCGAGCGGTTCTTCGCGGTGCTGCTGGAGCACTACGCGGGCGCGTTCCCGGCGTGGCTCGCGCCGGTGCAGGCGGTGGGGATCCCGATCGGGGACGCCCACGTCGCGTACCTCCAGGAGTTCGCCGCCGAGGCGAAGAAGAAGGGCCTGCGGGTCGAGGTGGACGCGTCCTCGGACCGGATGCAGAAGAAGATCCGCAACCACCAGAAGCTCAAGGTCCCGTTCATGATCCTGGTCGGCGACGAGGACATGAACGCGGGCACGGTGTCCTTCCGCTACCGCGACGGTTCGCAGGAGAACGGCATCCCGCGTGACCAGGCGCTGGCCAAGCTGGTCGACGTGGTGCAGAGCCGGGTCCAGGTCTGACACCTGGCCGTACGCGCACAGCGGCCCCCGGGAGGCATCAGCCTCCCGGAGGCCGTCGTCCGTCCCGGTCGATCGGCCCACCGGGCTCGACCGCCCCGTCCTCCCGGCCGAAAAGCTGGATGAGCCACGACGAGAACGACCCCGTGACGGCCCCCAGCAGCGCCACCCCGCACGCCATCAGGACCACCGCGAACACCCGGCCCCACGGCGTCACCGGCGTCACGTCCCCGTACCCCACCGTCGTGATCGCCGACGCCGCCCACCACACCGAGTCGCCGAACGTACGGATCGTCGCGCCCGGCGCGCCCCGCTCCTGCTGGTAGACCGCGAGCGCGGTGGCGAAGCCCAACAGCACGGCGCTGAGACCCGCGTACGCCATGACCCTGCCGTACAGGCTGAGGCGCGGGCCGTGGTGGCGGCGCCGGACGGCGCTGTACGCGTTCACGATCCGCAGCGGCCGCAGCAGCGGCAGGGCCAGCACCACCGTGTCCAGCCAGTGCTTGCGCGGGAAGTGCCGGCCGAGGCCGCTGAGGGCCAGCCGCACCAGATAGTCGACGAGGAAGACCACCCAGGTCAGCAGGACACCCGCCAGGGCGAGGTCGCGCCAGCCCTGGCTGGTGTGCGGGGCCAGGACGAGGACCGCGTAGCAGCCGAGGAAGACCGCCGAGCCCACGAACAGGGGCAGTTCCATGCGGCGCTCCCAGCGGAGCAGGCGTTCGGGGCCGTTCCTGACGTGCATCGCCCCAGCATCGCGGGGGGTGGTCCGGCGGAGGCCCGGCGACACGCTTCCCACGTCCGAAGTCATATGCTGCACAGCATGACGAGTGAGCCGGAGCAGCAGATCGGTGTGGGGACCCCGGACGCGTTCCAGCGTCTGTGGACGCCCCATCGGATGGCGTACATCCAGGGCGAGAACAAGCCCACCGGGCCGGAGGCCGGCGACGGCTGTCCGTTCTGCGCGATCCCGTCGAAGTCGGACGAGGACGGGCTGATCATCGCGCGGGGTACCCGGGTGTACGCGGTGCTGAACCTGTATCCGTACAACGGCGGGCACCTGATGGTGGTGCCGTTCCGGCACGTCGCCGACTACACGGAGCTGGACGAGGCGGAGACGGCCGAGCTGGGGCTGTTCACCAAGCGGGCGATGACCGCGCTCCGCACGGCGTCCGGGGCGCACGGCTTCAACATCGGGATGAACCAGGGCTCGGTGGCCGGGGCGGGGATCGCCGCGCACCTGCATCAGCATGTGGTGCCGCGCTGGGGTGGCGACACCAACTTCATGCCGGTGGTCGGGCACACGAAGGTGCTGCCGCAGCTGTTGGCGGACACGCGGGCGATGCTCGCCGCCGCCTGGCCCGTACAGCCGTAGCGGATCGCCGCCCCGCCCCGCCCGCGAGGGCGGCCCGGGGCGGCGATCCGTGGCTCACGCGTCGTACACGTCGGCCTTCCGCGGGGTCGGGTCCTGTACGGCTCCGCCGAGCGTGGACGACCTGCTGCCGAAGCTCGTGGTGTCCACGCCGTGTTCGTCCAGGACCCGCATCGCCGCCGCGTGCGCCACGCGCAGGACGGGCGTCGCGGCGCGCATGGCGTCGTCGGCCATGAAGCGGTGGCGCCAGGGCTGGTCGGCCCAGGCGTGCCGCAGGCCGAAGGGCTCGGGGAGGCCGAGCTTGCCGCCGAGGTGGTCGAGCAGCGGCGGGTACCAGGTGAAGGGCGCGCGGGCCGCGAGGCGGACGGCTTCCTTCGGCTCGACCAGCGGCAGCGGCTTGTCGACGGTCTCCCAGAAGCGGACCGGTTTGGCGACGGTGACGCTCTTGGGGGAGGGCCCGGAGGTGAAGAGGGAGTGGACGGGGCCGAGCGCGTGGCCGGTGACCTCGATGCGCAGCGTCTGGTAGAGGACGGTGACGTTGATCATCATGGTGAGGACCAACTGGCCGTCCCACAGGGTGAACTGGACACCGAGGTTGTGGCGGTTGCCGCTGCCGAACTGCTGGTGGTTGCAGATCCGCTGTATCTCGTGGCTCTTGACCTGGTACGCGTCGATGTCCTGGCCCTCGGGGCGGCTCACCGAGCCGGCGCCCTCGCCGACCGGCGAGACGATCCAGTGCTTGACCGAAGGCGGCGGGAATCCACCGGAGTTGAGGGGGCCGCGCTCCAGCAGCTTCAACTGGTCGTGGATGGCCCGTATGACGTCGTAGCTGCGGAACTGGTGGATCTCCTTGGCGGGGTCCTTGGGGACGAGGTCCTCGGCGAGCTGCCAGCTGCCCCAGCGGGTGCCCATGCCCAGTATTCCCTTGGGGCCCGCGTAGAAGACGACGTTGGACCGCTGCTCGGCGGTGAGCTTCTCCAGGCCCTGGCGCAGCTGCTCGCGGCTCGCGTCGCCCGGGTTGCCCGGCACGGCCTCGGGGATCTTGGCGCCGATGCCGCCGCCGGCGAGGAGGGCGCTCCAGCGGGCGCGCAGGTCCTTCGCGGTGGCCTCGCAGACGCGTTTGGCCAGCCACCAGCCGACGACCGGGGCGACGATCATGCCGCGCAGGTACCACCCGAGGGGGCCGGCGAAGGGGAGGGCGATGAGGAAGATGACGGCGAGGACGCCGACGGCGATCAGGAGGGCGGAGCCCATGGCGCCGACGCGGCGGTCCTTCGCCCCGGCGAGGCTGCGGCGCAGCTGGAAGACGCCGAGCCAGAGCAGGGCGCCGGGGAGGAAGAGCAGGCCGAACAGGGCGGTGATGGCGGTGAGCTTCTTGTCCCTCTCCTTCCGTATCCCGTTCGCGGCGAGGCAGTGCTCGACCACGGTCTGGGACTCGGTGCCGAAGGACTGGATGAGGGCGCCGCGGCCGCCGCCGAGGGTCCTGAGCTGGACGGCGCGGGCGAACGCCTCGCCGAGATTGGGCTCCAGGAGCGAGAACCTGCCCTTGGTGACCTTGGACTTGTGCCATTCGTTGTCGGCCTTGAGGATCTCCTCGACCGGGCTGTCCCGGTAGGCCGCCGAGGCGAGGGCGTGCGTCGCCGCGGTCTGCCCGTCCGATCCCGTGAGCGGGACCTGCGCCCCCGGGCCGAAGTCGAATCCGTCACTCGCCACTGCCGCCCCCTTGCCGCACGGACCCGCTGCTGCGGCCTGTTCCTGAGTCAGAGCACCCGGCACACCTGCGGAGCTGGGCACCTCAGCGTAACGGCGGTACGTGGTCCACGTCAGGGGAGTTGGCGCTCTTTCGCCACCGGGGGCCGGATGTTGTCCGGCGCCCCGCGCGGGTGTGCGGCGGTGGCGCGTCGCGGGCGTGGCTACGATGGGCCAGCCGGTGGCCGTCGGGGCCGCGCGGCCCAACGACCGTCGGGAAGGCCATGCTGAACAAGTACGCGCGTGCATTCTTCACGCGTGTCCTCACGCCGTTCGCCGCGTTTCTGCTCCGCCGTGGAGTCAGTCCGGACGCGGTCACGCTCATCGGTACGGCCGGAGTGATGGCGGGTGCGCTGGTCTTCTTCCCTCGCGGGGAGTTCTTCTGGGGCACGATCGTCATCACGATCTTCGTCTTCTCCGATCTCGTCGACGGCAACATGGCGCGGCAGGCGGGTGTCTCCAGCCGCTGGGGCGCCTTCCTGGACTCGACGCTCGACCGGGTGGCGGACGGCGCGATCTTCGGGGGCTTCGCCCTCTGGTACGCGGGCGGTGGTGACGACAACGTGCTGTGTGCCGTGTCGATCTTCTGCCTCGCGAGTGGCCAGGTCGTCTCGTACACCAAGGCCCGGGGGGAGTCGATCGGCCTGCCGGTCGCCGTCAACGGGCTGGTGGAGCGGGCGGAGCGGCTGGTGATCTCGCTGGTCGCGGCGGGTCTGGCCGGATTCCACCGGACGTTCGGGGTGCCGGGGATCGAGATCCTGCTGCCGATCGCGCTGTGGATCGTCGCGGTGGGCTCGGCGGTGACGCTGGCGCAGCGGGTGGTGACCGTTCGGCGCGAGTCGGCGGAGGCGGACGCGGCCGCGGCGGCGGAGGCCGCCTCGGGCGCGGGGTCCGGCTCCGGGGGCTCCGGTTCGCAGGGGCGTGAGGCCGCCTCATGAGCGGGGTGCGCGACCGGGTCACGGACGGGTTGTACGGGCTGGGCTGGAGCACGGTCAAGACGCTCCCGGAGCCGGCGGCGGCGGCGCTCGGCCGGACGATCGCCGACACGGCGTGGAAGCGGCGCGGCAAGAGCGTGCTGCGGCTGGAGTCGAACCTGGCGCGGGTCGTGCCCGACGCCGGTCCTGAGCGGCTCGCCGCCCTGTCGAAGGCCGGGATGCGCTCGTACATGCGCTACTGGATGGAGTCGTTCCGGCTGCCCACCTGGAGCGCGGAGCGGGTGAGCGGGGGCTTCGACCCCAAGGACGTGCACCATCTGACGGACGGGCTGGCGTCGGGGCGGGGCGTGATACTGGCGCTGCCGCACCTGGCCAACTGGGACCTGGCGGGGGTCTGGGTGACGCGCGCGCTGGGGGTGCCGTTCACGACGGTCGCCGAGCGGCTGAAGCCCGAGACGCTGTACGACCGCTTTGTGGCGTACCGCGAGAGCCTGGGCATGGAGGTGCTGCCGCACACCGGCGGCTCCGCCTTCGGCACCCTGGCGCGGCGGCTGCGGGACGGCGGTCTGGTCTGCCTGGTCGCCGACCGTGACCTGTCGGCGTCGGGCGTCGAGGTCGACTTCTTCGGGGACACCGCCCGGATGCCGGCGGGGCCCGCGCTGCTGGCGCAGCAGACGGGGGCGCTGCTGCTGCCGGTGACGCTCTGGTACGACGACTCCCCGGTGATGCGGGGGCGGGTCCATCCGCCGGTCGAGGTCCCGGAGTCAGGTACGCGCGCCGAGAAGACGTCTGTCATGGCACAGGCGGTGGCGGACGTCTTCGCGGGCGGGATCGCCGAGCATCCGGAGGACTGGCACATGTTGCAGAGGCTGTGGGTCGCGGACCTCGAACCGTCGGGGGCGCCCGGTGCCGGGCCGGCCGGCGCCGCGGGGTCCGGCGACGCGTCGCGCGGGGGGCCGGCGTGAGGATCGGGGTCGTCTGCCCCTACTCGTGGGACGTGCCCGGCGGGGTCCAGTTCCACATCAGGGACCTGGCGGAGCATCTGATCCGGCTCGGGCACGAGGTGTCCGTCCTGGCGCCGGCGGACGACGAGACGCCGCTGCCGCCGTACGTGGTGTCGGCGGGGCGGGCGGTGCCCGTTCCGTACAACGGGTCGGTGGCCCGGCTGAACTTCGGGCTGCTGTCGGCGGCGCGGGTGCGGCGGTGGCTGCACGACGGGCACTTCGACGTGATCCACATCCACGAGCCGACGTCGCCGTCGCTGGGGCTGATCGCGTGCTGGGCGGCCCAGGGGCCGATCGTCGCGACGTTCCACACGTCGAACCCCCGGTCGCGGGCGATGCTGGCGGCGTACTCGATCCTCCAGTCGGCGCTGGAGAAGATCAGCGCGCGGATCGCGGTGAGCGAGTACGCGCGCCGGACGCTGGTGGAGCACCTGGGCGGGGACGCCGTGGTGATCCCGAACGGCGTGGACGTCGACTTCTTCGCCAAGGCCGAGGCCAATCCGGAGTGGCAGGGCGGCACGATCGGCTTCATCGGGCGCATCGACGAGCCGCGCAAGGGGCTGCCCGTGCTGATGCGGGCCCTGCCGAAGATCCTCGGCGCGTACCCGGAGACGCGGCTGCTGGTCGCCGGGCGGGGCGACGAGAAGGAGGCCGTGGAGTCCCTCCCGAAGGCGATGCGGTCGCGGGTGGAGTTCCTCGGGATGGTGAGCGACGAGGACAAGGCGCGGCTGCTGCGCAGTGTCGACCTGTACGTCGCGCCCAACACGGGCGGCGAGAGCTTCGGCATCATCCTGGTCGAGGCGCTGTCGGCGGGGGCGGCGGTGCTGGCGAGCGACCTGGACGCGTTCGCGCAGGTGCTGGACCAGGGGGCGGCGGGCGAGCTGTTCCGCAACGAGGACGCGGACGCCCTGGCGGCGTCGGCGGTCCGCCTCCTGGGCGACCCGGCCCGCCGCGACCGCCTCCGCGAACGCGGCAGCGCGCACGTGCGCCGCTTCGACTGGTCGACCGTGGGCGCGGACATCCTGGCGGTGTACGAGACGGTGACGGACGGCGCGGCCTCGGTGGCGACGGACGAACGGACGACGGGCCTGAGGGCAAGATTCGGCCTGGGCACCCCGAAGGACTGACGAGTCGAGCGAGACCAAGCCCGCGAAACCAAGCCCGTCCGGCGATTGAGGACACCGGGGCCCGGGGCAGCGCCCCGGTCTCGGGAAGGGGCGGGTAGGGGAACTGCGCCGCAGGCAACGCCCACCCCCACGCACCCGCACGCCCTCCTCACAGGGCCACCAGGCCAAGCCCCCGACCCCCCGCCCCACAGGGCCGGTAGCCTTGCCGCCCGTGACCCCAACCCTCGTATGGATCGCCGTCGCCGTCGTCGCGATCGGGCTCTACCTCAGCTGGACCGCCGGCCGCCTCGACCGCCTGCACGCGCGGATCGACGCCGCCCGCGCCGCCCTCGACGCCCAGCTCCTGCGCCGCGCCTCGGTCACCCAGGAGCTGGCCACCTCCGGCGTCCTCGATCCCGCCGCGTCCATCGTGCTGTACCAGGCGGCCCACGCGGCCCGGCAGGCCGAGGAGGAGCAACGTGAGGTCGCGGAGAGCGAGTTGAGCCAGGCGCTGCGCGCGGTGTTCGGCGAGACCGAGCAGGTCGAGGCGGTACGGGCCGCCCCGGGCGGCGAGGACGCCGCCGGCGAGCTCGCGGCGGCGGTGCGGCGCGTACCGATGGCGCGGCGGTTCCACAACGACGCGGTACGGGCCGCCCGCGCCCTGCGCCGCCACCGCAAGGTCCGCTGGTTCCGGCTGGCCGGGCACGCGCCGTTCCCCCTCGCCTTCGAGATGGACGACGAGCCCCCGGTGGCCCTGGCCGACCGCCCGGGCAGCGGCTGAGAAGGATCCACCGGCACCGCATTGGCTCTTGCTGTGGACCGCTCACCGGGCGTTTCCTCAAGGAGACGTCCGTCCACCGTTCCCGTTCCAGCCAGTGAGGTCGCTTCCGTGTCCACTTCTCCCCAGTCCCCCGAGACCGGTACCGCTCGCGTCAAGCGCGGCATGGCCGAGCAGCTCAAGGGCGGTGTGATCATGGATGTGGTCACGCCCGAGCAGGCCAAGATCGCCGAGGACGCCGGCGCGGTGGCCGTGATGGCGCTGGAGCGGGTTCCCGCCGACATCCGCAAGCACGGCGGCGTGGCGCGCATGTCCGACCCGGACATGATCGAGGGCATCATCGAGGCCGTCTCGATCCCGGTCATGGCCAAGTCCCGGATCGGCCACATCGTGGAGGCGCAGGTCCTCCAGTCCCTCGGCGTCGACTACATCGACGAGTCCGAGGTCCTGACCCCGGCCGACGAGGTCAACCACTCCGACAAGTGGGCCTTCACCACGCCCTTCGTCTGCGGCGCCACCAACCTGGGTGAGGCCCTGCGCCGGATCGCCGAGGGCGCGGCGATGATCCGCTCCAAGGGCGAGGCCGGTACCGGCAACGTCGTCGAGGCGGTCCGCCACCTGCGCCAGATCAAGAACGAGATCGCCAAGCTCCGCGGCTTCGACTCCAACGAGCTGTACGCCGCCGCGAAGGAGCTGCGCGCGCCGTACGAGATCGTCAAGGAGGTCGCCGCGCTCGGCAAGCTGCCCGTGGTCCTCTTCTCGGCGGGCGGGGTGGCCACCCCGGCGGACGCGGCGCTGATGCGTCAGCTGGGCGCCGAGGGCGTGTTCGTCGGTTCGGGCATCTTCAAGTCCGGCGACCCCGCCAAGCGGGCGGCCGCGATCGTGAAGGCGACCACCTTCTACGACGACCCGAAGATCATCGCGGACGCGTCCAGGAACCTGGGCGAGGCCATGGTCGGGATCAACATCGACACCCTCCCCGAGTCCGAGCACTACGCGAAGCGTGGCTGGTAAGCACCCATGAGCACTCCTGTGGCCCCGGTGGTCGGGGTACTCGCCCTCCAGGGCGACGTCAGGGAGCATCTGGCCGCCCTGGCCGCGGCGGGCGCCGCGGCCAGGACCGTGCGGCGCCCCGAGGAACTGGCCGGGGTCGAGGGCCTGGTGATCCCGGGCGGCGAGTCGACGACGATGTCCAAGCTGGCGGTGCTGTTCGGGATGCTGGAGCCGCTCCGGGAGCGGATCGCGGCCGGGATGCCCGTGTACGGCACGTGCGCCGGGATGATCCTGCTGGCCGACAAGATCCTGGACCCCCGGTCGGGGCAGGAGACGCTCGGCGGGATCGACATGATCGTGCGCAGGAACGCCTTCGGGCGGCAGAACGAGTCGTTCGAGGCGGCCGTGGACGTCACGGGGGTCGAGGGCGGCCCCGTGGAGGGTGTGTTCATCCGGGCGCCCTGGGTCGAGTCGGTCGGCGCCGAGGTCGAGGTGCTGGCGGAGTACGGGGGCCATGTGGTCGCCGTCCGGCAGGGCACGGCCCTCGCGACGTCGTTCCACCCCGAACTGACCGGCGACCACCGCCTGCACCGCTTCTTCTCCGACATGGTGCGCTCCGCACGGTGACGGTGGGCCGGTAGGATCGCTGCCGAACGGAGCAGGATGGGTTACGCGAAGGAGACAGGCAGATGTCCGGCCACTCTAAATGGGCTACGACGAAGCACAAGAAGGCCGTGATCGATGCCAAGCGCGGCAAGCTCTTCGCGAAGCTGATCAAGAACATCGAGGTCGCGGCCCGCAGTGGCGGCGCCGACATCGACGGCAACCCGACGCTGTTCGACGCCATCCAGAAGGCGAAGAAGAGCTCGGTGCCGAACAAGAACATCGACTCGGCGGTCAAGCGCGGCGCCGGCCTGGAGGCCGGTGGCGCCGACTACGAGACGATCATGTACGAGGGGTACGGCCCGAACGGGGTCGCGGTGCTCATCGAGTGCCTCACCGACAATCGCAACCGCGCGGCCTCCGACGTCCGGGTCGCCATGACCCGTAACGGCGGTTCGATGGCCGATCCCGGTTCCGTCTCGTACCTCTTCCACCGCAAGGGCGTGGTGATCGTCCCCAAGGGCGAGCTGGGCGAGGACGACGTCCTGGGTGCCGTGCTCGACGCGGGCGCCGAGGAGGTCAACGACCTGGGTGAGACCTTCGAGGTGCTCAGCGAGGCCACCGACCTGGTCGCGGTCCGTACGTCCCTCCAGGAAGCGGGCATCGACTACGACTCCGCCGACGCCAGCTTCGTCCCGACCATGCAGGTCGACCTGGACGAGGAGGGCGCGCGCAAGATCTTCAAGCTGATCGACGCGCTGGAGGAGAGCGACGACGTGCAGAACGTCTTCGCCAACTTCGACGTCTCGGACGAAGTGATGGAGAAGGTGGACGCCTGAGCGCCCGCCGCTGACACGGCTTCACCTGACGGACCGACGGGGCGACGCTCCGTCGGTCCGTCTCGTTGTCGGTGGTGACCGATACTGTGCTGACCAGCGAGGTCGAACGCGGACAACGGGTATGCGGGCACGGAGAGCGGGAGGGGGCGCGATGCGGGTGCTGGGGGTCGACCCGGGGCTGACCCGGTGCGGTATCGGCGTGGTCGAGGGCGTCGCGGGCCGTCCGCTGACGATGCTCGGTGTCGGGGTCGTGCGGACCCCGGCGGACGCCGAGATCGGGATGCGGCTGGTCGCCATCGAGCAGGGCATCGAAGCCTGGCTCGACGAGCACAAGCCCGAACTGGTCGCGGTGGAGCGGGTGTTCGCCCAGCACAACGTCCGCACGGTCATGGGTACGGCCCAGGCCAGCGCGGTCGCCATGCTCTGCGCCTCACGGCGCGGCATCCCCGTGGCGCTGCACACCCCCAGCGAGGTCAAGGCCGCCGTCACCGGCAGCGGCCGCGCCGACAAGGCCCAGGTCGGCGCGATGGTCACCCGGCTGCTGCGGCTGGCCGCCCCGCCCAAGCCGGCCGACGCGGCCGACGCCCTCGCGCTCGCCATCTGCCACATCTGGCGGGCCCCCGCCCTGAACCGCCTCCAGCAGGCCCACGCCGCGGCCCGCCCCTCCCGCATCCCCGCCACCGCACCCGTACGGAAGGTCCCCCGATGATCGCCTTCGTGAGCGGCCCGGTCGCCGCGCTCGCCCCGACCACCGCCGTCATCGAGGTCGGCGGCATCGGCATGGCCGTCCAGTGCACCCCCGGCACCCTCGCCAGGCTCCGGATCGGCGAGGACGCCAAGCTCGCCACGTCCCTGGTCGTCCGCGAGGACTCGCTCACGCTGTACGGCTTCGCGGACGACGACGAGCGCCAGGTGTTCGAGCTGCTCCAGACCGCCAGCGGCGTGGGCCCGCGCCTCGCCCAGGCCATGCTCGCCGTCCACAGCCCGGACACCCTGCGGATCGCGGTGGCCAACGGCGACGAGAAGACCCTGACGGCCGTCCCCGGCATCGGCAAGCGCGGCGCCCAGAAGCTGCTGCTGGAGCTCAAGGACCGGCTCGGCGCACCCGTCGGCCCCGCCCGCGCCCAGGGCGTCGGCGCCACGCTCCCCGCCTCCTGGAGCGACCAGCTGCACGCCGCGCTGCTCGGCCTCGGGTACGCCACCCGCGAGGCCGACGAGGCCGTCGCGCTCGTCACCCCGCAGGCCGAGGCCGCCGTCGCGGAAGGGCTGCAGCCACCCGTGCCGCAGCTGCTGCGCGCCGCGCTCCAGAGCCTGAACAGGACCCGCTGAGCGGCGCCGGGGCGGGTGCCCCGCGCGGAACGACCCCGCCGGGCCGGCCCGGCGGGACAGAGTGGACGCTGAGACCGAGTGAACGACGGTGAGACAGAGTGAGCATCGGCGGGACAGAGTGAACTGGGACGACACCGGCGCCGACACACGGACGCCCCACGACGAGGACGACAGGGACGACCGGCTCGTAGCCCCCTCCGCGGACGGGGAGGACCAGGCCGTCGAGGCGGCCCTGCGCCCCAAGTCGCTGGACGAGTTCGTGGGCCAGGAACGGGTCCGCGAGCAGCTCGACCTGGTGCTCAAGGCCGCGCTCGCCCGCGGCGCCACCGCCGACCACGTGCTGCTCTCCGGCGCGCCCGGCCTCGGCAAGACCACCCTCTCCATGATCATCGCGGCGGAGATGAACGCCCCGATCCGCATCACCTCGGGCCCCGCCATCCAGCACGCGGGCGACCTCGCCGCGATCCTCTCCTCCCTCCAGGAGGGCGAGGTCCTCTTCCTCGACGAGATCCACCGCATGTCCCGGCCCGCCGAGGAGATGCTCTACATGGCGATGGAGGACTTCCGGGTCGACGTCATCGTCGGCAAGGGCCCCGGCGCCACCGCCATCCCGCTGGAACTGCCACCGTTCACCCTCGTCGGCGCCACCACCCGGGCCGGGCTGCTGCCGCCCCCGCTGCGGGACCGGTTCGGCTTCACCGGCCACATGGAGTTCTACGAGAGCGCCGAGCTGGAGCGCGTCCTCCACCGTTCGGCCCAGCTCCTCGACCTGGAGATCGACGCGGAGGGCGCCGCCGAGATCGCCGGCCGCTCGCGCGGCACGCCCCGTATCGCCAACCGCCTGCTGCGCCGCGTGCGGGACTACGCCCAGGTCAAGGCCGACGGAGTGATCAACCGCGAGATCGCCCAGGTCGCCCTGGCGGTGTACGAGGTCGACGCCCGCGGTCTCGACCGCCTCGACCGGGCCGTCCTGCGGGCCCTCCTCAAGCTGTTCGGCGGCGGCCCCGTGGGCCTGTCGACCCTCGCGGTGGCCGTGGGGGAGGAGCGGGAGACGGTGGAGGAGGTCGCCGAGCCGTTCCTCGTCCGGGAAGGCCTGCTGGCCCGTACGCCCCGGGGCCGCGTCGCCACCCCCGCGGCCTGGGCGCACCTCGGGCTCGTACCGCCGCAGCAGGCCCCGGGCACAGCGGGACAACAAGGTTTGTTCGGGGCGTGAGGCGCAGCACGCTCGACCGGGACGGAACCAGGGTGCGATGCTGGGCGTTGTTCCAACGACGCGGACTCGCTTAGACTCCGCCGATGCCGCCCTTCCAGGTCGGCATGCCCACCCCCGTATATGAGGCCGTTCTCCAGCGCGGTCGTGCGAAGGAAGTTCCCTCCCGTGAGTCCAGTGACCCTTCTCCCCTTCATCGTGCTCATCGGGGCCATGTTCCTGATGACCCGGTCCGCCAAGAAGAAGCAGCAGGCCGCCGCGCAGATGCGCAGCGACATGCAGCCCGGCACCGGCGTCCGGACGATCGGCGGCATGTACGCCACGGTGAAGGAGGTGCACGAGGACATGGTCGTTCTCGAGGTCGCTCCCGGCGTCCACGCCGTGTACGCCAAGAACGCCATCGGCGCTGTGCTGGACGACGACGAGTACAACCGGATCGTGCACGGCGACGACCTGACGTCCGACGACACCGTCGTTCCCGACGACGCGTCGTCGCTCATCGACGGCGACGCCGACGAGTCCGTCGCCAAGATCGACCTGGGCAAGCGTCCCGAGGCCGACGACACCGACGCGGCCGAGGCCGACAAGGAGGAGCCCGCGCCGGCCGACGCCGTCAAGGCGGCCGACGCGAAGGACGGCAAGGCCGACGGCGAAGCGGACGCGAAGTAGTCGGTCCGTGACCGAGGGCCGCTCCGCGGTCCTCTTCGGCGTGCGTTCCGTGCTGTGTTCTGCGGGGGCAGGTCCCCACATCACTTCGTGGCCGCCCCGGCGCACACCCGGCGCGGGGCGGTTGGACAGGGAGAAACGAGAAGGTGGCAGCACCTAATAAGGGCCGAAGGCAGGCAGGGTCCCCAGGCAGGCCGGGGCGCACCCTGGCCCTGTTCCTGATTGCCATGGTCGCCCTCACCGGCGGCATGTTCTGGTCCGGTCATGTCACGCCACGCCTGGGGATCGACCTCGCGGGCGGCACGAGCATCACGCTCCAGGCGAAGAACACGCCGGGCAAGCCGAACGCGATCAACAAGACCAACATGGACACCGCGGTCAACATCATCGACCGCCGCGTCAATGGTCTGGGTGTCTCCGAGGCCGAGGTTCAGACCCAGGGTGACAAGAACATCATTGTCAACATCCCCAAGGGTACGAACAGCAAGCAGGCCCAGGACCAGGTCGGTACGACGGCCCAGCTCTTCTTCCGGCCGGTGCTGACCTACGCGCCCGGTACGCCCACGGCACCGGAGCCCGCGCCGAGCACCTCACCGAGCGGCTCCGCGAAGCCCTCGGCGAGCGGCAAGCCCCAGGCGGACAGCTCGGCGTCCTCGAAGCCCAGCCCGTCCAGCACCACCCAGGGCCGCGCGGTCACGGACGCCCTCAAGAAGGCGCCGACCCCCACGCCCACCCCGGGTGCCAGTGACGCGCCCGCCGGCTCGGCGACCCCCGACCCGTCGGCCACGACACCCCCGCCGCCCCCGGACCCGGCCACCGCCGCCCTGGAGAAGAAGTTCACGGCGCTCGACTGCCGCGACGAGGCGTCCCGTACGACGGTCAACCAGAGCAGCGGTCCCAAGGACACGATCGTCGCCTGCGGCCAGGACACCACCGGCAAGAACTGGGACAAGTACATCCTCGGCCCGGCCGAGCTGGACGGCACCGACGTCTCCAAGGCGAAGGGCGTGCTCGACCAGCAGCGCGGCATGTGGATCGTCCAGATGGACTTCACCAGCGGCGGTACGAAGAAGTTCCAGGCCATCACCGGGAAGCTCTCGCAGCAGCAGCCCCCGATGAACCAGTTCGCGATCGTGCTCGACGGCAACGTCGTCTCGGCGCCCTCGGTGGCCCAGACCCTCGGCGCCAGCGCCGAGATCTCCGGCAGCTTCGACCAGGCGTCCGCGCAGAACCTGGGCAACATCCTGTCCTTCGGCGCGCTCCCGCTGTCGTTCGACGTGGCGAGCACCACCACGGTCACCGCCGCGCTCGGCGGTGAGCAGCTGCACGCCGGCCTCATCGCCGGTGCCATCGGCCTGGCCCTGGTCATCATCTACCTGGTGGCCTACTACCGAGGCCTGTCGCTGATCGCGATCCTCAGCCTCGGTGCCTCCGCGATCATGACGTACACGATCATGTCGCTCCTCGGCCCGGGCATCGGCTTCGCCCTGAACCTCCCCGCGGTGTGTGGTGCGATCGTTGCGATCGGTATCACCGCGGACTCGTTCATCGTGTACTTCGAGAGAGTCCGTGACGAGATCCGGGAGGGCCGCACGCTGCGTCCCGCCGTCGAGCGCGCCTGGCCGCGCGCCCGGCGCACCATCCTGGTCTCCGACTTCGTGTCGTTCCTCGCCGCCGCCGTGCTGTTCGTCGTCACGGTCGGCAAGGTCCAGGGCTTCGCGTTCACCCTCGGTCTGACCACCGTCCTCGACGTGGTCGTGGTGTTCTTCTTCACCAAGCCCGTGATGACGCTCATGGCCCGCAAGAAGTTCTTCTCCGAGGGACACAGCTGGTCCGGCCTGGACCCGAAGCGGCTCGGTGCCAAGCCGCCGCTGCGCCGTTCGCGACCCAACCTCCTGGAAGAAGACCCGCCCGAGCCACCGCAGCGCCGCTCCCGCGTGAGCGCCGCCCCGACCGACTCAAAGGAGGCGTGAGATGTCGCGACTCGGCGCACTCGGCGCCCGGCTGTACCGCGGTGAGGTCGGTTACGACTTCATCGGCAAGCGGAAGGTCTGGTACGGGCTCTCGATCCTGATCACCATCACGGCCATCCTCGGCCTGGCGGTGCAGGGCCTCAACATGGGCATCGAGTTCAAGGGCGGTGCCGTCTTCACCACCCCGAAGACGAGCATCTCCGTCGCCCAGGCCCAGACGGACGCCCAGGCGGCGGCCGGACACGACGCGATCGTCCAGAAGCTCGGCAACGGGACCCTCCGGATCCAGGTCACCGAGCTGAGCCAGGCGCAGGCCGACAAGGTCAAGACGCAGCTCGCGAAGGACCTGAGCGTCGACGAGAACAAGATCGCCGCCGACATCGTCGGTCCCAGCTGGGGCGAGACGATCGCCAACAAGGCCTGGACGGGCCTGGCGGTCTTCATGGTGCTGGTGGTGATCTATCTCGCCATCGCCTTCGAGTGGCGGATGGCCGTCGCCGCCCTCATCGCCCTGATCCACGACCTCACCATCACCGTCGGGGTCTACGCCCTGGTGGGCTTCGAGGTCACGCCGGGCACCGTGATCGGTCTGCTGACCATCCTCGGTTACTCCCTGTACGACACCGTGGTCGTCTTCGACAGCCTCAAGGAGGGGTCGAAGGGCATCACCAAGCAGACGCGCTGGTACTACAGCGAGGTCGCCAACCGGTCCATCAACGGGACCCTGGTCCGCTCCATCAACACCACCGTGGTCGCGCTGCTCCCGGTCGCCGGCCTGCTCTTCATCGGTGGCGGGGTCCTGGGCGCCGGCATGCTGAACGACATCTCGCTCTCGCTGTTCGTCGGCCTCGCCGCCGGCGCGTACTCCTCGATCTTCATCGCCACGCCGCTCGTCGCCGACCTCAAGGAACGCGACCCGCAGATGAAGGCCCTGAAGAAGCGGGTGCTCGCCAAGCGCGCCGCGGCCGCCGCCAAGGGCGAGCCGGCCGAGGGTGCCGAGGACACGGACGTGCGGTACGACGACGAGGCGGAGGACGTCCCCGGTGGGGTCGCGACCGCCGCCGCCGTCGCCGGGCCGCGCGGCGCACGGGGCGGCCGCGGCCGCCCCTCGGGACGGCGTCGATGACCGACGCCAGTACCCGGGACCTGCTCCTCAGCCGGATCCGTGATGTCGCCGACCACCCGAAGCCCGGGATCGTCTTCAAGGACATCACCCCGCTGCTGGCGGACCCGAAGGCGTTCACGGCGCTGACGGACGCGCTCGCCGACCTGTGCGGCGCGTACGGCGCGACGAAGGTCGTCGGACTGGAGGCCCGCGGGTTCATCCTGGCCGCGCCGGTCGCGGTCCGGGCGGGCCTTGGCTTCATCCCCGTACGCAAGGCGGGCAAGCTCCCGGGCGCGACCCTGTCGCAGTCCTACGAGCTGGAGTACGGCACCGCCGAGATGGAGGTCCACGCCGAGGACCTGGGGGAGGGGGACCGCGTCATCGTCATCGACGACGTCCTCGCCACCGGTGGCACGGCCGAGGCCTCCGTGGAGCTGGTCCGGCGGGCCGGCGCCGAGGTCGTCGGGGTGGCGGTCCTGCTGGAGCTGGGCTTCCTGGACGGCCGGGCCCGGCTGGAGCCGGTCCTGCGCGGCGCCCCGCTGGAGGCACTGCTCACGTTCTGAGCGCCGCACGGATCCACCGCACGGAACACGCACGAAACGCACACGGACGGGCACCCGGGAACAAGCGGGTGCCCGTCCCGCGTTTCGTAAACCCTTCGGTCCCGGGGCGAGAGGGGCGCCCGAGGTCGATACCATGGAGCTTCCGGCCCTGTCCGGGGGTCCCGGATCCGCACGAGGAGCGCTCTTGCCAGAAGAGGCACAGCCACTGGCCGCCGCGACGCCCGAGCAGCACGCCGCCCAGGCCGCGGCGCGCCCGGTCGCGCCCCAGGACAAGGCGGCGGCCGACACCCCCGCGCGGAAGGCGGCGGACGCCGGCCGCCCCGCGCCGGGCACTCCCGCGCCCGTGGAGCCGGCGGCCGCGAAGCCCGCGCCCGAGCTGCCGCCCACCCCGGTCACCGCCCCCAAGCCGGCGCCCGCGACCCCGCCCCGCACCGGCGGGTCCTCCAACCGGGTACGGGCCAGGCTCGCCCGGCTGGGCGTGCAGCGCTCGTCCACGTACAACCCGGTCCTGGAGCCGCTGCTGCGGACCGTGCGCGGCAACGACCCGAAGATCGAGACCGCCACGCTCCGCCAGATCGAGAACGCCTACCAGGTCGCCGAGCGCTGGCACCGCGGCCAGAAGCGCAAGAGCGGCGACCCGTACATCACGCACCCCCTCGCCGTGACGACGATCCTCGCCGAGCTGGGCATGGACCCCGCCACCCTGATGGCCGGCCTGCTCCACGACACGGTCGAGGACACCGAGTACGGCCTGGACACCCTGCGCCGTGACTTCGGCGACCAGGTCGCGCTGCTGGTGGACGGCGTGACCAAGCTGGACCGCGTCAAGTTCGGCGAGGCCGCGCAGGCCGAGACCGTACGCAAGATGGTCGTCGCCATGGCCAAGGACCCGCGCGTCCTGGTCATCAAGCTCGCCGACCGGCTGCACAACATGCGCACCATGCGGTACCTCAAGCGGGAGAAGCAGGAGAAGAAGGCCCGCGAGACGCTGGAGATCTACGCGCCGCTCGCCCACCGCCTGGGCATGAACACCATCAAGTGGGAGCTGGAGGACCTCGCCTTCGCGATCCTCTACCCCAAGATGTACGACGAGATCGTGCGGCTCGTCGCCGAGCGCGCCCCCAAGCGGGACGAGTACCTCGCCATAGTGACCGACGAGGTGCAGTCGGACCTGCGGGCGGCCCGGATCAAGGCCACCGTCACCGGTCGGCCGAAGCACTACTACAGCGTCTACCAGAAGATGATCGTCCGCGGCCGTGACTTCGCGGAGATCTACGACCTGGTCGGCATCCGTGTCCTCGTCGACACCGTCCGTGACTGCTACGCGGCGCTCGGCACCGTTCACGCCCGGTGGAACCCGGTTCCCGGACGGTTCAAGGACTACATCGCGATGCCCAAGTTCAACATGTACCAGTCGCTGCACACGACGGTCATCGGCCCCAACGGCAAGCCCGTCGAGCTCCAGATCCGTACGTTCGACATGCACCGCCGCGCCGAGTACGGCATCGCCGCGCACTGGAAGTACAAGCAGGAGGCCGTCGCGGGCGCCTCCAAGGTCCGCACGGACGTGCCCCGGTCCACCAGCAAGGTCGGCGGCCAGGACACCGTCAACGACATGGCGTGGCTGCGCCAGCTCCTGGACTGGCAGAAGGAGACCGAGGACCCCAGCGAGTTCCTCGAGTCCCTGCGCTTCGACCTGTCGCGCAACGAGGTCTTCGTCTTCACGCCCAAGGGCGACGTCATAGCGCTGCCGGCCGGGGCCACCCCCGTCGACTTCGCGTACGCCGTCCACACGGAGGTCGGGCACCGCACCATAGGGGCGCGGGTCAACGGGCGGCTCGTACCGCTCGAATCGACCCTCGACAACGGTGACCTGGTCGAGGTCTTCACCTCCAAGGCCGCCGGCGCGGGCCCGTCCCGCGACTGGTTGGGCTTCGTCAAGTCGCCGCGGGCCAGGAACAAGATCCGCGGCTGGTTCTCCAAGGAGCGCCGCGACGAGGCCATCGAGCAGGGCAAGGACGCCATCGCCAAGGCGATGCGCAAGCAGAACCTGCCGATCCAGCGGATCCTCACCGGCGACTCGCTGGTCACCCTCGCGCACGAGATGCGCTACCCCGACATCTCGTCGCTGTACGCGGCGATCGGCGAGGGCCATGTGACGGCGCAGAGCGTCGTCCAGAAGCTCGTGCAGGCGCTCGGCGGCGAGGAGGCGGCCAACGAGGACATCGCCGAGACGGCCCCGCCGTCGCACGGCCGCGGCAAGCGCCGCTCCAGCGCCGACCCCGGTGTGGTCGTCAAGGGCGTGGACGACGTCTGGGTGAAGCTTGCCCGCTGCTGTACGCCGGTCCCGGGCGACCCGATCATCGGGTTCGTCACCCGGGGCGCGGGTGTCTCGGTGCACCGCGCGGACTGCGTCAACGTGGACTCGCTCTCGCAACAGCCCGAAAGGATGCTCGAGGTCGAGTGGGCGCCGACCCAGTCCTCGGTGTTCCTGGTCGCCATCCAGGTCGAGGCGCTGGACCGGTCGCGGCTGCTGTCGGACGTCACCCGCGTCCTGTCCGACCAGCACGTCAACATCCTGTCCGCGGCGGTCCAGACGTCCCGCGACCGGGTGGCCACCTCGCGCTTCACCTTCGAGATGGGCGACCCCAAGCACCTCGGGCACGTCCTGAAGGCGGTACGGGGCGTGGAGGGCGTGTACGACGTGTACCGCGTGACGTCGGCCCGCAGGCCGTAGTCCGCAGGAGAACCCGGGCGTCCGCTGGAGGACCCGCCCCTACGAAGAGGCTCCCCGGACGCGATGTCCGGGGAGCCTCTTCGTATGCCGATGTCATCCGGCGCGCTGTGTTGTCAGCCGCCGAACTCCTGGAGGCCCTTGAGCGCCTGGTCCAGCAGCGCCTGCCGGCCCTCCAGCTCCTTGCCGAGCTTGTCCGCCCTGGCGTTGTTGCCCGCGGCGCGCGCCGTGTCGATCTGCCCGCGCAGCTTGTCGACGGCGGCCTGGAGCTGACCCGTCAGACCCGCGGCACGCGCGCGTGCCTCCGGGTTCGTACGGCGCCACTCGTTCTCCTCGGACTCCTGGAGAGCCCGCTCCACCGCCTGCATCCGCCCCTCGACCCTCGGCCGGGCGTCGCGCGGCACGTGCCCCACGGCCTCCCAGCGCTCGTTGAGGGCGCGGAAAGCGGCCCTGGCGGTCTTGAGATCCTTCACCGGGACCAGGCGTTCGGCCTCGGTGGCGAGCTCCTCCTTGACCTTCAGGTTCTCGGTCTGCTCCGCGTCGCGCTCGGCGAAGACCTCACCGCGCGCCGCGAAGAAGACGTCCTGGGCGCCGCGGAAACGGTTCCACAGGTCGTCCTCGGCCTCGCGCTGGGCGCGGCCCGCCGCCTTCCAGTCCGTCATCAGCTCGCGGTAGCGCGCGGCCGTGTCGCCCCACTCGGTGGAGCGGGACAGCGCCTCCGCCTCGGCGACCAGCTTCTCCTTCGCCTTCCGGGCGTCCTCGCGCTGCGCGTCGAGGGCCGCGAAGTGCGCCTTGCGGCGCTTGGAGAACGCCGAGCGCGCGTGCGAGAAGCGGTGCCACAGCTCGTCGTCGGACTTCCGGTCGAGCCTGGGCAGGCCCTTCCAGATGTCCACGAGCGCCCGCAGCCGCTCGCCGGCCGACCGCCACTGGTCGCTCTGCGCCAGCTCCTCGGCCTCCGTGACGAGCGCCTCCTTGGCCACCTTGGCCTCGTCGGTCTGCTTCGCCCGCTGTACCTTGCGCTCCTCGCGGCGCGTGTCGACCGTCGCGACCAGGGCGTCGAGCCGCTTGCGCAGCGCGTCCAGGTCGCCGACCGAGTGGTGCTCGTCCACCTGGCCGCGCAGATGGTCGATGGCCGCCGTCGCGTCCTTCGCGGACAGGTCGGTGGTCTTCACCCGCCGTTCGAGGAGGCCGATCTCGACAACCAGGCCCTCGTACTTGCGCTCGAAATAGGCCAGGGCCTCATCCGGCGAGCCTGCCTGCCAGGATCCGACGACCTGTTCGCCGTCGGCCGTACGCACGTACACGGTGCCGGTCTCGTCGACACGGCCCCACGGGTCGCTGCTCACAGCGCCTCCTCCACCTGATGCCTGCGGGGGAGTTCGCCCCCGGGCATCGTCCACAGTTTCCTGGGACGGGCTCGCGCCCGTCCTCCACCCCGCCAATCTAGGCGACCGGCAGGCCGGCTGTCCGCACTCCGCACGGCCGAATTCAGAGGGTCACAGCTTGTCGACCGTGGCCTTCTGGACGGTGACGGCCTTCTTCGGGGCGCCGTCGCCCGTGGCGCCCTCGACACCCGCCTTGGCCACGGTGTCGACGATCTTCAGGCTCGCCGGGTCCAGGGTGCCGAACGGGGTGTAGGTGGGGGGCAGTTTGGTGTCCTTGTACACCAGGAAGAACTGGCTGCCCCCGGTGTGCGGCTGGCCGGTATTGGCCATCGCGACCGTCCCGGCCTTGTACGTCACCGAACCGTCGGCGGCCGGCTTGCCCAGGGACTTGAGGTTCTCGTCCGGGATCGTGTAGCCGGGGCCGCCCGTGCCGTCGCCCTTGGGGTCGCCGCACTGGAGCACGAAGATGCCCTGTGTGGTCAGGCGGTGGCACTTCGTGTTGTCGAAGTACTTCTTGTCCGCCAGGGACTTGAACGAGTTCACCGTGCTCGGCGTCTTCGCGGCGTCCATCGCGACGGCGATCTCCCCCACGTTCGTCTTGAGCGACATCACGTACTTGGCCGTCTTGTCGATCGTGATCTTCGGCTCGGGGGAGGCGGCCTCGGTCGGCTCGGGCGACGCGGGGGGAGTGGTCGCCGGGGCCGCGGTGTCGCTCTTGGAGTCGTTGTCGTCGTTCGACAGGCCTCCCACGGCCCACGCGGCGCCGCCGGCGGCCACCACGACGGCCAGCACGGACGCGATGATGACATTGCGCCGCTTGGCCTTCTGACGGGCCTCCACCCTGCGCTGCTGCTGCCGCTCGAACTTCTCCCGGGCGAGCTGCCGCCGCCGCTGATCGGTCCCTGCCACCGGGTCTTCTCCTCGTTCGTCGTGATGCTGGGTCGTGGTGCTGGGTGACGCTGTGTGGATCTCGTGCCGCTCAGGGCGCCTGGCCCTGGCCCCGTACGGTATATGGGTTAGCTGTGGAATGAGCAGCGCCGGTAGGCTCTGATCCACCGCATCGCCGCACCTGAAGCGCCGTACCGCCGTTTCCCGGGGTCCACATCGGGGATTCGGGGACATCGGCGACATCCCGCCCGCTCCCGACCTCTAAGGACGATCGTGCTCATTGCCGGGTTCCCCGCCGGGGCCTGGGGGACCAACTGCTACCTGGTCGCCCCCGCCGCCGGCGAGGAGTGCGTGATCATCGACCCCGGCCACCAGGCCACCGAGGGCGTCGCGGAGACCGTACGCAAGCACGGGCTCAAGCCCGTCGCCGTCATCCTCAGCCACGGCCACATCGACCACGTCGCCTCGGTCGTCCCCGTCTGCGGCGCGCACGACGTGCCCGCGTGGATCCACCCCTCCGACCGGTACATGATGAGCGACCCGGGCAAGGGCCTCGGCCGCTCGATCGGGACGCCGCTGATGGACGGCATCACGATCGGCGAGCCCTCCGACGTACGGGAGCTGACCGACGGCGCGCGGCTGCGCCTGGCGGGGCTGGACTTCACCGTCGCGCACGCGCCCGGCCATACCAAGGGGTCGGTGACCTTCGGACTGCCCGAGGCCGCCGGTGGGGCCGACATCCCCCCGGTGCTGTTCTCGGGTGATCTGCTGTTCGCCGGCTCCGTCGGACGCACCGACCTGCCCGGTGGCGACCACGACGAGATGCTCGAATCGCTGGCCCGCGTGTGCCTGCCGCTCGACGACTCGACCGTGGTGCTCTCGGGCCACGGCCCCCAGACGACCATCGGCCGGGAGCGCGCCACCAACCCGTACCTGCGGGACGTGGCCGCCGGCCTCGGACGCGGCCAGGAAGCCGCTCCGCGACGAGGAATGTGAAACAGCGAACCCCATGAGCACCTTCCAGGCCCCCAAGGGGACCTACGACCTCCTCCCCCCGGCCTCCGCGGTCTACCTCGCGGTCCGGGACGCCATCTCCGCCCCGCTCCGCACTTCCGGCTACGGCTATGTCGAGACGCCGGGCTTCGAGGACGTCGAGCTCTTCGCGCGCGGTGTCGGTGAGTCCACCGACATCGTCACGAAGGAGATGTACACCCTCACCACCAAGGGCGGCTCCGAGCTGGCCCTGCGCCCCGAAGGCACCGCCTCGGTGCTGCGCGCCGCGCTGGAGGCCAACCTCCACAAGGCCGGGAACCTGCCCGTCAAGCTCTGGTACAGCGGCTCGTACTACCGCTACGAGCGCCCCCAGAAGGGCCGCTACCGCCACTTCTCCCAGGTCGGGGCCGAGGCCATCGGCACCGAGGACCCCGCGCTCGACGCGGAGTTGATCATCCTGGCCGACCAGGCGTACCGCTCGCTCGGCCTGCGGGACTTCCGCATCCTCCTCAACTCCCTGGGCGACAAGGAGTGCAGGCCGGTCTACCGCGAAGCCCTCCAGGGCTTCCTGCGCGGCCTCGACCTGGACGAGGAGACGCGCCGCCGGATCGACATCAACCCGCTGCGGGTCCTCGACGACAAGCGCGCCGAGGTACGGAAGCAACTCGTCGACGCGCCCCTGCTCCGCGACTACCTGTGCGACGCCTGCCGGGCGTACCACGAGGAGGTCCGCGCGCTGCTGGCCGCGGCGGGAGTCGGGTACGAGGACGACGACCGCCTCGTCCGGGGGCTCGACTACTACACCCGGACGACCTTCGAGTTCGTCCACGACGGGCTCGGCGCGCAGTCCGCGGTGGGCGGCGGCGGCCGCTACGACGGGCTGTCCGAGATGATCGGCGGCCCCGCGCTGCCGTCCGTCGGCTGGGCGCTCGGCGTCGACCGTACGGTGCTCGCGCTGGAGGCGGAGGGCATCACGCTCGCCCTGCCCGCCCCGGTGACCGTGTACGCGGTCGCGCTCGGCGAGGAGGCGCGGCGCCTGCTCTTCGGCGTGGTCACCGCGCTGCGCAAGGCGGGGATCGCCGCGGACTTCTCGTACGGCGAGCGCGGCCTCAAGGGCCACATGAAGAACGCCAACCGGTCGGGGGCGCGGTTCACCATTGTCGCCGGGGAGCGCGACCTCGCCGAGGGCGTCGCCCAGCTCAAGGACATGGAGTCCGGCGAGCAGAGCCCGGTCGCCCTCGACGCGCTGGTCACGGAGATCGGGAGCCGGCTCGGCTGAACCCCCGTACACGGGTCCTTATCTCCACCGAACGGTGGAGATAGGGGCGCGTACGGCACAATGGGCCTGCCCACCCCACCGGCTCCGGCCACACAGCGACGGATCATCGACATGACCAGTGCAACGCTTGACGACGTCTCCTCGGACCGCGAGGAAGGCGGCGGCGCCCCGGGCGCGATCGGTGCGAGCCGGGCGTTCGCGGTGATGCTGGTCGTCACCGGCGCGATGGGGCTGCTGGCGGCGTGGGTGATCACGCTCGACAAGTTCAAGCTCCTGGAGGACCCGAACTTCACCCCGGGGTGCAGCCTCAACCCGGTGGTGTCCTGCGGGAACATCATGAAGAGCGCCCAGGCGTCGGCCTTCGGGTTCCCGAACCCGATGCTGGGGCTCGCGACCTATCCCGTGGTGATGGGGATCGGTCTCGCGCTGCTCGCGGGGGCGCGCTACCGCCGCTGGTTCTGGCTGGGGCTGAACGCGGGCACGTTGTTCGGCGTCGGGTTCTGCACCTGGCTCCAGTACCAGTCGCTCTACAACATCAACTCCCTGTGCCTGTGGTGCTGCCTGGCCTGGGTCGGCACGATCGTCATGTTCTGGTACGTGACCTCCCACAACCTCCGCCACGGGATCATCCCCGCGCCCGCCGGCCTGCGGAAGCTGCTGAGCGAGTTCACCTGGGTCCTGCCGGCCCTGCACATCGGGCTCATCGGGGTGCTCATCCTGATCCGCTGGTGGGACTTCTGGACCGGCTGAGACCGGGCGGTCCGGGCCCCCGCCCGCGCGCGGGCCGGACTGTCGGTGGGCTGGCATAGGCTTCAGATGTGGAGCCAGACCTCTTTACCGCAGCCGCCGAAGAACGCCAGGAGAAGGACCCGTCCAGCAGTCCCCTGGCCGTCCGGATGCGCCCGCGCGTCGTGGACGAGGTCGTCGGACAGCGGCATCTCCTGAAGCAGGGGTCGCCGCTGCGCCGGCTCGTCGGCGAAGCGGGCGGCGGACCCGCCGGCCCCTCGTCCGTGATCCTCTGGGGCCCGCCCGGCACGGGCAAGACGACCCTCGCGTACGTGGTCTCCAAGGCGACGAACAAACGCTTCGTGGAGCTCTCCGCCATCACCGCCGGCGTCAAGGAGGTGCGGACCGTCATCGACGGCGCCCGCCGCGCCTCCGGGGGCTACGGCAAGGAGACCGTCCTCTTCCTGGACGAGATCCACCGGTTCAGCAAGGCCCAGCAGGACTCCCTGCTGCCCGCGGTCGAGAACCGCTGGGTGACGCTCATCGCCGCGACCACCGAGAATCCGCACTTCTCGATCAATTCCCCGCTGCTCTCCCGCTCCCTGCTGCTGACCCTGGAGCCGCTCACCGACGACGACCTGCGCAGCCTGCTGCGCCGGGCGCTGACGGAGGAGCGGGGCCTCGGCGGCGCGCTCACCCTCCCCGACGACTCCGAGGCCCATCTGCTGCGGATCGCGGGCGGGGACGCGCGGCGCGCGCTGACCGCGCTGGAGGCGGCGGCCGGGGCCGCCCTCGCCAAGGGGGAGGAGGAGATCTCCCTCGGGACGGTGGAGGAGACGGTCGACCGCGCGGCGGTGATGTACGACCGGGACGGTGACCAGCACTACGACGTCGCGAGCGCGCTGATCAAGTCCATCCGGGGCTCCGACGTGGACGCGGCGCTGCACTACCTGGCGCGGATGATCGACGCGGGGGAGGACCCCCGGTTCATCGCCCGCCGCCTCATGATCTCGGCGAGCGAGGACATCGGCCTCGCGGATCCGTCGGCGCTGCCGCTGGCGGTCGCCGCCGCCCAGGCCGTCGCCATGATCGGCTTCCCGGAGGCCGCGCTCACCCTCGGCCACGCCACGATCGCCCTGGCCCTCGCCCCGAAGTCGAACGCGGCGACGCTGGCGATCGGAGGCGCCCTGGAGGACGTACGGAAGGGACTGACCGGCCAGGTCCCGGCCCATCTGCGGGACGGCCACTACAAGGGCGCGGCCAAGCTCGGCCACGCCCAGGGGTACGTGTATCCGCACGACGTACCGGGCGGGATCGCCGCCCAGCAGTACGCGCCGGAGTCGGTCGCGGGCCGGCGGTACTACACACCGACGCGGTACGGCGCCGAGGCGCGGTACGCGGACGTGGTCGACAAGGTCCGCGAGCGGCTGCGCGGGGACGGCTCCTGAGCCGGGCCGGCCGGCCCGGTCCGCCTCTCAGTCGCCCGAGGGCGCGGAGGCCGCCGCCTCGAACAGCGTGTGCATGGCCCGCCGCAGGCCGCGGACGTCCCGTACCGGCTCGGGGAAGTCGAAGCGGGCGTCGAAGCACTGGACGCCGGTGAAGCGCACGCGCAGCCCGAAGCGGTCGAGCCCGACCGGTACGGCCGCGGTCCCGGCGCCGGAAAGGCCCTCGGCCCGCACGCCGAGGAGCCCGCGCAGCCCCTGGACCTCCGCCCCGTGGGCCGCGTGCAGGTGCTGGAGCAGTTCCGCCTCGTGCTCGACCAGCGGATCGGCGGCGGCCGCCACGAAGTCCTCGGCCTCGACGGCCTCCGCACCCCAGAGGTCGTCCACGCTCGCCTCCCCGACCTCCAGCCGCAGGACCGTCCGCCCCGGTTCCGTCTCCTGGTCCGGTACGCGCGTCAGCCAGCCGGAGAGCCAGGCCCGGCCCCGGATCCGGTGGGGTACGGAGACCGGTGCCACGTCGGTGAGTTCCAGGACCGCGATCAGCTCGTCGTCCTGCGCGTGGGTGGCCGCCCGCGCCGCCGGGGAGTCCGCGGCGAAGACCATGAGCACCTCGCCGTCGTCGCCCACGGTGCGGGCGTCGGGCATCAGCTGGTACGGGTCGGCCCCGTCCAGACCGGGAATGACCAGTACCGCCGAGCATGTACTCTGTACGAGAGTTCGTGTGCGTTCGGCTGCTGACGGCATCCGATCGATTTCAAGCCCGCTGGGACGCGGCTGACCATGAGCTGATCGGACCTCCGTCGAATCGACCCCCTCCTGCGGGCTGTCGAGGCTGTCTGTGATGCGCGTGGTGTTCCCAGGGCGAGACATGCGATCTCCTTTGAGTAAGGTGAGCCTAACCTAACCTACATGGAGGTCTGGAGAACGTGCCTAACCAGTCGCGTCCCAAGGTCAAGAAGTCACGCGCGCTCGGTATCGCGCTGACGCCCAAGGCGGTCAAGTACTTCGAGGCCCGCCCCTACCCGCCGGGCGAGCACGGCCGCGGACGCAAGCAGAACTCGGACTACAAGGTTCGTCTGCTGGAGAAGCAGCGCCTGCGCGCCCAGTACGACATCAGCGAGCGCCAGATGGCCCGCGCCTACGACCGCGCCAAGAAGGCCGAAGGCAAGACGGGCGAAGCGCTCGTCGTCGAGCTGGAGCGCCGCCTCGACGCCCTGGTCCTGCGTTCGGGCATCGCCCGCACGATCTACCAGGCCCGCCAGATGGTCGTCCACGGCCACATCGAGGTCAACGGCGGCAAGGTCGACAAGCCGTCCTTCCGCGTCCGTCCCGACGACGTCGTGATGGTCCGCGAGCGCAGCCGCGAGAAGGTCCCCTTCCAGGTCGCGCGCGAAGGTGGCTACGACACCGACGGCGAGACCCCGCGCTACCTGCAGGTCAACCTGAAGGCCCTGGCGTTCCGCCTGGACCGCGACCCGCAGCGCAAGGAGATCCCGGTCATCTGCGACGAGCAGCTGGTCGTCGAGTACTACGCCCGCTGATCAGGCGTACCTCCGCAGCGTTCCGGCCCGCCCCTTCCCCCGCCGTCACCGGTGGGGAAGAGGCGGGCTTCCGCGTTTGCGGCGGGCCGTAATGCGGTACGGGCCCCGACCCTCGGCGCGATAGGGTCGTACCTCGTCGGCGCGGTGGCACAGACCGCTCCGACCGGGCAGGACAACCGAGCAAGCAGGGGAGCGGTGCAGCGTGACCGGTGGAGAAGTTGCCGGGATCCTCGTGGCCGTGTTCTGGGCGATTCTGGTCTCCTTCCTCGCCGTGGTGCTGGTGAGGCTGGCCCAGACGCTCAAGGCGGCCACCAGACTCGTGGCGGACGTGACCGAGCAGGCCGTCCCGCTGCTCGCCGACGCGTCGGCGACCGTCCGTTCCGCGCAGACCCAGCTCGACCGCGTCGACGCCATCGCGACCGACGTCCAGGAAGTCACCTCCAACGCCTCCGCGCTGTCCTCGACGGTCGCCTCGACCTTCGGCGGCCCCCTCGTCAAGGTCGCGGCCTTCGGCTACGGCGTACGGCAGGCGTTGAGCCGCAAGGGCGCCCCGGCCGCCGGGAGCGCCGCCCCCGAGCGCGCAGCGCGCCGCACGGTCGTGGGCCGTACGGTGCCGGCCGCCCGGCGCAGGAACAAGAAGGGCTGACGCAGCGATGTTCCGCCGTACGTTCTGGTTCACCGCGGGCGCGGCGGCCGGCGTGTGGGCGACCACCAAGGTCAACCGCAAGCTCCGGCAGCTCACCCCCGAGTCCCTCGCCGCGCAGGCCGCGAACAAGGCGATCGACGCCGGTCACAAGCTCAAGGACTTCGCCCTCGACGTGCGGACCGGCATGGTCCGCCGCGAGGCCGAACTGGGCGAGGCACTCGGCCTGGAGGCACCGGCCGACCCCGCCCTCCCCGCGCCCCGGCGCCTCGCGGCGATCGAGTACACCGAACGACCCCGCACGGGAACCACCCGCCACACCCCCAACCCGCACAACCGGAATGAGGACCACTGATGGAGTCGGCCGAAATCCGCCGTCGCTGGCTGAGCTTCTTCGAGGAGCGCGGTCACACCGTTGTCCCTTCGGCGTCGCTCATCGCGGACGACCCGACTCTCCTGCTGGTCCCGGCGGGCATGGTGCCCTTCAAGCCGTACTTCCTCGGTGAGGTCAAGCCGCCGTACCCGCGCGCCACCAGCGTCCAGAAGTGCGTCCGCACCCCGGACATCGAAGAGGTCGGCAAGACCACCCGCCACGGCACCTTCTTCCAGATGTGCGGCAACTTCTCCTTCGGCGACTACTTCAAGGAAGGCGCCGTCAAGCTCGCCTGGGAGCTGCTCACCAGCTCCCTCGCCGACGGCGGCTTCGGCCTGGACCCCGAGCGGCTCTGGGTCACCGTCTACGAGGACGACGACGAGGCCGAGCGCATCTGGCGGGACGTCGTCGGCTTCCCCGCCGAGCGCATCCAGCGCCTCGGCAAGGCCGAGAACTACTGGTCCATGGGCGTGCCCGGCCCCTGCGGCCCCTGCTCGGAGATCATGTACGACCGGGGCCCCGACTTCGGCGTCGAGGGCGGCCCCGCCGTCAACGACGAGCGGTACGTGGAGATCTGGAACCTGGTCTTCATGCAGTACGAGCGCGGCGAGGGCACCGGCAAGGCCGACTTCGAGATCCTCGGCGACCTGCCGTCGCAGAACATCGACACCGGTCTCGGCCTCGAACGCCTCGCCATGATTCTCCAGGGCGTACAGAACATGTACGAGACGGACACCCTGCGCGTCGTCATGGACAAGGCCACCGAGCTGACCGGCGTGCGCTACGGCGCCGACCACGGCTCGGACGTCTCCCTGCGCGTGGTCGCCGACCACATGCGCACCTCCGCCATGCTCATCGGCGACGGCGTCACCCCCGGCAACGAGGGCCGCGGCTACGTGCTGCGCCGCATCATGCGCCGCGCCATCCGCAACATGCGCCTCCTCGGCGCCACCCAGCCGGTGGTCGCCGACCTGATCGACGTCGTCATCAGGACCATGGGCCGGCAGTACCCGGAGCTGGAGACCGACCGCAAGCGCATCGAGACCGTCGCCCTCGCCGAGGAGGCCGCCTTCCTCAAGGCCCTCAAGGGCGGGACGAACATCCTCGACACCGCCGTCACCGAGACCAAGGCCGCCGGCGGGCAGGTGCTCTCCGGCGACCGGGCCTTCCTGCTCCACGACACCTGGGGCTTCCCCATCGACCTCACCCTCGAGATGGCCGCCGAACAGGGCCTCTCCGTGGACGAGGACGGCTTCCGCCGGCTCATGAAGGAGCAGCGCGACCGCGCCAAGGCCGACGCCAAGGCCAAGAAGTCCGGCCACGCCGACCTCTCCGCCTACCGCGCCGTGGCCGACAACAGCGGCTCCACCGAGTTCACCGGCTACACCTCCACCGAGAACGAGTCGGTGATCGTCGGCCTGCTCGTCGACGGGGTGTCCTCGCCGGCCGCCACCGAGGGCGACGAGGTCGAGGTGGTCCTCGACCGCACGCCGTTCTACGCCGAGGGCGGCGGCCAGCTCGCCGACCAGGGCCGGATCCGGCTCGACACCGGCGCCGTCATCCAGGTCCGCGACGTCCAGCAGCCCGTGCCCGGGGTCTCCGTGCACAAGGGCGTCGTCCAGGTCGGCGAGGTGACGGTCGGCGCCCCGGTGCAGGCCGCCATCGACCTCAACCGGCGCCGGGCCATCGCCCGCGCCCACAGCGCCACGCACCTCACGCACCAGGCGCTGCGCGACGCCCTCGGCCCCACGGCCGCCCAGGCCGGCTCCGAGAACTCCCCGGGCCGCTTCCGCTTCGACTTCGGCTCGCCCGCCGCCGTCCCCGGCACGGTCCTCACCGACGTCGAGCAGAAGATCAACGAGGTCCTGTCCCGGGAACTCGACGTCCAGGCCGAGGTCATGTCCATCGACGAGGCCAAGAAGCAGGGCGCCATCGCCGAGTTCGGCGAGAAGTACGGCGAGCGCGTCCGCGTGGTGACCATCGGCGACTTCTCCAAGGAGCTGTGCGGCGGCACGCACGTCAAGAACACCGCCCAGCTCGGCCTGGTGAAGCTCCTCGGCGAGTCGTCCATCGGCTCCGGCGTCCGCCGGATCGAGGCCCTGGTCGGCGTCGACGCGTACAACTTCCTCGCCAAGGAGCACACCGTCGTCGCCCAGCTCCAGGAGCTGGTCAAGGGCCGCTCGGAGGAGCTGCCCGAGAAGATCTCCGGCATGCTCTCCAAGCTGCGGGACGCCGAGAAGGAGATCGAGAAGTTCCGCGCCGAGAAGGTGCTCGCCGCCGCCGCGGGCTTGGTCGACAGCGCCAAGGACGTGCGCGGTACGGCCCTGGTGACCGGCCAGGTCCCCGACGGCACGTCGGCCGACGACCTGCGCAAGCTGGTCCTCGACGTACGCGGCCGGATGCCCGGCGACCGGCCCACCGTGGTCGCCCTGTTCACCGTGTCGGGCGGCCGTCCCGTGACGGTCATCGCCACCAACGAGGCGGCCCGCGAACGCGGTCTCAAGGCCGGTGAGCTGGTGCGCGCCGCCGCCAAGACCCTCGGTGGCGGGGGCGGCGGCAAGCCGGACGTCGCCCAGGGCGGCGGGCAGAACCCCGAGGCCGTCGGGGACGCCGTGGCCGCCGTCGAACGCCTCGTCGCCGAGACGGCCTGACGGCCCGTGCCCTCTGTGGAACGGCTCACATGAGACGCGGACGCCGCCTCGCGATCGACGTCGGGGACGCCCGGATCGGGGTCGCCTCGTGCGACCCCGACGGGATCATCGCCACGCCGGTGGAGACCGTGCCGGGACGTGACGTCCCGGCCGCCCACCGGCGGCTCCGGCAACTCGTCGAGGAGTACGAGCCGATCGAGGTCGTGATCGGCCTGCCCCGGTCCCTCAACGGCGGCGAGGGGCCGGCCGCCGTAAAGGTACGTACGTTCGCACAGGAGGTCGCGCGCGGCATCGCGCCCGTGCCGGTACGACTGGTGGACGAGCGCATGAGCACCGTGACCGCCAGTCAGGGGTTGCGCGCTTCGGGCGTGAAGTCAAAAAAGGGACGCTCCGTCATCGACCAAGTGGCGGCTGTTGTCATCCTTCAGAGTGCCCTGGAGGCCGAACGAGGCTCCGGTGAAGCCCCGGGCGAGGGCGTCGAAGTGGTCATCTGATCGCGGTACGGTAACGTTCCGCGCGATGCGGCGGTGTTCGAACAGCTGCCGCACAGCAAGAGGCGAAACGGACGCCGTACCGCTGGTGCCACGGCCGCCGCCTCGCGGCTCTAGGGGATCGATGACTGACTATGGCCGGGGCCCCGGCTCCGAACCGTGGCACCCCGAAGATCCCCTGTACGGGGACCAGGGGTGGGGAGCGCAGCAGGCGGCGGACGGCCAGGGCGCTCCCTACGGCGAGCAGCCGCAGCAGCAGTATCCGCAGCAGCAGTACGACGCCGGTCAGCCCGGCCAGGACCCGTACCAGCAGCAACAGCAGTACCAGCAGCAGCCGTACGACGGCGGGCAGCACTACGACGGGCAGCAGCAGTACGCGGATCCCCAGCAGCAGTACGCGGACCCTCAGCACTACCAGCAGCATCCCCAGCAGTACCAGGACCCGCAGCAGTACCAGCAGCAGCCGCAGGGGTACGGCGAGCAGCAACTGCCCCACCAGCAGCAGTACAACGGCGGTACGGGAGGCTGGGACCCGCACCAGCAGCAGGCCGCGATGGCGTACGGCGGGAACCCGGCCGACCCCTACGCGGTCCAGCACGCGGGCGGCTACCCGGAGGGCCAGGACTACTACGGCACACCGGACGCGTACCCGCCGCCGCAGCCGCCGGGCCGCCGGCCGGGCGAGATGGGTCCCCCGCAGGGGCAGGGCCAGCAGCAGCTTCACCAGCAGCCCCTGCAGCAGCAGCCCATACAGCAGCAACACCAGCAGCCGCACCAGCCGCAGCAGCACCAGCCCCCGCAGCAGCACCAGCCCCAGCCTCAGCAGCCGCAGGTCCCGGCGCCCGCCGCCCCGGCGGCTCCGGAGAACGAGTGGGACGCCGAGCAGCCCCCGGAGACCCACCCCTTCTTCACCGGTGACGACGACGGCTCCGACGACCGGAAGCCCCGTGACTCCCGGAACGACGACGGCGACGACGGGTACGGCGACGACGACGAGGACGAGGGCGACGACGGCCGGGACGGGCGGGACCGTCGCGGGAAGTCGTCCAAGAAGAAGAAGGGCGGCAACGGCCGCGCCTGCCTCGTCCTCGCCGTGGTGCTCGTGGGTGGCGTCGGCGGTGTCGGCTACTTCGGCTACACCTTCTACCAGGACCGCTTCGGCCCGCCGCCGGACTTCGCGGGCGCCGGTACCACCGCGGTGGATGTGGAGATCCCGCCGGACTCCGGGGGGTACGCGATCGCGGCGATCCTCGTGAAGAAGGGCGTGATCAAGAGCGAGGGCGCCTTTGTCGAGGCGCAGAAGAAGAACCCGAAGGGCACCCTGATCCAGGCCGGCGTCTTCACCCTGCGCAAGGGAATGTCGGGGGACAACGCCGTCAAGGCGATGCTCGACCCGAACAGTCACAACTCGCTGGTCATTCCCGAGGGCACCCGTAATGCCAAGATCTACAAGTTGATCGACAAGCAGCTCGGAGTCGACGACGGAACCACCGCCGACGTCGCGAAGAAGCAGATCAACAGCCTCGGTCTGCCGGACTGGGCCAAGGGTCACAAGAACGTCAAGGACCCGCTGGAAGGTTTCCTCTTCCCGGCCAGTTATCCGGTCGCCAAGGGAATGACACCGGAATCGGTCCTCAAGAAGATGGTGTCCCGGGCGAACGCCGAATACGGCAAACTCGACCTGGAGGCCAACGCCAAGAAGTTCAAGGTCGACGGCCCCTGGCAGATGATCACCGTCGCCAGCCTCGTCCAGGCCGAGGGCAAGACGCAGGACGATTTCCGGAAGATGGCGGAGGTGGTCTACAACCGCCTCAAGCCGACCAACATCCAGACCAACCAGAAACTCCAGTTCGACTCGTCCTTCAATTACCTCCAGGGCGAGAGCAACATCAATATCAGCGAGTCCGAGATCAACAGCAATCAGGACCCGTACAACACCTACACGCAGCGGGGACTTCCGCCGGGGCCCATCAGCAACCCGGGCAACGAGGCGCTGGCCGCGGCACTCGACCCCACCTCGGACGGCTGGATGTACTTCGTGGCGACCGACGGGGTGCACAAGACCGAGTTCGCCAAGACGTACGCGGAGTTCCAGAGACTCAAGGACAAATTCAATGCCAAGCAGGGCAACTAGTTCAGGGTCCCGCAGGGCGGCCGTCCTGGGGTCGCCCATCGCGCACTCCCTGTCGCCCGTTCTGCACCGCGCGGCCTACGACGAACTCGGCCTGACCGGCTGGTCGTACGACCGGTTCGAGGTCACCGAGACGGGGATCGCCGACTTCCTCGGCGGGCTCGACGCGTCCTGGGCCGGGCTGTCGCTCACCATGCCGCTCAAGCGGGCGGTGATCCCGCTCCTGGACGGGATCACCGACACCGCGGCCTCCGTGGAAGCGGTCAACACCGTGGTGATCGGCGACGACGGCCGGCGTACGGGTGACAACACCGACATCCCCGGCATGATCGCCGCCCTGCGCGAGCGGGGCGTGACCTCCGTGGAGTCCGCGGCGATCCTCGGCGCGGGCGCCACCGCGTCCTCGGCGCTCGCCGCGCTCGCCCGCGTCTGCGCGGGCCCGGTCACCGCGTACGTGCGCAGCGAGGCGCGCGCCGCCGAGATGCGGGGCTGGGGAACGAGGCTCGGCGTCGACGTCCGCACGGCGGACTGGGCGGACGCGGCCGGGGCCCTGGACGCCCCGCTGGTCGTCGCCACCACCCCGGCCGGCGCCTCCGACGCGCTCGCCGGGCAGGTCCCCGAGCGCCCCGGCACGCTCTTCGACGTCCTCTACGACCCCTGGCCCACCGCCCTCGCCGCCGCCTGGTCCGCGCGCGGCGGCCAGGTCGTCGGCGGCCTCGACCTCCTCGTCCATCAGGCGGTCCTCCAGGTCGAGATGATGACGGGCCGCGGCCCCGCGCCCCTGCCCGCGATGCGCAAGGCCGGCGAACAGGCCCTCGCCGCCCGCTGACGACGCCCGGTCCGTCGGCCCCCCCCCAGCTCCGGACCAGGCCCCGGACCCGCCCGGATCCCCCCGGCCCCCGGCCATGGATCCGGCCGGATCAAGCCGCCTCTGTCCGTTTTCTGGACCGGCGGGCGGTCCGCGCCCGTGATCGTGGGAGGATCGGAGACGGCGGGCCAGGGCCGCGCACCCGGTGGCGCCGATGACGTTCCGGGCGCGAGTAAGAGGAGCACCGTTGAGCAGGTTGCGCTGGCTGACCGCGGGGGAGTCGCACGGCCCCGCCCTGGTGGCGACGCTGGAGGGTCTTCCCGCCGGTGTGCCCATCACCACGGAGATGGTGGCGGACCACCTCGCCCGGCGGCGCCTCGGCTACGGTCGCGGCGCGCGGATGAAGTTCGAGCGCGACGAGATCACCTTCCTCGGCGGCGTACGGCACGGCCTGACCATGGGGTCGCCGGTCGCGATCATGGTCGGGAACACCGAGTGGCCCAAGTGGGAACAGGTCATGTCGGCCGACCCCGTCGACCCCGAGGTGCTGGCGGGACTCGCCCGTAACGAACCCCTGACCCGGCCCCGGCCCGGCCACGCGGACCTCGCGGGCATGCAGAAGTACGGAGTGCGCGACGCCCGGCCCATCCTGGAGCGCGCCAGCGCCCGGGAGACCGCGGCCCGGGTCGCGCTCGGCGCCGTCGCCCGCTCCTACCTCAAGGAGACGGCCGGCATCGAGATCGTCTCGCACGTCGTCGAGCTGGCCGCGGCCAAGGCGCCGTACGGCGTCTACCCGCAGCCCTCCGACGTCGAGCGGCTCGACGCCGACCCGGTGCGCTGCCTCGACGCCGACGCGAGCAAGGCGATGGTCGCGGAGATCGACCAGGCCCACAAGGACGGCGACACCCTCGGCGGCGTCGTCGAGGTGCTCGCGTACGGCGTGCCCGTCGGCCTCGGCTCGCACGTCCACTGGGACCGCAGGCTCGACGCCCGGCTGGCCGCCGCGCTCATGGGCATCCAGGCGATCAAGGGCGTCGAGGTCGGGGACGGCTTCGGGCTGGCCCGGGTCCCCGGCTCCCAGGCGCACGACGAGATCCTGGCCACCGAGGACGGCGTCCGGCGCGCCTCGGGCCGCTCCGGCGGTACGGAGGGCGGCCTCACGACCGGCGAACCGCTGCGCGTACGGGCCGCGATGAAGCCCATCGCGACCGTCCCGCGCGCCCTGGCCACCGTCGACGTCGTGACGGGCGAGGCGGCGAAGGCCCACCACCAGCGCTCCGACGTGTGCGCCGTGCCCGCGGCCGGGATCGTCGCGGAGGCCATGGTCGCGCTGACGCTCGCCGACGCGGTCGCCGAGAAGTTCGGTGGCGACAGCGTGCCGGAGACCCGCCGCAACGTCGAGTCGTACCTGAAGAACCTGGTGATCCGATGACCGGCCCCGTCGTCGTGCTCGTCGGGCCCATGGGCGTCGGCAAGTCGACCGTCGGCGAGCTGCTCGCCGCCCGCCTGGGCACCCACTACCGCGACACGGACGCCGACATCGTCGCCGCCGAGGGCCGGCCGATCGCCGACATCTTCGTGGACGACGGCGAGCCGCGCTTCCGGGAGCTGGAGCGTGAGGCGGTACGGCTCGCGGTCGCCGGGCACGACGGCGTGCTGGCGCTCGGCGGCGGCGCGGTCCTCGACGAGGCCACCCGCGACCTGCTCGCCGGACTGCCCGTCGTCTACCTGACGATGGAGGTCGGCGAGGCCATCAAGCGCGTCGGGCTCAACACGGCCCGCCCACTGCTCGCCATCAACCCGCGCCAGCAGTGGAAGCAGCTGATGGAAGCCCGCAGGCACCACTACACGGACGTCGCCCGGGTGGTGGTCGCCACCGACGACCGCACCCCGGAAGAGGTCGCGGACGCCGTCCTCGACGCGCTGGAGCTCAAGCGGCCCCCCGGCACGGACCCCCGGACCCCCGGCAAGGAGAACCTCGTATGACGGACCAGGAGTCCACCCGCATCCAGGTCGGCGGCACCGCGGGACACGCGCCGTACGAGGTGCTCGTCGGCCGGCGGCTGCTCGGCGAACTGCCCGCGCTCATCGGCCCCCAGGCCCGGCGGGTCGCCGTCATCCACCCCGAGGCGCTGGCCGAGACCGGCGAGGCGCTGCGCCAGGACCTCGCGGACCAAGGGTATGAGGTCGTCGCCGTCCAGGTGCCGAACGCCGAGGAGGCCAAGACGGCCGAGGTCGCGGCGTACTGCTGGAAGGCCCTCGGGCAGACCGGCTTCACCCGTACCGACGTGATCATCGGTGTCGGCGGCGGCGCCACGACCGACCTGGCCGGCTTCGTGGCCGCCACCTGGCTGCGCGGCGTGCGCTGGATCGCCCTGCCGACCACCGTGCTGGCCATGGTCGACGCGGCCGTCGGCGGCAAGACCGGCATCAACACCGCCGAGGGCAAGAATCTCGTCGGGGCCTTCCACCCGCCCGCCGGGGTGCTCTGCGACCTCGCCGCCCTGGACTCGCTCGGGGTGCACGACTACGTCAGCGGCATGGCCGAGATCATCAAGGCCGGCTTCATCGCCGACCCCGCGATCCTCGACCTGGTCGAGGCCGACCCGCAGGGAGCGCGTACCCCCGCGGGGCCGCACACCGCCGAGCTGATCGAGCGCTCGATCCGGGTCAAGGCCGAGGTCGTCTCCAACGACCTCAAGGAGTCCGGGCTGCGGGAGATCCTCAACTACGGGCACACGCTGGCGCACGCCATCGAGAAGAACGAGCGGTACAAGTGGCGGCACGGCGCGGCCGTCTCCGTCGGCATGGTCTTCGCCGCCGAACTGGGCCGCCTGGCCGGGCGGCTGGACGACGCGACCGCCGACCGGCACCGCGCCGTCCTGGAGTCCGTCGGCCTGCCGCTCACGTACCGCGCCGACCAGTGGCCCAAGCTGCTGGAGAACATGAAGATCGACAAGAAGTCCCGGGGGAACCTGCTCCGGTTCATCGTGCTCGACGGCCTCGCCAAGCCGACCGTGCTCGAAGGTCCCGACCCGGCCGTCCTGCTCGCCGCGTACGGCGAGGTGTCGGCGTGAGCAGGCCGGTGCTGGTCCTCAACGGCCCCAACCTGGGACGGCTCGGCTCACGGGAGCCCGACGTGTACGGGTCGACGTCCTACGCCGGCCTGGTGGAGGTCTGCCAGGCGCTCGGCAAGGAGCTGGGCTTCGAGGTGGAGGTCCGCGAGACGAACGACGAGGGCGAGCTGATCCGCTGGCTCCACGAGGCCGCCGACGGTTCGATCCCCGTCGTCCTGAACCCCGGGGCGTTCACGCACTACTCGTACGGCATGCGCGACGCGGCGGCCCAGCGCACCGCGCCCCTCATCGAGGTGCACCTCTCGAACCCGTACGCACGCGAGGAGTTCCGCCACACCTCGGTGGTCGCGGCCGTCGCCAGCGGAACGGTCGCGGGCTTCGGCATCGGGTCGTACCGGCTGGCGCTGCGGGCGCTGGCGGACGAACTGACCGGCTGACGGGCCACCCCGGGCACTCGGGCGTGCCCCCGGCCGTTCCCAGGGGGACCGCCGGGGGCGGTACCGTGTCGCAGCGCGGGAACCACGCGACCGGGACCCGGCGTCAGACGCACCAGCCAGTTGTACGAACCGGCCGGTCAACGGGTCGGCCGGACGAGTCGAGTCAGTCGCACGAGACGGAGTGGCACCGGATGCAGCACGCAGTGGGGGCTCCGCTGCCGCCTCACCAGGGGTCGGCGCACGGCGGTTGGGCGCGGCAGGTACCTCCGCCCGGCGCGCAGGACCAGCCGCCGCCCGCACCGGGCTGGCACCACCCGCCGCAGGGTCCGCCTTCGCCGCCGCAGGGACCCGCCCAGGGCCCGCCCGTACCGCCGCGGGGACCCGCGCAGGGTCCGCCCGTACCGCCCCACGGCCCCGCCCAGGGCCAGCCGGCCCCGCCCCACGGCCCCCCGCCCGGCCCGCCCCGGCCGCCGCAGGGCAACCCCCCGGGCAACCCCCAGGGCCCGCCCCGGCCGCCCCAGGGCCCTCCGCATCCTCCGCAGGGCCCGCCGCCGCACCACCCGCAGTACCGCCCGCAGCCGGGCCACGCTCCCCGGCACGCCCCCGTACCGCCCCCCGGCCGTCCCTCGGGACCGCCGTCGTCCGACGTCACCGGGCACATCCAGCTGCCGCCCGGCGGCCCCGTGCCCATCCCCGCCCCGCTCCCCGGCGACAGCGGCACGGGCGTGGCCACGCTCGCCGTGCTGCTCATCGGCCCGGCCGGCGCGGGCAAGACGACGGTGGCCCGCCACTGGGCGCAGAGCCGCCGCGTGCCGACGGCGCACATCAGCCTGGACGACGTCCGCGAGTGGGTGTGCTCGGGCTTCGCCGACCCGCAGTCGGGGTGGAACGACCACTCCGAGGCGCAGTACCGCCTGGCCCGCCGCACCTGCGGCTTCGCCGCCCGCAACTTCCTCGCCAACGGGATCTCGTGCATCCTCGACGACGCGGTCTTCCCCGACCGCCCGGTCGTGGGCCTCGGCGGCTGGAAGCGCCACGTCGGCCCCGGGCTGCTGCCGGTCGTCCTGCTCCCGGGCCTGGAGATCGTGCTGGAGCGCAACGCGGAACGCACCGGCAACCGCCGGCTCGCGGATGAGGAGGTGGCGGGGATTCATGGGCGTATGGCCGGCTGGTACGGCTCGGGGCTGCCGATCATCGACAACTCCAAGTACGACGTCGAAACGACAGCCCGAGTCCTGGACGACGTCCTAGCCCGAGCCCTCACCAGCCCCCCGAGCTGGTAACCCCGGTCCTCAATCGCCGGACGGGCTTCGGGGCCGGTGGGCCGCGCGGCTCAAAGATGTCCTCAATCGCCGGACGGGCTTGAGGGGGTTGCGGTCGGGTCGTGACCTTGCGGTCAAGGACGTCCTCAAGCGCCGGACGGGCTGGATGTGGCTCGGGCCCGATGACCGTGCGGGTCAAGGATGTCCTCAAGCGCCGGACGGGCTGAAAAGAAGCCTGGGGTGGGCCGGGTTGTTCAGGCGTGCGCCTGGAAGGGGGGCGGGCAGGGGTCGTGTCCGGAACGTAGAGCGTGTTTTGTGTCGCGTGACGAGGGTTAACAAGACAACTGGTTGCGCGCGACGTAAAACATGCAGTGCAGGACATGGCCCCTGCCCGACCCCCGGCGACAACCCGAGGATGGCCACCGGGCCGCAGCGGCACAATCAAGCCCGTCCGGCGATTGAGGACAAAGCAGTAAGCCGAGCCAAGCCCCCGGTCGGCCGCGCTGGGACGGCGGGAACGGAGCTTCGCTCCTACGCTCGGACCATGTCACAGGTGTATGCGGCCCGCCGGGCGCGTCTGCGCGACCGGTGCTCCGCGGCAGGCGACGCGGCGGCCCTGATCTCAAGGCCCGCCAACGTCCGCTATCTCGCCGGCGGCGCCCCACCCGGCGCGGTGCTCCTCCTCGGCCCGGACGAGGACGTACTCCTGTGCCCCCGCACCCCCGTCCCCGAGTCCACCGCGGGCCACGTGGACGACGAACTGCGCCTCACCGTCCTCCCCGCCGGCCACGGCGGCGACCCGGCCGTCGCCGCCGCCGGCGTGCTCGCCCGGGCCGGTGCGGACTCGCTGGCCGTCGAGGAACACCACCTCACCGTCGCCCGGCACCGCGCCCTCGGCTCCGCCGCCCCGGGCCTGCGCCTCGCCGACCTGGGCGCGGCCGTCGAGCACCAGCGGATCGTCAAGGACGAGGAGGAGATCGCCTGCCTGCGGATCGCCGCCGAGATCGCCGACCACGCGCTGGGCGAGCTGCTGGAGTCGATCCTCGTCGGCCGCACCGAACGCCACCTCGCGCTGGAACTGGAGCGCAGACTCGTCGACCACGGCGCCGACGGCCCCGCCTTCCCCACCGCCGTCGCCACCGGCCCCCACTCGGGCCGCCCGGACCACCGCCCGTCGGACCGGAGGGTCGAGGAGGGTGATTTCCTGTCCGTCACCCTCGGCGCCGACTACCGCGGCTACCGCTGCCTCATCGGCCGTACGTTTGTCATCGGGACGTCCCCCGCCGACTGGCAGATCGACCTGTACGAGCTGGTCTTCGGGGCACAACGGGCAGGTCGGGAGGTCCTTGTGCCCGGCAAGGGATACCGCGACGTGGACCGCGCGGCCCGGCAGCCGCTGGAGGCCGCGGGCCACTCGGAGGGCCTCGCTCCCCGTACGGGGCACGGCGTCGGGCTCGAAATCGACGAGGACCCGCAGATCGCCCCCGCCACCATGGGTAAACTGGACGCTTGTGTGCCGGTCACCGTCGGACCGGGGGTCCACCTTCCGGGCCGGGGCGGTGTCCGGATCGATGACACGCTCGTCGTCCGCCCCGAGGCGGACGGCGGACCCGAGCTACTCACCATTACGACCAAGGAGCTGCTCGCGCTCTAGCGCGGCGCACCCCTGGTCGTCCGCCAGCTTTCAGTCCAGGAGATTCCGCAACCGTGGCTTCCACGAACGACCTCAAGAACGGCCTGGTGCTCAAGCTCGACGGGGGCCAGCTCTGGTCCGTCGTCGAGTTCCAGCACGTCAAGCCCGGCAAGGGCCCGGCCTTCGTGCGCACCAAGCTGAAGAACGTGCTCTCCGGCAAGGTCGTCGACAAGACCTTCAACGCCGGCGTGAAGGTCGAGACGGCCACCGTTGACCGCCGTGACATGCAGTTCTCGTACATGGACGGCGAGTACTACGTCTTCATGGACATGGACACGTACGACCAGCTCATGGTCGACCGCAAGTCCGTCGGCAACGCCGCGAACTACCTGATCGAGGGCTTCACCGCCAGCGTCGCCCAGCACGAGGGCGAGGTGCTCTACGTGGAGCTGCCCGCCGCCGTCGAGCTGGTCATCCAGCACACCGACCCGGGCCTCCAGGGCGACCGCTCCACCGGCGGCACCAAGCCGGCCACGCTGGAGACCGGCTACGAGATCGGCGTCCCGCTCTTCATCACCACCGGTGAGAAGATCAAGGTCGACACCCGCACCGGCGACTACCTCGGCCGGGTGAACAGCTAACCGTGGCTGCCCGGAACAAGGCCCGTAAGCGGGCCTTCCAGATCCTCTTCGAGGCCGACCAGCGCGGAGCGCCCGTGCAGACGGTCCTCGCGGACTGGATACGGCATGCCAGGACCGACGAGCGCCAGCCGCCGGTCGGTGAGTACACCATGGAGCTGGTCGAGGGGTACGCGGAGTACGCGGACCGCATCGACGACCTCATCTCCACCTACGCGGTCGGCTGGACGCTCGACCGCATGCCGGTCGTCGACCGGAACATCGTGCGGCTCGCCGCGTACGAGCTGGTCTGGGTGGACGACACCCCGGACGCCGTGGTGATCGACGAGGCGGTGCAGCTCGCCAAGGAGTTCTCGACCGACGACTCCCCGTCCTTCGTGAACGGCCTCCTGGGCCGTTTCAAGGAGCTGAAGCCGAGCCTGCGCCGCGTCGTGGACACGCCTTAGGGCGGATACCACGACGAGGCGCCGGACCGGTTCCGCGACTTCGCGGACCCCCGTGCGCTTCCCGTCGCCGGGCAGGCCGACCAACAACCTGCCCGGCGACGCCCATGTCCGGCGACGCCCGTGTCCGGGCGACCGGGATGTCCTCGCGACGCCGATGTCCGGGCGACGCCCGTTTCTGGTGATCCCCGTGTCCGGGTGACGCCCGTGTCCGGTGACGCCCGTGTCCGGTGACCCCCATGTCCGGAGCTGCCCACGTCCGGAGCCGGCGTCCGCCTGCCGGCGAACCCTCCCGTCGCCCGCCGGCGTCCGCCTGCGGGCGAACCCCCGCGTCGGGCCGCCCACGTACGGAGCTACCCACGTCCGGAGCCGGTTTCCGCCCGCCGGCAAACCCCCGCGTCGCCCCGCCCGCGCGGAAAGCTGGCCCCGAGCCGCCCTGCCCGCCCGCGCCGGGAACGCCACCGAGCCGCGTGCCCGCCCGCCCGCGCCCGGGAAGGCCGCCCCGAGCCCCCTAGCCCCCGTCTGTGCCCCCGGGCACGCGAGCCGCCCTGCCCGCCCGCGCCCGAGAAGGCCCCCCGAGCCGCCTGACGCCCGTCTGGGCCTCCCCGGGCACCCCGCTCACCCGGATGCCCGGCCCCCCGCGCGCAGGCCCGTGGCGCCGCCCTGGAGTCGGTCCGCGGCGCCTCCGGAGCCCCACGAGTGCCGCTGAACCTCAGGAGCCACACCCCACGGCCCCCGTCGGCCCGGCTCCCCGCACCCGGACACACCGGAAAACCCGGACACACCGGAAAGCCCCGGACACGGCGGAAGGACGGGCCCATGACATGGGCCCGTCCTCCCGACGTGACGTTTCTGCGGGTTTCCGCGAGGCGCGGTCAGCCCTCGTCGTGCGCGACGGCACGGCGGGCGTCGGCGTCCAGGACTCCCCAGCTGATGAGCTGCTCGGTCAGGACCGACGGCGACTGGTCGTAGATGACCGCGAGGGTGCGCAGGTCGTCCTGGCGGATCGACAGCACCTTGCCGTTGTAATCCCCGCGCTGGCTCTGGATCGTCGCCGCGTAACGCTGGAGAGGGCCTGCCTTCTCCTGCGGCACGTGGGCCAGCCGCTCCAGCTGGAGGACCAGCTTCGGCGGCGGCTCGGCGGCGCCGCCGGGCGTCGTCCCGGGCAGGAGCTCCTGCACCGGGACCCCGTAGAAATCCGCCAGCTCGGCGAGGCGCTGCACCGTGACGGCACGGTCGCCGCGCTCGTACGAACCGACCACGACGGCCTTCCAGCGGCCCTGGGACTTCTCCTCCACGCCATGGAGCGAGAGGCCCTGCTGGGTGCGGATGGCGCGGAGTTTGGCCCCGAGCTGCTTTGCGTATTCGCTGGACATATAGCTCCCCGGACGAAGTCTGGTAACTCACTGTGAGGTTACGCAGCGTTACTTGGATGCGTCAAGCCGAATGGTCCGTACCGCCCTTCCGCACAGCCTCGCGGCCCGTCCCCCACAGGGGGTGCCACCAGGCACTCCACCGTGCCCTGGTAACGTGGGTGGCGCAATTTCGACGTCCTTTAAGATCCGTCCCGTGAGGCGGAGAAGGAGGTCCGTTTCCAATGGACTCGCAGAACCCTGCCCACAGCTCCGAGGCCGCGCGCCCCGTGCTGGAGGCCCCCGACATCGCCCGGGTCCTCACCCGCATCGCCCACGAGATCGTCGAGCGCGCCAGAGGCGCCGAGGACGTCGTCCTGCTCGGGATCCCCACCCGCGGCGTGTACCTCGCCCGTCGGCTGGCGGACCGGCTCGCGGAGATCACCGGACGCACGATCCCGGTCGGCTCCCTGGACATCACGATGTACCGCGACGACCTGCGCATGCGGCCCGCCCGCGCGCTGGGCCGCACCGACATCCCCGCCGACGGCGTCGACGGACGCCTCGTCGTCCTCGTGGACGACGTGCTCTTCTCCGGCCGTACGATCCGCGCGGCGCTCGACGCGCTCGGCGACATCGGCCGCCCCAGGGCCGTCCAGCTCGCGGTCCTCGTCGACCGCGGCCACCGCGAACTGCCGATCCGCGCCGACTACGTCGGCAAGAACCTCCCCACGTCGCTGCGGGAGACGGTCAAGGTCCAGCTCGCCGAGGAGGACGGGCGCGACACGGTCCTGCTCGGCCTGCGCCGGCCCGCCACGTCCGGCGAGCGGTAGCCGCAGCTCCCGTACGCCCCCGACCCACCCGTACGGCAGCGCTCGCGCGCCCGCACACCGCCACCACCTCCGGAGCAGACACCCGATGCTGCGTCTCCCAGGGACAAGCCCCCGCACGCCCGGCCACCTCATCTCCGCCGCCGATCTCACCCGCGACGAGGCCGTCAACATCCTCGACACCGCCGAGGAGATGGCCAGGGTCGCCGACCGGCCCATCAAGAAACTGCCCACCCTCCGCGGCCGTACCGTCGTGAACCTCTTCTTCGAGGACTCGACCCGGACCCGGATCTCCTTCGAGGCCGCCGCCAAGCGCCTCTCCGCGGACGTCATCAACTTCTCCGCGAAGGGTTCGTCCGTCTCCAAGGGCGAGTCGCTCAAGGACACCGCCCTGACCCTGGAGGCGATGGGCGCCGACGCCGTCGTCATCCGGCACGGCGCCTCCGGCGCCCCCTACCGGCTCGCCACCTCCGGCTGGATCGAGGGCGTCGTCGTCAACGCGGGCGACGGCACCCACGAACACCCCACCCAGGCACTCCTGGACGCGTTCACCCTGCGCCGCCGCCTCGTCGGCGCCGACCAGGGCATCGGCCGCGACCTGGAAGGACGGCGCGTCACGATCGTCGGCGACGTCCTGCACAGCCGCGTCGCCCGCTCCAACATCCTGCTGCTCCACACCCTGGGCGCCCAGGTCACCGTGGTCGCCCCGCCCACCCTCGTCCCCATCGGCGTCGAGCAGTGGCCCTGCGAGGTCAGCTACGACCTCGACAAGGTGCTCCCCGCCTCCGACGCCGTCATGATGCTGCGCGTGCAGCGCGAGCGGATGAACGCCGCCTTCTTCCCCACCGAGCGGGAGTACTCCCGCCGGTACGGCCTGAACGGCGACCGGATGGCCCGGATGCCCGGGCACTCCGTCGTGATGCACCCCGGACCGATGAACCGCGGGATGGAGATCACCGCCGAGGTCGCCGACTCCGACCGCTGCACGGCCGTCGAACAGGTCGCCAACGGTGTCTCGATCCGCATGGCCGTGCTCTACCTGCTGCTGGGCGGCAACGAGCCCGCCGTCAGCCACGCCCGTACCGAGGAGAACAAGTAACCATGACCAAGATCCTTGTCCGGGGCGCCCGGGTGCTCGGCGGCGCGGCGCGTGACGTCCTCATCGACGGCGAGACGATCGCGGAGGTCGGCGCCGGGCTCGACGCCGACGGCGCGACCGTGATCGAGGCGGACGGGCTGGTCCTGCTGCCCGGTCTGGTCGACCTCCACACCCACCTGCGCGAGCCGGGACGCGAGGACTCCGAGACGGTCCTCACCGGCACCAGGGCGGCGGCGATCGGCGGCTTCACGGCCGTCCACGCCATGGCCAACACCTTCCCCGTCGCCGACACCGCCGGCGTGGTCGAGCAGGTCTGGCGCCTCGGCCGCGAGTCCGGCTACTGCGACGTGCAGCCCATCGGCGCGGTCACCGTCGGCCTGGAGGGCAAGCAGCTCGCCGAGCTGGGCGCCATGCACGACTCCGCGGCCGGCGTACGGGTCTTCTCCGACGACGGCAAGTGCGTGGACGACGCCGTGATCATGCGCCGCGCGCTGGAGTACGTGAAGGCCTTCGACGGCGTCGTCGCCCAGCACGCCCAGGAGCCCCGGCTCACCGAGGGCGCGCAGATGAACGAGGGCGTCGTCTCCGCCGAACTGGGCCTCGGCGGCTGGCCCGCCGTCGCCGAGGAGTCGATCATCGCCCGCGACGTCCTGCTCGCCGCGCACGTCGGCTCGCGGCTGCACATCTGCCACCTCTCCACGGCCGGTTCGGTCGAGCTGGTCCGCTGGGCCAAGTCCAAGGGCTGGAACGTCACCGCCGAGGTCACCCCGCACCACCTGCTCCTCACCGACGAGCTCGTACGGTCGTACAACCCGGTCTACAAGGTGAACCCGCCGCTTCGTACGGAGGCCGACGTGCTGGCCCTGCGCGAGGCGCTCGCCGACGGCACGATCGACTGCGTCGCCACCGACCACGCGCCGCACCCGCACGAGGACAAGGACTGCGAGTGGGCCGCGGCGGCCATGGGCATGGTGGGCCTGGAGACCGCCCTCTCCGTCGTCCAGCAGACGATGGTCGACACCGGGCTCCTCGACTGGGCGGGGGTCGCGGACCGGATGTCGTTCCGCCCGGCGAGGATCGGCCGCCTCGACGGCCACGGCCGTCCCGTCTCGGCAGGCGAGCCCGCCAACCTCACCCTGGTCGATCCGGCTTACCGTGGTGTCGTGGACCCGGCGGGTTTCGCCTCCCGCAGCCGCAACACCCCCTACGAGGGACGCGAGCTGCCGGGACGCGTGACCCACACCTTCCTGCGGGGCCGCGCCACGGTCGTCGACGGGAATCTGGCGTGACAAGCGTGACCACTGCGAACCTCCTCACCACCCTGGCCGCCGAGCAGAAGTCGGCGGACGTCACGGACTGGGCCGCCAGGATCGGCTGGGTCGTCGGCCTGCTGTTCTTCGTCGTGCTCGTCTACTGGCTGATGCGGCAGGGCTGGAAATGGCGCGGCAGCCTCCAGTCCGACGTACCGGACCTGCCCACGGCGCCGGAGACCCCGGGCGAGCCCCGGCTGACCCTGACCGGCCGCTACCACGGCTCGACGACCGCCGGGCAGTGGCTCGACCGGATCGTCGCCCACGGGCTCGGCACCCGCAGCCGCGTCGAACTGACCCTGACCGACGCGGGACTGGACGTGGTACGCCCCGGCGCCACCGACTTCTTCGTCCCCGCCGACCGGTTGCGCGAGGCCCGGCTCGACAAGGGCATCGCGGGCAAGGTCCTCGCCGAGGGCGGCCTGCTGATCGTCACCTGGCAGCACGGCGACCGGCTCATCGACTCCGGCTTCCGGTCCGACCGGTCGGCCGAGCAGGCGGAGTGGGTCGACGCGATCAACGCGATGACCCCCGCCACCACATCCCTCACCACGACGGAAGGCGCATCATGACCACCTCCCCCCGGGGATCCGCCCGTGACAAGGCGTCTCCCGCCGTGCTCGTCCTGGAGGATGGCCGCAGTTTCCGCGGCCGCGCCTACGGGGCCGTGGGGGAGACGTTCGGCGAGGCGGTGTTCTCCACCGGCATGACCGGCTACCAGGAGACCCTCACCGACCCCTCGTACCACCGCCAGGTGGTCGTCATGACGGCCCCGCACGTCGGCAACACCGGCATCAACGACGAGGACCAGGAGTCCCGCCGCATCTGGGTCTCCGGCTATGTCGTACGGGACCCCGCGCGCATCCCGTCCAACTGGCGCTCGCGGCGCTCGCTGGACGACGAACTCACCGCCCAGGGCGTCGTCGGCATCAGCGGCATCGACACCCGCGCCCTCACCCGCCACCTGCGCGAGCGGGGCGCGATGCGCGTCGGCATCTTCTCCGGGGACGCCCTCGACAGCGCCTCGGGCAAGGGCGCCGCGGACGGGGCGGCGCTGCTCGCCCGGGTCCTGCGGGCCCCCGAGATGACCGGCGCCGAGCTGTCGTCCGAGGTCACCACCGCCGAGCCGTACGTCGTGCCCGCGATCGGCACCAAGCGGTTCACCGTCGCCGCCCTCGACCTCGGCATCAAGGGCATGACCCCGCACCGGCTGGCCGAGCGCGGCATCGAGGTCCACGTCCTGCCCGCCTCCGCCACCCTGGACGACGTCTACGCGACCACCCCCGACGGGGTGTTCCTCTCCAACGGGCCCGGCGACCCCGCCACCGCCGACCTCACCGTCGTCAAGGGCGTCCTGGAGCGCGGCACCCCGCTCTTCGGGATCTGCTTCGGCAACCAGCTGCTCGGCCGCGCGCTGGGCTTCGGCACGTACAAGCTCAAGTACGGCCACCGCGGCATCAACCAGCCCGTGCAGGACCGCACCACCGGGAAGGTCGAGGTCACCGCGCACAACCACGGGTTCGCCGTCGACGCCCCGCTCGACCGGGTCTCCGAGACCCCCTACGGCCGCGCCGAGGTCACCCACGTCTGCCTCAACGACAACGTGGTCGAGGGGCTGCGGCTGCTCGACCGGCCGGTGTTCAGCGTCCAGTACCACCCGGAGGCGGCCGCGGGCCCGCACGACGCCGCGTACCTCTTCGACCGCTTCACATCCCTGATGGAGGACCAGCGTGCCTAAGCGCACCGATATCCAGTCCGTCCTGGTCATCGGATCAGGACCGATCGTCATCGGCCAGGCCGCTGAGTTCGACTACTCCGGCACCCAGGCCTGCCGGGTCCTCAAGTCCGAGGGCCTGCGGGTCATCCTGGTCAACTCCAACCCCGCCACGATCATGACGGACCCGGAGATCGCCGACGCCACGTACGTCGAGCCGATCACCCCCGAGTTCGTCGAGAAGATCATCGCCAAGGAGCGCCCCGACGCGCTGCTGCCCACCCTCGGCGGCCAGACCGCGCTGAACACCGCCATCTCCATGCACGAGCAGGGTGTCCTGGAGAAGTACGGCGTCGAGCTGATCGGCGCCAACGTCGAGGCGATCAACAAGGGCGAGGACCGGGAGCTCTTCAAGGGCGTGGTCGAGGCCGTCCGCGCCAAGATCGGCCACGGCGAGTCCGCCCGCTCGGTGATCTGCCACACGATGGACGACGTCCTCGGCGGCGTGGAGACGCTCGGCGGCTACCCCGTCGTCGTCCGCCCCTCCTTCACCATGGGCGGCGCCGGCTCCGGCTTCGCCCACGACGAGGAGGAGCTGCGCCGGATCGCCGGCCAGGGACTCATGCTCTCGCCGACCACCGAGGTGCTCCTGGAGGAGTCCATCCTCGGCTGGAAGGAGTACGAGCTGGAGCTGATGCGCGACAAGAAGGACAACGTCGTCGTTGTCTGTTCCATCGAGAACTTCGACCCGATGGGCGTCCACACCGGTGACTCGATCACCGTCGCGCCCGCGATGACGCTGACCGACCGCGAGTACCAGACCCTGCGGGACGTCGGCATCGCGATCATCCGCGAGGTCGGCGTGGACACCGGCGGCTGCAACATCCAGTTCGCGGTCAACCCCGACGACGGCCGCATCATCGTCATCGAGATGAACCCCCGCGTCTCCCGGTCCTCCGCGCTCGCCTCCAAGGCCACCGGCTTCCCGATCGCCAAGATCGCCGCCCGGCTCGCCGTCGGCTACACGCTGGACGAGATCCCCAACGACATCACCGAGAAGACCCCGGCGTCCTTCGAGCCGACCCTCGACTACGTCGTCGTGAAGGTCCCGCGCTTCGCCTTCGAGAAGTTCCCGCTCGCCGACGCCACCCTCACCACCACCATGAAGTCGGTGGGCGAGGCCATGGCCATCGGCCGCAACTTCACCGAGGCGCTCCAGAAGGCCCTGCGCTCCCTGGAGAAGGCCGGCAGCCAGTTCGACTTCACCGGCGCGCCCGGCGACAAGGACGCGCTGCTGGAGACCGCCAAGGTCCCCACCGACGGCCGGATCAACACCGTGATGCGGGCGATCCGGGCCGGCGCCACCCAGGAGGAGGTCTTCGACGCGACGAGGATCGACCCGTGGTTCGTGGACCAGCTGTTCCTGATCAAGGAGTACGCCGACGAACTGGCCGACGCCGACCGGCTCTTCCCCGAGCTGCTCGCCGAGGTCAAGCGGCACGGCTTCTCCGACGCCCAGATCGGCGCGATCCGCGGACTGCGCGAGGACGTCGTCCGTGAGGTCAGGCACTCCCTGGGAGTCCGCCCCGTCTACAAGACGGTCGACACCTGCGCCGCCGAGTTCGCCGCGAAGACCCCGTACTTCTACTCCTCGTACGACGAGGAGAGCGAGGTCGCGCCCCGCGAGAAGCCCGCCGTGATCATCCTCGGCTCGGGGCCGAACCGGATCGGCCAGGGCATCGAGTTCGACTACTCGTGCGTCCACGCCTCCTTCGCGCTCAGCGACGCCGGCTACGAGACCGTGATGGTCAACTGCAACCCCGAGACGGTCTCCACCGACTACGACACCTCCGACCGGCTGTACTTCGAGCCGCTCACCCTGGAGGACGTGCTGGAGATCGTGCACGCCGAGTCGCTGGCCGGGCCGATCGCCGGTGTGGTCGTCCAGCTCGGCGGCCAGACCCCGCTGGGCCTCGCCCAGGCGCTCAAGGACAACGGCGTCCCCGTCGTCGGCACGCCCCCCGAGGCGATCCACGCCGCCGAGGACCGCGGCGCGTTCGGCCGGGTCCTCGCCGAGGCCGGGCTGCCCGCGCCCAAGCACGGCACCGCCACCACCTTCGCCGGGGCCAAGGCCATCGCCGACGAGATCGGCTACCCCGTCCTCGTCCGCCCGTCGTACGTGCTGGGCGGGCGCGGCATGGAGATCGTGTACGACGAGACGCGCCTGTCCTCGTACATCGCCGAGTCCACCGAGATCAGCCCCACCCGCCCGGTCCTCGTCGACCGCTTCCTCGACGACGCCATCGAGATCGACGTGGACGCGCTCTACGACGGCACCGAGCTGTACCTGGGCGGCGTCATGGAGCACATCGAGGAGGCCGGGATCCACTCCGGCGACTCGGCGTGCGCCCTGCCGCCCATCACCCTCGGCGGCTACGACATCAAGCGGCTGCGCACGTCCACGGAGGCCATCGCCAAGGGCGTCGGCGTCCGCGGCCTCATCAACATCCAGTTCGCCCTGGCCGGGGACATCCTGTACGTCCTGGAGGCCAACCCGCGCGCCTCCCGTACCGTCCCCTTCACCTCCAAGGCGACCGCCGTACCGCTCGCCAAGGCCGCCGCCCGCATCTCGCTCGGCGCCACCATCGCCGGACTGCGCGAGGAGGGCCTGCTGCCCGCGCACGGCGACGGCGGCACGCTCCCGCTGGACGGGCCGATCTCCGTCAAGGAGGCCGTGATGCCGTGGTCGCGCTTCCGCGACGTCCACGGACGCGGCGTCGACACCGTCCTCGGCCCGGAGATGCGCTCCACCGGCGAGGTCATGGGCATCGACTCCGCCTTCGGCACCGCCTACGCCAAGTCCCAGGCGGGCGCGTACGGGCCGCTGCCGACCAAGGGACGCGCCTTCATCTCCGTCGCCAACCGCGACAAGCGTTCGATGATCTTCCCGGCGCGCGAGCTGGTCGCCCACGGCTTCGAGCTGCTCGCCACGTCCGGCACCGCCGAGGTCCTCAAGCGCAACGGGATCAAGGCCAGGGTCGTACGCAAGCAGTTCGAGGGCGAGGGCCCCAACGGCGAGCAGACCATCGTCCAGCTCATCCACGCCGGCGAGGTCGACCTCATCGTCAACACCCCGTACGGCACCGGCGGCCGGCTCGACGGCTACGACATCCGCACCGCGGCCGTGGCGCGCGGCGTCCCGTGCCTCACGACGGTCCAGGCGCTCGCCGCCGCCGTCCAGGGCATCGACGCGCTCACCCAGGGCGACATCGGCGTCCGTTCCCTCCAGGAACACGCGCGGAACCTGATCGCGGCCCGCGAGGACCAGTAGCCCGCACACGAGGGGGGACACCGGAACCGGTGTCCCCCCTCGTGCATGACCTCCCGAGGAAAGCACCCACCCATGTACCGATTCTTCTTCCAGCTGGTCTTCCGGCGGATGGACGCCGAACGCGCCCACCACCTGGCCTTCCGGTGGATCCGCCTCGCCGCCCGCGTCCCCGTCCTGCGGACCTTCGCCGCGGCCGTCCTCGCCCCCCGCCACCAGGAACTGCGCACCGAGGCCCTCGGCCTGCGGATGCACGGCCCCTTCGGCCTCGCCGCCGGCTTCGACAAGAACGCCGTCGCCGTGGACGGCCTGGCCATGCTCGGCTTCGACCACGTCGAGATCGGGACCGTCACCGGGCAGCCCCAGCCGGGCAACCCCAGGAAGCGGCTCTTCCGGCTCGTCGCCGACCGCGCCCTGATCAACCGCATGGGCTTCAACAACGAGGGCTCCGAGGCCGTGGCCGCCCGCCTCGCCGCCCGGCGCGAGGTCTTCCGTACCACCGTCGGCGTCAACATCGGCAAGACGAAGGTCGTCCCCGAGGGTGAGGCGATCGCGGACTACGTCCTGTCGACGGAGCGGCTGGCCGCCCACGCCGACTACCTGGTCGTCAACGTCAGCTCGCCCAACACCCCCGGACTGCGCAGCCTCCAGGCCGTCGACCAGCTGCGACCGCTGCTCACCGCCGTGCGGGAAGCGGCCGACCGTACGGTCACGGACCGCCGCGTCCCGCTCCTCGTCAAGATCGCCCCCGACCTCGCCGACGAGGACGTCGACGCCGTCGCCGACCTCGCCGTCGAACTGGGCCTGGACGGCATCATCGCCACCAACACCACCATCGCGCGCGACGGGCTCGGGCTCCGCTCGGACGCCGCCCTCGTCGCGGAGACCGGCGGACTGTCCGGCGCGCCCCTCAAGGCCCGCTCCCTGGCCGTCCTGAGCCGCCTGTACGCCCGGGTGGGCGACCGGATCACCCTCGTCGGGGTCGGCGGCGTCGAGGACGCCGAGGACGTCTGGCAGCGGATCCTCGCGGGCGCGACGCTCGTCCAGGGCTACAGCGCCTTCGTCTACCGCGGGCCGTTCTGGACCCGCGCGATCCACAAGGGCCTCGCCGCGCGGCTGCGCACGAGCCCGTACGCCACCCTCGCCGACGCCGTCGGCGCCCAGACCCGGAAGGTGACCGCGTGAGCGCGCGACAGGAGCCCGCACCGCGGGAGAACCCGCCCGGCGACCCGTTCGGCGTCCGGCTGCGCAGGGCCATGGACACCCGCGGCCCGCTCTGCGTCGGCATCGACCCGCACGGATCGCTGCTCACGGCGTGGGGCCTGGGCGACGACCTCGCCAGCCTGGAGCGCTTCACCCGGACGACCGTGGAGGCGCTCGCCGACCGGGTCGCCGTGCTCAAGCCGCAGTCCGCGTTCTTCGAGCGCTTCGGTTCGCGCGGCGTCGCCGTACTGGAAAAGGCGGTCGAGGAGGCGCGGGCGGCCGGGGCCCTGGTCCTGATGGACGCCAAGCGCGGCGACATCGGCTCGACCATGGAGGCGTACGCGCAGACGTACCTGGACAAGGACTCGCCGCTGTTCTCGGACGCGGTGACCGTCTCGCCGTACCTCGGCTTCGGCTCGCTGCGTCCCGCCCTCGACGCGGCGGCCGTCTCCGGGGCCGGTGTCTTCGTCCTCGCGCTCACCTCCAACCCGGAGGGCGCGGAGGTCCAGCGGGTCACCGCCGCCGACGGCAGGCCGCTGGCGCAGGTGATGCTCGACCACATCGCCGCCGAGAACCGGGGCGCCCCCGTCCTCGGCTCGGTCGGCGCGGTCGTCGGCGCCACGCTCGGCGACGCGGGGGTCGACCTCGCCGTCCACGGGCCGCTCCTCGCCCCCGGCATCGGGGCGCAGGGCGCGACCCCCGCGGATCTGCCGGGCGTCTTCGGCGCGGCGGTGGGGAACGTCGTCCCGAGCGTCAGCCGGGGTGTCCTGCGGCACGGTCCGGGCGTCGCGGCCCTGCGCGAGGCGGCCGAGCGGTTCACGGCGGAGGTCAGGACGGCCGTCGCGACCGCCCCGGACACCCGCTGACGACCTTCCGCGGACCCGGCGACGGCTTCGCGGAGCCCTTCCGGCGACCTGGCGGCGACCTTCCGCGGACCCGGCGGCGACGCGACGGAGGGTCTCCCGCCCGAAATGTGGGGCAAAATGACCGGAATGTCGCCCCCGATCAATGCTGACCAGGACTTTTCGTCTGTTCTCGCTGACTCCGGCGGCCTTGGCCGCTAGTCTCCGTCGAGAGCCAACGTGCAGTGCGTTGCCCGTTGCTCGCCCTGGTGCGGGGCGATCAGGTCCCGCACCGGTCCGTATCCGACAGTTCGACATCCGAGGTGACGTAGGCGTGGCTCTTCCGCCCCTTACCCCTGAACAGCGCGCAGCCGCGCTCGAAAAGGCCGCCGCGGCTCGCCGGGAGCGGGCCGAGGTCAAGAATCGACTCAAGCACTCCGGCGCTTCCCTCCATGACGTCATCAAGCAGGGCCAGGAGAACGACGTCATCGGGAAGATGAAGGTCTCCGCCCTCCTTGAGTCCCTGCCCGGCGTGGGCAAGGTCCGCGCCAAGCAGATCATGGAGCGGCTCGGGATCTCCGAGAGCCGCCGCGTGCGCGGTCTCGGCTCCAACCAGATCGCGTCCCTGGAGCGCGAGTTCGGCGGCAGCGGCGCCTGACGTTCCCGGGCACTCCCGGGAACCTGGATAATCGCTGCATGGCAGCAGAGGTACGACCGCGGCTGACCGTGCTCTCCGGCCCCTCCGGGGTAGGCAAGAGCACGGTCGTCGCCCATATGCGCAAGGTCCACCCCGAGGTATGGCTCTCGGTGTCGGCCACCACGAGAAAGCCGCGCCCCGGCGAGCGCCACGGCGTCCAGTACTTCTTCGTCTCCGACGAGGAGTTCGACAAGCTGGTCGCCAACGGCGAACTGCTGGAATGGGCGGAGTTCGCGGGCAACCGCTACGGCACCCCGCGCCGCGCGGTCCTCGACCGCCTGGAGTCGGGCGATCCCGTACTGCTGGAGATCGACCTCCAGGGCGCGCGACAGGTCAAGGAGTCGATGCCCGACTCCCAGCTCGTCTTCCTGGCTCCGCCGAGCTGGGACGAGCTGGTGCGTCGGCTCACCGGCCGGGGCACCGAGTCCGCGCCGGTCATCGAACGACGGCTCGCGGCCGCCAGGATCGAACTGGCCGCCGAGTCGGAGTTCGACACGACCCTCGTCAACACGTCGGTCGAGGACGTCGCGCGCGAGCTGCTAGCCTTGATGGCAGTTGCATGATCTTTAGTGTTGGCGTTTCCGGTGCCGACACCCCAGTGTCCCTAAGCGTTTCCCTGAATTTTCTTCGGAAGGCCAGAGAGTGTCCTCTTCCATTTCCACGCCCGAGGGCATCATCAACCCGCCGATCGACGAGTTGCTTGAGGCCACGGACTCGAAGTACAGCCTCGTGATCTACGCGGCCAAGCGCGCGCGCCAGATCAACGCGTACTACTCGCAGCTCGGCGAGGGCCTGCTGGAGTACGTCGGCCCGCTGGTGGACACCCACGTCCACGAGAAGCCGCTCTCGATCGCCCTGCGCGAGATCAACGCCGGTCTGCTGACCTCCGAGGCCATCGACGGCCCGGCCCAGTAGGCGCGTACACGCTCGCTCAGTCACGTACACGCACTTTCACCCAGGCCCGGCAGCGCGACTGCCGGGCCTGTGGTGTGTCATTCCCTCGGAGGAGACACGGTGGACGGCAGGCCGAAGGTTGTTCTGGGAGTCACGGGCGGGATCGCCGCGTACAAGGCGTGCGAGCTGCTGCGCCGGCTGACCGAGTCGGGCCACGACGTACGGGTCGTGCCGACCGAGGCCGCGCTCCACTTCGTCGGGGCCGCCACCTGGTCCGCGCTCTCCGGCCACCCCGTGTCCACGGAGGTCTGGAACGACGTCCACGAGGTGCCGCACGTACGGATCGGGCAGAGCGCCGACCTGGTCGTGGTGGCGCCGGCCACCGCCGACCTCCTCGCGAAGGCGGCCCACGGGCTCGCCGACGACCTGCTCACCAACACGCTCCTCACCGCGCGCTGTCCCGTCGTCTTCGCCCCCGCCATGCACACCGAGATGTGGGAGCACCCGGCGACGCGGGAGAACGTGGCGACCCTGCGGCGGCGGGGCGCGGTGGTCGTCGAGCCCGCGGTGGGGCGGCTCACCGGCGCCGACACCGGCAAGGGACGCCTGCCGGACCCGGGCGAGATCTTCGAGGTCTGCCGCCGCGTCCTGGCCCGCGGGGTGAGCGCGCCCGACCTGGCCGGGCGGCACGTCGTGGTCAGCGCCGGCGGGACGCGCGAGCCGCTGGACCCGGTCCGCTACCTGGGGAACCGCTCGTCGGGCAAGCAGGGATACGCCCTGGCCCGTACGGCGGCGGCCCGCGGCGCCCGGGTGACGCTGATCGAGGCCAACACGGGGATCACCGACCCGGCCGGGGTCGACGTCGTCCACGTCGGGACGGCGGTGCAGCTGCGCGAGGCCGTGCTGAAGGCGGCGGCGGACGCGGACGCGGTGGTGATGGCGGCGGCCGTGGCCGACTTCCGCCCCGCCGCCTACGCCACGGGAAAGATCAAGAAGAAGGACGGCGAGGAGCCCGCCCCCGTCGCGCTGGTCCGCAACCCCGACATCCTCGCCGAGATCGCGGGCGAGCGCCCCCGGCCCGGTCAGGTGGTGGTCGGCTTCGCGGCGGAGACGGACGACGTCCTCGCCAACGGGCGGCTCAAGCTGGCCCGCAAGGGCTGTGACCTGCTGGTCGTCAACGAGGTGGGGGAGCGCAAAACCTTCGGCGCGGAGGAGAACGAGGCGGTCGTGCTCGCCGCCGACGGGGGCGAGACGCCGGTGCCGTACGGGCCGAAGGAAGCACTCGCGGACGTCGTCTGGGACCTGGTCGTCCCCCGCCTGGGCCCGGCAGGACTCGACCCCGGATCCAGAAACGCATGAAATCTCTGTGGCGGAGTGTCGGGGGACGTTTCGCCCGGACCCCTCGCCTCCGGCAGCCGGAAAGCCCGCGAAACCGCAGGATAAGCCGCATATCGGCACCGGGCGGGGCCTGATCTGCGGATCCGGCGCCACGCCGATGCGCACCATGAAACCTTCATGGATCGAGAAACGTGGCCCGGTGTCCGCATCTGACCGATAAAGTGGTCGTGGAGCGTCGCGGGGCGCAGCCCCCCGCCGTTCCGGAACCACCCATGTTTGAGCCAGCAGCCGCTGCAACCCCAGGGAGCGTTGTGTCCCGTCGTCTCTTCACCTCGGAGTCTGTGACCGAAGGTCACCCCGACAAGATCGCTGACCAGATCAGCGACACCATTCTCGACGCGCTCCTGCGCGAGGACCCGACCTCCCGGGTCGCCGTGGAGACCTTGATCACCACGGGCCAGGTCCACGTGGCCGGCGAGGTGACCACCAAGGCGTACGCGCCGATCGCCCAGCTGGTCCGCGACAAGATCCTGGACATCGGTTACGACTCCTCGAAGAAGGGCTTCGACGGCGCCTCCTGCGGCGTGTCGGTGTCCATCGGCGCGCAGTCGCCGGACATCGCGCAGGGTGTCGACACCGCGTACGAGAAGCGTGTCGAAGGCGATGAGGACGAGCTCGACAAGCAGGGCGCCGGCGACCAGGGCCTGATGTTCGGCTACGCGTGCGACGAGACGCCCGAGCTGATGCCCCTCCCGATCCACCTGGCGCACCGGCTCTCCCGCCGCCTGTCCGAGGTCCGCAAGAACGGGACCATCCCGTACCTGCGCCCCGACGGCAAGACGCAGGTCACCATCGAGTACGACGGCGACAAGGCCGTCCGCCTCGACACGGTCGTCGTCTCCTCCCAGCACGCCTCGGACATCGACCTGGACTCGCTGCTGGCGCCCGACGTCCGCGAGTTCGTCGTCGAGCACGTCCTGAACCAGCTGGTCGAGGACGGCATCAAGCTGGACACCGAGGGCTACCGCCTGCTCGTCAACCCGACCGGCCGCTTCGAGATCGGCGGCCCGATGGGCGACGCCGGCCTCACCGGCCGCAAGATCATCATCGACACGTACGGCGGCATGGCCCGCCACGGCGGCGGCGCCTTCTCGGGCAAGGACCCGTCGAAGGTGGACCGCTCGGCGGCGTACGCGATGCGCTGGGTCGCGAAGAACGTCGTCGCGGCCGGCCTGGCCTCCCGCTGCGAGGTCCAGGTCGCGTACGCGATCGGCAAGGCCGAGCCCGTCGGCCTCTTCGTGGAGACCTTCGGCACGCACACGGTCGACCCGGAGAAGATCGAGCAGGCCATCGCCCACGTCTTCGACCTCCGCCCGGCCGCGATCATCCGCGACCTGGACCTGCTCCGCCCGATCTACGCCCAGACGGCGGCGTACGGCCACTTCGGCCGCGAGCTCCCCGAGTTCACCTGGGAGCGCACGGACCGCGTCGACGCCCTCCGCGAGGCCGCGGGCCTGTAGCCCGACCCACAGCACCACACACCGGACCCCGGCCACCTCCCTGGTGGCCGGGGTCCGGTGCGTCACGCCGGTGGGTTGTCCTCGGTTGCCTGGTCCGGCTTGTCCGGCTGGTCCGGTTCATCCGGCTCCGCTGGTTCGAAGTGCTGCCTGATCGCCTCTGCGGCTTCCGGTTTCTCGTGTGCCTCTACCAGCTCGGCGAGGCGTACGGCAAAGAGGAGCAGATCGGGATCGGACTCGTCGAAGCCGAGCCATTCGAGCAACCCGTCGAGCGACTCCGGACCCAGTGGTTCGGCCGGCCCCGGTCCGTCCGCGGAACCGGCTTCGAAGGGATCTGCGAGGCCGCCAACCGACGTGAGGGGTTCGTCACCTCCCGGGCCCACGGTGGGCGGGTCGACCAGATGCTGGAACTCGGGATGCACGGGACCGTTGTTGGCCGCGGCGGAGAGACTCGCGAGAAGTCCGATGCGATCCACCGTTCCCTCGACCTGATCGTCGTTCTTGGCCAGCCACCACACCACCGCGCTGCCGGGATCCTTGAGCACGTCCTCCCCGAGGTAAGCCCGCTTGTTGCGTTCGTAGTTGCGTTCGTGTTCCCAGAGATCCTCGTCCTTGCGGACGTTGGAGAGTTTGGTGAGACGCTCCCGGTCAGGATCGGGCAGGTTCAGCGTCACGTCCTGTGCCATGGCCAGGACACGACCTGTCGGATCCGCCTCCATGATGCCCAGGCACCCGTCGAGCTGATGCTGCACAAGAGCGCTTCGGGTGGGCGGTTGGCGGACCGTCACCTCACGGGCGCGTCGGAGCACCGCGTCGACCGCGAGACCTCCCGGATTGATGTGCGGGGCGTCGTCGGGCGCGTCCAGCAGGACCCAGCGCACGGTTGCGGAGAACGAGAAGTCGTAGTCGGGGACGGAGCTGGGCAGGGCGACATAGGTCACGCGGTGTTCCTGCCGGTGGACCACGGGCGTCGGGAAGTCCGGCTCGAGGGAGTACTCAAGCGGAAACCCGTCGGGCTCGCGCGTGAGTACTTTCTGTGTCACTGCCCCGAAGAGCAGCAACAGGACCAGCGAGGCCGGCCAGACCCACCAGGGCCAGGCCACGACAAGCCCCACGATGACCACGAGCAACCCGAGGATGATTGTCAGGAAGGCCGTCATGGTTCTCTGGCCTGAACTCATTGATTGCCCCCGTGTGCGTCAGGCGCTGCTGTCGAATGGGACGAACCCCTGTGCGGCGTTGATCTTCCGAAGCAGACAGGCCGCGGTCTCGGACCGGACGAGGGAATCGTCACCATGGCTCCGCGCCCAGCGGCGGGCGACCCCGTACACATTTCCGAGTGCCCCTCTTTCTCGCCCGCAGGCGCTGGTCAGTACGTCGAGCACGGGCCCGCGGAAGCGGGTGTCACGGCACACCATCAGCCAGCGGTGCATGTCGGATCGCCACACGTCCACCGGGTGTTGCCGTATCGCACCGCCCCAACCGGTGGTGAGCGCGGCTCGCACGTTCGGGGACGGGATCAGCCGGGTCGGGTCCGCCAGCGCCAGGAAGAGGGTCACATCGGCTCTCCACCGTCCCTTGGCGGCCCCCGCAGACAGGCGCTCCAGGAGCCGGCGGTACAGACGGTCATCGGCTTCCACCAGTCGGAACAAGGCCCGGGTCACCGGCCTGGGGCTCCGCATTCTTCTCGCCAGGTGATGCAGGCGGACCATGGCCTGGTCGGGGTAGGTCCTGGCCATGTGCTCGGAGCAGACCTGGACCAGAAGCTGCTGGAGTTTCGGATCCAGGTCCCTCGTCGTCGACCAGTCGTATACCTGCTGACGGAACGTGCGGCCGTACCGGTCATCGGCCAGACCGTGTCCCAGGATCTGGGCCGCGTCGGGGCTGAGACGCCCGTGCCCGGTGGGACCGGCCCATCGTTCGGTGAGGTGGACGAGATCCTCCGGCCGACCCGTGCGGAGGCACTGCCCGGAGATCCGGGAGACGACCTGGCCTCGTTCCTTCTGAGTCAACTCGGGACCCGCGACATGGTCTCCGACCCAGTCGCGCAGCTGGCGGCGTATGTCGGGGAAGTAGGTCCAGAAGTGATCTCGCACAGCGCGGTCGTATCCGATGTCGTCGAACCGGACGCCGCCGGACGCCTGGGTCGTGGCACCGATCGCCTTGAACTCCGCGTGCAGGTCGTTGTGATCCAGCCGCGGCCGGTCGTCGGACGGTTGCTTGAGGATCTTCATCAGCGCGGTCGCGGCGGCATGCACGACGGTCGGCGTCGACTCGTGGAACATGGCCAGGGCGAGGAGCAGCGCACGCCTGGATCCCGCAGGGCAATCGGTCAGCTGTTTCGCCACCTGCTCGCTGCGGTCCGTCACCTCGACGAGGGCCTCGCGCAGCCAATGGGGGAAACCGCGTTCGGATCCCCCATCGTCCCGAGCCTTGACGATCCGGGAGGCCAGGTCGGAGACGTCCCGCAGCGGGGCCGTGGCGAGGTGGGTCACGAGATCGGCAGACTCCATCTCGGCCGCCGTCGGCTGGATGCCCTCGCACCGCAGGTGACGCGCCAGGACCAGCCGCGGGGACGGCCTGACGAGATCGGTGGTGAGAGGGCGGAGCTCGCTGCGCAGTATGTAACCGAGACGCTGCGGTACGATGACGACCAAGTGGGAACGGGCCTGGGCGAGGCGGTGCCTGAAGTCTGAGAACTGCCCCTGGACATCCAGATAGCGGGACTCCTCGGCACCGGAGAGGTCGAGGACCAGCCGGTCACCTTCACCCAGGACCGCACGGTCGAGCTGTGACGACGAGTCCTCGTCGTCCACCGTGTCCGGCAGTTCATGAAAGCCCCCTTCAGAGGAGGGGAGTTCGTGCAGCAGCATCAGGGCGGCGGCGCGAAGGCCGCTGCCCGGCGTGGCGGACAGCAGAGCCATGTGATGGTCTCGGAGTACACGCCTGGCCTGCTGGAAGCGAGTCGGTTCGATGAATCGCCGGTACAGCCAGGCGCGGTCGCCTTCCGCGATGGTGCGCGGTCGGCTGCGGAACTCCTCCCGCAACCGTGCGGATGTCGCCTCCCATTCGTAGTAATGGTTGTTCACCTGCGTACCGTCACCACCATGGAACGATCCGTAGGCGTTATCGACGAACGTACGGTAGGCCGAGGTCACCGTTCGTCGTCCTTCCGGCCGGTACGCGGGCCGAAGCGCTGATGGATCCCGCCGCGATTGCCGCCCGTGACGTGATTGGTCCCGTCGCCCACGATCTTCGGCCCCCGAACCACGTCGCCGCCGTGGACCAGGTCGCCGTTTCCGCTGTGCAGGGGGCCGTGCGACTCGTTCACGAAGGTGCCGACGGATCCGCCAACCTGCCCGATGCCGCCGCTCTGGTGGTCGTTGCGCACACCCAGTTGTGTGTCGGGCTCGGGAGAGGGTTGCGTCTTCGCCGCGGGCCGACGGTCCAGGGCGGCCAGTTCCGGTACCTGTTGTACGAGGCGGTCGCCCAGCCTGATCAGGTCGGCCTCGGCCGAACGGTTCGAGAGCCGCTCGTACTGGCATTCCGCCAGTGGGGCCAGCGACTTGGGCAGCCGGTGTGCGTCCAACTGCTCGGCGCGGCGGCCGAGCAGCAGGGGGACCACCAGAACGCCGGACGCGAAGGCTTCCTCGATCTCCCGGCGGACCCAGTTCTTCGGATCCGACAGTGCTCGTCTGCCGCTGCGGCGATGGTCGGGCGCGTCGAGCCAGTGTTCGTCGACGAGTGCCAGCAGGACCCTGCTCCGACGCACGCCATGGACCAGGGCGTCGACGAAGTTGTTTCCTGGGCCGATGGACTTCTGGGCGAGGAAGGCGCTGCCCTCGCCGAATCGTTCCGACAGGTGTCGTTCGCAGAGGGACGCGAATCCCTTCCCGCCCTCGGTCCGGTAGTTGATGAAGATCTCATGCATGGCTGTGTCCTCTCGGTGCGGGGGAGTGGAGGGCCAGGGCGGCGGAGAGTTCGGGACCGATCTCCCGCACCGAGGCCTGGCGGGGATGTCTGCCCAGCGTGTGGACGAGGCGCCGCAGGTCGGCGGCGATCGTGGCGGAGTGGGTGAGCCGTACGGAGGGGAGCACCTCACGCGTCAGATGACACGCGTGGTCGATCTCGCCCGCGGCGGCGTGGGCGAGGGCCCGCCGTACGCCGTAACGGGCGCGGGTCCGCATCGCATGCTCGGGTATGCGGGCATGCTCGCGGTCCAGGACCTGGGCCGCCTCGTCGGGGCGCCCCAGTTCGTAGAGGCACCACCCCGTGAACATCGCGACCACGTCGGGCAGGTGGGACGCGCCGAGCACGGGCGCCACCGGGTCCGACAGACCACGGTCGAGCAAACCGCGCGCTTGCTCCAGGCTTCGCGTACAGGCGTCGTGACTGCCCTCCGCGGCCAGACCCTGGGCCAGATGCTGCGCCGCGAGACCACGCACGCGAGGAGGTGCGTCACTGTTGAGCGCACGCTCGGACAGTTCCACGGACTCGCGCAACTGTCCGCGGTACAGGCAGAGGAGAGAGCGTCTGACCCAGGAGTAGGCGACAAGAGCAGGGTCGTCCCCGGCCCTCGCGAGTTGAACCGCGCGGTCGGTCCACCACAGCGCCGAGCGGTCGTCGCCCAGTTCCTGAGCCATCCAACCGGTGTACTCCGCGTACCGCGACGCCAGAACCAGCAGCGCCGCACGGGTACGGGACCCCGAGCGCATCGCGAGCTGTTCGAGCGCGTGGGTCTGGGCGATGAGCGGAGGCAGCACGCCGGCCGGGCCGGATGCCTGACCGATGCGCCGGAACTGGTCGAACAGCAGACGCGAGGCGTCGACCACCGTGTCGGCTCCCGCGCCGGAGGGATCGGGTGTGCCCGCCGCCTCCACGTGCATGGTCAGGACCGAAGCCGCACCGGCCGCGATCACACTCCGGCGCCTCACCGGCTGGAACGAACTGGACCCGTCCTGGTCCAAGCGCATCAACCACACCTCACCGTCGTATCCGGAATCGGGCAGGGGGCGGTCCGCCTCCTGCCGGGGGACCAGGGCCGAGAGCGCGCCTCCCGCCCTCAACTGGGTGTCGCAGAGTCTGGCCAGTTCGGGTGTGGGGCGTTTGAGGCCTCTTTCGACCTTGCTGAGCTGGCCCTTGCTGTAATGGACGAGCCGGCCCAGTTCCTCCAACGACAACAGCGCTTCCGTGCGCCGTCGTCTCAGCTCACACCCGAAGTCGTGCGACTGCTCCAGCACTGCGACCTCCGTCATCCTCCGACCGGGCTGCCGGGTGGGTGACGCGATTCAGACTGCGTCAGCCGGCAGGGCAGAACAAGGCGAACAGGGACGTTTCCCGTTTCCTCTTCGGCAGGGAACCCGACCCCCGGGGGCGTGTCGAGACGACCACCGGGCGAGGTGTCTCAATCCGCACCAGGTCTGCCGGTGTCGGTGGGGTCTGGTAGGTATGAAGCTGTGAGCAGCGACGACAGGCAGTCTGAGGGGTCCGGTGAGGGGGGCGGGCCCGAGCAGCTCGCGTTCATCCGGGAGACCGTGCGGAAGGCCAAGGTGCCGCGGGCGAAGCCGCGGACGTGGCGGGGGGCCGCGTTGGCGGCGGAGTTGCCGGTGGCGCGGGTGGTGGTGAACAAGGGGGTGCTGCACCTCGACCAGTTCTTCGACTACGCCGTGCCCGAGGAGCTGGACCGGGACGCGCAGCCCGGGGTGCGGGTGCGGGTGCGGTTCGGGGCCGGGGCGCATCAGGTGCGGGGCGGGCGGCGCGAGGGCGGGCGGCTGATCGACGGGTTCGTCGTGGAGCGGCGGGCCGAGTCGGACTACTCGGGGCCGCTGGCGGCGCTGGCCGGGGTGGTGTCGCCCGAGCCCGTGCTCGGCGCCGAGCTGCTGGGTCTCGCGCGGGCCGTCGCCGACCGGTACGCGGGGAGCCTCGCGGACGTGTTGCAGTTGGCGGTGCCGCCCAGGAACGCGCGCGCGGAGAGCAAGCCGTCCCCCGAGCCGCTGCCGCCGCCCGCGGCGCCGGGTCCGGGGACCTGGGAGCGGTACGGGAAGGGCGCGGCGTTCCTCGACGCGCTCGCCGGGGGCGGGGCGCCGCGTGCCGTGTGGACCGCGCTGCCCGGGCCGCACTGGGCGGACGAGCTGGCGCGGGCCGTGGCGGCCACGCTGGCCTCCGGCCGGGGCGCGCTCGTCGTCGTACCGGACGGGCGGGTCGCCGGCCGGGTCGACGCGGCGCTCACGGACCTGCTGGGGGCCGGGCGGCACGCGCTGCTGACGGCCGAGGCCGGTCCCGAGAAGCGGTACCGGGAGTGGCTGGCCGTACGGCGGGGCGCGGTGCGCGCGGTCGTCGGGACCCGCGCGGCGATGTTCGCTCCCGTACGGAACCTGGGCCTGGTGGCCCTCTGGGACGACGGCGACGGCAGCCACAGCGAGCAGCACGCGCCGCAGCCGCACGCCCGGGAGGTCCTGCTGCTGCGGGCGGCCCACGACAAGTGCGGCTTCCTGCTGGGCAGTACGAGCTGCACGGTGGAGGCCGCCCAGCTGGTCGAGACGGGCTGGGCGCTGCCGCTCGCCGCCGACCGCGAGCAGGTGCGGGTGGCGGCCCCGCTGGTCCGTACCGTCGGCGACGGCGAGTTGGCCAGGGACGAGGCCGCCCGGGCGGCCCGGCTGCCCAGCCTGGCCTGGCAGGCGGTCAGGGAGGGGCTCAAGTCGGGCCCGGTGCTGGTGCAGGTGCCCCGGCGTGGCTACGTACCCCGGCTGGCCTGCGAACGCTGCCGTACGCCCGCCCGCTGCCGCCACTGCGCGGGGCCGCTGGAGGCCCCGGAGCAGCGGGAGTTGCACTGCACGTGGTGCGGGAGGGGCGAGTCGGCGTGGCGCTGCGTGGAGTGCGGGAGTACGCGGCTGCGCGCGCAGATCGTCGGGGCGCGGCGGACGGCGGAGGAGCTGGGGCGGGCCTTCCCGGCGGTCCCGGTGCGTACGTCGGGGCGCGACCATGTCCTCGATTCCGTACCGGGGCGTCCCGCGCTGGTGGTCAGCACGCCGGGGGCCGAGCCGGTCGCGGAGGGCGGCGGATACGCGGCCGCGCTGCTGCTGGACGGGTGGGCGATGCTCGGGCGGCCCGATCTGCGGGCGGCCGAGGAGGCGTTGCGGCGCTGGACGCAGGCGTCGTCGCTGGTGCGGGGGCAGGGGGAGGGCGGCACGGTCGTGATCGTCGCCGAGCCGACGCAGCGGCCGGTGCAGGCGCTGGTCCGCTGGGACCCGGTGGGGCACGCGCAGCGTGAGCTGGCGGAGCGGGCCGAGCTGGGGTTCCCGCCGGTGTCGCGGATGGCGGCGGTGACGGGGCGGGCGGAGACGGTCGGGGCGTTCCTGGGGTCGGCCGCCTTGCCGCCGGACGTGGAGGTGCTGGGGCCCGTACCGCTGCCGGTCGCGGAGCCGGGGCGGCCGCGCAGGCCGGGGGATCCACCGCCGGGGGAGGTCTGGGAGCGGGTGTTGCTGCGGGTGCCGCCGGGGAGCGGTGCTGCGTTGGCGGGGGCGTTGAAGGCGGCTCAGGCGGGGCGGATGGCTCGGGGTGGGGAGTCGGCTGTGCGGGTGCGGATCGATCCGCCGGACATTGGGTGAGGGGGGTGCGGTGCGGGGCGGGCCGGGGCGGGGCGGGGTTGGGCGGGCTCGGCCTTCGGCCTTGCTGTGTCCTCAATCGCCGGACGGGCTTGAAGTGTCCGCCGGCCGGGGGATGGGTGCGGGCCGGGGGTGGGGTGTCCTCAATCGCCGGACGGGCTTGTGCAGCCCGTCCGGCGGGTGGGGGGAGGGGGGTCAGCCGCCCCTGGGGCCTGGGAATGCCGTGGGGCGGGTTTCCTCGCGGAGGGACTGGGTGCTCGCCGTCGGCTGGGGTGGCATCGAGCGTGCCGCCGGGACCGCCGGCAGCGGGCCGGGGACGGCCGGCAGCGACGGGCGGGGCTGCGGTGGCGCCGCGGGGTCCTGGGCGTGGTCCGCCTCCGCCGCGCCCGGCTGCGGCGTCGTGCGCCGCGCACCGTAACGGCGGTGCACCGCCTGCTTGGTGACCCCCAGCGCCGACCCCACCGCGTCCCAGGAGAAACCCAGCGAGCGGTCGAAGTCCACGGCCGCCGTCACGAGGGTCTCGACGCTGTCGCGCAGCTCCTGCGCGAGCCGGACGGTCGGCGCGGGCGCCCTGCCGTAGACGACGAAGCCCGTCGAGGGGCCGGAGCGGCGCGGGCGGTAGACGTTGCCCAGCTGGGCGGTGAGGGTGCGCAGCGCGTCCACCTGACGCCTGACCCGCTCGATGTCCCTCACCAGAAGGTGCAGACTTGCACGGGCTTGGGCGTCGTGGGTTGTGTGGTCGGCCATGAACAAGCCTCTCGAACCGGCGTTGAAACGGATCCGGGCCGCACCGGTGCGGCCCGTGTAGGTCAATCTCCCTTGACAACGCGTAACCCGCCGTTGTGGTCACGCTGCGGGGGCGTATCCGCATATGCGCGGGGCGCGCGGTGCGACGTACGCCCCCTCGGGTCCCGGTCCGGGTCGCCGGCCGGGTCTCCGTCCCCGCGGGCCCATAGACTGGTGCGTCGCCCGCCCCGCGCGGGCGCCCGGCACACCCGTACCGCACCCGTCCGAGAGGCAGTCAGCCACCGATGAAGCTCGTCTTCGCCGGCACCCCCGAGGTCGCCGTACCCGCCCTGGACGCACTCCTCGCCTCGGGCAGGCACGAGGTCGCCGCCGTCGTGACCCGGCCCGACGCCCCCGCGGGACGCGGCCGCAGGCTGGTCGCCAGCCCGGTCGCCGAGCGCGCGGAGGAGGCCGGCATCGAGGTGCTCAAGCCCGCGAAGCCCCGCGACGAGGACTTCCTCGCCCGGCTGCGGGAGATCGCCCCCGACTGCTGCCCGGTCGTCGCGTACGGCGCGCTGCTGCCGCGCGTCGCCCTCGACATCCCCGCCCACGGCTGGGTCAACCTGCACTTCTCGCTGCTGCCGGCCTGGCGCGGCGCCGCGCCCGTGCAGCACGCGGTGATGGCCGGTGACGAGATGACCGGCGCGGCCACCTTCCAGATCGAGGAGGGGCTGGACTCGGGTCCGGTGTACGGGGTGATCACCGAGGCGGTACGGCCCACCGACACCAGCGGCGACCTGCTGACCCGCCTCGCCTTCGCCGGCTCGGGACTGCTCGCCGCCACCATGGACGGCATCGAGGACGGCACCCTCAAGCCCCGCCCGCAGCCCGCCGACGGCATCACGCTCGCCCCGAAGCTGTCCGTCGAGGACGCGCGCGTCGACTGGGGGGCGCCCGCGCTGCGCGTCGACCGGGTCGTCCGCGCCTGCACCCCCGCCCCCGGCGCCTGGACGGTCTTCCGCGGCGAGCGGCTCAAGCTGATCCAGATCGGGCTGTTCCCCGGCCGTACGGAACTGGCCTCGGGCGAGCTGGCCGTGGGCAAGAACGCCGTGCACGTGGGGACCGGTTCGCACGACGTCGAGCTGCTGTGGGTCCAGCCGCAGGGCAAGAAGCCCATGCGCGCAGCCGACTGGGCGCGCGGGGTACGGATCGCCCCGGGCGAACGGCTGGGCGCGGCCGACGTAGGCTGAGAGGGATCGACTCTTCCTCACCGCGGAGCACCTTTGAACGAGCAGGCCCGTCGCCGTCCCGCCACCCCGTACCGCCGCCCCAAGAAGGATCCCGTGCGGATGCTCGCCTTCGAGGCGCTGCGGGCGGTGGACGAACGGGACGCGTACGCGAACCTCGTTCTGCCGCCCCTCCTCAAGAAGGCCAGAGAGAACAAGGAGTTCGAGACCCGCGACGCGGCCCTCGCCACCGAGCTGGTGTACGGGACGCTGCGCCGCCAGGGCACGTACGACGCGATCATCTCCGCGTGCATCGACCGGCCGCTGCGCGAGGTCGACCCGCCCGTCCTGGACGTGCTGGCCCTCGGCGCCCACCAGCTCCTCGGCACCCGCATCCCGACGCACGCCGCCGTCTCCGCCAGTGTCGAGCTGGCCCGGGTGGTGCTCGGCGACGGCCGCGCGCGGTTCGTCAACGCCGTCCTGCGGAAGATCTCGCAGCACGACCTGGACTCCTGGCTCCAGCAGGTCGCCCCGTCGTACGACCAGGACCCGGAGGACCATCTCGCGGTGGTCCACTCCCACCCGCGCTGGGTGGTCTCCGCGCTGTGGGACGCGCTGGGCGGCGGCCGGGCCGGCATCGAGGACCTGCTCGAAGCGGACAACGAACGCCCCGAGGTGACGCTGGTCGCCCGCCCCGGCCGCTCCACCACCGCCGAACTCGTCGCGGCGGTCGGCGAGGACTCCGCGCTGCCGGGCCGCTGGTCGCCCTACGCGGTACGGCTGGCCGAGGGCGGCGAGCCGGGCGCGCTGGACGCGGTACGGGAGGGGCGCGCCGGGGTCCAGGACGAGGGCAGCCAGCTCGTCGCGGCGGCCGTGGCCAACGCCCCGCTCGACGGCGCGGACGCCCGCTGGCTCGACGGCTGCGCGGGTCCCGGCGGGAAGGCGGCCCTCATGGCCGCGCTCGCCGCCGAACGTGGCGCCCTCCTGCTGGCCGCCGAGAAGCAGCCCCACCGCGCCCGCCTGGTGGCCCGCGCGCTCGCCGGGAACCCGGGTCCTTACCAGGTGATCACCGCCGACGGCACCCGCCCGCCCTGGGTCCCCGGCTCCTTCGACCGGGTGCTCGTCGACGTCCCCTGCTCGGGCCTGGGCGCCCTGCGCCGCCGTCCCGAGTCGCGCTGGCGCCGCCGCCCCGAGGACCTGGAGGGCTTCGCCCCGCTCCAACGCGGCCTGCTGCGCGAGGCGTTGGGCGCCGTACGGATCGGCGGCATCGTCGGGTACGCGACGTGCTCGCCGCACCTCGCCGAGACCCGGATCGTGGTCGAGGACGTCCTCGGCGGACGCGGCGGCCCCGCCGTCGCCGCGGAATGGGTCGACGCCAGGCCGCTGATGCCGGGCGTGCCCGCGCTCGGCGACGGGCCCGACGTCCAGCTCTGGCCGCACCTGCACGGCACGGACGCGATGTACCTGGCGCTGCTGCGCCGTACCGCGTGATCCGACCGGCGGGCTCGTACCGCCTGATCTGACCGTCCCGGCCGTACCGCGTGGCCCGGTCGACCGGCTCGTACCGCCCGATCCGACCGGCGGGCGGGGCCTGTCGGCGCGGCCCCCGGCGCGATACGCGAGGATTGCGCGGAGTGTGACTGTCCGTGGCCGACATCCGGCCGGACCGGGGTCCCCAGGACGGTCGGGAAGCGGCCCGGAGCATGGCAGGCTTGGCACATGGCTCAGATCAACCCCAGCATCCTGTCCGCCGACTTCTCCCGGCTCGCGGAGGAGGCGAAGGCCGTCGAGGGCGCCGACTGGCTCCATGTCGACGTCATGGACAACCACTTCGTACCGAACCTGACCCTCGGCGTGCCGGTGGTCGAGGCCCTCGGTCGGGCGACGGACACCCCGCTGGACTGCCACCTGATGATCGAGGACCCGGACCGCTGGGCCCCGCAGTACGTCGAGGCGGGAGCGGGCTCGGTGACCTTCCACGTGGAGGCCGCCGCCGCGCCCGTACGGCTGGCCCGGGAGATCCGCGCCAAGGGGGCCAGGGCGTCCATGGCCCTCAAGCCCGCGACGCCGATCGAGCCCTACGAGGACCTCCTTCCCGAGCTCGACATGCTCCTGATCATGACGGTCGAGCCGGGCTTCGGCGGGCAGGCGTTCCTGGACATCATGCTGCCGAAGATCCGCCGGACCCGGCAGCTGATCGCCAAGCACGGCCTGGAGCTGTGGCTCCAGGTCGACGGCGGGGTCTCCGCCACCACCATCGAGCGCTGCGCCGAGGCCGGCGCCGACGTCTTCGTGGCCGGTTCCGCCGTCTACGGGACGGACGATCCGGCCGCCGCCGTACGGATGCTGCGCAACCAGGCGACCGAGGCCACCGCCGCCGCGCCCTGGGCGTGCGCCCACTGAACCGATTGAACCGATCACCGGGCTCGCGCGTACCGGGAACGAACGGGCCGCGCGGGTACGAGGCCGCCGGGCCACGCGCAAGTGAACGGGGCCCGACAGGGCTGATCAAGAACGGCTGGATCTGACAGGATGAAGAGCGGATCCGGAGTGCGAAGAGCCCAGAGTGTGAAGAGCAGTGAGGAGATCGCGGTGTCTGGTATGTCGGCGGGTCGGCCGGCCCTGCGGATGGGACCCGCGGAGCTGGTGCAGGCGGCGGCCATGGCACGCCGTTTCTACCTCGAGGGCAAGTCCAAGATCCAGATCGCGGAGGAGTTCGGCGTCAGCCGCTTCAAGGTGGCCCGGGTCCTGGAGACGGCCCTGGAGCGCGATCTCGTACGGATCGAGATCCGCGTGCCCGCCGAGCTGGACGCGGAGCGCTCCGATGCCCTGCGCGCCCGGTACGGCCTGCGGCACGCCGTCGTCGTGGAATCCCCCGCGGACGCCGCCGACGAGTCGCCCGACCCGGAGAACCTGGGCGAGGTGGCCGCCGACCTGCTCGGCGAACTGGTCGCCGAGGGTGACGTGCTCGGGCTGGCCTGGGGCCGCTCCACGATCCACATGGCGGCCGCGCTCGACCGGCTGCCGCCCTGCACGGTCGTCCAGCTGACCGGGGTGTACGACGCGGGCACGGCCGAGCGCGGCTCGGTCGAGGCCGTACGGCGCGCCGCCCAGGTCTCCGGCGGCGAGGCCCACCCCATCTACGCGCCCATGCTGCTCCCCGACCCGGCGACGGCCGCCGCGCTGCGCAGCCAGCCGGGCATCGCCCGCGCCTTCGAGTACTTCGACAAGGTGACGGTCGCGGCCGTCTCCATCGGCTCGTGGGAGGCCGGGATCTCCACGGTCCACGACATGCTGAGCGACGAGGAGCGGTCGCACTACGCGTCGCTCGGCGTCGCCGCCGAGATGTCCGCGCACCTCTTCGACTCCGAGGGCCGCCGGGTCGGGCGCGACCTGGGGGAGCGGTGCATCACGGTCGAGGCCGACCGGCTGCGCCGTATCCCGGAGGTCGTGGCGATCGCGGGCGGACTGCGCAAGGCCGAGGCGATCGGGGCGGTGCTGCGCTCCGGGCTGGTCACCAGCCTGGTGACGGACACGGCGGCGGCGGACTTCCTGCTGACGGAGTTCGCCCCGGCGCCGCGCCCCGCGCTGGAGCGGTCGGACCCGGACGGCGACTGACCGGGCGGCCCGCGAGGGGATCCGGGCGCGTCGGCGCCACCCGGTCGCCCCGGCCCGTACCCCTGGAGGAAGCCCCAGCGCGTGGCCCGGTGATCGGGAGGAACCCACAGAACCGGGTCCCCGTGTTCGCCCGGAAGCGGGGTGATCGGCGATGATGACACAGGAGCCGCCGCCCCGGTCCTGCCCAGGACCCGTGCTGACTCCCCGCCCACCCCTTCCGTAGAACTCCAGGTGACAGGGTCAGCATGCGTTTCCTCAACGGCCAGACGCCGTCCTACGACCTCACGTACGACGACGTGTTCATGGTCCCCGGCCGGTCGGCCGTCGCCTCCCGCCAGGACGTCGACCTCGCCGCCCCCGACGGCACCGGCACCACCATCCCGCTCGTCGTGGCCAACATGACCGCGATCGCGGGCCGCCGGATGGCCGAGACGGTCGCCCGGCGCGGCGGGCTCGTCGTCATCCCGCAGGACATCCCGATCGAGGTCGTCGCCGAGGTCGTGTCCTGGGTCAAGACCCGGCACCTCGTGCTGGACACCCCGATCGTCCTGTCGCCCTCCCAGACCGTCGGCGACGCCCTGTCCCTGCTGCCCAAGCGGGCGCACGGCGCGGGTGTGGTCGTCGACGCGGACCACCGTCCCGTCGGGATCGTCACCGAGCACGACCTCACCGGCGTGGACCGCTTCACGCAGCTCTCCGAGGTCATGTCCAAGGACGTGTTGGCGATCGCGGCGGACATGGACCCGCGCGAGGCGTTCAACGCGCTCGACGGCGCCAACCGCAAGCTGGCCCCCGCCGTGGACGCGGACGGGCGGCTCGCCGGGATCCTCACCCGTAAGGGCGCCCTGCGCGCCACCCTCTACACCCCTGCCGTCGACGCGGCCGGGAAGCTGCGGATCGCCGCCGCCGTCGGGATCAACGGCGATGTGGCCGGCAAGGCGCGGCAGTTGCTCGACGCCGGGGTCGACACGCTCGTCGTCGACACCGCGCACGGCCACCAGGAGTCGATGCTCGCCGCCGTCCGGGCCGTCCGCGCGCTCGACCCGGACGTGCCGGTCGTCGCGGGCAACGTCGTCTCCGCCGACGGCGTACGGGACCTGATCGAGGCGGGCGCGGACATCGTCAAGGTCGGTGTCGGCCCCGGCGCCATGTGCACGACGCGCATGATGACCGGCGTGGGCAGGCCGCAGTTCTCGGCCGTCCTGGAGTGCGCCGCCGAGGCCAGGAAGCACGGCAAGCACGTGTGGGCGGACGGCGGCGTACGGCACCCGCGCGACGTCGCCATGGCGCTCGCCGCCGGTGCCTCGAACGTGATGATCGGCTCGTGGTTCGCCGGGACGTACGAATCGCCGGGCGACCTCCAGGAGGCGTCCGACGGGCGGCTGTACAAGGAGTCCTTCGGCATGGCGTCCGCCCGCGCCGTACGCAACCGTACGAGCGAGGAGTCGGCCTACGACCGGGCGCGCAAGGCGGTGTTCGAGGAGGGCATCTCCACTTCCCGGATGTTCCTCGACCCGGGCAGGCCGGGCGTCGAGGACCTGATCGACTCGATCGTCGCCGGGGTGCGCTCGGCGTGCACCTACGCCGGGGCGGGCTCGCTGGGGGAGTTCACGGACAAGGCCGTCGTCGGGATCCAGAGCGCCGCCGGATACGCCGAGGGCAAGCCGCTGCACGCCAGTTGGGGCTGAGCCGTCCCGGGTGGCGGGGCAGGCTGTCGAAGTCCGCGAAAAGTTTCTGGGATTCGCGGACATGGATGGGTGCGGACCGGGTAAGCGCCCTCCCGCACTGTCCACGGAGCAAGGGAGGCCGATGTGTCCACGGCGAACACGATGTCGGCGACGAGCGTCCGCCACGCGGCGCGGCAGGATGCCGCGACCACGGAGCACGCCCTTCCGTACCTGGAACGCCCGGCGGACGTGGCACCCAAGGACGCGCGGGAGATCTCGAAGCTCTTCTTCGCCCGGCTCTCCGAGCTGGAGGAGGGCACGCGCGACCACCAGTACGCGCGCAACACGCTCATCGAGCTGAACCTGTCGCTGGTGCGGTACGCGGCGGGCCGGTTCCGTAACCGCGCGGACCAGATGGAGGACATCGTCCAGGTCGGCACCATCGGCCTGATCAAGGCGATCGACCGGTTCGAACTCACCCGCGAGGTGGAGTTCGCGACCTTCGCCGTCCCGTACATCGTCGGCGAGATCAAGCGGTTCTTCCGGGACACCAGTTGGGCGGTGCACGTCCCGCGCCGGCTCCAGGAGCTGCGCATCGACCTCGCCCGGGCGACCGACGACCTGTCCCAGCGGCTGGACCGCGCGCCCACGACGGCCGAGCTGGCCGAGCACCTCGGGCTGGACGAGGACGAGGTCATAGAGGGCGTCGTGGCCGGCAACGGCTACACGGCCGGGTCGATCGACCTCCCGTCCGACGACTCCTCGGAGGCCTCCGCCCCGCTCTCCGACCGCCTCGGCGCCCCCGACGCGGGCCTGGAGACGGCGGAGAACGTCCAGGCGCTCAAGCCGCTCCTCAAGGAACTGGACGACCGCGAGCGCCAGATCCTGCGGATGCGCTTCGGCGACGAGATGACGCAGGCGGAGATCGGCGCCGAACTGGGCGTCACCCAGATGCACGTGTCCCGCCTGCTGTCCCGCATCACCGGCCGCCTGCGGGACGGCCTGCTCGCGGTCGAGTAGACACCGGACGGAACCAGGCCCGGTCAGGCCAGGCTTCACGGAGGAGGGGCACCCCCGTCATGGGCGGTGCCCCTCCTCCGTCGTTCGTACGGGGGTACGGGGCCGGCCATGTCCTCGGCGTCCTCGGCGTCCTCGGCGGCGCGCGGCCCACCCACCGTGGTCTACTTCGGTGACGGTCTCCGCCGCCCCTCCGCCGTAGAGAAGTGAACCACCAGCAGTGCGACTCAACGATCTCGACGAACGCATCGTCCACGCCCTGGCCGAGGACGCCCGCCGTTCCTTCGCGGACATCGGGGCACTCGTCGGGCTGTCCGCCCCGGCCGTCAAGCGGCGGGTCGACCGGTTGCGGGCCGAGGGGGCGATCACCGGGTTCACCGTACGGGTGGACCCGGCCGCGCTCGGCTGGCAGACCGAGGGGTTCATCGAGATCTACTGCAGCCGCAACACCTCGCCCGAGGCCATCCACCGGGGCCTGGAGCGCTACCCGGAGATCGCGTCCGCCTCCACCGTCACCGGCGACGCCGACGCGATCGTCCAGGTCTTCGCCGCCGACATGCGCCACTTCGAGCAGGTGCTCGAACGGATCGCGGGCGAGCCGTACGTCGAGCGCACCAAGTCGGTGCTGGTGCTGTCGCCCCTGCTCAGGCGCTACTCGTCGGGGTCGCCCGGCGCCCCGGGTTCACCCGCCCGCCACGGTTAGGACCCTTCGCGCAACAAATCGCCGCCCCGACCCGTCCCCGCGCAACGGATCGGTGGTCGGCGCGCAACGGACGTGTCTTGTCCCGGCCGGGCGGTGGCCCGTACGGTCGAGACGTCCCCCAGAACCCCTTTCGTACCGTCCGAGGTCCCGCCATGCCGTCGCTCCGTACCGCCCTGCTCCAGAGCTCCGGCCGGCCCGGTTCCGTCCCCGGCAACCTCGCGGTGCTCGACGCGGCGGCGGGCCGGGCCGCGGCGGCCGGGGCCGGGCTGCTGGTGTGCCCCGAGATGTTCCTGACCGGGTACGCGATCGGCGACGACGTGGCCCGGCTGGCCGAGCCCGCCGACGGGGCGAGCGCCCGCGCCGTGGCCGCGATCGCCTCGCGGCACGGGATCGCCGTGGCCTACGGCTACCCCGAGCGCGACGGCGAGCGGGTCTTCAACGCGGCCCAGCTCGTCGCCCCCGACGGCACGCGGCTCGCCGACTACCGCAAGACCCACCTCTTCGGGCCCTTCGAGCGTGAACACTTCAGCGCCGGTGACCGGCCCGTGGTCCAAGCCGAGCTGGGCGGGCTCCGGCTCGGGCTCCTGATCTGCTACGACGTCGAGTTCCCGGAGAACGTCCGGGCCCACGCCCTCGCCGGCACCGACCTGCTGCTGGTGCCCACGGCGCAGATGCACCCCTTCGAGTTCGTCGCCGAATCCGTCGTACCGGTCCGGGCGTTCGAGAACCAGATGTACGTGGCGTACGTGAACAGGACCGGCCAGGAAGGCGCGTTCGAGTTCGTCGGACTGAGCAGCCTGGCCGGCCCCGACGGGACGACCCGGGCGCGCGCCGGGCGCGGCGAGGAACTGGTCCTCGGCGAGGCCGACCCGGCGCTGCTGACCGCGTCCCGCGCGGCCAATCCGTACCTGCTGGACCGCCGCCCCGGGCTGTACACCTCGCTCGGCTGAGTCCCAGCCCCCTTTCCCACCCCGCGCCAGTCGTACCCGCAAGGAGTCCGTACCCCATGACGGTGCCCACCGCTGTCGAGCACGTAGAGCCGGCGCAGCCGCCGATCACCATGTTCGGACCCGACTTCCCCTTCGCGTACGACGACTTCCTCAAGGACCCGGCCGGCCTCGGCCGGATACCGGAGAGCGCGTACGGCGCGGAGGTCGCCGTCATCGGCGGCGGGGTCTCCGGCCTCGTCGCCGCGTACGAACTGATGAAGATGGGGCTGCGACCGGTGGTGTACGAGGCCGACCGCCTCGGCGGCCGGCTCCGTACCGTCGGCTTCGAGGGCTGCGACCCGGCCCTCACCGCCGAGATGGGCGCGATGCGCTTCCCGCCGTCGTCCACCGCGCTCCAGCACTACATCGACCTGGTGGGCCTGGAGACCCGGCCCTTCCCCAACCCGCTGGCCGCGGGCACCCCGTCGACGGTCGTCGACCTCAAGGGCGAGTCCCACTACGCGAGGACCATCGACGACCTCCCGCAGGTCTACCGCGACGTGATGACCGCCTGGAACACCTGCCTGGAGGAAGGCGCCGACTTCTCCGACATGAACCGGGCCCTGCGGGAGCGCGACGTGCCGCGCATCCGGGAGATCTGGGCGCGGCTGGTGGAGAAGCTCGACAACCAGACCTTCTACGGCTTCCTCTGCGACTCGCCCGCCTTCAAGTCCTTCCGCCACCGGGAGATCTTCGGCCAGGTGGGCTTCGGCACCGGCGGCTGGGACACCGACTTCCCCAACTCGATCCTGGAGATCCTGCGGGTCGTCTACACCGAGGCGGACGACCACCACCGCGGCATCGTGGGCGGCAGCGAGCAGTTGCCGCTGCGGCTCTGGGCGGACGCGCCGGAGACGATGGCGCACTGGCCGGCCGGCACCTCGCTGAAGTCGCTGCACGCGGACGGCGAGCCGCGCCCCGCGGTGACCCGGCTGCACCGGACCGCGGGCAACCGCGTCACGGTCACGGACGCGTCGGGCCGGATCCGTACGTACCGTGCCGCGATCTTCACCGCCCAGTCCTGGCTGCTGCTCTCCAAGATCGCCTGTGACGACTCGCTCTTCCCGATCGACCACTGGACGGCGATGGAGCGCACCCACTACATGGAGTCGTCCAAGCTGTTCGTGCCGGTCGACCGGCCGTTCTGGCGCGACGAGGCGCGTGACGACCAGGGGCGGCCCACCGGGCGGGACGTGATGTCGATGACCCTCACGGACCGGATGACGCGCGGTACGTACCTGCTGGAGAACGGTCCTGACGAGCCGGCCGTCATCTGCCTCTCGTACACCTGGTGCGACGACAGCCTCAAGTGGCTGCCGCTGTCGGCCGAGGAGCGGATGGAGGTCATGCTCAGCTCGCTGCGCGAGATCTACCCGCGGGTCGACATACGGCGGCACATCATCGGCAGTCCGGTGACGGTGTCCTGGGAGAACGAGCCCTACTTCATGGGCGCGTTCAAGGCGAACCTGCCCGGTCACTACCGTTACCAGCGGCGGCTGTTCACGCACTTCATGCAGGACCGGCTGCCCGCGGACAAGCGGGGGATCTTCCTGGCCGGGGACGACATCTCGTGGACGGCGGGGTGGGCCGAGGGCGCCGTCCAGACCGCGCTGAACGCGGTGTGGGGAGTCATGAACCACTTCGGCGGCGGTACGGATCCCGCGAACCCGGGGCCCGGTGACGTGTTCGACGCGATCGCGCCGGTCGAGCTGCCGGAGGACTGAGCGCGGGGTTTCCGCCCGAGCGCGGGGTCCTCGCCGGACACGTATGCCCAGAGCTGGTCCCATCCGTGAATCGTGTGCGAACCATTGTGAGTTGTGGAGGGCACCTCTACGCTCCAACGGTCTCGTTCGTGAATGACGTTCACATACATGATGGGAGCGCTCGATGAGCGGAACCCCCCGAAGGCGCCTGAGGACCCTGATCGCCGCCGCGTTCACCGCCGCGGCCGTCCTGGTCCCCGCCGCCTCCTCCTCCGCGGCCCCCGCCGTCCCCGCCACCCCGGTGATCGACGGGAAGCGGCTCCAACAGGCCCGTATCGCCCTGGACAAGGGCGACCCCGCCCTCAGGAAGGCGGTCAAGTCCCTGACCGCACAGGCCGATTCGTGGCTCGGGCAGGGCCCCTGGACCGTGGTCGACAAGCCGAGGCCGGCGCCGAGCGGCGATCCGCACGACTACCTCAGCCAGGCGCCGTACTGGTGGGCGTCCCAGCCGAGGACGGCCGAGAACCCGTGGGGTTGTCCGTACGTGCAGCGCGACGGCGAGCGCAATCCCGAGGTCGACACGGGCACCGACCGCCCCGACCTCGGGAAGGTGTTCAACTCGACCACCACGCTCAGCCTGGCCTGGTACTACACGGGCGACAAGAAGTACTCCCAGCAGGCGGCCAAGGTGCTGCGCGCCTGGTTCGTCGATCCGGCGACGCGGATGAACCCCAACCTGAACCACGGGCAGTTCATCCCCTGCAAGTACGACGGCCGGGCGATCGGCATCATCGATTTCAGCCAGCAGTTCAGCAGCGTGCTGGACGCGCTCGCGATCCTCGACACGGGCGCGCCCGGTTGGACGAAGAGCGACCGCGACGGAATGCGCGCCTGGAACAAGAGCTTCCTCGGCTGGCTGGTCGACTCGCCCTTCGGCAAGGAGGAGTCGGCGGCCAAGAACAACCACGGCACCTTCATGGACCTCCAGGTGGCGTCCCTCGCGCTGGCCACCGGCGACAAGGCGCTCGCGCGGAAGATCGTCCTCGACGCGCGCGCCAAGCGGATCGATCCGCAGATCGCGGCCGACGGCAGCCAGCCGCAGGAGCTGGCCCGGACCCGCAGCTGGCACTACTCGACCTTCGACCTGGTCGCCTATACCCGGCTCGCCGCCATCGGCAAGCAGGTCGGCGTGGACCTCTGGGCCTACCGGGGGCCGCAGGGGCAGAGCCTGTTCAAGGCCGTCGACTACCTGCTGCCCGCCGCCACCGGGGCCGCCGCCTGGCCCCACCCCGAGCTGGAGTTCTACCGGTACGCGGCCAGCGACGTCGTCCACGCGGCGGCCGACGCCGGGGACAGCAAGGCCCGCGCGGCCGTCCCGCGACTCCAGGCACCGCCCGCCGGCGACCTCTGGGCGCTGCGGCCCGCCGCGGAACAGCTCGACTCGATCGCGGGCTAGCGGGGACCGGGGGAGGGTCCCGGGAGGTGCGAGGGGCCGGGCCGGGGAGCGGGTCCCGGGGCCGGTACGGGGGTGACTCCTGCGCCCAGGGAGGGGGTGGATAGGATGAATCCGCCCATACCGGCCGCAACGGCCGCCTCGCACCGCCCTGGAGTCCTGCCATGACCGCTGGCACCCGGCCCACCACCGACCCTGTCGAGTTCGGCGTCCTCATCCCGGTGACCGTGTACTTCGACGACTTCGACCCGATGGGCCTGCTCCACAACAGCCGCTACCCGGTGCTGGTGGAGCGGGCCTGGGTCACCTACTGGGAGCGCCACGGATTCGGCGGCCGGAAGTTCGTCGCCGCCGAGGGCGACGAGTTCAACGTCGTCAAGGACCTGCACATCGTGTTCGACCAGGCCCTGAACCAGGTGGGGGAGTACGCCGTACACCTGTGGCTGGAACCACTGGGCCGCACGTCGGCCACCGCCGGCTTCCGCGTCTGCTCGGCCGACGGCTCGGTGACGTACGCCCACGGCACCCGTACGGTGATCCGCCTCGACCCCACGACCCTGCGCCCCGTCGCCTGGAGCGACCACGTCAGGGCGCTGTCCGCGACGATGCTGCGCCCGGAGTCGGATCGCTGACGGCCGACGCCGCGCCCGGAGCGGGATCGCTGAGGCCCGACGCCGCGTCCTGAGCCGGATCGCCGGGGCCGGCCGGCCGCCGGTCGCCCGTACGCAGCACCCCGGCGCCCGCGATCAGGCCGAGGGCGAGCAGGGTCACCAGGCCGAAGGAGACCACCAGGGACGTCGCGTCGGCGACCGCCCCGATCGCGGAGGGGGCGATCAGCCCCGACGTGTACGTGATCGTCGCGACGCCCGCGATGGCCTGGCTCGGGTTCGGCCCGCTGCGCCCGGCCGCCGCGAAGGCGAGCGGCACGACCACCGCCACGCCCAGCCCCAGCAGCCCGAAGCCGCCCATGGCGACCAGCGGATGGGGCGCCAGGACCACCAGGACCCCGCCGGTCAGGGCGAGCGCGCCCCCGGTCCTGACCGTCCGTACCGCCCCGAACCGGTCCACCACCCGGTCGCCCGCCAGCCGCGCCACGGTCATGGTGAGGGCGAAGGCCGTGGTCGACGCGGCGGCGACCCCGGCCGAGGTGTCCAGCACGTCCCGGAGATAGACCGCGGACCAGTCGAGACTGGCGCCCTCCGCGAAGACCGCGCAGAACCCGACCGCCCCGATCAGCAGCGCCGAGCGCGGCGGCAGCGCGAAGTGCGGGGGCGCCTCGGCGTCCGGCGCGCTGCGCACGTCCAGGACCCGCCGGCAGGCGAGCAGGCCGAGAGCGGTCAGCACCAGCGCGGCGACCAGGTGGTGCAGCCGCGCGTCCGTGCCCAGGTGGGCGGCCACGGTCCCGGCGGCCGAGCCGATCAGCGCGCCCAGCGACCACATGCCGTGCAGGCCGGACATGATCGACTTGTCGAGGCGGTTCTCGACCTCCACCCCGAGCGCGTTCATCGCGACGTCCGCCATGCCCGACGTCGCGCCGTACACGAACAGCGCCAGGCACAGCACGTACAGGTTCGGCATCAGCGACGGCAGGATCAGGGACAGCGTCCACAGCGCCAGCAGCCCGCGCAGCGCCGTGCGGGCCCCGAGGCGGTGGCTGATCGCCCCGGCCAGCGGCATCGCGAGCGACGCGCCGATCGCGGGGAACGCGAGCGCCAGGCCGAGCTGGCCCGCGCTGATCCCGGCGTGGTCCTGGATCCAGGGGATACGGGTGGCGAAGCTGCCGGTCACGGCGCCGTGCACGCAGAAGACCGCCATCACGGCCCTCCGCGCCTGCCGCAACCTCGCCTTGTCGTGGATCGTCTCGGTCGTCATCGTGTCGCGTCCTCCCCTGCCGGTCGTGTGCGTCCGCGCCGGACACCAAACGGCGAGTAAATTATCAGGAACCCTGCCTGATAGATAGCGTCCCCACCGATCCGGTCGGCGGAGCACCCGCCGGTCCGGACGACGGACCACCGGGCGAACCCGCCCGCCGGCGATCTGGAAGGATCCCCGCATGGCCGCATCCCCGAGCACCGCCCGTGCCATCAACGACCGCCTCGCGCTCCGACTCCTCCAGCAGGAGGGCCCGTTGACCGCCGGACAGCTCAAGACGATGACCGGGCTCTCCCGCCCCTCCGTCGCCGATCTGGTCGAACGGCTCCAGGGATCCGGGCTCGTCCACGTCGTCGGGGAGACCGGAGACCGCCGGCGCGGACCCAATGCCCGGGTGTACGGGATCGTCGCCGACCGCGCCCATCTCGCCGCGCTCGACGTGCGCACCCACAGCGTGTCCGTCGTGGTCTCCGACCTGCTGGGCGCGACCCTCGCCGAGGCCTCCCAGCCCATCGACGGCGACACCCCCACCGAACCGGCCGTCGAGCGGGCCGCCGCCCTCCTCGAACGCACCGCCCGCGAGGCCGGGGCCGTCCGCCTGCACAGCGTCGGCATCGGCGCGCCGGGACTGGTCGACCCGGTCAGCGGCGAACTGCGCGAGACCAGCGGCCTGCCCGCCTGGCACCGCAGGCTCGTCGCGGCCCTGCACGAGCGGCTGCCGGCCACCGTCCTGGTGGAGAACGAGACGAACCTCGCCGCCCTCGCCGAACAACGCCTCGGCGCGGCCCGCGGCCAGGACACCTTTGTCCTGCTCTGGCTCGGCCACGGCGTCGGCGCGGCCGTCATGCTCGACGGCCGGCTCCGCAGAGGCGCCTCCGGCGGCGCCGGCGAGATCGGCTTCCTGCCCGTGCCCGGCACCTCGCAGCTGCCCTCCGCGCTCGCCTGCGACGGCGGCTTCCACACCCTGGCCGGCTCGGCGGCCGTCTGCGAACTGGGCGAACGCCATGGCCTGACCCCCGACCCCCGGCCCGAGGAACTCCCCGCGGCCGCCTACGTACGCGCCGCCCTGGCCGCGGAGCGGAAGGGCGAACCGTTCCTCGTCGCCCTGGCCGAACGGCTGGCCATCGGGGCGGCGGCGGTCAGCGCCGTCATCGACCCCGGCCGGGTCGTCCTGGCCGGCGAGGTCGGCCACGCGGGCGGCCCCGCCCTCGCCGCCCGCGTCGAGGAACGCCTCGCGGCCATGACCCCGCTGCGTACGGAGGTCAGGGCCGGGACCCTGGGCGGCGCGGCGGTCCTGCGGGGCGCCCTGCTCACTGCGCGCGACGCGGCCCAGGACGCCCTGTTCGCGCCGGGCGCCGGGGATCCGGTGACCGCGCACTGACCGTCTGTGAGCCAGCCCACAGTGGTCACCCGGTTGGCCGACGATCAGCCGTGGCACACTGTTTCTGTACCAGAAGCAGCGCACTCCGGGGTCGGTGTAATTCCGAACCGGCGGTTATAGTCCGCGACCCGTCCGCAGCCAGCGGCCGGTTGACCAGGTGAGATTCCTGGACCGACGGTGAAAGTCCGGATGGGAGGCAGTGCGCGGCGGGCCATGATCGGGTATGCCGCCGTCGGCGGCTCGTCCTCGGACGAGCCGGTTCTCCGGCCCTGGCGCCCCCGTGCGTGTCCCGTTTCTCTGTCGTCATCGACAGGCCCCGGAGTCCGTGCCCCAGAGGCAGGAGGACCCGGTGGCAACGGAAGCCGAAGCGGTGACCGACGCGGACGCGATGCGTCGCGCCATCACGCTCGCCGCCCACGGACTCGGCTCCACCAGCCCGAACCCGGTCGTCGGATGCGTCGTCCTCGACGCCTCGGGTCGGCTCGCGGGCGAGGGGTTCCACCAGCGGGCCGGCGGCCCGCACGCCGAGGTCCACGCCCTGCGCGCGGCCGGCGCACGCGCCCGGGGCGGCACCGCCTACGTCACGCTCGAACCCTGCGACCACACCGGCCGGACCGGCCCCTGCTCCCAGGCGCTCGTCGACGCTGGCGTCGCCCGGGTCCTGTACGCGGTCGCCGACCCCAACCCCCGGGCGAAGGGCGGCGCCGACACCCTGCGCGCGGCCGGCGTCACCGTCGAGCGGGGCCTGCTGGAGGAGGAGGCCGAGGCCGGCAACACCGCCTGGCTGACCTCCGTACGGCTCGGCCGCCCCCACGTCGTATGGAAGTACGCCGCCACCCTCGACGGCCGGATCGCCGCCGCCGACTCCACCAGCCGCTGGATCACCTCCGCCGAGGCCCGCGCCGACGTCCACCGGCTGCGCGCCGAGGCCGACGCCGTCGTGGTCGGCTCCGGGACCGCCCGTACCGACGACCCCCACCTCGCGGTACGGGGCGTCGAGGGCGCCGTGCAACCCCTGCGGGTCGTCGTCGACACCGAGGCCACCGCCGTCCGGCCGGGCGCCCGGGTCCTGGACTCCGCCGCGCCCACCCTGATCGCCGTCGCCGAGGACGCCGACCTGAGCGGGCGGGGCCACCTCAAGGACGTCGTACGGCTGCCCCGCGCCGCGCGCGGCCTGGACATCCCCGCCCTGCTGGCCGCCCTCCACGCACGCGGCGTCCGGTCCGTCCTCCTCGAAGGCGGTCCGGCGCTGGCCGGCGCGTTCGTCGCCGCGGGCGCCGTCGACAAGGTCGTCGGCTACCTCGCCCCCGTCCTCCTGGGCGCCGGCCCGGCCGCCCTCGGGGACGCCGGAATCACCACGCTCGCCGGGGCGTTGCGACTCCGCATGACGGAGAGCACGCCCATCGGCACGGACCTGCGCGTCACCGCCGTCCCCGACCGGGACACCCCCGGGACCGCGGGCGCCACCACCGAGCCCCCCGCCACAGCCGTCCACGACAGTGCCGTCGCCGACACCGCCACCTCCGTGCCCGCCACGCCGGGCACCGCCACAAAGGAGCACTGAGTGTTCACCGGAATCGTCGAAGAACTGGGTGAGGTCACCGCCGTCGAGAATCTCGGCGACGCCTCCCGCTTCACGCTGCGCGGCCCCGTCGTCACCGACGGCGCGAAGCACGGCGACTCCATCGCCGTGAACGGTGTCTGTCTGACCGTGGTCGACCTGGACGGAGGCGCGTTCACCGCCGACGTGATGGCCGAGACGCTCGACCGCTCCAGCCTCGGCGCGCTCGCCGTCGGCTCCCCGGTCAACCTGGAACGCCCCATGGCCGTGGGCGGCCGGCTCGGCGGACACATCGTGCAGGGCCACGTGGACGGCACCGGCACGGTCGTCGAGCGGACGGTGTCCGAGCACTGGGAGATCGTCAAGGTCGCGCTCCCCGCCCACCTCACCAAGTACGTCGTGGAGAAGGGCTCCATCACCGTGGACGGCGTCAGCCTCACGGTCGTGGACGCCGGACCCGACTACTTCACCATCAGCCTCATCCCCACCACCCTCGCGCTGACCACCCTCGGCCACAAGGGCCCCGGCGACCCCGTCAACCTCGAGGTCGACGTCATCGCGAAGTACGTGGAGCGCCTGCTCGGCGCCCGATCCGAGGAGCCCGCCAAGTGAGCGCCCTGACCTGGCTCAACAGCGAGGCCTTCACCGCCGTCGGCCAGCACATCCTGTGGTCCGACATGATCGGCAACATCATCGGCCTGGGCGCCCTGGCGCTCGGCTGGCGGCGCTCGATCTGGACCTGGCCCGCCCAGTTCCTGTCCGGCGTCATCCTCGTCGGCGCCTACGCCTCCGCCGACCTCAGCGGCGGCGTGGGCAAACAACTCCTCGTCATCGGCGTGGCGTTGTGGGGCTGGCGGCTCTGGCAGCGCGGCCGACAGCAGGCGCAGGACGGCACCGTCGCCGTCCGCTTCGCCACCTGGCGCGAACGCGCCCTGCTGGCCGGCGGCACCGCCGTGGGCACCCTCGCCGTCGGCGGCCTCTTCACCGCCTTCCCACAGCTCTCCTGGAACCCCTGGCCCGACGCGTACATCTTCGTGGGCACCCTCGCCGCGATGATCGCCCAGGCCCGCGGCCTCGTGGAGTTCTGGTTCGCCTGGCTCCTGGTCGACCTCGTCGGCGTGCCCCTCGCGTTCAACAGCGGGCTCGCCTTCTCCGGTCTCGTGTACGTGATCTACCTCGCCCTCGTCCTGTGGGGGATGCGCGACTGGTGGCTGCGCTCCAGGGCCGGCGCCGTCTCCCTGGAAGGAGCAGCAGCATGACGACCACCGCACTGCCCACCTGGTACTCCACCGACAACGCCGAGGACTTCGCCCTCGACCCCGTGGAACAGGCCGTCCGGGACATCGCCGCCGGCCGGCCCGTCGTCGTTGTGGACGACGAGGACCGCGAGAACGAGGGCGACCTCGTCATCGCCGCCGAGAAGGCCACCCCGGAGATCATCGCCTTCATGATGAGCGAGTGCCGCGGCCTGATCTGCGCCCCCATGGAGGGCGCGGAACTGGACCGGCTCGCCCTGCCGCAGATGGTCGACCACAACACCGAGTCCATGGGCACCGCGTTCACCGTCTCCGTGGACGCCGGACCCGCCCACGGTGTCACCACCGGCATCTCCGCCGCCGACCGCGCCACCACGCTCCAGCTCCTCGCGGGCGGCACGGCCGGCCCCGCCGACTTCGTACGGCCCGGACACGTCTTCCCGCTGCGCGCCAGAGAAGGCGGGGTGCTCGTCCGCAACGGCCACACCGAGGCCGCCGTCGACCTCGCCCGGCTGGCCGGACTGCGCCCCGCCGGGGCCATCGTGGAGATCGCGGGCGAGGACGGCGTGATGCTGCGCCTGCCCGACCTGGTGCCGTTCGCCCGCAAGCACGGGCTCACGATCATCTCCATCGAGGACCTCATCGCGTACCGCCGTACGTCCGAGCCGGCCGTCCGCCGCGAGGCGAAGGTCCACCTGCCCACCGCCTCCGGCGACTTCACCGCGTACGGCTACCGCTCGGTCGCCGACGGCGTCGAGCACCTCGCCCTCGTCCACGGCGAGATCGGCGACGGCGAGGACGTGCTCGTGCGCGTCCACTCCGAATGCCTCACCGGCGACATCTTCGGCTCGCTGCGCTGCGACTGCGGCCCCCAGCTCCAGGCCTCCATGGACCGGATCACCGAGGCCGGGCGCGGCGTGGTCGTCTACCTGCGCGGCCACGAGGGCCGCGGCATCGGCCTGCTGTCCAAGCTGCGCGCGTACGAACTCCAGGAGCGCGGCCGGGACACCCTCGACGCCAACCTCGAACTGGGCCTGCCCGCCGACGCGCGCGACTACGCGGCCGGCGCGCGGATCCTGGACGACCTCGGCGTCCACAGCCTGCGGCTGATGACCAACAACCCGGACAAGACCTCCGCGCTGGTACGGCACGGGCTGACCGTCACCGGCCGCGAGCCGATGCCCGTCCAGGCCGGCGAGCACAACCTCCGCTACCTGCGCACCAAGCGGGACCGGATGGGGCACGACCTGCCGTGGCTGGACCCGGCCGTCGCCGTGTCCGCCTGCGGCAACCAGTAGGACACGCGGGGCCCGTACGCGTACGACCCGTACGCGACACCCCACTCGTACCACGCACCGAACGAGCTTCGAGGAGAGACGTGAGCGGCAAGGGCGCACCCGAACTGAGTGTGAAGAACTGCGGAGACCTCAGAGTCGCCGTGATCGCGGCCCAGTGGCACCAGAAGGTCATGGACGGACTCGTCGACGGAGCCCTGCGCGCCCTGCGCGAGCTGGGCATCGACGAACCGACACTGCTGCGTGTCCCCGGCAGCTTCGAACTGCCCGTCGTGGCCAAGGTCCTGGCGGACCGCGGCTACGACGCCGTGGTCGCGCTCGGCGTGGTCATCCGGGGCGGCACCCCCCACTTCGAGTACGTGTGCCAGGGGGTCACCCAGGGCCTCACGCAGGTCTCGATCGACACGGGTGTCCCCATCGGCTTCGGGGTGCTGACCTGCGACACCGAGGACCAGGCACTCGACCGCGCGGGCCTGCCCGAGTCGAACGAGGACAAGGGCCACGAGGCGGTCACCGCCGCCGTCGCGACCGCCACCGTGCTCCGGACCGTCGCCGAACCCTGGCGTTGAGACCCGGGTCGGGCCGCGTAAAGTGGGCGCCACCATGTCGAAGAAGACGTTCGAGGAGCTGTTCACCGAGCTCCAGCAGAAGGCCGCCAACGGCGACCCCGCCACCTCACGCACCGCCGAGCTGGTGGAAAAAGGCGTGCACGCCATCGGCAAGAAGGTCGTCGAAGAGGCGGCCGAGGTGTGGATGGCCGCGGAGTACGAGGGCAAGGAGGCCGCCGCCGAGGAGATCTCCCAACTCCTCTACCACGTCCAGGTGATGATGGTGGCGCGCGGCATCTCCCTCGACGACGTGTACGCCCATCTCTGAGCCGTACCGCCGCACGTCCCCGACCGGGCCACCGGGCCCGGTCGGGCCCCCTCCTCCGCACAAAGGAATCGGACCCCATGCTGCGCATCGCCATCCCCAACAAGGGCTCCCTGTCAGGACCTGCGTCGGCGATGCTCCATGAGGCCGGCTACCAGCAGCGCAAGGAGTCCAAGGAACTGGTCCTGGTCGACCCGGACAACGCGGTCGAGTTCTTCTACCTCCGCCCGCGCGACATCGCGATCTACGTCAGCTCCGGCCGGCTCGACATCGGCATCACCGGCCGCGACCTGCTGCTGGACTCCGGCGCCAGCGCCGAGGAGATCCTCCCGCTCGGCTTCGCCCGCTCCACGTTCCGCTACGCCACCAAGCCCGGCACGGCCGACGGGGTCCAGGACTTCGGCGGCATGACCGTCGCCACGTCCTACGAGGGCATCGTCGCCAAGCACCTCGCGGACAACGGCGTCGACGCCTCCGTCGTCCACCTGGACGGCGCGGTCGAGACCGCGATCGAACTGGGCGTCGCCCAGATCATCGCGGACGTGGTCGAGACCGGTACGTCCCTGCGCAACGCGGGCCTGGAGGTCATCGGCGAGCCGATCATGACCTCCGAGGCCGTGGTCATCCGGCGCACCGGCGCCGACGCCGAGTCGCCCAAGGTGCAGCAGTTCCTGCGCCGCCTCCAGGGCGTCCTGGTGGCCCGCAGCTACGTGATGATGGACTACGACTGCCGCGCCGAGCACCTGGAGCGCGCCGTGGCCCTCACCCCGGGCCTGGAGTCGCCGACCATCTCCCCGCTGCACAACGAGGGCTGGGTCGCGGTCCGCGCGATGGTCCCCGCCAAGGAGGCGCAGCGGATCATGGACGACCTGTACGAGCTGGGCGCCCGCGCGATCCTCACGACCGCCATCCACGCCTGCCGCCTCTGAGTCCGGCCCGCCCCCCACGCCGTCCCCGGCCGCCCCGATGACCCCTCCGGAAGACCGAGACCCCATGCCAGTGCTGTCCGTGCTCCCCGTCACCTTCCGGGCCACCCGTACCCGGATCGTGCTCCTCAGCGTCGGCGCCGTGATGTTCGCGGTCATCTCCGCCATCGGCATGACGCTGGACCAGCTGAACCCGGGGGAGCGGCTGAGCTTCATCGTCACCGCCGCGCTGTTCTTCGGGGTGCTCGCGCTGCTGAGCCGGCCGAAGGTCGTCGCGGACGCCGACGGGGTGACCGTGGTCAATCTCACCCGGACCCGACGGCTGGCCTGGGCCGAGATCCTGCGGGTCAACCTGCGCACCGGCGACCCCTGGGTCTTCCTGGACCTCAGCGACGGCAGCAGCCTGCCCGTCCTGGCCATCCAGCCCGGTGTCGCCAAGGAACACGCCATCCGCGACGCGCGCGCCCTGCGCGCCCTCGCCGAGTCCCACGGGACCGGCACCGACGCCCGGGACACCGGTCCCGGTGCCCCGGGGAGCGACCCCCGGGGCACCGGTGCCGGTGACGCCGGAAGCCACAACGGCTGAGCCCCTGCCCTCCACGCCCCTGTCTTGATTACTCTGGTGTGGCGGCGCCGAGTGCGCCGCGCCCCGCATCCGACGGCCGTGTCCGGCCCGTGGGGCACCCTGCGACCCGAGGAGTGACTCCCTCCAGCAATGGACGGATCATCCGGTAGTACCTGCGCCGCCCCCTTCGACGAGGCGGCGGCATGACCCTCTCCCTTCTGCTGCTCGCCGCGGCATTCCTTCTCATCCTCGCCAACGGCTTCTTCGTGGCGGCCGAGTTCGGCCTCGTCACCGTGGACCGGCCGGACGCCGAGCGCGCCGCCGCCACCGGTGACCGGCGCGCCCGCACGGTCGTCAAGGCGCTCGGCGAGCTCTCGTTCCAGCTCTCCGGCACCCAGCTGGGCATCACCATCACCTCCCTGGTCGTCGGCATGCTCGCCGAACCGGCCCTCGCCCACCTGCTCGACGGGCCGCTGACCGCGACCGGTCTGCCCGACGGCGCGGTCTCCGGGATCTCGGTGGTGGTCGGCATGCTGCTCGCCTCCGCCGTCCAGATGGTGATCGGCGAGCTGGTCCCCAAGAACTGGGCGGTCTCCAGGCCGCTCCAGGTGGCCCGGTTCGTCGCCGGACCCCAGCACCTCTTCTCGACCGCGTTCCGGCCGGTGATCACCCTGCTCAACACCGTCGCCAACCGCCTCGTCCGGATGCTGGGCGTGGAACCGACGGACGAGCTCGCCTCGGCCCGTACGCCCGGCGAGCTGGTCTCCCTGGCCCGGCACTCGGCCCAGGCGGGCACGCTCGAACAGGACACCGCCGACCTGTTCGTACGGACCCTGTCCCTCGGCCGGCTCACCGCGCAGCACGTGATGACACCCCGCGTGAAGGTCAGCGCCCTCCAGTCGGACGCGACCGCCGCGGACGTCCTCAACCTCACCCGGGCCACCGGCCTGTCCCGCTTCCCGGTCTACCGGGAGCGCATCGACGAGATCGTCGGCATGGTGCACCTCAAGGACGCGCTGGCCGTGCCCCGCGACGAGCGGGCGCGTACGGAGGCCGGGCGCATCGCCGTCCCGGCGCTGCTCGTCCCCGAGACCCTGCCCGTCCAGCAGTTGCTGGAGCGGCTCCGCAGCGAGCAGCCGATAGCCGTCGTCGTCGACGAGTACGGCGGTACGGCCGGGGTCGTCACCCTGGAGGACATCATCGAGGAGCTCGTCGGCGAGGTCAGGGACGAGCACGACGCCGAGGGCGACGGGAAGCCGGAACTGGCCCCCGTCGCCGCCGAGGACGGCAGACCCGCCTGGGAGGCCGACGGCAGCGCCCGCGTCCTCACCTTGCGGCGCATCGGCCTCGACGTGCCCGACGGCCCGTACGAGACGCTGGCCGGCCTCGTCGCCGACCTGCTGGGCCGGATCCCTGCCCCCGGGGACCGGGCCGAGCTGCCCGGCTGGCGGCTCTCCGTCCGGCGGGTGGACCGCTACCGGGCCGAGCGGGTACGGCTGGTCCGTACCGGCGACGTACCGGCGGACGGCTACCCGGGCACCCCGAAGGACCTCGCGCACGACGCGCCCGCCCCCCGGCCCGCCGGATCCCGTACGGGCGGCCCCGCGAAGGTGCCGGCGGGCGTGGCCGGGGACGGCCCGGCCGTGGGCGCCCACGACGACCCGCACGCCGGGCTCGTCGCGCAGGACGCCCCGGCGGACAGCCCCGCGATGGCGGAGGGCTCCCGATGAGCGTGCTGCAACTGGGCCTCGCCGTGCTCCTCGTCCTGGCCAACGGGTTCTTCGTCGGCGCCGAGTTCGCCCTCGTCTCCGTACGCCGCAGCCAGATCGAACCGCACGCCGCCCTCGGCTCCGCCCGCGCGCGGCAGGTGCTGCACGGCCTGGAGAACCTGCCGCAGATGATGGCGGCGGCGCAGTTCGGCATCACCGTCTGCTCGCTGACGCTCGGCGCGGTGGCCGAGCCGACCGTGGCGCACCTGCTGGAGCCGCTGTTCCACGCGGTCCGGGTGCCCGAGGGCCTCATCCATCCGCTGGGCTTCGTCATCGCCCTGGCGCTGGTGGTGTTCCTGCACCTGGTCATCGGGGAGATGGTCCCGAAGAACCTGGCCATGGCGGCCCCCGAGAAGACCGCGCTGTGGCTCAGCCCCGGCCTGGTCGGCTTCGCCCGGCTCTGCCGCCCGGTGACGGCCGCGCTGGGCGCCTGCGCCCGGCTGGTCCTGCGGGCGTTCCGGGTCGAGCCCAAGGACGAGGTGGAGGCGGTCTTCACCAGCGAGCAGCTCAACCGCCTCGTCGAGGACTCGGGCCAGGCCGGCCTGCTCGACGCGGAGGCGCAGGAGCGCCTGGAGGACGCCTTGGAGCTGGGCAGCCGCCCGGTCACCGACGTCCTGCTCGCGCGGGCCTCGCTGGTGACGGTGACGCCGTCGGTCACCCCGCGCGAGATCGAGGAGCTGACCGTACGGACCGGCTACTCGCGCTTCCCGGTGTGCGCGGAGGGCAACGCGGCCTTCATGGGCTACCTCCACGTCAAGGACGTCCTCGACCTGGAGGCGGCCGAGCGGGCCGTACCGCAGCACGTGTGGCGGCCGATGGCGACCCTGCGGGCGGAACTGCCGCTGGACGACGCCCTCACCGTGATGCGCCGGGCGGCCACGCACCTCGCCCAGGTCGCCGACGGGTCCGGGCGGGTGCTCGGGCTGGTGGCGCTGGAGGACGTGCTGGAGATGCTGGTCGGTGAGGTGCGCGACCCGTCCCACCGGGAGAACCAGGCGCTGGCGCTCTGACCCGCGCCGCGTGACGCGGGCCGGCCCTCAGGGGCCGGCCCGCCGTCGTGTCCCGCCCGCGCCGGGCTCAGGGACCCGGTGGTTCCTGCGGGCCGCGACGGGCCGGGCCGCGGCCCGACAGCACCTCGCCGTACGCCTGCATCAGGTCGGGCAGCCGCAGCGTCGCCAGGTCCTCGCGGCCCGGCGTCCCGCTGTACCCGGACAGCCGCAGATCGCGGTACGCGCAGCTCTTCTCGTACAGCGTCCGCAGGAAGCGCCCGTTCCCCAGCTCGTCGATCCAGCCCTGCTCGACGACGTGCGCGCTGATCGACCGCAGCTCGTCCACCGACTCCTCGTCCCAGGCGTCGCCGTTCTCCGCCGCCAGGACCTGGCCGATCGCGGTCAGTTCCGGCGGCCGGTAGCTGGGGAAGTCGACCCGGCTGGTGAAGCGCGACGAGAGACCGGGGTTGGTGGCCAGCAGCCGGTCCATGCCCTCCGGGTAGCCCGCCAGGATCACCACCAGGTGGTCCCGGCTGTCCTCGGCGCGCTTCAGGAGCACCTGGAGCGCCTCGTCGCCGTACGCGTCGCCCTTGCTGTAGCCGGTGTTGGAGAGGCTGTACGCCTCGTCCACGAAGAGCACCCCGCCGATCGCCGAGTCGATCAGTTCGTTCGCCTTGACCGCCGTCTGGCCGAGGAACTCGCCCACCAGGTCGGCCCGCTGGGCCTCCACGAGATGGTCGCCGCCGAGCAGCCCCAGCGCGTAGAAGACCCGTCCGAGGATGCGGGCGACGGTGGTCTTGCCGGTGCCGGAGGGGCCGGAGAAGACGAAGTGCCGTTTCGGCGGCTGGACGGGCAGCCCCTCGCCCGCCCGCAGCCTCGCCATGTTCAGCTGCGCCGAGAGGGCCTTCACCTGCCGCTTGACCGGCTCCAGGCCGACCATCCGCTCCAGTTCGGCCAGGGCGCTCGCCAGCAGCGCCGGGTCGGTGGGGCCCGCGGGGAAGCGCGGGGGAGAGGGCTGGACGGGCAGCGGCACCTTCTCCCGTACGCCGTCGAGGCTCTCGGGTACGGGAGCCGCCGGACCTCCGCCCCCGCCCGGCAGCGGCTGCGGCTCGCCGCCGAGGTGGGCCTCGGGGGCCGGCGGGATCTCCGGATCGCCCTGCGCGTCCAGCGCCTCCTGGCCGAAGCCGGCCAGCGCCACCGAGGCGAGCCCGCCGGGGTCGTCGGCGCCCTCGTACCCGTCCAGGTCCGTGATCGCCGCGAGGCGGGCGGCGGTGTCCATGAAGGACGGGTCCAGGCGGTGCACGGCGCGGTACAGAGGTAAGGCGGCGGCGCTGCGGCCGGTGCCCTCGTGGGCGCGCGCCAGCCAGTAGCGCAGCTCCTTGCGCTGCGGCTGCTCGCTGCGGCAGCGCATCAGGGCCGTGGCCAGCAGCGGTTCGGCCTGGGTGAACATCTCCAGCCTGACCCGGGCCATGCCGCCGAACAGGCCCGCCTCGATCCCCAGGAGGGTGTCGTCGACGAGCGGTTCGGTGTGCCGTACCAGCTCGTCCCAGTCCTTCACCAGGTACGCGCGGCACGCGTGGAGGAACCGCACCTGCGGATCGGCGTTCACGGGCGGCAGCCCGGCGAGCGCCCGGTCGAGTTCCGGTACGTGCCGGCCGTCCAGCCAGTGCGAGGCGTGCGCGAGCAGCAGGTCGCGGCCGCTCTCCAGCACCGGCTGCACCCACCAGCCGAGCCAGTACCAGGAGTTGAGCGTCCGGCGGTGGTGGGCGCGCTGCTCGCCGAAACGGTCGCGGTGGCGGTACATCCGGAGCAGGGCCGTCGTGGTGTCGACGCGCAGCGCGTGCAGCCCCAGCCAGCCGTCGGCCATCCCGGGATCGAGCCGGACGGCGGTCCTGAACTCCTCCTCCGCCTGCGGATACGCGCCCATGGTGTACGCGTCCACGCCACGCACCCAGGCGAGGTCGGCCGGGGCGTGCGTGCCCTGCGTGCCGATATCCATCAGGTCCCCCACAAAACGCGCACCCATGATGTCCCGCCGGGCGGGAGCCCGTCGGCAGCGTGCTGAACCACCTTGTCGCGGACGGGATTTGACCGCACCGAGATGCATCGTACCTGCGCAGGGGGTACGGGACTAAGGGCGCCGAAGGCCGGGAGGGCGCGGTGACCCACGGTGAGCGCGGGGTGCGGCGCGGGGGCCGGGAGGGGGTGAAAGGGGCAGAACGAAGCCCCCGATCACGGGGGAACAACCGGGGGCTTCGCGTCCGCGGCGGCTCCGAAAAGCCGCACATTAAGAACGTAAGACCTGTCCCACCCGTCGGTCAAGCGGAGTTGGAGCACACGCCGGGCCGAATGCCGACCGCCCGGTACGGCGGCCGGAGCTGATCACGTTGGGTGAGCGGCCGGTTCGGTTCCCGCTGTCGCGGGCGGCGGCGGAGACACCACGTACCCGCCCCGCACCTCCCGTACCAGCGCGTCGGCGAACGGCCGCGAGGGATCCTCCGCGAAGTGGCCGGTCTCCGCCACCGTCCAGCCTTCCCAGAACCCGGCCTGCGCCGGTCCGTCGCGCCGGCGCCCCCGGCGCCAGGACTCCTCGGCGCCCCGGTCCATCCACAGCAGCCGGGCGAGGTACGGCCGCAGGCCCCGCCGCCCGGCCCCGACCCCCTCGACCAGGACGACGGGGGCCGGGGCCAGCGGGCGGGGCGGGCCGAAGCGGCGGAGGTTCCAGTCGTACGGCGCGTAGCGCGCGTCCGCCCCGCGCGCCAGGGGGGCGATCACCTGGTCCAGCAGCCGGGGCAGCCACGCGAAGAGCTCGTCGTGGGTCGCGAGGTCGTCGAGGCGCAGGACGGGCGCGCCGCCGAGCGCGTCCGCGAGGCGGGCGGCGAAGGTGCTCTTCCCGGAGCCCGCGTGGCCGTCGACCGCGACCAGCCGTACCGGACCGCAGGAGGGCGGCAGGGCGCGCAGGGCGGCGGCCACGTCCGTCAGATCGTCCATCGGGCCAGCCTACGAGGGGCGGGGAGGCGGGCGGCGGCCCGGTGGCCGCCGGTCCGGCGCCGGGCGGTCCCGCAGGTCATGCCACTGGTCGGGACCAATATTGCTCGCGCCACGCGGGCCGAATCGCTGGCAGAGGGCCGTTGGGAGCCTGGATAGTTGACGACTGCCGAGCAGCCGCCCCTACCTCCCTTCCCCCCATGTCCCGCCGCTCTCGGTTCCCCCCTCACCGCTGTCGACCGGAGGTCCCCCGTGACCCGTCCCGCCTCCCGCAGAAACGTACTGGCCGCCGTGCTGGCGTCCGCCGCGTCCGCCGCCGTGGTCTCCGCCGTCCCGGCCGCCGCCCTGTCCGGCGCCCCGGCCGGGCCGCTGGTGGACAACTCCTTCTGGACCTCGTACGCCGACTGGCGGGCGGGTGAGGCCCAGGGCACCCGGGCCGTGCCGGGCGCCCGGCCGTCCCTGGTGATCGGCTCCCCCCTGGGCCGCGTCGACTACGCCGACCCGCACACCGGGCGGACGGCCGCCTGGGAGTACGGGACGTGGACCTCGCCGGTGCACCGCTCGACCGTGCCCGCCACCGAGCTGGTCGCCTCCTGGAACGCCAGGACGCCGGCCGGCACCTGGATCCAGATCGAGCTGGGGGGCGACTACTCCGACGGGACCCGGACCCCGTGGTACGTCCTCGGCCGCTGGACCTCGGGCGACGGCCCCGACGACATCCGGCGCACCTCCGTCGACGGCCAGGGCGACGGGCGCAGCGCCATCTGGACCGACACGTTCGCCGTGGACGCCCCGGCGAGCGGGCTGCGGCTGGCCTCGTACCGACTGCGCCTCACCCTGTACCGCAAGCCCGGCACCCGGCTCACGCCGACCGTGCACCGGATCGGCGCGATGGCCTCCGACATCCCCGACCGGTTCACCGTGCCGGCCTCGTCGCCCGGTCCGGCGCGGGAGCTGACCGTGCCGCGCTACTCGCAGGAGATCCACGCCGGGCAGTACCCCCAGTACGACAACGGCGGTGAGGCGTGGTGCAGCCCCACCTCCTCGCAGATGATCATCGAGTACTGGGGGCGCGGGCCCACCACCGCGGACCTCGCCTGGGTCGACCCGGCCTTCGCCGACCCGCAGGTCTGCCACGCGGCCCGCCGCACGTTCGACCACCAGTACGAGGGCTGCGGCAACTGGCCGTTCAACGCCGCGTACGCGGCGACGTACCGGGACCTGAACGCGGCCGTCACCCGCCTCGGTTCGCTGACCGACGTGGAGAACCTGGTCCGGGCCGGCATCCCCGTCATCACGTCGCAGTCGTTCCTCCAGAAGGAGCTGACCGGGGCGGGGTACGGCACGGCGGGACACCTCATGACCGTGATCGGCTTCACCGAGGCCGGGGACGTGATCGCCAACGACCCCGCCTCGCCCGACAACACCGCGGTACGGCGGGTGTACCGGCGGTCGGAGTGGGAAACCATCTGGCTCAGGACCAAGCGTCACAACGCCGCCGGGAACGTCACCTCCGGGACCGGTGGTGTGTGTTACGTCTACTGGCCCGCCGATCCCAGCACCGCCCAGCGCCACGCCCTGCGTGCCGTCGGACTGCTCTGACCGGGAGCCGGGACCACTCGCGTCGCACCGGTCTCCGGCCGTCACCGGCGTCTCTGCAATACTGCGGGGATTCTGAGCCGGCCGGAGACCAGGACGCGAACGTGAATCGTAGTCAGCAGCGGGGCGCGTCCGCCCGATCACAGGTGCGACGCTCCGAACTCATCGCCACCGGAAGGAAGTTGTTCGCCGACACCTCGTACGACGCGTTGTCGATGGACGACATCGCCTCGCACGCAGGGGTGGCCAAGGGGCTGATCTACTACTACTTCGAGAACAAGCGCGGCTACTACCTGGCCATCGTCGAGGACGCCGTGACGGAACTCGTCACCCTCGCGGCGGGCGGCGCCGAACTCCCGCGCACCCAGCGCGTGCAGCGGACCGTCGAGGCCTACCTGCGCTTCGCCCAGTACAACGAGGCCGCCTACCGGACGGTCATCAACGGCGGCGTGGGATTCGACACCCAGGTGCAGGCCATCCGGGACGCCGTGCGTACGGGGCTGGTCTCCACGATCGCCGACGGCGCCTACGGACACCACGACATCCCGCCGATCGCCCGGCTCGCGCTGCTGGGCTGGCTGAGCAGTGTGGAGTGGCTCACGCTCGAATGGCTGGCCCACCGCGACACACTGCCCCGGGAGATCCCGCGCGACCTGCTGGTGCGGATGCTGCGCCACACCCTCAACACGATCGAGGAGTTCGCGCCGGAATGCCCGGCGCCGCCACCCGACCTGGAGTGGCGGCCGTTCACGGGCCTCGACGACCGGCAGGCCGAGAGCCTGCTCGATTCGCCGGACGGGCCGGAAGCGTCCGGCCCGCCCGGCGAGGAGCCGGAACCTAGTTGATCGCCTTGATCAGCTCACCGTTGGTGGTGTCGCCGCTCAGCTCCCAGAAGAACGTGCCGCCAAGACCCTGCTGGTTCTTGTAGGCCATCTTCCCGGCGATGGTGGCGGGGGTGTCGTAGCTCCACCAGTTGTTGCCGCAGAAGGCGTACGCGGTGCCACCGACCGTGCCGTTGGCCGGGCAGCTGGTCTTGAGGACCTTGTAGTCCTCGATGCCCGCCTCGTACTTGCCGGCCGCCGCGCCCGTCGCGGAACCGCCCGGCGCCTTCTGGGTCACACCGGTCCAGCCGCGCCCGTAGAAGCCGATGCCGAGCAGCAGCTTCGAGGACGGCACACCGAGGCTCTTCAGCTTCGAGATCGCGGTGTCGGTGGTGAAGCCCTGGGTCGGGATGCCCGCGTAGGTGGTGAGCGGGGAGTGCGGGGCCGTGGGGCCCTGCGCCGCGAACGCGCCGAAGAAGTCGTACGTCATCGGGTTGTACCAGTCGAGGTACTGCGCCGCGCCCGCGTAGTCGGCGGCGTCGATCTTGCCGCCGGGGGTGCCGTCCGCCGTGATGGCGGCGGTGACCAGGTTCGGGGCCTTGAACTGGGCCCGCAGCGCGGCGGCGAGGTTCTTGAAGGCCGCGCGACCGCTCGTGTCACAGCTCAGACCGCAGGAGTTGGGGTACTCCCAGTCGATGTCGATGCCGTCGAAGACGTCGGCCCAGCGCGGGTCCTCGACCAGGTCGTAGCAGGACTTCGCGAAGGCGGCCGGGTTCTTCGCGGCCTCGGTGAAGCCACCGGACCAGGACCAGCCGCCGAACGACCAGATGACCTTCAGGCCGGGGTGCTTCGCCTTGAGCTTGCGCAGCTGGTTGAAGTTGCCGCGCAGCGGCGCGTCCCAGGCGTCGGCCTTGCCGTCCACGCTCTGGTCGGCGGTGTACGCCTTCTCGTAGTCGGCGTATGAGTCGCCGATCACGCACTTGCCGCCGGTGACGTTGCCGAAGGCGTAGTTGATGTGCGTGAGCTTGGCCGCGGAACCCGACGTCTCGATGTTCTTGACGTGGTAGTTCCGGTCGTACACGCCCCAGTTGGTGAAGTAGCCGACCACCTTGCTGCCGGCCGCCGCGGCGGCCGGAGCGGCCGCCTTCTCGGCCGCCCGCTGCGCGGCGGCCGGGGAGGTCGGCGCACCCGCGGAGGCGCTGCCGGCCCCGGCGAGCAGGCCGACGCCCAGGGCGGCGGTACACGCGGCGGCCACGAGCGCCCGGAGGCGGGCGCGAGGACGGTGAAGTGTGAGCACGAAGTCTCCTCGTGGGGGAGGACCTACGGGTGGGGGACCGGCCGGACGGGCGGGAGGACGAACGGCCGCGGCTCGGATGTGACATGAACACCGAACCCGTTCCGGGTGGACGTTAGAAGGACTAGACCAGTGCGGTCAATGGTGCGTACCAACTCGGCGGCGCCGTAAGGGGATGAAGGGGGACGGGCCGGGCGCCCGCGCGCACCCGGGGGCGCGCGGCCCGGCCGGACTCCGCGACCGGTGACGGGGGGCCGCCGATCGGGCATACTCAACGCGCCACAGCCGCTGGTCAGCCTCTTCCGCGATCCGGGAAGGCAGCATCGGTTGGGCAGTACGCGTCCGGGGACACCCGGACCTCAGCCGGCGCCGCCGCACCACCCCGCGCGCGACCGCCGCAGTGTCCCGACAGGGAGGAGAGCGCCGCCATGTCCGACCGCGCCCCGAAGCCGGTGGAACGTCACCTGCCCACCGAGGAGTCCGAGGACCTTCTCGCGCTCGTACGCGACATCGCCCAACGGGAGATCGCCCCCGCGGCCGCCGAGGAGGAGGAAGCGGGACACTTCCCGCGCCGCCTCTTCACCCTGCTCTCCGAGTCGGGCCTGCTCGGCCTTCCCTACGACTCCGCCCACGGCGGCGGGGACCAGCCGTACGAGGTGTACCTCCAGGTCCTCGAAGAACTCGCCGCCGCCCGCCTCACCGTCGGCCTCGGCGTCAGCGTCCACTCCCTGGCCTCCTACGCGCTCGCCGGGTTCGGCAGCAAGGAGCAGCAGGCGGAACACCTCCCCGCGATGCTGGGCGGCGGCCTGCTGGGCGCCTACTGCCTCTCCGAGCCCACCTCCGGGTCCGACGCCGCCTCGCTGCGCACGCGCGCCGTCCGGGACGGCGACGACTGGGTCATCACCGGCACCAAGTCCTGGATCACCCACGGCGGCGTCGCGGACTTCTGCACGGTCCTCGCGAGGACCGGCCCCGACGGCGCGCGCGGCATCACCGCGTTCCTCGTACCGGGCGATGCCCCAGGGCTCCAGGCCGCCGCCCCGGAGAAGAAGATGGGCATGAAGGGCTCGCCCACCGCCCAACTCCACTTCGACGGGGTACGGGTGGCGGACGACCGCCGCATCGGCGAGGAGGGGCAGGGCTTCGCGATCGCGCTGGCCTCGCTCGACTCGGGCCGCCTCGGCATCGCCGCGTGCGCCGTCGGCCTCGCGCAGGCGGCGCTGGACGAGGCCATGGCGTACGCGACCGGCAGGCAGCAGTTCGGCCGTCCCATCGCGGACTTCCAGGGGCTGCGCTTCCTGATCGCGGACATGGCGACGCGGATCGAGGCCGGCCGCGCGCTCTACCTCGCCGCCGCGCGCCTGCGCGACGCCGGGCTGCCGTTCTCCCGGCAGGCCGCGATGGCCAAGCTGTTCTGCACGGACGCGGCCATGAGCGTCACCACCGACGCGGTACAGGTGCTCGGCGGTTACGGCTACACGCTGGACTTCCCCGTCGAGCGCTACATGCGCGAGGCGAAGGTGCTCCAGATCGTGGAGGGCACCAACCAGATCCAGCGGATGGTGATCGCCCGTCAACTCCTCGGGCCCGAGAGCCGCTGAGCCCCCGGACGACCCCGCACCATGCCGGACACGCCGTCGTGGTGCGGGGGTTGGTTCACGTACGCCACGGGGCCGCGCTCACGCGGCGCGCGAGGCCTCCCGGGCCACCGGGAACGACTTGACCGGCCGCGAGCCGGGACCGCCGACGTGCGAGAAGGGCTGCGTCCGCCAGTCGAGCCCCTGAGGAAGCGTCAGGAGCAGGGCGGTGTGCTGCTCCTGGGCCTCCGGCGACTCGTCGGCGTCCGGGGCTTCCGCCGCCCGGCGTCCCGTACCCGCGCAGACCGTGAGCACGAACGGGTTCCACGGGGACGGGCACAGCGCGTGCTCGGGCAGGACGTCCTCGTCCGCCAGGAGCGCGATCGGCCGTGCGCAGTCCGGGCAGACGACCCGGTACATCTCGAACGTGTCGTAGAGATCGGACTCGTCGAACTCGTCCGGATCGTCGGCCTCGACAAGATCGGCGGACTCCGGTTCACCGCGTCCGACGCGCTTCAGGCTCTGCATGGAGACATTCCCCCTCGGGTGGGCCGACCAGGCACTTGTGGTCTCGACCACAGCAAGCAATTCCCTCCGTGCGCGTCCGGTAACCGTGAGGTCCCGACGGACCGCCCCGCAGATATGTGGCGTTCGTCACATGCCCACCGCACGTGTCCGTGAGACGCCGGGGGACGACCCGGGAGAGACCTCCGGCGGACTGTGCCGGAGGGGACCCGGGGCAATAGGTTGATCCGTATGGAGGAGCTGGATCGTCAGATCGTGGAGTTGCTCGTCAAGGACGGCCGGATGAGCTACACCGACCTGGGCAAGGCCACCGGCCTGTCCACGTCGGCCGTGCACCAGCGGGTACGGCGGCTGGAGCAGCGCGGCGTCATCCGCGGCTACGCGGCCGTGGTCGACCCCGAGGCCGTCGGCCTGCCGCTGACCGCCTTCATCTCCGTGAAACCGTTCGACCCGAGCGCCCCCGACGACATCGCGGACCGCCTCGCGTCCGTCCCCGAGATCGAGGCCTGCCACAGCGTCGCCGGGGACGAGAACTACATCCTCAAGGTCCGCGTCGCCACCCCCCTGGAGCTGGAGCACCTCCTGACCCGGATCCGCGGCCTGGCCGGCGTCTCCACCCGGACGACGGTGGTCCTCTCCACCCCGTACGAGGCGCGCCCGCCCCGCATGTGAGCGCGCCGGGCGCAGAGGGTCCCCGGCGGCGGAACGGGGTCCCCCGGCGGCGGGACGGTCTGCTCGAAAAGGGACACTGGTCGGCATGACCGAGAGCGAAACCCGCACCGTGCTCCTGCGCGGCGGAGAAGTCCACAGCCCCGCCGACCCCTTCGCCACCGCCATGGTGGTCGAGCGCGGCCACGTCGCCTGGGTGGGCTCGGAAGGGGCGGCCGACGCCTTCGCCACCGGGGTGGACGAGGTCGTCGACCTCGAAGGCGCCCTGGTCACCCCCGCGTTCACCGACGCCCACGTCCACACCACCGCGACGGGCCTCGCGCTCACGGGCCTCGACCTGACCGGCGCGCGGAGCCTGGGCGACGCGGTCGGGCTCGTACGCGCCCACGCGACCGCGCACCCCGGCGGACGGATCCTCCTCGGCCACGGCTGGGACTCCGCCCGCTGGCCCGAGCGGCGGCCCCCGACCCGCGCCGAACTGGACGAGGCGACGGGCGGCCGGCCCCTCTACCTGACGCGCGTCGACGTGCACTCCGCCGTCGCCACCACCGCCCTCCTCGATTTGGTCCCCGGCGTCACCTCCCTCACCGGGTACGACCAGGAGGGCCCGCTGACGGCCGCCGCCCACCACGCCGTCCGGGAGGCCGCCCACGCCGCCGTCTCGCCCCAGCAGCGCACCGACGCCCAGCGCGCGGCACGTACCCACGCCGCCTCGCTCGGCATCGGCACCCTGCACGAATGCGCCGGGCCCGACATCTCCGACGAGGACGACCTCACCGCGCTCCTGGCCCTGGCCGCCGGCGAACCGGGACCCCGGGTCCACGGCTACTGGGCCGAGGCGATCAGCGACGGGAAGGGCGCCGCGCGGGTACGGGAACTCGGCGCCGTCGGCGCGGCCGGCGACCTCTTCGTGGACGGCTCCCTCGGCTCCCACACGGCCCACCTGTCCGAGCCGTACGCGGACGCCCCGCACACCGGCACCGCCCACCTGGACGCCGCCGCCGTCGCGGCCCACGTCACCGCCTGCACCGAGGCCGGCCTCCAGGCCGGGTTCCACGCCATCGGGGACGCCGCCGTCGGCGCCGTCGTGGACGGGGTGCGCGCCGCCGCCGAGCGGCTGGGCCTGGCCAGGATCAGGGCCGCCAGGCACCGCGTGGAGCACGCCGAGATGCTCGTCCCCGAGACGATCGCCGCCTTCGCGGAACTGGGCCTCACCGCCTCCGTCCAGCCCGCCTTCGACGCGGCCTGGGGCGGCGAGGACGGCATGTACGCCGAACGGCTGGGCCGGGCACGGGCCAGGACGCTCAACCCCTATGCGGCCCTGCTGCGCGCGGGCGTCCCGCTCGCCTTCGGCTCGGACAGCCCGGTCACCCCGCTCGACCCCTGGGGCACGGTCCGCGCGGCCGCCTTCCACCGCACGCCGGAGCACCGGATCTCCGTACGCGCCGCCTTCACCGCCCACACCCGGGGCGGCTGGCGGGTCCTCGGCCGCGACGACGCCGGTACGCTCGTGCCGGGCGCCCCCGCCGACTACGCCGTCTGGCGCACCGGCGCGCTGGTCGTCCAGGCCCCGGACGACCGGGTCTCCCGCTGGTCCACCGACCCCCGCTCGGGGACGCCGGGGCTGCCCGATCTCACGCCGGGCGGCCCGCTGCCGGTGTGCCTGCGGACCGTCGTGGCCGGACAAACGGTGTTTGTGGGACCGAAAGAGTGACGTACGGACATTTCGTACCGCCGACCGATGCTTCCCGGCCTCCGCCGCGACCTGCGGATCTTCCCCACTGACCTGCTGATTTGGGTCAACACCGCAGGTCAAACGACTGTTGACAGTAAGCAGTCGCCGACGGGTAGGTTCGGCCGAGTCCACCACAGGACGTCCGTCCGGCAACCTCCGCGCAGTCGTCGAACGCCGCTGGGCCACGGGGCGGTGTGCCGCACCGGCGCACCACCACTGGGAGCCAGGTCCAGCACCCGCGTCTCGGGGGCGAGGGAAGGTTTCGGCCGGTCGGCAGGTGCGACCCGGGCGGGGTCCCGGCGTTCAGTAGACAACGGCTTTCGGTCGACCCGCAGCCAGCGGGTCCCAGGTCGGCCCGAAGGACGCCGGGTCCCGATCCGTAGGTCCGCGATGCGGTGACCGCCCACCCCCGAGTGCTCGCTAAGGTGGTGCCTCGGCGTACGGCGATTGAGGGGCAGCAGTGAACGACGGTGGTCAGAGGCGGTACGGCCCGCTCGGTAAAGCCTTGGTGATCATCCCGACCTACAACGAGGCCGAGAACATCGGGCCGATCGTCTCCCGGGTCCGCGCCGCGGTGCCCGAGGCCGACATCCTGATCGCCGACGACAACAGCCCCGACGGCACCGGCAAGCTCGCGGACGAGCTCGCCGCCGAGGACGGCCAGGTCCAGGTCCTGCACCGCAAGGGCAAGGAAGGGCTGGGAGCGGCCTATCTGGCCGGCTTCCAGTGGGGCCTGGAGCACGGCTACGGCGTCCTGGTCGAGATGGACGCGGACGGCTCCCACCAGCCCGAGGAGCTGCCCCGGCTGCTGACCGGGCTCAAGAGCGCGGACCTCGTCCTCGGCTCGCGCTGGATGCCGGGCGGGCGGATCGTCAACTGGCCCAAGAACCGGGAGTTCCTCTCCCGGGGCGCCAGCACCTATTCGCGGCTCCTCCTCGGTGTCCCGATCCGGGACGTCACCGGCGGCTTCCGCGCCTTCCGGGCCGAGACGCTGGAAGGACTCGGCCTCGCCGCCGTCTCCTCCCAGGGCTACTGCTTCCAGATCGACCTGGCCCGGCGCGCGATCGAGGCCGGGTTCACGGTCGTGGAGGTCCCGATCACGTTCGTGGAGCGCGAGGTCGGCGACTCCAAGATGAGCAAGGACATCGTCGTCGAGGCGCTCTGGAAGGTCACCGCCTGGGGCGTCGAGTCCCGGGCGAACCGCCTGCTCGGCCGCAAGCCGTCCTGACGGGCGCGCCCCGGGGCTTCCCCCGGCGCTTTTGATTGCTCCCATACGCCGTACCGACCCGCTCCCAGGCACACTGGAACCATGACGACCGGACATCCTGGACCTCCCCGGACCCCGCCCAAGCGCTCCCGTGCCCGCACGCTGATCCCGCTGGGCCTCGCTCTGTGGGTGGTGCTGGAGATCTGGCTGCTGATCTTCGTCGCCGGGGTCTCCGGGGGTCTCACGATCCTCGCGCTGCTCCTCGGCGGGGTGGTGGTCGGCGCGGTGGTGATCAAGAGCGCCGGCCGGCGGGCCTTCGCCAACCTGACGGCGACCCTCCAGCGCCAGCAGCAGGCCCAGCAGGCGGGTCCCGCCGCCGTGGCGCCGCCCGAGGGGCACGGGTCCACCGGCAACGGGTTCCTGATGCTGGGCGGCCTGCTGATCATGATCCCCGGGCTGATCACGGACGTGCTGGGCCTGCTCCTGCTCATCCCGTTCGTGCGCAAGGCGCTGGGGCGGTACGCGGAGCGGTCGCTCGAACGCCGGATGAGCGCCGTGGCGCCCCCCGGCAGCCTCGGCGACGTCTTCCAGCAGGCCCGGATGCGGCAGCCGGACGGCAAGGTGGTGCAGGGCGAGGTCATCCGGCACGACGAGCCGCGCCCGCCGGAGGACAACGGCCCCCGGCCGCCGCTCTCCCGGTAGCGGGGACGACCAGGACAGCCGATGGGCCCGACACACACTGTGTGTCGGGCCCATCGGCTGTTCGGTCGCTCTGATGCGTTGTGCGCTCTTATGACTTTTGTGCGGTGGTTACATGCTCGCGGTCAGGCCGACTTGCGGCTGTCCCGCGGGTGCACGGCGATGTTCATGGCGCCGGAGCGCAGGACTGCCAGCCGTTCGGCCAGCACCTCCTCCAACTCCTCGCGTGTGCGCCGCTCCATGAGCATGTCCCAGTGCGTACGCGCAGGCTTGCCCTTCTTCTCCTCGGGGCCATCTCCGTCGACCAGGAGTGCCTGGGCGCCACACGCCTTGCACTCCCACTCCGGCGGGATGTCCGCCTCCACCGAGAACGGCATCTCGAATCGATGTCCGTTCTCGCATGCGTACTCCACCGCCTGGCGCGGGGCCAGATCGATGCCGCGGTCCGTCTCGTAGCTGGTAACCACGAGTCGCGTGCCGCGGAGAGCTCGCTCACTCATGAATCGTGCCTCCCGGGCTTGTCGCCCACAGGACAGGTGTCGCTGTCGTCGTCATCCGGTCAACGTCCGGTCCGCGGTAAAGATTCCCGTGCCGGGTCATGCGTCGCCCGTCGTGCCGCCCCTTGTTGTACCCACCGGTGACCGCTTTGTCACCTCTGACAGAAGATGTCACCCGGCGAGTTCATTTCCTCAGTACGCAGGAACGGTCCGCCAGGCAGGCCAAACGCGTACACTACCGCCCTTTGACTTCAACGTCTAAATCCGTGCCGGTACGGGGTTGCCGGCCGCGGCGATCGCCCGCCCCACCGGCACCCTCGCCAGCAGCACGGACCCCACGACGAAGAACACCACCAGGGAGATGATCGCATCCCGGTAACTCCCCGTGAGCTGATACGCGAGCCCGAACACCAGGGGCCCCAGCCAGCTCAGCCCGCGGTCGCTCATCTCGTACGCGGAGAAGTACTCGGCCTCCTTGCCGCGCGGCACCAGGTGGGAGAAGAGCGAGCGGGACAGCGCCTGGCTGCCGCCCAGCACCAGCCCGATCGCCGCCGCCAGCGCGTAGAACGCCACCGGCGTCCCGGCGGGCAGGAAGTACCCCGCCCCGAGGATCAGCGTCCAGACCACCAGCGAGCCGAGGATCGTCCGCTTGGCGCCGTACGACCTGGCCAGCCTGCCCATGCCGAGCGCGCCCGCCACGGCGAGGATCTGCACCAGCAGCACCGCCGTGATCAGCGTCGTCTGGTCCAGGCCCAGTTCCTCGGAGCCGTAGATCGAGGCCTGCGAGATCACCGTCTGGATACCGTCGTTGTAGACCAGGTAGGCGAGCAGGAACGACAGGGTCAGCGGATGGCGGCGCATGTCCCGCAGGGTGTTGACCAACTGCCGCCAGCCGGTGACGGCCGCCCCCTCGCCGTGGCCCGGTACCGCCCGGTCCCGCAGCCGCCGCAGCGGGACGAGCGTGAAGGCGCCCCACCAGACACCGGCCGAGGCGAGACAGATCCGCACGGCCACCGACTCCGAGACCCCGAACGAGTCGTGCCCCGTGTACAGCACGAGGTTCAGCACCAGCACCAGGGCGCCCGAGGTGTAACCGAAAGCCCATCCCCGGGAGGAGACGGCGTCGCGCTCCTCGGGCCCGGCTATCTGGGGGAGGTACGCGTTGTACAGGACCATCGAGACGGACAGCGAGGCGTTCGCCACCACCAGCAGCAGCACGCCCAGCAGATAGCGGTCGCCGTCCAGGAAGAACATGCCGGCCGTGGCGGTCGCCCCCAGGTACGCGGAGGCCGCCAGCAGCGGCTTCTTGCGTCCCGTACGGTCCGCCGCCGCGCCCGCCAGCGGCATCACCAGCACCGCCACCACGAGCGACAGGGACACGGAGTAAGCGAACACCGAGCCCGCGCGCACCGGGATGCCCAGCGGATGCACGAACCCGTCCGCGTCGGCGGCCGACTTCGCCACCGACGTGAGGTACGGGCCGAGGAACACGGTGAGCACGCTCGTCGAGTAGACGGAGCAGGCGAAGTCGTAGAAGTACCAGCCCCGTTGCTCACGCCTGCGGGCGCGTGCCTCCTCCGCTCCGCCGGAGCCGTCCGGCTCTTCGGTACGGTCCACGGTCTCGGCGGTCACCCGCGCCCCCTCGATCAGGTCCCGGCGGCCACCGCCGGGAATCCGGCACCAGGCGCCCGGCGCCGGGTGTGCGGCACCACGCGGGTCAGTGCCAGACTCCCCGCGCGGTGAACACCGTGCGCAGCGTTTCCAGTTGATCGGTCATGATGCCATCCACGCCGAGGTCCAGCAGGGCGTCGATCCGATCCGCCTCGTTGATCGTCCAGACGTGCACCTGGAGACCCCGCGCGTGGGCCGCGCGCACGAAGCGCTCGTCCACCACCGGGACGCCGCTCTGCGCCTCGGGCACCTGTGCGGACACCGCCCCCGCCCGGACCGGGAAGGGGAGCCCGTACGAGCGGAGCCGCAGGCCCAGCACGCCCCGTACCCCGTACGAGGTGGCCAGGCGCGGACCCGCGAGCCGCGCCGCGGCCGCCACCCGGCGCTCGGAGAACGACCCCACGCAGACCCGGTCCCAGCAGCCCGTCCTGCGGATCAGGTCGACCAGCGGGACCAGGGCGGGGGCCGCCTTGATGTCCACGTTCCAGCGGGCCTCCGGGAACTCGTCCAGCAGGTCCGCGAAGAGGGGCAGCGGTTCCTTGCCCGCCACCCGCGCCTGCCGCACCTCCTCCCAGGGGAGGTCGGCGATCCTGCCGTGCCCGTCCGTCACCCGGTCGAGGGTGGTGTCGTGGAACGCGACCAGCCGGCCGTCCGCGGTGGCGTGCACGTCGGTTTCGAAGTAGCGGTAGCCGAGGGACTCGGCCCGGCGGAAGGCGGCGGCCGTGTTCTCCAGGCCGTCGGCCGCGCCGCCGCGGTGGGCGAACGGGATCGGGCCCGGGTGGTCCAGATAGGGGTGGCGTACGTGGGTCACGGGCGCAGTATGGCCTGCTCCGGTGACCCGGCGGCGACGACAGGGCTGCCCGCGGGCGCCGGGGGGACGGCGAAGACACGAAGGAAGAGCTGCGCCAGCGGTCCTATGGCGAGCGCGTAGGCCACCGTGCCGATGCCGACGGAGCCGCCGAGGGCGAAGCCGGTGGCCACCACGGCGATCTCGATGGACGTACGGACCAGCCGGATCGAGCGGCCGGTCACCCGGTTCAGGCCGGTCATCAGACCGTCGCGCGGACCGGGGCCGAAGCGGGCCGCGATGTACAGGCCGGTCGCCACGCCGTTGAGGACGATGCCCGCCACCATCAGGGTGATCCGGGCGGGCAGGCCGTGGGCGTCGGGGACGAGGGCGAGGGTGGCGTCCATGGCGAGGCCGACCACGAAGACGTTGGAGACCGTGCCGAGCCCCGGGCGCTGCCGCAGGGGGATCCACAGCAGCAGCACGGTGGCCCCCACGATGATCGAGACGACCCCCATCGACAGGCCCGAGCGCTCGGACAGCCCCTGGTGCAGCACCCCCCACGGTTCCAGCCCGAGGCCGCCGCGGACCAGCAGCGCCGCGCTCGCCCCGTACAGCGCGAGACCCGAGGCGAGCTGGAGCAGCCGACGGGTGAGATGGATGCCCCGGAGGCCGGCGGAGGTGGACATGAGGGGGTCTCCTGATGCGATGGTGGACTGGTACGCGACACTCTGTGGCTGGCTCTTCCTCAGCAACCATGGCCAATCCGGGAAAGGTGGACTGACTTTCATGGCGCAGTGGACCTCTGCGGTCGGCGCGGCGCAGCTCGCCCGGCAGCTCAAGACGCAGCACGAACGGCCCGCGGGGCCGAACAGCCGCCGGCCCCCGGCCTACCGGGCGCTCGCGGAGGGGATCCGGCTGCTGGTCCTGGAGGGCCGGGTGCCGGTCGCCGCGCGGCTGCCCGCGGAAAGGGAGCTGGCCGTCGCGTTGTCGGTGAGCCGTACGACGGTGGCCGCCGCGTACGAGGCGCTGCGCGCCGAGGGCTTCCTGGAGTCACGCAGGGGCGCGGGCAGCTGGACGGCGGTCCCGGCGGGCAGTCCACTGCCGGCCCGTGGACTGGAACCGCTGCCGCCCGAGGCGCTGGGCTCGATGATCGACCTGGGTACGGCGGCGCTGCCCGCGCCCGAGCCGTGGCTCACCCGGGGCGTCCAGGGTGCCCTGGAGGAGCTGCCGCGGTACGCGCACACGCACGGGCGCTACCCGGCGGGGCTGCTGGCGCTGCGGCAGACGGTCGCCGACCGGTACACGGCCCGGGGCATCCCGACCATGCCGGAACAGATCATGATCACCACCGGCGCGATGGGCGCGATCGACGCGATCTGCCAGCTCTTCGCGGGCCAGGGCGAGCGGATCGCGGTCGAGTCGCCGTCGTACGCGAACATCCTCCAGCTGATGCGCCAGGCGGGGGCCCGGCTGGTGCCGGTCGCGATGGCCGAGGGGCTGGCGGGCTGGGACCTGCCGCGCTGGCGTCAGGTGATGCGGGACGCGGCGCCCCGGATCGCGTACGTCGTGGCCGACTTCCACAACCCGACCGGGGCCCTGGCCGACGACGACCAGCGGCGCCAGCTGGTCGACGCGGCGCGCTCGGCGGGCACGGTGCTCGTCGTGGACGAGACCATGGTCGAACTGCCCCTGGACGAGGGCCTGGAGATGCCGCGGCCGGTCTGCGGGTTCGACCCGGCGGGCAGCACGGTGCTGACGGTCGGCTCGGCGAGCAAGGCGTTCTGGGCGGGGCTCAGCATCGGGTGGGTGCGGGCGGCGCCCGAGGTCATCCGGTCGTTGGTGTCGGCCAGGGCGTACGCGGACCTCGGCACCCCGGTGCTGGAGCAGCTCGCCGTGAACTGGCTGATGCGCAGCGGCGAGTGGGAGGACGCGGTGGCCTTCCGGCGGGGTCAGGCGCGGGGGAACCGGGACGCGATGGTGTCCGCGGTGCGGGAGCTGCTCCCGGACTGGGAGTTCGAGGTGCCGCGCGGCGGGCTGACCCTGTGGGCGAGGACCGGGGGCCTGTCGGGCTCGCGGCTGGCGGAGGTGGGGGAACGGGTGGGGGTACGGGTCCCCTCGGGCCCCCGCTTCGGCGTCGACGGCGCCTTCGAGGGCTACGTACGCCTCCCGTTCACGGTGGGGGGCCCGGTGGCACTGGAAGCGGCCACCCGCCTCGCGGCGGCGGCCACCCTGGTACGAGGCGGAGCGGGCACGGACACCCCGAAGTCCTTCGTGGCATAGCGCGCTCCCGCGCGCGGGATTCGGTGGCCGCGGACCGGGCAGGGTGTGCCGGGCGCGGCCCGGTGGGCGGTGTCCTCAATCGCCGGACGGGCTCGAAAGCCCGCGACTCGGCGCCGTACCACCGGGCCGCACCCAATCAAGCCCGTCCGGCGATTGAGGACACAGGCCCACCGGGCCGCACCCGGTCGTGATACCTCAGCCCTCCGCCGCCACGCGCTCCGGAACACGCTCGGCGGCGGGAGACGTCAACGCCTCCGGCAGCAACTCCAGCACCGCCCGCCGATGCCCTTCACTCGTCGCGTCGTCGTACGGGTCCGGCGTCGCCGGCACCTGGAGCCGGAGCACCGGCCCCGTACCCAGCCGCGCGTACCCCCGCCCCGGCGGGACCTCCGGCGTGGGCGTCGTGTGCGGCGGCGCCCCGAGCACCGCCTCCACCCGCGCGGCCGTCACCGGACCGAGGACGACCCGGGCGCGGGTGTGCGACCGTACCGCCTCACCCAGCGCCTCCAGGCCGTCCAGCTGCTCCGCGACGACCACCGTCACCCCCGCGGCCCGCCCGTGCCGCAGCGGGATCTGGAGGTGCTCCTGCGGATCGGGCCGCCCGCCCGCCGCCGCCAGCTGCGCGAACACCCCCGGCCGGTCCACGAAGATCCACAGCGGGCACTTCACGTCGTCGGGCGTGGGATGCCCGGACTGCCGTGCCCGGTTGGCGGAGATCAGCCGCCGCTCCGTCTCGTGGGCCGCCCATTCGAGGCTGGACAGCGCGCCGGACAGCGAGGACTCCACCGCCAGCACCCCCCGCCGCCCCGAGAGGAACGCGAACTCGCCCGTCCCGCTGCCCTCCACGATCAGGACGTCGCCGTGCTGGAGGGCCTGGAGCGCGAGGGACCGCAGCAGGGTCGTGGCACCGCTGCCCGGCTGGCCGGCCACCAGCAGGTGCGGCTCGGTGGAACGCGGTCCCGTACGCCACACCACCGGGGGCGCGTCGTGGGTCTCGTCCCCCGCCAGGACCGGCACGGTGCGCTGCACCGCGTCGTCGTCGGTGAAGCCGAGCACCGTCTCACCGGGGACGGTGACGAAGCGCTGCGCGGCGATGGCGGTGGGGAGGGCCGCGAGGACGGTCATCACCAGCTGGTTGCCCTCCTCGTCCCAGTCGAAGAGGTACTCCCGCCCGCGCCCCGACTTGGCGTGCAGGAGCTGCTCGATGCGGGTGCGGGCGGCCGGCTCACCGTCGGTGAAGTACGGGGGGTACTTCATCCGCAGCCTGGTGAGCCGTCCGTCACCGTCGAACGCGTACTCGTCGAACGCCCCCTCCCACTCCCCGCCGTGGGAGAAGAGCGGACTCGGGTCCTCCGGCACGGAGAAGTAGGGCACCAGCGCCTCGTAGAGGGACCGGAGCCGTTCCGTCTCCGCCTCGTCGGGCCCGGTCCGCGCCGGCGTGCGGTCCCGGCCCTTCCAGGCGGCCGCGGCCATCACCGAGATGAGGGCCAGCAGCGGCCCGTACGGGATGAGCGCGACCACCAGGCCGCAGGCCGCCACCAGGAACAGCGCGGGACCGCGCCGCTCCTTGGGGGTGCCGGCCCACTTCTGCCGCCCCGCGGCGGCCAGCACCCGCAGACCACGGGTGATCGTGATCAGCGGATGGAGAACGTCCGTGGCGCCGTCGGCGGCCGTGCGGGCCATCTCGCGGCTGCGAGCGAGCTGGGCACTGCCGCTGCTGAGAATGCGGGGGAGCGGTCGCCGGGCCACGTCTGTCTCCTGTGGGGGATGCGGGAAGGGAAGGGGCGGAGGTCAGAACTTGATCCCGCCCAGCAGACCGGCGAGGCTGGCGCCGCCGGCCGTGATGCTCGGAGCGATGGCGGTGCCCGCGAGGTAGAAACCGAAGAGGGCGCTCACGAACGCGTGGGACGCCTTGAGCCCGTCCTTCCTGAAGAAGAGGAAGACGATGATTCCGAGCAGCACGACACCTGAGATGGACAGGATCATGAGGATTCTCCTGGTTGAGGGGACAGTCACCATGAGTTCTTCCAGGATCACCGAAAGTATCTATGCGACAAAAGGTGCAAATGAGTGAAATATTTGGTATTTCACTGCACTGGCCGACATCGGGACCCCGCCCGGGTGGCGGACCGCCCGACCTTGCCGCTGAGCAGTACCCTTTCGTTCACCCGGACGGCTGCGTACGCCGTCCCCCCAGGTCAACGGCGTGAAAGGCGGTTCACCGATGAGCGAGGCCCACGACCCGGCGGTGGTGGAGCTGGCGACCAGGATCTTCGGGCACGCCCGGCGGGGTGAGAGCGACGCTCTCGCCGCGTTCGTGGACGCCGGAGTGTCGCCGGACCTCTCCAACGACCGGGGCGACTCCCTCGTCATGCTCGCCGCCTATCACGGGCACGCCCCCGCCGTGGAACTCCTCCTCGCGCGTGGCGCGGACCCGGACCGGCCCAACGACCGCGGCCAGACCCCGCTCGCCGGCGCCGTCTTCAAGGGCGAGGACGCGGTGATCCGCGCCCTGCTGGCCGGCGGCGCCGACCCGGCGGGCGGCACCCCCTCCGCCGTGGATACGGCGCGGATGTTCGGGAAGACGGAGCTCCTGGAGCTGTTCGGGGCCGCGTGAGGTCCGGCGGTCCCTGGGACGGGCCCGGCAACGGACCGGAGGCGAAATGTGGTCGCGGAGGCGAAATGGCTGGGTCATCATGACGTCGAGCCCACACGGGTCCCCGACGAGAGGCAGAGGAAGATGGTCCACACCAAGCGACAGACGACGGTCGGCCGAACATGTTGCCGCGCGGCCTAGGTATCCATACCCCCCGGTTGCGTCGACAGCTTGAGTGAGGCTTTCCCCATGTTCGATCCAGTCATAGCGCCGAGCGGCACGCTGCTCGGCCTGTTGCAGAGGGGCCGCGGCGACGGCACGCTGCACGCGCTCGCCGCGCCCCGCGCGGAAGCGCTCGCCGCCCTCAACCACTGCGTGCTGAACGACCCGCGCCACGACTGGCAGGTCGAGAACCGCTCGCTGTACTACGCACGCCTCTTCCTGGATCTCCACGGCGGTCTTGACGCCATCGACCACCATCTCTTCCGGGCAGAGGACCACTTCGACACCGAGGAGTCCAGGACCGGGCTCTCCCTCGCCGTACTGGGGCACCTCGCCTCCTACGGCAGGCGCGACGCCCTCGACCTCCTCAGGCGCTACGCGGCGACCGGCTCCAACTGGGCCTGGGCCCTGGACGAGCTGGCGCTGCGCGACGACGACACGGGACTGCGCTCCCTCGCGCTCCCCGTGCTTGCCCGCTTCCCCGCCACCCCGGAGGGGGAGGCCGAGCTGGCCTCCGCCGTACGGGACGCCTTCGAGCCCCGCCCCTGGCGGCTCTGGGCCGACGATCCACGCGCCACGGTCGGCGGCCGCATCAGGGCCGCCGGCGAACAGGGCTCGTTCGACCGCTGGCAGCGCCAGATGCGGCCGAGCGGACCACGACCGGGCTGGAGCGTCCAGGCCGTCTTCGACTGGGCGCAACAGGCGCTCGACCGCGGCACGCCGCTCCACGTGCCCGCCGCGCGCTGCCTCACGGCGGTCGCGGGCCCCGACGACCGGCCGGCGATCGTCGAGGCCGCGCGAGGCGGCCCCGACGCGGCCCGCTGCGCGTCGCTCCACTACCTCGCCGAGGCCCGCGACCCCGTGGTCCTCGACCTGATCGAGGCCGCCGCGTCGAGCGCGGACCGCACGGTCTCCGAGGCCGCTGTCGCCGCGTTCGAGCGGATGTGCGGCGAGGACGCCGTCGACCGGGCCCGGGGCTGGGTCCACCGGCCCGATCCGCTCGGCGCCTCCGCCGCGGGGGTGCTCGCCGGCCGGGGCGGCCCGCAGGACGCCCCGCTCGTGCTGGGCGCGCTGCGCGAGACCGTACGGTCGGAGGGGCCCGACGCGCCCCTGCTCTGGACGCTCGTCGACGGCGCGGGACGCCTCGGCATCGCCTGCGCGGCGCCCGTCCTGCGACACGTCTACCGCGAGACCGCCTCCTCCCAGCTGCGCGGACGCGCCGCCAGGGCGCTGGCGGCCACCGACCCCTCGTACGCCACCGGATTCGCCGTCGAATGCCTGTGGGACTGCGAGGAGACCACCAGGGAGGTCGCGGCGCTGCACGCCGAGACCGCCGACGTACGGGTGGCGGAGCGGCTGCGGAGGCTGGCCGCGGACCCGGCCGAGGAGGCCGAGGTGCAGACCGCCGTACGGAGCAGGATCGGCCCCGACGCCGCCGCTCTGTGACACCGGACGCTCATGACCCCGGGGTGACCTCAGGGGCGTGAGCGTCCGGCGGCCCGACCGCACCGCGAGATGTCCGTTCCGTGCGTGTTCGGGTACGGCGTCCGAGGCCGCGGAGCCCTCCGGACGCCCCGGAGTCCAATGCTCATGGGGCGTTCGTCGGGCGGAAAGATCCACGTTGGCAGGGACACGTCCTGCAGGACGACAACACGAGCATGCGTGTCGTCATTGTCACCGAGTCCTTCCCGCCCGACGTCAACGGCGTGGCCCACTGCGCCCTCCAGACCGCCCGGCACCTCGCCGCCCGCGGTCACGAACCGCTCGTCATCGCCCCGGCCGTCGCCGGTGACGACGAGATCGACGCACCGTGCCCCGTGGTCCGCGTGCCCTCACTCCCGCTCCCCGGCTACCCGCAGGTCCGGGTGGCCCTCCCCAGCCGGCGGGTGGCCGCGACGATCGCCGCGCACCGCGCCGACATGGTCCACCTGGCGGGCCCCTTCGTGCTCGGCGTGCGCGGCATGTCGGCCGCCACCCGGCTCGGCGTCCCCGCCGTCGCCGTCTACCAGACCGACCTGGCCGGCTACGCCAGGACCTACGTCGGCGCCGGCGAGGCCGCCGCCTGGCGGCGCATCCGCGCCGTCCACACCGCCGCCGACCTGACCCTCGCGCCCTCCAGCGCCGCCGTCCGCGACCTCGCCGCCCACGACATCCCCCGGGTCAGCCTGTGGCCGCGCGGGGTGGACACCGTACGGTTCCGGCCGGAGCTGCGGGACGAGACGCTGCGGAAGCGGCTCGCGCCGAACGGCGAGCTGATCGTCGGGTACGTGGGCCGCCTCGCGCCCGAGAAGCACGTGGAACTCCTCGCGGGCGTCTGCGCGCTGCCCGGCGTCCGGGTCGTGATCGTCGGGGACGGCCCCAGCGAGACGTCCCTGCGGGCCGCGCTGCCCGGGGCGCTCTTCCTGGGCCGTACCACCGGCGAGGAACTCGCCAGGACCTTCGCGTCCTTCGACGTCTTCGCGCACACCGGCCCGTACGAAACGTTCTGCCAGACCGTGCAGGAGGCCATGGCCAGCGGGGTGCCGGTGATCGCGCCCGCGGCGGGCGGCCCGCTCGACCTCGTCGACCACGGCCGCACGGGAACGCTCGTGACGCCCCTCGACACCGACGCCGTCACCCGGGCCGTCGAGGACCTCGCCCACGCCCCGGCACTGCGCGCCTCCTACGGACGCGTGGCCCGGGCGACCGTCGAGGGCCGCACCTGGGCCGTCGTCGGGGACCAGCTGATCGACCACTACGCGGCCGTCCTCGGCGCCCGCACGGCGGTGGTCGCGTGAACACCGCCCCGGTCTTCCCGCCCGCCTCTGTAGGAGGCGGCGGACTGCGCATCGTACGACTGGCCAACTTCGTCACGCCCGCCTCCGGCGGCCTGCGCACCGCGCTCCAGGAACTGGGCAGCGGCTACCTCGCGGCCGGGCACGAACCGGTACTGATCGTGCCGGGGGAGCGGGAGACCGACGAGCACACCTCCCAGGGTCGGGTCATCACCCTGCCGGGCCCGGTCCTGCCCGGCACCGGCGGCTACCGCGTCCTGACCGCCCGGCGGCGGCTGCGGGAGGTGCTCGAACAGATCCGCCCCGACCGCCTGGAGGTGTCCGACAGGACCACCCTGCGCTGGACCGGCGAGTGGGCCCGCCGCCACCGCGTGCCGTCCGTGATGGTCTCCCACGAGACCGCCGACGGGGTCCTGCGGACCTGGGGCGTGCCCGGGGCGGCCGCGGGCCGGACGGCCGACCGGCTCAACCTGCGCAGCGCGTGGGCGTACTCCCGGATCGTCTGCACCACGGAGTGGGCGGAGCGCGAGTTCTTGCGCATCGGCGCGCGCAACGTGGTGCGGGCGCCGCTCGGGGTCGACCTGGCGCGGTGCCGGCCGGAGCGACGGGACCCGGCGCTGCGCGAACGGTACGCGCGCGGTGCGGACGTCCTGCTGCTCCTCGGCTCCCGGCTGTCCGTGGAGAAGCGCCCCGGCACGGCGCTGGACGCGCTGGCGGAGCTGAAGGCGCGCGGCGTGCGGGTGGTCCTGGTCGTGGCGGGCGAGGGCCCGCTGCGGGCCGGCCTGGTCCGCAGGGCGCAGGCGCAGCGGCTGCCGGCGCTGTTCCTCGGCCACGTACGGGACCGCGCGGCCATGGCCGACCTCCAGGCGGCGGCGGACATCTGCCTGGCGCCGGGGCCCGCCGAGACGTTCGGGCTCTCGGCCCTGGAGGCCCTGGCCTGCGGCACGCCCGTCGTCGCGAGCGCGTCGTCCGCGCTGCCGGAGGTCATCGGGGACGCGGGCAGGTCGGCGGCGGACACGGGGGCGGCCTTCGCCGACGCCGTACAGGCCCTGCTGGCCCGCCCCGAGGCGGAACGCCGGACGGCGGCGCGGACGCGGGCCGAGCTGTTCGGCTGGGACCGCTCGGTGGCGGCGTTCCTCGCGGCCCACGAGGCGCGGGCCCTCGTCCCCCCGGCCCGCCTGCCGGACCCGGCGCCGACCCCGCCCACGCTCCGCCACCCGGACGGGGCGCCGCGGTGAACGGCGCGGGGGCCGCCGCCCGGGAGGCCTCGGAGGCCGCGGTGCGTTCCGCGGCCCCTGCGCGGCCCGTGGTGGTCACGACGGTGTTCGAGGGGGCGGGGGGCGCCGTGGGCGCGGCGGGTGTCGTGAGTACGGCGGCTGTCGTGGGTACGGCGGGCGTCGTGGTTACGGGGGGCGTCGGCCCGCTCCCCGGCACAGTGGTCCCGCCCCCGGTGGGCCGGACGGCGCCGGGGATCCTGCCCGGGGGCCCGGCCCCCGCTGCCCGCCCCGGCGCGGCCCTCCGCGCGGTTCGGTTCGCCGCGCTCGGGGACTCCCTCACCGCCGGGATCGGTGACCCCGTGGACGGGGGCTGGCGGGGATGGGCCGCGCTGCTCGGCGGCGGACTCGGCCCGGAGGGCGGCGGCGAGTTCCGCAACTTCGCCGTCAGCGGGGCTCTCACCCGCGACGTCGAGGAGGACCAACTGCCCGCCGCCCTCGACTTCGCCCCCGACCTCGCCTCCGTCCTCGTCGGCGTCAACGACACCCTGCGCTGCGCCTTCGACATCCAGGACCTCGCCGGCCGCCTCGACCGCGTCTGCCGCGCGCTCGCCGCCCAGGGCGCCGTCCTGCTCACCGCCTGCCTCCCCGACCCCGGCACGATGCTGGGCCTGCCCGCGCCGCTGGCCCGCCCGCTCGCCCGGCGCCAGCGCGCCGTCAACGCCGTCGTGCACGCCCTGTCCGAGCGCCACGGCGCCGTCCACCTGCACATGGCGGACGCCGCCTGGGTCGCCGACCGGACCCTCTGGAGCGCCGACCGGCTGCACCCGGGCGAGCGCGGCCACCGGATGACCGCCGCCCGCTTCCACGACCTCCTCGCCGCCCGCGGCCTCGCCCTCGGCCCGGCCCCGTCCCTGGAGGCGGACCGGCCGCCCCCGACCCGTACCGCCGCACTGGCCTGGCTCGCCACCGCCGGCACCGGCTGGGTGGTACGGCGCTGCCAGGACCTGCTGCCCGAACTGCTGCGCCTGGCCGGCGACGAGGTACGGCACTGGGCACGAGGCACCACCGCCCGCCTCGACCTCCACGCCGAACACGCCCTGTCCACCGCCCTCACCGCCCTCGGCACCCGACCATCAGGCCCGTCCCTCGCGGGAACGGGGGACTGACCGGGACCGGACGCGGGCGATTCCGGCTCGACCGGGCGGCTGCCTCGTCCGGTACGGGCCCGGCTCGGCCCCCGCCGGACTACCTGCCCCGCCCCACCACGACGAAGCGGACCGGTGTGCCCGGGACCGCCTGCGCCGCCGTCGCGAGGTCTGCCTCTCGTACGACCGCGACCACCGGATAGCCGCCGGTCGTTGGATGGTCGGCGAGGAACACCAGCGGCAGCCCGTCCGGTGGTACTTGGACCGCGCCGAGCACCATGCCCTCGCTGGGCAGTTCGCCGGTCACCGCGCGGTCCAGCGCGGGCCCCTCCGTGCGCAGGCCGATGCGGTTGCTCGCCGAGGACACCCGGTACACGGCGGACGCGAACGTCCGCAGCGCCGCCGCCGTGAACCAGGAGTCGCGCGGCCCCAGCCGTACCCGCAACGCCAGTTCGGCGGGCGGAGCCGGTGCCGGCACCGCGTCGGCCGGGGGCGCCGGACGCCCCCGGGGGCCCAGCGCCAGGACCGTTCCGTCCCGCAAGGGCGCGGGGCCTAGCCCCGAAAGGAGGTCCGTGGACCGGCTCCCGAGCACGGGCTCCACCGCCACCCCGCCCCCGATCGCCAGATAGCTCCGGACCCCGGACACCGCGGGCCCGACGTCGAGCACCGCCCCCGCCGGGACCCGTACCGACTGCCCCCAGGCCACCGGGCGGCCCGCCACGGCCACCCCGCACGGCGCGCCCGTCACGGCCACCTCGACCGTGTGGCGCGGCCGTACCGTACAGCCGTTGAGCGTGGTCTCCAGCGCCGCCGCCCCCTCCGGATTGCCCACCAGCCGGTTGCCCAGCCGCAGCGCGGGCGGGTCCAGCGCCCCCGAGCGGGGCACGCCCAGGTGCGCCTGGCCGTACCGCCCGAGATCCTGCACCGTGGTCAGAGCCCCCGCCCGCAGGACGGTCAGCGCCCGGTCCGTCATCGGTCCTTGCCTTCGTGTCCGTCCCCCGCCACGGCCGTGAAGCGCACGCGCGTCCCCGGCGAGAGCAGGGCGGCAGGATCGCGTGACACGTCCCACAACACGGCGTCCGTTGTCCCGATCAGCTGCCAACCCCCGGGCGAGGAGCGCGGATACACCCCGGTGTACGGCCCCGCGAGGCCGACCGAGCCCGCCGGGACGGCCGTCCGGGGCGTGGCCCTGCGGGGGACGGCGTACCGCTCGCCGAGCCCGGTGAGGTAGCCGAAGCCGGGCGCGAACCCGCAGAAGGCGACGCGGAACTCGGCCGCCGTGTGGATCCGTACCACCTCCTCCTCCGACACCCCCCACCGCGCCGCGACCTCCGCCAGGTCGGGCCCGTCGTAGCGGACCGGCAGGCTGACGGCGTCCGTGCGCGACGAGCCGGGAGGGGGCAGCTCCCACGTACGCAGCGCGGCCGCGAAACCGGCCGGGTCGGCCAGCCCGTCCAGCAGCACCGTGCGCGCGGCCGGCACGATCTCCCGTACGGCCGGGAGGGTCCCGGCGGCGCGCCGGCGCAGCAACTCCGCGTGGAAGGCGGCGGTCTCCTCGCCGTCGGCCAGCTCCACGAGCAGCGCCCGGTCGCCGACCGGCAGAGCCGTGCCCCGGTACGCACGCGCCGTCGCGGTCATACGAACGCCTCCACCCGGACCCCCGCCGCCTCCAGCTGGCTCCGCACGCGCAGGGCCAGGTCGACGGCGCCCGGCGTGTCCCCGTGCAGGCACAGCGAGCGCGCGCGGACGTTCACCGACCGGCCGCACCGCGAGGTCACCACGCCGAACCGGGCCATGGACACGGACCGTTCGACCACGGCCGCGGCGTCGGTGATCACCGCGCCCTCCTGGTCGCGGGGCACCAGCGTGCCTTCCGGGGTGTACGCGCGGTCCGCGAACGCCTCGGTGATGACGGGCAGTCCGGCCTTCTCCGCCAGGTCGAGCAGCCGCGAGCCCGGCAGCCCGAGCAACGGCAGCCGCTCGCCGGTGAGTTTCACGCCCTCCACCACAGCCTCCGCCTGCTCCGCGTCGTGCACGACCCGGTTGTAGAGCGCGCCGTGCGGCTTCACGTACGCGACCCGCGCCCCGGCCGCCTTCGCGAAGACCTCCAACGCGCCGATCTGGTAGGCGATCTCGGCGGTCAGCTCGTCCGACGGCACGTCCATCGACCGCCGCCCGAAGCCGGCCAGATCCCGGTAGGAGACCTGGGCGCCGATCCGTACCCCCCGCTCGACGGCCCACGCGCAGACCCGCCGCATGGTGGCCGCGTCCCCGGCGTGGAAGCCGCAGGCCACGTTGGCGCTGGTGACGACGGACAGCAACCGCTCGTCGTCGGTCAGCCGCCAGCGGCCGAAGCCCTCGCCCAGGTCGGCGTTGAGATCGATGGACGCCCAGGTCATGGAGTCACCTTCCGGTTGTCACAGGTCCGTGCTTCACAGCAGTTCGCGCCCCCGGGTCTCCGGCAGGCCGAGCAGCGCGAGTACCGCGAGACCGTAACCGACGGCCCCGAAGACCAGGGCGCCACCGACACCCCAGCTGGTGGCCAGGAAACCGACGAGGGTGGGGAAGAAAGCGCCGACGGCGCGCCCGGTGTTGTACGTGAAACCCTGCCCCGTACCGCGCACGGCGGTGGGGTACAGCTCGCTGAGGAACGAGCCGAATCCGCTGAAGATGGCCGACATGCAGAAGCCGAGCGGGAATCCGAGGACGAGCAGCAGGCCGTCCGCCGAGCCGGGGATGTTGACGTACACCAGGATGGCGAGCGCGGACAGCACGGCGAAGATCGCGATGTTCTTCTTCCGGCCCAGCCGGTCGGTGAGGTAGCCCCCCGTCAGATAGCCCGCGAAGGCCCCGGAGATCAGGAACGCGAGGTACCCGCCGGTGCCGACCACGCTGAGCCCGCGCTCGGTCTTGAGGTACGTGGGCACCCAGGTGGCGAGGGTGTAGTACCCCCCTTGCACCCCGGCGGACATGAGCGTCGCGAAGAGCGTCGTACGGAACAGGCCCGTACGGAAGATCGTGGTGAAGTTGCCCTTCCCGGCGCTCTCGCGGCGCTGCCGGGCGGCCTCGGGGGCGTCCTCGACGTTGCGCCGTACGTAGATGATCAGCAGCGCCGGCAGCGCGCCCGTCCAGAACATGACCCGCCAGGCGGTGTCGGCGTCGAGGAACTGGAACACCAGCGTGTAGACGATCACGGCGAGCGCCCAGCCCGCCGCCCAGGCGCTCTGGACCGCGCCGAGCGTCCGGCCCCGGTGCTTGCCGCTCGCGTACTCGGCGACCAGGATCGCGCCGACCGCCCACTCGCCGCCGAAGCCGAGGCCCTGGAGGGCGCGGAAGACCAGCAGCGTCTCGTAGTCGGTCGCGAAGCCGCACAGGACGGTGAAGACCGCGTAGGTCCCCACGGTGATCATCAGTGCCCTCACCCGGCCGATGCGGTCGGCCAGGATGCCCGCCAGGGCTCCGCCGACGGCCGAGACCACCAGGGTCACGGTGGTGAGGAGGCCGGTCTGGCCGCTGTCGAGCCCGAAGTAGGCGGCGATCGCCACCATGCTGAGGGGCAGGGTGAAGAAGTCGTAGGAATCCAGGCCGTATCCGCCGAACGCGCCGCCGAACGCGCGGCGCCCCTGCGGGCCGAGGGCGCGGAACCAGGCGAACGTGCCGGTGTCCTCGGGAAGTCCGTCCTTGGTCAGGCGTGCTTGGGTCGTGCTCATCTGCACCTCATAGGGGAGGAGGGAGAGAGTGCCGGGACCTTGAGCTGACTCCAGGCTAGGGATTGTTGAACGATCCGACAAGAGTCTCGTGGTTTCGTTCTCGTTCCGGCCCATTGCTCCTACGATGGACGCCTGACAAGGACAGGGGGAGGAACACCCGTGGGTGAACTGGCCGACGACCGGACACTGCTGGGCCGTACGAGTACGGCCGAACGCGTCGCGGACATCCTGCGCAACCGTGTCGCGGAGGGATACTTCCGGCCGGGGGAGCGGCTCTCCGAGGAGGCTATCGGCGGGGCGCTCGGCATCTCGCGCAACACGCTGCGCGAGGCGTTCCGGCTGCTCACCCACGAAAGGCTCCTCGTCCATGAGCTGAACCGCGGGGTCTTCGTCCGGGTGCTCGCGGTCGAGGACGTCGAGGACATCTACCGCACCCGCCGCCTCGTCGAATGCGCGGTCGTGCGCGGGCTCGGTGACCCGCCGTACCCACTCGACGGCCTGGAGGCGGCCGTCGGCGCGGGCGAACAGGCGGCCGAGGACGGGACCTGGACCGGCGTCGCCACGGCCAACATCCACTTCCACCGCGAACTGGTCGCCCTGGCCGGCAGCGCGCGCACCGATGAACTGATGCGCGGGGTCCTGGCCGAACTGCGCCTCGCCTTCCACGTGATGGACGATCCGCGCGGCCTGCACCAGCCGTACCTGGTCCGCAACCGCGCGCTGCTGGACGCGCTCGGGGCCGGTGACCGGGACCGGGCGGAGCGGCTGCTCGCCGCGTATCTCGACGACTCGCGCGAACAACTCGTGAAGCGGTACGCCCACCAGGTGGCACAGGCACGGCCGTAGACGCCCGGGGGGCGGCGCGTGACGGGCGTGCCCGGGCCGCGACGACGGGTCGGCGACGCGGTGACGGTACGACGGTACGACAGGGACCGGCCACCGCGCCGGTCGCTTCTGCGCCGTTTCGACCGTTGTCAGTCCGAGGATCTAATCTGTGCAACGTGACTTCGCCTGCCTCGCCGGAATTCGTTCCGCCCCAGCTCAACGCGGGGCCGCGGCCCGCACAGGGCCCGGCCGCCGACGAAGGGCTGGCGCGGCGGCTGCGCGCGCTCGCGTGCACCGCGCCCTTGCATGATCTGGACACCCGGAAGGCCAACCTGGCGGGGGAGTACTCGACGTACGCGATGGCCGAGGTCGCGCTCTCCGCGATCGATCTCGTCACGCTCAACATGGACTTCGACACCGGCGCCGACCACGAGCAGATCGTCGCCAGGCTGCTGCCGCGCGTCGCCGCGCAGGCCCCCCGCCGCCCGGCCGCCGAGCACGAGCGGGTCGCACGCTGGGTGCTGGAGAACCTGATCAACGTCGGCAGCGTGGACCGCGGTTTCCGGGCGGTGTACGGGACGTTCGGCACGGACGGCGTCTACACGCGCAGGGACTACGACTTCAAGCTCATCGAGGAGGTCCCCGGGCACGGCGGCAGCGTCTACCTCCGTACGACGGACGAGGCGGTCAACGTGCTGGTGGGCGCCCTCGACACGGACGTCACCAGCGCCCAGATCGCCGCCGAGGTCAAGCTGGAGGTCCTGATCAACCGCGGCCGCCTCGCGGACGCGCAGCTCGCCGCCGAACAGGCCAGGTACCGCACGGTGCAGTACGCGGAGACGCTGCGGCGGACGCTGGAGGCGACGCGGCGCAACGTCCGGGCGGTCGACTGGCTCAACGCCGTCCCGGACATGATCGACGAGGCGCTCGACCACGTCGCGGACCGGTACCGCCACGAGAACGCGATCCTCACCAACATCCGCAAGGCCCGCGACGAGGCCGAGACGGGCACCGACCCGAAGACGGCCGAGCACAAGCGGCGCGCCGCCGAGCTGGTCGACATCGTCAAGGACTGCATCCGGCGGCACACCCAGCTCCAGTCCCGGCTGCTGGAGGCCGGTCCGCTGTTCCGGGCCGAGCAGGACCGCCAGGCGTTCGCCGGACCGTCCGCCCGCACGGGCCTCGACCTGTACGGCCAGCTGGTCGCCCCGCTGCTGCCGCTGCCGGTGGAGCGGGCGACGCGCGTGACGGACGCGTTCTTCGCCCGCGGCACCGGTCTGCGCACCCCGTCGTCCGTCCGGGTCGGCGACCTGATCGACCTCCTGCTGACGCCCCCGGTCGAGCGCGAGCACCTGGGCGCGGAGATGCCCGAGCCCGACCTCATCGCGACACCGGACGACAGCCGGTTCAGCGACGAGCAGTTGGCGCGCGCCATGGAACTGCTCACGCTGGAACCGGACGCCCCGCGCCGCCTCTCGGGCCTCCTCGCCGAGGCCCGCCTCGGCGGCGACCGCGAACTGCCCTACCTGGTGGCCCTGCTGGCCATCCACGCGGCCAGCCCGCCGGTCGGCACGGCCTACCGCCAGGGCGAGGAGCGCCTGCTGTTCGCCGTGGACGACGGCACCCCGCTGCACGACCAGGAGTTCGGCGGTGCCGACCTGATCGTGGGTACGGCGCTCCTGGACGCGGCAGGCATGTCGGCGGCGCGCACGGAGGCGGCGTGAATCCGGCGGCGCGGCTGGCGGCGGCGCGGACGATACGCCCCGGAGACCGCACCCGCCGCCGCGGTGAATCGCGCACGCGGCCCCGCCGGGCGACGGGCGGGGCGGATCGGAGCCGTACCGACACGGTCTTCGAAGCGGGAGTCCTCCGAGCAGGGGTCCTCCGAGCAGGTCTTCTCGGAGCGGGAAGAGCGGCCAACGTCCGGCCGCGGGCCGGTGGCCGTGCCCGGCCGGGGCACCGGGTCGTTCTCGTCACAGTCGTCCCCCACCGCACAGTCGTCCGCCACACCGTCACCCCCCACCGCAAGGAGCAGTCCCCGTGAGCGACCACCACGCAGAGCACTCCGCCGCGTGGGGCGAGTCCGCCGGCGCCGAGACGGCCGAGCGCGCCGCACCGGCGGCGAGCGGCGCGGTCACGCCCGCCGACGCGGCCGACGCCGCCCGGCTCGTCTCCTTCGGCCTCCAGCCCAAGCTGCTCCCCGCCCGCGACGCGGAGTACGGCGAACTGCTCCGCCGCTACCGCGAGGACACCGCCTTCGCCCGGGTCGCCGACGCCGTCGCCACCGGCCTCGGGCTCGTCGTCCTGGAGGTCTCCGCGCGCGCGGGCATGGCCGTCACCGCCGCCGAGGACTCCGTCTTCGCCGTCCGTATGGGCGACTACGCGCGCCGCGCCGCCACCGACTCCGCCGACCGTTTCCTCCACGGCCTCGCCCATCTGGCCGTCGCCGCCATGTCGTTCCCCCGGCCCGAGGACCTCGCCGACGACGGCTACATCGGGCGGATCACGGTCAACGGGGTCGACGGATTCGTCCGCCAGGCCTGCCGCCGCCTGGAGGAGCGCGCCGAGGAGGACGGCGAGAACACCGACCCGTCCACCGACGCCCCCGGCCTGGAGGCCGCCTGGCGGATCTACGCACGGCGCAGCGCCACCGGCGCCACCAAGGACGCCCGGCGGCTGGCCGGTTCCACCACCGGCATCGTCGGCAAGGCGGTCGCCTTCCTCACCGAGTCGGGCTTCCTCCAGCGCACCGGTGACGACGCCGGAGGCGCGTACCGCACCACCGCCCGCTACCAGCTCCAGGTACGGGACATGGCCGGCCACGCGGCCATGACGGAGCTGCTGGAGCTGGGCGTCGTCCCGGTCACCGACGGCTCGGCCACCCTGCTGCCGCCACGCGACGGGGACGACCTCGACCTGGTCGCGGACGCGGGCCTGCCCTTCCACTCCTGACCGACTCGCCGCCCGACCACCCGCCCGACCGTCCGCCCGCCGCCGCACCCCCCACGCCTGCACCGTTCACCAGACGAGAGTCCGCCGCCATGTACGAGCTGTCCCGGGTCCGCCTCTACTCCATCGGGCCTGCCGGTGCGCGCTACGCCGACACCGTGCTCGACCTGCGCGGAGTGGGCGCGCCCGTGCCGCACCCCGCGCCCGCGCAGGCGGAGTTCTTCGAGGAGGAGCCCGTCGGGCCGCCCCGCCGGCCCGCCCCCGCCGGCGTGCTCTTCCTGGAGAACGGCGGCGGTAAGTCCGTCCTGCTCAAGCTGATCTTCTCGGTGATGCTGCCGGGACACCGCAACACCCTCGGCGGGGCCAGCTCCGGCGTTCTGCGCAAGTTCCTCCTCGCCGACGACTGCGGCCATGTCGCCCTGGAGTGGCAGCACGTCCTGACCGGCGAACTGGTCGTGGTCGGCAAGGCCAGTGAGTGGCGCGGACGCCAGGTCTCCAACGACCCGCGGAAGTTCACCGAGGGCTGGTACTCCTTCCGGCCGGGCCCCGGGCTCAGCCTGGACTCCCTCCCGGTCGCCGAGGCCACCTCCGTCCGGCCGCCCACCGAAGGCGCCTCCGGGGCGCGGGGCAGGCGCCGCACGATGAAGGGCTTCCGGGACGCGATCACCGAGGCCGGCAAGTTCTACCCGCACCTCGACGTCCACTGGGAGGAGATCCACGACCGCTGGAACGAACACCTCGGGGATCTCGGACTCGACCCCGAACTGTTCCGCTACCAGCGGGAGATGAACGCCGACGAGGGCGAGGCGGCCGGCCTCTTCGCCGTCAAGAAGGACTCCGACTTCACCGACCTGCTGCTGCGCGCCGTCACCGACACCCGCGACACGGACGGCCTCGCCGACCTGGTCGGCGGCTTCGGCAACAAACTGGGCCGCCGCGCCGAACTGACCGCGGAGCGCGACTTCACCGCAGGGTCCGTCGATCTGCTCGGCCGTATCGTCGAGACCACCGGGACACGCGCCAGGGCCCGGGACATCCACACGGCCGCCGAGCGCCGGGCCCGCACGCTGGTACGGCGGATCGCGGCCCGCTCGGGCGAGGAGCGCGACCGGGCCGCCGAACTGGCCCAGCGCGTCACCGCCGCCGCCCACACCGTCACCGGCGCCGAGGAGGCCCGGGGCCGCAGCGCGCTCATCGCCGCCGAACTGGCCTACCGGCACGCCTCCCTGGCCCTCGCCGTCGCCGAGAAGCGCGCCGCCGCCCAGCGCCGCGAACTGACCGAGGCCCGTACGCTCCACTCCGCCTGGCAGGCCGCCGAGGCCGTCCTGCGGCACCGCGCCGCCGCCGACCGCGCGGCGCGCGTCGCCGTCGCGATCCGCGAGGCCGAGCGGGACGCGGCCCCCGCGCTGGCCGCGCGCGCCACGGCCGCGGGTGACCTCGTCCGCGCCCTGCACGCCGCCGCCGGGGACGGCGAACGCCTCGCGAACGAGGAGGAGGAGCGCTCCGCGGTCCTCCAGGAGACCGGCGAGGCCGCGCACCGCGACGCGACGTCCGCCGCGACCGAGGCGCAGCGCGCCCGCAGCGAGATCGGCCACCTGCGCCAGCGGCTGGCCGAGGTCGAGCAGGAGACGACGGAGGCGGTACGGGCCGGCTGGCTCGACAACACCGCGCCGGACGCGGACCCGGCCCGCGCGGCGCTCGCCGCGACCGACGCGGAGAAGTCGGCGGTGGCAGCGTGGGACGGCGCGCGCGAGGCGGCGCGCGCGGCGGCCGAGCGGGCGCGGGAGACGGCGGCGGAGGAGTCCCGCGCCGAACTGACCGCGGCCCGCGCCGCCGACGCGGCCCTGGCGGCCGAGCACGCGTACGACGCGGAGCGCCGCGCGGCGGAGTCGATCGCCCAGGACGAACGCCTCGCGGAACTGCTCAGCCTCCCCCCGGCCCCCCAGCCCGGAGTCCCGGCCCCCCGCACGTCGAGGACGTCCCCCGCCGGCCACGAACGCTCGGCCCGCCCCACGACGGTCACCGCCAAGGTCCCCACCCCGGCGAACGGCACTCCGGACGGGACGTCCGAGGACACCACACGGGGCGAGGCCTCGCAGTCACCCCGAAGCCAACCGGGGACGACGACCGCCACAGGCTCGGTTGCGTCCTCCGGCGACGGCGTCGCGGCCGCTCCGGGCTCCGCGTCGGTGTCCGGCACAGGTCCCGGTACGGCTTCCGGCGCCGACGACCGATCGGGCAACCGCCCGGCCGGGGCACCGGGTGCGACCGGTCCGGCAGCCCACGGCCGTTCCTCGGCGACACTGGGCGGAGCCCCGGACGGTTCGCCGGGTACGGCGACGGAGAAGGGCGGTCGGACGGGCGACCGCCCGGCCGGGGCCCCCGGCGAGGGCGTTGCGACCGCCCCGGGCCGGACGCCGGCGCTCGGCGCCGGCCGCACCGGTTCTGCGTCCGACGCGGACAACTTGTCGGGCGGCCGATCCAACCGCCCCGCAACGCCCTCCGGCGCAACCCCCGAAGACCCCGCGCTCCCCGTCCCGGACGGGCGTCGCCTCGTCGGACAGGACGGCCACGGCGGCCCGGCGGGCGGCGCCGTCTCCCACGACACGTCGGACGCCGGCCCGCACGCCCGATCCCGCGACGGCCGCGTGGCCACCGACACACCCGACACCACCACCCCCGCCGGGACCCGCGACCCCCACCAGCGGGCCGACGCCGACGACCCCACCCGCCGGCGCCCCGCCCCCGCCCCCACCCCCCGCCGCGCCGCCGAAGGCCCCCTCAGCCCCGCCGAGTTGGACCGGTACGCCGACGACCTGCGTGAGCTGCTCGACCAGAACGTCGCCTCCGCCGAGCGCCGCCTCTTCGACCTGCGCACGGTCGCCGCCGACGACTCCCGCATCCTCGGCGCGCTCGGCGACGGCGGCCTCCTGCCGCCCGGGCCCGACGTCCTGTCCACGGTCGAGTACCTGGGCGAGCACGGCATCCCCGCCCTCCCCGGCTGGCGCTACCTCGCCCAGGCCGTCGACCCCGCCGACCACGCCGCCGTCCTCGCCGCCCGCCCCGAGCTGGTCGACGGCGTCGTGATCACCGACCCCGCCTCGCACGCCCGCGCCCGCGACGTCCTGGCCGGCGCCGCCCTGCTGCCCCGCTCCGCCGTCGCTGTCGGGACGGCCGCCGCGCTGCTCGCGCCCGTCCCCGGCCCCGGCGCGGCCGGCCTGGACGAGGGCGGGGTGTTCCTCGTACCGCCCAACCCGGCCATGCACGACGAACACGCCGCCGACGAGGAACGCCAGGCACTCCGCGCCCGCGCCACCGTCCGCGACGAGGACATCAAGAAGCTCGCCGCCCGCCTGGCCGGCGACCGCGCCCTCGCCGCGCGCCTCGGTTCCTGGCGCGCCGACTGCCCGCCCGGCATGCTCGCCGAGCTGGCCGAGGCAGCCGAGACCGCCCGGCGGGCCGCCGTGACGGCCGAGGCCGTGCTCGCCGAAGCCCGTACGGTACGGGCCGAGGCGGACGAGGCCGCCGCCGACACCGCCCGCGTCCGCGAGGAACGGCAGGAGACCGCCCAGCGCGCCCGCCGCGTCGCCGACGCCCTCGCCGGCCTCGCCTTCCGCCTCCGCGAGCGCGCCGCCTGGCAGGCGAAGCTCCGCGAACTGGCCGACGACGCCACCGAGTCCGAGGCCAGGGCCGCCGCCTGCCTGGAGCGCGCCCGCGCCTCGGACGAGGACCGCCGCGCCGCCCAGCGCGCCGCCGACGACGCCCGCCGCACCGCCCGCGCCCTGCGCGCCGAACGCGCCGAGATCGCCGGCGCGCCCGAAACTCTCCCGGAGCCCGACCCCGACGCCCCCCGCGTCGCGCTGCCCGCCCTGCGCGAGGCCTACCGCGCCGCCTCCCAGCTGTACGAGAAGGTCGGCGTCGGCGCCGACCTCCGCGCCGAACAGTCCCGCGCCGAGAGCGACGAGAGCGCCGCCCTCGCGGAGCTGGACCGGCTCACCAACAAGGTCCGCACCCGCGCCGGCCAGCTCCTCGAATCCACCGACGGCGCCGACGGCCCGTCCCGCCAGGCCGCCGCCGCCCGCGCCGAGTCACTCGTCCAGATGCTGGAGACCCGCGCCACGACCGCCAGCGAACAGCTCGGCCGCCTGCGCGGCGAGGCCGAACGCCTCGCCCCCGCCGAGGGAGAGGGCGGCGCGCACACCGAGCTGCCCGAGGACCTCGTCCCCGCCGACGTCGAGCAGGCGCAGAGCATGCTCCGTACGGCCACCACCGAACAGGCCCTGCGCACCGACGCGTTGGACACCGCCCGCGCCGCCCACGGCGAACTGCTCCACGCCCACCGCGCCGCCGAGGACGCGGCGGGCGGCTTCGACGAGACGAGCGCCCTCCTGCGCGACCTGCTGCGCGGCGCGCTCACCGACGACACCGCCGCCGACGAGACGGCGCAGCCCCCGGAGCCGTACCCCGGCAGCCTGGAGGAGGCCAGGCAGGCCGCCGCCGAGGCCCGCCGCTCGCTGCGCGGCTGCGCCCAGGACCTGTCCACGGCGGACGCCGCCCTCCGCGAGACCTGCGACGTGCTCGTACGGCACGCCAACTCCACCCGCTACGAACAGGTCAGGACCCCCGCCCGCCAGCAGATCCGGGAGCTGCCCGCGTCCGCCCTGCCGGAGCACGCCGAACGCTGGGCGGCGGCCTTCGCCCCCCGGCTCCGCGTCCTGACGGACGAGCTGGCGCAGTTGGAGCGCAACCGCGAGTCCATCGTCGACCGGCTGCGCGGCCTGGTGGAGTCCGCCCTGACCACACTCCGCTCCGCCCAGCGGCTCTCCCGGCTGCCGGAGGGCCTGGGGGAGTGGTCCGGGCAGGAGTTCCTCCGCATCCGCTTCGAGGAGCCGGACCGCACGACCCTCACCGAGCGGCTCGGCGAGGTCGTGGACGAGGCGACCCGCGCAGCCCTCAAGAAGAACTCGGACCTCCGCAGGGACGGCATGTCCCTCCTCCTGCGCGGCGTCCAGGCGGCGCTCCAGCCCAAGGGCATCGCCGTCGAGATCCTCAAGCCGGACGCCGTGCTGCGCGCCGAGCGCGTCCCCGTCGGGCAGATGGGGGACGTCTTCTCCGGCGGCCAGCTGCTCACCGCGGCGATCGCCCTCTACTGCACGATGGCGGCGCTGCGCAGCAACGACCGGGGCCGCGACAAGCACCGCCACGCGGGCACGCTCTTCCTCGACAACCCGATCGGCCGCGCCAACGCCACGTACCTGCTGGAGCTCCAGCGCGCGGTGTCGGACGCCCTCGGGGTGCAACTCCTCTACACGACGGGCCTCTTCGACACGACGGCGCTCGCCGAGTTCCCCCTCGTCATCCGGCTGCGCAACGACGCGGACCTCCGCGCCGGGCTGAAGTACATCAGCGTGGAGGAACACCTCCGCCCCGGTCTGCCCAAGCAGGATCCGGACGGCGAGACGGTGCACGGTGAGATCACCGCGACCCGCATGTTCAAACGAAGTCAGGAAGCCGCCGCCACCGAAGGAGCGGACTCCCCAGGCCGATAGCCGGCGGCCCCCACCCGGGCGCAAAGACGGCCCACCCGGGAGCGGGAGCAGGGACGGAACGAGCCCTCACGCCCCTGAACGAAACCGCGCACCCGGCTGAACGAGGCCTCACGCCTCGCTCAGCCGGCTTCCGCCGCGCTCCCGCCCACCCTCATGCCGCCTCGGTATCCGCCCACCACGTCCAGCACGCCCAGCACGCCGGGCACGCTCCGCGTCCCGCACCGCGCTCCGCGCACCGCGGCGCGCCCTGCGCCGCTCCCGGCGCAACTGCCGCGCCGTGCTGCTCGGCACGGACACCACGCCGTTGCGCTGGTTCCACACCTGCCGCGTCACCCACACGTCCAGCACCGACCAGGTCGCCACCACCGTCGACGCCACGCTGCTGATCACCATCGGGAACGCCAGCCACGAGGCGGTGAGCGTGCCGAGGAACGCAATCATGGCCTGAATCAGTGTCACCGAAGCGATGATCACCGCCCGGACCGCCGCTCTCCTGACCGGGTCCGGCATGCGATACCTGACTGCGGGCTCCTCGACCCACAGCCGCCGCAAGCCCCCGGGAAACCCCTGCGCGACCCCCGCGAAGTCGTCCGCCGGCGCCGCACCACGCCGCTGATCCGTGTCCATGGACCCGTCACTCCCCACCACTGTCCGACCACAACTCCGGCCCCGAGGCCCGCCGTAGGTCCGGCCTCAAGGGTCACTGCCCGACATCCGCCGTTTCACGCCCGCCCACACGGACATCCCCCGCGCACCACGAGACCCCCGCACACAGGACATCTCCGTACACAAGGACGAACCGTGACGCGCGAAGATTCCCGAGCGTGACCGCCGCGGAACAATTCCGGCCATCTGGTTGAGAGTTCACACGTCATCCGCCCCGTCGCCCGCCCGGTGTTTTTCGTCCCAGTTACGGACGGCAACTCGTCGCGTACCGGGACAACTCATGATCAAGTTGTAGGGAGGCGGCCGAAAAACATCCGGACGTGTCTTCGAGTTGTCGGTGTGACAGTAGTAGGCTCGCGCCGTTTGTTGACGGAAGTTCATTCGGTGACCCCCGCACCGTGCGGGGATCGAGCAGGGGGAGGCCATGCGCTTTCGCGGGAAGTCGATCCGCCGGAAGATCGTGGCGCTGCTGCTCGTGCCGCTCGTCTCGCTCACCGCCCTCTGGGCCTTGGCGACGACGCTCACCGGCAGTGACGCCAAGCGGCTCCTGGACGTCGGTTACGTCATGGGCAAGGTGGGTGGTCCCGTCGAGGACACCATCCACGCCGTCCAGGACGAGCGCAGGCAGACGTTGATCTTCCTCGCGGACCCCCGCGCCCCCGACGCCCTGGTCACCCTCCAGAAGCGCCGCGCCGACACGGACAAGTTCGCCGCGCGGGTCAAGGCGCACGCGACGCCCGACCTCCGCTCCGACCTCGACAGTGTCACCGACCAGCAACTCACCTCCGTCATCAGCGGTCTCGACGGCCTCGCGGCCACCCGCCGCTCGGTGGAGAACAGCAAGATCTCCCGCACCGGCGCCCTGGACTTCTACAGCCGGATCGTCGACCCGGGCTTCACCTTCCTCGCGACCCTCCACGGCCTCCAGGAGGTGGACGCCGACAACTGGGGCCGCGCGCTCATCGGTCTGGCCCGCGCCCGCGAGATGCTGTCCCGCGAGGACGCCCTCGTCACCTCCGCGCTCATGACCGGCAGCATCAGCGGGCAGGAGATCCGCCGCGTCTCCGACCTCGTCGCGAGCCGCGTGCTGCTCTACAGCACCAACCTCTCCGACCTGCCGTCCCGGGACCGCGCGATCCTGGAGCAGTACTGGCGCACCCCCTCCACCCTGACCCTCGGCTCCACCGAGGACAGCCTGATCGCCGCCGGCGCGGGCGCGAGCCCCCGGGTGATCAACGCGGCCGGCTGGCAGAAGCTGACCGTCCCGGTCCTCGACGACCTGGACCTGGAGAGCGACCGCGCCGACAGCCTCTACTCGGCCCACATCGACCCCCTGCGCCGCGGTACGTACTTCCGCGCCGGCCTGGCGAGCGTGCTCGGCTTCCTCGCGCTCCTCGTCTCCGTGATCGTGTCCGTACGGGTCAGCCGCGACCTGATCCGCGACCTCTCCCAGCTCCGCAAGGAGGCCCACGAGGTCTCCGGCGTCCGTCTCCCCAGCGTCATGCGCCGCCTCGCCGCGGGCGAACAGGTCGACGTGGAGACCGAGGCCCCGCGCCTCGACTACGAGAAGGACGAGGTCGGCCAGGTCGGCCAGGCCCTCAACACCCTCCAGCGCGCGGCCGTCGAGGCCGCCGTCAAACAGGCCGACCTGCGCCGCGGGGTCTCCGAGGTGTTCGTCAACCTCGCCCGCCGCAACCAGGTCCTGCTCCACCGTCAGCTCACCCTGCTGGACACCATGGAGCGCCGTACGGAGGACACCGAGGAACTCGCCGACCTCTTCCGGCTCGACCACCTCACCACCCGTATGCGCCGCCACGCCGAGGGCCTGGTGATCCTGTCCGGCGCGGCCCCGTCCCGGCAGTGGCGCAAGCCCGTCCAGCTGATGGACGTCGTGCGCGCCGCGGTCGCCGAGGTCGAGGACTACGAGCGCATCGAGGTCCGCAGGCTCCCGCGCATCGGCGTCGGCGGCCCCGCGGTCGCCGACCTCACGCACCTCATCGCCGAACTGCTGGAGAACGCCACGGTGTTCTCGCCCCCGCACACCGCCGTCCAGGTGCACGGTGAGCGGGTCGCCAATGGCTTCACCCTGGAGATCCACGACCGCGGCCTCGGCATGGCACCGGAGATGCTCCTCGACGCCAACCTGCGGCTCGCGGAGACACCGGAGTTCGAGCTCTCCGACACCGACCGCCTCGGCCTGTTCGTGGTCAGCCGGCTCGCCCAGCGGCAGAACGTCCGCGTCTCGCTCCAGCCCTCCCCGTACGGCGGGACCACCGCCGTCGTGTTCCTCCCCGTCGCCCTGCTCACCGACGCGCCCGAGACCGAGGGCGTCGGCTTCCGGCTCGACCGCAAGACCGCGGGGGAGCGCGGCCGCGGCCGCGCCGAGAGCGGCTCCACCGGCCGGCTCACCGCGCTGGCGCAGATCCCGACCGGCCTGGGCAGCGGTCCTTCCGTGCTCGACGGACCGGTCGAACTCGAAGCACCCATGGGTCCTCTCGGCCGGGACAGCAGGCCGATACGCGGCGGAGGTGACGGCATCGCCGGACTCGACGAACCGGACGGCGAGCGCGGCGGGATCTTCCGCGCCCGCGAGCACCTGCGTGATCTCGACCTCGACCTGGACCTCGCCGGGCGCGACACCGGGGAGCCCTGGCCTCTCCGTGAGGACACCCGGCTCACCCACGACGAGGTACGCACCTCCCGGGACGGCGTCCGCAGCGCGCGCGACGAGGCCCGGGAGGCCCGCGACCGGCGCGACGGCCGCCCCGCCCCCGAGCCGCGCGACCTGCGCGAACCGTACGAGCCCCTCACGGGGCCGGCCTCCGGGCGGTCCGACGATCCCCTCTCGCTGCCCCGCCGCAGGCCCCCCACGCTGGTGGCCGACCGCGGCCGACGGGTCGACGAGACCGGACGTACACGCGCCGAGTCCCCCGCCGCACACGTCGAACCGCCCTCCGGCGGACCGCTCTCCGGTGTCCCCGCGCCGCTCAAGGGCCGCGCCTCGGCGGCCCGGAGCGACGCCGGGGCCGCCGCCGGGGGCGGCGCGGGAACGGACGAGGGCCCCGACCTTCTCGGCGGCCTGCCCCGCCGCGTACGGCAGGCCAACCTCGCACCTCAGTTGAGGGACAGCGCTCCCGAGCGCGTCCCTGGTCAGACGCCCGCGGACCGACAGGACGGCGAGCGGGACGCGGACGAAGTACGCAACCGTATGGCCTCGCTCCAGCGAGGCTGGCAGCGTGGTCGCCGGCAGAACGACGCCGAAGAGACCACCGGCCCCGGCGAGACAGACAGAACCACATCGGAGGGGGACGGTCGATGACCGCACCGAACGCCGCAGCACGCAACTCCGCCGACCGGGACGGCGCCGGAGAGCTCAACTGGCTCCTCGACGAACTCGTCGACCGGGTGGCCAGCATCCGCAAAGCACTTGTGCTCTCCGGTGACGGCCTCGCGACCGGCACGTCCAAGGACCTCACCCGGGAGGACGGCGAGCACCTCGCCGCCGTCGCCTCCGGATTCCACAGCCTCGCCAAGGGCGTCGGCCGGCACTTCGACGCCGGCAGCGTCCGGCAGACCGTCGTGGAGCTGGACGACGCGTTCCTCTTCGTCACGGCCGCCGGTGACGGCAGCTGTCTGGCCGTCCTGTCCGACGCGGACTCCGACGTCGGCCAGGTCGCCTACGAGATGACGCTGATGGTCAAGCGGGTCGGCGTCCACCTCGCCACGAGGCCGCGGTCCGGTCTGCCCGCCGGAGGGTGAGTGGGGGCCGACATGAGTGACGAAGATCAGGACTCGCAGCACTGGTTCGACGGCGAAGCCGGACCGGTGGTACGCCCGTACGCCATGACGCGCGGGCGCACCAGCACCGCGACGCGCCACCGGCTCGACCTGATCGCGATCGTCATCCCCGAGCCCAAGGCGGACGACCCCGGCCGGGACCAGATGCTCTCACCGGAGCACGTGGAGATCGTCGACCGCTGCAACGACAGCCCCCAGTCGATCGCCGAGCTCTCCGCGAGCCTGGACCTGCCGGTCGGGGTGGTGCGCGTCCTGGTCGGCGACCTCGTCGAGGACGCCATCGTCCACGTCACGCGCCCCGTCCCGCCGGCCGAACTGCCCGACGTGAGCATCCTGCGCGATGTGATCGACGGGCTGAGGGCGCTCTGACCCACGGCGCTTCCACCCGCACAGCCCCACGGTTTCCACCCGCACACCGACCCTCAACCGATCACCTGGGACCCACGATGTCTCTGCACGGCACCCACGCCGTCGGGGGAGAAGAGAGCCATGACCCTCGGGCGCACTAGCCACCGGCCCCGCCCGGTCGACCCGGTCACCCTGAAGATCCTCGTCGCCGGCGGGTTCGGGGTGGGCAAGACCACGCTGGTGGGCGCGGTCAGCGAGATCCGGCCGCTCCGCACCGAGGAGCGGCTCAGCGAGGCCGGCCGGCCCGTCGACGACGTCGACGGCGTCGAGGAGAAGACGACGACCACGGTCGCCATGGACTTCGGCCGGATCACCCTCCGCGAGGACCTCGTCCTGTACGTCTTCGGCACCCCGGGCCAGGACCGGTTCTGGTTCCTCTGGGACGAGCTGGCCCAGGGCGCGCTGGGCGCCGTGGTCCTCGCCGACACCCGCCGCCTCGCCGACTCCTTCGCCGCCGTCGACTACTTCGAGCGGCGGGGGATCCCCTTCACCGTGGCCGTCAACTGCTTCGAGGGCGCCGACCGCTTCCCCGGCGAGACCGTCCGCGCCGCCCTGGACCTCGACCCCGAGGTCCCGCTCGTGATGTGCGACGCGCGCGAGCGCGAATCCGTCAAGGAAGTCCTCGTCACGGTCGTGGAGCACGCGCTCAACCGCGCGGAGCGCCACCGCCGCCACGCCGTCACCTGAGCGGACCCGGCCCCGCCGGGCCGCCCGTCAGCGCCCGGCGACCGACCGCCACGCCACCGGGAAGTCGAAGTACGTGTCCGGGAAGGGCTCCGGCCGGTACGTGAAGTGCCACCACTCCTCGGGCAGGTTGGCGAACCCGACCGCCTCCAGCGCGCTCCTCAGCACCTGCCGGTTGGCCCTCTGCGCCCCCTGGACCCGGGGATCATCGGTGTGCGACAGCGTGTCGAAGCAGTCGTACCCCGTGCCCATGTCCACCGAGTTGTCCGGGAACCGCTCCGCCCGCGGGGCGTGGCACGGGGCGAGCGGCTCACCCGGTACGTACGGCCGGGTCGGCCGCGCCGGAAGCCTCACCAGCGTGAGGTCCACCGTGCTGCCCCGGCTGTGCCCGGACCTCTCCGCGATGTAACCGTCCTCGAACAGCCGCGACTTGTCGACCCGCGGATAGAACTCCGCCTTCATCGCCTCATCCTGGAGATCCTTCGCCCACCGCACGAAGTGGTCGACCGCCCGCTGCGGCCGGTAGCAGTCGTACACCTTCAGCGTGTAGCCCTGCCGCAGCAACCTCGCCTGCGCCACGCGCAGCGCCTCGGCGGCCGGCCGGGTCACCAGACAGACCGGCTGCCGGTACCCGTCCACCCGTACGCCCAGGAAGGTGTGCGGTGTGGCGTAGCGCATCTCCTGCACGATCGTCGGCGCGACCGACCGCAGCGCCACGAACTCCGCCGGGGCCCGGGGCTCGGTGACGGCGCCCGCCGTGGGGGCGGGAAGGGCCAGCAGGGCGACGGCCGAGGCGGTCAGGACCCGTAACAGCGACACAAGAGGGCTCATGAGCCCTTTCGTCTATCAGTTTCCCCGCACCGGCGGAAGTCCGATCGGATACAGTCCGCGCGTGTCCGAGCCCGAGAAGAAGCCGAAGAAGCCCTCGTCGAACGCGTACTGCGGCAGCTGCGGCACGCCGTACCCGCCGAACGCCGGCTGGCCCCGCACCTGCGCGGCCTGCGGCGTCACCGCCTACCGCAACCCGCTGCCCGTCGCCGTGGCGCTGCTCCCGGTGACGGACGCCGGGGGACGGGCGCTGGTGGTCATCACCCGCACGATCGAACCGATGCGCGGCGGGGTCGCCCTGCCCGGCGGCTTCATCGACCACCGCGAGGCCTGGCAGCACGCCCTCGTACGGGAGTTGCGGGAGGAGACGGGCATCGAGGCGGCCGAGGAGGACGTACGGCTCGCCGACACGCTCAGCTCCCCGGACGGGCACCTCCTCGTCTTCGGCCTGCTCCCCGAACGCCCCGCCGACCACCTTCCGCCACCCACGCCCACCGACGAGACAACCGGCTGGCACCTGCTACGAGCCCCCGAGGAACTGGCGTTCCCCCTGCACACGAAGGCCGCCCGATCCTGGTTCGCAGACCACTACAACACCGCCCCCCGCCCCTGACCCGCGCGGCCCGACACGAGTCCGGCCCCCACCGCAGCCCCCACGGCCCCCCGGCCCCGCCAAGGCCACCTCACCCCCCGGCGGACGCCACCCCCCGCACCCGTACCGCCCGCTCCGGCGCCACCGCCCCCGCGTCCGTCACCCGCTCCACCCGGACCTCGCCGTCCACCACCCGCGACGTGTACCGCTCCACTTCCGCCGCGCCCCAGCCGTCGCCCGGGTCCCCGATCACCAGCCCGCCCCCCGTCCGCCCCGGCGCAGGCGCCCACGCCTCCAGCTCCACCGCCCCGTCCTCCCCGCGCACCGGTATCACCGCACCCGCCCGCGCCAGCACCGGCACCCGCGACAACGGCGCGTCCACCAACACCTGACCCGGCCCCTCGTACGCCCTCCCGGTCGCCGTGTCGTACCACCGCCCGCGCGGCAGACGCACCGCCCGCCGGTCCGCCCCGCACGCCAGTACCGGCGCCACCAGCAGCCCGTCACCCAGCATGAACGCGTCCTCGCAGTCCCGCAGCGCCCGGTCCTCCGGCGCCCCCCACCACACCGGCCGCACGTACGGCGCCCCCGTCAGCCGCGCCAACTGCGCCAGCGTCATGAAGTACGGCCGCAACCGCTCCCGCTCCGCCAGCGCGGCCCGCGCGTGCTCCAACACCTCCGCCCCGAACTCCCACGGCTCCCTGCGCCCCGCGTCGATCGCCGCGTGCGTACGGAACAACGGCATGTACGCGCCCAACTGGAACCACCGCAGATACAGCTCAGGCGACGGACTCCCGTCAAAACCACCCACGTCGGGACCCGAGTACGGCACCCCGCACAACCCCAGCCCCAACACCAGCGCCAGCGACGCCCGCAGCCCCGGCCACCCCGTCGCCACGTCCCCCGACCAGGTCCCCCCGTACCGCTGCATCCCCGCCCAGCCCGACCGCGAGAACAGGAACGGCCGCTCGTCGGGACGCAGTCCCCGCAACCCCTCGAACCCCGCCCGCGCCATCTCCAGGCCGTAGACGTTGTGCGCCTCCCGGTGGTCACCGCCCCGGCCCTCCAGCCGGTGCCTGGCCGACCGCGGCAGCGTCGTGTCACCGAACGGCGCGAACGACACCGGCTCGTTCATGTCGTGCCACACCCCGGAGAACCCCTGCGCCAGCCGCTCCGCGTACAGCCCGCCCCACCACTCCCGCACCCCCGGATCCGTGAAGTCCGGATACGCGCACGCACCGGGCCAGACCTCACCCCGCACCTCCTCGCCCCGCGCGTCCCGCACGAAGGCGTCCACCGCGCGCCCGCTCTCGTACACCGCGTTCCCGGCCGCCGCCTTCACCGCCGGGTCCACGATCGACACCAGCCGCACCCCGTCCGCCCGCAACTCCGCCGCCAGACCCGGCAGATCGGGGAACCGCTCCCCGTCCACGGTGAAGACCTGATGCGCGTCGAAGTGATCGATGTCGAGATGCACCGCCGACAGCGGAAGCCCCCGCTCCCGGTACCCGGCGACCACCCGCCGCACCTCCCGCGCACTGCCGAACCCCCACCGGGCGTGCTGCGGCCCCAGCGCCCAGGCGGGCGGCGGTACGGGCGCCCCGGTCAGCGCCGTCCACCCGTGCAGCACCCGCGCCGGCGTCCCGATCACCACCCAGCACCGCAGCGGCCCGCCGTCCATGCGCAGCTCACTCGTCCCCGGCCGGTCGTGCCCCGAACCCGCGCCCTCCTCACCCTCCCGCAGCGTCACCCGCCCGTCCCACGAGTTGTCGACGAACGCCAGATGCGTGCCCGCGTCCGCCACCACCATCTGCACCGGCATCGTCACGTACAGCGGATCGTCCTCAGGACCGAACCGGCCCCCGGGATCCGTGTTCCACAACCGGTACGTCCCGTCCGCCAGCCGAGGCCCCCGCGCCCGCCCGCCCAGCCCGAAGAACCGCGCGTCCGCCGCCACCTCCGCCCGCTGCACCCACCGCGCCACACCCCCCGCGACCGGCTCCCACCAGCGCGGCGGCAGCTCACGCCGCAGCACCACCCCGCCCGGCGTACGGATCTCCACCGCGCCGTGACGCGACACCGCCACCATCACCCGCTCCGACACCACCCGCCAGCCACCGTCCGTGTCCGGCTCCAGCTCCGCCCGCGGGTCCGGATCCGGCGGAGAACCCGCCAGCGCGTACGACGGCAACGCCTCCGCCCCGTCCCACCCCCAGAACACCGCGCCGCCCACCGTCACGCACACCCGCAGCTCCGCCCGCGCGAACCGCACCACACCCCCGCCCGGCTCCGGCCGCGCCCCCGCCGCCTGCCCCGGCACCCGGGCCCGCTCCGCGCCACGCACCGGCAGCGCCCTCGCGTCCGCGCGCCGCTGCCGCCAGGCCGACCGCACGGAGCGCAGCCCCTGTACCGACCCGACCACTTTCATCGAACGCACCAGTTCACGACCGTCCATGCTGCTCAGCCTGCCACTCGCCCGCCACGGGAAGCGCTTCGTTCAACTTCCGTTCACCCAGGACGGGGGCATCGGTCCGCCCCGCCGACGCCCGCGCCACGACATCTGGTGCGAAAGACGATCACATGGCATCGTCCGTGTCAGCCGCGTCAAGCCCGGGAGCCGCACCATGACCACAGCCGCCAGCGCCGTCCCCCTCTGGCAGCCCGACCCCGCACGCGTCGCGACCGCCGGGATCACCCGCTTCCAGGCATGGGCCGCCGAGCGCCACGGCGCCCCGGCCGAGGGCGGCTACGCGGCGCTGCACCGCTGGTCCGTCGACGAGCTCGACACGTTCTGGACCGCGATCGCCGACTGGTTCGACGTACGGTTCGCCACCCCGTACGAGAAGGTCCTCGGCGCCCGCACCATGCCCGGCGCCGAGTGGTTCCCCGGCGCCACCCTCAACTACGCGGAACACGCCCTGCGCACCGCGCAGGACCCCGCCCGCGCCGACACCCCCGCCCTCGTGCACGTCGACGAGACACAGGAACAGCGCACCGTTTCCTGGGCCGAACTGCGCGACCAGGTCGGCGCGCTCGCCACCGCGCTGCGCGACCTCGGCGTACGCCCCGGGGACCGCGTCAGCGGCTACCTCCCCAACATCCCGCAGGCCGTCACCGCCCTGCTCGCCACCGCCGCCGTCGGCGCCGTCTGGACCTCCTGCGCCCCCGACTTCGGCGCCCGCGGCGTCCTCGACCGCTTCCAGCAGGTCGAACCGGTCGTCCTGTTCGCCGTCGACGGCTACCGCTACGGCGGCAAGGAACACGACCGTACGGAGACCGTCGCCGAACTCCGCCGCGAACTGCCCACCCTCCGGGCCGTCGTCCACGTCCCGCTGCTCGGCACCCCGGCCCCCGAAGGCACCCTCGCATGGTCCGCCCTCGTGGAGTCCGCCCCCGGCGGCACCGCCCCACCGGTCTTCGAACAGGTCCCCTTCGACCACCCCCTCTGGGTCCTCTACTCGTCCGGCACGACCGGCCTCCCCAAGGCCATCGTCCAGTCCCAGGGCGGCATCCTCCTCGAACACCTCAAGCAGATCGGCCTCCACTGCGACCTCGGCCCCGACGACCGCTTCCTCTGGTACACCTCCACCGGCTGGATGATGTGGAACTTCCTGGTCAGCGGCCTGCTGACCGGCACCACGATCGTCCTGTACGACGGGAGCCCCGGCTTCCCCGCCGTCGACGCCCAGTGGCGCGTCGCCGACCGCACCGGCGCCACCCTCTTCGGCACCTCCGCCGCGTACGTCATGGCCTGCCGCAAGGCCGGCGTCCACCCCGCCCGCGACCACGACCTCTCCCGCGTGCGCTGCGTCGCCACCACCGGATCCCCCCTGCCGCCCGACGGCTTCCGCTGGCTCGCCGACGAAGCGGGCGACGACCTGTGGATCGCCTCCGTCAGCGGCGGCACCGACATCTGCAGCTGCTTCGCCGGCGCCGTACCGACCCTGCCCGTCCACACCGGCGAACTCCAGGCCGCCTGCCTCGGCACCGACCTCCAGGCCTGGGACCCCCAGGGCCGCCCCGTCACCGACGAGGTCGGCGAACTGGTCGTCACCAAGCCCATGCCCTCCATGCCGACCCGCTTCTGGAACGACCCCGACGGCACCCGCTACCACGACAGCTACTTCGACACGTACCCCGGCGTCTGGCGCCACGGCGACTGGATCACCCTCACCGACCGCGGCTCGGTCGTCATCCACGGCCGCTCCGACTCCACCCTCAACCGCCAGGGCGTCCGCATGGGCTCCGCCGACATCTACGAAGCCGTCGAACGGCTCCCCGAGATCCGCGAATCCCTCGTCATCGGCGTCGAGGAACCGGACGGCGGCTACTGGATGCCCCTCTTCGTCCACCTCGCCGAAGGACACCACCTGGACGACGCGCTGCGCGCCCGCATCAAGACCACCCTCCGCGAAGAACTCTCCCCCCGCCACGTCCCCGACGAGATCATCGAGGTCCCCGGCGTCCCCCACACCCTCACCGGCAAACGCATCGAGGTCCCCGTCAAACGCCTCCTCCAGGGCGCGACCCTCGACAAGGCCGTCAACGCCGGATCCGTCGACCGCGTCGAACTCCTCCACTTCTACGAGGAACTGGCCCGCACCCGCCGCTGACCACCCCGCGGCCGCCCGGCGCCGGACCCCACTGTCAGACCCCCCGATTACGCTGAGTGAGCAATGATCGACAGCGCTCAGGGGGAGTCATGGCGCACACCGACCACAGCAAGCAGACCGACACCGACCGCACCCGGCGCCGCCGGCTGCGCCGCGAAGTCCCCAGCACCGTCGGCCTCCTGGCCGACGAGCGGGACTTCACCGCGATGCGGCGGTACGACACCTTCGACTTCGACGACCACGCGACCTACCTGCGGCAGATCGACGCCCTCCTCAGATCCCTCACGGCCCAGGGCGTCCACACCACCGTCGCCCTCTTCGACCCCGACGAGTACGCGGAGTTCTGCGCCGCCGGCGGACACGACCCCGACACCACCGCCAGCCGCAGCCGCTACACCGCCACCATCCCCGCGACCGGCGCCGCCGTCGCCTACACCGGCCAACCCCTCGACACCCTGGTCCCACAGCTCATCAACACAGCTGTCCGCAGGGCCACCTGGGAGTACGTCACCGCGCTGCTCGCCGACCTCGGCGCGTGCGCCGACTGCGGCCAGGACATCGGGCGAGCGGCCTTCGACCGCGCCTCCCGCCTCCTGTTCACCCTCCTCGAAGCGGCCGGACCCGGCATCCACCACATCGTGTGCAGCATCCCGGCCGACGACGAACAACTCCTGGCCTCACTCCAGGCCAACCGCAGCGACCCCGCCGACCTCGACACCTTCGCTGCCGTCGACCCCACCGAAGGAGCCGAGTTCGTCTCCGTCCTCGCCGCCGGCATCGCGCTCGAACGGCCCGGGGGAGTGGTGCTCCGCACCACCGCACCCGGCACCCCCGACCGCCTCCACGGCTGGCGGCTCCTCCACGGAGACCTCGTCCCCCTCACCGAGGCCGAGGTCTTCAGCGCCTACTGCACGGACGCCGACACCGGAGAGCCCCTCTCCCCGGAATCCGGCGTCGAGTACCGCGCCGGGTTCGACCTCGGCCCCGACCCCACCGACCACCACCACTGAACGCCGAAGGGGGCTTCCCACCGGACCCGGCGGAAAGCCCCCATGCGTACGGCGTCCCTCACTCGCCGGACAGCACCGCCTGCGCGGCCGCCCTGGCACCCTCGGCGGAGTCCGCCGCCCGCGCGGCCGACGCGGCACGCTCGCACTGCGCGAGCGTGTGCTTCGCCAACGTCGCCCGCACGTACGGGATCGACGCGGAGCCCATCGACAACGACGTCACCCCCAGCCCCGTCAGCACACACGCCAGCAGCGGATCCGACGCGGCCTCGCCGCACACCCCGCAGCTCTTCCCCTCGGCCTTGGCACCCTCCGCCGACAGTGCCACCAGGTCCAGCAGCGCCGGCTGCCACGGGTCCTGCCACCGCGCCACCGCACCCACCTGCCGGTCGGCGGCGAACGTGTACTGGGCCAGGTCGTTGGTCCCCAGCGAAAGGAACTCGACCTCCTGGAGAATCGACCGCGCCCGCAGCGCCGCCGACGGAATCTCCACCATCGCGCCGAACTTGGCGTGCAACCCCGCCGCCCGGCAGGCGTCCGCGAACGCCTTCGCGTCCGCGCGATCCGCCACCATCGGCGCCATGACCTCCAGGTACACCGGCAGACCCTCGACGGCCCGCGCCAACGCCGTCAACTGCGTCCGCAGCACGTCCGGGTGGTCCAGCAGACTCCGCAGCCCCCGCACCCCCAGCGCCGGATTCGGCTCGTCCGCGGGCGTCAGGAACGCCAGCGGCTTGTCCGCCCCCGCGTCCAGCACCCGCACGACCACCCGGCCCTCGGGAAACGCCTCGAGAACCGACCGGTACGCCTCGAACTGCTTCTCCTCCGACGGCGCCCGCTCACTGTCGTCCAGGAACAGGAACTCCGTACGGAACAGACCCACCCCCTCCGCCCCCGCCTCGACGGCGGCCTGGACGTCGGAGAGCCCACCGATGTTCGCGAGCAACGGCACCTTGTGCCCGTCCGAGGTCGCACCCGGCCCGGTGACCCCCGACAGCGCCGCCTTCCGCGCCGCCGCGGCCTCCTCCAGCTCCGCCCGCTCCTCCGCCGACGGCTCGACGTGGACCTCGCCCGTGCTCCCGTCGACCGCGACCAGCGTCCCCTCGGCCAGCTCCCCGGCCCCGGGCAGCGCCACCACGGCCGGCACCCCCAGCGCCCGCGCCAGAATCGCGCTGTGACTGGTCGGGCCGCCCTCCTCGGTCACGAAGCCCAGCACCAGGGCCGGATCGAGCAACGCCGTGTCCGCGGGAGCGAGATCACGGGCGATCAGGACGTACGGCTCGTCACTGTCCGGTACCCCGGGCATCGGCACCCCCAGCAGCCGCGCGACGATACGATTCCGCACGTCGTCCAGGTCCGCGACCCGCCCCGCCAGGTACTCCCCGGCGTTGGCGAGCAGCGCGCGGTACGAGGCGAACGCGTCGTACACGCCGCGCTCCGCGGTGCTCCCGACGGCGATCCGCCGCTCCACGTCGGCCAGCAGGTCAGGGTCCTGCGCCATCATCGCCTGCGCTTCGAGGACCGCCTGCGCCTCGCCGCCGGCCAGGTTCCCGCGCGCGTTCAGATCGGCGGCCACGGCGTCCACGGCCTGGCGGGCCCGCGCCTGCTCACGCCCGGCGTCCTCCGGCCCGATCTGCTTGGCGGGCGGCTCCAGCACCGCGGTCCCCATGTGCCGGACCTCGCCGATCGCCACGCCGTGGCTGACCCCGACGCCTCGCAGCGTCGCCCCCATTACGCCTTCTCCCAGCTGAAGAGCGCGTCGCCGGTCTTGACGTCGCCGTCCGCGACCACGGCGGACAGCGCCTCGGGCGCGGCTTCGAGCGCCACGACCGGGCAGACAGGGGACTTGCCGGCCGCCTCGACGGCAGCGGGGTCCCAGCTGATGACGGCCTGGCCGCGCTGCACGGTGTCGCCCTTGTTCACGTGCAGTTCAAAGCCCTCGCCGTTGAGCTGCACGGTGTCGATGCCCAGGTGTGTCAGCACACCGTGTCCGTCCGGGTCGACGACCACGAACGCGTGGGGGTGCAGGGAGACCACCACACCGTCCACGGGCGAAACGGCCACGGACGGTTCGCGGACGGGGTCGATGGCGGTACCGGGACCGACCATCGCCCCGGCGAACACCGGGTCGGGGACAGCTTCGAGTCCGATGGCGCGTCCGGCGAGTGGGGCCGTCACGATGGTCATGGGGAGCCTCCCAGGGGCGGAGATTCGTGAGCCGCCGTCACTGCCTGTGATGGGACGACGTGCCGTTCAGAACTGTAAGTCATAAGAAGTGACGGTTCTGTCCGTGACCTGCCGTACGCGCGAACCGGCCGGAGGCCGTATATCGATTTGCCTGGCCCGCGAGGCGCCATGTACTGTCGTACTCCTGCCTGACCCCAACGGGACTTCGAGTCCGGGGTCGGCGGCATCTATCAAACCTTGATCCTTACCTCGGGTTCGCTTCCGCATGTCTGCGGATCGGTGGTCAGGAACACGAAAAAGGCCTGATAGAGTTTGAAACACGAAATGCCGAAGGGAAGCGCCCGGAGGGCCCCGGAGACGGGACCGAAGGAAGCGTCCGTTCCTTGAGAACTCAACAGCGTGCCAAAAGTCAACGCCAGATATGTTGATACCCCGGCCTACTGACCACGTTGTGGTTGGTGGGTTGGTGGTTCCTTTGAATGAAACACAGCGAGGATGCTGTGGGCTGTCAATCTTATTCCGACTGACAGTCCCGGCTCTTGGTATGTGAATACTCGATTACGAGTAGACATTTACGGAGAGTTTGATCCTGGCTCAGGACGAACGCTGGCGGCGTGCTTAACACATGCAAGTCGAACGATGAAGCCTTTCGGGGTGGATTAGTGGCGAACGGGTGAGTAACACGTGGGCAATCTGCCCTGCACTCTGGGACAAGCCCTGGAAACGGGGTCTAATACCGGATAATACTTTCTCCTGCATGGGGGAGGGTTAAAAGCTCCGGCGGTGCAGGATGAGCCCGCGGCCTATCAGCTTGTTGGTGGGGTGATGGCCTACCAAGGCGACGACGGGTAGCCGGCCTGAGAGGGCGACCGGCCACACTGGGACTGAGACACGGCCCAGACTCCTACGGGAGGCAGCAGTGGGGAATATTGCACAATGGGCGAAAGCCTGATGCAGCGACGCCGCGTGAGGGATGACGGCCTTCGGGTTGTAAACCTCTTTCAGCAGGGAAGAAGCGAGAGTGACGGTACCTGCAGAAGAAGCGCCGGCTAACTACGTGCCAGCAGCCGCGGTAATACGTAGGGCGCAAGCGTTGTCCGGAATTATTGGGCGTAAAGAGCTCGTAGGCGGTTTGTCACGTCGGATGTGAAAGCCCGGGGCTTAACCCCGGGTCTGCATTCGATACGGGCAGACTAGAGTGTGGTAGGGGAGATCGGAATTCCTGGTGTAGCGGTGAAATGCGCAGATATCAGGAGGAACACCGGTGGCGAAGGCGGATCTCTGGGCCATTACTGACGCTGAGGAGCGAAAGCGTGGGGAGCGAACAGGATTAGATACCCTGGTAGTCCACGCCGTAAACGTTGGGAACTAGGTGTTGGCGACATTCCACGTCGTCGGTGCCGCAGCTAACGCATTAAGTTCCCCGCCTGGGGAGTACGGCCGCAAGGCTAAAACTCAAAGGAATTGACGGGGGCCCGCACAAGCAGCGGAGCATGTGGCTTAATTCGACGCAACGCGAAGAACCTTACCAAGGCTTGACATACACCGGAAAACCCTGGAGACAGGGTCCCCCTTGTGGTCGGTGTACAGGTGGTGCATGGCTGTCGTCAGCTCGTGTCGTGAGATGTTGGGTTAAGTCCCGCAACGAGCGCAACCCCTGTTCTGTGTTGCCAGCATGCCTTTCGGGGTGATGGGGACTCACAGGAGACTGCCGGGGTCAACTCGGAGGAAGGTGGGGACGACGTCAAGTCATCATGCCCCTTATGTCTTGGGCTGCACACGTGCTACAATGGTCGGTACAATGAGCTGCGAAACCGTGAGGTGGAGCGAATCTCAAAAAGCCGGTCTCAGTTCGGATTGGGGTCTGCAACTCGACCCCATGAAGTCGGAGTTGCTAGTAATCGCAGATCAGCATTGCTGCGGTGAATACGTTCCCGGGCCTTGTACACACCGCCCGTCACGTCACGAAAGTCGGTAACACCCGAAGCCGGTGGCCCAACCCCTTGTGGGAGGGAGCTGTCGAAGGTGGGACTGGCGATTGGGACGAAGTCGTAACAAGGTAGCCGTACCGGAAGGTGCGGCTGGATCACCTCCTTTCTAAGGAGCACTTCTTGCCAAGCTTCGGTTTGGTCAGAGGCCAGTTCATCGGCGAATGTCCGGTGCTGGTTGCTCATGGGTGGAACGTTGACTATTCGGCAAGTTCAGGTTTTCTTTGCAAGTACTGCTTCGGCGTGGAACGCATAGAGGGTTTGGAGTTGTCGGGCACGCTGTTGGGTATCTGAGGGTGCGAGCGTTGCTCGCCCTTCGTGATGCCGGCCCCGGTGAAGCATCCTTTGTGGTGTGTGACGGGTGGCTGGTCGTTGCTTGAGAACTGCACAGTGGACGCGAGCATCTGTGGCCAAGTTTTTAAGGGCGCACGGTGGATGCCTTGGTACCAGGAACCGATGAAGGACGTGGGAGGCCGCGATAGGCCCCGGGGAGCTGTCAACCGAGCTTTGATCCGGGGGTGTCCGAATGGGGAAACCCGGCAGTCGTCATGGGCTGTCACCCGCTGCTGAACACATAGGCAGTGTGGAGGGAACGAGGGGAAGTGAAACATCTCAGTACCCTCAGGAAGAGAAAACAACCGTGATTCCGGGAGTAGTGGCGAGCGAAACCGGATGAGGCCAAACCTGTAGCGTGTGATACCCGGCAGGGGTTGCGTTGCAGGGGTTGTGGGAGTTCTTTTGATCGGTCTGCCGGCCGGTCGGCGAGTCAGAAACCGTATGGGTAGGCGAAGGACATGCGAAAGGTCCGGCGTAGAGGGTAAGACCCCCGTAGCTGAAATTCATGCGGCTCGTTTAAGAACCACCCAAGTAGCACGGGGCCCGAGAAATCCCGTGTGAATCTGGCGGGACCACCCGCTAAGCCTAAATATTCCCTGGTGACCGATAGCGGATAGTACCGTGAGGGAATGGTGAAAAGTACCGCGGGAGCGGAGTGAAATAGTACCTGAAACCGTGTGCCTACAAGCCGTGGGAGCGTCGCTCTATGTGTTTACACATAGGGTCGTGACTGCGTGCCTTTTGAAGAATGAGCCTGCGAGTTTGCGGTGTGTTGCGAGGTTAACCCGTGTGGGGAAGCCGTAGCGAAAGCGAGTCCGAATAGGGCGATATAGTAGCGCGCTCAAGACCCGAAGCGGAGTGATCTAGCCATGGGCAGGTTGAAGCGGCTGTAAGAGGTCGTGGAGGACCGAACCCACCAGGGTTGAAAACCTGGGGGATGACCTGTGGTTAGGGGTGAAAGGCCAATCAAACTCCGTGATAGCTGGTTCTCCCCGAAATGCATTTAGGTGCAGCGTCGTGTGTTTCTTGCCGGAGGTAGAGCACTGGATAGGCGATGGGCCCTACCGGGTTACTGACCTTAGCCAAACTCCGAATGCCGGTAAGTGAGAGCGCGGCAGTGAGACTGTGGGGGATAAGCTCCATGGTCGAGAGGGAAACAGCCCAGAGCATCGACTAAGGCCCCTAAGCGTACGCTAAGTGGGAAAGGATGTGGAGTCGCAGAGACAACCAGGAGGTTGGCTTAGAAGCAGCCACCCTTTAAAGAGTGCGTAATAGCTCACTGGTCAAGTGATTCCGCGCCGACAATGTAGCGGGGCTCAAGCGTACCGCCGAAGTCGTGTCATTTCAGCATTGAGGGCCAACGCCTGCTGGGATGGGTAGGGGAGCGTCGTGTGCCGGGTGAAGCTGCAGCGGAAGCTAGTGGTGGACGGTTCACGAGTGAGAATGCAGGCATGAGTAGCGATACACACGTGAGAAACGTGTGCGCCGATTGACTAAGGGTTCCTGGGTCAAGCTGATCTGCCCAGGGTAAGTCGGGACCTAAGGCGAGGCCGACAGGCGTAGTCGATGGACAACCGGTTGATATTCCGGTACCCGCTTTGAAACGCCCAGTATCGAATCCATTAATGCTAAGGCCGTGAAGCCGTCCTGGAGCCTTCGGGCAAAGGGGAGTGGTGGAGCCGTCGAACCAAGGTGGTAGTAGGTAAGCGATGGGGTGACGCAGGAAGGTAGTCCAGCCCGGGCGGTGGTAGTCCCGGGGTAAGGGTGTAGGGCGTGTGATAGGCAAATCCGTCACACATTGAGTCTGAGACCTGATGCCGAGCCGATTGTGGTGAAGTGGATGATCCTATGCTGTCGAGAAAAGCCTCTAGCGAGTTTCATGGCGGCCCGTACCCTAAACCGACTCAGGTGGTCAGGTAGAGAATACCGAGGCGTTCGGGTGAACTATGGTTAAGGAACTCGGCAAAATGCCCCCGTAACTTCGGGAGAAGGGGGGCCATCTTGGGTGAAGGAATTTACTTCCTGAGCTTGGGGTGGCCGCAGAGACCAGCGAGAAGCGACTGTTTACTAAAAACACAGGTCCGTGCGAAGCCGTAAGGCGATGTATACGGACTGACGCCTGCCCGGTGCTGGAACGTTAAGGGGACCGGTTAGTCACATTTCGGTGTGGCGAAGCTGAGAACTTAAGCGCCAGTAAACGGCGGTGGTAACTATAACCATCCTAAGGTAGCGAAATTCCTTGTCGGGTAAGTTCCGACCTGCACGAATGGCGTAACGACTTCTCGACTGTCTCAACCATAGGCCCGGTGAAATTGCACTACGAGTAAAGATGCTCGTTTCGCGCAGCAGGACGGAAAGACCCCGGGACCTTTACTATAGTTTGATATTGGTGTTCGGTTCGGCTTGTGTAGGATAGGTGGGAGACTGTGAAGCTTGGACGCCAGTTCAGGTGGAGTCGTCGTTGAAATACCACTCTGGTCGTGCTGGATGTCTAACCTGGGTCCGTGATCCGGATCAGGGACAGTGTCTGATGGGTAGTTTAACTGGGGCGGTTGCCTCCTAAAGAGTAACGGAGGCGCCCAAAGGTTCCCTCAGCCTGGTTGGTAATCAGGTGTTGAGTGTAAGTGCACAAGGGAGCTTGACTGTGAGACCGACGGGTCGAGCAGGGACGAAAGTCGGGACTAGTGATCCGGCGGTGGCTTGTGGAAGCGCCGTCGCTCAACGGATAAAAGGTACCCCGGGGATAACAGGCTGATCTTCCCCAAGAGTCCATATCGACGGGATGGTTTGGCACCTCGATGTCGGCTCGTCGCATCCTGGGGCTGGAGTCGGTCCCAAGGGTTGGGCTGTTCGCCCATTAAAGCGGTACGCGAGCTGGGTTTAGAACGTCGTGAGACAGTTCGGTCCCTATCCGCTGTGCGCGTAGGAGTTTTGAGAAGGGCTGTCCCTAGTACGAGAGGACCGGGACGGACGAACCTCTGGTGTGCCAGTTGTTCTGCCAAGGGCATGGCTGGTTGGCTACGTTCGGGAGGGATAACCGCTGAAAGCATCTAAGCGGGAAGCCTGCTTCGAGATGAGAACTCCCACCCCCATGAGGGGTTAAGGCTCCCAGTAGACGACTGGGTTGATAGGCCAGATGTGGAAGACCGGTAACGGTTGAAGCTGACTGGTACTAATAGGCCGAGGGCTTGTCCTCAGTTGCTCGCGTCCACTGTGTTAGTTCTGAAGTAACGAAGAGCCGTGTTGTCATCCAGCTTTTCGAGATCTTCATAGTGTTTCGGTGGTCATTGCGCGAGGGAAACGCCCGGTTACATTCCGAACCCGGAAGCTAAGCCTCGTAGCGCCGATGGTACTGCAGGGGGGACCCTGTGGGAGAGTAGGACGCCGCCGAACAATCTTTGTGGGATCGCCCCGCACCATTTATGGTGCGGGGCTTTTTCGCGTTCTGGAGACCCCCTGGCATCCGCCGGCCCGGGCTGAGGGTAGGGTCCAGGAGGCATCATTGGCACATTCCACACAGGAGGCCCCCGGGTGGAGGTCCAGGAGACCCGCGTCCAGACGGACCGGGTCCTCACCATCCCCAACATCCTCAGCATGGCCCGCCTCGTCGGCGTACCGGTCTTCCTGTGGCTGATTCTCCGCCCCGAGTTCGGCGGACCGAACAGCGACGGCTGGGCCCTGCTGGTGCTGGCGCTCAGCGGCGTCAGTGACTATCTCGACGGCAAGCTCGCCCGCCGGTGGAACCAGATCAGCAGCCTCGGACGGCTCCTGGACCCCGCGGCGGACCGGCTCTACATCCTTTCCACCCTGGTTGGCCTCACCTGGCGGGAGATCCTGCCGCTCTGGCTCACGGCCGCGCTTTTGGCCCGTGAGCTGATGCTTCTGGTGATGGTGGGAATCCTCAGGAGGCACGGCTATCCGCCTCCCCAGGTGAACTTTCTCGGGAAGGCGGCTACCTTCAACTTGATGTACGCCTTCCCGCTCCTGCTGCTGAGCGACCGGAGCGGTTGGCTTGCGTCACTCGCCGAAGTTTTCGGATGGGCGTTCGCCGGATGGGGTACAACTCTGTATTGGTGGGCAGGGATCCTGTATGTGGTCCAGGTCCGCCGGCTCGTCCGGGCGGACACAGTGGCCGATTGAGCTCGTCGACGCCGTGCCGCGCAGAGTCGCCCGGCCCGCGGCTCTTGCCTAGAGGCCTGTCCGGACGGGTTCGGTCGGCGAGATCGTCTCTTCAAGGAGGACGCTTCCGACATGAAGGCCGTCGTGATGGCAGGTGGCGAAGGAACTCGACTTCGCCCCATGACCTCAAGCATGCCCAAGCCGCTCCTGCCGGTGGTGAACCGGCCGATCATGGAGCACGTGCTTCGCCTGCTCAAGCGCCATGGGCTCAGCGAGACCGTCGTGACCGTGCAGTTCCTCGCCTCTCTCGTCAAGAACTACTTCGGAGACGGCGAAGAGCTCGGCATGGAGCTCACCTATGCCAACGAGGAAAAGCCGCTGGGAACGGCGGGAAGCGTCAAGAATGCCGAAGAGGCACTCAAGGACGACGCCTTCCTCGTCATTTCCGGTGACGCCCTCACCGACTTCGACCTGACCGACCTCATCGCCTTCCACAAGGAGAAGGGCGCACTGGTCACGGTGTGCCTGACCCGTGTGCCGAATCCACTGGAATTCGGCATCACGATCGTGGACGAGGAAGGAAAGGTCGAGCGGTTCCTGGAGAAGCCGACCTGGGGACAGGTCTTCTCCGACACCGTGAACACGGGCATCTACGTGATGGAGCCCGAGGTCTTCAACTATGTCGAGGCCGATGTCTCGGTCGACTGGTCCGGGGACGTCTTCCCTCAGCTCATGAAGGAAGGCAAGCCCATCTACGGCTACATCGCCGAGGGCTACTGGGAGGACGTCGGCACGCACGAGAGCTACGTGAAGGCCCAGGCCGACGTGCTCGAAGGCAAGGTCGACGTCGACATCGACGGCTTCGAGATCTCGCCCGGCGTATGGGTCGCCGAGGGAGCCGAGGTGCACCCCGACGCCGTGCTCCGCGGGCCGCTGTACATCGGTGACTACGCCAAGGTCGAGGCCGACGTCGAGTTGCGCGAGCACACCGTTCTCGGATCCAACGTGGTCGTGAAGACCGGCGCCTTTCTCCACAGAGCGGTCGTCCACGACAACGTGTACATCGGACAGCACAGCAATCTCCGCGGCTGTGTGGTCGGCAAGAACACCGACATCATGCGCGCCGCGCGGATCGAGGACGGCGCGGTCATCGGCGACGAATGCCTCGTCGGCGAGGAATCGATCATCCAGGGCAATGTCCGGGTCTACCCGTTCAAGACGATCGAGGCCGGCGCGTTCGTCAACACGTCGGTCATCTGGGAGTCCCGAGGACAGGCGAATCTCTTCGGCGCCCGTGGTGTCTCCGGGATCCTGAACGTGGAGATCACGCCGGAGCTGGCCGTGCGGCTGGCGGGGGCGTACGCGACGACCCTGAAGAAGGGGTCCACCGTCACCACGGCGCGTGACCACTCGCGTGGTGCGCGCGCGCTCAAGCGGGCCGTGATCTCGTCGCTCCAGTCCAGCGCCATCGACGTACGCGACCTGGAGAACGTACCGCTGCCCGTGGCCCGGCAGCAGACCGCCAGGGGCAGCGCGGGCGGCATCATGATCCGTACGTCCCCGGGAGTCCCCGACTCCGTGGACATCATGTTCTTCGACGAGCGGGGCGCCGACCTCTCCCAGGCCGGCCAGCGCAAGCTGGACCGCATCTACGCCCGGCAGGAGTACCGCCGCGCGTTCCCCGGCGAGATCGGGGACCTGCACTTCCCGGCCAGCGTCTTCGACTCGTACACGGGCTCGCTGCTCCGCAACGTCGACACGACGGGCATCGCCGAGGCCGGGCTCAAGGTCGTGGTCGACGCGTCCAACGGAAGCGCCGGACTCGTCCTGCCCAGCCTCCTCGGGCGGCTCGGTGTCGACGCGCTGACCATCAACCCGGGACTCGACGAGTCGCGGCCGACGGAGACGGCGGAATCACGCCGCTCCGGTCTGGTCAGGCTCGGCGAGATCGTGGCGTCCGCGCGGGCCGCGTTCGGCGTGCGGTTCGACCCGGTCGGTGAGCGGCTGTCGCTCGTCGACGAGCGCGGCCGGATCATCGAGGACGACCGGGCGCTGCTGGTGCTGCTCGACCTCGTCGCCGCGGAGCGCCGCAGCGGCCGGGTGGCACTGCCGGTGACGACCACCAGGATCGCCGAGCAGGTCGCGGCGTACCACGGCACGCAGGTGGAGTGGACGACGACCTCGCCGGACGACCTGACGCGGGTCGGCCGGGAGGAGACCACGATCTTCGGCGGTGACGGGCGCGGAGCGTTCATCGTGCCGGAGTTCAGCAGTGTCCTGGACGGTACGGCGGCGTTCGTGCGGCTCATCGGGCTGGTGGCACGTACGCAGCTGACCCTGAGCCAGATCGACGCCCGCATACCGCGAGCCCATGTGCTGCGCCGCGACCTGGCGACCCCCTGGGCCGTCAAGGGACTGGTGATGCGCAGCGTCGTGGAGGCGGCCGGGGACCGGCAGGTGGACACGACGGACGGTGTCCGGGTCGTGGAGACCGACGGGCGGTGGGTGATGGTGCTGCCCGACCCGTCCGAGGCGGTCACCCATCTGTGGGCCGAAGGTCCTGACGACGCGTCGGCCCAGGCGCTGCTCGACGAGTGGTCGTCGGTGGTCGACGGGGCCGGTCACTAGGACCGGCCGACCAGCACGGATCGATGTCGCCGCCGGGCGGGCCGTTCGCGGTCCGCCCGGCCGGTTCTTCGGCACTGCCCGCGACGTGCGACGATGTGCGGCATGTCGCAGCAGTCCCCCATTCGGAGCACCGGCGCGTCACCCGCGCGTCCCGATGCGTCCATGTCGCTGCTGAACAACGTGATGGACCACGGCCTCGACGAGGGGTACGCGGAGGCGGCGGCCCGCAGGGACGCCGAGGGCGGTGAACTGCCCCGCACGCTCAAGGCCAAGCTCTGGCTCGCGGCGGGCCTGGTGCTGGCCGCGCTGGTGGTCACGGTGGGCGCGGCCCAGGCGCGGATCTCGGCCCCTGTGGTGGCCAAGGAGCGCGAAGAGCTCATCGACCGCATCCACGACGAGACTTCGGCGGCGGACGCGCTGGAGCGTGAGGTCGAGAAGCTCCGTGACGAGGTCGGCGAACGGCAGCGGGCCGCGCTGCGCCGGCCGGGCGGTGCCCGTGCCGAGCTGGTCGATCTGCTGTCCGGCGCGACGGCCGTCCGGGGACCGGGCGTCCGCCTGGTGGTGGACGACGCCAAGGACAGTGAGCAGGGCGGGGGCGGCGAGCCCCGGGAGAGCGCCAGTTTCGCCGACACGGGCCGGGTACGGGACCGGGACATGCAGCGGGTCGTCAACGGCCTCTGGGAGTCCGGCGCGGAGGCCATCGCCATCAACGACCAGCGCCTGACGTCCCTTTCGGCGATCAGGGCCGCGGGGGACGCCATACTGGTCGACAACAGGCCGCTGGTGCCCCCGTACACCGTGCTCGCGGTGGGCGACGGGAAGAAGTTGAGCACCGCGTTCCAGGACAGCGCCGACGGGCAGTACCTGCACGCGCTCCAGGAGAACTTCGACATCAGGACGAGCATCTCCGTCCGCGGCGAGGTGCGTCTCCCCGCGGCGCCGAGCCTGATCGTACGTACAGCAAAGCCGAAGGCCGCCGCCCCCTCGAAGGGCAACGGGCAGGACGCGGCCGACACAGGGAAGGGCACATCGTGATCGCCGTACTGGGCCTCGTCGTGGGAGTCGTGGTCGGACTGTTGGTCCGGCCCGAAGTGCCGGCGGTGGTCGAGCCCTATCTGCCGATCGCCGTCGTGGCGGCCCTGGACGCGGTCTTCGGCGGCCTGCGGGCCATGCTCGACGGGATCTTCGTGGACAAGGTCTTCGTCGTGTCGTTCCTGTCGAACGTCGTGGTGGCCGCGCTCATCGTGTTCCTCGGCGACAAGCTCGGTGTGGGCGCCCAGTTGTCGACCGGTGTGGTCGTGGTCTTCGGTATCCGCATCTTCTCCAACGCTGCCGCGATCCGCCGGCACGTCTTCCGGGCGTGACGCCGATGAGCGAGCAGGGAGGTACGGACAGGGAGCCCCGGCGGCTCACGGGCCGCCAGAGGCTCGCGGCCGGGCTCTGGCCGCCCCGGGTGACCCGGGCCCAACTGATCGTCGCCGTGCTGCTGTTCGGGCTCGGCCTGGGGCTCGCCATCCAGGTGAGGTCGAACAACGACGACAGCGCGCTGCGGGGGGCCCGCCAGGAGGACCTGGTGCGCATCCTCGACGAGTTGGACGACCGCACGCAGCGGCTGGAGGACGAGAAGCAGAGCCTCGACGACCAGCGCACCGAGTTGGAGACGAGCTCGGACCAGGCCGAGGAGGCCCGCAGGCAGACGCGGGAGAAGGAGCAGCAGCTCGGGATCCTGGCGGGCACCGTGGCCGCCGAGGGGCCCGGGATCACGCTGACCGTCGCGGACAGCGGCGACACCGTGGAGCCCGACATGCTGCTCGACACGATCCAGGAGCTGCGGGCCGCCGGCGCGGAGGCGATCCAGATCAATGGCGTCCGCGTGGTTGCGAACACCTTCTTCTCGGGTACGGGAGGTGACATCCAGGTGGACGGGAAGCAGGTCACCGCGCCGTACCGTTTCAAGGTCATCGGCAAGCCGCAGGACCTGGAGCCCGCCCTCAACATTCCGGGCGGGGTGGTGCAGACACTGGAGAAGGAGCAGGCCACGGCCACGGTGGCGCGGGCTGAGAAGATCATCGTCAATGCCTTGCGACCGGCGGAGCGCCCTGACTACGCTCGGTCGTCGGCGCAGTGAGGCGGGGGCGCATGGCGGCTGTCGGCCGCGGGCATGAGGTTGCGGGGGGTCGGCGCACGATCAGTGTGGTGAGTGGTGGAAACTGTCCGGTGGATACGGACGTTGTCAAGATGTCCGGGTCGGCAGGTGTGTTCATTCAGGGTTCGTCCTGCCCCACGGGCGGGTCTGTATCGGTCAAGGGGAATCGCCCGTGAAGTTGTTTGGGAAGTTGTTCGGCAAGAGCGCACGCGAGGACGGCGGGGGTTCCCGTCACCGTGCGGCGCGGCACGGCGGGAGCGAGGAGCCGAGCGGCGACCGCCCGCTCTTCCGTGACCAGGTGGGTGACGGTGCCGGTGGCGGCGCGTCGTCTGTTGACCCCGCCGGTCAGGGCCGCATAGGTTTCGGTGAACCATCAACCTCGAGTACGGGTGGAGGGTCTGCCTTGCCGGTCTGTACGAGGTGTGGCCACCGCAACGCGGAGGCCAGTCGGTTCTGCTCCAACTGCGGGGCGCCGCTGCGGGCCGGGGTGCCCGCCGAGCGCGCTTCGGAGACGACCTCCACCATCTCCATCTCCGGCCTCGAGGCGTACGACTCGGAGGTCACCGGCCAGACGGCCGTGCCCTCCCTGTCCCCGGAGGCCCAGGCCGCCGTGGACGCCCTCCCGCTGGGTTCGGCGCTCCTCGTGGTGCGCAGGGGGCCCAACTCGGGCAGCCGCTTCCTCCTGGACAGTGAGCTGACGACGGCCGGCCGTCACCCGCAGAGCGACATCTTCCTCGACGACGTGACCGTCTCCCGCCGCCATGTGGACTTCCGCAGGGGCGCGGACGGCCGCTTCACCGTCTCGGACGTGGGCAGCCTGAACGGCACGTACGTCAATCGTGAGCGGATCGACTCGGTCCTGCTCTCGAACGGCGACGAGGTTCAGATCGGCAAGTACCGGCTGGTCTTCTACGCGAGCCAGCGGGGCGTGTGACTTTCAGGAAAGGTCCATGCTGCGAACACCCACGGGCGGTGCCGGTCACGGCACCGCCCCTTCGGGCGACACCCTGCTGAGCATCGGTGCGGTGCTCGGCCGGCTGCGGGTCGAGTTCCCCGAGGTCACCATCTCCAAGATCCGTTTCCTGGAGGCGGAGGGCCTCGTCGAGCCGCGCCGCACACCTTCGGGGTACCGGAAATTCGGGCCTCAGGACGTGGAGCGGCTGACCCAGGTGCTGCGGATGCAGCGGGACCACTACCTCCCGCTGAAGGCCATCCGGGAGCATCTCGACGCCCTCGGCCGGGGCGAGCGTCTCCCGCTGCCGGGGCAGCAGCGCCAGCGCCGGGCCGCCGAGACCGGCCCCGCGCCGCGGACCGCCGCGAGGATCGGGCGTGAGGAGCTGCTGGCCGCCTCGGGGGCCGACGGGAGCGCGCTCGACGAGTGGGAGTCGTACGGCCTCATCACTCCGATGCCGGACGGCGGGTACGACCCGGAGTCCGTGACGGTGGCGAAACTGGTCGCGGACCTCGGAAGATTCGGTCTGGAACCACGTCATCTGCGGATCATGAGAGCGGCCGCGCAGCGTGAGGCGGGGATGGTCGAGCAGGTGGTCGCGCCGCTGCGCCGGCACCGTAACCCGCAGACCAGAGCACATGCGGAGGCCACCACGAGGGAGCTGGCGACCCTCTCGGTGAAGCTGCACGCGGCACTGTTCCGGACGGCTCTCGGAGCACATCCGCACTGATCATGGGGGAGTCCGACTACCCAAACCGGTCGCTCGCGTCCTAGGGTTGCTGTGTGAACGAGCTCGACGTTGTGGGTGTCCGGGTGGAAATGCCCTCCAACCAACCGATCGTGCTCCTGCGTGAAGTGGGAGGCGATCGGTACCTTCCCATCTGGATCGGGCCGGGGGAGGCCACCGCCATCGCCTTCGCCCAGCAGGGCATGACGCCTGCCAGGCCGCTGACCCATGACCTTTTCAAGGATGTCCTTGAGGCCGTGGGGCAGGAGCTGACCGAGGTCCGCATCACGGATCTCAGGGAAGGCGTCTTCTACGCGGAGCTGGTCTTCGCCAGCGGGGTCGAGGTGAGTGCCAGGCCGTCCGACGCCATAGCGCTCGCGTTGCGCACCGGTACGCCGATCTACGGCAGTGACGGTGTCCTGGACGACGCGGGTATCGCCATCCCGGACGAGCAGGAGGACGAGGTGGAGAAGTTCCGCGAGTTCCTCGACCAGATCTCTCCCGAGGACTTCGGGACCAACAGCCAGTGAGCGGTCGGTGAGTGCCTGACGTCGGGGGCCCCCGGGCCTCCGACGGCACATTCGGTCAGCCTTTCCCGGGACCGGGACACGCGAAACCACTCTCAAGGTGATTATCACTCGGCGTGGCGAGTGCGGCGATCGTTGACGCACCCCGAGTGACTCCCTACCGTCGTTGAGGGCAGGTCAAGGACGGAGGTCGGCGTGAGAAGCAGCGGCGACGGTACGGCGGTGGGCGGGGCGTTCCCGCTGCGGAGCGAGACGGCCGACCCCGGTACCGAGACGGTCGGGTACCGCGGACCGACGGCGTGTGCCGCGGCGGGGATCACGTACCGCCAGTTGGACTACTGGGCGCGCACGGGGCTCGTGGAGCCCAGCGTGCGCGCGGCGTACGGCTCCGGGGCGCAGCGGCTCTACAGCTTTCGTGACGTGGTCGTCCTCAAGATCGTGAAGCGGTTCCTGGACACCGGGGTCGCTCTCCAGAACATCCGGGCGGCCGTACGGCACCTGCGGGCCCGTGACGTCCAGGATCTGGAGCGGATGACGCTGATGAGCGACGGGGCGACGGTCTACGAGTGCACGTCGCCGGACGAGGTCGTGGATCTGCTCCAGGGCGGCCAGGGGATCTTCGGGATCGCGGTCGGGGTGGTCTGGCGGGACGTCGAGGCCGCGCTGTCCCAGCTGCACGGGGAGCGGATCGACACGGGCGAGACGCTCGTGGGGAACAACCCGGCGGACGAACTGGCCAGGCGTCGCAGGGACCGGGCGGTCTGACCGCCCGGCCCCGGGGCGTGTCCGGCTCCCACGCCGTACCGGCCGATTGTCAGTGCGGTGAGGGAGCATCGGGGGTGTGAGAGCCGCCCCGACCATCCTGCATCTGGACATGGACGCCTTCTTCGCCGCCGCGGAGCAGGCGGCGAAGCCGAGTCTGCGCGGAAAGCCGGTCGTCGTCGGCGGTCTCGGACCGCGTGGGGTGGTCTCCACGGCCTCGTACGAGGCGCGGCGGTTCGGGGTGCACTCGGCGATGCCGATGGCGCAGGCGCGGCGGCTCGCGCCGAACGCGGCGTATCTCGTCCCGCGCTTCACGGTCTACCGAGCGATCAGCGAGCAGGTGATGGAGCTGTTGCGCCGGCTGTCGCCGCTGGTGGAGCCGCTGAGCCTGGACGAGGCGTTCGTGGACCTGGAGGCGGGCGGCTCGGCCGGCGACACGACCTCCGCGCGGGCCGCCGGCGAGCGGCTGCGCCGGGACATCCTGGAGACGACGGGGCTCACCGGGTCCGTGGGGCTGGCGGGGTCTAAGATGCTGGCGAAGATCGGCTCCGAACAGGCCAAGCCCGACGGCCTGGTCGTCGTCGAGCCGGGGACCGAGCGCGCGCTCCTGGGGCCCATGACCGTACGGACCCTGCCCGGTGTCGGTCCCGCGACGGGGGAGCACCTGCGGCGGGCCGGGATGACCACGGTCGCGGACCTGGCGGAGGCCGGGGAGGACGAGTTGGTGCGGCTCCTGGGGAAGTCGCACGGCGCGTCGCTGTTCCGGATGGCGGGGGGCCACGACGACCGGCCCGTGGTGGCCGAGCGGGAGGCCAAGTCGGTGTCCGTGGAGGACACCTTCGACGTGGACCTGCACGACCGGGTGCGGGTGCGGACGGAGGTGGACCGGCTGGCCGACCGGTGTGTGCAGCGGCTGCGGGCGGCCGGGCACTCGGGGCGGACGGTCGTGCTGAAGGTCCGGCGGTACGACTTCTCGACGCTGACCCGCTCGGAGACGCTGCGCGGGCCCACCGACGACCCCGGTGTGGTGCGGGAGGCGGCGGGGCGGCTGCTGGAGGCGGTGGACACCACCGGCGGGGTCCGGCTGCTGGGCGTGGGGGTGAGCGGGCTCGCGGACTACACGCAGGAGGACCTGTTCGCGCAGGCGGCGGCCGACCGGGCGGCGGAGGGGAAGGCGCGGGCCGACGGATCGGGCGGGGAGGGGGCGGCCGCGGACGCGGGGCGGGCCGCGGTGGCCCCGGCCGCCCCGGTGGACGGCCCTGAGAGGCCCGGGGAGGGGTGGACGGCGCCCGAGGCGCGCCCGGCGCCCGCCGGGGGCGTACCGGCCGCTCAGGGGGCGCCGGAGGCGGCGGACCTGCCCGCGGAGCGCCGCTTCCCCGCCGGGCACGACGTGCGGCACGCCGCGTTCGGCGCGGGGTGGGTGCAGGGCAGCGGGCTGCGCCGGGTCACCGTACGGTTCGAGCAGCCCTGGTCCGCGCCGGGGCGGGTGCGGACCTTCTGGGTGGACGATCCCGAACTGGAGCTGTCGGACCCGCTGCCCCTGACCGGCGGAGCGCCCCAGGACGGGCCCGAGCCGGATCAGTCGTCCTGGCCCGCGACCCGCCCGAAGTCACGCGCGGAGTCCCCGTCGGACAGCGAGGCCGGGCGCTCCGGCGGGCCCGGCTCGGGCAGGGCGAGGCCGTAGTGGCGGTAGAGCTGGAGTTCCTGCTCGGGCGAGAGGTGCCGGCCGACGCCGAAGTCGGGGGCGTCCTTGATCAGCGAGCGCTCGAAGGGGATGCGGAGCGTCTCCTCCTCCAGCGTGCTGGGCGCGAGGGGGACGAACGCGTCCCGGCTGAAGATCCCGGTGCGGACGGCCGCCCACTCGGGCACGCCCGTCGCGTCGTCGAGGTACACCTCGTCCACCGTGCCGATCTTGTGGCCGTCGCGGTCGAACGCCTTGCGGCCGATCAGGCTGCGCGGATCGATGTCGTTCTCCACGGTCCCTCCAACTGGTCGCACAAGCGGGGAAGACCCGGTGGTCCACTCATAAGAAAAGTGCAGATCCGGCCTGTCGGCCACTCGAAAAGCCCTGCGCGGGACCTCGCTGGTAGGCTGGCACACGGCTGCTGACCCTGTGCGGGAGAGTCCTCCGGAGAGATCGCCGGAGGCGCCGAAGGAGCAAATCCTCCCCGGAATCTCTCAGGCCCCCGTACCGCACGGACGAGGTCACTCTGGAAAGCAGGGCAGGCGTCGACGGCGTCCGCCCTCACCGACGGTGAAAGCCGGGCGGCCCCCTGGCGCCCGGTGAAGCTCTCAGGTCAGATGACAGAGGGGGAGGCCGTCCGGGCACCCGCGCCTTGGTGCCCCTCGCAGGTCGTGACGACCAGGAGGCCTCCCAACATGACCGACCACCGCATTCCGCTCTCCCAGCTGGAGCGTGGCGTCCCCTTCGAGCAGCGCCACATCGGGCCCGACGGGGCGGCCCAGGCGAAGATGCTCGCGCAGGTCGGCTACGGCTCGCTGGACGAGCTGACCGCCGCCGCGGTGCCCGACGTGATCAAGAGCGCCGAGGCGCTCGGGCTGCCCGGGGCCCGTACCGAGGCCGAGGTCCTCGCGGAGCTGCGCGCCCTCGCCGACCGCAACACGGTCCTCGCCCCGATGATCGGCCTCGGCTACTACGGCACGTTCACCCCGCCGGTGATCCTGCGCAACGTCATGGAGAACCCGGCCTGGTACACCGCGTACACGCCGTACCAGCCGGAGATCTCCCAGGGCCGCCTGGAGGCCCTGCTGAACTTCCAGACCATGGTCGCCGACCTGACCGGCCTGCCGACCTCCGGCGCCTCCCTGCTGGACGAGGGCACGGCGGCCGCCGAGGCGATGGCACTGTCCCGCCGCGCCGGCAAGGTCAAGGACGGTGTCTTCCTGATCGACGCCGACACCCTGCCCCAGACCATCGCCGTCATCAGGACCCGCGCGGAACCGACCGGCGTCGAGGTCGTCGTCGCGGACCTGACCGACGGCATCCCGGCCGACGTCGCCGAGCGCGGTGTCTTCGGCGTGCTGCTCCAGTACCCCGGCGCCTCCGGGGCCGTACGGGACATCAGGCCCCTGGTCGAGCGGGCGCACGAGCTCGGCGCCCTCGTCACCGTCGCCGCCGACCTGCTCGCGCTGACGCTCCTCACCTCGCCCGGCGAACTGGGCGCGGACATCGCCGTCGGCACCACCCAGCGCTTCGGCGTCCCGATGGCCTTCGGCGGACCGCACGCCGGGTTCATGGCCGTACGGGAGAAGTTCGCGCGCACGCTGCCCGGCCGGCTCGTCGGGGTGTCCGTGGACGCCGACGGCGACAAGGCGTACCGGCTGGCCCTCCAGACCCGCGAGCAGCACATCCGCCGCGAGAAGGCCACCAGCAACATCTGCACCGCGCAGGTCCTGCTCGCCGTGATGGCGGGCATGTACGCGGTCTACCACGGCCCCGACGGCCTGCGGGGCATCGCCCGGCGCACCCATCGCTACGCGACGCTGCTCGCCGAGGGGCTGCGCGCCGGCGGCGCGGAGGTCGTGCACGGCGCGTACTTCGACACGCTGACCGTCCGGGTCCCCGGCCGCGCCGCCGAGGTCGTCGCCGCCGCCCGTGAGCACGGCGTCAACCTCTACCGGGCCGACGCCGACCACGTCTCCGTCGCCTGCGACGAGACCACTGGGCGCGCCCAGCTGGCCGCCGTGTGGACGGCGTTCGGCGTCGACGCCGACATCGAGGCGCTCGACGCGGCCACCGGGGACGCGCTGCCCGCGACGCTGCTGCGCACCGACGAGATCCTCACCCACCCGGTCTTCCACCAGCACCGCTCCGAAACGGCGATGCTGCGCTACCTGCGCAAGCTCTCCGACCGGGACTACGCGCTCGACCGCGGCATGATCCCGCTCGGCTCCTGCACCATGAAGCTGAACGCGACCACCGAGATGGAGTCCGTCACCTGGCCGGAGTTCGCCGCCCTGCACCCCTTCGCGCCGGCCGAGCAGGCCGCGGGCTACCTGACGCTGATCAGGGAGCTGGAGGAGCGGCTCGCCGAGGTCACCGGGTACGACGCGGTGTCCCTCCAGCCCAACGCCGGTTCCCAGGGGGAGCTGGCCGGGCTGCTCGCCGTACGGGCGTACCACCGGGCCAACGGCGACACGCAGCGCACGGTCTGCCTCATTCCGTCCTCCGCGCACGGCACGAACGCCGCGAGCGCGGTCATGGCCGGGATGAAGGTCGTGGTCGTCAAGACCCGCGAGGACGGCGACGTCGACGTCGAGGACCTGCACGCCAAGATCGAGCGCCACGGCGCCGAGCTGGCCGTCCTGATGGTCACCTACCCCTCCACGCACGGGGTGTTCGAGGAGCACATCAGCGACATCTGCGCCGCCGTGCACGACGCGGGCGGCCAGGTCTACGTCGACGGCGCCAACCTCAACGCGCTGGTGGGGCTGGCCAAGCCGGGCAAGTTCGGCTCCGACGTCTCGCACCTGAACCTGCACAAGACGTTCTGCATCCCTCACGGCGGCGGCGGCCCCGGTGTGGGTCCGGTCGGCGTGCGGTCGCACCTCGCCCCGTACCTGCCCAACCACCCCCTCCAGCCGGCCGCGGGACCCGAGACGGGCGTCGGCCCGATCTCCGCCGCGCCGTGGGGCTCCGCGGGCATCCTGCCCATCTCCTGGGCGTACGTACGGCTGATGGGCGGCGAGGGCCTCAAGCACGCGACGCAGGTCGCGGTGCTCGCCGCCAACTACATCGCCAAGCGCCTGGAGCCGCACTACCCGGTGCTCTACACCGGCCCCAACGGCCTGGTCGCGCACGAGTGCATCGTGGACCTGCGCCCGCTGTCGAAGGCGACGGGCGTCAGTGTCAGCGACATCGCCAAGCGGCTGATCGACTACGGCTTCCACGCGCCGACGATGTCGTTCCCGGTGGCCGGCACGCTGATGATCGAGCCGACCGAGAGCGAGGACCTGGGCGAACTGGACCGGTTCTGCGAGGCGATGATCGCGATCCGCGCCGAGGTCGAGAAGGTCGCCTCGGGCGAGTGGCCCGCGGACGACAACCCGCTGCGCAACGCGCCGCACACGGCGTCGGCGCTCGGCGGGGAGTGGGACCACCCGTACACCCGCGCCGAGGCGGTCTTCCCCGCCGGTGTCTCGGCCGCGGACAAGTACTGGCCGCCGGTGCGCCGGATCGACGACGCGTACGGCGACCGCAACCTGGTCTGCTCCTGCCCGCCGATGGACGCGTACGACCACTGACAGCGCGACCCCGCTCGCCCGTGCGTGCCACGGGCGGGCGGGGTCGCCGGTGGCACGCGGTCGCGCGCCGGCTCAGGCCGCCGTCACGGCCTGCTCGCCGCGCGGGCGGTGCGGCGCGATGATCCGTCCGTCGGGCAGGAGTTCACCGGTGTCCTCGAAGACCAGAACGCCGTTGCACAGCAGGCTCCAGCCCTGCTCCGGATGGTGGGCCGTCAGACGGGCGGCGTCCCGGTCGGCGGAGTCTGCGGACGGGCACACGGGCTGGTGCTGGCACATGGCTGGGTTCTTTCGCTGCGTCGTGGTGAGTGTCCTGCGGCTCGATGAGGTCATGGCCGCCTCCCCCGTATCTGATGGTCCGGTCCTAGTGTTGCCCCACGGACGGCGATCCGCAGGTATTTCACGGCAGCACTTCCTTCTGGCCAAGGACGCGTCACCCGGCCGGACGGTTCAGTTCAACTTGTCCGCCCGACCGGCCGGTTCACGTACCGGCGCCGGTGGAGTGCGGGGGAGCGGCACGCGCGAAGCCCCGCGACCGGCCGGGTCGCGGGGCTTCGTGGCAGCGGGTACGCAGGTCAGGCGGGCGTGCGCAGCAGCGGCGCCGGGGCCAGTCTCAGCCCGATCATCGGCAGCAACTCCGCGACGCCGTGCGGACGGTGGGCGGCGATGCCCGGCGGGGCCGGGGCGAGCGGCACCAGGATGTCGGCGGGCAGGGGCGAGCCCTCGGACGCGTCGGCCTCCGTGTCGCTGTGCAGCCACAGCGTGATCATGTACAGCTCCGGCACCGACAGCAGCCGTGGCTGGTACGACGTCCCCAGGGTCTCCGCGTGGCGCAGCGCCCGCTCCGTGGACGCCAGGTAGGGGCCCTCGAAGAAGCGTGAGAACGCCCAGCCGTCCGCGGTCAGCATCGTGTCGGCGGCGGCCACGGCACGGTCGCCGCTGCGGATCAGGAAGCGCCAGCCGACCAGCCTCGTCCGCGGCGCACGACCCGCCGGGGGTACCGCACGGCCTTTCGGAGCTACCTGGTCCAGCACATGGAGCGGGAGGGGGAACTCGGGGCTCAGCGGTCCCTGGACGGACCGGAGAGCGGGTGTGCGGGCCTCGCGAACGGCGGTGGGGGAACCGAGTGCCGCGAGAACGCTGCGAAGGGCGGGTGCGGGGGCCGGGGGGACATGCAGCGGCATGGTGGGTTGCCTCTCACTCAGGAGACAGGGTGGTGCGTGAGGTCGTGCGTGTGCGGACGGCGCTGTCAGCATGCGTGGTCAGAGGGTGGCCTGGGGCCCTAAAGCCGGGCGGCGCCTCTCTGCCTCGTACACGGATGTTATACGACACGTGTTCACACCATGTTTCTTCTAGCCGTCGCGAATATTGCGGGCAAGGCACAATCAGGTCCGTCTCGGGGCCGCGTTTTCTTGGATAAACGCGGAACGCGAGCGGCTGGCCTGGGCCGATTGGTTGCCCGTGGACGGCCGAAACTGGCTGCAGGGAAGACCACGGCACGTCGACAATCCATGAGCGTTGCGCGGGTCTGCGGATCGCGCTTCATGCCAGGGGAATGTGCCGCGTGCCTTCACTCTCCACTCTACCCGTTGCCCGGAGGGTGAGGAGGCGTTACGGATCACGGAGTCTGGGCATTATCGACCGTGACGCGAGCGGCCGGAGCCCGGGGCTGCCTACTGGAGGAGGACGCTTCGATGGGGGAGAAGGTCGAGGCGGACGGGTTCGCTCTGTCCGATCGGCAGAAATACCGCAGGAAGTTGCAGCAGTGCCTGGCGGTGCTGGGGCGGCTCCTGGCGGAGAAGAGGTTCGACCGGCCCAAGAATCTGATGGGCCTGGAGATCGAGCTCAATCTCGCGGGGTCGGACGGAATGCCGCGCATGATGAACGGCGAGGTCCTCGAACGGATCGCGAGCGGTGATTTCCAGACCGAACTCGGAATGTTCAATCTGGAAGTGAATATAGCTCCTCACCGGCTGGAGGGGCGCGTTCTCGACCAATTGGCCGAGGAGCTGCGGGCCGGCCTCGGATATGCCCACCGGAAGGCCGACGAGGTCGACGCGGGCATTGTGATGATCGGGATTCTGCCGACCCTCACCCAGGACGACACGGTGTCCGCGAATCTCTCCGACGTCGGCCGTTACACCCTGCTCAACGAGCAGATGGTCGCGGCCAGGGGAGAGGACTTCGCGCTGGACATCGAGGGGGTGGAGCGTCTCACCTGCCGGTCCGCGTCCATCACCCCGGAGGCCGCCTGCACCTCCGTACAGCTGCATCTCCAGGTCACCCCCGCCCGATTCGCGGACGTGTGGAACGCCGCGCAGGCGATCGCGTCGGTTCAAGTGGCACTGGGTGCCAATGCCCCGTTCCTATTCGGGCGGGAGTTGTGGCGGGAATCCAGGCCGCCGCTGTTCCTCCAGGCGACGGATGTCAGGCCGCCCGAACTCGCCGCGCAGGGAGTGCGGCCGCGGACGTGGTTCGGGGAGCGCTGGATCGATTCCGCGTACGACCTGTTCGCGGAGAATTTGCGCTACTTCCCGCCGCTGCTGCCGATCTGCGACGACGAGGACCCGCTGCGGACGCTGGACGAGGGCGGGGTGCCCGATCTCGCGGAGCTGACGCTCCACAACGGCACGGTCTACCGGTGGAACCGGCCGGTGTACGAGGTCGCCGACGGTGTGCCGCACCTGCGGGTGGAGAACCGCGTCCTGCCCGCGGGACCGACGGTCACCGACGTCATTGCCAACGCCGCCTTCTACTACGGGCTGGTGCGGGCCCTCGCGGACGACACACGGCCGGTGTGGAAGCGGCTGCCGTTCGACGCGGCCGCCGCCAACTTCGAGACCGCGTGCCGGCATGGCATCGACGCGGAGCTGCGCTGGCCGCGCCCCGGCCGGGGGACCGGTATCACCACCGTGCCGGCCGTGAAGCTCGTACGGGACGAACTGCTCCCCCTGGCGGCGGCGGGTTTGGACGCATGGCAGGTCGAGCCGGCGGACCGCGACTTCTACCTCGGGGTGATCGAGGAACGGTGCAAGCTCCGGGTGAACGGCGCCTCCTGGCAGGTGGACACCTACCACCGGGCGCGGGACGAGGGGCTCGGGCGGGAGGCCGCGCTGGCCGCCACCACCCGGCGCTACAGCGAGCTGATGCACCGCGGGGAGCCCGTGCACACCTGGCCGACCGGGCTCCCGGCGCCGGGCGGCGGCGGCCCGGCCTGACCGGGGGCGTGGGGGCGTACGGTACGCGGGTCCTCCGGAGCCTCGGGGCGGACGCGGAGCCTCCGGGGGCTCAGGGCTTGTCGGCGCTCAGGGCTTTTCCTCGCCGACCGCCATGATGGCCTGGAGGATCACCGCCTGGATGTCGCCCGGATCGCTCACCTCGTACCCGGCGCCGCCGGTCGCCCTGGCTATCTCGTGCACCGCCGCCCGGTCCGCGTCGGGGCCGACCGCGACGCCGATCAGCGCCACCGGACGGGTGGGATCCGCGAGCGCCCGCAGCCGGCTGACCAGCGCGGCCCGCGAGATGCTCCGCGCGTCCTTGTTGGTGCCGTCCGTCAGCAGCACCACGGCGTTGAACTTGCCCTTCACGTACGAGGCCTGGGCCTCCTCGTACGCCGCCAGCGCCGTGTCGTACAGACCCGTGTCGCCGTCGGGGACCGGCTCCAGCGCGGAGAAGGCGTCCGACAGCTCCTCGCGGTGGGTGCCGCCGCCCTTGGCCGCGTCACCGAGCCGGGCCGTCTCCCGCACCTTCACGTAGTCCTTCGCCCCGTCCAGCCGGGTCGCGAACTTCCACAGCCCGATCTCGTCCTCGGGCGTGAACTGCGCCAGCGCCTGGAGCAGCGAGGCCTTGGTGACGTCCATCCGGCTCTGGCCGCCGCGCCCGGGGACCGGCGCCTCCATCGAGCCCGACGCGTCCACGACCGTCGTCAGCCGGGCGCTCTGCACGGTGACGGTCCACAGGCCGAGCGTCCGGCGGACCTCCTCGGCCGTCGGGGGCCTGGCGTCGTCCGTGTCGTACGGCTGGGGGGCGCGGCCACCCGCCGTACCGACCAGCGCCGCGTCCACGGGCGCGTCCGCCGCTCCCGCTCGGAAGCCGTGGTCCTCCAGCGTGCGGTACGAGGCGTCGTCGGTGAGCAGCGCCATGAACCGCATCGCGGCGCGGCTCTCGTCGGTGGTCAGCTCCGACTCGTCGACCAGGTTGTACGGGTAGTCCAGGGCGGGCGCGCCGTCGGTGGGGTAGAAGAGCTGGAGGCTCGCGGCGCCGTTGCCGCCCGAGTTGTGGACGAAGGCGGCCTGTTCGGAGAGCAGCACCGCCTCGTTGCGCCGGGGGTTGCCCTTCTCCGCGCCCGAGTCGTCCTCGGCCAGCGTCCTGAGCACCTGGCCGTCGGAGTCCGTGACGCGCTGCGACAGGAGCTTCGCGGTGGCGGCCGCCCTGGTGTCCCCGCCCGGGCCGCCGTCGCGCGAGGACCGGGCGATGCTGGTGAGCGCCAGCAGGCCGGTCGCGCTGCGCGCCGGGTCGGCCGCGCCCAGCAGCCGCCGGTCCCGCTCCGCCGCGGCCGTCGTCAGCCCCGCCCAGGTGTACGTCTTCCTGGGCCATCCGAGTGCCGCGGCCGTCGCGGGCACGGCGGCCAAGGTGACCGGGGAGAGCGCCACGTTGCCGGCCGGGGTCAGCGACGCGGCGTCCCCGACGCTCTCCGCGCGGTCCACCCACAGGCCCGAGTCGGGCACCCAGATCTCGAAGTCCGGGGCCGCCGCGCCGCGCGAGAGGGCGCTCGCGACCCGGTAGTTGTCCCGGGCGACGACCCGGACGTCCAGACAGCGCCCGTCGGACGTCACCCGGTCCGCGCGGGCGCGGTCCGCGACGGCCCGCAGCGCGGGCGCGATGTCGGGCGAGGCCACCAGGCGCAGCCGTACCGGGACGTCCGCGCAGGCGCCGCCGGAGGAGAGCGCGCCGGTCGCCACCGCGACGGCCGCCCCCGCCACCACCGTCAGCACGAGAGCCGTGGCGATCGCGACGCCGCGGCGGCGCGGGGGCCGGGGTCCGGCAGGGCGCGCCGCTCTGTCGTCGGGCAAGCTGTGACGTCCCATGGCGGTGGCGCCCTCCTTCGTGAGGGGTGAACAGGGGCGGGCTCGAAGACAGGGGTGGGCGCGAAGGGTGCGGCTCGATGGGTGTAGAAGAGGGGGTACCCCGCCGCTGAACGGCGGCCGTCCCCCGGCCTGTCGCGCGCGATCTTCGTACCCGCATTCGAGACCCTAGCGGCACGGCAAGTGGCATGAGGCGGGAATACTCAACTGGAGGCAGGTGTGCGGGCGGACGTGGATCAGGTGGCCGGTTCCTTTCCCGAGGAGGACGCCCAGCGGCGGATCCTCCGGTCCGAGACGGTGCTCGTCCTGGCGCTCTCGCTGGGCGCGAGCGGCGTGTCGGCGCTGATCAGTTTCATCGGCTCGGTGACCCGGCCCGGCGCGCTCCGGGACCAGGCGGCCTCGCTCAACTCGTCGGCGGCCCCGGGGCGGCCGTGGCTCGATCTTGCCTGGCAGCTGTTCGGCATCACGACCGCCCTGGTGCCGGTCGTCCTCGTCGCCCACTTCCTGCTCAGGGAGCGCAGCGGCCTGCGGGACCTCGGCTTCGACCGCACGCGGCCGGGACCCGACCTCGGGCGCGGCACGCTCGTCGCGGCGGGCATCGGCAGCGCGGGACTCGCCTTCTACCTGGTGGCGCAGTCGGCGGGCTTCAACCTGACGGTGGTGCCCGAGTCGCTGCCCGGTGTGTGGTGGAAGTTCCCGGTGCTGATCCTCTCGGCGGTGCAGAACGCCGTGCTGGAGGAGGTCATCGTCGTCGGCTACCTGCTGCGACGCCTCGGGCAAATGGGGTGGACGCCGATGGCGGCCCTGGTGGCCAGCTCGGTGCTGCGCGGCTCGTACCACCTGTACCAGGGGATCGGCGGCTTCCTCGGCAACATGGTGATGGGCGTCGTCTTCGTCCTGCTCTACCGGCGCTGGGGGCGGGTGGGGCCGCTGGTGGTGGCGCACTCGCTGCTCGACATCGGGGCGTTCGTCGGATACGCGCTGCTGGCCGGCAAGGTGGGGTGGCTGCCGACGGCGTAGGGCCTTCCGTGCCCTCTACGGCCTAAGGCGTGCTGAGCAGCTCGCCGTCGATGACCGTGACCGCGTGGCCGGTGAGCAGGGTGCGGTCACCGCGCAGGGACGTACGGACCGTTCCCGTACGGACCCCTCCTTGGAGACCGGTCAGCTCGGTACGTCCCAGCCGCGCCGACCAGAACGGGGCGAGCGCGGTGTGCGCGCTGCCCGTCACCGGGTCCTCGTCGATCCCCACGGCGGGGAAGAAGCCGCGCGAGACGAAGTCGTAGCCACCCGCCGGGTCCTCCGCGGCGGCGGTCACCACCACGCCGCGCCGCGCGAGAGCGGCCAGCCGCCCGGGATCGGGTGCGAGCCGCCGTACCGTCCGCTCGTCCGCCAGCTCCACCAGCAGGTCGCCGATCCGCTCCGAGGTGAGGTGCACCGACACGGGCTCGGCCCCCAGCGCGGCGCCGACGCCCTCCGGGGTCTCCACCGGAATCAGCGCCGAGGTGGGGAAGTCCAGCGTCACCGACCCGTCCTCGTGCGCGGTGGCGCCCAGGATCCCCGAGCGCGTGGCGAAGCGGAGGGGTCCGGCCGCCCGGCCGGTGGTGCGCAGCACGTGGGCCGTGGCCAGGGTCGCGTGGCCGCACAGGTCGACCTCGGTGAGCGGGGTGAACCAGCGCAGCGCCCAGTCCGCGTCGCCACCGTCCGGCAGGGGATGCGCGAAGGCCGTCTCCGACAGGTTCACCTCCGCGGCCACCCGCAGCAGCCACCCGTCGTCGGGGAACCCGGCCGTGTCCAGGAGCAGCACCCCCGCCGGGTTGCCGGCGAAGGGGCGGTCGGTGAAGGCGTCGACGATTCGGATCCGCATGCGCCGACGGTAGGCGATCGGCCCCTCGGAACGCGCGCGGGGCCCTTGGGCCGGCCCTCAGTCGATGCAGAACTCGTTGCCCTCGATGTCCAGCATCGGGATGCACGACTCGTTCTTGTCGTCGGCGTAGAGCGTCTGCACGTGTACGGCGCCGAGCGGGAGGAGTCGCGCGCACTCGGCCTCCAGTGCGGCGAGGCGCTCCGCCCCCACGAGCCCGGTGCCGACCCGTACGTCGAGATGGACCCGGTTCTTGGCGGCCTTCCCCTCGGGCACGCGCTGGAAGAACAGGCGCGGACCCGCCCCGGAGGGATCGGCGCACGAGAACCACGCGTCGCGCTCCTCGGGCGGTTGTGTGCGGTTGAAGTCGTCCCAGGTGGCGAACCCCTCGGGCGGCGCCGGGGCGACGTACCCCAACACCTCGCACCAGAACCGGGCGAGGCGCTCGGGCTCCGCGCAGTCGAAGGTGACCTGGAACTTCTTGATCGACGTCATCGGCTCAGCCTAGGGGCCGGGTGCCGTCCGCCGAAAGTGAGTTATGACAGCGAGGTCGAGCTGATGGGGAGTTCGCCGCGCAGGGGACGCGGTGGGGCGCCTGTGGGCACAGTTGATCAGGCTGGGCCCACGCCATTGAGCTGGACTTGTCTGTCGGCGGGGTGCATAGACGTCCGCTCGGCAGAGGCTTCGTCATGCCCGCACGGCGCTGAACGGTCCGGCACCTGGATCCGCCACGTACGGCCAGTGGCAGCTGCCCCACTCCGGCGCGGCACCCTCGCGACAGATACGGATATTGTCGTACAGCGGCATGGACCTTGATGACCTCGCGGTTCGCCTCTGTCCTCGCGGTCTCACGCCAACTGCGACGCTCGATCGTCCGCCAAGGTGACGGGCTGTCGGGTGACGGAGGTCTACGTGCCGAACCAGGGGGACCTCGACCGTCGCTACGCCGCGGATATGGCGCAGGTTGTGGTTCTGCGCATGGCTGGTGTCCGGGCTTCGGGAACCACGGCGACGTGGCGAGCGAACCGCTGCTGGCCCTTTGTCGTGGCGGTCGGGCTGCCGTACATCGCTGCCGGCGTGCACCTGGTCTTCTTCTCCACCACCGCGCCGAAGTTCCGGGCATACGGCATGTGGCTCCTGTACTACACGCTGGTCAACCTCTTGGTGGTCCTTGGCCAATGGGTGGGCTGCCGAGGCTTCCACGCGATGTGTGACTCCCTGGACCGCATGCTGACGCCGGCCGGCCGCGTAGCGGTCCACGCCTGGATCGACCGCGGGATCTCCGCGAAACGCCAGTGGCGATACGTCATGCTCGGCGCCGTAGGGGCCGTTGCCGCGATGTTCGGAGTTCAACGCGCGCTGGGAACCACACCCCACCTCTTCGTCGACGTCGCCTCCTACATGGTGATCGTGGTGACCGGCGCCGCGGCGGCCAACAGCAACTATTGGATGATCCGCGCCATCCGGTTGGCGCGCATCGTGACCAACCCGCGGAACGTCAAGCTCCTGTGGTTCGCGCCGTCGCGGACCATCGGTCTCGAGCGGGTCGCCCGCTGGTACCGATTCGTCACGCTGGTGGCAGCGGCAGGCTTGTGCCTCGCCTTTGTCCCCATCGTCTACGTGTCCCGAATAGACCCCGGCAATGATCTCCTCATCACCATCAAGTGGGTCCTGGCCGGTACGTTCATGGTCGCCATCACGCTCTTCGGCCTCTACTCGCAATGGCGCCTCTCGTGGATCGTCGAGCAGGCAAGAGCTGTCTCGATCCGGCGACTCGAGGAAGCGTTGCCCCCTCGCGCACCTCGGCGTGCCTCCGACATCTCGGAGGCGGACGCGCGAGTGAACGACTTGCTGTCGTACGTCATCGCCAGTCCCAACACGGCCGTGAACGGCCAGACGCTCGCCTCCACGCTCCTGGCGATGTTCGCCGGCGCACTTCCTTTCATCGTCACCGTGTTGCTGAGGTGACGAGGCGTGCGTGGCCATCGGCTCCTTCGCCCCTCCGACGGCCTTCATCGAGAACCCGCAGGGCGGATCGTGATTGCCAAACGTACGGTTCCGATATATCGTTGGCGTATCGCGACAGATCAACGATAGGTGAAGGAGGACGTAGAGATGCGTTCACAAGGACACGGACACGGATATGCGCACGGTCATGAGCACGGACCGGAAGGTGGTCGGTGCGGGCCCGGCGAGCGAGGGCGGGGTGGGTTCGAGGGGCGGCGCGCCGCCTTCGGTCCCTTCGGCCCGCCGTTCGGCGGCGGTCCCTTCGGGGGTGGCCGGGGGCGCGGTGGCGGTGGCGGCCGGGGAAGGGCGCGGCGTGGTGACGTACGCGCCTCGATCCTGGCGCTGCTGAAGGACCGGCCCATGCACGGTTACGAGATGATCCAGGAGATCGGCGAGCGCAGCGGCGGGGCCTGGCGCCCCAGCCCCGGCTCGGTGTACCCCACCCTCCAGCTCCTGGAGGACGAGGGCCACATCACGAGCAGGAGCGAGGGCGGCAAGAAGCTGTTCACGCTCACGGAAAGCGGGCGGGCCGAGGCCGAGACGGGGCCCGACGCCCCGTGGGAGGAGGCCGGGCGCGGAGTCGACTGGGAGACGGTCAACGAGATCCGGCAGGCCGGCTTCGGGCTGATGGAGGCGTTCGCGCAGGTCTGGAAGACCGGTACGCCCGAGCAGCGGCAGAAGGCCCTCGCCGTCACCAACGAGGCGCGCAAGAAGCTCTACCTGATCCTCGCCGATGAGGACTGAGGGGAAGGTGCTGTACGGAGGCGGGGCCCCGCGGTGGTGATCGCGGGGCCCCGTCGCGCGCGTGGTCCCCGACCCGGTCAGATGCGGTCGGCCACGCGCAGCCGCCAGAACACCGCGGAGTCGAACACGTCCGAGGCCCGCGGATGCGGACCTTCGTCGTGGCAGTGGAACGCGGCCCAGAACACATCCCCGCGCAACGCGTCCGGCGGGGCGTAGACGCGGTAGACGTACTGCTGTCCGTCCATCGCGAGCAGGGCGACCATCCAGTACATCCGCCTCCTCTCCCCTCTCTCCCGGACGCCCCCGCGCTCCGTCGTGGTTGCGCACGAAGGGGGGACGCAAGGCGGCGCGCCCACCCAGGGGCGGAAGACCCCGATCTCCTTCGCAGGGATGAGGAACCGGCCCCTCGTGCCCACCTTCCGTGGGACCCCAAGATGGCCCCCGCCGGGGATGCCCTGCCCGGGGGCCGGCTGATGAGGTGAGAGGGTGCAGAGCCCGACCCCGCAAGTGCCCCGGCAGCCCGTACCGACCCGTGCGGGCACCGAACCGCCTCGCACGGGCGCCCGGCCCGCCCGTCAGGGCGTCGAGCAGGACGCCCGGCTCACCGTGGAGCTTGCCTCGGTCCTCGCGGCCGCGCGCAGGAGGGCCCACCGCGACGCCGACGAGCAGATCGACACCGCCCACCTGCTGCACTCCCTGCTGGAGACCGATCCGGCGGTGCGAGCCGCGTTCGACGGCGGGCCGCAGGTCGCGCGGGTGCTCGGCTACCTGGTCCAGCGCAGCATCGGGTACGGGCTGCGCTGGCAGGGGACGGTCGAGGACTCCGGCGCCGTACCGGTCCTGCGGGAGGATCCCGTGGCCGGCTGGTCCCCGGCCGCCGTCGCCGCCATGAACCACGCGCTCGCGCGGGCCGCGCGCAGGGGCGATCCGCGGGCCGCGGGGCTCGACCTGCTGGCCGCACTCGCCGCGGACCCGTCGTGCCGGGCCGTCGAGGTGCTCGGACGGGCCGGGGTGGACGCGCGGTCACTGGCGGGGCGGCTGTCGGGAGCGGGGCGCCTCGGCTGACGGGTGGCAGGAGAAGGGGGAGGCCGAGGGGCGGGGGCGTACGGTCCGCCCCGGTCGGCCGGCGACAGGTGTGACGGGTGCGTAGCTCCTGACGGGACCTGTCATGATGACGCCATGCACGCGTCTCAGGGGCAGGGGAGGAGCGTCGGACTGGGCCTTGCCCTGGTGTCGGCGTTCGCGTTCGGTGGGTCCGGTGTCGCGGCCAAGCCGCTCATCGAGGCGGGGCTCGAACCCCTCCAGGTGGTCTGGCTGCGGGTCGCGGGCGCGGCGCTGCTCATGCTCCCGGTGGCCTGGCGCCACCGCGACCTCGTGCGCCGCAGGCCCGCGCTGCTCGCCGGGTTCGGGCTGCTGGCCGTGGCCGGCGTCCAGGCCTTCTACTTCGCCGCGCTCTCCCGGGTCCCCGTCGGTGTCGCGCTGCTGGTCGAGTACCTCGCCCCCGCCCTCGTCCTGCTCTGGGTCCGCTTCGTGCAGCGGCGGCCCGTCACCCGCGCGGCGGCCGCCGGGGTCGTGCTCGCGGTGGGCGGCCTGGCCTGTGTGGTCGAGGTCTGGGCCGGGCTGAGCTTCGACCCGGTGGGGATCCTGTTCGCGCTCGCCGCCGCCTGCTGCCAGGTCGGCTACTTCGTGCTGTCGGACCAGGGGAGCGGTACGGAGGACGCGGCCCACGCGGCGGATCCACTCGGGGTGATCGCGTACGGGCTGCTGGTCGGGACCGTCGTGCTGACCGTCGTCGGCCGGCCGTGGGAGATGGACTGGTCCCTGCTCGGCGGTACGGCGGACCTCGGCGGTTCCGACGTCCCCGCCGCGCTGCTGCTGGGCTGGGTCGTGGTGGTGGCGACCGTCCTCGCGTACGCGACCGGTGTGGTGTCCGTACGCAAGCTCTCGCCGCAGGTGGCCGGGGTGGTGGCGTGCCTGGAGGCGGTCATCGCGACCGTTCTCGCCTGGGTGCTGCTGGGGGAGCACCTTTCCGCGCCGCAGATCGCGGGCGGCGCGGTGGTGCTCGTGGGCGCCTTCATCGCACAGTCCTCGACGCCCCGCCCGCCCTCCGGGGGCGCGGGGGTCCTGGGCGAGGCTCACGTACCCCTGGACGCCGAGGTGTTCGAGGACACGAGCCGCCCCGCGTAGGACGACCCGCCCCGCCCAGGACGGGCCGGCCGCCTCAGAGGGCGGTGAGGTAGCCGGGCAGGGCGATCGACGGGTCGAGGTCGTCCGCCGGTACGGGCGGGCCGTAGCCCCGTACGACCGGGACCACACCGCTCCAGTACGGCAGCGCCAGGTCCTCGGCCTCGTCGTTGGGGCCGCCCGTCCTGACCTTCGCGGAGACCTCGTCGAGATCGAGGCGGATCACGGCGGTCGCCGCCAGTTCCTTGGCATCGGCCGGGCGCGAGTCGGCCGCGCGGCCGGGTACGACGTGGTCGACGATCGCGTCGAGAGCCGTGCGCCGCTCCTCGGGGTCGGTCACCTGGCGGGCGACGCCGTGCACCACCACGGAGCGGTAGTTGATCGAGTGGTGGAAGGCGGAGCGCGCCAGGACCAGGCCGTCGACATGGGTGACCGTCAGGCACACGGCGAGGCCCGGGTCGTCGGTACCGGCACCCGCCCCGGCCAGCAGCAGCGGGCGCGAGCCGGTCGAGCCGTGGACGTACAGCCGCTCGCCCACCCGGCCGTAGAGGGTCGGCAGGACGACCGGCGCGCCGTCGCGTACGAAGCCGAGGTGGCAGATGTACGTCTCGTCGAGTATGGCGTGGACCAGTTCGCGGTCGTACGAGGCCCGTTCGCGCGAACGGCTCGGGACCGTGCGCGCGGTGGGCCGGTAGGAGCCGGAGGCTTCCTGTGACTCCGCGCCCTGCGGTGTCGACGGCCGCGGGGCGGTGTCCTGTCCCGGCTGTGCGCTCTCCGTCATTTGCTTCCTCCATTGCACTAGTGCATAGTAATCTTTGTGCTAGGAGAGTATCGGATCCAAGGTCGGCGTGCGGCGGACATTTCCGCGAGTGTGGAGCGGGCGGTCGGCTCCGGAGAGCTGGGACCGGGCCAACTGCTGCCTCCCATGCGGGAGTTGGCGACGGAGTTGGGGGTCAATCCGAACACCGTCGCGGCCGCCTACCGCACGCTGCGCGAGCGCGGGGTGATCGAGACGGCGGGACGCAGGGGCAGTCGCGTACGGGAGCGGCCGGCCAGCACGTCCCGGGGGTCGATCCGAGTGGAGGCGCCCCCCGGCGTACGGGACGTGTCGGCGGGCAATCCCGATCCCGCCCTGCTGCCGAAGCTGGACCACGCGCTCGCCGCCGCCGCGCGGCGCCACGCGGAGCGGCCCGGGATGTACGGCGAGGCCGCCGTCGACCCGGAGTTCGCGCGGCTCGCCCGCGCGGCACTGGACGCCGACGGGGTGCCCGACGGGCCGGTGGCCGTCATGTCGGGGTCGCTCGACGCGATCGAACGGGTGCTGGCGGCTCACCTCCGGCCCGGGGACGCCGTCGCCGTGGAGGACCCGAGCTGGGGGAGCCTGCTGGACCTCGTGTCGGCGCTCGGGTTGCGGCCCGTGCCGGTGGGCGTGGACGACGAAGGCCCGCTGCCCGGTGACCTGGAGCGGGCGCTGCGCGATGGCGTCCGCGCCGTGGTCGTCACCGATCGCGCGCAGAATCCGACGGGCGCGGCGGTGAGCGCGCCCCGCGCGGCGCGACTGCGGGAGGTGCTCGGCGCCCGCCCCGGGGTGCTGGTGATCGAGGACGACCACGGCCACCACTTCGTGGACCTGCCCCTGCACCCGCTCGCCGGGGCCACCGACAGCTGGGCGCTGGTGCGGTCCACCGCGAAGGCGTACGGACCGGACCTGCGCCTCGCGGTCCTGACGGGCGACGCCGTGACCGTCGACCGGGTGACGGGCCGTCAGCGTCTCGGCCCCGGCTGGGTCAGCCGCCTCCTCCAGCTGGCCGTCGTGGACCTGTGGACCTCGCGCGCGGTGGACGTCGCGGCGGTGTCCCGCGCCTACGGCGAACTGCGCGACGCGCTCGTACGGGCCCTGGCGGAACGGGGTGTGCGGGCCTACGGACGCAGTGGCATGAACGTGTGGGTGCCGGTGGCCGACGAGACGAGCGCGGTCGCGGGCCTGCTGCACGCGGGATGGGCGGTCGCGCCGGGGGCGCGCTTCCGGGTCGCGACCCCGGCGGCGGTACGGGTCACGGTGTCGGGGCTCACGGTCGGCGACCTCGCGTCGCTCGCCGACGCGCTGGCCGCGGCGGCGGGACCGGCGACCGCGCGCAGCTACGGCTGAGCGCCTCGCGAGCAGGACTGACGGTTCGCGGCCAGGACTGACGGTTCGGGCGGTTACGGCCGGCTGTTCGCCGACACCGGAGCGGGTACGGGCGGGGGCGTCGCGGTCAGGTCCGTCCGGTCCGCCCCGGGCGTCCCGCCGTCTTCCGGTCCGCGCTTCCGGGACTTCCGCGGCCTGCTCTGCGTCAGGGCGGCGCCGGCCAGGATGACCACCGCGCCGACGGGGGTGTTCCAGCTCAGCGGCTCCCCCAGGAGGGTCACCCCGGCGGCCGTGGCGATGACCGGGATGAAGTACGTGACCATCGCGCCGATCGTCGGGCCCACCTCGGCGACCACGCCGTACTGGAGCAGGATCGCCAGGCCGGTCCCCAGCGCGCCGAGCACCACCACCGACAGTAGCGGCCACACCGGGAACGAGGCCGGCATGGTGGTGAACAGCGGTGTCACGACGGCCAGTTGCGCGGTGGCGAGGAGCAACTGCGTGCCGGTGAGCGAGAGATGCGAGTGGCTGCCGCCCGCCAGCGTGCGGCGTACGTAGATCCAGCCGACCGGGTAGCTCAGCGACGCCAGCAGGGCCATGGCCGTACCGGTGACGTCGAGGCCGGAGAAGCCCTGCCAGGCGCCGAGGACGGTCAGCACCCCGAGGAATCCGATGCCGACCCCGGCCACGCGGCGGCGGGTGGGCCGGTCCTCGGACAGGGCCACGAAGGACAGGAGCATGCCCCACAGGGGCGAGGTCGCGTTGCAGATGCCCGCGAGCGTCGAGGGGATCGTCAGCTCGGAGTACGCGAACAGCGAGAACGGCAGCGCGTTCAGGAGGAAGGCCGCAACGGCGAGATGGCCCCAGGTGCGCAGCCCCCGGGGGAGGCGCTCGCGCTTCCACACGAGGGCGACCGCGATGACCGCCGTACCGAACAGGAGGCGTCCGAAGGTGACTTGGAAGGGCGCGAAGCTGTCGGTGCCCACCTTGATGAACAGGAAGCTGAAGCCCCAGATGAGGGAGAGCGCCGCGAACCGGACGCGCCAGCCGATGACGCGGCGGGGGGAGCGCGGGCGGGCGGGGGAAGCGGCGGCGGGGGCCGGGCGAGGCGAGGCGGCGGAGCTCATGGTCCTCACCTTGGCCCGAACCATCTCGTAGGACAAGCGAGATTTCGTGCCGCTCATGTCGTAGCATCGCTTACATGTTGAATCTGGAGCGACTGCGGACGCTGGACGCGCTGGCCCGGCACGGTTCGGTGAGCGGCGCGGCCGAGGGGCTGCACGTGACCACCTCCGCCGTCTCCCAGCAACTGGCCAAGTTGGAGCGCGAGGTGGGTCAGCAGCTGCTCGCCAAGAACGGGCGGGGAGTGCGCCTCACGGACGCGGGCCGGCTGCTCGCCGATCACGCCGCGCGGATCATCTCGCAGGTCGAGGTCGCCCAGTCGGACATCGAGGCGCAGCGCGGCCGGGTGGTGGGTGACGTGCGGATGGCGGCCTTCCCGACGGCGGCGCGCGGGCTGTTCCCGGTCGCGCTCCGGGCGCTGTGCGACACCCATCCGGAACTACGCGTCATGGCGCGGGAGCTGGAGCCCGAGGCCGGTATCAGGGGAGTCCTCAGGGGCGATCTCGATCTCGCCGTGGTGCTGGACTGGAACAACAAGCGGCTGCCCGTGCCCGGCGGTCTCGCCATGGCGCATCTCCTCGACGACGCGGCCGACGTGGCGATGCCCGCCGACCACCCGCTCGCGGGGCGGGCGGAGGTGGACCTGGAGGAGTTCGCCGACGACGCGTGGGTGTCGTGGCCGGAGGGCGAGTTCTGTCACGACTGGCTGATGTTCACGCTCCGCTCCAAGGGCGTGGAGCCGCGCATCGGCCACCTCGCGGGGGAGCACCACACCCAACTCGCGCTGATCGCGGCGGGCCTCGGTGTCTGTGTCGCGCCGCGGCTGGGGCGCGGACCGGTGCCGGAGGGCGTGGCGGTCGTCCCCGTACGGCAGAAGATGTGGCGGCACATCCACGCCGTGTGGCGCACCGACGCCGGCCGCCGCCCCTCGATCAGGGCGGCGGTGGAGGCGCTCGGTGCGGCGGCGCGGACGGTCGAGGAGTAAGCCGAGGGCTAAGGGGTCCGGGGCGTATGCGTAAGCGCGGTGTCATGCGAGGGTGATCGAGTCCCCGGTGACCTTGATCGACGCGGCGGGCAGGGCCTGGGTCGCGGGCCCCTGCTTGACGCTGCCGTCCGCGACGCTGAACTGGCTCCCGTGACAGGGGCAGTTGATGACTCCGTTCGTCACGGTCGTCACCGCGCACCCCTGGTGGGTGCACTTGGACGAGAAGGCCTTGAACTGCCCCGCCTCGGGCTGGGTGACCACCACGCCCTGGTCGTCGAAGATCTTGCCGCCGCCCTCGGGGATGTCGGTCGTCTTCGCGAGGACGTCGCCGGCCGCGACGTCGCCGGGCTTCTGGTCCGCCGTGTCCGGCTTGCCGGCCGTCCCCGACGTGTCGTTCCCGCATGCCACGAGCGCCGCGCCCAGCCCCGCGGCGCCGGCCGCGGCGACGATGGTCCTGCGCGTCACGATCCGTGCGGTGCCCTGCGTTCCCGTCATGCTGCGTACCTCTCTCCTGGCCGCCACTACGCCGGCCGATCACCGGAAAGTACGGACAAACCCGCCTCCGTGTTCACGCGTCGGCCGAACTGTCCGGAAGGGCCGGTCGGTGTCCCCGGATTTCTCCGTGTACCCCGCCTCGTACCCCGCTTCCCTGTGAATCCTCCGTGAGGAGGACACGATCGACGATCTTCCGCGCCGGGTGGGGAGTTCCTCGTTCGTGTGGACGTTGTCACGTTGCCGGTCGGGGGCTTCGGGTTGACGCGTCGGCGGCGGAGTCGGACATTTGATGAAACGCACATACGCGGTTCCCGCGGGCAGACCACCAGGAGGGTCATGTACGCCACGTACCGATCCCGAGCTGTTGTCCCCGCGCTGGCCTGCGCGGTGATCGCCGTGCTCGGCGGCTCGTCCGCCGTGGGCGGGAGCGGTGCCACCGCCACCGCGGCGGCCGGACCGCCGGGGACGGCGGCGGTGACCGCGCCCGCGGCGACGAGCGAGCCGACGGGGGCCGGGACGACCGAAGCGCGGCCGACGGCGACCGGGACGCCCGGCGAGGCGTCCGGGACGCCCTCGCCGCACGCCCCGTCCCCGCGGATCGTCAACGCCACGCTGACGATCCCGTCCATCGACATCAAGGCGCTGAAGGTGGTCCCGTACAAGGGCACGACCGACGACTGGCCGGGGACCCGGATCCAGGACCGCGGCCTGGCCGCCAGTCCGTACGGCCCCGACGGGGGCGTCGGCCCCGGTCAGGTCGGCAACTACCTGGTCACGGGCCACCGCCTCTCCGCGGGCGGCCCGCTGAACAAGGTGCCGTCGCTCAAGACGGGCGACCGTGTATACGTCACGGCCGACGGGACCACGTACGAGTACCGGATCACGGAGTCCCGCATCACCTCCTTCCGCTCCGCGGCCTCCCTCGCCGACCAGCGGGCCGCGGTCCCCGGCGAACCGGGCAGGACCCCGACGAAGGCGATGATCACGCTCTCCACGTGCGCGACACCGGAGGACAACGCGGCGGGCAACTTCTGGCGCGACGACCGGCACAACCCGGAACACCGCATCGACAGGATCGGCGAACTGGTGGCCGAGAAGAAGGCTTCGACTCCTTGAGCGGTGGCCCGGGCCCCAGGTGTCGTGCTGCGGTCAGCCGCCTGTCTCCTCCGGGGGTGTCCGGAGGGCGAGGACGTTCCGGATCCCCTGCTCCAGGACCGCGTCGGCCAGTTGCGGGTCCGCCAGGGCGCGGGAGAGTTGCAGCGTCCCCACCATCAGGGCGAAGACGCTGAGCGTCCTCACCCGTGCCGCCTCCGAATCGCCCTGCCCTCGGCGGGTATTGATGCCGTCGATGACGCCCAGGACACCTTCGGTGTAGGCCTGTTTGGTGGCGTCGGTGGAACGCGCGATCTCGTCGAGCAGGGCGGCGGAGGGGCAGCCGTCCCCCGGGTTGTCGCGATGGCGGGCCGAGAGATAGCCGCGTACGAAACCGTCGGCGGGCCCGCCCGCGGCCGCCTGCTCGGCGAAGTCCTCCGCCTGCGCCCTGAGCTGGTCGGCGACCGCGTGGACGAGCAGGTCCTCCTTGGAGGAGAAGTGGGCGTAGAAGGCGCCGTTGGTCAGGCCCGCGTCCGACATGAGCCCGGCGATTCCCGAACCGTCGATACCGTCCTCTTTGAACCGGCGCCCCGCCGTTTCGACGATCCGCTGCCGGGTCTCCTGCTTGTGCTCTTTCCCGTACCGTGCCATGGAGTCCTCCAGATGTGGGAGGAGTACGTGCCTCCTCGCCCTCCACTGTGACATTACATTCATACGCCAAAGGGGGGCGGGGCTCTCACCTGCTGGTTCGCCGGTTCAGAGGACGGCGTCGGCGAGGCGTCCGATCTCGTCCAGGTCCGCGAGGGCCGGGTGGAGGATCAACTCGTCGGCTCCGATCGCGGCGAACGACCGGACGGCCTCCCTCACTTCGTCCGCTCCGACGTGTACGGCGTTCGCGACGGCGTCGGCGTACTCGGCTCCGACGGCCGCGTAGTAGTCCCGTATGTTGTCGCGTCCGCGCGCGGCGTCGCCGAAGGCGAAGTAGGCGATGGCCACGAGTTTCGGGGCGTCCTCGCGTCCTTGTTCCTTCCACGCCTGCCTGGCGAGGTCGAAGAACGGCACCACGGCGGGCGCGGGCAGGCTCCCCGCGATGTAGCCCTGTCCCCAGGTGGCCATCCTCCTGAAGGCCACCGGGGCCAGACCGCCGAACAGCAGCGGAATCGGCCGGGTGGCGGCGGGGACCGCCGCGTTCACGCCGCCGCCGACCGGCTCGCCGCGCCAGACACCGTGGTAGGTCTCCAGGTCACGGTCCATGCGCCCGCCGAGTCCCTCGGGCGGCAGGCCGTCGACCACGAAGTCGTCCGGGCGGTTGCCGCCGATGCCCACACCGAGGGTGAGGCGGCCCCCGGACATCCCGTCGATCCCGGCGAGTTCCTTCGCGAGGAGCACCGGGGGCCACACGGTGGTGAGCATGATGGTGCTGCTCAGCCCGATCGTGCGGGTGGCGGCCGCCGCTCCGGCTAGCACCACGGTGTCGGCCATTCCGGGATACGCGGTCCTCCCCACGGTCGCGAGGGTGGAGAACCCCGCGCTCTCGGCCCGTGCCGACCATTCCGGGATGATCCTGGGGTCCACACCGCGAACCTGGTTGGGGAGCCCTATTCCGATCTTCATTTCGTACCTTCCTTGTGTGCTGAGGGTGCGTGCGCGGCGTCGAAGCCGCGTCGGCCGGGAATCCGGTGGCGGCGGTCAGGCGAGGGTCGCTTCGAGGGCGGAGTAGGAGCCGGACCCGGTGACGGTCCTGCCGAGGGTGAAGCCGGCGTCGGCGAGGAGCCGGCGCCATTCGGTCTCGCTGCGCTGACGACCGCCCAGCATCCCGAGCATGGTGATGTCGATCATCTTGGTGGGGTGCGGGGCGTCGCCCTCGGGCACGACCATGTCGATGACGACCAGCCGGGCACCGGCCGGCGCGGCCGCCGAGACGTTGCCCAGGATCCGTAGCGCGGACGGGTTGTCCCAGTCCTGGAGGACGGCGGACAGGACATAGACGTCCGCACGGGGTACGGCCTCGAAGAAGTCGCCCGGGACGATCCGCACCCGCTCGCCGAGTCCCGCGGCCTCGATCAGCGGGCGGGCGGCGGAGACGGTGCTCGGCAGGTCGAAGAGGATGCCCTTGCGTTCCGGATCGCGGGCGAGCAGTGCCGCCAGCAGCGTGCCGTCCGCCCCGCCGATGTCGGCGACGGTCTCGCCGGCGGGAAGGTCGTAGACGCTCAGCAGATCACCCCGCGCGTTCTGGGTGAAACCGGCCATCGCCTTGTTCTGCAACTCCGCCAGCTCGGGATTCTCGTCGATCCAGTCGAAGAAGGGCTTGCCGAGGAACAGGCCGGCGGCGGGCTCGCCGGTCCGCACGGTGTCGAGCAGCCTTCCGAACGGGGCGTAGTGGGTCCGGTGGAAGTAGCGGGCCACGTCACGCAGGGAGTCGGCCGGGCCGTCGGCGAGCGTGTGGCCGAGATCGGTGAGCTCGACGCTGTCCTCGAAGGTGCGGAACACGTCGTGCTGTGCCAGGAAGCGGATGATCCGCCCCAGGGCGTCGGCGTCCGCGCCCACCTCCGCCGCGAGGTCGCCGACCTCGCGCGGCCCTTTCAGCAGGGCGGTCGCCACCCCGAGTTCGGCGACGGCGAAGGCGGCCTGGGACACCTGGAAGCCGGTGAGCAGTTCGTGCATCCGGGCGGCGGGGGGCGGTTCGGTGGCGCGCGGGTTCGTCTTGTTCCTCATCATATTATGATCGTAATGCAATAAGGCCGGATCTGGCCAGCGCCATACAGATCGATGATTAGACGGCTCGGGGCTATCCGCGGCGCGGCCCCGATGGTGACTCAGCGTGCCGTAAGAAATACATAAGATCGTGGGCGTGAGGGGGAACTTCCGGGGCACACGCTGTTCTGGAGGTTGATAACTATGGTTCCCCTGCTACTCGTTCTTCTGCTCGCCCTGATTCTTTTCGGTGCGGGCTTCGCACTCAAGATTCTGTGGTGGATCGCCATCATCGTTCTGGTGGTGTGGCTTCTCGGCTTCGTCGTCCGCCCGGCGGGCGGTGGTGGCAAGCGAGGCCGCTGGTACCGCTGGTAGACAGCGTTCCCAGCACGCGCGGGTGGGGCCGGACATGGTGTCCGGCCCCACCCGCGTTTCCATGTCCCGGGCAACGGCGGCGACTTGTGAACGCCCGACGGGAAAAGCGTCGAGAAGCTGGGAAGGGACCGGTCCGGGAAACGTCAATTCCGCGAATCGGGGAAGGTGCACCGTGGTGGCCGGGTGGCCGCCGTGGCGCACAGGGAACCGCGCCTCCAGCACGGCGTGCCCCCGGTCACCTCGCTCAGCGCTGACTCCGCGTGACGACCGGCGCGTCCAGGCGCGCCGCGAAGATGATCGTGTCGTCCTCCTGCTCGGCTCCGAACTCCTCCAGCAGGCTGTCGCACAGCGCCTCGGGGGCGGACGGACCGTGGAGGGACGCCAGACGCAGCGCGTCCAACCGGTCGGACAGGTCGCTGTCCCGCGTCTCGATGAGCCCGTCGCTGATCATCAGGAGCAGACTCCCCGGCTTGATGTCGTAGGCGGTCGCGACGGGCTGCGGGAGCCCGATCCCGAGCAGCGGCCCGTGCTCCGTGAGGAAGTCCGCCTCGTCGTCCGGCGAGACCAGCAACGGAGGCAGGTGGCCCGCGTTGGCGACATGGATCCGGCTGTGGCACGGCTCCACGAGGACCACGCACACCGTGGCGGTCCACCCCCGGTGATGGAGCCCCAGAAGGTGGTCCAGACGCTCCAGCAGGACGTGCGGGGGATGGGCCTCGGCGGCGTACGCCCGCAGGGCGTGGCGCAGTTCGCCCATGATGATCGCGGCCTGGAGGGAGTGGCCGACCACGTCGCCGACCGCGAGCAGGAGCCCCGCCTCGGTGACCACGGCCTCGTAGAAGTCACCGCCGATCTGCTTCTCCGCCGCCGCGGCCAGATAACGCACCGCGAGCTCCGCGCCGGCCACTTCCGGCAGGTGCTCGGGCAGGAAGGTGCGCTGGAGGGTCAGGGCGAGCTGGTGCTCCTCGTCGTAGAGGGCGACCACGCCCCGGTTGGTCTCCTCCAGTTCGGCGGTCAGCTCCGTGTAGAGCGCGACCACTCCCTGGTTCGTCTCCACCAGTTCGGCGTTCAGGCGCGCGAGTTCGTCGCGCTGCGACCGCGACTCCTCCAGGGCGGCCATCAGGTCCGCGGTCTGCGCCCGTAGGTCCTCCAGCGCCCCGGTGACCGGTGTCTGCGCCCGCAGGGCCGCGCTGATGGCCGTCGCCGCGCCCCGCGCGGGCGCGGACGGCGGAAGGGCGGCACCCAGCTCGATACGCCCGCCGGGCCCCGTACCGGCCGGCGCGGGCCGGTAGCTGGTGGAGGACAGCAGACGTCCGACCGCGTCGAGGGACTCCGCGCTCGGGACCCGCTCGTCGGGCCAGACCAGGTCGACCCTGAGCTGCGCGGCCGTCTCGTCCATCAGGAAGGTGGCCGTCATCGCCGTACCGGGCCGGAGCAGGTCGCGGCCCAGTTCGCTCAGCGCCGCGGCCAGCCGTACCTGATCACGGGGTTCCAGGCCGGCCGCGACGGCGGCCGTCTTGGCCTGGCGGCGCAGGACGAAGACGTCCTGTTCGGAAATGAGCGAGACGGCCAGCAGCGTGGTGGGCACGGTCACCAGAGCTCCTTGGCGATCACCACGCTGGCGTCGTCGCGACGCGTCCCCGCCTGCCGCAGCAATCCCGTCGCCAGCACACCCGCCCGATGCGAGAACAGGCCGCTGAGGTCCTCGGGAGCCCAGCGCTCCGTGAGTCCGTCGGAATGCATGATCAGGGCTCCGTGAGCGGGTAGCTGGTGTTCGTACGTGCGGGGCGGGTGGATCTGGTGGCCCACGATGCCCGGGTGCGACAGCAGGTTGCTGCGGCTGGTGGCGGTGACCAAAGCCGCGGTGATGTTGCCGACACCGCAGAACAGCAGCCGGTTGCCGTCCGGTTCGATCCGCGCGACCGCCACGGCCGCTCCGCGCGTCCCGCGCAGCGCCCGGTGGATCTCCTGCACGGCCTGTTCCGGCAGCCGGCTCGTACCGGTACGGAACGCCTGGACCGCGGCCTGGCCGGCCAGGGACGCCAACGGGCCGTGTCCCAGACCGTCGCAGAGCATGACCATGATGCCGGGGCCCGGGCCCGCGACGGCCGCCCGCACGGGAACCGAACGAGCCGACCTGCCGGCGGCCGGGGAGCGCAGGGGTGTCCCGGGGGACGAGGTCCGGGCGAGGGTGAGCGCCGCCCAGTCGGTGACGGCCGGGGCCGAAGGGGCACCGTCCGGCGCGGCCGCCGGACGGGCGGCCGGCGCGGCCCGCTCCGTACCGCTGTCCGCCCGGTGGGGGTCGAGCCGGGTGGCCCAGGCGTCGCCGCAGACCCGTTCGCCGCTGATGGGGCGGGTGACGCCGCTCACGGCCGGTTCCCGGTCGCCCACGTCGCGGGGGAGGGGGCGCGGCCAGAAGCGGGCGAGCTGGACGGTCCCGTGACCGGGCCGGGAATGGATGTCGAAGACGTCCGCGAGCCGCCGTACGGCTCCGAGCCCGATGCCCAGGGTCCCGGACGTGGACGAACCGTCCAGCAGGGACGCGGCCACGTCCGCCATCCCGGGACCGTGGTCGACCACCACCACCTCGACGCCCGCGACCTCCCGGGTGCGTATCGCGCGCAGGAGGAGCGACGCGTCCACGGAGTGGTTCGTCATGTTGGTCACCAGCTCCGCCACCGCCAGGACCAGCTCGGCCGTACGGTGCTCGCTCAGCCCGGTCCTGCGGCCCAGCGCCGCGGCCGCGCCGCGCGCGGCACCGGGCTGGTCGCGGAACCACGCCACGTCCTCGCAGTCCACCAGGAGCGGGCCGGCGTTCACCGGGCCCACTTGGTGATCGTGACCGTCGTCCCCTGCCCCGGGGCGCTCTCGAGGACGAAGTCGTCCACCAGCCGCTTGGAGCCGGACAGGCCGAGGCCCATGCCGTTGCCGGAGGTCCAGCCGTCCGTCAGGGCCAGACCGACGTCCTCGATCCCGGGTCCCTGGTCCGCGAACACCACGCGTACTCCGCGCCGGCCCTGCCGGGCCACCAGGGTGGCCGTCATGGTGCCGCCCCCTCCGTAGATCAAGGTGTTACGGGCCAGTTCGCTCGCGGCCGTCACCAGCTTCGTCTGCTCGACCAGCGAGAGGCGGCATTCCTGCGCCAGCCCGCGGACGGCCTGACGGGCCATCACCACGCCGTCGTTGGCGGTGATCGACAGCACGTGCTCGGTCACCGGAGGATCTGGTCGGGGTCGGCCACCCCGTCGTCGCTCTCGGCGGCGTCCCGGCCGCTTCCCCCGCCCGAGCCGTACCCGCCGTCGGCGTCGGACTCTCCCGCGACGCCGGGCAGCGACCTGGCACGGGAGCGTTCCAGCGCGCGCAGGCCCTTGTCCAGGGTCAGTGCCGTGGTGACACCTCCCAGCGACAGACCCAGTTCGACCAGCGTGATCGCCACGGCCGGGCGCATGCCCACCACGACGGTCTCCGCGTCCAGCATGCGCGAGATGGAGGCGATGGTGGACAGCATCCGGCCGACGAAGGAGTCGACGATCTCCACCGCGGTGATGTCGATCACCACGCCGTGCGCCCCGGTCTCCACGACCTTCGCCGCGAGATCGTCCTGCAACAGCATCACGGCCTGGTCGTCCAGGTCGGTCTGGATGGACACCAGCAGGACCTGGCCGATGCGCAGCACCGGCACCCGCTCGCTCATCGGCCCAGCCCGGTCTTCCCACCGGCCGTCAGGGTCGTCCCCGAGCGGCGCAGCGCGTGCCGCAGGGCGTCGGCGAGGGTGGCCTTGGTGGTGATGTCGCCGAAGTCGATGCCCAGGGCCACGATGGTCTGCGCGATCTGCGGCCGGATACCGGAGATCGTGCACTCGGCGCCCATCAGCCGGGCGGCGACCACGGTCTTCAGCAGGTGCTGGGCGACCTCGGTGTCCACGGCCGGGACACCTGTGATGTCGATGATGGCCTGCTCGGACCCGGTGTCGATGAGGGCCTGGAGCATCTTCTCCATCACGACCATCGTGCGCGCCGAGTCCAGGGTGCCCACCAGCGGAACGCCGATCACCCCGTCCCAGAGCTTGACCACGGGCGTCGACAGCTCCAGCAGCTGTTCGGCCTGGGCGCTGATCAGCTCCTCGCGCGCCTGCGTGTAGGTCTCGATGGTGAACAGGCCGAGACTGTCCAGGAGGCGGGACAGCTGGAGGAACGCCCGCAGGTCGTCGCCGTCACCACCGGCGAGCGCCGGCTCCAGTACGGACTTCAGCGCGAAGACGCTGACGGCGGTCTCGGACGGGGTGAACCCCTGCCGTGCCCTGTTGCGCGACAGCTCGGTGAGCAGCGCGCGCACCTCGCCGAACGCCTCGTCGCCCGCGTCCAGGCTGCCCTTGCCGAGCGCGGAGAGCAGCGCCGCGTACAGCTCGCGCAGCTCGTGTTCCACCTCGGTGCGGCTGACCCGCCCGCCGAGGGAGCCGGAGACTTCGGCGACCCAGCCGGCGGCGAGGTTGTCGTCACCACCGGACAGCAGGGTCACCAGACGCCCCGTAACGTTTTCACCAGCCACAACGCACATCCTTGCTTGGTATGGAGACCTAGGGGCCTCCCGAACACTAGGCCATCCGTGGATCCTCCTTGTCCTTACCGCAACGATCCCTGTTATGCCTGGGAAGATCCCGATCTTGCGCCGACCCCGCCGAGGGGGCCGCGCGTCGCCTATCCGGAGCGGCCGGACGCCGTGGCGACCACGTGTTCCAGCAGCTGGATGTGGTCGGGCAGCGTGTCCAGCCCCGCTTTCCGTCCACCGCGGCGTACGGAGTCCTCGTAGCCCGCGATGGCGTGCGCGCCGTAGGCGTCGACCAGGGCCACGTACACCCAGTAGGTCTTGCCCGGCGGAAAGTTCAGCCCTACGGGACGAACTTCACACTTCCACGTGGTGAAGCGCGCCACCGTGCACGGGTCGCCCGGAATGAAGTACCGGTCGGCGGCCGGATCCCTCACGACGGCCCACAGCGCGTGCGAGCCGGGTAATCCGTTGACCGTTCCGGAGATCCGGAGGGTGGGGCCGAGCCGGGAGCCGTCCGCCTGGTCGATGTCCACGGTGGGCTGCGGGCCGGGGCCGAAGGGAGGCATGCCCGGTGGCGGGCCCGGCGGCCTCCGGTCGTCGCGGCCCAGGTCCGTACCGCCGTTCCGGCCGCCGCCCGCCGTCATCTCGGAGACCAGGATGGTCCCCATCACGCCGATGATCGCGACCACCACGGCCACCACGCCGTTGGCGGCGATGGGGTTCCGCTCCCACCAGGACGGATGGCCTTCCCGTCTCCCGCGTCCACCGCCCGCGCGTCCGCCGCCGGTTTCCCCTTCGTCGTTCATATCCGCTCCCTCCGCAGCGCGGACCACCCTCGGATTACGAGAACGGAAGCGGTTCGGGAAGAGACACGAAGCCGCGCGAGAACCATCCGTTCACGGGAGCGGCAAGGTGCGGGGCGGTGCCGGGGGAGTACGCCCGCGCGCGGAGCCGCGGGGTTCACCACGGGGGCACCGGGCGCCGGGCGTCGGGTATCGGGCGTCGCGAGGTTGGCGGCGTCAGAGACCCGGGCCGACGTAGCCGGGGTCCGGGTCCTGCCGGGGGGTCCACCACTCCAGGAGCCCCCACATCCCGAGCGCGAGCGCGGCCACGCCCGCGAGCAGGGCGAGCCAGGGGCGCCCGGTCCGGCGTACGGTCAGCCCCCAGGCCAGGAGCGGAAGCAGCGCGCCGCCCAGCGCGATCAGCGGGAGATCGACGTAGATCACGCTCAGATCCCGGGCATGGCCCTCGAACCCGCCGTCGATGCTGAACGCCGCCCGCGGCGCCCACACCGACGGCGCGACCGCCGCGCCGAGGCCGGCGAGAAGGCAACCGGCGCCGCCGGTGGCGTTCGACAGGGTGCCTCTGGTCCCGTCCACCGGATCCTTGTCCATGCCAGTGACGGACGCCGGTGGTGGGCGGTCGGTTCCGCCGGGGCGGGCAGTTCCGTCCGGTCGGTTCCGCCGGAGCGGCCGCTCACCTGGCGCAGGTCATCCTCGGCCCGTACCGTCCGCGACGGTCGGCAACCCCGCCCGGTCCAGCCGGAGTTCGGGGCGTCCGTCCGGGCCGGTCCGCAGAGTGGACCGGACGCCGAAGACACGTTCCATGTGCGGTGGCGTCAGGACCTCCTCCGGTGTCCCGGAGGCGACGACGCGCCCCGCGTGCAGCAGCACCAGGTGGTCGCAGTGGCGGGCGGCCAGGTCCAGGTCGTGCAGCGCGGCGACCACGGTGGCCGGGATCCGCGCCAGGAACTCCAACAGGTCGAGCCGGTGGGTGATGTCGAGGTGGTTGGTGGGTTCGTCGAGCAGCAGCGCGGCGGGCTCCTGCGCGAGAGCGCGGGCGATGTTCACCCGCTGGCGCTCTCCCCCGGACAGCGTCGACCACACCCGCTCCGCGAGCGGCTCCACCCCCAGGTGTGCCATGGCCTCCCCGGCCGCCCGCAGGTCGTGCCGCGACGGCGCGGCCCGCCCCCGGCGGTGCGGCAGCCGGCCGAGGAGCACGACGTCCATGACGGTCATCTCGGCCTCGGACGCCACCTCCTGGGCCGTGACCGCGACACGCCGTGCGATGTCGCGCCGGCGCAGGTCCGCCAAGTCGGCGCCGTCCAGCAGGACATGGCCGCCCGAGGGACCGTACAGCCCGGCCAGCAGCCGCAACAGGGTCGATTTGCCGGAGCCGTTCGGCCCGATCAGCCCGGTGAAGCCGCCCTCGGGGAACGCCGCCGTGACCTCGTCGACGAGCTTCCTCGCCGACTTCCCGCTCCCGGTGCTCCGCGACAGGTTCCGCGCGGCGACGCGCGCCGCCGGCCCGCTCACGGAGCGGCCACCCGTCTGCGCAGGAGGACCGCGAACGCCGGCACGCCGAGCAGGGCCGTCAGGACACCGACAGGCATCTCCTGCGGGCTGAAGAGGGTACGGGCCGCCGTGTCCGCCCAGACGAGGAACGCCGCCCCGAGCAGCGCGCCCACCGGGAGCAGCACGCGGTGGCGGGCTCCCACGAGGAAGCGTGCCGCGTGCGGGACCAGCAGGCCGACGAAGCCGATGGCGCCGCCCGCCGAGACGAGGGCGCCCGCCAGCACCGCCGTACCGGTGTAGAGGAGACGTTCGGTACGGCGCACCTCGACGCCGAGCGCGGAGGCGGCCTCGCGCCCGAAGGTGAAGGCGTCGAGTGTGTCCGCGCGCGCCAGGCACAGCAGGAGCACGGCGGCCGCCGCGCCCGCGCACACCGTCACACTCGTCCAGGTGGCGGGCGCGAGGGAGCCCATGAGCCAGAACGTCACCGAGCGGGTCTGTTCCGCGTCGCCCGCCCACAGGACGGTCAGGCTCGTCAGCGCGGAGAAGAGCTGCGAGACCATCACGCCCGCGAGGACCACCTTGGTCGTACCGCCCAGGGAGCGGCCGAGCAGGACCAGCACGCAGCCGAACGCGGTCAGCGCGCCGGCGAACGCCCCGGTGGGCAGGGCCAGGGAGCCCGAACCGGCCCCCAGGACCAGCACCGCCACGGCGCCGGTCGACGCGCCCGACGAGACCCCCAACAGGTAGGGATCCGCCAGGGGGTTGCGGGTGAGGGCCTGCAACACCGTTCCGCACACGGTCAGTCCGGCGCCGACCAGAGCGGCCAGCAGCACCCGGGGCAGCCGCAGGTCCCACACGATGCTGTCGCGCAGCGGCGACACGGTGTCCGCCGGTCCCGCGCCGAGGTGGCCCGCGACGACACGCAGTACGTCGTACGGCGGGAGGTCGGCGCTGCCGATGCTCACGGCGGCGAGGACGGAGAGCGGGAGCAGGACACATCCGGCGGCCAGGACGACCGTGGGGCGCGCCGAGCGGCGGCGGGATCCGTCCGTCACGCGGCCCGGCGACTCCCCGGACCGGGGTGTCCGGGCCGGCCCGGTCCCCCGTGCCTCCGGGGGAGTGCCGGCCTCCACCGTCACGCCGCTCACCGCCGGGCGAGGACGACGTAGTCGTCGAGGTACTGCCACACCGTTCCGACCTCGGTGAAACCGGCGGTGCGCAGCGCGGACAGGTGGAAGTGGAGCGGGGCGAGCGGCTGGGGCGGCCGGTCGGCGAACCGCCGTTCCCGTTCGGCCGCCAGCGGCGCGGCCCCGGGCCGGGCGGCGGCCCGCGTGAACCACGCGTCCCAGGTGTCGGCGCCCTGGCCGAAGGCCGCGGCCTGGCACTCCGCGTCGTGCCGCGCGGAGACGGCCCGCAGGGTGGGGGCGTCCTCGCCGAAGCGCAGGTGGTCCGCGTTGAGGAGGAGCCCGCCGGGCGGCAGCAGCCCCGCCAGGTCGGTGTAGACGCGCAGCAGGTCCCCGGGCGACAGCCAGTGCAGCGCCGTCGACGTCACCACCGCGTCGAAGGCCCGCCCGCCGAGCGCCGAGGTCCAGTCGGGGCGCAGGAGGTCGGCCTCCAGGGTCGTGGCGCGCCCGCCGTGCTCCGCGAGGACCTCGCCGGCCAGGTGCAGGAGCAGCGGGTCGTAGTCCACCGCGGTGACGGTGGCGCGCGGGAAGGCGCCGAGCAGGCGGTCGGCCAGCGAGCCGGGCCCACAGGCCAGGTCCAGGGCGCTGAACTCCTCGGGGAGGTGGAGCCGCAGGACGTCCAGCATGCTGGTGAAGCGCTGGTCCCGGTGGGCGATGTAGGCGGCCTGCTGGTCGTCCCAGCGCGCGAGCAGGTCGCGCGGGCCGGTGGTGAGGTCGGTCATCGCAGGCTCCCCAGTCCCTTGCTGACCGCCTCGACCGCGCTGACGCTGCGGAGTGAGGGGTCCACGGCGGATCCGGGCACCACGACGAACCGGTTGTGGCGTACGGCGTCGAGCTTCGACGCGACGGGATCGGCGCGCAGGAAGCGCTTCTTGGCCTCGGCGCTGTCCCCGTCGCCGCCCCGGGTGAGGTCGGCGAGGACGATGACGTCCGGGTTCCGGTCGGCGATCTTCTCCCAGCCGCCGGCGAACCACTTCTGGTTCACGTCGTCGAACGTGTTCTTCTCGCCGAGGAGTTGGCTGATCGTGGAGGGCAGTCCGCCCTTGCCGGCGACGTAGGGCGTACGGGTGCCGGAGTAGTACCACATGATGTCCCGGCCGGGACCGCCCGGAGCGGCCGCCACAGCGCGGTCGAGCCGGGCGCGCAGGCCGTCCACGACCTTCGTACCGCGGTCCTTCACTCCGAAGACGGTCGCGATGTCGTTGATCTCGCCGAAGATCGCGTCGAAGGTGACGTCCTTGCGGGTCAGGCCCTTCTGCTCGCAGTCGTGCGAGGAGAGATACGCGGGCACCCCGGCCGAGGCCCAGCCGGCGCGCTCGCCCGCCGCCTCGGGGGCGAACGCCGAGGACAGGGTCGAGTAGAGGAAGTCGGGTTCCTTCGCGAGGACCGCCTCGTGGCCGGGGTACTGCTTCGCGAGGACGGGCACCTTCGCGTAGGCGTCGGCGAGTTCGGGGAGTACGGGGTCCGTCTGGTAGCTCGTGCCGACCATCCGGTCCGCCAGCCCGAGCGCCAGCATGATCTCCGTGGCGTTCTGTTCCAGGGCGACGGCCCGCCGGGGCGGGCGCGTCACGTTCAGGTCGAGGCCGCAGCTCTTGAGCCGTACCGCGGCGGTCTTCCCGCCGGTGTCCTTGGAGTCTCCGGCCGCGGCCGGCCGGTCGTCGTTGCCGCAGGCGACCAGTCCCGCCAGCAGGGCGCCGGTGACCGCCGCGCTCGCGGCGGTCTTAATGGTTATGGGTCTCATGTTCAGTAACGTACCAGCGCTTTTCCTTTCTCCGCACCGAGGGGCTCCACTATTCACTCAGTACATGTACGTGGTGAATACTGTCCTCCATGAGCACCCGCCACATACTTCTCGGCTTGCTCGCCACCGGCCCGACGCATGGATACGACCTCAAGCGCCGGCATGACGAGCGTTTCCCGCAGGCCCGTCCGCTCGCCTACGGGCAGGTCTACACAACGCTCCAGCGACTGGTACGGGACGGGCTCGCCGAGATCGAGGAGACCGGCTCCCACGGCGGACCGGAGCGGACGGCCTACCGCCGCACGGACGCCGGACGACGCGAACTCGCCGACTGGGCGGGCTCCGTCACACCACCCGCGCCCTTCGTCACCAACGAGATCTTCACGAAGGTCGTGGTCGCGATCCTGTCCGACGGGGACCCCGCCGCCTACCTGGCCGCGCAACGGGCCGCCCACATGAAGCGGATGCGGGAACTCACCGCGGTGAAGTCGGCGCCGGGCGCCGAACTCGCCACGGTGCTCTCCGCCGACTACGCCCTCGCCCACCTCGACGCCGATCTGCGCTGGATGGCCACCACGGCCGACCGGCTCACCACTCTGACCGCGGAGGTCGACACCACGTGAACCCCACCACGTCCGTCACGGCACAACCCCTCCTCGCCGCAAGGGAACTGAGCAAGACCTACGGCTCCACCGTCGCCCTGAGCGGCGCGTCCGCGCGGCTCGACGCCGGCGAGATCGTCGCCCTGACCGGGCGCAGCGGCAGCGGCAAGTCCACCTTGCTGCACTGCATGGCGGGGATCGTCCGCCCCGACCACGGATCGGTGACGTACCGTCAACTCGACGTCGACGTATCGGTGACGCACCGTCAAGAACAGCTCGAACAGGCGCCGGAGGAGCGGCTCAGCGCGTTGCGCAGGACCGAGTTCGCGGTGGTGTTCCAGTTCGGCCAGCTGATACCCGAACTCACCGCGCTCGACAACGTCGCCCTCCCACTGATCCTCGGCGGGACGGACCGCCGCGCCGCCCAGGAGCGGGCGCGGGCATGGCTGGAGCGGTTCGGGGTGCTGGACCGGGCGGAGGCGCGCCCCGGTGAACTCAGCGGTGGCCAGGCACAACGGGTCGCCCTCGCCCGCGCGTTGGTCACCGGTCCGAAGGTGGTGTTCGCCGACGAGCCGACCGGCGCCCTGGACTCCCTCGCGGGCGAGCAGGTGATGACCGAACTGACCTCGGCGGCACGGGAGTCGGGGGCGGCGGTGCTCCTGGTCACGCACGACGCGACGGTCGCCGCGTACGCCGACCGCGAGATCCGCCTGACGGACGGCCGTACGACCGTGCTGGAGGTGTCCGCGTGAAGGCGGACCTGCGGCTGGCGTGGCTGCTCACCACCGGTTCGGAACGGCGTGAAGGGTGGCGGGTCGGCCTGACGGTGGTGGGCGCGGCCGGTGTGGCCGCCTTCGGCGGGATGGCCGCCGCCGTGGCGTCCGTACGCGGATACACGTACATTCCCGTCGCCCACGGGCTGTTGAACCACCCGGGCGAGCGCCGCGGCGTCCTGCTCGCCCTGCTGCTCCTCCTCGTCCCAAGTCTCGGCCTGCTCGCGCAGTGCACCCGGCTGGGCGCCGTCCACCGGGACCGCCGGATGGCCCGGCTGCGACTGGCGGGCGCCGCTCCCTCACGGGTACGGCGGATCGCCGCCCTGGAGTCGGGGCCGGCGTGCCTGGCGGGCTCCGTCGTCGGCACCCTGGCGGTGGTCGGATGTGTGCTCAGCGTCGGCCGACCCCCGGCCCGCCTCTGGTGGTTGGTCGCCGCCGTCATGGTCGCCGTCCCGGCCGCGGGCGTGACGGTGAGCCTGGCCGCGCTGCGCCGGGTGATCGCCTCACCTCTCGGCGAGGTACGGCGCGTGCCACGCGGCCCGGGCGGGGGACGCGCCCTCGCCCTGGGCACGGGCCTCATCGCCGTCGCGGTGACCGGCGCCTTCCTCACCCTCGCGTACGGCTCCGCCGGGCTGATCCCCCTCGTCCTGTTCTGCGCGCTGCTCCTCGTCGGCGCCGGGGCCGTGGGAGTGAGCGGTGGCGCGGCCCGGATCGTCGGAGGCCGGTACGCCGCGCGCGCCGAGAGCCCGGAGCTGCTCATCGCCGCCGAGCGCCTGTCCGCCGACCCCTGGGCGGCGGCGCGCACCCACGCGGCCGTCCTGCTGGTCACGGTGGCGGGCACCGGCTTCATGGGCGTACGAGAGGCACTGCTCGCGGCGCTGGACGACAGGCGCGACGGCGCGACCGACCAGGCCTTCTACACCGGCGGGATCGACCTCGCGGGCGCGGCGGTCCTGATCGGCCTCCTCATCGTCCTCGTCTCGGTCGCCGTGAGCGCCGCCGAATCCGTGGCCGCCAGGCGCCGGGCACTCGCCCAGCAGGTCGCCGCGGGCGTGCCGCGGAAGGTTCTCAGCCGCGCGGTGCTCCTGGAGACCGCCCTGCCGCTCGCACCGGCCCTCCTGCTCGCGGGCGCCGGTGGGCTTGCCATCGGCGTCTGGTACGCGACGCTCGTCGGGAACGAACTCACCGTGCCGTACACGGCCCTGGTCGTCCCGCCCCTGACACTCGGCGCCTGCCTGCTGGCCGCGGCCACCTCACTGCCCCTCCTGCACCGCTCGACCCGGGCCACCGAGCTGAGGCAGCCCTGACGGGCGGCGGCCCCACCGGCTTCGCCGCCGGTCGGGGCCGCCGCACGTCTCGCAACGGGCGCGGCTCCGCGCGGAAGCGAGACCCCTCAACAGGTAAGGGGAGCCAGCCGGTCGATCGCATGACACCTCGCCCAAGATTCCTCGGAAGTGCGGCGGCCGGGCCGCTAACGGGTGCCGTAACCGCCCTGCGGGCGCGGAGAGAGCGGCACCCCGGGTTCCTCAAGGGGGTCGAGAGCCCCGAGGACCCACTCCTCGGGAACGTCCAGCGCCTCCGAGATCTCGGCGACGGTGGGACGCCGTCCCAGCTCCCTCTCCAGCTCACTCGAAACGAGCGTCGCCTCCCTGCGGACCTGTTCCTCGCGCAACACCCGCCGGCGCCGAGGCGGAACGACGTTTCTCAGGATGAACGCGGTGGCCGCCGCCAGGAGGATCGTCGCGATGCTCACGAAGTCCCCGGGTGACACCGCGTCCAGGGAACCGCCGTCACTGGCGGCATCGACGAGTTCCCGCACGACACCGCTGGCGAGCGTGGGGGAGAACGCGACGCCGAGCGCGGTCAGTACGGTGCCGAGGGTGCCGGTGAGGACCTGAACCGCCCGGGACACGTGGCGCGACACGGTCCCGGTGCTCAGGCTGGTGAGCTCGGCGAGTTCGGCGTGCGTGTACTCGAAGCCCTTGGCCAGCATGACCAGCCGCCTCTGCTGCGGCGACAGTCCGTCGAGGGCGGCCCGCACGTCGAGCCGGGCGTCCACGTCCTCGGTCACCTCGGAGACGTGCAACGGACGCATCCGGCTCTCGACCTGATAGGCCGTCAGGTCCACCGGGTCGGCCGTACCGCGTCGCCGGGCCTCGTCCCTGACCTTGTTGCGCATGACCACATAGACGTATCCGTCGAGCTTCTCGACCTTCAGCCTCTTCTCGCCGACATTGACCAGCAGGACCGCGAGCGCGTCCTGCACCAGATCCTCGGCACTGAGCCTGCTCGCCGAGATCCCCTTCTCCGTAAGGAGCTTGCGCGCCACGCGCAACAGATCCTCGCCCTTGTCCCGGTACATGGCCTCCACGCCCCGGGAGATGTCCTCGCCCTCCTGTTCACCCACCACTTCTCCTCCCCCCGCTTTCCCGTCCCCCACTACTCCTTACCCACCGCGACCGGGCTCCCGCCGGTTCCCGTCCGAGGCCCCGGGCCGTCCCGCGGATCGGGAACGGCCCGGTCTCCCTCACCGGGAAGAGCGGGCGCCCTTGCCCTTGATACGGGGTGTTACGAGATCCTCGGCCGCGGCCTCACCAGCGCGCCGGGTCTCGCCGGACCTGGCCCGTATCACTTCCGCCTGAGCCGTGGTCCGGACCCCGTCCGCCCAGCCCTGGGCAACGATCACGGTGGCCTCCGCCTCGGCCCGGTGACGATCGGTCACGCTCTTGACCAGCTTCCTGACCGCCTGGCCGACCCCCATCAGAACCATCACCACCACGATCTCCATCGTCCGGCCCTCCCGTCTCCGGGCCGCCGCCTCCTCGGTCGAGGAGGCTCTCATGCCCTCGATGAAGAAGGGGAGGAAAGGGGGCGGCCACATGACAGCGGCGCGGCCCCGATTCCCGGTCAGGGTCCGGTCCGCCCACTGCGAGAGGCGCGGGACGCCCTCCGCGTACCACCTACTCAGGTCGGCCTGAGTGTGAGTGCTCATGCCCGGCGCGCGCCGGGAGGCGAGTATCGGTGAGGCGGCGCGGCCGAGAGCGCCGGTTTGATCCCGCCGAGACGATTCTGGAGAACCTCTGATGCCCCGTCGTACCGTTCTGTCGCTGGCCGCCGCCGTCGTGGTTCTCGGAGGGGGCGGGGCCGTCGCGCTCGCCTACGCGGGGGAGTCGGCGCCTTCACTCGCCCACAGCACGGCCCGGTACGCCGCCCCCGACGGCGCGCGTGACGGGTCCCTGACCTTCACCACCGAGGTCTCCCCGTCCTCCGGACTCAAGGGCGTGAAGGTCCTGGCCTGGCCGGCGAAGTCGTCCTTCGCGGAGAAGGGGCTGACCACCAAGGACATGGCTTCCGCCGAGTCGGCCACGTGCACGTCTCTGGACGAGGACACCGTGCGCTGCACGTACACGACGGCGGTCACCAGCGCCGACGCGGAGACGTCGCCGCGCGGTGCCTGGCACGTCGCCGTTCTGGTCACCGCCAAGGACGGGGCCACGACGCTGGACACGAAGGCGGCCGGCTTCACCATCGGGTGACCGCGCCGCACGCCTGCCGCCGGGGACCCCGGCCGGGGAGGGCGAGGGCGACGGGGAGGGGCCGGATGGGGGAGCGCATTGCGGTGATACCCGGGGCGCGGCGCGGCCTGCCGGGGACGATTCTTGCCGTGACCGTTTCCCCATGATCGCCTCGCCCTGTGAACACTCGCCTCAAGATCGCTCTCGCGACCGCCGTCACCGCCGCCTTCGCCCTGGCGGGTCCCCACAGCGCCGGCGCGGCCGGGGTCTCCGCCGCGCGGCAGCCGGAACCCGCGCCCCTCATCCATGCGGCCGACCCGGTGCCCGGCCAGTACATCGTCACCCTCGACCCGCTCGTCGACCCGGCGGCGGCCGCCCGGAAGCTCGGGGTGAAGCCGGACTTCCTCTACAGCAAGGTCCTCAACGGCTTCGCCGTACCGCTCACCCCGATCGAGCTGAGGCTGATCCGCCAGGCCCCCGGTGTGACGTCGGTGGAGGAGGACGCGAAGGTCTCCGCGTCCGGGTCCATGACGGCCGCCGTTCCGCCCCGTACCGCCGCCCTTCCTTCCCGCACTGCCGCCGCTCCTCCCCGTACCACCCTCGGCCCGGCGTCGACCTGGGGTCTGGACCGTGTCGACCAGCGGAAGCTGCCGCTCGACGGCACGTTCACCACCGCGGGCGACGGGGCCGGGGTGAACGCGTACATTCTCGACACCGGCATCGACTACGGGCACAGCGAGTTCGGCGGGCGCGCCACGTTCGGCTTCGACGCCGTCGGAGACGGCAGGCGGGGCGCCGACTGCAACGGCCACGGCACCCATGTCGCCGGAACCGTCGGGGGCACGACGTACGGCGTCGCCCGCAAGGCCAACCTGGTCAGCGTGCGCGTCCTGAACTGTGAGGGCCAGGGCGAGAACTCCGGGGTGATCGCGGGCCTGGACTGGGTCGCCAGGAACGCCGTCCAGCCCGCCGTCCTCAACGGTTCCGTCGGTGGCGACAAGTCGACAGCGCTCAACCAGGTCACGAACGCCCTCCACGACAGGGGCGTCCTGCCCGTCCTCGCGGCGGGCAACAGCGCCAAGGACGCCTGCGGCGTCTCCCCCGCCTCCGCCCCCAAGGCGGTCACGGTGGGGGCGTCCGACCGGCGGGACGCGCAGGCCGACTTCTCCAACTGGGGCACGTGCGTCGACCTGTACGCCCCCGGCGAGGACATCCTCTCCGCCAAGCTCGGCGGCGGATCCGTCACGCTGGACGGCACCTCCATGGCCGCCCCTCACGTGGCGGGGGTCGCCGTTCTCTACAAGGAGGCGCACCCGACGGCCGCTCCGGCCGAGGTCGCCGGCTTCCTGGAGACCGCTTCCACCAAGGACGTGCTGAGCAAGCTGGGCAAAGGCAGCCCCGACGCACTCCTCTTCACCGACAACCTGTAATCCCGCTCGCCCCCTCGCCCCTTCGTTCCCGGCTTGCGATCACCCTCGGTTACTATGATCACTTCATGCGAAGGCCTGAGGTCGGAGGCCGGACCGGAAGCGACGGACGCACCGACGGACGCACCGACGGCGGATCGCAAGCCTGAAGAGACGGGTGGCCTGGGAAAGATGCTCACAGAAGTCAACGCGACCCGCTACGTCACCCCGCTGAGGGAGGGCGGATCGCTGCCCGGGATCGTCGAGGCCGACAACCTCGGCACGTACGTCATGAAGTTCACCGGCGCGGGCCAGGGACGCAAGACCCTGGTCGCCGAGGTCATCTGCGGTGAGCTGGCCCGCCGGCTGGGGCTGCGCGTACCGGAACTCGTCACCATCCAGCTCGATCCCGTCATCGGACTCTCCGAGCCGGACGAGGAAGTGCAGGACCTGCTCAAGGCCAGCGGCGGCCTCAACCTCGGCATGGACTACCTGCCCGGGTCGATCGGCTTCGACCCGCTCGCGTACGAGGTGGACGCGGCGGAGGCGGGGCGCGTCGTCTGGTTCGACGCGCTGATCAACAACGTGGACCGGTCCTGGCGCAACCCGAACCTGCTCGTCTGGCACGGGGACCTGTGGCTGATCGACCACGGCGCCACCATGATCTGGCACCACAACTGGCCCACCGCCCAGGCCTCCGCGGCCAAGCCGTACAACGCCTCCGACCACGCCCTCGCGGCCTTCGCGCCCGACATCGCGTCGGCCGCCGCCGCCCTGGCCCCGCTGGTCACCGAGGAGTTGCTCGCCGCGGTCGTCGCCGACGTCCCCGACGAGTGGCTGGCCGGCGAGCCCGGCTTCGACACCACCGACGCGCTGCGCCGCGCCTACGCGGAGCCGCTGCTCGCGCGCGCCGCGAGCATCCACGAACGCATCGTCTTCGACGCGCCCGCCAGGACCCGGCCCTCCCAGGCGCCGGGCTGGCTCGCCGACCGGCTGACCCCCCGGCCCGACCGGGCGAAGAGCACGAACGACAAGGATGGCGTCAAGTGAGCAAGAGGGACGTCTACGAGTACGCGTTGCTGCGCGTCGTCCCGCGCATGGAGCGCGGCGAGTGCTTCAACGCCGGGGTGCTCGTCTACTGCCGGGCCGCGTCGTACGTCGCCGCCAGGACCCACCTCGACGAGGCCAAGCTGAAGGCCCTCGACCCCGGTGCCGACGTGGTGGGGGTACGGGCGGCCCTGCGTGCCGTCGAGAGCGTCTGCGGCGGCGGTACGGGGGCGGGGCAGGCGGCCGGGGACGACGCCGGGCGGCGCTTCCGCTGGCTGATCGCGCCGCGCTCGACCGTCGTACAGCCCGGGCCGGTGCACACCGGCCTGACGGCCGATCCCGAGGCGGAGACGGCGCGTCTGCTCGACCTGCTGGTCCGCTGACCGTCGCGATCGTCGCTGACCGCTGACCGCTGACCGCTGACCGCTGACCGCCGATCGTTCTCGGCCGATCGGACGGTCGGCGGCGTCGGGCGTTGACACCGAGTGCCGCTGCTTCTAGCGTCTCGTCTGCTGAAGCTACTAAGCGGTTGCTCAGTGATCGGGGCCGGTGATCGAGGCCGGCGACCGAGATTCGGCGGGTCCCTAGGGCGAGGAGAACATGCATGTCCACCACTGAGCAGCGCGTCGCGGTCGTGACCGGGGCGGCACGGGGCATCGGCGCCGCCACCGCCGTACGACTGGCGGCCGAGGGCCGTGCCGTCGCCGTACTCGACCTGGACGAGGCGGCCTGCAAGGACACCGTCGAGAAGATCACTTCGGCGGGCGGCACCGCGCTCGCCGTCGGCTGCGACGTGTCCGACAGCGCGCAGGTCGAGGCGGCCGTCACCCGCGTCGCCGCCGAGCTGGGCGCCCCGACGATCCTCGTCAACAACGCCGGCGTCCTGCGGGACAACCTGCTCTTCAAGATGAGCGAGTCCGACTGGGACACCGTGGTGAACGTGCACCTCAAGGGCGCCTTCCTGATGGCGAAGGCCTGCCAGAAGCACATGGTGGACGCGGGCTTCGGCCGTATCGTCAGCCTCTCCTCCAGCTCCGCGCTGGGCAACCGCGGCCAGGCCAACTACGCCGCGGTCAAGGCCGGGCTCCAGGGCTTCACCAAGACCCTCGCCAAGGAACTGGGCAAGTTCGGCATCACCGCCAACGCCGTTGCTCCCGGCTTCATCGTCACCGAGATGACGGCGCAGACCGCCGCCCGGGTCGGCATGGACTTCGACGACTTCCAGGCCGCCGCCGCCACCCAGATCCCGGTCCAGCGCGTCGGGACCCCGGACGACATCGCGAACGCCATCGCCTTCTTCACCGCCGAGGAAGCGGGCTTTGTCTCCGGTCAGGTGCTGTACGTGGCCGGAGGGCCGCTCAACTAGGCCGTCACACCGGCAGGCACGGGTAGGCCGTCACGCCGGCAGGCGCACGGGGACGCTGACGCACGCAGACGCTCGGGAACAGGGATCACGGACATGACACAACAGACGCAGGACGAGCAGGCACAGGCCGACCGGACGCCCGGCGACCGGCCCCGGGACAGCGGCAAGGTCGCGCTGATCACGGGGGCGAGCCGCGGCATAGGTTACGGCGTCGCCGAGGCGCTGGTGGCACGCGGCGACCGCGTGTGCATCACCGGCCGCAACGAGGACGCCCTCAAGGAGGCCGTGGAGCGCCTCGGCGCGGACCGCGCCATCGGTGTGCCGGGCAAGGCCCACGACGAGGCACACCAGGTGATCGCCGTCGAGCGCGCGATGGAGGCCTTCGGCCGTATCGACTTCCTCGTCAACAACGCAGGTACCAACCCGGTGTTCGGCCCGATGGCCGACCTGGACCTGAACGTCGCCCGCAAGGTCTTCGAGACCAACGTCGTCTCGGCACTCGGCTTCGCCCAACTGACCTGGAAGTTCTGGCAGAAGGCGAACGGCGGCGCGATCGTGAACATCGCGTCGCTCGCCGGTATCTCCGCGTCCCCCTTCATCGGCGCGTACGGCATGAGCAAGGCCGCCATGGTCAACCTGACACTCCAGCTGGCCCACGAGTTCGCGCCAGTGGTGCGGGTCAACGCGATCGCGCCCGCGGTGGTCAAGACGCGCTTCGCGCAGGCACTGTACGAGGGGCGCGAGGCCGAGGCCGCCGCCTCGTACCCGCTCGGCCGGCTCGGTGTGCCCGAGGACATCGGCGGGGCCGCCGCCTTCCTCACCTCGGACCAGTCGGACTGGATCACCGGCCAGACCCTGGTGGTTGACGGGGGCATCTTCCTGAACGCCGGAGTCAGCTGACACGCGGTGCCGCAGAACTGCCCAACTGCCCCATCTGATCAACATGTTGACCGGATGGGGCATTGCGGTATGGTCTGCCGATCCATGGCTGAACTAGGAGTGTGCGCGGTGTTCAACCGGACCGGTAGACAGGCTGCCTCGGCCCTCGCGTCCCTGTCCCTGCTCACGGGATGCGGATTGCTCCCGGACGAGAACGGTGAGGACGGCCGGCGAATAACCGTCGGTACGACGAGCGAGCCGAGCACGCTCGATCCCGCGGCGTCGTGGGACAACTCGTGGGAACTGTTCCGCAACGTCTTCCAGACACTGCTGAGCTTCCCCACCAACAGCTCGTACCCCCAGCCCGACGCGGCGCGGAACTGCGCCTTCGCCGACCCGAACGCCAACCGGGTCTTCCGGTGCACACTGCGGGAAGGCCTGACGTTCTCCAACGGCTACAAACTCGACGCGAAGGCCGTCAAGCACTCCTTCGACCGCATTCGCGCGATCAACGTACAAGGGGGTCCGGCGGGTCTGCTGGAGTCGCTCGACAGGGTCGAGACGACCGGCGACAACGTCGTGACCTTCCGGCTGAAGAAGCCGGACGCGACGTTCCCGTTCATTCTCGCCACTCCCGCGATGTCCATCGTCGACCCCGCCGAGTACCCCGCCGACAAACTGCGGGAGGACGGCAAGGTCAGCGGCTCGGGGCCGTACGCGCTCACCTCGTACACCCCGGGGTCGAAGGCGGACCTGGTGCAGAACTCCTCGTACAAGGGGTTCGCGGACCGCCGCAACAAGGGCGTCACCATCCAGTACTTCAAGGACTCGGCCGTCCTGTTCGACGCCCTGAAGAAGCGGAAGATCGACGTCATCTACCGGGGGCTCACCTCCGAGGACGTGGTCGAACTCGAACAGAAGAAGCCCGAGAACGAGGATCTCCAGCTGGTCGAGACGGTCGGCGCGGACATCCGCTACCTGGTGTTCAACCCCACCGACCCGGCCGTGGGGCAGCTCGCGGTACGCAAGGCGATCGCGCAGGTCGTGAACCGTGACGCCCTGGTCGCCAAGGTGTACCAGGGCACGGCGGAGCCGCTGTACTCGATGGTGCCCAAGGGCATCGCCAGCCACGCGACCAGCTTCTTCGACCAGTTCGGCGAACCGGACACCGCGAAGGCGCGGGCGCTCCTGCTGGCGGAGGGCATCACCGAGCCGGTGCCGCTGACGCTCTGGTACACGACGGACCGCTACGGCTCCGGCACGGCGGCGGAGTTCAAGGAGATCAAGCGGCAGCTGGAGGCGTCCGGGCTGTTCGAGGTCACCTTGCACGGCAAGCCCTGGAAGGACTTCCAGGCGGGCTACACGAAGGGGCGGTACCCGGCCTTCGGTCGTGGCTGGTTCCCCGACTTCCCCGACCCCGACAACTTCATCGCCCCCTTCGTGGGGAAGAACAACGCGCTGAGCACTCCGTACGAGAGCGACGAGATCACCCAGGAGCTGCTGCCGCAGTCGCGGAAGGTGAGCGACCGGGGCGCGGTCACGCGGCAGTTCGAGCGCGCGCAGGAGATCTTCGTCGAGGACGTGCGGCTGCTGCCGCTGTGGCAGGGGAAGTTGTACGTCGCGGCGGGCGAGGACATCGGGGGCGGGGAGCGGGCGCTCGATCCCCAGACGGTCATGCAGATGTGGGAGCTGAACCGCAAAGCGAGCTGGTAGGGCCGTTGTCAGTGGTCACCGGTAGGTTCGGTGCCACAAGTGATCCCTTACCGGAGGTTGTTGACGTGACCGACACCGACATGCTGCCCGAGTCCTGGCGCGGCGTCCTCGGCGACGAGCTGCAGAAGCCCTACTTCAAGGAGCTCGTCGAGTTCGTCGAGGAGGAGCGGGAGAAGGGGCCGGTCTACCCTCCGCGTGACGAGGTCTTCGCCGCCCTGGACGCCACTCCGTACGACAAGGTGAAGGTGCTCGTCCTGGGCCAGGATCCGTACCACGGCGCGGGCCAAGGCCACGGCCTGTGCTTCTCCGTGCGCCCCGGGGTCAAGACCCCGCCCTCCCTGCGGAACATCTACAAGGAGATGAAGGAGGAGCTCGGCCACCCCGTGCCGGACAACGGTTATCTGATGCCGTGGGCCGAGCAGGGTGTCCTGCTGCTCAACGCGGTGCTGACCGTCCGCGAGGCCGAGCCCAACTCCCACAAGGGGAAGGGCTGGGAGAAGGTGACCGACGCGGTGATCCGCGCCGTGGCCGAGCGTCCCGACCCGGCGGTCTTCGTCCTCTGGGGGGCGTACGCGCAGAAGAAGCTGCCGCTCATCGACGAGGAGCGGCACGTGGTGGTGAAGGGGGCCCACCCGTCCCCGCTGTCGGCGAAGAAGTTCTTCGGCTCCCGTCCCTTCACCCAGATCAACGAGGCGATCGCCGCCCAGGGGCACGACCCCATCGACTGGCGCATCCCCGACCTCGGCTGACCTGCGGACAGGCTCGGGCTTCGCGCCCGAGCCTGAGGGCGATTGTCCGTCATGGGGGTTAGCGTCGGGTTCGTCGGCATTCTCGGACGGGCAGCGGAGGCGATCGTGACGGAGCAGCGGGAGGCGTCGGGGGACACCTTCATGACCAGGATCGGGCAGGCGGTCATGCTGCTCCACGGCGGAGACCGGGAGGAGGCCCGCAACCGCTTCGGCGCCCTCTGGGCGGAGATCGGCGAGACGGGCGACGCGCTCCAGCGCTGCACCCTGGCGCACTACATGGCCGACACCCAGGACGACGCCGGCGACGAACTCGCCTGGGACCTGCGCGCCCTCACCGCCGCCGACGGACAGGGCGCCGAGGAGTCGGACCGGCGGGCCCCTTCCGCTTCCGCGCCGGGGGAGGCGCGGGGGACCTCCCCGGAGATGCGTGCGTTCTACCCCACGCTGCATCTGAACCTCGCCGCCGACTACCTCAAACTGCAACGCCCCGAGGCGGCCCGGCTCCACCTGGACCGGGCACGCACCGCCGCCGACGTCCTGGGCGACTCGGGAGCCGACGGGTACGGCAACGGGGTACGGGCCGGCATCGACCGCCTGGAGCGGCTGCTCGGTCAGTACCCGTAGGCGTCGCGGCAGATCCGCGCCTGCGGACTGTCCTCGGACCAGCTTCCGTACGTCTCGCCGAGGGCGCACACGTTCCTGATGAGGTGCGGGGTACCGGTGGGCAGGGTCCGCCGGCGCTCCTCCGGCTGCTCGCGGGGCTTCGGCTTCGGCTTGGCGGGCGGGGCCTTCGGACGGTGGACGGACCGGGTGTCCGGCTGGGCGCGCCCCGTCCGGCCGGTGTCGGGCGGGGTAGCGGGGGCCGGCTTCCGCTCCGGTACGGGAAGGACCGCGTCCAGCGCCTCCCGTGCCGGAGCCTGGACGATCTGCGGCTCCACCTCGGGCCGCGCCGCCGGCGTGCGCGTCTCCGGGCGCGGTACGGTCGCCGTTCCCGGATCCACCGCCACACATCCGGAGACGGTCGTGACCGCCATTCCCATCATGAACATCGCCGCGCTTCTCGTTCGGTACACCCGCGCAACTCTGCTGGTCGGCGGGGCCGTTGAGCGAGCGCACGCGCGAAGATTGGCCCGTACGGGTGAGAGCCGGACGCCTGTTGCCCACCAGGCGCCAACGGCCTCGTAGCCGGCTAGCCCGCCGGCGCGGTAGCTCAGCGGCGCGGCGGCGCCTGAGCGGGCGCGCCCGGGGTCATTCGCCCGTCGCGCCGTCGATCCGCTCCCGGATGAGGTCGGCGTGGCCGTTGTGCCGGGCGTACTCCTCGATCATGTGGGTGTAGACCCACCGGAGGTTGTACGGCTCACCCGTGTGCCGGCTCACCCGGCCGGCACCGTGGTCGTCGAGCCCGGCCGGCGCGGCCACCTCGCGGGCGTGGGCGATCTCCGCCTGCCAGACGGCGTACGCCTCGGCGTACGTGTCGTTCTCACCGGTATGGAAGTCTCCGTCCGGGTCGGCGTCGTCGAAGAAGATCCCATCCGCCTTCTCGTCGGCGATGGTGTTGCGGAACCAGCCGCGTTCGACCTCGGCCATGTGCCGGACGAGCCCGAGCAGACTCAGCTCCGAAGGGGCCACCGAGAGCTGGCGCAGTTGCGCGTCGTCGAGCCCCTCACATTTGGAGGCGAGGGTGGCGCGGTGATAGTCCAGCCAGCCTTCGAGCATCTCTCGCTCGCCGGCGACGGTGGAGGGTTCTGAGCGTGGTGATGTGGTCATGGCGGTCATCCTCACGTACTGCCCGCTCCCACGGCCACGGGTTATCCGGGGCGGCGGCACCCGTATGCTGCGCGGAGAGCGGATCAATGGTCGAAAGCGTGCCCAAGAGGCACCGGGAGGTACTCGTGAAGGTCGGCTGCATCGGGCTCGGAGACATCGCGCAGAAGGCGTACCTGCCGGTGCTGACCACCCTGCCCGGGGTCGAACCGCACCTCCAGACCCGCACCCCCGCCACCCTGGCGAGGACGGCGGAGACCTATCGCATCCCCGCGGCGCACTGCCACACCGACCTCGACGCGCTGCTCGCCCAGGGCCTCGACGCCGCGTTCGTCCACGCACCGACCGCCGCCCACGCCGAGATCACCACCCGGCTGCTGGACGCGGGAGTGCCGACCTACGTCGACAAACCGATCGCCTACGAACTCGCCGACTCGCAGCGGATCGTGGAGCTCGCCGAAACGCGCGGAGTCAGCCTCGCCGTCGGTTTCAACCGGCGCTTCGCCCCCGGCTACGCCCAGCTCCTGGAGCACCCGCGTGACCTGATCCTCCTCCAGAAGAACCGTGTCGGCCTGCCCGAGGACCCCCGGACCTTCGTTCTGGACGACTTCATCCATGTGGTGGACACCCTTCGCTTCCTGGTTCCAGGACCTGTCGAGCACACCGATGTACGGGCCCGGATGCGTGACGGACTGCTGCACCACGTCGTGCTCCAGCTCTCCGGTGACGGCTTCACCGCCATCGGGATGATGAACCGGCTGAACGGCTCCACCGAGGAGATCCTCGAGGTGTCGGGACAGGACACCAAGCGGGCCGTCCACGATCTCGCCACGATCATCGACCACAAGGGCCAGCCGAGCGTCCGGCGGCGCGGCGACTGGGTGCCGGTGCCCCGCCAGCGGGGCATCGAGCAGTGTGTCCTGACGTTCCTCGACGCCGTCCGGGAGGGCAGGACCCTCAGCGCGCGGGACGCTCTGCTGAGTCATGAGCTGTGCGAGCGAGTGGTACGGCAGGTGCTGGAGCAGGCCGCCTGAGCCGACGCCCGCCCCGCACCAGTCCCAGCGCCACAAGAACACCGATTGCCGCGTACACCGCCCAGTCGCCGAACCGCACGTACGGCGTGGTGCCACGGGCCAGCGGGACGCCGAAGACCGCTGCGGCGCTGCGCTCCGTACCGATCGACTCCCCGATGCGCTCGCCCTCCGGTCCGAACACCGCGCTCACACCCGTGAGCGTGGCGTGCACCATCGGCCGGCCCGTCTCGGCGGCCCTCAGCGCCGCGAGCGAGGCGTGCTGCTCCGGAGCCCAACTCCCCTGGAACGAGGAGGTGGACGACTGGCCCACGAGCAGCTGGGCCCCGTCCCGCACCAGGCGCCTGCTCATGTCGGGGAACGCCGTCTCGAAGCAGATCAGAGGACCGAACCGCAGCCCGTCTCCCGACGGCCCTGGCGGCAGCGTCATGACCACCTGGTGCGTCCCCCTCACCCGGTCCTCGCCGGCGGCCTTGCCCACCGACGTCGCCCACCCCAGCGCGGAACGGGCGGGGATGTACTCGCCGAACGGCACCAGTCGCATCTTGTCGTAGGTGTCACCCGTCGGCCCCTTCGGCCCGATCAGGAAACTCCGCTTGAAGATCCCGGCGCCCTCCGCCCTGATACGGGCGTCGACGTTGACCAGCAGATCGGCCCGGACCGTGCGGGAGAGCGCGGCCAGCCTCGCCACCAGATCGGGACGCCGGCCCAGATCGGCGCCGATACCGCTCTCCCCCCACACGACCAGGTCCAGGTCCTGGCCGGCGAGCGTCCGCGTGAGGGCCTCGTTGCGGGTGAACCGCCGCTCCAGGGAACCGGGGCCCGAGATGATCCCTGGCTGGACCACCGCGACCCTCGCCTGCCCCGACCGCTCAGGCCTCGGCGCCCACGTCCAGGCACTGCCCAGGACCAGCGCGCACACCACAAGTCCCACCGCCGCCACCGTCCGGGCGGCGGCCACCGCGATCAGCAACGTGAGCGCGGTGTTCACCGCGACCACGAGGAGGCTCACCAGCCACACACCGCCCACCGAAGCGAGTCGCAGCACCGGCGCGACCTCCCACTGGCTGGCCCCGAGCAACCCCCAGGGGCCGCCGAGTCCTTCCCAGGACCTGACCAGTTCGACCATCAGCCACCCCGAAGGCACCACGACCACAGCGGCCACCGCCCGCCCGGCGGACGGCACCCCGCCGAGCATCGAACGCACCAGCAGCCCCCACGGTGCCCACAACAGCCCGAGCAGCGCGGCCACTATCACGATGAACACATTGAGACTGGGCATCAGCCAGTGGTGCACGAACAGCATGAAACCGAGGCCGCCCAACCAGCCGTCCACCGCCGCGCGCCGCGCCGTGGGCGCACTCCGGACCAGCAGCATCCAGGGCACCAACGCCCCGTACGCGAGCCACCAGAGTGAGGGAGCCGGAAAGGCCAGGGCGGGCAGCGCACCCGCCACGACGGCAGCCGCGCCACGCCACCAGGGTGAGGTCATGCGCGGGGCGGTCACCGCGCGCCTGACGGCCAGGGCCTGCATACCGTGCCTCCTCGTCCTGCCTGTTCAGCAGTCTCTTCCCCCGAAGCCGAGGACCGAAGCAGGCATGGCCGGGGAGCGGTCGGAGACACCCGGGACTGGACCGGAAGGGTCAACCGGCGGCCGGCACACCGCCGGGAACGTCCCCACCGCGCCGCCACTGTTCCTGGACGACCACACGGCTCAGCCGCCAGCCCGCGTCCCCCCGCAGCAGAGCGAACACGATCCGGCCGCCGGACATCACGTCCTCGCCCGATTCACGCCGCAGGGGACTGAGATAACCAGCAGTCAACTCGGCGTGATTGCCCGGGTAACCGTCCGCGTCCTGAAAGCGCACCCGGCGATTGACGAGCAGCAGCTGCCGCACGGCGAACGGCCGCAACTCATCCGCCAGCCACCCGGCCACCTGGTCCGCCGTACCCTCGATCCCACCCGCCCCCGTGTGGTCGGCGCGGCCCTCAGGGGCGAACAGAGCGAGGAACCCCGGCCAGTCGGCGTCCTCGACGGCCACCGCGTAACTCGTGATCACTTCATCGATGGCGAGCCGGTCCAGGAGTGTCGCAAGTTCCACGCGCTGCGTCATCGTCCCAGTCTCCGGTAGGTGTGCCCCCAGGCCAAGAGCCCAGGGTCCGGCGACGGAATCTTGATCAAGCTGTGCCGGCCGTGGGCGCCGCGCCGTCGCGGTGCTTCCTTCTCGTCGTGGGGTTCATGCCGCTGTCTCCAGGGTGAGAAGGAGGTGCTTGGCATCCGCACCGCCCACGTACTGCCCCGCCGACCCGTCGGAGCGCACCACCCGGTGGCAGGGCACAACAACCGGCAGGGGATTGGTGGCGCATGCCGTGCCCACCGCGCGGACGGCCCGTGGGCTGCCCGAGGCGACGGCCACCTCGGCGTAGCTCTCGGTGTGTCCGTAACCGATCTCGCCGAGGTGGCTGAGCACCTCTCGGCGGAAGCCCTTGGACAAGCGCCAGTCCAGCGCCAGGTCGAATCGCGTACGCCGTCCGGCGAAGTACTCGTCCATCTGCCGACTCGCCTCGTCCAGCCGGGCGGGCGCGTGCAGGATGCGCGGCCCGATCGTCTCCGCGAGCTTCCGCAGGACCGCCGTGTGGTCCTGCACCGCGTAGGCGACCTTCACCAGGCCCTCTTCGGTCGCGGCCAGCAGCAGATTGCCGGCCGGGGTGTCCAGGGTGCGGTAGGCGACGTCGAGGATGCCCGCCTCCTCCGCCTGCGCGGCCAGCCGGGCCTCCAGCCGGGTCAGCGCGTTGTTGTCGTAGGAAGGCAGCGCCTCGAACAGGCGCTCGGTCTCAGGGTCGGGTGCGTTGGTCACCTTCGGGCCACTCCCATCTCGTCGGTATCTCTCGGGTAGGTGTTGCGCAGGGTCTTGATCCCGTCGGCCGCGGCCCGCCGCGCGGCGTCGGCACTACAGCCGGTCAGTGCGCCGATCTCCTTGTAGGGGAGACCCGCAAGGTAGTGGTACGCCACCGCCTGGCGCTGACGGTCGGGCAGGGCCTTGAGGGCCTGCCACAGGTCACCGTCCCAGTCCTGGGGTCTTCCGATGCGGCTGGGACGCTCGGGCAGCTCTTCTATCGGAGCCGCCCGACGAGCGTTGGCCCTGGTGACGTCGATCGCCTTGTGATGGGCGACTCTCACCAGCCACGCCTCGACGTTGGTCTCGGCAGGCAGGTCGGGATAGGCCTTCATCGCTGCGAGGAACGTCTCCGACCAGGCGTCCTCTGCATCGTCCGGCCCGAGGACCGCGCGAATGACGCGGAGCACCATGGGACCGTACTCGGTCACGATCTGTTGGAAGGGTGGCTTGGTCACACCTGGTAAACGCACCGGCGGCGCGGAACGTGAGGTCGCCACCTCAGAAAAGCCGAACGGATGTGACCGGGGCGTGCTCTTCCCGCCTGTGACTGTTGAGTGTTCGCATGGCGTGCTCCCTTTTCCGGACCTGCGGCGAGCCCGAGCGGACCGCCGTTCACATGGGGTAGACGCGGCAGCGACGCAAAACGTGAGATCGGGCGCGGGATTTCTTCGCCGGGCATCCGCGGCTCACATTCCGGCTCCGTCCGACGTCTACTCGGTGAGGCGCCGCAACGGCGACCGTCCGACACGGGCGAAGGGGAACGGCTCATGGCGAAAGAACCGAACGCGGTCGGGAACCCGCAGGAGAGCACGGCCAGGTCCCGCCTACCCGACGGGTGCTCCGTCCTCATATACGCGGGAGGGGGCTCCACCGACCGGTCGGTGGAGCCCCCGGAAAGCCTCGCGGCCATAGGGAGGACAGAGCGGTAGGACCGAAGGGCCTACGACGCGGGCAGGGGCTTGCGGATCTTGTTGGCGATCCGCGGGGAGTGGTAGCCGGTAGAGGTGCCGGACATCCAGCCTTCGAGGTTCGGCGGCTCCGGGCGGGCGCCGCCGAGCAGGAACAGCCCCGGCAGGAGGACGGCCGAGGCCGCGGTGAAGGCCAGCATGATCACCAGGGCGAGGCGGAAGCCGTCGGTGAAGCTGCTCTGGATCATGGCGAGGTGCACCAGGACGGGGCCGATCAGGAACGCGGCCTCGGAGCGGAGCAGCTCGACGAGGGCGAAGGTCGGACCGATCTGTACCGCGGTCACGGAGAAACCGGCCAGGAACAGCCCCGGCACCACACCGGCGCCGGCGCCGTACCCCAGGAGGACCGCGACGATGGGCACGACGGTGGTCGCGTTCGTCGGGGTCAGGGCGAACAGCACCGCCGCGGCGATGACGATGCTGAGGAGGCCGGAGAGCGCCATGTACGGCGTCCAGCGGGTGACCATCACCCTCTTGAACAGGAGGGCGGAGGCGACCACGCCGAAGATCTGGGGGGCGATGAGGAGTCCGGTCTTCACGGGGGAGTACCCGGACACCTGGAGCATGTAGACCTCCGTCAGCTCCAGCAGGGTGGTGAAGGAGGCTCCTACGACCATGGCGTTGAGCGTTCCCGTGACCGGCAGTGTGTTACTGATCGGCCGCACCGGCATCAACGGCTTGGTCTTGCTGTACTGACTCACCAGAAGGAGGGCGCCCACGGCGACGCCGACCACCACCGGCGCGATGAACTCCCAGTCGCCGAAAGCGCCGCGCGACAGCCAGGAGACACCGAAGAACGGCAGCGTGGTGGCGCCGAAGGCGAGGGGGATGGCGGTCCAGTCGAAGCGGGCGCCCTTGGCGGGTGGTTCGTTCGGTTCGAACGTCATGGCGCCGACGGTGAGGCCGATCGCGGCCAGCACGGCGACGGAGGTGTACAGCAGCCGCCAGCCGCTGTAGCTGCCGACCAGTCCGCCGATCACGGGACCGGCGGTGACCATGCCGAACAGTCCGAGACTGATGACCGCGGCGGTGGCCGGCAGACGGTCCACACCGTGGGTGAGGATGAGGGGAGGCAGTGCGAGGACGAGCAGCATGCCGGTGAACAGGCCTTGGAGGATGACCCCGGCCATGAACTGCCCGATTTCCTGGGCGCTCAGCGCGAGCACCGAGGCGATCACGAAGCCGCCTTCGCAGAAGATGTACAGGTGGCGTCCGGGCAGCCGCTGGAAGAGGTCCGCGGCCACCACGGCACCGAACGCGTAGCCGGCGTTCGAGAGTCCGCTCGTGAGCTGCAACTGGAACCGGCTGGCGTCCAGTTCCTTCATGAGGATCTCTGGGAAGAGGGACAGCGCCGTCGTGAGAACGAGGAACGGGCTCAGCGCGAGGAGGGCGAGGGTGACCGCGGCGGTGTAGTTGCCCGCCAAGGGGAGGCTGGTGAAGACGCGAGGCGTAAGGAAACGGGAACTGATTGTCGCCTCCGGGGTCGTGGTGGGGGGAGGCGCACATGCAGGTCAGGCGCTCGGCACAGAGATCTGTGGCGTCCTCGTGGGGCGACGCCCGGGACTGCCGGGCCGTCGGCTCAGCCTACGATCCGTGATCGGCCCGTCCCGGAACTGACACGCCATCAGGGGCGCCGTTCGCATCAGGAAGGAGGCAGGTGGCCTGACGCCGTGTCGAGCCAGCGGCTCACCGCGAGGGCGGCTTCGGGGTCGGCCTGGGCCAGCCGGGTGGCGATCGCCGCGTCGTCGCCGGCGGACGGACCCGATCCGCGCGGTCCGCCCAGGACACCGGCACGGGACAGCGCCCGCAGGAGGGTGTCCCCGGCCGCGTCGGAGTCGGCCGCCGCGGCCAGCTCGGCGGCCCGGCGGTCCGCCTCGCCGGCGAGGCCGCCCTGGACGAAGGCGTCGGTGTCGGGGTCGTAGGTGCCGGCGTGGGTTGCGAGGAGTGCCTCGATGCGTTCCCATTCCTCGAACTCCGCGCGGGCGCGGGCGTGGGCCGGGTCGGGTGAGGTGACTTCGTCGTCGTCGCTCTCTTCCGGCAGCCGGTCGCGGCAGTCGTCCAGGGCGGATGCGACCTCGTGGTGCGACATCCCCTTGGCTCGGCTGCGTACCGCGTTCCGGCCGGCCTTCTCCTCGGCGGTGGTGTCGGCTTCCCCGGTGCCCGGTTCCCTGATGTCAGAAGTTGTCATCTGTCTTCCCTGTCTCCTCGTGCTGGGGCCATGGGCAGAACCGGGCGGCGCGGTTCCGGGTGACCTGGACCGTGTCGGGTCGCTGCACGGGGGAGGGTATCGCCGTCGGTGAGGGGGCGGCTCGGGTGGTACCGCGAGCACGGCCGGGGTGACGGCTGGGAAAGGACGGAGATGAGGGGTGGGAAAGAACGGATGGACGAACTAGGCGGCCCGGTCCACGTCGGAGCGGAGGGCGGCGGCCCATTCGAGCAGCAGCACCTCGTACGCCTCGGCAGGCCACGTACCGTCGGCCGCGTCCACGAGCGCACGGATGCGCTCGTTGGCCGCGACGGCGCCGGACACCGCGGAAGCGGAAGTGGAAGAAGAGGACATACGACAAGCGTAGGGGCAGCCGGGACGCGAAGTGACCGATCGGGGAGCGTCCTTGCTCACACTCGGATCCCGGGGGTTTTAACCCCCTTCTTACGATGTGGCCCCTACGGTGAGGCCCTCGCCGAGGTGGGTACGTCCGCGGGTGCTGGTCCGTCAGCCCGCCGACTCGCCCGCGTGCGGGCTCAGGGTGTCCGTGCCCACCAGGAAGAACAGCGCGATGCCGAGCAGGATCCGGTAGATGACGAACGGCATGAAGCTCTTGGTGGTGATGAACTTCATGAACCACGCGATGACGACATATCCGACGATGAACGCGATGATCGTCGCGAAGATGGTGGGGCCCCAGGAGACGTGGCCTTCGGTGGCGTCCTTGAGTTCGAACACGCCGGACGCCAGCACCGCCGGGATGGCGAGCAGGAAGGAGTAACGGGCCGCGGCCTCACGGGTGTAGCCCATCAGCAGACCACCGCTGATCGTGGCACCGGAGCGGGAGACGCCCGGCACCAGCGCCAGTGCCTGGCAGATGCCGAAGATCAGACCGTCCCTGACGCCCAGGTCCTGGAGGGACTTGCGGACCTTGACGGCGCGGTGCTTGCCGCCGTTCTCGTCACGGGCCGCGAGTCGGTCGGCGATGCCGAGGATGATGCCCATCACGATCAGCGTCGTGGCGATGAGGCGCAGGTCGCGGAAGGGGCCCTCGATCTGGTCCTTGAACGTGATGCCCAGGACACCGATGGGGATCGAGCCGACGATGACCAGCCATCCCATCTGGGCGTCGTGGTCGGAGCGCAGCGCCTTGTTCGTCAGCGACTGGAACCACGCGGAGATGATCCTCGCGATGTCCTTGCGGAAGTAGATCAGCACGGCCGCTTCCGTGCCGATCTGCGTGATGGCCGTGAAGGCCGCCCCCGGGTCGTGCCAGCCGGCGAACGCCGCGGTGAGCCGCAGGTGCGCGCTCGAGGAGATGGGCAGGAACTCGGTCAGCCCCTGGACGAGCCCGAGGATGAAAGATTCGAACCAAGACATGAGGAGCTACGCCATCCAAGGAATCATCGTGCACTGGCCGGCTGAACCACGGCGCAGTGGCGGAGCGGGAGCTGACGGGCGGTACGAGGATTGGATCATATGGACGGGCGGGCGGTCCTGGTCACGCTGGCTCTTCGTTCACAGTGCGGACAGGGCTGACGGTGCGGACACGGCGAGACATGGCGCTGCTGGGGGCCGTGACCCGCCGACAACAACCCGCATCGGTGACGCCGTTCCGAAAAACAAGTGGCGGCGATCACGTGTCGCTTCCGGTGCAGCGTAGCGTCTGCGTGCTAAGCGCCCGTGCGCGGGGGGAGCTAGGGAAGGGGGCGAGGAGTGCGGAAAGGCGACCGTGGCGGGTGCATACGCTGGGGCGGGCAAGGGAGTGCAAGGTCACAGCGGCGCGCTCTGCTGCTCATTCAGCGGGCTGTCATAACATCTGAGCATGACGGTTCTGCCTGATGACGGGCTCTCCCTCGCCGCTGAGTTCCCCGACGCGACCCGCGAGGAGTGGCAGAGCCTGGTAGCGGGTGTCCTGCGCAAATCAGGCCGGGAGACAGCGGGAGCGGCGGCCGAGGAAGCTCTGTCGACGCGGCTCCAGGACGGTCTTTCGACCTCCCCCCTCTACACCGCGGACGACGCGCCGGTGGCCGACGGCTACCCGGGGTTCGCGCCCTTCACCCGGGGCAGCCGGGCCGAGGGGGCCGCCGTCGCCGGATGGGACGTACGCCAGCGGCACGCCCGTACCGACCCCGCGCTGACGAACGAAGCGGTGCTGGCCGATCTGGAGAACGGGGTCTCCTCGCTCTGGCTCGCCGTGGGATCCGCCGGGGTCCCGGTGTCCGCACTCGGCACCGCGCTCGACGGGGTCTTCCTCGACCTGGCGCCGGTCGCGCTCGACGCCGGGGACGAATTCGCCCCCGCCGCACACGCGTTGCTGCGGCTCTACCGGGAGCGTGAGGTGGCGCCGCATCAGGCGGCGGGGACGCTCGGCGCCGATCCGTACGGCCAACTCGCCCGTACGGGGGCGGAGTCGGCGGAGGGTGTCGGGCAGGCCGCTGAACTCGCCACTCTCTGCGCCCGGGAGTACCCGGGGCTGCGCGCGGTCTCGGTGGACGCGCTGCCCTACCACCAAGCCGGCGGGTCGGATGCCCAGGAGTTGGGCTGTTCGCTCGCCACGGGCGTGGCCTGGCTGCGGGACCTCACGGCCGCCGGGCTCTCCGTCGAAGACGCCTGCGGGCAGATGGAGTTCAGGTACGCGGCCACCGCCGACCAGTTCCTGACCATCGCCAAACTCCGAGCCGCACGACGGCTCTGGGCGCGGGTCGCCGAAGTCGCCGGTGCCGGGCCCGCCGCCCGGGCGCAGCGCCAGCACGCCGTGACCTCACCCGTGATGATGACCCGGCGCGACCCCTGGGTGAACATGCTGCGCACCACCGTCGCCTCGCTGGCGGCCGGGCTCGGCGGGGCCGACGCCGTGACCGTCCTGCCCTTCGACCACACCCTCGGACTGCCCGACGCGTTCGCCCGCCGGGTCGCCCGGAACACCTCCACGATCCTGCTGGAGGAATCGCACCTGGGACGGGTCATCGACCCGGCGGGCGGGTCCTGGTACGTGGAGCGGCTCACCGACGACCTCGCGCGGGCGGCCTGGGCGTGGTTCCAGGAGATCGAGCGGGCCGGCGGGCTGCGGGCCGCCCTGCACGACGGGCTGATCGGCGAACGGCTCGCGGCCACCTGGGAGGAACGCTCGGGGCGGCTGGCCCGGCGGCGCGAACCGATCACCGGCGTCAGCGAGTTCCCACTGCTCGACCAGGCACCGGTGGTACGCGACCCCGCTCCTGAGGAACCGGGGACCACCGCCCCCGGCGCGGCGGGGGGACTGCCTGTGGTCCACCGCGACGAGGCCTTCGAGGCGCTGCGGGCCCGCTCGGACGCGCACCTCGCCGCCACCGGGGCCAGGCCGCGCGTCTTCCTCGCCGCGCTCGGCCCGGCCGCGGCCCACACCGCGCGCGCCTCGTTCGCCGCGGGGCTCTTCCAGGCCGGCGGCATCGAAGCCGTCCACGACCCGGCGTCCGTGGACGCGGACACCGCGGCCGACGCCTTCACCCGCAGTGGGGCCGGCGTCGCCTGCATCTGCTCCAGCGACGCGCTGTACGCCGAGGGAGCGGCGCCCGTCGCGCGGGCCCTCGTCTCGGCCGGCGCGCTCAGGGTGTACCTCGCCGGACGGCCCGGCGAGCACGAGGAGACGTACCGACAGGCCGGGGTGGACCAGTTCGTCGTCGCGGGCGGCGACGCGGTCGCGATCCTCGGCTCCGTACTCGACCGGATGGGAGTGGCGTGATGGGAATCCCCGACTTCTCGGAGATCGAACTAGGCCCCGGCGCCGCGACAGGCTCCGAGGACCAATGGCGCGGGGCGGTGGAGGAACACACCGGCAAAGCCGCCAGCGAACTCGTCTGGGACACCCCGGAGGGCATCGCCGTCAAGCCGCTCTACACCGCGCGCGACACGGCGGGGCTCGACTTCCTGTCCACGTACCCGGGCATCGCGCCGTACCTCCGCGGTCCGTACCCGACGATGTACGTGAACCAGCCGTGGACCATTCGGCAGTACGCCGGGTTCTCCACCGCCGAGGAGTCCAACGCGTTCTACCGGCGCAACCTCGCGGCCGGGCAGAAGGGCCTGTCGGTCGCCTTCGACCTGCCGACCCACCGCGGCTACGACAGCGACCACCCGCGCGTGACCGGCGACGTCGGCATGGCGGGCGTCGCCATCGACTCCATCTACGACATGCGGCGCCTCTTCGACGGCATCCCGCTGGACCGGATGAGCGTGTCGATGACGATGAACGGCGCGGTGCTCCCCGTGCTCGCGCTGTACATCGTGGCCGCCGAGGAGCAGGGCGTACCGCCCGAGAAGCTGGCCGGGACCATCCAGAACGACATCCTCAAGGAGTTCATGGTCCGCAACACCTACATCTACCCGCCGACGCCGTCGATGCGGATCATCTCCGACATCTTCGCGTACACCTCGCGGAAGATGCCGCGCTACAACTCCATCTCCATCTCCGGCTACCACATCCAGGAAGCCGGCGCGACAGCCGACCTGGAACTGGCCTACACCCTGGCCGACGGGGTGGAGTACCTACGGGCCGGGCTGGGCGCGGGACTCGACGTCGACGCGTTCGCGCCACGGCTCTCCTTCTTCTGGGCCATCGGCATGAACTTCTTCATGGAGATCGCCAAGTTGCGCGCGGCCAGACTCCTCTGGGCCCGGCTGGTGAAGAAGTTCGACCCGCAGAACCCCAAGTCGCTCTCGCTGCGCACCCATTCCCAGACCTCCGGCTGGTCCCTCACCGCGCAGGACGTCTTCAACAACGTCACGCGCACCTGTGTGGAGGCGATGGCGGCCACCCAGGGACACACCCAGTCCCTGCACACCAACGCCCTCGACGAGGCGCTCGCCCTGCCCACCGACTTCTCCGCCCGGATCGCCCGCAACACCCAACTGCTCCTCCAGCAGGAGTCGGGCACCGGCCGGGTCATCGACCCCTGGGGCGGCAGCGCGTACGTCGAGCGGCTGACGTACGACCTCGCGCGGCGCGCCTGGCAGCACATCGAGGAGGTCGAGGCGGCGGGCGGCATGGCGCAGGCCATCGACGCCGGCATCCCCAAGCTGCGGGTCGAGGAGGCGGCGGCCCGTACACAGGCGCGGATCGACTCCGGACGCCAGCCCGTCATCGGCGTCAACAAGTACCGGGTCGAGACCGACGAGAAGATCGACGTCCTCAAGGTCGACAACTCGTCCGTCCGGGCCCAGCAGCTCGACAAGCTCCGCCGGCTGCGCGAGGAGCGGGACGAGCCCGCCTGCCAGGACGCGCTGCGCGCCCTCACCGCGGCGGCCGGGGCGCCGCCCGGCCCCGGCCTCGACGGGAACCTGCTCGCCCTCGCCGTCGACGCGGCCCGCGCGATGGCGACCGTCGGCGAGATCTCCGACGCGCTGGAGAAGGTCTACGGGCGGCACGCCGGACAGATCCGTACGATCTCCGGTGTGTACCGGAACGAGGCAGGCACCTCCCCGGCCGTCGAGCGCACCCGCGCCGCGGTCGAGGACTTCGAGCGCGCGGAGGGCCGCCGCCCCCGGATCCTGGTCGCCAAGATGGGCCAGGACGGGCACGACCGCGGACAGAAGGTGATCGCCACGGCCTTCGCCGACCTGGGCTTCGACGTCGACGTCGGCCCGCTGTTCCAGACGCCGGACGAGGTGGCGCGGCAGGCGGTGGAGGCCGACGTGCACATCGTCGGCGTCTCCTCGCTCGCCGCCGGGCACCTCACCCTCGTACCGGCACTGCGGGAGCGGCTCGCCGCCGAGGGCCGCGAGGACATCATGATCGTCGTCGGCGGGGTGATCCCGCCGCAGGACATCGAGGAGCTGCACCGCTCGGGGGCCGCCGCCGTCTTCCCGCCCGGTACGGTCATCCCGGACGCGGCGCTCGATCTGCTCAAGGCGCTCACCGCGGCGCTGGGTCACGAGGGTTGAGCGCGTGCCGCCACGGATCGACCTCGACAGCTACGCCAAGGGTGTCCTGGACGGCTCGCGCGCGTACATCGCACGGGCCATCACGCTGGTGGAGTCCACCCGGCCCGACCACCGGGCCCTCGCCCAGGGGTTGTTGACCGAGCTGCTGCCGCACGCGGGCAAGGCGCGCCGGATCGGGATCAGCGGTGTGCCGGGCGTGGGCAAGTCCACCTTCATCGACGCGCTGGGGACGATGCTCACCGGCCTCGGGCACCGGGTCGCGGTGCTGGCCGTGGACCCGTCGTCCAGCAGGACCGGTGGTTCCATCCTCGGCGACAAGACCCGGATGGAACGCCTCGCGGTCGACCCGAAGGCCTTCGTGCGGCCCTCACCGACCGCGGGGACGCTCGGCGGGGTGGCGAAGGCGACGCGCGAGACGATCGTGGTGATGGAGGCGGCCGGGTACGACGTGGTGCTGGTGGAGACCGTCGGGGTCGGGCAGTCCGAGACCACGGTCTCCCGGATGGTCGACTCCTTCCTGCTCCTCACCCTGGCGCGCACCGGCGACCAGCTCCAGGGCATCAAGAAGGGCGTCCTGGAACTGGCCGATGTCATCACCGTCAACAAGGCCGACGGCCCGCACGAACACGACGCGCACGCGGCCGCGCGTGAACTCGCGGGCGCGCTGCGGCTGATGCATCCCGTGGACGCGGCCTGGACGCCGCCGGTGCTCAGTTGCAGCGCTCGGGAGGGCACCGGGCTGGACGTGGTGTGGGACCGGCTGGAGCAGCACCGCGCGATCCTGGAGGCGGACGGCAGGCTGGAACGCAAACGCCGTGACCAGCAGGTCGACTGGACGTGGTCGATGGTCCGCGACCACCTTCTGGACCGGTTGCGCGAGAACCCCGAGGTGCGGGAGCTGGCACCCGGGCTGGAACAGCGTGTACGGGACGGCACGTTGACCCCGACGCTGGCGGCCGACCGGATCATCGAGGCGCTCGGGCGGCCGGTGCCGGGGCGTGACGTCTGAGGACGAAGGCGCGATCTCTCAAGAAGAAGGCGTACGGAACGTGGACGACGAACAGCATGTCCTGACCCACCGCCAGGGGGGCGTCGGTCAGGTGATCCTCAACCGGCCGCGGGCCCTCAACGCGCTGACGCACGGGATGGTCTCGGGGATCTCCGAGGCCCTCGCCGCGTGGGAGCGGGACGATGACGTGCGTGCGGTGGTCATCTCCGGGGCCGGTGAGCGCGGGCTCTGCGCGGGCGGTGACATCCGGGCCATCTACGAGGACGCGCGGGTGGGTGGGGGCGCGTCGGAGGCGTTCTGGCGCGACGAGTACCGGCTCAACGCGTACATCGCGCGCTATCCGAAGCCGTACGTCGCCTTCATGGACGGCATCGTGATGGGCGGCGGGGTCGGGGTGTCCGCGCACGGCGGGGTGCGGATCGTCACCGAGAGGTCGGCCGTCGCGATGCCGGAGACGGGGATCGGGCTGGTCCCGGACGTCGGCGGGACGTATCTGCTGTCCCGGGCGCCGGGTGAGGTCGGCACCCATCTCGCGCTCACGGGGGTGGTGGTGGGGGCGGCGGACGCGGTGTGGTGCGGGCTGGCGGACCACTTCGTGGCGTCGGACCGGTTGGAGGGGGTGCGGGACGCGCTGGGGGAGGCGCTGCGCGGCGCGCTTGCGGGCGGGCTCGCGGACGGGCGGGTCCAGGTGGAGGGCGTCGTCCGGGAGGTGGTGGCGCGGTTCGCCGGCGTCGCGCCGGAGGGGCGGCTCGCGGCCGATCGTGGGTGGATCGACGCGTGTTACGCGGCGGACACGGTCGAGGAGATCGTGGACCGGCTGTACGGGGACGGGCATCCGGCGGCGAAGGAGGCGGCCGAGACGCTGTTGACGCGCTCGCCGACCGCGCTGAAGGCGACGCTCGCCTCGTTGCGGCGGGCGCGGGGGTTGCCGACGCTGGAGTCGGTGCTGGAGCAGGAGTACCGGGCGTCGTGTGCGGCTCTTGCCACGGCGGACCTGGTGGAGGGGATCCGGGCGCAGGTCATCGACAAGGATCGGGCGCCGCGGTGGGTTCCGGGGGAGCTTGCCGGGGTGACCGGTGGGGAGGTGGAGCGGTTTTTCCTGGTGCCGGGTAGTGGGGATCTTTGGGGTGGGGTGCGCTGACGCGGTGCTCGGTTGTTGGGGGTGGGGGCTTGGGGGACGCGCTGAAGGTGTCCTCAAGCGCCGGACGGGCTGGGGTTGGCCGGGCTGGGTGGGTTTGCTGGGTGGGCTTGGGTTGTTTTTAGGCGTCTTTGCCTCTTAGGGCGTCTCGTTTGCGCCAGGCCACGATTGATGCGCCTACGCCTGTCAGGACGATGAAGCCCATGGCCACCAGGAAGATCGGGGACGTCGGGGAGGAGGCGCGGCTGCCTGCGACGACGTATGCCGCCGTGTTCGGGATCGAGCCGAGTCCCGTCGCCAGGAGGAAGGGCGCCCACCCCATGCGGGAGATCGCCGCGCAGTAGTTCGCCGCCGCGAAGGGAACGCCCGGGAACAGCCGTACCGCCAGCATCGAGCGGAACCCGTGCCGGCTCAACTGGCCGTCCGCGGCCTCGATCCAGCGCCCCCGCAACAACGGCCGCAACGCGTCCTGGCCGAGGAAACGGCCGAGGCCGAACGCCAGCCCCGCGCCCAGTACCGTCCCCGCGAGCGCCGCGGGCAGTCCCAGCGCCGTACCGAACAGGGCCCCCGCCCCGAGATTCAGCAGCGGGCGGGGGACGAACGCTACCGCGCACACGCCGTACGCCAGCGCGAACAACACTACGGCCGCGCTCCCGGTGAGCCGGGCCGGCCAGCCCTCCGAGAGGAGTCTCTGCGGTTCGTACAGCAGCACCAGCGTCCCGGCGGCGCCCAGTACCGCGACAAGGAGAGCGAACCGCGACCAGGGCGAGCGCAACGCCCTGGAGCAGCGGACAGCGATGCCCGGCGCAGGCCGGGTGGCGGTGTCGAGCATCCGGGGAGACTAACCGACGAACGTGTGTGATCGCCGCATCAGAGGTGACGGACCGGTGTGATGTGAGCAGTCAGACTTGTCCGTTGGCCGTGTCGTGAGCCGTGCCTCGCGTGGAAAACCATTCGACGTGCCGGGCGGTGTGGACGAACATCGAGGCATGTTCCGGTACGCCTTCCTCGCAGCGCCGTCCGCAGTCGCGGACGCGCCGAAGGCTGCCGCTCTCCTCGCTGCGGCGCCCGTCGGCGGCGCCCGAAGCTGACCCTTCCCGGATCGTCCGGCGGACCCCGTAGGGGGAGGGTCGGCAAGTCCAGGGGGTCCCTCTCACGCTTCGAGTTCCTTGAAGGGACCGCACCATCATGTCCAAGACGGCATACGTACGCACCAAGCCGCACCTCAACATCGGCACCATGGGCCACGTCGACCACGGCAAGACCACGCTCACCGCCGCCATCACCAAAGTCCTCAGCGACCGCGGGACGGGCACCTTCGTGCCGTTCGACCGCATCGACCGGGCGCCCGAGGAGGCGGCGCGGGGGATCACCATCAACATCGCGCATGTCGAGTACGAGACGGACACCCGTCACTACGCGCACGTCGACATGCCCGGCCACGCCGACTACATCAAGAACATGGTCACCGGCGCGGCGCAGCTCGACGGGGCGATCCTCGTCGTCTCCGCGCTCGACGGGATCATGCCGCAGACCGCCGAGCACGTCCTGCTCGCCCGCCAGGTCGGCGTCGACCACATCGTCGTCGCCCTCAACAAGGCCGACGCGGGCGACGACGAGCTCACGGACCTGGTCGAGCTGGAGGTGCGTGAACTGCTCACCTCGCAGGGGTACGGCGGGGACACGACGCCCGTCGTCCGGGTGTCGGGGCTGCGCGCGCTGGAGGGCGACCCGCGCTGGACGGGGTCGATCGAGGCGCTGCTCGACGCGGTCGACACGTATGTGCCGATCCCGGTCAGGTACACGGACGCGCCGTTCCTGCTGCCGGTGGAGAACGTCCTGACCATCACCGGCCGGGGGACGGTCGTGACGGGGGCGATCGAGCGAGGGACGGTACGGGTGGGCGACAAGGTGCAGGTCCTGGGCGGCGACCTGGGGCCGCAGGCCAGCACCGTCACCGGCCTGGAGACCTTCGGCAAGCCGATGGAGTCCGCCGAGGCCGGGGACAACGTCGCGCTCCTCCTGCGCGGGATGCCCCGCGACGCGATCCGTCGCGGACAGGTGGTGGCGGCGCCGGACACGGTGGTGCCGAGCCGGCGCTTCACGGCGCGGGTGTACATCCTCTCCGGGCGGGAGGGCGGCCGGACGACTCCGGTGGCGACCGGGTACCGGCCGCAGTTCTACATCCGTACGGCCGACGTGGTCGGGGACGTGGACCTGGGCGACACGGCGGTCGCGCGCCCCGGCGACACGGTCACCATGACCGTGGAGCTGGGCCGCGACATCCCGCTGGAGCCGGGGCTCGGGTTCGCGATCCGGGAGGGCGGCCGGACGGTCGGGGCGGGGACGGTTTCGTCGTTGCTGTGAGAGTCGCTGTTGTACGGGGAGTGGGGTTCCCGGGCCGGCTGTGCGGCGGGAGACGGGGTCCGGAGTCGTGCGCGACACTTCCTTCTGGGACCCAGCGGTGGGTCCGGTGCGGGAGAGGCGGCAGTCATGACGCGTACGGCCCTGGTCCTCGGTGGTGGCGGGATCACCGGCGTCGCCTGGACGATCGGGGTCCTGCACGGCCTCCGCCTCGCCGGCACGGATCTCACCACGGCGGATCTGATCGTCGGCACGTCGGCCGGATCGGTGGTCGGCGCGCAGATCGCCGCCGGGACGCATGACCTGGAGGCGCTGTACGAGCGGCAGCTCGCTCCGCCCGGGGACGAGCGGCCCGCGCGGCTCGGCCCGGCGGTCCTCTTCCGGTACGCCCGCGCGATGCTCGTGTCCCGTACCCCGGAGGCGTACGGGCAGCGGATCGGCCGGTACGCGCTGGCCGCGGCGGCGGGGCTGGAGGCGGAGGCGGACCGGCGGGCGGTGATCGCGTCGCGGATCATGGTCGATTCCTGGCCGGAGCGGGCGCTTGTGGTCACGGCCGTGGACGCGCTGACGGGGGAGCTCCGGGCGTTCGACCGGGAGAGCGGGGTGCCGGTGGTGGACGCGGTGGCGGCGAGCTGCGCGGTGCCGGGGGTGTGGCCGCCGGTCACCGTGGAGGGGCGGAAGTGGATCGACGGCGGGATGCACTCGCCCGCGAACGCGCAGTTGGCGGCCGGGTACGACCGGGTGGTCGTGATCGCGCCCGTCGGGTCCGGGAGCGGGGTGGTCGCGGGGCCGCAGAGCCAGGCGGCGGCGCTGGTCGCGGGGGGTGCGCGGGTGGAGGTCGTCACGCCGGGGGCGGCGGCGAAGAAGGCGATCGGGCACAACGTGTTGGATCCGGGGCGCCGTGCGGGTGCTGCGCGGGCGGGGGTGGTTCAGGGGGGTGGGGTTGTGGGGGTGGTGGGGGTGGTTTGGGGTGGGGGGCCTTGAGCGCCGGACCGGCTTGAAAGGTGTCCTCAAGCGCCGGACGGGCTGGGGGTGGCTCGGCGGGCTGGAGGGGGCTGGGGTGGGTGGTGTGGGTTGGGGTGCGCACAATGGGGGGGTGAGTGAGTTGATTCCCGTGGTGCGGGGTGTGGAGTTCGGGACCGCCAAGTTGATGCCCGACGTCGATCGGGAGCGGGCCTGGTTGTTGACCGTCGACGGGGCGCCCCAGTCGTACGTCGATCTTGACGAGCCCACCCACCTGGAGTTCGAGTACACCCGCCGCCTCGCCCACGTCGTCGACTCCGTCGCGGCCTCCGGTGAGCCGCTCGCCGTGGTGCATCTCGGGGGTGGCGGGCTCACGCTGCCCCGGTACGTGGCCGTCACCCGGCCGCACTCGCCCCAGCACGTCGTGGAGGCCGACGCCGGACTGCTGGCGCTGGTCGCCGAGCAGCTGCCGATACCCGCCGGCGCGGGCATCTCCGTGCACCACGCGGACGCCCGCGGCTGGCTCGCCCAGGCCGGGGAGCGCTCCGCGGACGTCATCGTCGCGGACGTCTTCGGCGGGTCGCGGATCCCCGCGCACCTCACCTCCGTCGAGTACGCCCGCGAGGCCGAGCGGGTCCTTCGTACCGACGGGATCTACCTCGCCAACCTCGCCGACGGCGCGCCCTTCGACTTCCTCCGCTCCCAACTGGCCACCTTCGCGGAGGTCTTCGAGGAACTGGCGCTGATCGCCGAGCCCGGTGTCCTGCGCGGGCGCCGGTTCGGCAACGCCGTGCTCGTTGCCTCGCACTCCGCCATCGACACGGCGGCACTCGCCCGGCGTACCGCCTCCGACGCGTTCCCGGCCCGCGTCGAGCATGGGGCGTCCCTCGCCACGTTCATCGGGGACGCGACCGCGGTACGGGACTCCGGCGCCGTCCCCTCACCCCGCCCGCCCGACGGTGCCTTCAGCATCGGTTGAGGAGGGAGAGGGAGAGAGGGAGGGGGAAGCGGGGGACGTTGCTACCTTTGTCGTACGGCGGGACAGGTGGCGTACGTCCGGGACTGTCAGCACCGCCGCCGTCAGTACCACCACCAGCGCCGAGCAGCCCCACAGCGCCGCGTCCCGGCCGAAGGCCTGCTCCGCCGGGCCCGTGAGCGCCGCCGCCACCGGCACCATGCCGACCGAGCCCAGCCAGTCGTAGGCCGAGACCCGGGACAGCATGTCCTCCGGGATCTCCTGGTGCAGCGCCGTCATCCACGAGACGCCGAACACCTCCACGGAGGCGCCCGTCAGGAACAGCACCGCCGCCAGCGGCAGCACGGGCAACGGCACCGCCAGCGCCGCCGACGGGAGGGCCAGCGGGAAGACGCAGAGCGTGCCCGCGAGCAGCAGCCGCCGGGGGCGCCAGCGCATCATCACCAGCGCGCCGACCACCGTGCCCGCGCCGAAGGCGGCGAGCGCCAGGCCCCACGGCCCCGCGCCGCCCAACTCCTCCTCCGCGACCAGCGGCCCGTACACCGACTCCGCCGCGATCACCACCGCGTTGACCACCGCGAACTGCACGACGATCGACCAGAGCCAGGACCGCCCGACGAACTCCCGCCAGCCCTCCCGTAGATCGGAGATCATGCCGCCGCCCGGTTTACGCGCCGGGATGTGGCTCACGTCGAGGAAGGCCCGGAACGACGCGGCCACCAGGAACGCGACCGAGTCCACCGCCAGGACCCACCCCGGACCGAACACCGCGATCAGCGCGCCGCCCAGGGCCGCGCCGCCCATCCCCGCCCCGTGCATGGCCATCCGGTAGAGGGCGAACGCGCGGCCCGCCTGTTCGCCGCTCACGCTGGACAGCAGCATGCCCTCGGACGCGGGGGAGAAGAAGGCGTGGCCGGTCCCGCCCAGGGCCGCCAGGACCATCATCTGCCACAACTGCGGTTCGCCCACGAGCACGAGGAGCGCGAACGCCCCCTGCGACACGCAGTTGAGGGCGTTGGCGGCGACCATCACCCGGTGCCTCGGCAGGCGGTCCGCCAGCGCGCCGCCGACGAGCAGGAAGAGTACGAGCGGTACGGTGCGCGCCGCGGCCACGAGCCCGACGTCCCCGCCGTCGCCGCCCGCCTGGAGGACGGCGAACGCGGCGGCGATCAGGGCCCCTTGGCTGCCCAGGTTGGTGACGATCGCGGCGGCCGTCAGGAGGGTGTAGTTGCGGCCGGCCCACGCGGGGCGGCGGGAGGGGCCGCGGAAAGGACGGCGGGAGGGGCGGGTTCGGCGGCCCGGGGCGCCTGCGGAAGCACTCACCCCAGGACTATCCCCGCCGTCACCCTCCGTGCCAACCGACTATCCGGCCGCGTGACGTCCTGTCAGGAGGTGCCCGCCAGCCGTACCGTGCCCATGATCTTCTTCAGGGTCTCGTCCGCGACCTCGTCCGGCACACCCTTGGCGGCGTACGCCACCCAGGTCGCGTACTCACCCTGCGTGTTGACGAACGAGAAGGCGATCGCCTTGCCGTCGGTCTCGCACTTGGCCTTCTTGGTGACACCCGCGGCCGTCGAGATCGAGTAACTGCCCTTCAAACCGGAGGTGGTGGTGAAGGGGGCGCCCTTGCTGGTCTTGAGGACCGTCTTGAGCCTCGCCTCCGGCTCCTGCTGCGCGTAGGCGGCCCAGACCAGGTTGCTCGCCTGGATCTCGGCGGACGACGGGGTGTCCTTCGCGCCCCTGGCGCCCTTGGTGCCGGTCCCGACCAGGCTGGTGTCCTCGGTCTCGCCGTTCCGGTCGGTGTCCTCCGAGCACCACTTCGACTTGTAGTACGCGGGGGCGGAGAACGAGAAGACCGGCGAACCGTCCCCCTTCTTCCTGTCCTCGAAGAGCGTGGAGAAGCCGGGCTTCTCCACCTCCCAGTCCGCCGGAACGTCGAACTGCGTCCCGTACTTCGGATTGCTGACGACCTTCCAGCCCGCGATCTGCGGCTTGGCGGCCTGGGAACCGTCGCGAGGATTGGCCGCGGGGCTGGACGTGCTCGGCTTCGCGGACACCGACGGCTTCTGGTCGTCGGCCTTGGTGTCCTTGGCGTCGTCGTTCTTCCCGCCGAGTACGAGGAACCCGGTGACGCCCGCCGCCACGACCACGGCCAGGGCCGCGAGGATCGCGACCACCGTCGTCTTCTTGCCGCCGCCCGACGGGGCCGGGCCGCCCGGTCCCGGCCCGCCCGGTCCCGGCCCGCCGGGCACCGCGTACTGCGGCACGGTGGGCTGCTGGTACGGGTTCGGGCCGACCGGTTGGCCCGGCTGCTGCGGGTATCCGGGCTGCCCGGGCTGCCCCTGCTGCCCCGGCTGGGGCGGCGAGGGTTGCTGGGGCGGATAGCCGGGCTGCTGCTGGTAGCCGGGCTGTTGATACGGATTCGGCTGTGAGTATCCCGGCTGCTGGTACCCCGGCTGCTGGTACGGGTTGGGATGCGGGTCCTGCGGGTTCTGCTCGCCCCCGGGCGGCTGCTGTCCTGGCCACATGGCGAGTAACGATAGAGGGGTCCGCCCCCGCGGCCACGGCCGCCCCGTCAGGGGATGGCCAATCCTTACTACTGGCGGGTAACATCTCGTCGTATGAGCGCTGATCAGAATTCCGTCGGTGAACTGCTCACCGCCACCGTGCCGATGACCAGAACCCTGGAGCTGGAGTTCGTCGAGACGACTCCCGAGCGGGCCGTGGTCCGCCTGCCCGACCGGCCCGAGTACCACAACCACGTCGGCGGGCCGCACGCCGGGGCGATGTTCACGCTGGGCGAGTCCGCCAGCGGCGCGATCGTGCTCGCCGCGTTCGGCGACCAGCTGCACCGGGCCGTACCGCTCGCCGTCAACGCGACGATCGACTACCGCAAGCTCGCCAAGGGGGTCGTCACGGCGACCGCGTCGCTCGGGCGCCCCGTCGCGGACGTCGTCGCGGAGCTGGACGCGGGGGAGCGCCCGGAGTTTCCCGTCACCGTCGACCTCACCCGCGCGGACGGCGCGGTGACCGCCGGGATGACCGTGGTCTGGACGCTGCGGCCCAACGCCTGACCGCGCCCGGTACGCCTGACCGCGCCCGGTCACCAGGTAGGCTTCCCGCCGTACAGCCGCAGAAGGTTTACGGGTATACGGGAGGAACCGGCGTTGCACGTCCAGGAGTGGCTCGAGACCGTGCCCGCGGTCAGTATCTATCTCCTGGTGGGGCTGGTGATCGGGCTCGAGAGCCTCGGTATCCCGCTGCCCGGTGAGATCGTCCTCGTCAGCGCGGCGCTGCTGGCGTCCCAGCACGGTGAGATCGACCCGTACGTCCTCGGCGCGTGCGCCTCGGCCGGGGCGATCATCGGGGACTCGATCGGTTACGCCATCGGGCGCAAGGGCGGGAGGCCGCTGCTCGCGTGGCTGGGCGGCAAGTTCCCCAAGCACTTCGGCGAGGCCCAGATCTCCATGGCGGAGCGGTCCTTCGAGAAGTGGGGCATGTGGGCGGTCTTCTTCGGCCGCTTCGTGGCGCTGCTGCGGATCTTCGCCGGGCCGCTGGCGGGGGTGCTGCACATGCCGTACTGGAAGTTCCTGATCGCGAACGTCTTCGGCGGGATCGTGTGGGCCGGGGGGACGACCGCTGTCATCTATACGGTGGGTGTGGTGGCCGAGCCCTGGCTCAAGCGGTTCTCGTGGGTGGGGTTGGGGTTGGCGGTGTTGATCGGCGTCGGGTCGATGCTGGTGCTGCGGAACCGGGCGAAGAAGTCTGCGGCTGCTGCTGGGGTGGAGCCGGTTGAGGTGGGGGCTGGGCGGGGCGGGGAGTAGGGGGGGCTGCGTTCGCGGGGGCGGGGGTTTGTCCTCAAGCGCCGGACGGGCTGGGTTTGCCGGTGGGTGGGTGCGGGGTGTGGGGGGTGCGGTTACTGATGTCCTCAATCGCCGGACGGGCTTGAAGGGGTGCCGGGTGGGCGTTCTGGTGGGTTTTTGTCAGGGTTAGGTAGACTGACGCGTTCAGTTTGATGCCCGCCTTTTCCTCCTCCGTCAGTTGTCGGCGGACCTTTGCGGGGACTCCGGCGACCATTGAGCCCGGTGGGACGCGCATTCCCTGGGGGACGAGGGCCTGTGCCGCCACCAGGGAGCCGGCGCCGATGTGGGCGCCGTTCAGGACCGTCGCGCCCATGCCGATCAGCACGTCGTCCTCGACGACACACCCGTGCAGCACCGCGTTGTGGCCCACCGACACCCGTGCGCCGACGGACAGCGGGGAACCCGGGTCCGAGTGCAGCGTGCAGTTGTCCTGGATGTTGCAGTCCTCGCCGAGCAGGATCGGCCCGCAGTCGGCCCGCAGCACCGTGTGGTACCAGACACTCGCGCCCGCCGCCACGGTCACGTCGCCCACCACCACACACGTCGGTGCGAGGAAGGCGGCCGGATCGATGCGGGGGTCCTTGCCGGCCAGCCCCGCGACCAATGCCTTGTGCGTCATGAACGGCTCTCCTTGTCCGTGTTGTCGTCCGTGCTCGCGCTCGTACGAACCGTAGGTGATCGTCCGCGCACCAGGGCCACCAGGTCGGTGCCGCCTCCGGGGTTCTCTTCTGACGGGTCATCAATAAACTGTTCGCGCAGGGATGTTCCGATCGCTTGGGTCCGATCCGAGGGAGCTCCATGGCCACCGCACAACAGATCCCCGACATTCTCTCCGCCGAGTTCGCGGCGAATCCCTATCCGGCCTACCGCGCCATGCGTGAGCACGCGCCCCTCATCTGGCACGAGGCCACCGGCAGCTGGATCATCTCGCGGTACGACGACGTCGAACGGGCCTTCAAGGACAAGGAGTCGGTGTTCACCACCGACAACTACAACTGGCAGATCGAGCCCGTGCACGGCAGGACGATCCTCCAGCTCAGCGGGCGGGAGCACGCCGTACGCCGGGCGCTCGTCGCCCCCGCCTTCCGCGGCGGCGACCTCCAGGACAAGTTCCTGCCGGTCATCGACCGCAACGCCCGCGAGCTGATCGACACCTTCCGGCACACCGGTACGGTCGACCTGGTCGAGGCCTTCGCCACCCGCTTCCCCATCAACGTCATCGTCGACATGCTGGGCCTGGACAAGTCCGACCACGAGCGGTTCCACACCTGGTACACCGCCGTCATCGCCTTCCTCGGCAACCTCTCCGGCGACCCGCGGGTCATGGCGGACGGCGAGCGGACCCGCGTCGAGTTCGCCGAGTACATGATCCCGATCATCCACGCCCGGCGGGACAACCTGGGCGACGACCTGCTCTCGACGCTCTGCGCCGCCGAGGTCGACGGCGTACGGATGAGCGACGAGGACATCAAGTCCTTCTGCAGCCTGCTGCTCGCCGCCGGCGGCGAGACCACCGACAAGGCGATCGCGTCGCTCTTCGCCAACCTGCTGCTCCACCCCGAGCAGCTCGCGGCCGTGCGGGCGGACAGGAGCCTGATCCCGCGGGCCTTCGCCGAGACGCTCCGGTTCACCCCGCCGGTCCACATGATCATGCGGCAGACCGCCGTGGACGTCGAGGTCAGCGGCGGCACGATACCGTCCGGTGCCACCGTCACCTGCCTGATAGGCGCGGCCAACCGGGACAGCTCCCGCTACGCGGAGCCCGACACGTTCGACATCTTCCGCGACGACCTGACCACCACCACCGCGTTCTCGGCCGCCGCCGACCACCTGGCGTTCGCGCTCGGCAGGCACTTCTGCGTGGGCGCCCTGCTGGCCAAGGCGGAGATCGAGACCGGCGTCAACCAACTGCTCGACGCCATGCCGGACCTGCGCCTCGCCGACGGCTTCGACCCGGTGGAGCAGGGCGTGTTCACCCGGGGGCCCCGGTCCCTGCCGGTGGTGTTCACCCCCACCTCCGACCCCGCTTCCGCGTGACGGCGGACCGTACGCCCGGCCCGGGACCAGCCGTCCCGCCCGGGCGTACGGGCCGGGCGTACGGAGCCGGGCCGGGCGTACGGGATCCGTCGCGGCGGCCGCCTCCCGGCCGGGCGGCCGTCCTCAGCGGGCGGCCGGGGTGAACCGTACCGGCAGCGACGTCAGGCCGCGCATCCAGATCGACGGCCGCCAGCTCAGCTCGTGCGGTTCCACCGACAGGACCACGTCGGGCAGCCGTTCCAGCAGCGTCTCGATCGCGGTCCTGGCGATGACGTCCGCCAGCAGCGGCGCCGGATAGGGGCAGCGGTGCTCGCCGTTGCTGAACGACAGGTGCGCGGAGTTCTCCGCGCCGACCGCCCCGCCCGGCCAGATCAGCGGATCCGTGTTGGCCGCCGCCAGGCCGAGGACCAGGCAGTCGCCCGCCATGATCTGCCGGCCGCCCAACTGGGTGTCGCGTACGGCCCACCGGCCGATGAAGTTCTGCGTCGGGGTGTCCAGCCAGAGGACCTCGTTCAGCGCCTGCCCCACCCCGATCCGGCCGCCCGACACGTTCAGCGCGAACCGGTCGTCGGTCAGCAGCAGACGCAGAGTGTTGCAGATCCAGTTGGCGGTCGGCTGCTGCGCGGCGGCGATGACGGTGATCAGGTCCTGGACGATCTCGACGTCGGACAGCCCCGCCGGATGGGTCAGCATCCGGGACGTGATGTCCGAACCGGGGCTGCTCCGCTTGTCCTTGACCAACCGCTCGATCCGCGCCTGCACCCGCAGGTACGCGGCCACCGGGTCGTCGCCCTCCGCCGCGTCCAGCGAGATCCGCAGATCGCGTACGAGGTCGTCGGTGTCGCCACTGCCACCGCCGGGCATCCCGCACAGCCGGACCACGGCCCGCATCGGCAGCGCGTGCGCGTACGACGTCATCAGCTCGGCCTGGCCGCTGCCCGCGAACGAGTCGATCAGTGCCTCGGCGATCTCCCGGCAGAGCTGGGCGAGTTCGAACTGGTCGACCGCCTCCAGCGCCTCGGTGATCACCCCGGCCCTGCGCTGGTGCTCCGTACCCTCCGTGAAGAGCACCGACGGCTGGTGGCCGACGAACGGCATCAGCGGCCAGTCGGGCGGGATCGCGGGCCACTGGTTCCAGCGGCGTGAGTCGCGGGCGAACAGCTCGTCGTGGCCGGTGACGTACGAGACCTCGGAGTAACCGAGCACCAGCCAGGCGGGGATGTCGCCGTCGAGGAGGACGGGCGCCACCGTGCCGTGCCGGCGGCGCAGGGCGCGGTACAGCTCCGACGGGGTCTGCTGGAACTCCAGGCCGCTCAGCGACACCGCGCCCGGGTGCGCCGGGCAGCCGGGCGGAGGCGTGGCGCCGGGCGGGGGCGCGTCGTCGGTCACCGGTTGTCCGGTCGCGGATTCGGTCATGGGTTCGGTCATGGGGTCAACTCCCGGGCCATGGCCAGCTCGTAGAGGTGGTCCACGAGGGTGATCAGGACGTTCTTGCCGGAGGACCGCACCCGCGCGTCGCAGTCGATCAGCGGTACGTGCTCCGCCAGCGACAGCGCCTGCCGGATCTCGGCCAGCGAGAACGCGGAGACGTCGTCGTCGAACCGGTTGACCGCGACCACGAACGGGGTCCTGTGGTGTTCGAGCCGGTCGATGGCGTACCAGGACTCGCTCATGCGCCGGGTGTCGACCAGGACCACCGCGCCGAGCGTGCCGGAGAACAGCCGGTCCCAGAGGAACCAGAACCGCTCCTGCCCGGGCGCCCCGAACAGGTACAGCACCATGCGGTCGTTGAGGCTGATCCGGCCGAAGTCGAAGGCCACGGTGGTGGTGGTCTTGGTGGTCAGCCCGGCCGGGTCGTCCACGCCGACCCCCGCCTGGGTCATGACCTCCTCGGTGTTGAGGGGCCGGATCTCGCTGACCGACCGTACGAGCGTGGTCTTGCCGACCCCGAACCCGCCCACGACCACGATCTTCAGACCGGTCTCCGCCCCGTCGGCCAGGGGCGTGCGGCCCGGCAGTTCAGAGAGCATGGAGTCCATGGAGCACCTCCTTGAGAAAGGCGGAGTCGGGCGGTGAGGTGACCGACCGCCCGGCGCGGGGGCGGCGGGCGGTGATCCGGCCCGTCGCGAGGAGGTCGCCGAGCAGGATCCGTACCACCGTCACGGGCAGCTTCACCTCGGCGGAGATCTCCACGACCGCGGTGGGATGACGGCACAGAGCGAGGATCCTGGCGTGCTCGGACTGCATGCCCGGGGTGGGTTCGCACTCGGCGACGATCAGGGTGACCAGGTCGAACGTGTCGTCGTCGACCCGGCTGCGGCCACCGGTGACGGTGTACAGCCGGTGGGGGTCCCCGGTGTCGACGGGCTTGCGGATCATGACGGGGAACTCTCCCGGTCGGTGGTGCGCGGCTCGGCCCTCAGGTGCTCACCGATCTGCTCGACCAGCTCGGTCATCCGGTGGCCCACCACACCCGGGTCGGCGCCGTCCTCGGCGACGACCGCGAGGTGGGCCCCCTCGCCGGCCTCCACGATGAACAGCAGCCCGCCGTGGAACTCGGTCATCGAGTGCCGTACGCCTCCGCTGCCGTTGCCGAACTCCACCGAGGCGCCCTGGGCGAGCGCCTGGATGCCGGAGCAGATCGCGGCGAGCTGGTCGGCCTGGTCGACGGTGAGGAAGCGGCTCCAGCAGAGCTTGAGTCCGTCGCGGGAGAGGACCAGCGCGTGGCGGGTGCCGGGGGTGCGTTCCAGCAGGCTCTCCAGGAGCCAGGTCAGACTGTTGTCAGTGGTCTGCATGTTCCTGATCTCGCGTTCCGGGTGGGGGACGTGTGGGGGGCTGGGGTGGCCGGGTGGCCTGACGGCCGAGCGGCCGGGGGGCGGCTAGGGAGTGCCCTCCGGGGGACGGTGGGCGTGGCGGGCCCGGTGGAAGGCGCCGAACTGGGAGCCCGCGTCCCGGCCCGTGCGGGGCGCGCCGGTCTCCGGTTCGGGCTCGGGGCGGCCCCGGTCGGCGGCGGCCATCGTGCGGCCCGGCGGCCGGACGGGCAGCCCGTTGGGCGTCGCCACGCGGGGGCCGTCCCCGGGCGCGGCGGGTGCCGGCAGGGGCGGGGCGGCCGGGGGCGGGGTGTCAGCGTCGGCGGGACGCGCGGTCGGATCCGGTGGTCGTACGGGGTGTTCCGGGAACGCGGCCTGTCCGGTGCGCACACCGTGCCCGTTCCGTACGGCCGGTTCGGCGCCTACGGCCCGCTCCGGAAAGCCGGCCTGCTCCGGGAAGGAGGCCTGCTCCGGGAGCGGGTCCCGCTCCGGGAAGGTGTCCCGCGTCGGTCGTACCGACTGCTCCGGGAGTACCGCCCGCTGCTGGGCCAGCAGTTGCGGCGGGAACAGCACGACCACGCCCGTACCGCCGCGCGAGGACGGCCGGTAGTTCACGCTCAGGTGGTACTTGGCGGCCAGCCGGCCCACGACGGCCAGCCCGAGGCGGGTGCCCTGGAGCGTCGCCAGGTCGTTCATCCGGCCCGACACGGACTCCTCGGCGCGGCGCATCGCCGCGTCGGCCATCTTGAGGCCGCTGTCCTCGATCGTCACCACGATCCCCGCCGTGCGCTCCTCTACATAGACGTGGACCTCGTCGATGGGCGGGGAGAAGTTCGCGGCGTTGTCCATCAGTTCGGCCAGGAGGTGCATCACGCCCTCGGCGGCGAACCCGGCGATCGCGGCGTCGCTGGAGCAGTGCAGCCGTACCCGCTGGTAGGCGGAGATACGGCCCACCGCGCCGCGCAGGACGGACTCCATCGGGATCGGCTTGTTCCAGGAACGGCTGGCCCGCCCGCCCATCAGCAGGGCGAGCCGGTCGGTGAGCAGCCCCAGTTGGGAGGTGTTGTGGTCGAGCTTCAACAGGTCGCCGAACACCTCCTCGCCGTACTTGTCCTGCATCTCGCGCAGGTCGGCCAGCATGCTGACGGCCTTGGCCTGCACCCGGCTCAGCGCCTTGGCGCTGGCCGCCTGCGCCGCCGCGCCGCGCCGCTCGCTGGTGGCGAACTCGCGGACGATCACGTCCACCAGGACCCGCAGCCTCGGGTCCGTGGGCGGTTCGACCGTGCCGAGCACGGTGTCCGCCGAGCCCCCGGAGCGCAGCCCGCCCAGCGCGGCGGGGAGGGTCGTGGTCATCAGGCGGTCCAGGTCGTCGGCGCCCCGGGCGAGCCGCTCGACGGCCGTCGCGCAGTCGGCGCGCGACTCGGCCGCGCGCCGCTCGGACGCGGCGACCTCGGCGGCGAACACCTCCAGCAGGCGCCGCAGTTGGGGGTCCGACGGCGGGGCGGTGGCGGCGATCGCGGCCTCGGCGCTCGCGCCGTCCCGCAGGCGCTTGACGACCGAGGGCAGCGAGACGTTCAGCAGATGCGCCGACTCCCCACCGAACTGGGCCAGTTGTGTCTGCGCGGTCCTGACCTCGCCGTCCGCCGTGACCGCCCCGCGGCGGCCCTGGCGTACCAGGACGACGGCGGCCGCGACGGTCACCGCCACGCAGACCCAGGCGCCGGCCGCGGTGGCCGCCACCCAGGCGCGGGCCGGGACCGGAGCCGCCAGCGCGGCGGCGGCCGCCGCCGCGGCCACGACCACCAGTGCCGCCAAGGGGACGGCCAACGACAGCGATCGTGCGGGGCGTATGCGGTGCGGGCTGGGGGCGACAGGCACTGACATTCCGCGGTCCCTCGGTACTTGGAGTGTGTGGGGGGAGACAGAGAGTGGCGCTCATGCTAGCCACGGCGCCGCGTCCGGAGGCCCGCGAAAGGCCGGTGCCAGCCCTACGGGGGAGTTTGCGCGGAAGCGCCCCGACGGGCGGGGGTCCCGTGGTACGGGAGTGACCTGGGGGAAAGATCACAGGTCCGTGCCCGGCCCGTCCCCTCCGCGCCCCACTACGGTGTGTGCGTGCCGAAGAACGGAACCGTCCTGTCCTCGCTGGCCGCCTGGCGCCGCTCGCTCGCGTCGCGCGCCGTGCAGCGCGGCTGGCGCTGGATCCAGGACACGGGCGCCGTCACCGCCGAGCACCCGGGGCGGCTGCGGTTCGCCAGGATCGGCGCCGGCACCCGGCTGGCCTTCCCGCAGGGCACGGTGTTCGGCGAGGCGTGGATCGCGCTGGGCGACCACTGCGTCATAGGCGAACAGGTCACGCTGACCGCCGGGATGATGCCCGGCCTGGACCTCGGGCCCGCGACGCTCCTGACCCTCGGCGACGGTGTGGTCCTCGGGCGGGGCAGCCACGTCATCGCCGACACCACGGTGACCATCGGCTCCGACACGTACTGCGGCCCGTACGTCTACATCACGTCGACCAACCACAGCTACGACGACCCGGCGACGCCCGTCGGCAAGCAGTGGCCGAGGTTCGAGCCCGTCGAGATAGGCCCCGGTTGCTGGCTCGGCACGGGCGCGGTGGTCCTGCCGGGCGCGCGGCTCGGCAGGAACGTGGTCGTGGCGGCGGGGGCGGTGGTACGGGGCGAGGTGCCCGACCACGCGGTGGTGGCCGGCGCCCCCGCCCGGGTCGTACGGAGCTGGGACCCGGAGCGGGGCTGGCAGCCGCCGCTGCGCACCCCGGCGCCCGTACCGATCCCGGAGGGGATCACCCCCGAACAGCTGCTGGCCCTCGGGGACCGGGATCCGGACGCCTGAGGGGCTCCCCACGCCCGAGGCGCGCCCCCGTGCGTTAGCGTGACGTCCATGCGCGCACCCCTCGGAGACTTCGCCGACGCCCGGCCGGCCCCTGACTGCCTCGACCTGCTCGTCGAGCCGGTCGCCCGGGCCGTCCGCGCCTGGCAGGGCGCCGTCCCCGCCGACCAGTTGGTGTTCGTGGACACCGATCCCGCGATCGCGGACACGGCGGCCTTCGTCGAGCACCACGGGGCCGAACTGCTGGACCGGTCGGCCAACTGCGTGGTGGTGGCCGGGAAACGAGCGGGCGGGTCGACCCTGGCCGCCTGCGTCGTCCTGTCCCGTACGCGCGTGGACGTCAACGGTGTCGTCCGCAAGCAACTGGGCGCGCGCAAGGCGTCGTTCGCCCCGATGGACACCGCGGTGAGCGAGACGGGCATGGAGTACGGCGGGATCACCCCGATCGGACTGCCCGACGGCTGGCCGCTGTTCGTGGACTCGGCGGTGGTCGACACCGAGTGGGTCCTCATCGGCAGCGGCCGGCGCCGGGGCAAATTGATCGTGCCCGGCAAGGCCTTCGCGGACCTGCCGGGCGTGGTGGTGCTGGAGTCACTGGGCATCTGACCCCGGGGCGCCCGAGGGCGCCGCGGGGCGGGTACGACCGTACGGCCGGGGGCTCAGCCCAGGCGCGGGATCTCGATGGCGGGGCAGCGGTCCATGACCATGGCGAGTCCCGCCTGGCGCGTCCGGTCGTACGCCTGCTCGTCGACCACCCCGAGCTGGAACCAGACCGCCTTCGCGCCGATGGACACCGCGTCGTCCGCGACCGCGCCGGCCTGCTCGCTGTTCACGAAGACGTCCACGACGTCGACCGGGAACGGGATGTCGGCCAGCGAGGCGTACCCCTGTTCGCCGTGGACACTCTCCGCCTTCGGGTGGACGGGCACGATCCGCTTCCCGAAGCGCTGGAGCACGCCCGCGACCCCGTAGGCCGCCCGTGAGGTGTTGTTGGAGAGCCCCACGACCGCCCAGGTGTCCCCGGTCGAGGTGAGGATTTCGCGGATGGTCTTGTCGTCTGCGTACATGTCCGGGACAACGGGCGGCCCGCCCCGGTCATTCCCGCGCCGACCGGCGGGTCCGGGGCCCGAGGGGCCGCACGGTCAGGGCCCCGCGGGCCCGCATAGGGTGGAGCGATGCAGGAGCAGTACCGGACCGTCGCCCGCGCGGGCGTGCACGAGACCGAGATCAACCGGTCGCGCTTCCTGTGCGCCGTCGCACCCGTCGCCGACGAGCGCGAGGCGCAGGAGTTCGTGGCGGGGATCCGCAAGGAACACCCGACGGCCGGCCACCACTGCTTCGCGTACGTGATCGGCGCCGACGCCTCCGTGCAGAAGGCGAGCGACGACGGCGAGCCGGGCGGGACGGCCGGGGTGCCGATGCTCGACATGCTGCTGCGCCGCGAGATGCGGTACGTCGTCGCCGTCGTCACGCGCTACTACGGCGGGGTCAAGCTGGGCGCGGGCGGGCTGATCAGGGCGTACGGGGGAGCGGTCGGCGAGGCGCTGGACCTGGTCGGCGTACGGACCCGGCGGCGCTTCCGGCTCGCCACCGTCACCGTCGACCACCAGCGCGCGGGCAAGCTGGAGAACGATCTGCGGGCCACCGGGCGCGCGGTCCGTGAGGTGCGGTACGCGGAGGCGGTGACCATCGGGATCGGGCTGCCCGACGGCGAGGTCGACACGTTCCGGGCCTGGCTCGCGGACACCACGGCGGGGACGGCGGTGCTGGAACTGGGCGGCGAGGCGTACGGCGACGGGTGACCGGGCGGCTCAGGCGCTGGGCGTGGGCGCCGGGATCAGCGCCGTGTCGAACCCGCCGCCGATGATCTCGGCCGCGAAGTCCGCCAGCCGCAGGCGGTGGGAGCGGGCATAGGCGCGGAACGCCTCGAACGCGTCGTCCACGGATGTCCCCCAGCGTTCGGCGAGGACCCCCTTGACCTGCTCGATCAGCACCCGGCTGGTCAGCGCCGCCTGGAGCCGGCTCGTCTCCACGTGCGACTGCTCCAGCGTGCGCTGCTGGAGGATGGCGATCGTCGCCACGTCCGCGAGCGCCTGGGCGAGGGCGAGTTCCCCTTCGCCGAGCCGGTGCGGCGCATTCTGGAAGAGGTTCAGCGCGCCGACCACGCGGTCCCGCAGCCGCAGGGGCAGCGCGTGCGTGGTCACGTACCCCGTCGCGCGCGCCTGCGCCGTGAAGCGCGGCCACGTCGCGGCGGCCGCGTCGTCGGTCAGGTCGATGTTGGGCGTGGCCCGGCCCGTGCCGTAGCACTCCACGCACGGACCCTGGTCGTGCTGCACGGCGAGCAGTTCCAGCAGCCGGGTGTGCTCGTCGGACGCTGCCATGATCTGCAACTCGCCGTGCTCGTCGGCGAGCATGATGCCCGCCGCGTCGACGTCGAGCAGTTCCACACAGCGGGAGGAGAGCCGCTGGAGGAGATCGATCACGTCGAAGTCGTCGATCAGGGAGTCGGCGACCTCGACGAAGATCTCCGCCGGAGTTTCCTGGCCACCACGTCCGCCGCGACCTCGCTCAGGGTCCGCTCGCTGCCGTACGAGGGCCTCGGCCAGCTCCACCCCCAGCTGCACGCTGATCATGCCGGTCGCCTGGTGGACCACCGCGCGGTGCGCCTCGGACGGCGGGGAGACGGCCGTGCGGCCTGCCGCGGCGCGTGTGCCCTGCTCGTTGAGGAAGGCCGCGGTCAGCGCCGCCGTGAGCGCCAGGGCGTCCGAGATCTGCTGCCGCGACAGGCCGTGGGTGTCATGCCGTACCACCGTCAGGACACCCAGACGCATGGCGCCGATCCCGAGGGGGAAGCAGAAGACACCCCGCACCGGGGTATCCAGCGCGGCGGGCAGCAGCGCCGGCCACCGTTCGGGCCGTACACGTTCGAGATCGGGTTCCAGCACGACCACGCCCGTGCGGACCGCCTCGGGGCCGGGGCCCTCCCCGAAGGTGTACTGGAGCTCCTCGAAGCGGGCGCTGCTCTCCGGGTAGCACCACAGCGGCTCGACCAGGGGGCCGTCGTCCAGCAGGAGCGACACGGCGACACCGTCGACCCCGAGGGCCCGTACGCACCCGGCCGCCAGGTCCTTGTCGCCGCCGAGGCCCAGCGTCCGCAGGACGTCGGCCATGCCGTCGCTGATCACGGTGTCCGTCCATCGCTGGGGTCGGTGCCCTGGGCGCGGTGCCCGCCGACTCCTCCGGACTTTACGCGCTTCCGCCGCACGGTGCGCCCTGGTCCTCGGGCGGCGGGGCGTCCGCGACGTGGCCGCGCCGGGCGTCCATGACGGTCAGGTACTGGGGGAACAGCTCCCCGAGCCGGGCGGCGCGGAACACGATGCCGACGCTGCGGCGCGTGTAGACGACCCGGGCCCAGCCGCCGTGGTGCCGGCAGTCGTCCCAGGCCGCGCAGAGCGGGTCGAGGGCGCTGCCGTCCATGAAGGACACGGCGCTCAGGTCGACCACCAGGCGGGGCGGCCGAGGCCGGTCCCGTACGGTCCGCAGTTCGTGCGCGAAGTGCGGGACGGTGGTCAGGTCGAGCTCGCCCGTCGCCCTGACCACCTGGCACGCGTCGTGGGGATCGGTGAGGGAACCCATCCGTGGCCAACTCCTCTGGGTCTGGTCGCCGGGGGCCGGGACACGGTTCGTCAGCGCGGCCAGCGTAGTGCGGCGCCCGCCGCCGGGTCCTGTCACGGCGCCCATGCGCCGGCCGCTGTCCGATCTTGGTGTCGATCCGACCGAACGACGAAGGGTGGTGGCGGAATTTGTCCTGAGTGTCACCGAATGTGTCTGTTGTTTCCGGCAGGGTTCCCGCAGATGACGGGGGGTGACCCGCGAGGCGGACCTCCGGTGCGAGACTGGGGCCGCCGGGAAGTGGGGTGCGGGCGTGTCCGGTGGTCCGTGACCGGCTGTTCGCCGGTGCAGTTCTTCGGTGCAGTTCGTCGGTGTCGTTCGTCGTCCGGGGGAGAGGGAAACATGCGGGCCGGAGCCGTCTCTTGAGGATTCTCCATACATCGGACTGGCATCTGGGGCGGTCGTTCCACCGCGTGGGCCTGCTCGACGCGCAGGCCGCTTTCCTCGACCACCTGGTGACGACCGTACGGACCCACGCGGTCGACGCCGTGGTGGTCGCGGGCGACGTCTACGACCGCGCGGTGCCGCCGCTGGGCGCCGTGGACCTCTTCGACCGGGCGCTGCACCGGCTGGCCGACGCCGGCGTCCCCACCGTGATGATCTCCGGGAACCACGACTCCGCCCGCCGGCTCGGCGTCGGCGCGGGCCTCCTCGGCCGGGCCGGGATCCACCTGCGGACCGACCCGGCCCACTGCGCCACCCCCGTCGTGCTCACCGACCCCCACGGCGAGGTCGCCTTCTACGGCCTGCCCTACCTCGAACCGGCCCTGGTACGCGACGCGTTCGCGGCGCCCAAGGCCGACCACGAGACCGTGCTCACCGCTGCCATGGAGCGGGTACGGGCCGACCTCGCCGCCCGCCCCGCCGGCACCCGCTCCGTCGTCCTGGCCCACGCCTTCGTCGCCGGGGGCGCGCCCAGCGACAGCGAACGCGATATCACCGTCGGCGGCGTCGCCGTCGTGCCCGCCGGGGTCTTCGACGGCGTCGACTACGTCGCCCTCGGCCACCTGCACGGCTCCCAGCGCCTCACCGAGCGCGTACGGTACGCCGGTTCGCCGCTCGCCTACTCCTTCTCGGAGGCCACCCACCGCAAGACCATGTGGCTGGTGGACCTCGGACCCGGCGGCGCGATCGAGGCCGAGCGGATCAACTGCCCCGTGCCCCGCGCGCTGGCCCGGCTCCGCGGCCGCCTCGACGACCTGCTCGCCGACGAGACCCTCACCCGCCACGAGGACGCCTGGATCGAGGCCACCCTGACCGACGCCGTCCGCCCCGCCGAACCCATGGCCCGGCTCACCGCCCGCTTCCCGCACACCCTCAGCCTGGTCTTCGACCCCGAGCGCACCGACGACGACCCGCTCGCCTCGTACGCCCAGCGCCTCGCGGGCCGCACCGACCAGCAGATCGCGGAGGACTTCGTGGCCCACGTTCGCGGCGGGTCCGGGGCCGACGCGGACGAACGCACCGTGCTGCGCGACGCCTTCGACGACGTACGGGTCGACGCGACCGTGCGCGAGGTGACCCCATGAGACTGCACCGCCTCACCCTCACCGCCTTCGGCCCCTTCGCCGGCACCCAGTCCGTCGACTTCGACGCGCTCTCCGCCGCCGGCATCTTCCTGCTGCACGGCCCCACCGGCGCGGGCAAGACGTCCGTGCTCGACGCCGTCTGCTACGCGCTGTACGGCGCGGTGCCCGGCGCCCGGCAGAGCCCCGGGGCGTCGCTGCGCAGCGACCACGCGGCGCCCGGGACGTACACCGAGATCATGCTCGAACTGACCGTCGGCGGCAGGCGGTTGGAGATCACCCGGCAGCCCGCGCAGGTCCGCCCCAAGAAGCGGGGCGCCGGCTTCACCACCGAGAAGGCGCAGAGCTGGCTGCGGGAGTACGACCCCGAGGGCGGCGCATGGCGCGCGCTCAGCCGCTCCCACCAGGAGATCGGCGAGGAGATCAGCCAGCTGCTCGGCATGAGCCGCGAGCAGTTCTGCCAGGTCGTGCTCCTGCCGCAGGGCGACTTCGCGCGCTTCCTGCGGGCCGACGCCGAGGCGCGCGGCAAGCTGCTGGGCAGGCTCTTCGACACCCGGCGCTTCGCCGCCGTCGAGGAACGGCTCGCCGAACTGCGCCGGTCCGCCGAACAGCAGGTCCGGTCGGGCGACGAGCGGTTGACGGGCATCGCGCAGCGCATCGCCCAGGCGGCGGGCGCCGGGGTCCCTCCGCTGCCCGCGCTCCAGCCGGGCGATCCCGCGCTCGCCCCGGCCGTGCTGGAGTGGGCGGCCCTCGCCCGCTCCACCGCCCACGAGCGGGCCGACATCGCGGAGTCGGCCCTCGCGGCGGCGGAGAACCGGCAGGCCGTGGCGCGGCGTGCGCTGGACGCCGAACGGGAACTGGCCCGCCTCCAGGAGCGGTTCGCCGGAACGCGGCGGCGCGCCGAGGAGCTGGAGGCCCGCCGCCCCGAGCACGACGAGGCCGCGGCCCTGTTGGAGCGCGGCCTCAGGGCGGAACGGGTCGCGCCCGCCCTCGCCCTGCGGGACGACGCGGACCGGGCGCACCGCGTCGCGTCCGCCGAGTACGACCGTACGCGCGGACGCCTTCCCGGCGACCTCGCGGAGGCGGGCGCCGAGCAACTGGCCGCCCTGGAACGGTCCATGCGCCAGGAGTTGGGCGCCCTGGACGCGGCCCGGCAGGCCGAGCGGCGCAGCGCGGAGATCGGCGCCGAGCGGGCGGGCCTGGAGCGGGAGGCGCGGACCGACGAAGAGATCCTCCGGGACGCGGAGAGCTGGCTCGCCGGCTGGGACGCCACCCGCCGCACCCTCCAGGACCGTGTCGAGACCGCCCAGGAGGCGGTCACCCGCGCCGAACAGCTCGCGGGGCAGCTCGAACCGGCCCGGCGGCGGCTCGACGCGGCCCGGCGGCGCGACACCCTCGAAGCGTCGGCGGACGAGGCGGAACGGCGGCTGAACTCCGCCCGCGAGGAGGCCAACACGGCCCACGAGGCGTGGCTGCGGATCCGGGAACGCCGCCTGGAGGGCATCGCGGCGGAGCTGGCCGCCCGGCTGGTCGACGGCGAGCCCTGCGCCGTCTGCGGGTCCTCGGGGCACCCCGCCCCGGCGCGCGCCTCCGCCGACCAGGTCGACCCGGCCGACGAGGACGCGTCCCGGGAGCTGTACGACCGGGCGGACGCCGAACGGGCCGCGGCGGAAGGCCGGTGCGCCCGGTTGCGGGAGGAACGCGCCGCGGCCCGCGAGGCGGCCGGCACCGCCGCCGTCGCCGAACTCGCGGAACTGACCCGGCGGTTGGACCACGAGCACGCGGAGGCGCATCGCGTCGCTACCGGCACCCACGCGGCCCGCGAGGCGCTCGCCCGCGCCGGGCGCGAGTACGACGAGCGGCTCGCCGCGCGCCACGAGGCCGAGCGAAGGGTCGCCGCGCGCACGTCACGGCGCGAAGCCCTCGACAGCGAACAGCTCGCGTTGGAGGACCAGTTGCGCCAGGCGCGCGGGGACGCCGACAGCGTCGCCGGCCGGGTGGCCCAACTGGAGAGCCGGGCCCGCTGGCTCGCCGAGGCCGCCGACGCCGTCCAGGCCGTCGACACCACGGCGGCGCGGCTCAAGGAGGCCGACGACCGGCTGGCCGACGCCGCGTTCCGGGCCGGCTTCGACACTCCGGGCGCCGCCGCCGACGCGCTCCTCCCCGAGACCGACCGGCGCACGCTCCAGCGCCGGATCGACACGTGGCAGGCCGAGGCCGCGGCGGTCGCCGACCGGCTCGCCGAACCGGACACCCGGGCCGCCGCCGACCGGCCGCCCGCCGAGGCGGACGCGGCGCAGGCCGCGCACGACACCGCCGAGCGGGCCCTGCGCGCCGCGTCGTCCGTCCGTACCACCGCCCGCGAGCGCCGCGCGGAGCTGGGGCGCCTCTCCCGGCAGGCCGAGACCGAGGTGCGCGGGCTGGGACCGGTGCGCGAGGAGTACGGGCGGGTGGCCCGCCTCGCCGCGCTCACCGCGGGCACCTCGACCGACAACGAACGCAGGATGCGGCTGGAGTCGTACGTCCTGGCCGCGCGCCTCGAACAGGTCGCCGCCGCTGCCACCGTACGGCTGCGGCGCATGTCGGGCGGGCGCTACGCGCTCGTCCACACCGACGCGCGGGCCGGCGGGCAGCGGCGTTCGGGCCTGGGGCTCCAGGTCGTGGATGCCTGGACCGGCAGCGCGCGGGACACCGCGACGCTCTCGGGCGGCGAGACGTTCTTCGCGTCGCTCGCCCTCGCGCTCGGCCTCGCCGACGTCGTGACGGACGAGGCCGGGGGCGTCCGGCTGGACACGCTCTTCATCGACGAGGGCTTCGGCAGTCTGGACGACCAGACCCTCGACGAGGTCCTGGACGTCCTGGACTCGCTGCGCGAGCGGGACCGGAGCGTCGGGATCGTCAGTCACGTCGCCGACCTGCGGCGCCGCATTCCCACCCAGCTGGAGATCGTCAAGGAACGGGACGGGTCGGCGGTCCGGCAGCGGGGCGTGGACGCGGCGGCGCTCAGCGGCTGAGGGCGCGGCGGGGCAGCGGCGACGAGTAGACCACGCTCGTCGTCACCGAGCCGAGGTTGCCGATCCGGCCGTTGATCTCCTCCAGATGGGACATCGAACGCGCGACGACCTTGAGGACGAAGCAGTCGTCGCCCGTCACGTGGTGGGCCTCCAGGATCTCGGAGGTCCGCTCCAGCAGGTCGTGGAAGGGCTTGTAGTTGCCGTTCGGGTAGCGCAGCCGTACGTAGGCGAGGATCGGCAGCCCGAGGCGCTCGCGGTCGACGACCGCCGCGTACCCCGAGATCACCCCGGCCTCCTCCAGGCGGCGTACGCGCTCGGTGACGGCGCTCGGCGACATCGAGACGGCGCGCGCCAGCTCGGCGAAGCTGGCCCGGCCGTCCCGCTGGAGGACGTCCAGAATGCGCCAATCGGTGCTGTCCGGTGAATACACGGTCATGGGGCAGGGATAGCAGAGGAAACGCCGGTGGTTCAAGGGGAGCGCCGGGGAAAGCTTCTTCAAAGCCTGCCCGGGCGACCATAGATTTCTGCCCATGACCACCTACACGGATTCCTCGCTCGGCGAGACCACGCCTCCTGTCCCTCCCGTCAACGCGGTGCTCCGGGTGCCGCCCGCCCCGCCCGCCGAGGCCGCCGCCCACTTCGGCGCGAGCCTCGCCTTCCACGCCGACGTCTCCGACGTCGCCGCCGCCCTGGCGGCGGGCGGCGACCCCGGCTTCGTCCTGCTGGACTCCCGCTCCACCGCGTCCTGGGACCAGGGTCACGTCCCCGGCGCCTTCCACCTGCCGACCGACCGCATCGCCGAGGACGCGGAACGCCTCCTCGACAAGGCGGTCCCGGTCGTCACGTACTGCTGGGGCCCTGGCTGCAACGGCGGCGCCCGCGCCGCGCTCGCGCTGGCGGTCCTCGGCTTCCGGGTGAAGGAGATGCTCGGCGGCATCGAGTACTGGATCAGGGAGGGTTTCGAGGTCGAGACCTGGGAGGGCACCGCGCGGCGCGCCGCCGACCCCCTGACGGCACCGGTGGGGGCGGACGCCTGCGGCTGCTGACCACCGGGCCGCGGCACGGGCGCGCTGAGCGCGTATTGCGGACGGGTACGGGGGAACTCAGCGCACCACGGACGGGTACGGGCGCAGGAACGGTACGTCCTCGGGCGCCGTCACCGCGCGGGCTGCGCGCAGGACGACGTCGAGAGCACGGTCGGCGTCGCACGCGTAATGCCCGCTCGCCCAGGCCGCGTTGGCCTCCACCACCGCCCAACCCTCCCCGCCAAGGCCCTCGTCGACCGTGCCCACGTCCACGACCACGGCGCGGGGCAGCGCGGGGACGCCGGGGGCGAACAGCCGGGCCGCGAACTCCCGTACCCCGGCGGCCCGCGGATCCGCTGCCAGGGGTACGACGTCCCGTACGCCCCGCACCGCGTAGCGGCTCCCCGTCACCACCTCGCCGTCCAGCACGTACAGCCGGAACTCCGCCGTGAAGGTCACGATGTCGCTGACCAGGACGGGCACGTCGTCCTCGACGGCATCACGGCCCGGCAGCCGGCTGCCGTCCGGGTACACGCGGGCCGGGAAGCTCTTGTCGTTCGGCGGTTTCATGAACGCCGGGACGCGCAGCTGCCTGGCCTGGGCGAGGGGCATCAACTCGATCCGGCGGCCGGTCAGTTCGTACGGCAGCGCGGGCAGCCAGCCCTCCGGTGCCTCCAGCAGGCCAAGGCCGAGGTCGGGGGCGACCACGTCGGCGAACGCCGGTCCCGCGTACAGGCCCGCCCCGGGGTCCCGCCGGTGTTCCTCGGGGACCCGGCGGTCGCGGAACGTATGGACCCGCATCCCGCGCGCGGTCGCGGCGGCGGCGAGTGCCGTGACCGTGGGGGTGGGCCAGGGCGGGAGGTGGAGGGTGCGTCGGGGCATGGTGGCCAGGGTCTCCCAGGTCACCGGCGGGGCGGTACGGGTTTTCCGGCGGGCGGGTGCCCCGTACCGTCTCCGTACCGCCGCCCCACCGTCCCCGTACCGCCGCCCCACCGTCGTACCCGGGAAGTGCCGGGCGGCGCGCCGGAAATCCGGTGGCCCGGTGGGGAGCGGGCGGACAGCATGAGGGGCATGACCGCTCTCCCTCCCCCCACGCTCGACGACCTCCGCCGCGACCCCCTGCCCCTGCGCGGGCGCACCGCCCTGGTCACCGGGGCCAGCCGGCGGGGCGGCATCGGCCACGCGGTCGCCCGGCGGCTCGCCGCGTACGGGGCCGGTGTCTACCTCCACCACCACGTGCCGCACGACGCCGCGCAGCCCTGGGGCGCCGACCCCGACGGGCCCGCCGCCGTGGCCGACTCGGTGCGGGAGGCGTGCGGGGATCCGGCCGCGCGGGTCGTGCACGGGCCCGGTGACCTGGCCGAACCGGACGCGCCCGCCGCGCTGGTCGCCGAGGCGGCCGAGGCGCTCGGCGGGCGGCTCGACATCCTCGTCGCCAACCACGCCCTGAGCGGCGCCGACGGCCCCCTGGACGCGATCGACGCCGCGATGCTCGACGCCCACTGGGCGGTGGACACCCGGTCGGTGGTCCTGCTGGTCCAGGCGTACGCGCGGCAGCGTGCCGCGCTGCCCGCCGGACCTCAGGGCGGCGGCCGGATCGTCATGATGACGTCGGGCCAGGACATCGGGGGCGGCATGCCGGAGGAGATCGCCTACAGCCTCGCCAAGGGCGCGCTCGCCTCGGCCACCCGCACGCTCGCCACCTCCCTCGCGGACCTCGGGGTGACGGTGAACACCGTCAATCCGGGGCCGGTCGACACCGGCTACCTGACGGGGGAGGCGTACGACGAGATCGCGGCGCTGTTCCCGGCCGGGCGGTGGGGCATGCCCGACGACCCGGCCCGGCTGATCGCCTGGCTGGCCACCGACGAGGCGCGCTGGATCACCGGTCAGGTCATCGACTCGGAGGGCGGCATCCGCCGCTGACCGGGCCCGGCCGCCGGACCGGGTCCGCCGCCGTGCTCGCGCCTGTCAGGCGGCCGGTACGCGGGCCTCGCCCGCCGTCGCCAGCGCCGCGAACAGCGCCGTGGCGTCGGCCCCCGCCGGCAGCCCGCTGACCTGCCCGTCACCGACCTCCACCACCCGCCACACCCCGTCCTCCCGCAGCGCCAGGTCCGTCGTGACGAACCGGGAGCCCAGCGCCCGGACCGCCGCGCCCACCGCGCCCGTCTCCGGCGCGGGGAGCCGGTCCGGGGTGTCCGGATGGGCGGTGGTCAGGACCGGTACGCCGTCCACCCACCACACCCGCGCCTCACCGCCCGCCACGAACGGCTCGAAGGCACGCAGCACCACGCCCCCGGCCAACGAGCCCTCCTGGAGGGCGAAGAAGCGCTCCACCACGGCCGACAGCCGTCCGGTGTCGGCCAGTTCGGGGACGAAGCACGCCTCGTCCCACTCGTGCTTGCGGGACTTGACGTAGTCCTTCACGATGCCGGGACCGGGCCCCAGCGGAGCGGCGAGCGCGGCCAGTTCGTCCGGCGCCGGCGGCGCGCCCGGGGGCCGGGGCAGCCACCGGCTGGGCGGCGTGAGCGCCGCGAACTCCTCGTACCATCCGGGCAGTTCGTGCCCGCGCCGGAAGTCCGCGGCGCCCGTCAGCAGGGCGCATCCCCGCTCGGCGAGCGCGCGTTCCAGTGTCCCGTACACCGGCGCCGGGATCATCCAGCCCCGGTACCAGTACGGCCCCGAGCCCCGCTCCACGCGCGCCAGGGCGCCGGCCAGGTCCCCGGCGAGCAGCGCGTCATGGTCGAGCAGGGCCCGTGCCGTCCCGTACGCCCCGGCCAGGTCGGCCTCCGCGGTGAACGCCGGATCGACCCGGCTCGCGCGCAGCGGATCCGCGCAGAACAGGAACGAGGCGGTCATCAGGTCCTCCACACGCGCGCACGCGGGCGGTGCGCTTCGTCGGGTCCGGGGCGGCGGGGCCGTACGGTCGGTCACGGCCCCGCCGTCGTGTTCCGTACCCGGTCGGGTCTTCCGTGCCCGGTCGGGTCGGAACCTCGACTCCCGGTCGGGTCAGAGCTTGGACAGCTCGTCCACCAGGTCGTCCAGGCCCAGCGGTCCCTGGGACAGGGCCGCCATGTGCCACGCCTTCGCGTCGAAGGCGTCGCCGTGCCGCGTGCGGGCGTTCTCGCGGCCCAGCAGCCAGGCGCGTTCGCCCAGCTTGTAGCCGATCGCCTGGCCCGGCATCGACAGGTAGCGGGTCAGCTCGCTCTCCACGAAGTCGGCCGGACGGCCGCTGTGGTTGCCGAAGAACTCCTGCGCCAGCTCCGGCGTCCAGCGCTCACCCGGGTGGAACGGCGACTCCGCCGGGATCTCCAGCTCCAGGTGCATGCCGATGTCCACGATCACCCGGCAGGCGCGCATCATCTGCGCGTCCAGGTAGCCCAGCCGGCGTTCCGCGTCCGGCAGGAAACCCAGCTCGTCCATGAGGCGTTCCGCGTACAGCGCCCATCCCTCGGCGTTGGCGCTGACCATGCCGACCGAGGCCTGGTAGCGGGAGAGCTGGTCGGCCACGTGCGTCGCCTGCGCGATCTGGAGGTGGTGACCGGGCACGCCCTCGTGGTACCAGGTCGAGACCAGGTCGTACACCGGGAAGCGGGTCTCGCCCATCGTGGGCAGCCAGGTGATGCCCGGCCGGGAGAAGTCCTCGGAGGGGCCCGTGTAGTACGGGGCCGCTGCGCCGCCCGGCGGGGCGATCCGGGACTCCACCTTCCGTACCCGCTCGGCGAGTTCGAAGTGGGTGCCGTCCAGCGCCTCGATCGCCTCGTCCATCAGGCCCTGGAGCCAGACCCGTACCTCTTCGACGCCCTCGATGTGCGTGCCGTGCACGTCGAGGTGGGCGAGCGCCTCCCAGGGGCTCGCGCCGGGGAGGATCTTCCCGGCCTCGGCCTTCATCTCGGTGAGCAGCCGGTGGTACTCGGACCAGCCGTACGCGTACGCCTCGTCGAGATCCAGGTCCGTCCCGTTGAAGTAGCGCGACCAGCGGGCGTACCGCTCCCGGCCCACGGTGTCGGGCGCGCCCGCGACGGCGGGGGCGTACACGTCCCGCATCCAGTCCCGCAGCCGCGCCACCGCGTCGGTCGCCAGGGCGGCGGCCTCGTCCAGCTCCTTGCGGAGGGAGTCCGGGCCGGAGGAGGCGAACTCGTCGAACCAGCCGCGCCCGTCACCCGCCCAGTCGGTCAACTGGCCGACGAAGGTCGCGGTGGGACGCGGACCGCCCGGCAGACCGCGCTCCAGGCCGAGGGCCAGCGAGGCGCGGAAACCCTCCAGCGCGTCGGGCACGGCGCGCAGCCGGTCCGCGACCGCCGCCCAGTCCTCGTCCGTCGCGGTCGGCGTCACCGTGAAGATGTCACGGACCTGGTGCGCGGGCGAGTGGATGTTGCTGACCGCGCGCAGCGCCTCCTGCGCCTCGTGGACGGCGAGTTCGGCCGTGAGACGCTCGCGCAGCAGCCGCCCGCAGCGGCGCTCGGCCTCACTGTCGGCGCCGGGCGACCGCTCGGCGTCGTCGAGCCGGGCGAGGGTCGCGCGCGCGAGATCGGCGAGCGCTCGCTGTCCGGCGGGGGAGTAGTCGGGGAGACGGCGGGAACTCTCCGCGACCCCCAGATAGGTGCCGGTGATCGGGTCGAGTGCGATGAGTTCGTCGACGTAGGCGTCGGCGACCTGACGGGGCAGTGCGCTGCCTGCTGAGTCTGACATGCGGACATCCTTGCGGAGTCGACCACATCCGTCACGTCACATTCCACTCAGGCGGCGGAGTTCCCGGTGTGGGGCTTGGTGGCCTTGACGATCGCGGAGTGCATGCCGTCGGCGACGGCATGGGTGGGAGTGAGTTCGATGTCCGTGAACCCGGCTGCTTCGAGGGCCGCCCGGTACTCGGTGAAGGAGAGGGCTCCCGCGATGCAGCCGACGTGGTCGCCGCGTTCGGCCCGCTGGGCCGGTGTGAGGGCGTCGTCGGCGACGACGTCGGAGATGCCGATCCGGCCGCCGGGGGCCAGGACGCGGAAGGTCTCGGCGAAGACGGCCGTCTTGTCGGTGGACAGGTTGATCACGCAGTTGGAGATCACCACGTCGATCGTGTTCGCGGGCAGCGGGATGGCTTCGATGGTGCCCTTGAGGAACTCGACGTTCGTGGCACCGGCCCTCTTCTGGTTGGCGAGGGCCAGGGCGAGCATCTCCTCGGTCATGTCCAGGCCGTACGCCTTGCCGGTGGGGCCCACCCGGCGGGCGGCGAGGAGGACGTCGATGCCGCCGCCGGAGCCGAGGTCCAGAACGTGGTCGCCTTCGCCGAGGTCGGCGACCGCGGTGGGGTTGCCGCAGCCCAGTGAGGCGGCGACGGCTTCGGCGGGCAGGTCGTCGCGCTCCGTACCGGTGTAGAGGGCGGAGCCGAAGGTGTCGTCGATCTCGATGGCGGCCGGTCCGCAGCAGGCGCTGCCACCGGCGGTGACCTGGAGGGCGGCCGCGGCGTAGCGCCGGCGGACGGTCTCGCGCAGGTCGGTGGACTGCTCGGTCATGGCGGACTCCTCGAAGACGGGGCCTGGCGGGGCCCTCACCGGGTTGTATTCGCGTTCTTCGATCCAACCTTGCGTCTTGGATCGAAGGACGTCAATATAGAAGGATGTCGAAACAAGAGCTTGTGGTGCTCGGCCAGGACGCGGCCGACGGCTGTTGCCCCACTCTGCTGAGCGCCCCGCTGGACGAGGGGACGGCGGCCGAACTGGCCCTCGTGTTCAAGGCGCTGGGTGACCCGGTGCGGCTGCGGCTGCTGGCGATGATCGCCTCGCGGGAGGGCGGGGAGGTGTGTGTCTGCGACCTCACCCCCGCCTTCGACCTGTCCCAGCCGACGATCTCCCACCATCTGAAGCTGCTGAAGCAGGCCGGGCTGATCGACTCCGAGCGCCGGGGCACCTGGGTGTACTACCGGCTGCTGCCCGACACGACCGACCGGCTCGCCGCCGTCCTGACCCGGCCGGGCGCCCCGGCCGCACCCGCCGCATGAGCGGTACGGCTGTCGGGGCGGCCGGCCCGGTCGCGGCCCGGCTGTCGTTCCTGGACCGGTTCCTCACCGTGTGGATTCTCGCCGCCATGGCCCTCGGCCTGGGACTGGGCCGCCTCGTGCCCGGGTTGGGCGACGCGCTCGCGAAGGTCACCGTCACCGGCGTCTCGCCGCCGATCGCGCTCGGCCTGCTGGTGATGATGTACCCGGTGCTGGCGAAGGTCCGCTACGACCGCCTGGGCGCCGTCACCCGCGACCGGCGCCTGCTCGTGCCCTCGCTGGTGCTGAACTGGGTCGTCGGCCCCGCGCTGATGTTCGCGCTCGCGTGGCTCCTCCTGCCGGACCTGCCGGAGTACCGCACCGGTCTGATCATCGTGGGGCTCGCCCGCTGCATCGCCATGGTCGTCATCTGGAACGACCTGGCCCGCGGCGACCGCGAGGCCGCCGCCGTCCTTGTCGCTCTCAACTCCGTCTTCCAGGTCGTCGCGTTCGCCGGACTGGCCTGGTTGTACCTGGACGTGCTGCCCGGCCTGCTCGGACTTCCGCGGACCGCCCTCGACATCTCCGTGTGGGAGATCGCCCGCAGCGTGCTCGTCTTTCTCGGCATCCCCCTGGCCGCCGGGTTCCTGAGCCGCCGCCTCGGCGAGAAGGCCAAGGGCCGCGTCTGGTACGAGACCGAGTTCGTCCCGCGTATCGGGCCGTTCGCCCTGTACGGGCTGCTGTTCACGATCGTGGTCCTGTTCGCCCTCCAGGGCGACGCCATCACCTCCGCGCCGCTGGACGTCGCCCGGATCGCGCTGCCGCTGCTGGTCTACTTCGCGGTGATGTGGGCCGGGTCCCTGGCCGTCGGGCGGGCGGTCGGCCTCGACCACCCGAAGGCCACGACGCTGGCGTTCACCGCGGCGGGCAACAACTTCGAACTCGCCATCGCGGTCGCCATCGCTACCTTCGGTGCCACCTCGGGCCAGGCCCTCGCCGGGGTCGTCGGCCCCCTGGTCGAGGTCCCCGTCCTCATCGGCCTCGTCCACGTCGGGCTCGCCGCCCGCCGCTACTTCCCCCAGCCCACGGCGACGGCCGACCCGGCCGTCCCGACGGAAGGTTCCGCCCGTGTCTGACGCCCGTCCGAAGCCGTCGGTGCTGTTCGTGTGCGTTCACAACGCGGGCCGCTCGCAGATGGCCGCCGCCTTCCTCACCCACCTCTCCCGAGGACGGGTGGAGGTCCGCTCCGCCGGATCGGCCCCCGCCGACGCCGTGAACCCCGCCGCCGTCGCCGCGATGGCGGAGGTCGGTGTGGACATGTCCGCCGAGACCCCGAAGGTCCTCACCACGGAGGCCGTGCGGGCGTCCGACGTCGTCATCACCATGGGCTGCGGCGACACCTGCCCCGTCTTCCCCGGCAAGCGCTACCTCGACTGGGAACTCGACGACCCCGCCGGACAGGGCATCGAGGCCGTCCGCCCGATCCGCGACGAGATCGAGCGCCGCATCCGCGGCCTGCTCGCCGAACTGCCGCTCAGGCAACCCTGATCACGCGCCACCGAGCCCCGCACCCCGCGCCCCCGCGATACGGGTCGGGTTCAGCCCTCACCGCCGCCCACCGCGTCGTGGCCGTCGGCGGTCCGGGCGGTCCGGGGGCTATGGCTCAGTGCAGCACGGTGCTACGGGCGGTGTTCGGAGTGGTCCGGTTCGACCAGGCCCGGGTCTCCGTGCGGCGGGAGCGGGGCGGCCTTCGGGGTCAGCCGGGCCGTGATGACCAGCGTGCCTTCCTCGATCTGGTAGTCGAGCGGCAGGCCGAGGCTCCGCATCGCCGCGACCATGGCCGTGTTGGACGACTGGGTGACGGCGTACACCGTGCCGCTGCGCGCCTCCGCCGCCAACTCGGCCAGGCGTGCCAGCAGTTCGGCCCCGATGCCGCGCCGCTGCCAGGCGTCCTCGACGATCAGCGCGACCTCCGTCTCGTCGCCGTCCCAGAGCAGGTGTCCCAGAGCGACCACGTTCCCCGACGAGGTCTCGACCGCGAGCGTGCGGCCGAAGCGCGGGCTGAGCAGGTGGTCCAGGTAGCGGTCGGCGTCGCCCAGGGGGCCGTGGTAGCGCAGGCCGAGCGTGCGGGCGGAGCAGCGGGCGTGCATGGCGAGGGCGGCTTCCAGGTCGTCCTGGTCGGCGCGCCTGACCGTGATCTCCTCGCCCTCGGGGAGGGTGAGGACGTCGTGGCCCGCGGGCATGCGCGGACCCAGCCGGGCGTCCAGCTCGACCAGGGCGCGGGCCCGCGCGAACTCGGTCGGCGTGAACGGCAGGTACGGCCGCTCGACCGTGATGGACCCGCCGCTCGGGTCGCGCAGCACCATCGACGTCTCGTCGAGCGCGCCCTCGACGGGGGCGCCCGCCCGGCCCCGGTGCCCGTCGGCCGATTCGGCCGGCCGGGAGTGGATCGTGCAGCGGCCCAGCAACTGGCGCAGCGCCAGCGGTAGTTCCGCCGAGTCCAGGGCCGTACGGGTGGCGAGGCCGAGCACCCGGGTCGGGGTGTCCACGAGATCGTGCGCGTCGGCGCGCTCGATCCACGTGCCGCTGCCGCCCGCGGCGGCGACCTCACGCGTGAGGTCCCTCGCCTGGAGCGTGGCGGGGGCGCGCAGCAGGAACTCGTCCACCGTCCCCTCCGAGAGTGGATGCGTCTGGAGGGTGAGGATGTCCACGCGCCGCGTCGCGAACGCGACGCACAGCGCGGCCAGGCTGCCCGGCTCGTCCCGGACGGTGGTCCGCATGCGCCAGAGCACCGTCTCGGCCGGCACGCCGAAGTCGGCCACCGCGGCGGCCGCCTCCGTGCCGGTGTCCGCCTCGGGGGGTGCGTGGCTGTGCTTGCGTGCCCACCAGGTGTGGAAGGTGGCCGTGGCGATCAGGACGACCGCCGAGACGACCAGGACGGACGCGCCGCCCGGTCCGTGCGCGATCGTGTTGGCCACGGCGTCGGCGACGGCCACGGCCGTGAACAGGGCGGCCAGCTCGACCAGGTCCCGTCGCCAGTGGTGCGGGCGGCGGACGCTCTTGGCGGAAGTCACATGGGTCATGGCCTCACTCTGGACGAATGGTGTTGCGTGATCACGAACGGTTTGTGACTGATGGGTTAAGGATGGATCTGTTCCCTTTTGGACTATCTTTGGCCAATTTTGGCCAGGAGTGCTCGATTCACTGACGCAAAGCGGTCAGCAGCCGCGCCGCCTGCGCCGTCAGCCGGGACGATCCACCCCGCTCGGCGACCGCCGCCAGCGCCGGTGTCACCGGGTCCTCACCGATCACGGCACCGCTTTCCACGCACTCGGCGGCCACGGAGAGCAGGTCCCCGAGCCCGGGACGTGAGGTGTCGGTCAGGAGGCCGGACAGGGCCGCGCCGAGCACGGACCACACTGTCCTGTACGCACCGGTGGCGGCGGCGGTACGCGCCGAGTCGGCCACACGGTTGAGCTTGACCGTACCCGATATCGCCAGCATCGCCATATCCAGGCCCAGTTGCGGCCCGTCGAGCTGCCCCCGGGCCGCCAGCACGAGCAGCGCGTCCACGGCCGACAGGCGGTCGCGCGGATGCCGGGCGGCCAGCCCGTAGGCGATCCCCAGGCGCACCGCGGGCCCGGCGGGGCCGCCCGCCTCCGCGACGACGGGGAGCCACCACGTCCCGGCCCGTTTGTCCCCCTCGACGCCCGCCGCCATGCCGGGCAGCAGCCAGGCGGCGAGGGTCTCGCGGTCCTCGGGCAGCACCCCCGGCCAGTGCGTCACGCCCGTGCTCCAGTGGTGGCAGGTACGCGACGGGGCGGACGCCCTGCCCAGCCACTGGAAGGCCGGGGGGAAGTCCCGCCGTACCACCAGCCGCTGCCGTGTGCCGACCAGGAGGCGTCCCGGTACGCTCCTCGACCACCCGTACGCGCCCTCGGACCGCTCCCCGTCCGCCGGCTCGTCCGCCCGTTTCAGCCCGGGCGCCGGTGTCTTCCCGGCCAGCCACGCGGCGAGCCGGTCGCCTTCCGTCGTGCCGAGCGCCGCCGCCGCGCGGATCGTCGCGGGGTCGGTCCCCTCGCGCCGGACCCGGACCAGCGCCTGGGCGAAGTCCACCGGGGCGGGGGCGGCGCAGAGGCGCTGGTACGTGCGCAGCCGCTCCACCAGGGCGTCGGGATCCACCGTCCCCGTCGACCAGGTCGGGGTGGCGAGCAGGAAGGGCAGCGACCTGGTCCTGACCAGGTACGCGATCTCCCTCAGCCGGGCCTCCACCACACCGTCCAGCTCGGTTTCGGCACAGCACGCCGACCGGGCCGGGCGCGCGTTCGCGTCCCACAGGGCCCGTACCGACAGCTGTTCGAGCACCGCCGCGGCCACCCGGTCCACACCGGGCAGAGGGCCGGCCCGGAAGTCGAGGTCACCGGGGCCGTCGTACTTCCGCCACCAGCGGTCGGCCAGCGGGTCCCGCAGGGCGTCGGCCAGCCCGGCGCGGTCCGTGTGGGCGTGCCGGACGAGACCGTCCAGGAGCCGCTCGAAGGCGATCATCCCGGCCGGGTCGTACGCCCCCGGCTCCGCGCCCGCGCGGGCGAACGCGGCCATCTCCTCGACCAGCTCGGCGAGGGACGCCGCGGCGGGCGCCACCAGGACCGGGCGCGGCACGGGTGGCAGGATCTCCTCGTACGGACCGGCGTCGGCGACGGGCACCGCCTGCCCGCCGAACACCCCGGCCGCCCGCGCCCGGTGCACCGGACTCAGCCCGGCGGCCGCCGCGGCCAGCGCGGACCGGACGTCCCCGTCCACGGCCGGCAGATGACGGGCCACGAGCTTGAGCGCCCGGTCCTGCACGTCGGTGTCCTCGTGCCCGAACGCCTCCCCGACCACCGGCAGCAGGACGCCCGCCGCGGCCGGGTCGCTCCGCAGGACCTTCCCCAGCAGCACGAGCTGCGCCTTGACGAGCTTCTTCTCCGGGCGGAACAGCGCCGACCCCGACATGTCGGCGAGGGCGGCCGCCGGGAGGGCCCCGGACTGGGCGAGCCGGGCCAGCACCTCCTGGGCCAGGGCGGCCACCGTCGACGCGCCGTCCGACACCATCCCGATCCAGTCGGCGACATGGGCGCGCTCCTCCTCCCCGGTCAACTCCAGCCGCCGCAGGAGCTTCAGGAAGAACGGCAGGTCCCGGGTGCGTCCGCCGCGCAACAGCCGCGCGAGGCAGGCGGCCACCAGCGTGTCCCGCTCCAACACCCCTTCCCCGGCCAGGGCGGCCAGCACCCCGGGCCAGTCACCCGCCTCGCCGGGGTCGGGATGCCACCCGACCACGAAGGGCAGCTCCGCGACCTCGAAGAGCCCGAACACCATCTCCCGCGCCTGTGGATCCGCCCGCAGTCCCGAGGCGAGGGGAGTGGTGCTCCCCGACATCGCGATCGCGTCCACCCACCCCCGCGTCAGCGCGTCCGTGACCGGCATCGGGCACCCCGCGAGCCGCACCAGCGCGGCGACCAGCGGATAGTCCTCCTGCGCCGTCGACGCCCGGCCCGCCAGCCGGTGCGCGACCTCGGCGAGCCAGGCCGGATCCTGGTACGACAGGACCTCGGCCAGCAGGGCGTCCGGCAACCCGTCACCCCCGCGCAGATCCGCCGCCCCCAGCCAGGCGACCGCCGACGCCGCGCCCCGCTGACACCCCGCCCCGGCCACCAACAGCGCGTCCCGCAGGCGCCGCCGCTCCTGCCACCGCGTCCACGGCCGGTCCCGCACCTCGGCGCGCAGCGCCTTCAACTCCCGCAGCCCCGCCGCGCGCTCGCGCGCCGTCAGCGGCTTGAGCAGCCCCGGGACGTCCTCGACCCGGCCCGCCCGTACAGCGTCCAGCAGCTCACTCATCGGGGGCCGCCCCCGGTCAGCGTGGCCAGGACCGTGTCGCGCCGCGCCATCCGTACGGCCAGCGCGTGCTTGCACGGCCCGCGCGCACCCCGGTGGTCGGCCCACCACCGGCAGGTGCAGCTGAGCGCCCCGCCCGACTCCCGTACCTGGTAATGCCGTTCACCGGAGGCCACCCGCGCCAGATCGCCCGCCAGCACCACCGCGCCCGAGTCGAGCAGGGCGCGGGCGGCGACCAGCCGCGGGTTGTGCCGCTCGGCGCGGGACGCGTCGTACGGCAGCTCCCGGTGGAAGTACGCCGCCTCCGCGACGTCGTAGCCGACGCGGCCCGCCGTGCCGAGGCGCACCAGCGCCGCCCGCACCCGCTCGACCGGCAGCCCCGCCTCCGCCGCCAGCCCGGCCGGGTCGATCCGCGGCTCCCACGCCAGCAGGACGGACACCAACTCGGCGTCCCTGGCAGCCTCCTCCGTCGCCAGCGCCTCCAGCACCCCGCCCTCGCCGGAGAACCCGCGCGCCGCGTCCGGCGACAGCGTGAGCGTCAGCCGCATGCCCGGCAGCACCACCTCCCAGGCGCTCGACACGGCCACGCCGTCCGCCGCCGGCCCGTACACCCGCAGCGCCGTCGCGTCCCGCAGCACCCGTTGCAGCGCCGCCAGCCGCTCGGGCCCCGGCAGGCACACCGCGCCCCGCACGGGCCGGGTCGTCGGCCGCAACGTCCTCCCGGCCGGCACCACCCACAGCGCGCCGCGCGACGCGGCGCCGGAACCGCGCGGCAGGGTCCGCAGGAAACGCACCGCCTCCGCGGCGGGCAGCTCGGCCCTGAGGTCGAACCCCGCCGAGATCACCTGGGCCTCGGCGAAACCGCGCAGCCAGCGGTCCGGCAGCGGCACCTTCTTCTCGACCAGCGGCCCTTCGAGCGTGGTGACCGTCATCGCGTCGGGACCCACCCGCAGGTGCAGCGGATCGTCACCGGTCATCCGGGACAGGGCCTCCCGCAGCGGATTGTTGACGTCCACATTGGTCGTGCCGTGCCCGGTGTCCGCCCCGTCGAGGCCCTCCCGCAGCACGTCCAGGCGGGCGTACACCCCGCAGCAGCCGGAGAACGACTCGAAGCGCAGCCGGTCCCCGTTCCCCGTCACCACCGGGTCCAGCGACGAGCCGGGGACGGGCCGGTGATACCGCGCCCCCGCCACGTCCGCCACCGCCAGCAGCCCGCGCGCGGCGGCCCGGGGCGACGTCAGGAGCCCGGAGAAGAAGCCCGGACGGTCCTCGGCCCCGAGCGGCGTCACCCCGCCCGAGGTCTCCAGGCCGAGCAGCCGCCCGCCCGGGGTCGTGGCCAGGGCGGACGGACGGGAGTAGGCGAGCGCCTGCGTGGATCGCGTCATGGGAACGACGTTAGGACCCGGCACTGACAATCGCCCCGGACGCCGGCTCGGGGGGCGACGCGGAGGCCGGCCCCGGAGCGGCCGCCCCGCCTACCGCTCCTGTCCGACCCTCCCCGGCTGGAGCACCTTGCTGAACAGGACCGTGCCCCCCTCCGCCCGCAGACGCACCGTCAGCTCACCGCTGCCCCCGTCGATGTCGACCTCGCCGAAGTACTGCGGGGACTCCATCGGCGACACGTTCGCCCGGTCGGGCGCCCGCACGAAGACCCGGTCGGGCCCGAACGTACCGTCGAGCGCGTTGGCCTGGAAACCGCCCGCCGCCAGCGGTCCGGAGACGAACTCCCAGAACGGCGCGAAGTCCTTGAACGCGGCGCGCTCCGGCGCGTAGTGCTGCGCCGACGTGTAGTGGACGTCCGCCGTCAGCCACAGCGTGCCCGTGATCCGGCGGTGCTTGATGTACCGCAGCAGCTCCGCGATCTGGAGCTCACGGCCCAGCGGAGCGCCCGGATCGCCCTGGGCGACGGCCTCGAAGTTCGTCGCGCCGTCCGGGACGACCAGCCCGAGCGGCATGTCGGCGGCGATCACCTTCCACTCGGCGCGCGAACGCGCCAACTCCCGCTTGAGCCAGGCCAACTGCTCGGCGCCGAGGATGCCGGTGGTGTCGTCGGCCTGCCGGTCGGGGGAGTTGGTGTTGCGGAACGACCGCATGTCCAGCACGAACACGTCCAGCAGCGGGCCGTGGCTGATCACCCGGTGGACCCGGCGGTCGGCCCCCCGCTCGTGGAGCGTCGACACCGGGAAGTACTCGCGGAACGCCCGCGCCGAACGGGCCGCCAGCAGGTCGACGTTCTTCTCCGTGTAGCGGACGTCGTCCAGGATCTGGCCGGGGTACCAGTTGTTGCGCACCTCGTGGTCGTCCCACTGGACGATCGACGGCACCTGCGAGTTGAAGCGCCGTACGTTGTCGTCCAGCAGGTTGTAGCGGAAGTTGCCCCGGTACTCGTCGAGGGTCTCCGCGACCTTCGACTTCTCCTCGGTGGTGACGTTCCGCCAGATCCGGCCGTCCGGCAGCGTCACCCGGGACTCCAGCGGGCCGTCGGCGTAGATCGTGTCGCCGCTGCACAGGAAGAAGTCGGGGTCGAGGCGCCGCATCTCGTCGTACGCGCGATAGCCGCCGATGTCCGGGTTGATGCCCCAGCCCTGCCCGGCGATGTCGCCCGACCAGAGGAACCGCACGCCCTGCCGGCGCTTCGCGGGCGCGGTACGGAACGTCCCGTACACGGGCTCGCCGGTACGGCGGTAGTCGTCCGGGTCGGCCAGCGTCACCCGGTAGTGCACCTGCTCACCGGCCGGCAGCCCGCGCAGCGGGACCGTACCGGTGAAGTCGGAGCCGGGGCCGAGGAGCGGACCGTGCCAGGTGCGGGCGCGCCGGAACGACTCGGTGGCGGAGGTCTCCACGATCATCCTGGCCGGCCGGTCGGACCGGACCCACGCGAGGCCCGACGACGACGTGACATCGCCCATCTGTACGCCCCAGGCCGCGCGGGGCCGCCCGGACCGCGCCTGCGCGGGCGCCGCGCCCGCCAGCAGGCCGGCGGTGGGCAGCGCCAGCGCGGCCGACGCGGCGAGTGTGCCGCGCAGCACGCCGCGACGGCCGGGCGAGGGCGAGGCCGCGGGCTCGGGGGAGTTCGGGTGGTACGACATCGATGCGCCTCCAGGGCAGACGGGTGCCGATTGCCGTGCCATGCCTAACGCCTGGCGGCGGCCGCCGCGCGAACCCCGGGTGAACATCGGGCCGTTGGCGACGAGTGGCCCGTCCGGCCGGGATCAGCCGGCGGTGGGCCGGGAGGCCGGGGTCCTGTTCTCCACGCTGTCAGGGGCGACTTGGGAGTCGGGCGAAGTCGCGGGGCCGGGTTCCAGGATTCGGGCGGTCAGGCAGGCGGCGACGCAGAAGGCCGCGGGGAGGAGGAAGGTCAGGTTCAGCGGGATCGCGTGGGTCAGCGGGCCGATCACGGCGGGCCCGGCCAGCATCCCCAGGTAGCCGAGGCCCGCCACGCGCGAGACGTTGGCCCCGGCCGCGTCCGGGTCCGCGTGCCCCGCCGCGCTGAAGAGCTGGGGGACGCAACCGGACAGGCCGGCGCCGACGACGGCCCAACCGACCAGCGCCACCGCGACGTTGGGCGCGAACGCGGCCAGCGCCAGGCCGACCGCGCCGACCCCCGAGCCGTACCGCAGCACGGCGGCCGCCCCCACGCGCGCCGCCACCCGGTCGGCGAGCAGGCGGCCGACGGTCATGGCCGTGGCGAACGCGCCGTAGGCGAGCGCGGCGGTGGACGCGGGCGCTCCCAGGACGTCCTTCACATGGAGCACGCTCCAGTCGTTGGCCACGCCCTCGCTGAGCATCAGCAGGAAGGCGAGCACGGCCAGGATCCAGATGCGCGAGGGCGTCCCGCGCCGGGCCGGGGCGTCCCCGGCGGACACCTCCCCGGCAGGCACCTCCCCGGCAGACACCTCCTGGGCAGACACCTCCTGGGCCGAAGCCCCGACCACGGCCGTCGAAGCGGGATCCGGCCGCAGCAGCGCCCCGGCGGCCACCGCCGCGACCACGAGGCAGAACAGCGCCGTACCCCCCGTCGTGGCGGCCGCGCTCCACCCCCGGCCGAGCGTGAACGCGCCGATCAGGGCCGCGAGCACGCCACCGATGGAGAACAGGGCGTGGAAGGCGGACATGACGGGCCGCCCGTAGCCCCGCTCGACCTGCACCGCGTGGGCGTTCATGCTCACGTCCAGGCATCCGTTGCCGACGCCGAGCACGAGCAGGGCCCCGCCCAGTGTCCAGACGTCGGTCGCCAGGGCCGGCAGGACCAGCGCGGCCGCGCACAGCGCCGCGCTCGCCGGCACGACCGTACGGGCCCCGAAGCGGTCGGTCAGCGGTCCCGCGAGCTGCATGCCCCCGAAGGCGCCCGCGCCCAGCAGCAACAGGAGCCAGCCGAGCACGGCGTGACTGATGCCGGTGCGGTGCTCGATCACCGGGATGTGGACGATCCACATGCCCATGACGAAGCCGGCGAGGACGAAGTACGCGAAGGTGGCCAGCCGGCCGGCCCGCAGTGATCTCTCCATGCCGCGAACATACCGAACATCCTATCTGTTCGTAAACTTGCTCTTCGAACATGATCGGTGTTTGATTCATGCGTGACGAGTGTGGAGCGACTGAGAAGGATCACCGAGGCCGTACGCGAGACGGGCCGGTCGAGCGTGGCGGAACTGGCCGGGCTCACCGGCGCCTCCGAGATGACCATCCGCCGCGACCTGGAGGTCCTGGCCGAGCAGGGCGTCCTGGAGCGCTACCGCGGCGGCGCGCGGAGTCTGCTGCTGCGCGGCGAGGAACCTCCGTTCGCGTTGCGGGCGCAGGACGGCCAGGAGGCCAAGGCGCGCATCGCGGCCGAGGTGGCCGGGCTGATCGCGGACGGCGAGTCGGTGGTCGTGGACAGCGGTACCACCTGCCTGGAAGTGGCCCGCGCCCTGCACGGCCGACGCCTGACCGTCGTGCCGCTCTCCCTGCACGCGGCCAACGCGCTCACGGACGCGCCCGAACTGACCCTGCTGCTGCCCGGCGGCCGGCCGCGCCCCGGTGAACTGGCGCTGACCGGCCCGCTCACCCTGGCGTCCCTGGCCGCCCTGCGCTTCGACACCGCCGTGCTCGGCTGCTGCGGGTTGACCGCCGCCGACGGCCTGACCGCGTACGACCTGGACGACGCGGCGGTCAAGCGCGCGGTCGTCGCCTCGTCGCGCAGGGTCGTCGCGGTCGCCGACGCGGCCAAGTTCTCCCGTACCGCCCTCGCCCTCGTCGCCCCGGCCACCGCGCTGCACGTGGTCGTGACCGACCACGCCGCCCCCGACGACGAGACGGACGCCCTGACCGCCGCGGGCGTCACCGTACGCAGGGTCTGAGGCGCCCGCCCGCCCCGCCGGACGCCCGCCCCCGCCTCCGCCCCCGTCCCCGGGAGAGTCGCCTGGACAGGTGCCGGGCGGTCGGCTGGGATGGGAAGCGTGGCAACCGACATGACGAGCACCGACCAATTCGAAGCCCACCGCTCCCTGTTGACGGGGGTGGCCTACCGGATGCTGGGGCGGATCGCCGACGCCGAGGACGTCGTCCAGGACGCCTGGCTGCGCTGGACCGCCGAGGAACGCCCCGAGGTCCGCGAGCCGCGTGCCTATCTCGTACGGATCACCACCCGCCTCGCGATCGACCGGCTGCGCCAGGCGCACGTGCGCAAGGAGGCCTACGTCGGCCCCTGGCTGCCGGAGCCGGTCGCCACCGACCTCCGCTCGGCCGTGCCCGATTCCGCCGAGCGCGCGATGCTGGCCGAATCGGTGTCGTTCGCCGTGCTGGTCGTCCTCGAATCCCTCTCACCGCTGGAGCGCGCGGTGTTCGTCCTGAGGGAGGCGTTCGGCTTCCCGTACGCCGAGATCGCCACCGTGCTCGACCGGGGCGAGGCGGCGGTCCGCCAGCTCGGCGCGCGGGCGCGGCGCCATGTGGACGAGCGCAGGCCCCGGTACGACGTGGACGAGACCGAGCGCCGGGCCCTCACCGAGCAGTTCCTCGCCGCGGCAGGCGGCGGCGACCTGGAGGCCCTGCTCCGGCTGCTCGCCCCGGACGTCAGGCTGATCGGTGACAGCGGCGGGAAGGCGAAGGCGCCGCTGCGGATCATGGAGGGCGCGGACAAGGTTGGCCGATTCCTGTCCGCCGTCTCGGGCGACGCCGGACTGTACGAATTCAGCGTCATGGAGATCAACGGGGCGCCGGCCCTGCTGGCCCGTACCGGCGGAAAGCTCGATCTCGTCCTCCAGTTGGAGGTGGCCGACGGCGCGATCGCGTGTGTCTACATCGTGCGGAACCCCGACAAACTCTCCGGGGTGATCAAGGAATAAGCCGGGCGACCCTCCGGGTTGCCCCTGTGGACGGCACGACGACGACCGGCCCCGCTTCCGCCATGGACGCGGGGCCGAGTGCTGCGGGCGCCTCACCAGCGCACGAACGTCGTGTGAACACCCTGCGGTAGATTTCGGTTTCGCAGAGTCACGGCGCAGGATTGGTCTTGACCAACCGATTCAGTCGTCCTATGGTCAATAGTTAGTGCAGGAACCTTTAATAAACAAGGGCACGGAAAACCGCCGGGGACACGGCGATTGCGGAGGATCAGGGTGGGGACCACGCAGCTGGAAACAGTGCCGGAGCCTAAGTACTGGCACCTGAAGACTGTGCTCGGCGAAGCGCTCGACTCGGACTTCGCGGTGGGGGAGATCCTGCCCAACGAGCGCGATCTCGCCGCCCGGTTCGGGGTGGCGCGCGCGACGCTGAGGCAGGCGCTCGAACAGCTGGAGCTGGAAGGCAGGCTCCAGCGCCGCCGGGGCGTCGGGACGACCGTCGCACCCCCGCGGGTGGGCGTGGACGTCTCCACGACCCAGCACGAATGGCCGGGCGCCGCGAAGGACGCCTGGCAGCTCATCGACTGCGCGGTCGCCGCCGCGCCCGCGCCGGTGGCGAAACTGCTGGAGTGCGCCACCGACGACGAGGTGCACGTCGTCCGGCGCGTCCGGGTGACGCACGGCCAGTCCGTCGCCGCCGAACTGCTCTACGTACCTGCCTCGTCGGTGCCCGAGCTGTCGGCCATCGCCGGCGCGTCGGGACCTGTCCGCGCCCGGGCCGTGCTGCGCGAGCTCCAGCGCCTGGCGCTCGACTCGCAGGACCGCGCGGTGGAGCTGGGATCGGCGCGCGCCGACGACGCCAAGGAGCTGGACCGGCTGCCCGGCGCTCCCGTGCTCGTCGTCACCACGCGTTACATCGTGGAGGGCCGGCCGGCGGCCGTCTCGGTCGCCACGTACCGCGCTGACACCTGCCGGCTGACCTTCGGGGACTCCGGCGACCTGGAGATCAGCGACCACCCGGAGGAACGCCGCGCGTCCTGACGGACGCGGCACGGGACCCCCGTACCGCACCGCACGCAAGCGCACCACCGGTACCGCGCATCCCACGCACGCGCACCACCGCGGCCCGTCGCTCTCAGCGGCGGGCCGTCACCGTTCCCTCCACCGCGAACAGCTGCTCCTCCACGTGGTCGAGCGCCAGCCGCAGCGCCCCGGTGGCCACCACCGCCTCGCCGAGCAGGGAGAGCGTCACCCGCGGCGGCCGCAGACAGAAGCGCGACAGCTCGTCACGCAGCGGGTCCAGTACGCCGTCGAGGCCGGCCGCCCACCCGCCGATCACCACCAGCTCGGGGTCGAGCGCCAGCACCAGCGCCGCCACGTCGTGCACCAGCCGCCGGGTGAAGCGCTCCACGGCCTCCTGCGCGCCCGCGTCGCCCTCCTTGGCGAGCGCGAACACCTTGGCCACCGCGTGCTCGTCGAGCGGGTGCAGCGGCTCGTCCGTCGTCGACAGGAGCTTCTCGGGCGTCACGCCGCGGCCCAGCAGGTGCAGCGCGCCGATCTCCCCGGCGGCCCCGCCGAACCCGCGGTGCAGCCGCCCGCCGATCAGCGAACCCGCCCCGGGGCTCAGCCCCGCCAGGACGAAGACGATGTCGTCGGAGTCGGTCGCCGCGCCCTTCCACTGCTCGGCCACGGCGGCCGCGTTGGCGTCGTTCTCCACCAGCACCGGGCAGCGGAACGAACGGCCCAGCCGCTCCCCGAGGGGCAGCCCCGTCCACCCGGGCAGCGCCGTACCGAGCCGTACGGTCCCGTCGGCCTCCACGATCCCGGGACTGCCGACGCCCACCGCCCGCAGCGAGTTGCGCGCCACCCCGGCGCGCCGCAGCACGTCGGCGACCACCAGGCGGACGCGCTCCAGGCGTTCGTCCGCCTCGGCGGTCTCCGAGACCTCGCGCGACCCGGCGCCGATGATCCGGCCGTCCAGCCCGGACAGGATCGCGGCGACCCGGTGCGGCCCGATCTCGATGCCCAGCAGATGCCCGGCCTCCGCGCGGAAGCGGAACTTGCGGGCGGGGCGGCCCTGTTTGCGGGTCTCGCCCTCCTCGGGGGCGGACTCGACCACCAACCCGGCCTCCATGAGGCCTTCCACGACCCCCTCCACCGTCGGCCGCGACAGGCCGGTGACCCGGGTCAGATCGGTGAGGGTGAGTGATCCGGCACCCCGCAGGGAATGCAGTACCACCGCGGAGTTGATCCGCCGCAGCAGCGAAGGGTCTCCGCCGGTCAGCCGCCCCACGGTAAGTCCTCCCAGCTCGTGCCTCGTCTGCCGGATGCTACTCGCTGGTCGCTTGCTCGGCGAGGGGCGGCGGTCACCGGCACGGGGGAGGGGCGGGAGAAGGGTGGCCGGGGAACGGGGGGAGGCGGGGCGCGGATCGTCCGTCCTACGCCCCTGACCCCTGCTGCGGGACGCGTTCCACCCGGCAGACCCGGACCCGGACCCCCGGCGTCGGCACGGCGGCGGACGACGAGATCGTGATCAGTCCCACACGCTGGGTGCGAAGCAGGCGACCACCGTGGCCGGCCCGACCCGCCCGGCCGGACGATCCCTCACCCCGGCGCGACGAACCCCGACTCGTACGCCGCGATGACCGCCTGCGTACGGTCCCGGGCCCCCAGCTTGGCCAGTACGGCGCTCACATGGGACTTCACCGTCTCCGTGCCCACCACCAGCCCGGCGGCGATCTCCGCGTTCGTCAGCCCCCGCGCCATCTGCCGCAGCACCTCCGCCTCCCGGTCGGTCAGCCGCGCGCTCTCCAGCGCTCCGCGCGCGGCGGCGCTGCCGTACTCGGCGGCGAGCGCCCTGACCGAGGCCGGGAAGAGCAGCGAGTCACCCGCGGCGATCAGGCGGACGGCGTGCACGATCTCCGCCGGACGCGCCCGCTTGAGGAGGAAGCCGTCGGCGCCCGCCCGCAACGCCTGGTACACGTACTCGTCCTGCTCGAAGGTCGTGACGACCAGGATCTTCGGCGGGTCCTGCACCGAACGCAGCACCGCCCGCGTCGCCTCGATCCCGTCGAGGAGCGGCATCCGTACGTCCATCGCGACCACGTCCGGGCGCAGTTGGCGCACCAGCGGGACCACGGCGGCGCCGTCGGCCGCCTCTCCCACCACGGTGATGTCGGGCTGCGCCTCCAGGACGGCGCGCAGGCCCGCGCGTACCAGTGGCTCGTCGTCGACCAACAGCACAGTGAGGGGCATCCGGTCAGGTTATCGGCCCCGACGGCGGCCCCCGGTGGCCGCCGACTCCCGCGACCCCTGACGCTCCCTCACCCCCCAACGCCCCGCTCAGCCAGCCCCCACCGCCGAGCTCAGCGAGCCCCCACCGCCCCGCTCAGCGGGAGCCGCGCGCTCACCTGCCACTCCCCGTCGTACGCCCCTGTCCTAGCCTCCCCGCCGAGCAGCGCCGCCCTCTCCCGTATCCCGCGCAGCCCGTTGCCCGGCGACAGCGCGGAGCCGTCCTCGGCCAGCGGATTCGCGATCTCGATGCCGAGCATGTCGTCCGTCATGTCGATCAGGACCCGCACGGGCACCGGACCGGAGTGCCGCAGCACGTTGGTCAACGCCTCCTGGAGGATCCGGTACGCCTCCCGCGAGACCGGCCCCGGCAGCCGCTCCAGCGGCCCCGACAGCGTGGCCTCCACCACCGCCCCCGACGCGCGCGCCGACTCCAGCAGCCGGTCCGCCTCGGCCAGGGTCGGCCGCTGCGAGGCGGGACGGCCCGACTCCCGCAGGACGAGCAGCACCCGCTCCAGATCCTCCAGCGCGGCCCGGCCGGTCTCCTCGATCACCCCGAGCGCCCGGTCGGTGAACTCCGGGTCCCCCGCCGCCCTGGCCGCGCCCGCCTGCACCACGGCGACGGTGAGCGCGTGCCCGATCGAGTCGTGCAACTCCCGTGCGATGCGGGTGCGTTCCAGGAGCCGTTCCGTACGCTCCTCCATGGCCGCCAACCGCTGCGCGGGGGAGGGCCCCAGCAGCCGGAGGGCGGCGGCCGCGCCGAGACGCCCGAGCCACACGATCCCGGCGACGAACCCGACGGCGGGCAGCGGCGCGAGCAGCGCGAACCACCACCGGGGCGCGACCTCCGACAGGAACGGCAGGCCCATCCAGGAGCCCTGCGCGCCGGCGTGGAACAACTCGACGGTGAGGGACGGGCCCCACACCGACGTGACCGTGATCGCCCCCGACAGCAGTGCCCGGACCTCCAGCCACAGCACCGTCCGCCACCGCTCGGGCCACGTCGTGGACGACGCGAGGGAGACGGACCCGGCGGGCACGCTCCCGTCGTGCGGGAGCAGCAGCCACTGCGCCTGGAGCCCCTCGGCCAGCCGCAGCGCCGGAACCAGCCCGATCGGGATCAGGAACAGCAGGGGAAGGAAGGGGTGTTCGGGAAAGACGAACAACCAGACGGCCCAGAACCCGGTCGGTACGAACAGGTGCAGCCAGCGGGTGTACGTCACCGGCCGCGACAGCGGACGCAGGAATCGGACCATGCGGTCATCGTGCCAGCGCGGAGGCTCCCGGAGTTCCCCCGCGCGGGGGAGACGCTCTCCACCCACGGGGGAGGACCAGCGCCCGCGTGGCGGCCAGAGTGGAGCCATGACCAGCATCGATGTCCACGAACTCACCAAGGAGTACGGCACGGTCCGCGCGGTGGACGGGCTCACCTTCCAGGTGCGGCCCGGTCACGTCACCGGCTTCCTCGGCCCCAACGGGGCGGGCAAGTCGACCACCATGCGACTCGTCCTCGGCCTCGACCGGCCCACCTCCGGCACGGCCACCGTCGGGGGACGCCGCTTCGCCGACCTCGACGAACCCCTGCGCCACGTCGGCGCGTTGCTCGACGCCCAGGCCGCGCACGGCGCCCGCACCGCCCGCGACCACCTCAGGGTGCTCGCGGCCGGCAACCGCATCCGGCCCGCCCGGGTGGACGAGGTGCTGGAGGAGACCGGCATCGCCGCCGTCGCCCGCAAGCGGATCAAGACCTTCTCGCTCGGCATGCGCCAGCGCCTCGGCATCGCCGCCGCCCTCCTCGGTGACCCGCCCGTCCTGATGCTGGACGAACCGGCCAACGGCCTGGACCCCGAAGGCATCATCTGGATCAGGGAGTTGACCCGCCGCCTCGCGAAGGAGGGCAGGACGGTCCTCGTCTCCAGCCACCTGATGACGGAGACGGCGGCCACCGCCGACCACCTCGTCATCCTCGGCCGGGGCCGGCTCCTCGCCGACCTGCCGATGGAGGAGTTCATCACCTCCAGGACCACCCCGCGCGCCCGGTTCCGCAGCGCCGAACCCGAGCGGCTGCGCGAAGTCCTGGACCGTGCCGGGCACGTCGCGGTGCGCGGCGAGGACGGGCGCTGGAGTGTCGACGGCGTCCTGGCCGAGGACATCGGCCGGCTCGCCGCCCGCGAAGGGGTCCCCGTCGTCGAACTCGGCGACGACCGGGGCTCCCTGGAACAGGCGTACCTCGATCTCACCACCAGCGAGGCGGAGTTCGCCGCCCGGAACCCGCTCGGCCCGCCCAGCCCCCAGGAGGTCTGACCATGCCGTCCACCGCGATCCTGCACTCCGAGTGGATCAAAATCCGGTCCGTGCGCGGCACGTTCCGCTCCCTGCTGGCGATCCTCGTGGTCAGCGCCGGAGTCGGGGCGCTCATCAGCGCCGGTGTCGGTACGGGCGAGGCCGCCGGCCCCGACCACGATCCCGTCCTCTTCTCCTTCTACGGGATCAACTACGGCCAGATCGCGGCCATCGCGTTCGGGGCGACGGCGTTCTCCACCGAGTTCCACAACGGCGCCCTGCGCGTCTCGCTGACCGCCGTACCGCGCCGGGGCCGCTTCTACGCGGCGAAGATCGCGGTGATCGGCGGCGCGGGCCTGGCCGTCGGCCTGGTCACCGGCTTCGCCACCTTCTTCGCCGGACAGACCGGCATGGGCCCGTACGCGATCGGCCTCGGCGATCCCGGCGCGCTGCGCGCCACCGTCGGCAGCGGCATCTACCTGGCGCTGATGGCGGTCCTCGCGGCCGGCCTCACCGCGCTGCTGCGCAGCGGCATCGCCGTGATCAGCCTGCTGATCCCGTTCATCCTCATCGTGTCGTTCGTGATCGGGGACATGAAGTCGGCCGTCGCGGACTTCCTGCCCGACCGGGCCGGCCAGATCGCCCTGCACCAGTACCCGGACGCCACGATCGGCCCCTGGACCGGGCTGGCCGTGACGGCGGCGTGGACCGCGGCGGCCGTCCTGGCCGGGTGGTTCGCCGTCCGGCGACGTGACGCCTGAGCGACCCCGGACGCCGTACGGTCGGGCCACCGGGGAGGGCTCACAGCCGCCTGACAGGAAGCCAGATGTCAGTGTCCGGGGGTTTACTGGACCCATGAGCACCGCACGGCAACTCGCCCTGGTCGAGCTGCTGTGCGCCCGTGCCTACCCCGCGGCCCGCGGTCCCTCCGGCGCCGGGACGAGCGGGCCCGGGTATCACCTGGCGGAGCTGTCCCGGGGGGAGGGATCCTCCGGCGCGGACCAGTGCGAGGCGGAGGGCGGGGCGCTGGCGGAGATCCTGACCCACCGCTTCGGTGAACCCCACCACCTGAGCCTGTGGAGCGCGCGGGTCCGCGGCGGCGAGGGGGAGGAGATACCGGAACCCTGGTGGGAGCTGTGCACCAGCGTGGCGTACGTACGGGTGTGGTGGACCGGGCTCCGGTGGCTCGCCCTCGGGGTGACCCAGGAGGCGGAACACCAGCCCTTCCGCCTCCTGGCGGCGGCCACGGACACGGACCCGCCCTGACCCCGCGGCCGGTTCAGTCCCCGGCGGCCGCGGCGGCGTCCGCCGCCGCCCGGAGCCGGCCGAACTCCTCCGCCATCGTCCGCGCCGTCCAATGCGCGTTCAGCCCGCTCGGGTTCGGCAGCGCCCAGATCCGGGTGTCCCCGATCGTCCGCTCCTGCGGGCCGATCCGGGCCTTCCTGTCCTGGAAGGCGATGCGGTACGCCGTCACCCCGACCACCGCGAGCCACCGCGGGCGCAGCAGCTCCACCTTCGCGGTGAGGAGCCGGCCACCCTCGCGGTACTCCTCCTCGGTCAACTCGTCGGCCCGCGCGCTCGCCCGCGCCACGACGTTCGTGATGCCGAGGCCGTACGTCAGCAGCTCGTCCTGCTCCGCCGGGCTCAACTGCCGCGGCGTGAAGCCCGACAGGTGCAGCACCGGCCAGAAGCGGTTGCCGGGGCGGGCGAAGTGGTGGCCCGTCGCGGCCGACATCAGGCCCGGGTTGATGCCGCAGAACAGCACCCGCAGCCCCTCCGCGACCACGTCGGGGATGACGCGGTCGCGGGCGGCCTCCAGCTCCTCGGGCTTCACCGGGACGACCGGGCCCCGGTCAGAGGATCGACCCGGGCGCGTACGCGGCCGCTTCCGGGTACCGCTTGAGGATCTCCTCGACCCGGGCGACCACGGCCGCGATCTGGTCCTCCGCCGCGCCCGTGAACGACAGCTTGTCGGCCATCAGCGCGTCCAACTGGGCCCGGTCCAGTGGCATCCGCTCGTCGCCCGCCAGCCGGTCCAGCAGCTCGTTGCGCTCGGCACCCCGCTCCCGCATCGCCAGCGCCGACGCCACCGCGTGCTCCTTGATGACCTCGTGCGCGGCCTCCCGGCCGACCCCGGCCCGTACCGCCGCCATCAGCACCTTCGTCGTCGCCAGGAACGGCAGGTAGCGGTCCAGCTCACGCGCCACGACCGCGGGGAACGCGCCGAACTCGTCCAGGACGGTCAGGAACGTCTCCAGCAGCCCGTCGAACGCGAAGAACGCGTCGGGCAGCGCGACCCGCCGCACCACCGAGCACGAGACGTCGCCCTCGTTCCACTGGTCACCCGCCAGCTCACCCGTCATCGACGCGTAGCCGCGCAGGATCACCATCAGGCCGTTGACCCGCTCGCAGGAGCGCGTGTTCATCTTGTGCGGCATCGCGGACGAGCCGACCTGGCCCGGCTTGAAGCCCTCGGTGACCAGCTCGTGCCCGGCCATCAGCCGGATCGTCTTCGCCACCGACGACGGCGCCGCCGCCAGCTGCACCAGCGCGGTCACCACGTCGTAGTCGAGCGAGCGCGGGTACACCTGACCGACCGACGTGAAGGCCTGGGCGAAGCCCAGGTGCCCGGCGATCCGGCTCTCCAGGTCGGCGAGCTTCGCCGTGTCGCCGCCCAGCAGGTCGAGCATGTCCTGCGCGGTGCCGACCGGGCCCTTGATGCCCCGCAGCGGGTACCGGCCGAGCAGGTCCTCCAGCCGCCCGTACGCGACCAGCAGCTCGTCGGCGGCGGTCGCGAACCGCTTGCCCAGCGTGGTCGCCTGCGCGGCCACGTTGTGCGAACGGCCCGCCATGACCAGCTCGCCGTACTCACCCGCGAGCTTGCCCAGCCGGGCCAGCACCGCGACCGTGCGGTCCCGCACCAGTTCCAGCGAGAGCCGGATCTGGAGCTGCTCCACGTTCTCCGTCAGGTCGCGGGACGTCATGCCCTTGTGGACCTGCTCGTGGCCGGCGAGGGCGTTGAACTCCTCGATCCGCGCCTTCACGTCGTGCCGCGTGACCTTCTCGCGCTCCGCGATCGACGCCAGGTCGACCTGGTCGACGACCCGCTCGTAGTCGGCGAGCGCGGTCTCGGGCACCTCGATGCCGAGGTCCTTCTGCGCCCGCAGCACCGCCAGCCAGAGCCGGCGCTCCAGCTTCACCTTCTGCTCGGGGGACCACAGCACGGCAAGCTCCGCCGAGGCGTAGCGGCCGGCAAGGACGTTGGGGATACGAGGCTTCTCAGACGCGACAGTCACGTGTCCGGATTCTACTGGCGGATCACGCGGGCCGACGCCGTGCCCGTTCTTGTGGCTTCCTACGAGGTGCCGCCGCGGCAGTGCCGCTACGGGAGCGGCCGGCTGCCGGCCGTCCCGTACGGCAGCAGCTCCGGCCGCTTCGGGAGGCGGCCGTCCCCGGTGGACCGGCCGGTGAGCCGCCGCATGATCCACGGCCCCAGGTACTGCCGGGCGAACCGCACGTCGCCCGAGCGCCGCGCCAGCCAGGCCACCGGCACGGCGGCGGGCAGCTCCGTGCGCCAGTCGTCCTCGGCGGCCTCCCCGAGCGCCTGCCACACGGCCTCGGCGACCCGCCGGTGGCCCTCGGCGGTCAGGTGCAGCCGGTCCACGTCCCACATCCGCTGGTCCCCGAGCGCCGGGGCGCCGTACAGGTCCACGACCAGCGCGCCGTGCCGCTCCGCCAGCTCGTCCACGAAGCCGAACAGCTCCTCCATGCGCGGGCGGAACCGTTCCATCACCGGACCGTTCCGGCCGGGGCTGCGCATCAGCACCAGCTGCTTGCAGGACGGCGTCAGCTTCTCGACCGCCTCTTCGAGCAGCCCGCGCACCCGGCCCATGTCGCACTTCGGCCGCAGGGTGTCGTTCAGACCGCCCACCAGCGTCACCACGTCGGCGGACATCGCGGCGGCGACCTCCACCTGCTCCTCGACGATCTGTCCGATGAGCTTGCCGCGCACGGCGAGATTCGCGTACCGGAAACGGGGGTCACGGGCGGCGAAGCGGGCGGCGAGCAGATCCGCCCAGCCGCGGTACGAACCGTCGGGCAGCAGGTCGGACATGCCCTCGGTGAAGGAGTCACCGACCGCGACAAGGCTGGTGTAGCTGGCATTCATCTCCATGGCGGAATGATCGTACCGCGCGGTACGCCGGAGGCTACTGGGCGGTACGAAGTGCCCTCCGCCCTACGCGTGCCGTCCCACCAGCTCCCGCAGCACGTCCTCCATGGTCACCAGCCCCTCCAGCTTGCCGTCCTCGTCCAGGACGGCCGCCAGGTGCGTACGGCTGCGCCGCATCGCCGTCAGGACGTCGTCCATCGGGGTCGCGTCCTTCACCCGCGCGATCGCCCGCATCGCCGGGACCGGGAACGGCACGTCGCGCGGGGCCGCGTCCAGCGCGTCCTTCACGTGGAGGTAGCCGAGGATCCGCCGGGAGGCGTCGACCACCGGGAAGCGCGAGAAGCCGGTCTCGGCCGCGAGCGCCTCCAGCGTCTCCGGGGTGACGCCGACCTCGGCCGTGACCACCCGCTCCAGCGGCAGCACCACGTCCCTGACCGGCCGCCGCCCCAGCTCCAGCGCGTCCTGCAACCGCTCTGCCGACCGCTCGTCCAGCAGCCCGGCGTGACCGGCGTCCGTCACCAGCCGGGACAGCTCGTCGTCCGAGTAGGTGGCCGCGACCTCGCTCTTCGTCTCCACCTTGAGCAGCTTGAGCAGGCTGTTGGCGAACGCGTTGACCGTGAAGATCACCGGCCGCAGCCCCCGGGAGAGGGCGACCAGCGGCGGGCCCAGCGCCAGCGCGAGGCGGACCGGGTTCGCCAGGGCGATGTTCTTCGGCACCATCTCGCCCAGCAGCATGTGCAGGTAGGTCGCCAGGATCAGGGAGATCGCGAACGAGAACGGATGGATCAGCCCGTGCGGCAGCCCCACCGCGTCGAACAGCGGCTCCAGCAGATGCGCGATGGCGGGCTCGGCGACGATGCCCAGCACCAGCGTGCACAGCGTGATGCCGAGCTGCGCCGCCGCCAGCAGCGCGGCCACGTGCTCCAGGCCCCAGACGACACTGCGCGCGCGGCGGTTCCCCGCCTCGGCCTCGGGCTCGATCTGGCTGCGCCGGACGGAGATCAGGGAGAACTCGGCGCCGACGAAGAGCGCGTTGACGACGATCGTGAGCAGCCCGACGATGAGCTGGACGGCGGTCACCGGGCACCCCCCTCGTCGCCGCCGCGGGAATCGCCGGTACGGGGGTCGCCGCCGCCGGAATCGCCGGTACGGGGATCGTCGGCGCCCGTAGCCTCGTCCTCCGTAGGAAGCGGCGCCCGCAGCAGCAGCCGCGCGGCGCGGCGGCCCGAGTCGTCCACCACCTCCAGGTGCCACCCCGCCACGTCGAGCTCGTCGCCCCCGGCCGGGATCCGCCCGAGCGAGGCCGCCACCAGCCCGGCGAGGGTCTCGTACGGCCCCTCGGGCATCCGCAGCCCGATCGCCGCCAACTGGTCGGAGCGCGCCGCGCCGTCCGCCGACCAGAGGCGCCGGCCGCGCGCGTCCTCGCCGACCGGCGCCAGGTCCGAGGTCTCGTGCGGGTCGTGCTCGTCCCTGACCTCGCCCACGACCTCCTCGACGATGTCCTCCAGCGTCGCCACCCCCGCCGTACCCCCGTACTCGTCGATCACGACCGCCATCGTCATCCCCGCCGACAACCGGTCGAGGAGCTGGTCCACCGTCAGGGACTCGGGCACCAGCAGCGGTTCGCGCAGCAGGCCCGACACCGGCCGCCGGGCCCGCTCCCCGGCGGGGACCGCCAGGACGTCCTTGATGTGCGCGATGCCGACGACGGTGTCGAGGTTGTCGCGGTAGACCGGGAAGCGGGAGAGCCCGGTGGCGCGCGTGGCGTTGGCCACGTCCTCCGCCGTCGCCCGCACGTCGAGGGCGATCACCTGGACCCGGGGCGTCATCACGTTCTCCGCCGTCAGCGCCGACAGGCTCAGGGTCCGTACGAACAGCTCGGCGGTGTCCGCCTCCAACGCGCCCTCCTTCGCTGAGTGCCGCGCCAGCGCCACCAGCTCCTGCGGGCTGCGGGCGGTGGCCAGCTCCTCCGTCGGCTCCAGGCCGAGGCCGCGCACGATCCGGTTCGCGGTGTTGTTGAGATGCGCGATGAACGGCTTGAAGGCCAGGGTGAAGTACCGCTGCGGGGTGCCGACCGTCGTCGCGACGGCGAGCGGGGAGGAGATCGCCCAGTTCTTCGGGACCAGCTCGCCGATGACCATCAGGAAGACCGTCGACAGGGCGGTGCCGATCACCAGGGCCACCGAGGACGCCACCGAACGGGACAGCCCGGCGGCCTCGACCGGGCCGCGCAGCAGCTTGCCGAGCGACGGCTCGGCCAGCATGCCCACGACCAGGTTCGTGACGGTGATGCCGAGTTGGGCGCCGGAGAGCTGGAAGGTCAGGCTCCGTACGGCCTCCAGGGCGCCCGCCGCCCCCCGCCGGCCCTGCTCCGCCGCCCGTTCCAGCTCCCCGCGCTCCACCGTGGTGAGGGAGAACTCCGCCGCGACGAAGGCGCCACAGGCGAACGACAGCAGGACCGCCACGACCAGCAGGAGTGCCTCGGTCATCGTTCCCCTCCCTGCCGCGGCCGGCCGGAGATCGACCGGCCCTACAGGGAGGGTGGCCCGTTGCGGGGCGCTCACACGTCCCGGCCAGGGGTTCACCCGTCCAGCGGCTGTCCCAGCGCCTCCAGGACCGCGCCCGCGACCTCCCCGGGGGTGCGGCCCCCGGTGGTGACCACGACCCGGGCGACCTCCGCGTACAGCGGGCGCCGCCGCTCCATCAGCCCGCGCCACCGCGGCCCCGGATCCCCGGTCAGCAGGGGACGCGTGCCGTCACCGCCGATCCGCCGCACGGCCTCGGCGGGCCCGACGTCGAGGAAGACGACCGGCAGCGCCGCCAGCAGCGCCCGCGTCCCGGCGTCCAGCACCGCGCCGCCGCCGAGCGCCAGCACCCCGGAGTGCTCCCGCACGGCGGCCCGTACCGCCTCCCGTTCCCTGGCGCGGAACCGCGCCTCGCCCTCGTCGGCGAAGATCTCGGCGACGGTCCTGCCCGCTCCCCACGCGATGTCGCCGTCCGTGTCGCGGAAGGCGGCGCCCAGCCGCTCCGCCAGCAGCGCGCCCACCGTCGTCTTGCCCGCGCCCGGCGGGCCGACCAGCACCACGGCGGGGCCGCTCACCGGACGGTGAGGTGGTCGAGGAAGCCCCGCACGTTGCGGCGGGTCTCGGCGACGCTGTCGCCCGCGAACTTCTCCGCCACCGCGTCCGCCAGCACCAGCGCGACCATCGCCTCCGCCACGATGCCCGCGGCCGGCACCGCGCACACGTCCGAGCGCTGGTGATGGGCCCGGGCCGCCTCGCCCGTGGCGACGTCCACGGTCGCCAGGGCGCGCGGCACGGTCGCGATGGGCTTCATCGCCGCCCGTACCCGCAGCGGCTCGCCCGTGCTCAGCCCGCCCTCGGTGCCGCCCGAGCGGCCCGTCGCCCGCCGGACGCCGCGGGCGGTCGGCACGATCTCGTCGTGCGCCACCGAACCGGGCACCCTGGCCAGGCCGAAGCCGTCGCCGACCTCGACGCCCTTGATCGCCTGAATGCCCATCAGCGCCGAGGCCAGCCGGGCGTCCAGGCGGCGGTCCCAGTGCACGTGCGAGCCGAGGCCGACCGGCACGCCGTACGCGAGCACCTCCACCACCCCGCCCAGGGTGTCGCCCTCCTTCCGCGCCAGGTCGACGGCCTCGACCATGGCCCGGCCGGCCTCCGGGTCCAGGCAGCGGACCGGGTCGGCGTCGAGGCGGGCCGCGTCGGACGGGAGGGGGCGGACACCCGCGGGGGCCTTGGCCGTGGCCAGTTCCACGACGTGCGAGACGATCTCGATCCCGGTCGTCACCTTCAGGTACGAGCGGGCCACCGCGCCGAGCGCGACCCGGGCCGCGGTCTCCCGGGCGGACGCCCGCTCCAGGACCGGCCTGGCCTCGTCGAAGCCGTACTTCTGCATGCCCGCGAGATCCGCGTGCCCGGGCCGGGGCCGGGTCAGGGGTTCGTTACGGGCCAGTCCGGCCAGTACCTCGGGGTCGACCGGGTCGGCCGCCATCACCTGCTCCCACTTGGGCCACTCGGTGTTCCGCACCATGACCGCCACCGGCGAGCCGAGCGTCCGCCCGTGCCGTACCCCGCCGAGGAACGTGACCTCGTCCCGCTCGAACGCCATCCGCGCGCCCCGGCCGTGGCCGAGCCGCCGCCGCGCCAGCGCGTCCGCCACCATGTCCGTGGTGACGGGGACCCCCGAGGGCAGCCCCTCCAGCGTCGCCACCAGCGCGGGGCCGTGCGACTCACCCGCCGTCAGCCAGCGCAACCTGCTCAACGCTCCTCCTCGGTTCGTGTCACTGCCGGTGTGGTGCCGGGGCCGCCGCGCCACTCGTCGCAAGGGCGCCGGGCGCGGGAGGTTCGTACTCCGGGCAGAGCCGGTTCAGCTCGGCGTGGAAGCCGGGGAAGGTCTTGCCGACACAGTCCGGGTCGTCGAGCGTGAGGACGCCGGGCGCGCCGAGGCCCAGGACGGAGAAGGCCATGGCGATCCGGTGGTCCCGGTGACAGGCGATCAGCGCCGGTTCCGGCCGGCCGGGATGGACCGTCAGCCGGTCGGGGCCGGTCTCCGTGACCACCCCGCACGCCGCCAGGTTCCGGGCCACGACCGCGATCCGGTCCGACTCCTTCAACCGGGCGTGCCCGATGCCGCGGATGGTGACGGGCGCGTCGGCCAGCGGCGCGATCGCGGCCAGGGTCATGAACGTGTCCGAGATGTCGCCCATGTCGACGTCGAAGCCGCCCCGGAGACGTCCGGTACCGGTGACGGTCGTCGCGTCCCAGGTCACCTCCACCCGGGCGCCCGCCCGGCGCAGCACCTCCACGAACCGGAGGTCGCCCTGGAGGCTGCCGGCGCCGAGGCCGGGAACCGTGACGGTACGGCCGGTGACCGCGGCCGCCGCGAACAGGTAGGAGGCGGTGGAGGCGTCCGGCTCGACCGTGAGGTCCGCCGCCTCGTACCCGCCGGGACGGACCTCGATCCGTCCGTCCGGGCCCTCGGCGGCCTCCGTCCCGAAGTGCCGCATCAGCGCGAGGGTCATGTCGACGTAGGGGCGGCTCACCAGCCCGGCGACGTCGACCACCAGCGGCGTACGGAAGAGAGGCGCGGCCATCAGCAGCCCGCTCAGGTACTGGCTGCTCAGGGAACCGTCCAGGGTGAGCCCGCCGCCGTCGAGCCCCGCGGCGTCCACCACCAGGGGCAGGGAGCCGTCCGGCGCCGTACGGACGGTGGCGCCGAGCCGGGTGAGGGCGTCGGTCAGGGGGCGCGACGGGCGCGCCCGCAACTGCGCGGAGCCGTCGAAGACGAACGTGCCCGATCCCGCCGCGGCGAAGGGCGGCAGGAAGCGGGCCGCCGTCCCGGCGTCGGCACACCAGATCCGGCCACCCCCGGCGGGAGCGCCGCCCCCGCCGGTGACGTCCCAGTACGCGTCGTGCGGGGCGGCGTCCACGCGGACGCCGACACCGGTCAGCGCCGTACGGAAGGCGAGGGTGTCGTCGCTGACCAGCGGGGCCCGGAGCCGGGTGGTGCCGACCGCGGCGGCGGCCAGCAGCAGGGCCCGGTTGGTGATGCTCTTCGAGCCGGGGACCCGGGCGGTGAAGGGGGCGGAGGACGGGGCCGGCCGGGGCGGGCCGGCGGGATCGGGGGGACGGACGCTCATGAGGGGGTCCTTCGGGCGTGGGTGAGCGGGCGTTGCGGGCGGGCGCAGGGCGCCGGGCGCCGGGCGCCGGGTGCCGGGCGGTCAGTCGGCGGGCACCCCGGCCGGTACGCCCGCCGGTACGCCCGGCGGTGTGTCGGACGGTGTGTCGGACGGCGCCCCGGGCAGCAACTCGGTCAGCAGCGCCCCGACGAGGCGCACCCCGTCCTCGGTGAGCACCGACTCGGCGTGGAACTGGAGCGAGGCGAAGTGCGGTCCGCGCAGCGCGTGGACCTCACCGGTCCCCGGGTCCCGGCTCACCTCCACCTGGCCGACCCCCTCGCACGCGACCGTCTCCCCGGCGCTGCGGGCGGCGAACGTGTTGTAGAAGCCGACCCGCTCCCGGGCGCCGAAGAGGTCGATCTCCCGCTGCACGCCCTGGTTCGGCACCTCTCTGCGGATCAGCGGGAAGCCGAGCCGCCTGCTGAGCACCTGGTGGCTCAGGCACACGGCGAGGAACGGCCGCCGCCGGTCGAGCAGTTCGCCGATCGCCGTCGACAGGTGGGCGATCTTGGGGTGGTTCGTCTCGCGGGGGTCGCCCGGCCCCGGGCCCATGACGACGAGGTCGTAACCGTCCGCGGAGTACGGCTCGTCGAAGCGCCGTACCGTCACCGACAGCCCCAGGGAGCCGAGTTGGTGGCCGATCATCGAGGTGAAGGTGTCCTCGGCGTCCACGACCAGCACCCGCCGGCCCGCGAGGACCGGGTCCGGCCGCAGCCGCGCCGCGTCCTCGGCCAGCCAGAAGCCGGCGATGGTCGCGTTGCGCCGTTCCAGGGCGGCGAGGACGGCCGGGTGCTCGGCCAGCGGGACCGGGGTGTCCGCGCGCAGGGCCGCGAGCAGCCCGGCCGCCTTGGCCCGGGTCTCGGCCACCTCGGAGGCGGGATCGGAGTGGCGCACGAGCGTGGCGCCCACGCCGATCCGCATCCGTCCCCGGTCGTCGATGTCGGCGGTACGGATGAGGATGGACGAGTCCAGGGTCGGGCCGCCGCGCTCGTCCTGCCCGATGAGGGCCAGCACACCGCTGTAGTAACCCCGGCCCTGCGGCTCGTACTTGTTGATGACCCGGCACGCGCTCTCCAGCGGGCTGCCGGTGACCGTGGGGGCGAACATCGTCGCCCGGAGGATCTCGCGCGGGTCGCGTGCCGTGCGTCCCTCGATGAAGTACTCGGTGTGCGCGAGCCGGGCCATCTCCTTGAGGTACGGGCCGACCACCCGGCCGCCCGACTCGCAGATCCGGGCCATCATCTTGAGTTCCTCGTCGACGACCATGTACAGCTCGTCGGCCTCCTTGCGGTCGGCGAGGAAGTCCATCACCTCCGGCAGCGTGGGGCCGGACGGCGGGTAACGGTAGGTGCCGCTGATGGGATTCATGACGGCGTTGCCGCCCGAGACACTGATGTGCCGCTCGGGGGTGGCACCGACGAAGGTACGGGTTCCGGTGTGGACGACGAACGTCCAGTACGCGCCCGTCTCGCCCCGCATGAGCCGCCGGAAGAACGACAGCGCGCTGTGCGGCGTGTAGCCGGTGATGTCGGCGACGAACGAGCGCTTGATGACGAAGTTCGCGCCCTCGCCCTCCCCGATCTCGTCCGCGACGACCCTGCGGACCGTATCGGCGTAGGTGTCGTCGTCCACGTCGAAGTGGCCGCCGCTCAGGGTGATCGGCAGGTCGGGGAGCCGCCGCAGCGACTCGGCCACGGGCAGCAGCCCCTGGCCGGTGACGGTCATCGCGACCAGGGGCTCGCCGTCGTCGGCGCAGGCGAAGCCGCGTTCGGTGATCTGCCGGTACGGGACCAGCGCCAGCACCTGGTGACGGGCCCCGCCGGTGGGCGAGGCGGCCCCCGGCACGGGCAGGTCCGCCAGCGCGGCGTGGGTCGAGATCTCCCCGACCAGGATGTCGAGCGTTCCCTCGCCCGTCGACTCCGGGCGGTGGAGCAGCGCGAAGGGGGGAGGCGCCGGCCCCAGCACCCGGTCGAGCAGCTCCGCGCCCGTCGGCGCCGTCCTCTCGGTCCCGGTCATACGGCGGCCCCGCGGCCGGCCGTGGCGGCGGTCGCGCCGAGCGAGTCCAGGACCCCGTCCGTGGTGGTGACCACGGCGCAGCGCAGCGCCGCGTACTCGATGGCCAGCCGGTGGTACGCCTCGGAGAAGTCCGCGACGGCGTCGGCCACCAGGAACGGCTGGATGTCGTTGGTGAACGCCTCGACCGCGCTCATCAGCACACCGACGTGGGCGTACACACCGCACACGACGAGCTGGTCACGGCCGTGGTCCCGCATCTGTTGCAGCAGGCCGGAGCGGAAGAACGCGCTGTAGCGCCACTTGGTGAACACCCAGTCGCCCGGGGCGGGGGCCAGCGGCTCGACCACCTGCCGGTCCACGGGGTCCACGCGCATGCCGGGGCCCCAGAAGTCCTTGAGCAGCCCGCGCTGTTCGTCGTTCATGCCGCCCGGCTGGGCCGTGTACGCCACGGGAATGCCGAGCGCGCGGCTGCGTTCGCGCAGCAGGGTGGCGTTGCGCACCAGCGGATCGCGGACGGCCGGGGGGAACGGCCGCAGGAAGTAGCGCTGCATGTCGTGCACGAGCAGCACCGCGCGTTCCGGGTCCACGGTCCACGTGGCGGTGTTGCCGGGCAGGTCGCCTGCCGCGGGCATCGGGTAGGGCTCGATGGGGGGTATCCCCGCCATGACCTTCCTCTCCTGGGGCGTGTTTCTGGGCGTGTACGGAGGCGTGATCCGGGCTTGGTCCGGGGGACGTCCGGGGGACGTCCGGCCCGGGGCGCCGCGGACCGGCCTTCAGCGGGTGTCCTCCAGCGCGGAGCGACCGGTGGTCCACCAGGCCGACATCACGGAGAGGGCCTGGCCGGGGTTGAGCCGCGGGTCGCAGAAGCTCGTGTACTTGGCTCCCACCTGGTCGATCCGGGACTCGTTCTGGACGCACTCGGTCACGTCGTCGGGCGTCGTCTCCAGATGGAGCCCGCCCGCGACGCCGCCGGCGCCCTTGACCGCGTACTGGAAGTCCCTGACCTCACGGGCGACGGTCTGGACGAAGCGGGTCTTGAGCCCGTCCGGGGTGCTGACGGTGTTGCCGTGCATCGGGTCGCTGAGCCAGATCACCGGGTGTCCCGCCGCGCGGACCGCCTCCACCAGCGCGGGCAACCGCTCGCCCACGGCCGCGGCGCCCATCCGGGCGATGAGGGTCAGCCGGCCGCTCTCCCGCCCGGGGTCGAGCCGTTCGCACAGGGCCAGCAGTTCGTCGACCGCCATCCTGGGGCCCACCTTGCACGCCACCGGGTTGACGACCTCGGCGAGCAGGGCGACATGGGCGCCGTCCACCTGCCTGGTCCGCTCGCCGATCCAGGGCCAGTGCGTGGAGGAGAGCAGCAGCCGCCCCTCCTCGTCCCGGCGCAGCATGGGGATCTCGTAGTCGAGCAGCAGCGCCTCGTGGCTGGTCCAGATGGGCGCGCCGATCCGGGTGCCCCCGTCCTGGTCGCGCCAGCCCAGGTGGCCGACGACGTCGTACGCGGCCCGGTAGCCGGCCAGCAGTCGTTCCGGGTCGGGGCGCCTGAGGTCCGGGTCGGGCTCCGGGCTGTTGACCATGTGCCCCCGGTAGACGGGGAGTTCGAGGTCCCCGACCCGTTCGGTGGGCAGGGAGCGGGGCTTGGCGAACTGACCGGCCAGCCGGCCGGCGCGCACCACCGGCCGGCACGTCTCCATCTGTAAGGCGCCCGCCAGCATGTCCAGCAGCCCGGCCTTGCGGGCGACATAGCCCGGGGTGCACTCGGCGGGGTCCTCCGCGCAGTCCCCGGCCTGGACCACGTGGGCCTCGCCCGCGGCCACCTGGGCCAGCAGGGACCGCAACGTGGCGACGCCCTCGGCGTCCACGAGCCCGGGGCGGGCCGCCAGTTCGTCCCGTACGCGCTGAACGTGGGACGCGTCCTCCCACGGCGGCTGCTGGAGCGCCGGTCTGAGCCGAACATCGAGAAGAGCGTTGTCCATTGAATTCTCCAATCGCGAACGGGCGTGGTGTGCGGTCGCGCCGAGGGCAGAGAGAACGGGCATTCCATGCCTGGTATCGATGAACGGGAGAGCGGAAGAACGGGAGAGCGGGGCAGCGGATAACGGAAAGCGCCGAAAGCCGGAAAGAACGGCGGGAGTCGCCGTACCGGGCCGCGTCCGGGCCGTGTCCGGCGGATCTCCGCGGCGGGCTAAATCATGTGACGAAACGAGGGCGGCGCCAACCTGCGCGGCCGTACTCCGTCAGGTGACCGGTATTCCGTCAGGTGGCGGCTGATGTGTCAGGTCGTTACGCGGTCGTCACGGAAAGGGCGCGCCGCGGCCATGTGCGATGCTGCCCGTCCACGCTTTGCCATGCGGAGCCGTAAGGCGCCGAATGCCTCGGCGACGTCGTCGCTCCATGGCACGTTCTTGTGTGGTTCATTCCTCGCCGACTCTTCTCCCGGAGTGCCCATGGCCCAGCAGGACCGTGCCGTACGTACCCGTCAGGAATTGATCCGTTCGGCCGCCGAGGTCTTCGGCCGGGGCGGGTTCGCGGATTCCTCCGTCTCGCAGATATGCACCCGGGCCGGTGTGAGCCACGGTGCGCTGCACTTCCACTTCAGGAACAAGCAGGCCCTGGGCGAGGCGGTCGAGGCCGCCGCGGCCCGGACCCTGCTGCACGTCACGGGACACGTCCCGCCGGGGCATCCGGAGCCGTTGCAACTCCTGGTCGACACCTCGCACGCGCTGGTCGCGCGGCTCTCCCGCGACCCGCTGCTGCGGGCCGGTTTCGGACTCGGCAGCGACGCGGCCTGGCGGGGCGGGGCGCTCCTGGCGCGGCAGTGGCAGGACTGGGTCCGGCTGACGCTGACGGTCGCCAGGAGGCAGGGGAGCCTGGCCGCCGACGTGGTGCTCGACGACGCCGTCCAGGCCGTGACGGCGGTGGTCGCCGGGTTCGAGGTCCTGGGCCGGGACGACGCCCGTTGGTACGCGCGCCGGGCCGTCACCTCGTTCTGGCGGCTGACGCTGCCCCAGTTGGCGGCGGAGGCGGTACGGGCGCGGACCGTCGCGGCGGGCAGCTCCGCGCTGGCCTCGCGGGACGCGGAACCGGCCCTGGACGACGCCTGGCCTACAGCGAGGTGAGCGGTTCCGCCCGGTAGGCGCGGTGGAGCAGCTCCACGAAGGAGGGCGCCTCGGGCAGCGGCACGGACGCGATCCGGCGTACCGCCACTCCGGGTGTCCACGAGTTCATGACCACGGCGCCGGCCAGCTCCGGCAGGTCGGCGAGGGTGATCTCCTGGTCGCGCTGGGGGACACCCAGGCGCTCCAACTGCCTGCGGACGACGCCCATCGTGACGCCGTCCAGCATCTCGGCGACCGGCCACACCACCGAGGCGCCGTCCCAGAACGCCAGGTTCCAGATCGACCCCTCGCTGAGCCGGCCCCGGCGGTCGACGAACGCCGCGTCGTCGAAGCCCTGGCCGGCGGCCTGCCGGAGAAAGTACGTCTTGGCCAGCTCGCCGACATGCTTCACGGCCGGGAGGAACCGCTCGTACTCGACCGCCGCCAGCGCCAGCGGGCCTTCCGGGCCGGACGCGGCGGGCCCGGTGCGGACCAGCACGCGGGGCTCGTCGTCGGCCCCGGCCACCGTGAACTCACCCGCCGGCGAGTAGACCGTCGCCATCAGCGAGAGGTCGGCGGGCCCGGCCTCCACCGCGGCCCGCAGGCAGGACAGCACCCGGTCGTCGGGCAGCGCCCGGCCGAACAACTCGACCGAGGCGGACCGCAGTCGGTCCAGATGGAGGTCGAGTCCCCGGACCCGGCCCCCGCGCACCTGCGCGGCGGTGAAGTGGGCGTAACCGGCGAAGGCGAGCGGCGCCAGGTCCTCGGCGGTCGGTTCGGTCCCGGTGTCGACGGGGTTCAGCTGAAGGGTTGTCATGCCGTGTCAACGACCATGATCGACGCCGGACACTCCTCCCCACCCGTACCGGACACCCCGCGAGCCGCCCGGCAACGCCGCTCGATGCCGTCGAGGAGGGTCTCGAGTCCCACGGTGAAGTCCTCCTCCGTGGCCGTCAGTGGCGACTGCGCGGGAGCGTCGTCACCGGGCAGCAGTTGCTGCGCCACCCGCTGGATCGACGCGCCCTGGACGTAGGACCAGACCGCGATCGCGAGCGAGTGCGCGAGTGCCGTGTCGTCGGTCAACTCCTTGAGTACGGCGGTCATCCAGTCGAGGCAGGAGGTGTCCGAGAAGTGCCGCGCCGATGACGAGGTCACCAGCGCCCAGGGATGCCTGCGGTAGACCTCCCAGTCGAGTTCGGCGGCGACCCGCATCGCGTCACGCCAGTTCGGCGGCGGCGGGGTCGGGTACGGGTTCTCGTCGCACGCCACCCGGGTGATGGCCGTGAGCAGCGCGTCCTTGTTCGCGACGTGCCGGTAGAGCGACATCACGCCCGAGTCGAGTTCGGTCGCCATGCGCCGCATCGAGAGGGCGGCGATGCCCTCGGCATCCGCGATGCGCACGCCCGCCGCCACGATCGCCTCCCGGGTGAGGCCGGGTGAACTCGTCTTCCTGCCTTGCGATTTGGTGGTCATGAGGTACCATCCCCAACGGGCTTGCGTACACCGTACGCATCGAGTGGATCGAACACCACCACACCACCTCCTGAGGGGTTCTCCGTGACTGCCAACTTAGTCCAGCAGCGTGCCGACAGGCGTGCGTGGCTCGGCCTCACCATTGTGCTCTGCCTGGTCGCGCTCGTCGCCATGGACGGCTCCGTGCTCTACCTCGCGATGCCGAGCATCACGTCCGCGATCACGCCCAGCACCGACCAGGCGCTGTGGATCCTCGACATCTACGGATTCGTGGTCGCCTCGTTCCTGATCACGTTCGGCACCGTGGGCGACCGCTACGGCAGGCTCAGGCTCCTGGTGATCGGGTCGATCGTCTTCGGCGTCGGATCGGTCGGAGCAGCCTTCTCGACCACCCCGGAGATGCTCATCGCCTTCCGGGCGCTCATGGGACTCGGCGGCGCGACGCTGCTGCCCTCGGGACTGGCGATCATCAGCAACCTCTTCCACGACGCGAAGCAACGCGCCCAGGCGATCGGCATCTTCGCGGCGACCTTCGCGGCCGGCTTCGTGGTCGGGCCGATCCTCGGCGGGGTGCTGCTGAACCACTACTCCTGGGGTTCGGTCTTCCTCATCAACATCCCGATCGTGGTGCTCTTCCTCGCGTTCGCGCCGGTCCTGCTGCGCGAGGTCCGCACGTCGAACCCCGGCCGGGTGGACGCCCTGAGCGTCGCCCTGTCGTCCGTCGGCATCCTGCTGGCCGTCTACTCCGTCAAATCGGCGGCCGCGCACGGCTTCTCGCTGACCCAGGCCGTCACGGGCGTCCTCGGTATCGCGACCCTCTGGTGGTTCGTCAGCAGGCAGCGCACCCTCGAATACCCCCTGGTCGACTTCAAGCTCTTCCATGACCGCGTCTTCACGATCGCCATCCTCACCGGGACCGTCACGCTGGTCGCGTGGTCGGCCGCGAGCTACCTCACCGGCGTCTACCTCCAGTCGGTGCTCGGATACGGCATCCTCACCGCGGCGATGGCGGCGCTGCCGGGCGCGTTCGTGCTCACCGGGGCGTGCATCGGGGCCAACGTGGTCGTCGAACGGGTCGGCAAGAAGACGGCGTTCGTCGCGTCCCTCTTCTTCATGGCGGTCGGTCTGCTGATCCTGCTCCTGACGAGCGTCACCGGCGGGGTGTGGGTGTTCATCGCCTCCACGGTCGTGGCGAGCGTCGGCTACGGGTTCTCCTTCAGCCTCGTGGCGGAGACGGCCGTCGCGGCGGTGCCCATGGAGCGCGCCGGTTCGGCCGGCGCCCTCGCGGAGATGAGCAACGAACTCGGCAACGCGCTCGGGATCTCGCTGCTCGGCTCCCTCGCCGCGGTGTGTTTCCGGCTGCTCGGCCCCGACGTCGCGGGCACACTCGACGAGACGCTCGACACCCCGGGCCTCGCGGCCGGCACGATCGCGGACGCCGAGCAGGCCTTCGTCACCGGCATGCACGTGGCGATCGGCGTGGCGAGCCTGATCCTGTTCACCCTCGGGTTCCTGGCCCTGCGCTGGCTGCCGCGGTCGGCCCCGGAGGAGGCGCGGGAGACGGAGGGAGCGGAGGCGGTGTGACGCTCCGGTCCCTCGGGGCCTCGCCCCGCGCCCGCGCACGGTCTGGGAGGATGCGGCCATGACAAATGATCTTCTCTTAGGAAAAGTCGCCCTCATCACCGGCGCGAGCAGTGGCATAGGAGCGGCGTCCGCGCGCCTGTTCGCCCAGGAGGGCGCCGCGGTGGTCCTCACCGCCCGGCGCGAGGACCGCTTGGCCGCCCTCGTCGGCGAGTTGAGGGACAAGGGGGCGCAAGCGGTCTACGCGGTGGGTGACGTGTCCGTCGCCGAGGACGCGGCCAAGGCCGTGGACCTGGCCCTGTCCACGTACGGACGCCTCGACCTCGCGTTCAACAACGCGGGCATCGGCGGCGACCGCACCCCCCTGCACCTCATGGCGGACGAGGTGTACGACACCGTCATGGACACCAACGTCCGCGGCCTCTTCAACTGCCTGCGCCACGAGATAGCGGCGATGCTGGAGCACGGCGGCGGATCCATCGTCAACAACAGCAGTGTGGCCGGCCTGGTGGCCATCCCGGCCGCCGCTCCCTACATCGCCTCGAAACACGCGGTCATCGGCTTCACCAGGGCCGCCGCCGACGAGTACGCGAAGCAGGGCATCCGCGTGAACGCGGTGGCCCCCGGTACCACCCGGAGCGAGATCACCACCGACTGGTTCGGGCGCAACCCCGGCCTGGAGGACCATGTCAACGCGCTGACTCCCCAGGGACGTACGGCGGAACCCGAGGAGATCGCGGCGGCGGCGGCCTGGCTGCTCAGTGACCGGTGCGCCTTCCTGACCGGCACGGTGCTGCCGGTGGACGGCGGCTTCGTCAATCAGTAGGCCGGGAGCCCCGGCGTCATGGCGTCCCCCGGCGCCACGGTGTCACCGCTCTCCCGCGCCACCCCGCCGAGCCTGACCCGGAACGCCTCCTTCCCGCTCTGTGTCCCGGTGACCCGGACGGCACACAGACCGGGAGCGGGGGCGGGCAGGAACGCGGCCTCGATCCAGCACGGCTCGTCGAACTCGACGTAGCGGTGGTAGGTGGTGGTGATCCGCGTGGCCATCAGGCGCGCCGGGGCCAGCAGGGCCTGTGCGGCCTGGTCGGCGGCCTCCAGCAGCGTGAGCCCCGGGACATGGTCCACGGGATGGTCGAACAGCAGGCGGTTGCCCGTGTCGTTGCGCAGCAGCCAGCGGCGCGGCCCGTCCCCGGGCGCGAGGGCGACATCGGCCGCGGAGGCTCGGCCGGTGAGCTCCGCGGCCACCGGCGCCGGCACGGGCCAGGATCCCCAGTCGTACGCGAGCCGGTCCCCGCGCACCCGCTCGTAGACCCGGGGTGAGATCCAGCGGAACTCGGTCTCGGCCCGGGACACCGTGACGCCGTCCCGGACCAGGTGTATCCGCATGCGCAGGGAACTTGCGGCGCGCCGGTTCCCCGCCGTCTCCTTCACGCCGACCCGGACCTCCAGTTCCGAAGGCCGCCCGAGGGGAGCGCGGAAGCGCGGCGCGACCGTGAAGTCGAGGGTGTCCAGCATGGTCTGGTGCGCCAGCGGGACGTCGTACGCGGCGTGCGCGACGAGCAGGCCGCTCTGCCGGATCGTCTGGGTGAGCAGGCGCGGATCGTACGGCAGGTCACCGAAGGCGGCCGGCCACCTGACGCCCACCGTGAACGCGTCGGCGCCGGTGCGTCTCCAGCCCGTGACGAGTACGGATTCCTCGTGCCTCAGGTGGGCGTAGGCGGCGAAGCCGGTCGTCGGTGAGGTGGCTAAGCAGGGAATGAGAGTGTCGTCGGACAAGGTCCCCCCTTGATCGAACCGATATACAACTCCACGGATGGTGCTGTTAAAGTACCGGCTCTCCGGTCGGTTTTGGGGTGAACATACGTGCCCGTTCATGAACTGGCAAAGAACGAGTAAGGGGGAGGTACGGGATGGCGAGGCAGGATCGCGCGATCCACACCCGCAGGATGATCCTCGAAGCCGCGGCGGAGATGTTCGACGAGTTCGGGTACGACGCCACGAGCATCGGCGGCCTCATCGACCGCATCCAACTCACCCGCGGCGGCCTGTACTTCCACTTCACCTCGAAGGAACAGCTGGCGCGCGCCGTGCTCGACGAGGCGGTCACCATGAACGGGCTCGCCCCCCAGGCGCTCAAGCTCCAGGAATGGGTGGACCTCGCGCTGCTCCTCGCGTACCGCCTCCCCAGGGAACCCCTGCTCAGCGCCTCGATCCGGCTCTCCGTCGACGTCAGGGCCCGGGGCCTGTTCGGCACCCGCTGGCCCGACTGGATGAGGGTGGGGGAGGAGCTGCTCGTCGAGGCGGGGAACCGCGGCGAGTTGCTCCCGCACGTCGAGCCCGCCGCGACCGCGCGGCTGCTCGTCGGCGCCTGGACGGGGGTGCAGCAGGTCACCGAGACGCTGCCCGACCGCGACCTGTCCGAGGAGATCTCGTGCCTCTTCGAGCTCATCCTTCCCAACATCGCCAGCGCCGGCGTGCTGGCGAAGCTCGACACCTCGCCGTACCGCGCCGAACGCCTCCTCCTGGAGGCGGGCAGCCCGGCGATCCACTCCTCCCGCCGGGAGTGAGGCCCCGCACCACCGGCACCCCGTCCTCTTTGCTCCCCGGCAGCGCTCCTCGTGCCGGGGAGTTGTGCTGTTCCGCCGCCCCTGTATAAAGAAACCGGACAACAGTCCTCTTTCGAGGGTTTGGGGGAGCCATGACGCGGGACCGCCGGCAACTCGCCCGTCCGGACGGGGAGTCGGCCGTCCGCCCGGTCCTGGACGCCGGGCTCGGCGCGTGGCTGTTCGGCTCGCTCCACCGCAGCGGGCAGCGGGCCAAGGCGGAGCGGTACGTCCGCGGCCTGCTGTCGGTGCGGGGGCGCAAGACGCTGCGGAGTGTCGCGGCGCAGGTCGACGGGCCGGCGGCGCAGCAGAACGTGCACCATTTCATCAGCACGTCGCCCTGGGCGTGGATGCCGGTACGGCACGCCCTCGCCCGGCACGTACTGCGGACCCAGGCGCCGGAGGCCTGGGTGATCAGGCCCACCCTGATCCGCAAGGCCGGCTCCCACTCCGTGGGCGTCGACCGGCGGTCGCTGTCGCCGGGGCGGACGGTCAACGCCCAGTACGCGGTGGGCACCTGGCTGGCGTCCGCGCGGTCCGCGATCCCCGTCGACTGGCAACTGTGCCTGTCCGCGCGCTGGTTGGCCGACCCGCTGCGGCAACGCGCCGGTGTGCCCGCCGATACCGCGTCCGGCACCGCCGAGGAGTGCGTACGCGAGGCGGTGGCCCACCTCGTCGCCCTGGGGGACGAGTCCTGCCGGCCGGTGGTGGTGGACGTCGCGGACGTGGACGCCGTGTCCGTCGCGCGCTTCCTCGCGTCGCTCGGGCTCCCCTTCGTCGTCCGGGTGGGCCCGGAGGCGCAGTTGAGGCTCGACCGGGCGGCCCTGCCCCGGTACGGGAACCTGGAGCGCGCGGCCGGCGAGCTCGCCGAGCTGCTGCCCCGCCTCCGGCGCGAGGTGAACCCGGGCGACGGCCCCGCGACGGCCGTGGCGATACCCATAGCGACGCCCCCCTCGCGCGGCGACGGGATGCTGTTGCTGGGGGAGTGGAGCCCGGTCGGGAACGCCCGCCGCGGGCTGTGGCTCACCAACGCCCGGGCTCCCTCCCTCGTCCCGGCGCTGCGGCTCACCCGGCTGCCCGGTGTGGTGGCGCGTGACTTCGCGGCCGTCTCCGAGCGGGTGGGGGTACGGGACTTCGGGGGGCGGTCGTTCCCGGGCTGGCACCGCCACATCACGCTGGCCTCCGTGGCCCACCTGGTCGCCGTCCTGGACGCGCAGGCGGTGCCCGCCGGCGTCACGTGAGCCGGGCGTGACGGCGCGATGCCGCGTGGTAACCGAACTACTATCCGGTAACATGACATTCTCGCGCCCGGTGTGATGGTTCCGCCCTCTCCGGTCCCTAGTGTCTGGACCGGGGCGGCACACGCCATGACGAACCGCGCCGCCCGGCCGGCGTGACATGACGCCGGCTCACACCTCGATCCGCTTCCGCACCTGACCGAAGCGACCTCGAAGCACTCCTGGCCTGGCACGAGTGAGGGAAACCAATGGTTAGCGTCGACCTGCACGACACGCGCCGAGCACAGGGCGCCCCCGTGTCCTTCCAGTCCGGTTCCCACGAGGTGCTCCTCGCCGAACTCGGCTCGATACTGTTCACCTCGCTGCCCCGCAGCGACCAGTACAGAAAGGGCACGCAGTACTTACGCGGCCTGGTGGAGGCCCGCGGGCGCAAGTCGGTACGCAACCTCGCGGCGCTGCTCGGCGAGCAGGTCTCGGAGCAGAACCTCCACCACTTCATCAGCGGATCCACCTGGGACTGGACGCCCGTCCGCCAGGCACTCGCCCACCACCTGGTGGGGGTGGCGCCGCCGCGGGCCTGGGTGGTGCAGCCCATGATCATCCCCAAGACGGGCCGCCACTCGGTCGGCGTCGACAAGCACTTCTCCCCGCTCCTGGGACAAGTGCTCAACGCACAGCGGGCCATCGGGGTCTGGGCGGTCTCCGAGGACATGAGCACCCCGGTCAACTGGCGCCTCCACCTTCCCCGGGCCTGGCTCAAGGACGACGCCCGGCGGAGCCAGGTGTCGATCCCGGACGAGGTCGGCGTGGAGACGCGCAGCGACTGTGTCGTCGAGGCCTGCCTGGAGACCGTGACCCGGTGGGACCTGCCGGTGCGGCCCGTCGTGCTCGACGTCCGCGAGGCGCACGCGATGACGGTCTTCGAGCGGCTCGGCGCCGCCGGCATGCCGCTCCTCGGCCGGGTCACCGGCGATCTCCGGCTGGCCGTACGGGATTCCGTCCTGCCCGGCCACGGCGGCAAGGTGCTCTCCGCGTACGAGATCATGAACCTCGCGAAGGACATGCGGCGGCCCGTCGCGGCGCGGAGCCACGGCCCGCGGACCGCGAGCGGGACGGATCTGGCCGCCGCGGTCCGGGTCGGCCCGCCCGACCGGTGGGAGCGGTCACCCGGGCGGGGACACCGCGCGGCGACCGAGGAACTCCTGCTGCTCGGCACGGGCGACGACAGCGGGAGCTGGCCCGCGGAGCTGTGGCTGACCACCATGACGGCCGCGACCCCCGCCGCCCTGACCCGACTGGCCAAGCTCACCGGCAAGGTCGACCGGGACTTCGCGGAGATCGCCGACCGGGTCGGCATCCGCGACTACTCGGGACGATCCTTCGGCGGCTGGCACCGGCACGTCACCCTCGCCTCGGCCGCCCACGCGGTCGTCGCGCTGTCGAACGGCCCGCGACAGTCCCCGTACCGCTCCGCGCGGACCTGACGGATCGTCGCTCGTTTCCTCCGAGACCTCGTTCGGCTCTGGTTAGCATCTCCCTCGAGTGTCAGCCAGGAATGCCGGCCATTGATGCGATGCGGAGACCCAGAATGCGGCTTGCGCACATGTTGGCAGATGTGATGGAACGCTACGCGGACCGGCCCGCCGTCGGTGAACGCGCAAAGGAATTCGTCCGGGACCCGGGCACGGAACGTGTTTCTCTCCGCCTCCTTCCCCGTTACGAGACGACGAGTTACCGCGAACTGTGGGAACGCGTCCGTACCGTGGCGCGTGAATGGCACGGAAATCCGGAACACCCCCTGCTTCCCGGGGCGCGGGTCGCCCTCCTGGGCTTCGCCAGCCGTGACTACGCCACGCTCGACCTGGCCTGCGTCCATCTCGGCGCGGTCGCCGTTCCCCTCCAGACCAGCGCCCTGCTCGCCCAACTGGACTCCATCGTCGCCGAGACGACCCCGCACCTCGTCGCGACGAGCGTCGAACGCCTCGACGTGGCCGTGGAACTGGTGCTGCGCAACCCGTCGGCCCGCCGCCTGGTCGTCTTCGACTACCACCCCGAGGTCAGCGACCAGTACGACGCGTTCACGTCCGCGTACGAACGCCTCGGGCAGGCCGGCCGAGACATCGATGTCGCCCCGCTCTCCGAGGTGCTCGCGCGCGGCGCCGCCCGGCCCGAGGCCCCGCTGTACGCCTCCGCCGAGGGCGACGACCCGCTGTCCATGCTCATCTACACGTCCGGAAGCACCGGGACGCCCAAGGGGGCCATGTACACCGAACGACTGGCGGGAGCCATGTGGGGCGGTGTCTGGTCCAAACTCTTCTCCGACGCGCACGCGATCAATATCAATTACATGCCGATGAGCCATGTCGCCGGGCATTCCTCACTGAAGAACACCCTGGCGCGCGGCGGAATCAGTTACTTCACGGCCAGCAGCGACCTGTCCACCTTCTTCGAGGACATCGCACTGGTACGGCCCAACGAACTCTCGCTCGTCCCCCGCGTCTGCGAAATGCTCTTCCAGAGATTCCGGAGCGAGGTCGACCGGCGGACCCCGGACGACACCGACCGGGAAAAGGTCGAGACAGAGGTCAAGGCGGAGATGCGCGAGCATCTCATCGGTGGCCGCCTCACCTGGGCCAGCTGCGGATCCGCCCCCTTGTCCGCCGACCTGAAGGCCTTCGTCGAATCCCTCCTGGATCTCCCCCTGCACATCATCTACGGCTCCACGGAGGCCGCCGCCGTCTCGGTCGACGGCGAGCTGCTGCGCCCCCCGGTGACCGACTACAAGCTCCTCGACGTGCCCGAGCTGGGCTACTACCGGACCGACACGCCGCACCCGCGGGGCGAGTTGCTGCTGAAGACCGAGGGCCTGATACCCGGGTACTACAAACAGCCCGAGCTGACGGCGGAGATCCTGGACGAGGACGGCTTCTACCGGACCGGTGACATCGTCGCCGAGACCGGCCCCGACCGGCACGTCGTCGTGGACCGTCGCAAGAACGTACTGAAGCTCTCCCAGGGCGAGTTCGTGGCGACCTCCCGGCTGGAGGCCGTCTTCGCCACCAGCCCCCTGGTCCGGCAGATCTTCGTGCACGGCAACAGCGAACGGTCCTACCTCCTCGCCGTGGTCGTCCCCACCCCCGACACCCTCGAACGGTTCGGCGACGACAGGGACACCCTCAAGCAGCACCTCGGCGAGTCGTTCCAGCGCGTCGCGAAGGACGCGGAGCTGAACTCGTACGAGATCCCCCGGGACTTCCTCATCGAGACCGAGCCCTTCAGCCAGGCGAACGGCCTGCTCTCCGACCACCGGAAACTGCTGTGGCCCCCGCTGCTCGACCGGTACCGGAAACCCCTGGAGGAGCTGTACGCCGACATCGCCGCGCGCGAGACCGAGGAACTGCGCGCGCTGCGCCGTACCGGCACGGACGAGTCCGTGCTGGAGACCGTCCAGCGCGCCGTCCGGGCCCTGTTCACCGGCTCCATGGCCGAGGTGAGCCCCACCGCGTACTTCCGGGACCTCGGTGGCGACTCGCTCTCCGCGGTGTCCTTCTCCGCCCTGCTCCACGACATCTTCGGGATCAAGGTGCCCGTGGACGTCGTCATCAGCCCGGCGAACGACCTGCGCCAACTCGCCGCGTACATCGAGGCGAAGCGCGCGAGCGGGCCGGCGCGCGTCTCCTTCGCGTCGGTGCACGGCGAGGCCGGTACCGAGGTCCACGCCAAGGACCTCACCCTGGACCGGTTCATCGACGCGGAGATCCTCACCGGCGCCACGGCGCTGCCCCGTCCGTCCGGGGCACCCCGGACCGTGCTGCTGACGGGGGCCAGCGGCTACCTCGGCCGCTTCCTCTGCCTGGAATGGCTGGAGCGGCTGGCGCCGACGGGCGGCAGACTGGTCTGCGTCGTGCGCGGCAGGGACGCCGCCGCGGCCAGGAAGCGGCTCGACGAGGCCTTCGACAGCGGGGACGCCGACCTGGTCACCACCTACCGGGGCCTGGCCGACGGGCATCTGGAGGTCGTGGCGGGCGACATCGCGGAACCGCGCCTCGGCCTGGACGAGGAGACCTGGGGGCGCCTGTCCGGCGACGTGGACCTGATCGTCCACGCCGGCGCCCTGGTGAACCACGTCCTCCCGTACAACCACCTGTTCGAGGCCAACGTCGTGGGGACGGCGGAGCTCGTCCGCCTGGCGCTCACGAACCGGATCAAGCCGTTCACGTACATCTCCAGCGTCGCCGTCGCCACCTCCCGCCCCGGACTGCCCGCGCTGGACGAGGACGCGGACGTCCGGGCCGCCCTTCCGGTCCAGCCCATCGACGAGGGGTACGCCGGCGGTTACGCGACGAGCAAGTGGGCCGGTGAGGTCCTGCTGCGCGAGGCGCACGACCTGTGCGGTCTCCCCGTCACCACGTTCCGGTCGAACATGATCCTCGCGCACAGCCGGTACGGCGGGCAGCTGAACGTGCCCGACATGTTCACCCGCCTGCTGTTCAGCGTCGTCGCCACCGGCGTCGCCCCGCGATCCTTCTACCGCGGCGACGCCGGGGAGAGCCGCCCGCGGGCCCACTACGACGGTCTGCCGGTGGACTTCACCGCCGCCGCCGTGGTGGCGCTGGGCGGGCGCACCACGGAGGGGTACGAGACGTTCAGCCTCGTCAATCCCCACGACGACGGCGTGTCGCTCGACGTCTTCGTCGACTGGCTCGAAGAAGCGGGCGACCGGATCGAGCGGGTGGACGACTACGCGGACTGGTTCGCCCGGTTCGGGACGGCCGTGCGCGCCCTGCCCGAGAAACAGCGGCAGTACTCGGCGCTGCCGCTCCTCCACGGATTCGAGCACCCCGAGGAGCCCGTGCCCGGGTCCGTGATTCCCTCCACCCGGTTCCGGGCCGCCGTCCGGGCCGCCGGGATCGGTCCCGCCGAGGACATACCGCACCTCTCGCGGACCCTCATCAGGAAGTACGCCGCTGATCTCAAGCGGCTCGGGTCCGCCTAGCCACCGAGCCGCACGCCGGGGGAACAGCCCCGCGGCGTGCGCCGGCGTCGCCCGCCCCGGAAGCCCCCGCCGGGGCCGGCGACGCCGGCATGGTCCTCACCGTACGGAGGGGCCCGTGCCGCGCGGGAGTCCGGCGCCGAACCGCGCGCCGAACGCCGCCGCGTCCCACCGCCCGTCCAGCTCGGGCGCCAGCCAACCGGGCGCCCGCGCCCCGAAGTCCGCGGGATCCAGGGCGCCCGCCCCGGCCGGTACGGCGCCGAGCAGCGGCGCCCCCGCCGACTCCGGGAGGTCCGCCAGGTTGCAGCGCGCCGCGAGGTCCGGGCCGTCGGGCCAGCTGCCGATCACCACCCCGAGCGGGTCGACGCCCCGGACGCGCAGCGCCTCCGTCGTCAGCGCGGTGACGTTCAGCGTGCCGAGGCCCGCCGCGGCCACCACGAGCACCGGCGCGCCGAGCAACCGGGCCACGTCCGCGAGCGTGCCGCCCGCCGCGTCGAACCGCACCAGCAGGCCGCCCGCCCCCTCGACCAGCACCAGGTCGTGTTCGACGGCGAGCTTCAGCGCCGCGTCGGCGACCTCGTCGGGAGACACCGGGGCCAGGCCCGACCGCCGCGCGGCGGTGGCGGGCGCCAACGGCTCCGGGAACCGGGCGAGTTCCACCACGGTCACCGACCCGCCGCCGGGCCCTCCCGCGAGCCGCGCCACCTCCGCCGCGTCCCCCGGCTCGTCCGGGGCCACGCCCGTCTGGGCCGGCTTCAGCACCGCGACCGTCCGGCCGCGCGCGAGGGCCGCCGCCGCCACGGCCGCCGTGACGACCGTCTTGCCGACCTCCGTGCCCGTTCCCGTCACGACCAGCACCGGCATGTCAGCCCTCCTCCGCCGCCGCGACCACCGCGCGGCAGATCCTCGAGATGTCCTCGTCGCCCGTCACGTACGGCGGCATCGTGTAGACGAGGTCGCGGAACGGCCGCAGCCACACGCCCTCCCGCACCGCCGCGCGGGTCGCCGCCGCCATGTCCACCTCGTGGTCCAGCTGCACCACCCCGATGGCGCCCAGCACCCGCACGTCCAGGACGCCCGGCAGCCCCGCCGCCTTCGCGAGGCCCTCGCGCAGCCCCGCCCCGATCCGCCCGACCTCCGCCCGCCAGTCCTGGCCGAGGAGCAGGTCGATCGAGGCGAGCGCGACGGACGCGGCCAGCGGGTTGCCCATGAAGGTCGGCCCGTGGGCCAGTACGGGCACGTCGCCGAGCGCGATGCCCTCGGCCACCCGCGTCGTGCACAGCGTCGCCGCCATCGTGAGATAGCCGCCGGTCAGCGCCTTGCCGACGCACATCACGTCGGGCGAGATCCCGCCCTGCTCCGCGGCGAACAGCGTGCCCGTGCGCCCGAAACCGGTCGCGATCTCGTCCAGGATCAGCAGCACGTCGTGCGCGTCGCACGCCTCCCGCAGCACCCGCAGGTACGCGGGGGAGTGGAAGCGCATCCCGCCCGCGCCCTGCACCACCGGCTCCACGATCACCGCCGCCAGCTCGTCGGCGTGCCGGCCGATCAGCTCCCGCAGACCGCGCGCGTACGTCTCGTCGTACGCGACCGGCGGCGCGTCCGCGAAGATCTGGCGCGGCAGCACCCCCGACCACAGCTCGTGCATCCCGCCGTCGGGATCGCACACCGACATCGGCTGCCAGGTGTCCCCGTGGTAGCCGCCCCGCCAGGTCAGCAACCGCTGCTTGCCGGGCCGGCCCACCGACCGCCAGTACTGGAGGCACATCTTCAGCGCCACCTCGACCGACACCGAACCGGAGTCGGCGAGGAAGACGTGCCGCAGCGGCTCCGGCGTGATCTCGACCAGTTTGGCCGCGAGCCGTACGGCGGGTTCGTGGGTGAGACCGCCGAACATCACATGGCTCATCCGGTCCAGCTGCGCGTGGGCCGCGTCGTTGAGGACGGGGTGGTTGTACCCATGGATCGCCGACCACCAGGACGACATCCCGTCGACCAACTCAAGCTGCCCGTGGGCGGGTTCGGCCAGCCGGAGCCGTACCCCCGACGCAGACTCCACGACCAGCGGTTCCGTACGGCCCGGCATGGGGCCGTACGGATGCCAGACATGGGCGCGGTCCAGGTCGAGCAGGTCCCGGGGGGTGAGCGGGGGCAGCGCGGTCTCAGGCATTCGGGGCGATGTCCGTACCCGCGCCCCGGCGCCGCACGGCCACCAGATCCGTCCGCACCGCGTCGGCGGGAGCCACGTCGGCCCGCGCCGTCGGGACCGCGCCAGCGCAGGCGCCCGCGCCCTCGCCGCCGTCCGCCCCGCCGCACGGCGCGCAGGCCGCGCCGCTCCGGTGCTCCGGCAGCGTCGTGGTGCCCGCGCCCTCCACCTCGAACCCGGCGTCGGCGATCATGTCCAGGTCCGCCTTGCCCTCCTGGCCCTCACTCGTGAGGTAGTCGCCGAGGAAGATCGAGTTGACCAGGTGCAGCGCGAGCGGCTGCATCGTGCGCAGATGCACCTCACGCCCGCCGGCCAGCCGTACCTCCACGTCCGGGCAGACGAACCGGGTCATGGCGAGGATCCGCAGGCAGCGCTGCGGGGTGAGGTTCCACTCCTTCGCCAACGGCGTTCCCTCGAAGGGGATCAGGAAGTTCACCGGCACCGAGTCCGGGTCGAGCGCGCGCAGCGAGAAGACGACGTCGACCAGGTCCTCGTCGCTCTCGCCCATGCCCGCGATCAGCCCGGAGCAGGCCGAGAGGCCCGCCGCGTGGGCCCTGTTCACCGTGTCCACGCGGTCCGCGTAGGTGTGCGTCGTGGTGATGTCCCCGTACGTGCCCTCGGACGTGTTGAGGTTGTGGTTGTACGCGTCGGCCCCCGCCGCCCGCAGCCGCTCGGCCTGGCCGTCCGAGAGGAGCCCGAGGCACGCGCACACCTCGACGCCCTCGTTCTGTTCCTTGATCGCCTTGATGGTGCCCGAGACCCGCTCGACGTCGCGGTCCGTCGGCCCCCGGCCGCTCGCCACCAGACAGACCCGCTTCGCCCCGCCGGCCACGCCCGCGGCCGCCGCCTTCGACGCCTCGTCGGGCTTGAGCCAGGTGTACTTGAGGATCTCCGCCGTCGACCCGAGCCGCTGCGAGCAGTACGAGCAGTCCTCGGGGCAGAGCCCGGACTTGAGGTTGACCAGATAGTTCAGCTTCACCCGCCGCCCGAACCACTGGCGGCGCACCTTCCCCGCCGCGGCCACCACGTCGAGCAGCTCGTCGTCGGAGGTCGCCAGTACGGCGAGGGCCTCTTCGCGGGTCGGCAGCTCACGCCGCAGGCCCTTCTCCACCAGCGTCTTCAGCAGATCCATGGCGTTGATCCTCGCTCACCGCGAGGCTCCGATGCCAGGGAGGAACCCGACAACACCACCGGATCGAAGTGTGTGTATGGCCACATCCTGACCCGATCCGGTGCCGGTTAGGGTCTGTGCGCAGCCTACAAAAGGACCCTTCCCGTGCAGCAGGACCGCCAGGACCCGCAGGATCTCCAGGACCCGCGTCAGGACCACGAGCACGCGCGGGAGGACCGCCAGGACCCGCGCTCCCGTCCCGGACGGCTGCCCGCACCGGACGACTCTGCCCGCCCGGCGGCCGGTCATGCCTCCGGGGCGCCCGCGGATCCGTTCGGCTGGACCGGCGCCGAGGCCCGCCGCCGCGAGCGCGCGGGTCTGGTCCGTACGCTCCGCCCCCGCGCGGCCGACTCGCCCCTGGTCGACCTCGCGAGCAACGACTACCTCGGCCTCGCCCGCCACCCCGCGGTCACCGCCGCCGCGGCGGACGCGGCGCTGCGCTGGGGCGCCGGCGCCACCGGGTCCCGCCTGGTCACGGGCAGCACCACGCTCCACGCCGAACTGGAAGCCGAACTGGCCGGGTTCTGCGGCTTCGAGGCCGCGCTCGTCCTGTCGTCCGGCTACGCGGCCAACCTCGCCGCCCTCACCGCGCTGACCGCCCCCGGCTCGCTGATCGTGTCCGACGCGGGCAACCACGCCTCGATCATCGACGGTTGCCGCCTCGCGCGCGCCGAGACGCTCGTCGTCCCGCACGCCGACCCCGCGGCCGTACGCGAGACGCTCGACGCGCACCCGGGACGCCGGGCCCTCGTCGTCACCGACGGGGTGTTCTCGGTGGACGGCGACGCCGCGCCGCTGGACGAGCTGGCCGAGGTCTGCCGTACCCGGGGCGCGGCCCTGGTCGTCGACGACGCGCACGGCCTCGGCGTGCTCGGCGACGGCGGGCGCGGGGCGCCGGCCGCCGCGGGGATCGCGGGAGCCGGCGGCGTCGTGGCCACGGTCACCCTCTCCAAGTCGCTGGGCAGCCAGGGCGGCGCCGTCCTCGGGCCGGCCCGGGTCATCGAGCACCTGGTCAACGCCGCGCGCACGTTCATCTTCGACACCGGACTCGCGCCGGCCGCCGTCGGCGGGGCGCGCGAGAGCCTGCGGCTGCTGCGCCGCGAGCCCGGGCGGGCGGCGCGGGCCCGGGAGGTCGCGCTGACGCTGTACGAGCGGCTCACCGGGGCCGGGTTGAGCGCCGTGCGCCCGGACGCCGCCGTGGTGTCGGTCCGGGCGGCCTCGGCGGAGGCCGCCGTCCGCTGGGCGGCCGACTGCCGCGCGGCGGGCCTGGCCGTGGGATGCTTTCGTCCGCCGTCCGTGACCGACGGTGTCTCGCGCATCAGGCTCACCGCCCGCGCCGACCTGACGGACCGTCAGCTCGACGCGGCGGTGGGAACGATCATCGCCACCGCGGCCCCGGTGGGCCGATAGCACCGGAACCCCGGACAAGAGCCCTCAAATACGTTCTGACGTAGCAGAGTTCACCGCTTCGAGCGACAGAATTCCACATATCTCGGTGGATCAGCCCCCTGAACGGCACGATAAGTGGCACTCTGGCGCGAAGCACAGTCCGAGCCGCCGGCGCAGCATCAGTTCTGTGCCGAAGTCCGGCCCGGCGGGAAAGGGACAGCGTCGCCATGGCAGACCATCAGGAAGCATCCGTCACCCTGCCGAGTGATGCGGCCTCGGTCCCCGCGGCCCGAAGATTCGTCGCGGACCTTCTCACGGAATGGGGGCTGCCCGGCGAGGCCGATCTGGCGGACACGGTCCGGCTGATCGTCTCGGAGCTCGCGACCAACGCCGTCCAGCACACCTTCGGCCGGTCCCCGACGTTCACCGTGGACGTACGGCTGGAGCGCGACGAGCGGTTGCGGGTCGGCGTCACCGACAGCCACCCGAGGTGGCCGCGGCGGCTGCCCGCCGCGGTGCAGCAGGACAACGGCCGCGGCATGGTCATCATCCGCTCACTGACCGCCGAGTGCGGCGGACGGGTGAGCGTGACCCCCACGGAGGAAGGCGGGAAGACGGTCTGGATCGCGCTGCCCTGGACGGTGCCGGTGCAGAGCTGAGCACACCGTCCCGACAGCTCTCACGACTCCCAGAACTCCGACGGCTCCGGCAACTCCGGTAACCCCGAAGACTCCGAGACATCAGACGGCTCCGAGGGCCCTGTCCCCGCCCCCGCACCGTCCCGGGACCGCGCTCCGTCCGCCCGCCCGGGCCCCGTCAGCCGACCCGGCCGTACCAGACGCTCCTGGACCAGATGCGCTCCAGCCGCACCACGTCCCCGCTCTTCGGCGAGTGCCAGATCTTGCCGCCGCCCGCGTAGATCCCGACGTGGTAGACGCTGCTCCCCGAGTGGAAGAACACCAGATCCCCCTTCTTCCGGCCGGCCGCCGAGATGTGGCGCGTCTTGTTGTACTGCTGCTGGGCGGTACGAGGCAGCTTCTTGCCCGCCTTCTTGTACGAATAGACCGTCAGCCCCGAGCAGTCGAAGCGGCGTGGCCCCGACGCCCCGTACTTGTACGGCGATCCCTTCTTGGAAGCGGCCACCTGGAGCGCCGTCGCCGCGTGCGGCACGGCCTGGGCCTCGGACGCGGCGCCCGGGACCAGCAGCGAACCGCCGACCGCGGCGAGCGTGAGGGCCGAGACGGCCCCCGCCCGGGAGAACACGGACGGGACATGTGTCTGCGCAGTCATGCGCAACCCTTCGTCAGCCGCCTGTGAAGGATGACCTGTCGGGTTCGGGCTGGCGAAGTTGCCCGGCCGCGTCAGCGGCTTCACCCCGAGGGACGACCCTGTGCGGGCCGGCCCGTACTGCTCGGGTCCTCCACTCCTGCCGATCCACTCGTGTCGACCAGGCATCCGGATCGGCGGCAGGACTCGGCGTCCGCCCGGACCGCCCCGCCGCGGTTGGCGGGGGCTTGTCGTCCCAGGGATCTTGACGCGGATCGGAGAGATTTCCGAGGCGAAACGACGATATGTGAATCTCATCACGTCTGACCCATACGGGTGCACGCGAGGGTTTTGGTCCGGACGACGGGGGCCCGACGAGGGTCGCACCTGCGACGGAGTGTCACCTCTCGTTGCGCGTATGGTCACTTTGCGCAACTCACGTCCCCGGTGGTGTCCAGTCGGCTCCTACGCCGAACGGGGGAGGCGTTTCCGTAGGCGCACGCCCGTACGGGAACGCTCCGTCAAGCCGGTTCCCCGGGCGGCATGGTGACGCGTCCCGCGCGGCGCTCCCCGTCGAGCACCCGCAACGCCCGCGCCAGGGTCGCGGCGTGCACCTCCGTCTCGCCCCTGGCGTGCATCTTCGTCAGGGCGTCCCGCAGCTCCACGGCGCGCGCGGGGAGCGCCTGGGCGGCGCGCAACGCGCTGTACGTGTCGTTCTCGCGCGCCGGGTTGATCCGCCCGAGCAGATCCACCACGGACAGGAAGGCGTCGACGAACTCGCCTTCGGCGCGGGTCAGTGCGGGCAGGGGCGGCAGTTCGGGCGGCAGCACGCGCGGGTCACCGCCGGCCCGCCGGGCCGACGAGGCCGGCCGAGGTCTTGCGCGTCCCCACCACGTGGTCGACCAGGCCGTACGCCCGCGCGCCGGCGGCGTCGAAGATCGTGTCCCGCTCCAGGTCGTCCCGTACCCGCTCGGCGCTCTGCCCGGTGTGCTCCGCCAGCAGCGACCCGAGCAGGTCGCGCGTCCGCAGCAGTTCCCCGGCCTGGATCATCAGGTCGGACGGCTGGCCCCGGACGGGTTCGTCGACGCTCGGCTGCTGGAGGACGACCCGCGCGCCCGGCAGTGCCATCCGCTTGCCGGGCGTGCCGGCCGCGAGCAGGACGGCCGCCGTGGAGGCCGCCTGGCCCAGGCACGTCGTCTGCACGTCGCACATGACCGTCCGCATCGTGTCGTAGATGGCGGTCATGGCGCTGACCGAGCCGCCGGGGGAGTTGAGGTAGAGGCAGATGTCCTGGTCGGGCGCCGCGTACTCGAGGTGGAGGAACTGCGCGATGACGTCGTTGACCGCTGTGTCGTCGATGGGGGTGCCGAGGAAGATGATCCGCTCCTCGAAGAGCTTGGAGTACGGGTCGAGCGTGCGGGTCCCGTGGTACGTCCGCTCGTTGAACTCCGGCAGGACGTAGCGGGCGGCATGGCCGTGGCTCACGGGGATCCCCTTCTGTAAAAAATGTACAGGACGTACGTCCCGTACCCTGGGGAGCATGGCCTACGAGATTCCGGTGACGCAAGCCCGGGCGGAGCTAGCCGACCTGATCAACCGCGTCGTGTACGGCGGCGAGCGCGTGGTCGTGACGCGCCACGGGAAGCCGCTGGTGGCGCTGGTGTCCGCCGCTGACCTGGAACAACTGGAGCGGGAGCAGGAGCCGGCCGAGGAGCAGGTGATCACGTCGGTCTCGTCGATCGGGTCCGTGCCGTCCGCTCCGGGCGAACGCGCGCGCTTCGGGATCGCGGCCGAGCTGCGCCGGCCCCACGACGAGCCGCCCCACGGGCGCTGACGGCCGGCCGGGAGGGGGCGGGGCCCGCGGCCGCCGTCGTATACGGCGCTCACCCCCACGGCCCAGCGGAGGGTGTCAGTTAACGCGCCCGAAAAACTTCGGCCTTACGGTGACAGGCCCCAGGGACCCTGGAGCCGGACAGTGAGGTGGAAGCGTGCAACTGACCCCGCACGAGCAGGAACGCCTGCTCATCCATGTGGCCGCGGACGTGGCGGCCAGGCGCAGGGACCGCGGACTGAGGCTCAATCACCCCGAGGCGGTGGCGCTGATCACCTCGCACCTCCTCGAAGGCGCCAGGGACGGCCGTACCGTCGCCGAACTCATGGAGTCGGGGCGCACGGTGCTCGGGCGCGCGGACGTCATGGAGGGGGTCCCCGAGATGATCCACGACGTGCAGGTGGAGGCCACCTTCCCGGACGGCACCAAGCTCGTCACCGTCCACGACCCGATCGTCTGAGGGCGGGACGCCGATGATTCCCGGAGAGATCCTGCACGGCGACGCGCCGATCGTCCTCAACGAGGGCCGCGAGGTCACCCGCCTGACCGTCCTCAACACCGCCGACCGGCCCGTCCAGGTCGGCTCGCACTACCACTTCGCCGAGGCCAACCCGGGGTTGGAGTTCGACCGCGCCGCCGCCCGCGGCAAGCGCCTGCACATCGCCGCGGGCACCGCCGTGCGCTTCGAACCCGGCGTCCCCGTCGCCGTCGCACTCGTCCCCCTCGCCGGTCTGCGGGTCGTCCCCGGCCTGCGCGGCGAGACCGGAGGTCCCCTCGATGACTGAACTCTCCCGTGCCGGGTACGCCGATCTCTTCGGCCCCACCACCGGCGACCGGGTCCGCCTCGCCGACACCGACCTGTTCGTGGAGGTGGAGGAGGACCGCTGCGGCGGACCCGGACGCGCCGGTGACGAGGCGGTGTTCGGCGGCGGCAAGGTGATCCGCGAGTCGATGGGCCAGTCCCGTACCACCCGGGCCGAGGGAGCGCCCGACACGGTGATCACCGGCGCCCTGATCATCGACCACTGGGGTGTCGTCAAGGCCGACCTGGGTATCCGGGACGGCCGGATCACCGGGATCGGCAAGGCCGGCAACCCCGACACCATGGACGGCGTCCACCCCGACCTGGTCATCGGGCCCGAGACCGAGGTCGTCGCGGGCAACGGGAAGATCCTCACGGCGGGCGCGATCGACGCGCACGTCCACTTCATCTCGCCGACCATCGTCGACCAGGCGCTCACCAGCGGCGTCACCACCCTCGTGGGCGGCGGCACGGGACCGGCCGAGGGCACGAAGGCCACCACCGTCACCCCTGGCGCCTGGCACCTCGCCCGGATGTTCGAGGCGCTGGAGACCTTCCCCGTCAACATCGGACTGCTGGGCAAGGGCAACACCATGTCCGGCGACTCCATGCGCGCCCAACTCCGGGGCGGGGCGCTCGGGTTCAAGATCCACGAGGACTGGGGCGCCACCCCCGCCGTCATCGACGCGTGCCTGCGGGTGTGCGAGGAGAGCGGCGCCCAGCTCGCCATCCACACCGACACCCTGAACGAGGCGGGGTTCGTCGGCGACACCCTCGCCGCCATCGCGGGCCGTACGATCCACGCGTACCACACCGAGGGGGCGGGCGGCGGGCACGCCCCGGACATCATCACGGTCGTGAGCGAGCCGTACGTGCTGCCCAGCTCCACCAACCCGACCCGGCCGCACACCGTCAACACCATCGACGAACACCTCGACATGCTGATGGTGTGCCACCACCTCAACCCGGCCGTGCCCGGCGACCTGGCCTTCGCGGAGTCCCGGATCCGGCCCTCCACCATCGCGGCCGAGGACATACTGCACGACCTCGGGGCCATCTCGATCATCTCGTCCGACGCGCAGGCCATGGGGCGGGTCGGCGAGGTGGTCATGCGGACCTGGCAGACCGCGCACGTGATGAAGAAGCGCCGGGGCGCGCTGCCCGGCGACGGCCGCGCCGACAACCACCGGGTGCGGCGGTACGTCGCCAAGTACACGATCAACCCCGCCGTCGCGCAGGGCCTCGACGGCGAGATCGGCTCGGTGGAGACCGGCAAGCTGGCCGACCTGGTGCTCTGGGACCCGGCGTTCTTCGGCGTCAAGCCCCAACTGGTCATCAAGGGCGGGCAGATCGCCTACGCGCAGATGGGCGACGCCAACGCGTCCATCCCCACCCCCCAACCGGTGCTGCCCCGGCCGATGTTCGGCGCGCTGGGGCGGGCCGCGGCGTCGGGCTCGTTCAACTTCGTGGCAGAGGCGGCGATCGAGGACGGGCTGCCGGAACGGCTCGCGCTGGGCAAGAGGTTCGTCCCCATCCGCAACACCCGGGGGCTCAGCAAGGCCGACATGCGGGAGAACGACGCCCGGCCGCGCGTGGAGGTCGACTCCGACACGTTCACGGTCACGATCGACGGCGAACCGGTCGACCCCGCCCCCGCCACGGAACTGCCGCTGGCACAGCGGTACTTCCTGTTCTGACAGCCCCGTCCCGGTCCCCGTCCCCGGAACCGGACCCGACCGACAGGAGCCCCGGATGAGTCGCGCCGCCCTGCTCGTCCTCGCCGACGGACGCTTCCCCGCCGGCGGCCACGCCCACTCCGGCGGGGCGGAGGCCGCCGTCAAGGCGGGGCGGATCCGCGACGCCGGGGACCTGGCCGCGTTCTGCCGGGGCCGGCTCCACACCACGGGACTCACCTCGGCGGCGCTGGCCGCGGCCGCCGCCGGGGGCCTGGACCCGCTCGGCCTGGACGAGGCGGCGGACGCCCGTACGCCCTCACCCGCCCTGCGCGCCACCGCCCGCAGACTCGGCCGTCAGCTGATGCGTGCCGCCCGCGCCACCTGGCCCGGCGCGGAACTCGACGCGCTCGCCGCCGCCCGGCCGCGCGGCGCGCACCAACCCATCGTCCTGGGCCTCACCGCACGCTCCGCCGGACTCACGCCCGCGGACGCCGCGCACTGTGTGGGGTACGAGACGGTCAGCGGCCCGGCCACCGCCGCCGTACGGCTTCTCAGCCTCAACCCCTTTGAGGCGACCGCCGTCCTCGCCCGCCTCGCCCCCGAACTGGACGAGGTCGCGGCCCGGGCCACCGAATACGCGGCGCGGGCGGCGCGAGAGGGCCCGGACGCCCTCCCCGCCGCGTCCGGCCCCTTGGCGGACATCACGGCGGAGTCCCACGCCACCTGGCCGGTCAGACTCTTCGCCTCCTGAACCCCGAGCCGCCCCTTGAGCACCGGCCCCTCACACCGACCTCAGCCCACTGCCCCCTCGGGCCGACCGCGACAACCCGACGCCCACGCCGACCCCGACAACCGGCCCCCACGCCGACCTCAGTCCACGGGCCCCTCGGGCCAACCGCAACAGCCCGACGCCCACGCCGACCGCACCAACCCGACTTCCGCACCGCCCCCGACAACCGGCCCCCAGGCCGATCTCAGCCCACCGGGCCGTCAGGCCGACCGCAACAACCCGACGCCCACGCCGACCGCGACAACCCGACTTCCGCACCGACCCTTGAGCACCGGACCGCCGACCCCGACAACCGGCCCCCATGCCGACCTCCGAGCACCGGACCCCCGCGGACACCAACAACCCGACCCGGCACCCACCCCCGACAACCGTCCCCGCCCTCTCCTCCCCTCCTCCCAGGAACGGGACCAACGCCAAGGAGTCGCCCCATGCACCTCGACCACAGCCTCCCCGGCCCCGCCGCGCTCAGTGCCGACGCCGCGCGGCCCGACGGGACCCGGCGGGCCCTGCGGATCGGCCTCGGCGGGCCCGTCGGGTCCGGCAAGACCGCCACCGTCGCCGCGCTCTGCCGCGCGCTGCGCGACCGGCTCTCCCTCGCCGTCGTCACCAACGACATCTACACCCGCGAGGACGCCGAGTTCCTCCTCCGGCACGCCGTCCTCCCCCCGGAGCGCATCCAGGCCGTCGAGACCGGCGCCTGCCCGCACACCGCGATCCGCGACGACATCTCCGCCAACCTGGAGGCCGTGGAGGACCTGGAGGACGCGGTGGGCCCGCTCGACCTGATCCTCGTCGAGTCCGGCGGCGACAACCTCACCGCGACCTTCTCCAGGGGACTCGTCGACGCCCAGGTCTTCGTCATCGACGTGGCCGGCGGCGACGACATCCCCCGCAAGGGCGGCCCCGGCGTCACCACCGCCGACCTGCTCGTGATCAACAAGACCGACCTCGCGCCGTACGTCGGCTCCGACCTCGGCCGGATGGCCCGCGACGCCAAGGAACAGCGCGGCGAACTCCCGGTCGTATTCACCTCCTTGAGGTCCGGCGAAGAAGGCGTCGAGCCGGTCGCCGCGTGGGTACGGGCGCGCCTCGCGGCCTGGACCGCGTGAGCGTCCGCGCCACCGCCCGGATCGTCGCGACCCGCGAGGGACTCCCCGTCCTCGCGAGCGACGGACCGCTGGCGGTACGCCGTACCCGCGCGACCGGCCCCGGCCCCGACCCCGGACCCGGAACCGGCCGAGGCCCCGGCCACCGCGTCACCGTCGTCGGCGCGATGAGCGCCCCCCTGGGCGGCGACCGGCTCGCCGTCGAGGTCCGCGTCCGCGACGGAGCCCGGCTCACCGTCGACGCCGCCGCCGCCACGATCGCGCTGCCCGGCCGGATCGCGGCGGGCGCGGACACCGCGGAGCCGGCCCACTACGACGTGCGCCTCACCGTGGAGGAGGACGCGGAGCTGCACTGGCTGCCCGAGCAGCTCGTCTCGGCGGCCGGCAGCGACCTCCGGATGCGTACGACCGTCGAACTCGCCGCCACCGCCCGCCTGGTCCTGCGCGACGAACAGATCCTCGGCCGGCACGGCGAGGAGCCCGGCACCCTCCTCACCCGGCTCACCGTCCGCCGCGCCGGCCGCCCCCTCCTCGACCAGGAGCTGCGCCACGGCCCCGGCGCGCCCGGCGGCTGGGACGGCGGAGCGGTCCTCGGCGGACACCGCGCCGTCGGCCAACTAATCGTCGCCGGACCGGAGTTCGAGGAGAAACCGGCGCGTCCCCAGCTGCTCGGCGACACCGCCGTCCTCACCCCCCTCGCCGGACCCGGCGTCCTCGTCACCGCCGTCGCGGCGGACGCCTTGGCCCTGCGCCGCGTGCTCGACGAGGCGCTGAACCTGACCGCGTACCGCTGAACCCGACCCGCGTACCGCTGAGCGGGACCACAGTCACCGGTTATGGGTTAGGTAAAGAATTGGCCATCAGGCCTGTTCTCAGCGGACTCACAGGCGCAAGGATCCCGGGGAGTCCGATCGAACGTGTTGTCGCAGGCAGACAACACATCACACAGGGGGAGGTTCCACTTGAGACGCACAGCAGTGCTCGGCTCGGCCGGCACTCTGCTCGCCGGCGTGCTCATAGCGGGCGCGGTCGCCGCACCGGCGGCCACCGCCGACGGCAGGCAGAACGGCAACTCCGCGTCGTACGGCGCGAAGGTCGCCGCCGACAGGGCGGCCAAGAAGGGCATCGCCTGGGCGGACTGTCCGGCGGACTGGGCGCTGGAGAAGCCCATCCAATGCGGTTACGTGAGCGTCCCGCTGGACTACACGAAGCCGAACGGCAAGCAGATCAAGCTCGCCGTCGACCGCATCGGCAACACCGGCACCAAGGGAGAGCGGCAGGGTTCGCTGCTCTACAACCCGGGCGGTCCCGGCGGTTCCGGCATGGCGTTCCCGCGCCGTGTCGTCACCAAGAACGCCATCTGGGCCGACGCGGCCAAGGCGTACGACTTCGTCGGGTTCGACCCGCGCGGGGTGGGCCGTTCGACGCCCATCTCCTGCATCGACCCGCAGGAGTTCGTCAAGGCGCCCAAGCTCGATCCCGTCCCGCACAGCGAGGCGGAGAAGAAGGCGCAGCGCAAGCTGGCCGCCGCGTACGCGGACGGCTGCCTGAAGCGCAGCGGCTGGATGCTGCCGCAGATGACGACGGCGAACACCGCACGCGACCTGGACGTCATCCGGGCCGCGCTCGGTGACAAGAAGCTGAACTACGTGGGCGTCTCGTACGGCACGTACCTCGGCGCCGTCTACGGCACGCTGTTCCCGACGCACGTGCGGCGCATGGTCGTCGACAGCGTCGTCGACCCGTCGAAGGACAAGATCTGGTACGAGGCCAACCTCGACCAGGACGTCGCCTTCGAGGGCCGGTTCCTGGACTGGAAGAAGTGGGTGGCGCAGAACGACGCGACCTTCCACATCGGCTCCACCGCCACGAAGGTCCAGCAGGCGTACGACAAGCTCCGCGCCGCCGCCAAGAAGGCGCCCTTCGGGGGCCTCGTCGGCCCGGCCGAGCTGGACAGCCTGTTCCAGAGCGCCGCGTACTACGACTCCAGCTGGGTGCCCGTCGCCTCGACCTGGAGCAAGTACCTCGCCGGCGACACCCAGGCGCTCGTCGACGCGGCCGCGCCCGACCTGTCGGACACCAAGGGCAACATCGCCTCGGAGAACGGCAACGCGGTCTACACCGCCGTCGAGTGCACCGACGCGAAGTGGCCCACCAGCTGGCAGAAGTGGGACCGGGACAACACCCGCCTCAACAAGGACTACCCCTTCCTCACCTGGGGGAACGCCTGGTTGAACCTGCCCTGCGCCACCTGGGGCGTCAAGCAGCAGACCCCGGTCGAGGTCCGGACCGGCAAGGGCCTGCCGCCCGTGCTGATCGCGCAGTCCACGCGCGACGCGGCCACGCCGTACCCCGGCGCGGTCGAGCTGCACAAGCGCTTCAAGGGTTCGCGCCTGATCACCGAGAAGGACGCCGGTTCGCACGGCATCACCAACCTGGTGAACCCGTGCATCAACGACCGCGTCAAGGCGTACCTGCTCACCGGCGCGGTGGACAGCAAGGACGTCACCTGCGGCCCCCACGCCACGCCCAAGCCGTAAGGCGACAGGCACGGCCGAAGTGACCGAGTGACCTGAAGAAGGGGCGACCGAACCCACCGGCCGCCCCTTCTCCGTTCCCCTTCCCCCGTCCAAACAGGCGTCACCTGTCCAACCAGGCGTCCTCCGCCGCATAGCCGAAGAGCCCGCCGTACGGGGCGAACTGCGCCGCCAGCTTGGGGAACGCGTCCTCCCACTTGCGCTCCCGCAGCCGCGCGACCAGCCACTCGACCGTCGCCGGGAGCGACTCGGCGTAGCCGGTGACAGGCCGGTAGCCCAACTCCCGTTCGGCGGCGGTCATGTCGTACACGATCGGGTGGGCGCCCGACCATGGTGTCAACCCGACATGACCCACCGGCGGAGGTCCCTCCACCAGGACCGTCCCGCTCTCGTGGCCCATCACCGCGTCGATCGCCCGGCCGATCTCCGCGACGGTCGGCGCCGTGGGGTCCGCGGCGTTGAGCACCCGGGAGCCGGGGCGCAGCGCGGCCAGCCGGATCAGTTCGGCGACGTTGGACGAGTGGACAGGGTGGAAGCGGCTCCTGCCGCCGAACGCGAGGACCCGCCTGCGGCGCCCGTCCAGCGCCCGCTTGACGAAGAACAGCTCGCGGGGGGTGCGGGAGTACGGTCCGTGGATCGCGCCCGCCCGCAGCAGCGTGACCGGCAGCGCCTCGCCGGCCGCGAGCAGGTCGCGTTCCAGCTGGATCTTGCGCGTGGCGTACGTCGCCTCGCCGGGGGCCACGGTCGGCCGTTCTTCCGGGATGGGTACGGGGTAGTGCGGGGCGCCGTCGGCTTCGCCCTGGGTGTCGAAGCCGCGTCCGCGGTCGTCCACGTACACCGCGCCGCTGGAGACCACGACCGCCGAGCCGACGCGGTCCTGGATCGCGGTGAGCTGGCGGGCCTCGGTCCGCCCGTACGCCACCAGGTCCACGAGGACGTCGCAGCCGTCGCCCACCACGGCGGCGAGGGCCGCGTCGTCGCCGCGGTCGAGCCGCACGGCCCGCACGTCCCCCGGCCACTGCTCGTCCCTGCCGCCGCCCAGCGAGGCGGCGACCACCTCCCAGCCGTCCCGCGCGAGCGCCCCCACCGCCTCGCGGCCGATCAGCCCGGCCGCGCCGATCACCACTGCTTTCCCCTGTGTCCCGGTCATGCCCCGACGCTAAGCCGCAGGTCCGCGGGACCCCAGAGGGTTTCGCCGGTGGCGGATCCGCTGTCAGCGGCGTAGGCGGGGGAACTTCTTTGTGCGAGTGGCCTCGGCCTTCGCGGCCTCTGCCTTGACGTCGGCGGCGTAGCGGTCGACGTACTCCTGTCCCGACAGTTCCAGGATCGCGTACATGATCTCGTCGGTGACGGCCCTGATCGCGGCCTTCTGGTCCTCCAGGCCCTCGTACCGCGAGAAGTCCATCGGCTCGCCGAAGCGGATGGTGACCTGCTTGATGCGGGGGACCTTCTGACCGGGGGGCTGGATCTCGAACGTGCCGACCATGGCGCACGGCACCACCGGGGCCCTGCCCTTGATGGCCATCACCGCCACGCCGACCTTGCCCTTGTAGAGGCGTCCGTCGTGCGAGCGGGTGCCCTCCGGGTAGATGCCGAGCAGCTCGTCCTCGGCGAGCACCCCCAGCCCTTCCCGGATCGCCGCCTGCCCGGCCTCCTTGCCCGACCGGTCCACCGGGATCTGGCCGGCGCTGCGGAAGAAGAAGGCGGTCAGCCGCCCCCGGACACCCGGCCCGGTGAAGTACTCGGCCTTCGCGAGGAAGGTGATGCGCCGTTTGAGGATGGCGGGCATCAGGAAGTGGTCCGAGAACGAGAGATGGTTCCCCGCGACGATCGCGGGCCCGTCGGCGGGGATGTGCTCCAGCCCCTCGATCCGGGGGCGGAAGAGCAGCCGCAGCAGGGGCCCGAGGAGCACGTACTTGAGCACGTAATAGAACATGGGATGCGCCCCTCACTGCTCCGACCGGCCCCAGGGCGGCATTGCCCCAGGTCAGCGGGTGCCCCGGCGGGGGCCAGTGTATGCGCCCCCGCCCGCCCGTGAAAGCGTGCGCGACACGGCCGGTGAAGGGGGCGGCGCGGCCGCCGTGGCGGGACGTGAAAGCACCGGATGTTCTGGTCTACGGTGAGTCTCATGGACGAACAGGGCGAGCACTTCGACGTCGTCGTACTCGGAGCCGGGCCGGGTGGTTACGTGGCCGCCATCCGGGCCGCGCAGCTGGGCCGGAGCGTCGCGGTCGTGGAGAAGAAGTACTGGGGCGGTGTCTGCCTCAACGTGGGTTGCATCCCCACCAAGGCGCTGTTGCGCAACGCCGAGCTGGCACACATCGTCACGCGGGAGGCGAAGACCTTCGGCATCCGGTTCGACGGCGAGGTGTCCTTCGACTACGGCGAGGCGTTCCGGCGCAGCCGCCGGGTGGCGGACGGCCGCGTCAAGGGCGTCCACTACCTGATGAAGAAGAACGGGATCACCGAGGTCGACGGGCACGGCGCCTTCGCCGACCCCCACACCCTCCACGTGACGCAGGCGGACGGCAGCGTCCGGGTCATCGGGTTCGACAACTGCGTGATCGCCACGGGCGCCTCCACCCGCCTGCTCCCCGGGACGGCCGTCAGCGACCGGGTGGTCACGTACGAGGAGCTCATCCTCAGCGACGAGCTGCCCGGGTCGATCGTGATCGCCGGGGCCGGCGCGATCGGCATCGAGTTCGCGTACGTCCTGCGCAACTACGGCGTCCAGGTGACGATGGTCGAGTTCCTGGACCGGCTTGCGCCCCTGGAGGACGCGGACATCTCCGCCGAACTGGCCAAGCGCTACCGCGCGTTGGGCATCGAGGTCCTCACCTCCACCCGCGTCGACCGGATCGACGAGTCCGGGCCGCGCGTCCAGGTCACGGTCACCGCGAAGGACGGGACGTCCCAGGTCCTGGAGACCGACAAGGTCCTCCAGGCCGTCGGATTCGTGCCGAACGTCGACGGGTACGGCCTGGAGACCACCGGGGTCGCCCTCACCGAGCGCGGCGCCATCGACGTCGACGGCCGCTGCCGGACCTCCGTGCCGCACATCTACGCCATCGGCGACGTGACCGCCAAGCTGATGCTCGCGCACGCCGCCGAGGCGATGGGGGTCATCGCGGCCGAGACCCTCGCCGACGCGGAGACCATGGAACTCGACTACGTCATGATCCCGCGCGCCACCTACTGCCAGCCGCAGATCGCCAGCTTCGGCTGGACGGAGGCGCAGGCGCGCGAGCGCGGCTTCGACGTCAAGGTGGCCACCTTCCCGTTCACCGCGAACGGGAAGGCGCACGGCCTCGGGGACGCGAAGGGCTTCGTGAAGCTGCTCAGCGACGCGCGGCACGGGGAGATCATCGGGGCGCACATGATCGGCCCCGACGTCACCGAGTTGCTCCCCGAACTGACCCTGGCGCAGAAGTGGGACCTCACGGTCCACGAAGTCGCGCGCAACGTGCACGCCCACCCGACACTGGGCGAGGCCATCCAGGAAGCGGTCCACGGCCTGTCCGGGCACATGATCAACCTGTAGTGGCCCACGCGCTGCCGCGCCTCACCTCACCCCGCGCGCCGCCGCACCTCAGCCCGCCACCGACCGCGCGACGCGGAACCCCACGTCGTCGATCCGGAAGGTCGGGTGGCTGCGGCGGCGCACCGAGGCGCGGCAGCTCCAGTGCTCGTCGAACCACCCGCCGCCCCGGAGCACCCGGTACGAGGCGTAGACCTCGGCGTCGTAGACGTCCCAGCACCACTCCCACACGTTGCCCAGCATGTCGTGCAGCCCCCACGCGTTGGGTTCCCTGCCGCCCACCTCGTGCACGCGGTCGGCCGAGTTGCCGCGGTGCCACGCGATGTCGTCGAGCGGCCCGTACCGCGCGTCGGTGGTGCCCGCCCGGCACGCGTGCTCCCACTCGGCCTCGGTCGGCAGCCGGTACCCGTCGGCGGTGGTGTCCCACACGGGCGTCCCCGACTCCTCACCGCCGGGCGGCAGTTCGTACGCCGGCGTCAACCCCTCCTTCCGCGAACGGGCGTTGCAGTAGCGGACCGCGTCCCACCACGACACCCCCTCGACGGGGAGCAGTTCGCCCCGCGCGGTGCTCGGGGCGTGGCCGGTGACCTCGGCGTACGACGCCTGCGTGACCGCGCACACCCCGAGCCGGTACGGCGCCACCTCGACCGGCCAACTGCGTTGGGTCCGTCGGTCGGACAGCGTCACCCGTCCCGGTGGCACGGCCGTCGTCTCGTGTCGCGCGCTGGTGTCCATGACGAGACGATCCCAGACCCGCCGGACGGCCGCCGAGGCCACCCCGGCCCGAACACCCCGCCGCCCGCGGTCAGTCGAGGTGGAACACCTCCTCCGCCGGCGCCCACCACTCGCCCTCCGCCGCGTCCTCCACGGGCTGCTGGCAGGGGTCGGTGCGCGTCCACCACTCCCGGGTGACCGGATCCTCGGCGATCGAGGCCATGTCGGCCTCGTAGTCGTCCCCCGTGTACTCCAGGTAGCTGAAGAGCACCCCGGCGCGCAGGAAGATCGAGTAGTTGGTGATGTGCGCACGCCTCAGCGCCGCCAACACCCCCGGCCAGGCCGCCGCGTGCAGGGCGCGGTACTCGGCCTCCTTCTCCGGGCGCAGGCGGATGACCGAGGCGAATCGGCGCGTGGTGGGCTGGGGCACGGCCCGTCCTCCCAAGGTGCGGTGGCGGTGGTTCCGGCGGTGGTTCTCACCGGCCCGATCCGATTGATCTGGTTCATCGGGCTGGATGGACCCTATGTACCGGCGGCCCAACAGGCAACGGTTCTGACACGCATGGGCGTTTTGGGCGGATTGCTCGATCGAATCAGCCAGCCGTCGAACAGAGTTTGGCGCAAACCTTCCCTTCGCTCCGCGCCGGTGTCATAGTGACCGCGCCGATAGATCTGATTCATCTGAACTTGAGGAGGTTGCGTGGTGTCAGGCCCAGCCGGTCCCGCGTCCGGTGGTACGGACGACACGTCCGACCGCTATCGCCCGGGGTACGAACTCGTCGCCGAGCAGCTGCTGAACTACATCGCCGAGCGGAACCTGCTTCCCGGTGAGCGGCTGCCGACCGAGAAAGGCCTGGCGGAGATCCTCGGGGCCACCCGCAACGTGACCCGCGAGGCCGTCAAGGTCCTCGCGGCCATCGGCCGGCTGAGCGTCCGCAGGGGGGCCGGCATCTTCGTGGCGTCCTCGCCGGGCGCGCTGGGCGACGACCGGTTCCTCGCCCACTTCCGGCCGACCAGCATGGAACACGTCCTCATGCTGCTCGACTACCGCCGGCTCATCGAGTCCGAGACGGCGCAGCGGGCGGCGACCCTGGCCACCCCGATCGAGGTCCGGGCGATCCGCGAGGCGGCGCACACCTCGCTGGAGGCGGGCAAGGCGGACGACATCGAGTCGTTCGGCCGGGCGGACGAGCTGTTCCACGACGCCGTCGGCATCGCGGCCCACAACGTCTTCCTGCGTTCCAGCGTGGCCAACATCCGCAGCTTCGCCGCGCAGTCGGACGTCCTGCTCTTCCACGGCGACGTACCGGGCTCCCTCCAGATCGCGGGAGCGCAGCACCTCGCCATCGCCGAGGCCATCGGCGCGGGCGACGCGGAATCCGCGGTCCGCCTCATGGCCGAGCACATCGCCACCACCCAGACCCAGTTCGAACGCAAGATCCGCGACCGGCTCTTCAACCAGCCGGAACACCCCACCACCCCGGCGGCCACCTCGCCGCCGGCGGAGGAAAGACCTCAGACTTCGGCCTCGTAGAAAGACGTCGCCCGGACGACGCCCCGCGGAGGACGTCCCCTGAAGGACATCCCGGGGCGGACATCCGCCGGACGACACGCGCAGGCCGCCGAGAACCCCGCAGGAACGACCCGGAGCACCCCTCCGGCACCCGTACGCCACCACCCCATTCGTCCCTGGTAGTCGATTGGAATTTCAGTGTCGAAATTTCCCGGCACTCTCCGCGGTGTGAAGCGGAGAGTCACCCTCCTCACCGGCCTGGCGCTGGTCGCCACCCTGGCGACGCCCGCGGGCCTCGCCTCGGCCGGCACGGCGAAGTCCTCGCCGTCCGCCCTCAAGATCTACGTCTCGCCGAACAAGGGCCGCGACGCCGGGTCCGGCACGGCCTCGCACCCGTACAAGACCCTGACGCACGCCAGGGACCAGGTGCGCGAGCTCAACGACAGGATGAAGCGTGACATCGATGTCGTGCTGCTGGACGGTACGTACCAGCTCACCGACACCTTCACCCTGACGAGCGCGGACTCCGGGACCAACGGGCACACCATCACGTACGAGGCCGCGCCCGGCGCCCACCCCGTGTTCAGCGGCGGCACGTCCGTGACCGGCTGGACGGTCGCCGACGCCGCGAAGAACGTCTACAAGGCGCACGTCGGCGACATCGACACCCGCCAGCTGTACGTGAACGGCGAACTGGCCACCCGCGCCCGCGGCGCCAAGGACCCCTCCGGCTTCACCAAGACCGCGACCGGCTACAAGGTCACGGACACGAGCCTCGCCGGCTGGAAGAACCAGTCCGACATCGAGGTCGCCAGCCGCTGGGGCTGGAAGCTCATGCGCTGCCCGGTCGACTCGATCGTGGGCACCACGGTGACGATGCAGCAGCCGTGCTGGAACAACGCCAACCTCCAGCAGGGCCAGGAGATCACCAACCCGACCTGGCTGGAGAACGCCCGGGAGCTGCTGGACGCCCCGGGGGAGTGGTACCTGGACAAGAGCGCCGGTGACCTCTTCTACATACCCAAGGCCGGCCAGGACCTCGCCACCGCGAAGGTGACCGTGCCGCGCGTCGAGGGCCTCGTGGACCTGAACGGCACCCTCACCAAGCCGGTCACGGGCGTCACGTTCAAGGGCATCACGTTCTCCTACTCGACGTGGCTCGCGCCCAGCTCGGACGACGGACTCATCGAGGGCCAGGCGGGCTTCCGCATGGTCGGCAAGGACAACCCGACCTTCGACTCCACCCGGCTGCACTGGCAGAAGACGCCCGGCGCGGTCAACGTGAGCTACGGCCACGACGTGTCGTTCCAGGACAACACCTTCACGCACCTCGGCGCGGTCGGCCTGAACCTCAACACCGGCACGCAGGGCACCACGATCACCGGCAACGTCTTCAAGGAGATCGCCGGGACGGGCATCCAGATCGGTGGCACCGACGTCATCGACCACCACCCGAGCGACCTCCGGTCGATCGTCAGGAACACCACGGTCAGCAACAACGTGGTCACCAACGTGGCGGACCAGTACACCGGTTCGCTGGGCATCATGGCGAGCTACACCGACCACACCGTCATCACGCACAACAAGGTCTACGACCTCCCGTACAGCGGGATCTCCCTCGGCTGGGGCTGGGGCCTCACTGACAAGGGCGGTGACACCAACTACCCCGGCAACTCGGGCGTCCCGGTCTACGACACACCGACGCCCGCCAAGAACAACGTCATCAGTGACAACGAGATCAGCGACATCATGAAGCTCCAGGCCGACGGGGGTGCCATCTACACACTGAGCTCCAACCCCGGCAGCGTCGTCTCGGGCAACTACATCAAGGGCATCCCCGGGCCCGCCTACGGGGCGATCTACCACGACGAGGGAAGCCAGTACTTCCACACGACGCAGAACGCGCTCTGCGACGTCACGTACCAGTGGCTGTTCATGAACCACGGCCTGGACATCGACGCCGACCGCAACTTCACCACCCAGCCCACCTACTCGACCCAGGCGAACACCATCGGCTCCTCCATAGCCGACAACACCAAGGTCGACAGCTGCGCCCAGCTGCCCGCCTCGATCATCGAGAACGCCGGGCTCCAGCCCCAGTACCGCCACCTGGACCCCGACCCCGCCACCACGGACCGTACGGCGCCCACCGCGCCCGGCACCCCGACCGCGAAGGCCGGCTTCCCGACCGTCACGGACCTCAGCTGGGCCGCGTCGCAGGACAAGACCGGAGTCACCGGGTACGCGGTGTACCTGGACGGCAAGGTCGTTAGCGCCTCGGCCGAGCCCACCGCCCGCGTCAGCGGCCTCACCGCCGGCAAGAAGTACACCTTCACGGTGACCGCACGTGACGCGGCGGGCAACGAGTCCAAGGCGAGCAGGCCCGTCGTGGTGACCATGCCGGCCGGCGTCAACATCGCCAAGGACAAGGCCGTCACGGTCTCCTCGTACTCCGACCCGAACATCCCGAAGCTCGCGGTCGACGGTGATCTCTCCACCCGCTGGGCCCAGGGCATCGGTCTTCCGGACCCCTCCTGGATCCAGGTCGACCTGGGCGCCCAGTACGACCTGACCGGCGCGATCACGACCTTCGAGAAGGCGAGCGGCTACAAGTACCGCGTGCAGGTCTCCCCGGACGAGGAGCACTGGGTCACCTTGGAGGACCACACCGCCTCGCCCACCACCGAGGCGACGAACTACTCCTCCGCCGCCAAGCCCACCGCCGGCCGCTACCTGCGGCTCACGGTCACCGGCTCCAACTACAGCGGCGGCAGCATCTACGAGATCCAGGCGTACGGCACCGTCCAGCCGCCCAGCACCGACACCCAGGCCCCGGCCGCGCCCGCCGCGCCGAAGCTCACCCCGCTGGTCCCCGGCACCGCCGACCTCACCTGGACCGCCCCCGCCGACAACGTCGGCGTCGCCACCTACGAGGTGTTCCAGGACGGCAAGCGCATCGCGATCACCGACCGGACGAGCCTGCGGCTCACCGATCTGACCTCCGGCCAGAAGTACAGCTTCACGGTGGTCGCCGTGGACGGCGCGCTCAACGCCTCGGCGCCGAGCCCCGCCGCCGACGTGACCCTGCCGGCCTACGTCAACCTGGCCCTGAACAAGCCGGTCACGGTGTCCTCGTACTCCGAGCCCAACACCCCCGGGCTCGCCGTCGACGGTGACCTCTCCACCCGCTGGGCCCAGGGCCTCGGCCTCCCGGACCCGTCCTGGATCCAGGTCGACCTGGGCAAAACCGCCTCGGTCTCGGGCGTGGTCACCACGTTCGAGCTCCAGAACGGCTACAAGTACCGGATCGAGTACTCCACCGACGGCAACGCCTGGTCGACGCTGGAGGACCACACCGGCACGGCCACCTCGGAGCGGACGAACACCTCCCTCCCCGCGGCACCGGTCTCCGCCCGCTACCTGCGGCTCACGGTCACCGGGTCCAACTGGAACGGCGGCAGCCTGTACGAGCTCCAGGCGTACGGCGACTTCTGATCCCGAGGGGGAGACGGGCGCCCCGCCCGTCTCCCCCTCCCACCGAAACGAAAGCCAGTATGAAGATCACGCATGTGGAAGCCCATCCGATCCGGGTCCCGGCCGCGGACCCGCCGTTCAGCTGGCGGCAGGGGCTGGCCGGCAGCCCCGCCGTCGGTGACGGCGCGGTCCTGCGGATCGGCACCGACGAGGGCGCCGAGGGAGTGGCGGTGTTCGCGAGACCCGGCGCGGCCGTCCTTCTCGCCGACCTCGTCGACCGGGTGTTCCGGGACGAACTCCTCGGCCAGGACCCGTTCCGGCGGGAGTGGCTCTGGCACCGCGTCTGGGAACTGGACCGCATCCACGAGCTGCCCCTCCCCGCGTTCGGCCTGATCGACATCGCCCTGTGGGACCTCGCGGGACGCGTGAGCGACCAGCCCGTCTGGCAGCTCCTCGGCGGATTCCGCGACGCGATACCCGCGTACGCCTCCACCACCACCTTCGCGACCACCGAGGAGTTCCTCGACGTCGCGGACCAGTGCCTGGAGCTGGGCTACCAGGGCATCAAGCTGCACGCCTGGGGCGACGCCCGCAAGGACGCCGCGCTCTGCCTGGCACTGCGCGAACACGTCGGGAGCGACGTCCCGCTGATGTACGACGGGTCGGCCGGCTTCGACCTGCCCGACGCCATCCACCTGGGCCGCGCCCTCTCCGAGGCCGACTACCTCTGGTACGAGGAGCCGATGCGCGAGTTCAGCGTCGGCGCCTACCGGCGGCTCGGGCAGGCGGTCTCCGTCCCGCTCCTCGTCGCCGAGACCTCGGACGGCGCGCACATGAACTCCGCCGACTTCATCGCCTCGGGGGCGGCGACCTTCGGCGTACGCACGGGGACCACCCTGCGCGGGGGCATCACCGGAGCGATGCGTACGGCCCATCTCGCCGACGCGCACCTGCTCCGCGCCGAGGTGCACGGCTCGGACATCCCGAACCACCACCTCTGCATGGCGATCTCCAACACCACCTACTACGAGTCGCTGGTCACCAAGGCGACGGTGACCCGCGAACGCCACGTGGACGCGCACGGCCTCGTCCACGCACCCACCGGCCCGGGGATCGCCTTGCCGCTCGACTTCGAGTACGGCAGCGAGCTCCACCCCTTCGTCGAGAACCACTCGTGATCCACGTGACACACGTAAGAAAGCAGAAAGGCAGGACAATGACGTCTTCAAGAGGTTCGGGAGCCGGCATCCGCCGGAACGTTGCCCGGAAGGCGGTCGCGGCCCTCGCCCTGTCGGCCGTCACCCTGCTGGCCGGCTGCGGAGCCGACGCCACGCAGTCCTCCCCGTCGGCCGGCGCCAAGGCCTTCAAGCCGGTCAAGCAGGACAACGCGTCCAAGATCACCGTCTGGACCGACTCGACCCGGCTGCCGCAGGTGCAGGAGTACCAGAAGCAGCACCCCGACGCGAAGCTGAACGTCGTCACGTACGACGGCGGCGCCGACGGGTCGACGTACCTCCAGACGAAGGTGCAGCTCTTCGACCGGACCGGCAAGGGCTGGCCCGACGTCGTGTTCGGCTCGCCCACCGACGTGACGTGGGCCTCGGAGCCCACCAAGCCCGGCGCCGTCGCCTTCGCCGCGCCGCTGGACCAGAACCTGGTGCCGCAGAAGACCCTCGACAACTTCGCCAAGGGCTCCCTCGCGCCGTGCCAGGTCGACGGCCACACCTACTGCATGCGCAACGACATCGCGCAGGTCGTCCTCTGGTACAACAAGAAGCTGATGGACCAGTTCGGCTACCAGGTCCCCACCACGTGGGACCAGTACCAGGCCCTCGGCCAGAAGCTCGCCAAGGAGCACCCCGGCTACCTGGTCGGTTCGGTGGGCGACACCAACTCCCAGGAGTCGTACTTCTGGTCCAGCCAGTGCCCCGCCTTCAACCTCACGGCGCCCGACACCCTGCGGGTGGCCCTCGGGGACGAGAAGTGCACCCGGATGTCCAAGCTGCTGGACACCCTCATCGCCAACAAGACCGTGAGCACCCAGGGCTTCTTCAGCCAGGGCTTCGCCAAGGACAGCGGCAGCAAGGTCCTGATGGCGTACGGCCCGTCCTGGTACGGCCAGTACCTGTTCAACGCCGCGTTCAAGACCCCGGCCGGACAGATATCCGCCGCGGCCCCGCTCACCTGGCCCGGTGAGACGACCGCCTCGACCGGCAACGTCGGCGGCGGCCTCTGGATGGTCTCCGCCCACAGCGCCAACCTCAAGGCGTCCACCGACCTGGTCAGCTGGCTGACCACGTCCGACGCGAACCAGGCCAAGGCGCCGACCTACCCGGCGTACGCGCCCGCGGCCGACGCCTGGCTCGCCAACCCCGACAACAAGAAGTACTTCGCCGGCGACATCAGCGACGTCTTCCGCACGGCCGCGGGCCAGGTGTGGACGGGGTGGTCCAACACCAAGTTCAGTGACGCGACCGCCTGGTCGAGCGTGGTCCTGCCCGCGCTGACCTCCGGCAAGACCCTGACGGCCACCCTGCCCGCCTGGCAGACGGCCATCGCCAACGAGGCCAAGGCCGTCGGATACAAGGTGACCACGAAATGACCGTGCTGGACACTCAGCACGTCACGAGCGCGCCCCGCCGCCGCGATTCGTCGCGGCGGCGGGGCGGGCGGGCCGGCTACCTCTTCGTGGCCGGCTACGCGATCCTGCTGCTCGCCTTCGGGGTCTTCCCCACCGTCTACTCGCTGTACCTGTCCCTGACGAACGACAGGGGTCAGTTCACCGGCATCAACCAGTTCACCAAGGTGATGGGGGACTACCGGTTCGTCCCCGCCTTCACCAACATCCTGTTCTACCTGGTGATGTGGCTCGTCGTCCTCGTCGTCCTGACGGTCCTGGTGGCCGTCGTCCTGCGCGGACGGATGAAGCCCGGCCTCTCCGCCGTCTTCCGCTTCCTCTACTACATCCCGGGAGCGCTGGCCGGTGTCGCCAGTGTGCTCGTGTGGCTGTTCATGCTCGACCCGGCGGTCAGCCCCGTCTCCTGGGTGCTGGACGCCATGGGCAAGGACACCTTCGCCGCCGTCCTGAGCCCCGGCGACCTTCCGGTGATCTTCGTCCTGATCGCCTTCTGGACCGGCGCGGGCGGCTGGATCGTCGTGATGTACGGGGCGTTGAACAACATCCCCGACGAGGTCATCGAAGCCGCCAGGATGGACGGGGCCGGGCCGTGGAAGACGGCCTGGCACATCCAGATCCCCATGATCAGGCAGTGGATCGCCTACATGACGATCCTGGCCTTCGCGGCCGGCACCCAGCTCTTCGTCGAGCCGCAACTGCTCCAGACGGCCAGCCTCGGCCGGGTCAGCCCCACCTGGTCGCCCAACCAGCTGGCGTACGTCTTCGCCTTCCAGCAGGGCGACTTCAACGGCGCCGCGGCGATCTCCGTCTTCCTGCTGGTCCTGGGTGTCATCGTCGCCGGGCTGCTCGTCTGGCGCTCGGACATGTTCAAGTTGGATGAGAAATGACCTACACCGCATCTGGCTCAGCCACTCGCCCGCAGCGGGGCAAGCCCTCCCGCGCCCTGTCGGTCCTCGTCGTCGGCGTGCTGCTCACCGCGCTGCTCGTGTTCTTCGTCCTGCCGGTCCTCTGGCTGCTGCTCGCGCCGACGAAGACGGCCGCGCAGATCACCCACGACTCGCCGCTCTCCTTCGGCTCCTTCGCCCAGATCGGCAAGGCCTGGCACCACCTGGTCGACTTCCAGGACGGCGCGCTGCTCCTGTGGCTGCGCAACTCCGCCGTCTACTCGGGCGGTTCGCTGATCCTCACCCTGGTGACCAGCGTGCCCGCGGGGTACGCGCTGGCGCTGACGCGGTTCCGGGGACGCAAGCTGCTGCTGACGGTCACGCTCATCACGATGATCATGCCGTCGGCGACCCTGGTGCTGCCGATCTTCCTGGAGCTCAACCGGTTCCACCTGATCGGTACGGTCTGGTCGGTGATCCTGCCGATGGCGTTCTACCCGTTCGGCGTCTACCTGGTCTACATCTACTTCGCGACCAGCCTGCCCCGCGAGATCCTCGCGGCGGCGCGCATCGACGGCTGTTCGGAATGGCAGATCTTCAAGCTCATCGCGCTGCCGCTGGCCAAGCCCGTCATCGGACTCGTCGCCTTCTTCAGCTTCGTCGGCAACTGGAACAACTTCTTCCTGCCGTACCTCGTGCTGCCGAACAGCGACCAGTTCCCGGTCCAGGTGGGACTGAACCAACTCCTGTCGTCCACCCCGGCGTTCAACCCCGTCGCGGGCGCCGGCCTCAACATCACGATCCCCGAACTGGCGCTGGCCATCATCATCGCGATCCTTCCGGTGCTGGCCCTGTTCCTGTTCTCGCAGCGGACCCTCGTCTCCGGGATGCTCGCGGGAGCCACCAAGGAGTGAGCCGGTACGTTCAGCGGGCGGTCAGGTCCAGGGCGGCGACCAGCGCGGCGAGTCCCCGCTGGGTGGCGTCCGCCCGCCAGACCGCCCAGGTGTGACGGACGAGCGGATCGCCGGCCAGGGGATGCCACACCAGCCCCTCGGGCAGCGGGTGCACCCAGCCCGGCGACGCGAGGGCGAACGTCCGCGCGCCGTCCACCGCGGCGAACTTCACCTCCCGTGGCACCGGACGGCCCTCCTCGCTCGCGCTGTAGGTGTCGGTGACGCCGTGGCTGCGCAAGGTGGCGATCACCTGGTCGTGCCAGGCCGGCGAGTCCACGCGGGCGAAACTCACCCAGGACATGCCGCTGAGCCGGTGGAGCCGTACGCTGCCCGCGTCGGCCAGTTCCCCGGCACGGGCGGTGGTGAGGACCACCCCAATCGCCTCCTCCACGGCGAGCACGCTGTCGAGGGACGGGTCCGTGGGGTGGTCACGTACCAGCGCCACGTCGATCTCGCCGGCCCGCAGGGCGGTGAGCTGGGCCGTGCTCCTGGCGTGCTGGAGGACGACCGAGGTGTTCGGGTGCGCGGCACTCACCTCGGCGATCGCCGGCGGCAGCAGGTCCGGGGGGAGTTCCAACGGCACCCCGACCCGGACGCGTTCGGGCGGCACGGCCGGCCGGTTGATCGTGGCCATCAGCCGGTCGTGCCGCTCGACGAGGGAGCGGGCCTCGCCGAGGAGGGTCGCGCCGAGCGCGGTGGGGTGGACGCCGCCGGGGCCCCGGACGAGCAACTGGCCGCCGACCTGCCGCTCCAGCGAGCGCATCGTCTGGGAGAGGGCCGACTGGCTGACGTGCATGACCCGCGCGGCCGCCGAGAGCCCGCCCTCGTCGACGACCGTCACGAACGCCCGCATCTCCCGGATCTCCATGGCGCCGAGAACTCCCTTCGCACGTACGGTGTCCTGTGTTCCGGACAGTACTGGTCACGGGCCCGGCGCCCCGGGAGGGCGGACTCACACGGCGGTGGCGCCCCCGTCGGCGGCGAGCGTGGCGCCGGTGACGAAGCCGGCGCGCGGCGAGGCCAGGAACAGGATGGCCTCGGCGATCTCCGCGGGCCCGGCGGTACGGCCCAGCGGCAGGGTCTTGCCGAGCGCGGCCACTCCGTCACCCCACTCGACCAGGACGCCGTCGGTGAGGGTCGGGCCGGGGGCGACACTGTTGACCCGGACGCCACCGGGGCCGAACTCGGCGGCCCACGTGCGGGTGAGCGAGTCCAGCGCGGCCTTGGTGGCGCTGTAGCCCGAGGCGCCGGGCACACCCATCGACGCGGCCATGGTGGTGACGTTGACGATGCTGCCCGCGCCCCTGCCGAGCATGGCCGGGACCAGGCTCGCGGTGAGGAAGTAGGCGCCGCGGACGTTCGTGTCGAACAACCGCTGGAACACGGTGACGCTCTGCTCCAGCGTCGGCGCGACGGGGAACGCCGAGGCGTTGTTGACGAGGATGTCGACCGGGCCGGCCTCCGCCGCCAGGGCGTGGACCGAGTCGAGGTCCGCGAGGTCGGCCGCGACGAAACGTACGGTGCCGGGGCCGTCCGGCAGGTCGGCGAGCGCCTTCGCGCCGCGCTCGGCGCTGCGGCCGGAGATGACGACGTGCGCGCCCTCGCGGACGAACAGGCGGGCGGTCTCCAGGCCGATCCCGGCCGTGCCTCCGGTGATGAGGGCGACCTGGTCCGTGAGCTCGCCCGGCCGGTTGTCCCGGCGGGTGGCCGACTCTTCGTTGGTGACAGTCATGACGGGCATCTCCTGAAGCGGTTCGGAACGCCGCGCACGGTGTCGCGCGGCTCTGTCCGGTACAAGGAGCGGCCCGCCCCGGGACTTCCGGAACGCCCATCGGCGTTGCCTCTGGGGGCCATAAGCGGCACGCGGGGGCACCTGCGGGAGCGGGCGCGCGGGGTACGTGAGCGAGGTACGCATCACCGTGTACGTGAGCGGGGCACGTACACGGTGGTACGTACCCCGCCCCGGAGGTCACGTGCGCCGGACATCCGTCAGGTGCGCGAACACCACGATGTTGGCCGCGTAGCCCGTCTTCTTCTCGAAGCTCCCGCCGCACGTCAGCAGGCGCAGCTCGGGGCGCCCGGTCCGGCCGTACACCTCCCTGTCGGGGAACTTGTCCTTCCGGTACGTCTTCACGGCATCGACGCCGAACACCGCCGTCCGTCCGTCCGCCCGGGCGATGTTGACCTTGTCGCCGGGGCGCAGGACGTTGAGGTTGAGGAAGATGGCCGGTCCGGTACGGGTGTCCCGGTGGCCCACGACCAGAGCGGTCCCCGCCTCGCCGGGCGTGGGACCGCCCCGGTACCAGCCGACCACACGCGGCTGCTCCAGCGGGGGAGTGCCGAGGTGGCCGGCCGGGTCCAGCCCCACCTGGGTGACCGGTGCCTCGATGGTCAGGGCGGGGACGGCGAGCCGCAACGGCGGCGAGGGCGGCAGGGGGCGGGGCGGGCGCGGGGCCGCCGCCGTCCGCCCCGGCCGGCCGGCGCCTTTCGCGCTCTCCGCGGCGGGCGCGGCGAGCACGATGGGCCCGGTGTCCGGTGGATCGGCGGGGGCGTCGCCGCACGCCCACACCACACCGGTCACCAGCGAGGCGGTCACGCTCAGCGTGAGGGTGAGGCGGCAGGCGCGACTCGGCCCTCTGCGGCGTCGATGTCGGGTGTTACGCGGCGCCATGGCCGCGGCGGCGGGCGCGGCGGACGAGGAGCAGGCCCGCGGCTCCGACCGCACCCGTGACCAGCCACGGGGTCAGCCCCGTCGACGAGTCGTCGCCGCCGTCGAGGCTCGCGACCCCGCCGCCACCCGCCGCCACGGCGCCTGACGGCAGCGGGGGCTCGCCGCTGCCCAGCGGGCAGTCGACCTTGAAGGCCTTCTTCTTGGGCACCCCGCCCGGGAACGTCCAGTTGAGTTGGTACGTGCCGTTGGGGAGCGCGTAGTCCGCCGTGTTGCCCTTTCCGGCCGCCAGGGTGATCGAGCCGGTGAGGGTGGGCAGGGCGGGGGTGGGCGGTTCGGCGGTGATGGTGAAGGTCACCAGCGGGACCGTCTCGAAGTTGAAGGCGCTCAGGTTGAACTTGCAGACCTTCAGGGCGTCCCCGGTGTTGCCGGCGGGGGTCCCGGCGTTGTGGATCCTCACGTCCCCGCTGTCGCCGGGAGCGGCGACCGCGGCCGACGCCCCGGCCAGGGACGCGCCGGCGAGAGCGAACGCGCCGAGGACGGCGGCGGAGCGGGAGCGGGCGGAGCGGAGGGAGGGCGACGTGGGCATGGGAGGCTCCTTCAAGCCGGGATGATTGTCGTACTGCATGTGATCGTCTGACTAGATGTCACATATCCGACAAAATCCGGCGGCGAAACGCCGGGAAACCGGCAAGATGCCCTGTCTGGCCCAGTGGTCGGACCGCCCCCGCCGTCGCGCTCAGACCCGTACGGGCGGCGGCGGCACCTGGGCCGCGGCGCGCTTCCTCCGGAGGACGAGGGCGGCGATCCCGCAGCCCGCCCCGGTGAGCGTGAGGACCAGCCCGAGCAGGCCGGCCGCCAAGCCCACCGCGGCCCCGCCGAGGCCGTCGACCACCCGGCCGTGGACGGCGGCGGCCGACACCGTGCCCGGCTTGCCCCCCGTCCCGTAGAAGCGGGAGTCCAGGGAGTTCCTCCGGTGGTCGCCGAGCAGGAACAGCCGGCCGCGCGGAACGGTCACGTCGTACGGGTGGTCGAGTCCGTCCGCGATGCCGTCGAAGACGTACGGCTCGTCCAGCGGCTTCCCGTTGACCGTGACCCGCTCGTCCTTGCCGCTGCCCTCGCAGCAGGCCACGCGATCTCCCGCGACGCCGATCACCCGCTGGAAGGCGTCGCCCTCCGCGACGCCCTCCGGCATCGTGAACTGCACGACGTCGCCGCGGTGGACGGCGTCCCCGTCCGTCCGCTCGACGACCAGCCGGTCACCCGGGGTGTAGGCGGGCGCCATGCTGCCGCTCACGACCGTCGCCCGCGTGTAGCCCGACCGTACGTACAGCACCGAGCCGACGAGCAGGATCAGGCCCAACGGCACCAACACCCAGGCCGTCACGGCCGGTCCTCGTCCCCCGCGCATGCTCTTCCCCCCTCGTGCCGCGCACCCCGGGCATCGGGGCGGCGCAAGCGGGAGGGTATCCGCCCTGGGTGACGGGGCATCGGCCGGGGCGCGGGCGGCGGATTCAGGACGCGTGGGCGGGGGAGGCGAACGTGACGTCGGCCGCGCGCGCCGCGATCTCCACCCGGTCGCCGAGCGACCATTCCGCGACGCGGGAGACCGTCGCGGCCGGCACGCGGTCGCCGAGGCCGGGCATCGCCGGGACGTCCTGGGTCGCGTGCGCGTCGTGCGGCAGGACCACCCGGTAGCCCCGCGCCAGCGCCGTCCGCGCGGTCGCCGCGACGCACATCTCGGACATCACACCGCAGACGACCAGTGCCCGCACCCCGAAGCCGGCCAACAGGCCGCCCAGCGGCGTCCCGTCGAAGCCGTCGTCCCTGGTCTTGCGGACCACGACCTCGGTGGGGCCCGCCTCGACCGGGTGGTGCAGTTCCCAGCCGGGCGTGTGGGCCTCGTCGTCCGCGCCCGCCGCCCCGTCGTTCTGCACGTGGACGACCAGCGCGCCGCTCTCGCGGGCCCGGGCGATCAGGTCCGTCGTCCGGTCCACGAGCCGGGCCGCGTCGGGCACCGCCCCGTCACCGGAGACGAAGGCGGACTGGACGTCCACCACGAGCAGGGCCTCTGCGGGGAGCGCGGGAGAGTTCATCCCGCCATGATGACCTTCGCCGCCGGAGCCGCTCCAGTCGATTTCGGGGTGCGTTGACGCGTCCCTGCCTGCTGCGATCGCAGCAGGCAGGGCGCCTGCGGTGGCAGGACGACGTACGGGACGTCCTGAGGAAGTGTGGGACACGCGCGAGGTGGGCTCAGTGCCGAGCCCGCCCGGCGCCTTCCGCGCCCGCGCCCCTTCCCGCCGCTTCAGCCGCACTTTGTTCCTGGAGGACCGATGTCCGCCCTTGCCCGCTGGTGCTACCGGCACCGGCTCCTGACCGCACTGATCTGGCTGGGGGTGCTGGTCGGACTGGGAGCGGTGTCGCAGAGCGTGGGCAGCGCGTTCAGTACGACGCTGTCCGCGCCGAGCACCGAGTCCAGCAAGGCCCTGGACCTGCTGAAGAAGAACAGCCCGGCGGCCTCGGGCGACCGGGACACCGTCGTGTGGCACACCTCCGGCGGCAAGGTGACGGACAGCGCGGTGCGCCAGGACCTGACGGGCGTGCTGGACCGGATAGCCAAGGCGCCCGGGGTGGCGTCGGTGAGCAGTCCGTACGCCCCGGGCGGCGCCGGGCAGATCAGCAAGGACACGACCACCGCGTACGCGACGGTGACGCTGGACAAGGCCGCGAACGACGTCGACAAGGCGCAGGTCGAGCACGTCATCTCGCTGGTGAAGCAGGCGCGTACGGACCAGGTCGACGTGCAGTACGGCGGGCAGGCCTTCCGGGCCGCCGAGAACGAGATCAAGCCGACCAGCGAGATCGTCGGGGTGATCGCGGCGCTGCTGATCATGCTGCTGCTCTTCCGCTCGCTGTGGGCCGCGACCCTGCCGATCCTCACCGCCGTCGCCGGGGTCGGCGCCGGCATCATGGGCACCGGCGTGCTCAGCCACACCCTCTCCATCCCCGACGTGGCGACCACGGTCGCCGCCCTGGTCGGGCTCGGCGTCGGCATCGACTACGCGTTGTTCATCGTCAACCGGCACCGCAAGGGCCTGATGGCCGGGTCGTCCGTCGAGGACGCGGCGGCGCGGGCCCTGGACACCTCGGGACGCGCGGTCATCTTCGCCGGACTGACCGTCGTGGTCGCCCTGCTGGGGCAGTACGCGCTCGGCATCGGCTTCCTCAACGGCATGGCGGCCGCCTCCGCACTCACCGTCGCCCTCACCGTGCTCGCCTCGATCACCCTCCTGCCGGCCCTCCTCGGGCTGATGGGACACCGGGTGCTGAGCCGCAAGCAGCGCACCAGGCTGCGCGAACACGGCCCCGTCCAGGAGGAGCAGAAGGGCGTGTGGGGCCGCTGGGCCTCGGCGGTCCTGGCGAAGCCGCGCGGCAAGGCGCTGCTGGCCCTCCTGGTGATGGTGGTCATCTCCCTGCCGGTGTTTTCGCTGCGGCTGGGCAACGCCGACGCGGGCAACGACCCCTCGTCGAGCGCGAGCCGCCAGTCGTACGACCTCCTCGCGGACGGCTTCGGCCCCGGCTTCAACGGGCCGCTGCTGCTGGTGGCCCAGGCACCCCACGCCAAGGACAAGACGGCGCTGGAGTCCCTGGCCACCGACCTCTCCGGGGTGAAGGGGGTCGCCCAGGTGGTCGCCCCGCCGCTGGCCCCCGGCCAGGACGTCGCCACGATCCAGGTCGTCCCGACCACGTCGCCGCAGTCCGTGCAGACCACCGACCTGATCACCCACCTGCGGGACGACGTGGTCCCCGGCGCGGAGAAGGGCACCGACCTCCAGGTCTACGTGGGCGGCAGCACCGCGAGCGGCGTCGACTTCTCCGACGTCATCGTGTCCAAGCTGCCGCTGTTCATCGTGATCATCGTCAGCCTGGGGTGCCTGCTGATGATGGTGGCCTTCCGCAGTGTGCTGGTCCCGCTCATCGGCGTGGTGATGAACCTGCTGACCATGGGCGTGGCCTTCGGCGCGGTGGTCGCGGCCTTCCAGTGGGGCTGGATCTCCGAGGCGCTGGGCGCCGGAGCGGCCGGACCGGTCGAGGCGTTCGCGCCCGTCATGATGATCGCGATCCTGTTCGGCCTGTCCATGGACTACCAGGTGTTCCTGATCAGCCGGATGCACGAGGAATGGACCCTCTCCCGCGACAACGCGCGGGCGGTACGGATCGGGCAGGCCGAGACCGGGCGGATCATCACGGCCGCCGCCGTCATCATGGCGTGTGTCTTCGCGGCCTTCATGTTCAGCGGCCAGCGCATCGTCGCCGAGTTCGGCCTCGGCCTGGCGCTCGCCGTGCTCCTGGACGTCCTGCTCGTGCGTATGGTTATCGTGCCGGCGCTGATGCACCTGTTCGGCAAGCGCAACTGGTGGCTGCCGCGATGGCTGGACAAGCTGCTGCCGCACCTCTCCATCGAGGGGACACCCGACGAGGCGCCCGACACCGCCGCGGACGGGCGGGAGCGGGACCGGCAGGACGTACCGGTCGGGCGCTGAGCCCCCGGCGAGCCCCCCGTACGGCGAAGGAGGACGTGTGATCCCAACGGTGCTGAGCCGGGTCAGGGCGCGCCCGGCGCTGCACGACGCCGTGGTGGCCCTCGGGACCGCCGTCGTGCTGCTGTCGATCACCCTCAGCGTCGCGCTCAGGGCGTCGGACTCCGCCATCGCCGTACCGGCCGGCCTGGTGGTGCTGACCTGCCTGCCGCTGCTCGTCGGCAGCCGCTGGCCGGTGCCCGTCGTGCTGGCGACCGCCGTCCTCGACGTCACCCGGCTGTTCCTGATCGAGCCGGACTTCCAGAAGACCTACCCCACCGCGACCGTGATCGCGCTGTACGTGATGGCCGCGCACACCGGCCGCCGTACCGCGTGGCGGTTCGCGGGGGCGGTCGTCCTCTCGCTGACCGCCGTCGCGCTGATCGCCCGGCCCGGGGTGGACAACCTGCCGATGAACCTCGGTGTGCTGCCCTGGACCTGCCTGCCCGTCGCGATCAGCGACGGCGTCCGCAGCCGCCGGGAGGTCCTGGCGGCCGCGACGGAGCGGGCCGAGCGCGCCGAGCGGACCCGCGAGGACGTCGCGCTGCGCCGGGTGACGGAGGAGCGGGTACGGATCGCCCGCGAGCTGCACGACGTCGTCGCCCACCACATCACCCTGGTCAACGCCCAGGCCGGGGTGGCCCACCACCTGATGCGCACCGACCCGGAGCACGCGTACGTGGCACTCGAACGGATCCGGGACACCAGCCGGTCGGCCCTGGACGAACTGCGCGCCACCGTCGGCCTGCTGCGCCAGCCCGGCGAGGCGCCCTCCACCCAGCCCGCGCCGGGCCTGGCCGACCTGGACGACCTGCTGGAGCGGTTCCGCCACTCCGGGCTCGCGGTGGACCTGGTGACCACAGGGGAGCCGGGCGCCCTGTCGGCGACCGCCGACCTCACGGCGTACCGGATCATCCAGGAGGCCCTGACCAACACCCACAAGCACGCCGGCCGGGCCCGCGCCCGGGTGTGCCTCGATTACGCGGCCGCCCAGGTGCGGATCACCGTCGAGGACGACGGACGGGACGCCGGTACGGGAGCGGGCATCGGCTACGGCCTCATCGGGATGCACGAGCGCGCCCGGACGGCGGGCGGCACCCTGACGGCCGGGGCGCGGCCCGCCCCCGAGACGGGCTTCCGGGTGGTGGGCGAACTGCCGCTGAGCCCCGTGTCCTCCCCGGCGCCGCCCGTCGGCCCGGTCGACGACCCCGCGGAGGCCCCCGCCCCCGGCGGCCGGATCCCGGCCCCCGCCGACGCCTGCTCGATCATCGGCGTACGCCTCATCGGGGGCGGGCGGGCATGACGATCAGAGTGCTGCTCGCCGACGACCAGGCCCTGCTGCGGGGTACGTTCCGGCTGCTCATCGACTCCGAGCCGGACATGGAGGTCGTCGCCGAGGCGTCGGACGGGCGTGAGGCGGTCGCGCTGGCCCTCAGCAGCCAGGCCGAGGTCGTCCTGATGGACATCCGCATGCCCGGCATGAACGGCCTCGACGCGACCCGGCTGATCATGGCGGACGAGGACCTGGCCGGGGTCCGGGTGCTGATCCTGACCACCTTCGAGAACGACGAGTACGTGGCGGAGGCGCTGCGCGCCGGGGCCAGCGGCTTCCTCGGCAAGGGCATCAACCCCGAGGAACTGCTCGACGCGATCCGGGTGATCGCGACGGGCGACATGCTCCTGTCGCCCGCCGCCACGAAGAGCGTCATCTCCCGCTTCCTCGCCCAGACCGAGCGGCCGAACCCGGACGCGGCGGAGCGGCTGGCCGGTCTGACGCCGCGCGAACGGGAAGTGGTCACGTGGGTCGGGCGGGGGCTGTCCAACCAGGACATCGCCACCCAGCTGTACGTGAGCCCGGTCACAGTGAAGACCCATGTCAACCGGGCGATGGCCAAGCTCGGGGCCCGGGACCGCGCGCAGGTGGTGATCCTGGCGTACGAGTCCGGCATCGTGCAGCCGGGCTCGGCCTGACCGGACCGGCCGATTCTTGCCCTCGCGCAACAGTTGTCCGCCGGAGGCCTGGACCTTCGGCGTGATGCACGTACAGTTGGACGAGGTCAAAATCCGGACAATGGCTGATCAAAGGCCTGTCACCGGGACCGACCCGCGACCGACCCCGACCCACCCGCTCCCGCTTGAGGCCCCCCTTTGAGAGAACGGACACCCTCCACCGCCACCCGTGCCCGCCCGGGGCCCGTGGCGCGCTGGTCCGGAGGCACGGCGGGGAAGGCGTTCCTGCTCCGGCTGCTGTGGCAGGCGCCCTCGGTACTGCCGCTCGCGGTGCTGTGCGTCGTGACCGTGGTCGGATTCCTGGTGCCGGGAGACATCCACCTCGCGTCGCTGCTGGTCGCCGTACCGGCGCTGACCGCCGGGCTGATGGGCCCCCGGTTCACCGCCCTCATCACCGGCCTGGCGTGTATATCGGCCGCCGCGCTCGACATCCGCGACGGCCTCATGGACTCCCCGATCCTGCCCATCCACCTGATCGACCTCCTGGTGGTCTGCGGACTGGTCGTGCTCTTCTGGCGCCTTCGGGACATGGACTTCAAGGCGCTGGTCCAGGCGAGATCCGTCTCGGACGCCGCCCAGCGCGCGGTCCTGCGCCCCTTGCCACGCCGGATCGGGCGGCTGCGGATCGCCTCGGTGTACCGCTCGGCCGCGGCCCAGGCGCAGATCGGCGGCGACCTGTACGCCGCCGAGCGGACCCCGGGCGCCGTCCGCCTGATCATCGGGGACGTACGGGGCAAGGGCCTCCCCGCGGTCGACGACGCGGCGGCCGTGCTGGGGGCCTTCCGGGAGGCCGCCCACCGTGACGCCACCCTGCCGGACCTGGTGGCCTCGCTGGAAGGAAGCGTCGGGCGGCACCTGCGCGAGGTCGGCAAGACCGACCGGGACAGCGGTGAGCGGTTCATCACCGCCCTGGTCCTGGAGATCCCCGACGACGCCCCCGTGGTCCGGATGATCAGCTGCGGCCATCCGCCGCCCCTGCGCTCCCACCACGGCGTCACGACGGTGCTGCGCTCGCCGCACCCCGCGCCGCCGCTCGGGCTGGCGCAGGGCGTCGACGACTACCAGCTGGACACCTTCCCGCTGGAATCCGGCGACACCCTGCTCCTGCACACCGACGGCCTGCTGGAGGCCCGGGACGGCACCGGCGCGTTCTACCCCGCCCAGGAACGCTTCGACGCGCTGCTCTGGTGCGACCCCGACGAGCTGCTCCAGCGCCTGCTGAAGGACCTGCTGGAACACGTCGAGGGACGGCTGGAGGACGACGTGGCGCTGGTCGCCCTGGAGCGGCTGCGCGAGCAGCCGGAGCTGCCGACGGCCTGAGGCCGACCGGCTGGCGCCGTCCGGCCCCCGCACGCACTCCCTCAGGCCCTCAGGCCGCGCCGCTCGCCGCCGGGGCGGCGGCCTCGGCGGTCTCCGGGGGCAGGGCGCCTGCGCCGGCGCCGGTCCTGCTCCTGCGCTCCGCGAGCAGCGCCTCGTGGATCTCGCCCGCCCGTACCGCCGTGTTCGACAGCAGCGTCGACGTGATCCCGTGCGTGTGTTCCGTACCGCCCTGGAGATAGATCCCCGAGGTCACGTTCGCGGCCGTCACCACCCGGTGGTCGCGGTCCACGAGCAGCGCGTCCTCGTCGTCGCGCAGGCACAGCTTGCCCACCCCGCCCAGCCGCTCGCCGAGGTCCTGCGGCCGGTATCCGGTGCCGTGGACGAGGACGTCCGCGGTGAGGACCTCCCGCTCGCCGGTCGGCAGGTACTCCACCGTGATGTCCAGCCGGTCCCCGCGCGGTTCGACCTCGCGGATGCGCGACACGTTCAGCATGCGCAGCCGCTCCCGGCCCTGGACCTTCTCCTGGTACATGGTCCGGGACAGGGCCTCGATCAGGTCCATGTCCACCACCGAGTAGTTGGTGCCCCGGTGGTAGTCGAAGAGCGACTGCTTCACGCCGCGCGGCGCGTTGTAGTAGATGTCGACGGCCTCCGGGTCGAAGATCCGGTTGGCGAAGGGGCTGTCGTCGGCGGGTGTGTAGCCGTACTTGGAGAAGACCGAGCAGACCTCGGCCTCCGGGAAGCTGCGGTGCAGGTAGTCGACCGCCTCCGCGGCGCTCTGCCCGGCGCCCAGCACCACGACCCGGCGCACCTCCTTGCCGCTGCCCGCCAACTCCGCGACGCGGGGCATGAGCTGGCTGTTGTGCCAGACCTGGTCCGACAGGACGGTCCCGGGCGGCAGGTGGGGCTCCAGGCCCGTGGCGACGACGAGGTTGCGCGCCCGGCGCACGATCCGGGCCTCCGGGTCCCGGGGGTCGCGGCTGGTCACGTCGAACCAGCGGACCTCGCCGTCCACCGTCACCGGGTCGACGGAGACGACCTCGGAGCCGTACGTGACGAGGCCGCCGACGCGGGCGGCGGCCCACTCGAAGTAGTCGTGGAACTCGATGCGGAGGGGGAACAGCGTCTTCTGGTTGAGGAAGTCGACCAGCCTGCCCTGCTCGCGCAGGTACGACAGGAAGCTGAAGCCGCTCGTCGGGTCCCGCATCGTGACCAGGTCCTTGAGAAAGGAGACCTGCATCGTGGCATCGTCGATGAGCATGCCCCGGTGCCAGCCGAACCGCGGTTGCTTCTCCAGGAACCCGGCCCGTATCCGTTCGTCGTCGGGAACTCGTGCGTTGTGTTCCTGGATCGCTATCGCGAGCGCCAGGTTCGACGGCCCGAAGCCGATGCCGATCACGTCATGGATGTCCTGGACCGAGCCCGGCTCACTGTGCAGTGGGTTCACCGCGTCATCGCCTCCCTAAGCAGGCACATGTTAGATAAGGTTAGCCTTACCTTGCAACGTCTGAGGAGGATTCACCATGCGGGTCGTCATGTTCGGCTACCAGACCTGGGGTCATCGCACGCTCCAAGCGCTGCTCGACTCCACTCACGAAGTGGTCCTGGTGGTGACCCACCCCAAGAGCGAGCACGTGTACGAGAAGATCTGGGACGACTCGGTGGCCGAACTCGCCGAGAAGCACGGCGTACCGGTGCTGCTGCGCAACCGCCCCGACGACGAGGAGTTGCTCCGGGCGCTGCGCGACGCCGCGCCGGACATCATCGTCGCCAACAACTGGCGTACGTGGCTGCCGCCGGAGATCTTCGACCTGCCGCCGCACGGCACGCTCAACGTCCATGACTCGCTGCTGCCTTCGTACGCGGGGTTCTCGCCGCTGATCTGGGCGCTGATCAACGGCGAGCGGGAGGTGGGCGTCACCGCGCACCGCATGGACGGCGAACTGGACGCCGGGGACGTCGTGTTCCAGCGTTCCGTCCCGGTCGGGCCGACCGACACGGCCACCGACCTCTTCCACCGGACCGTCGACCTCATCGGGCCGATCGTGCGGGACTCCCTCGACCGGATCGAGGCGGGCACCGCGGAGTGGGTCCCGCAGGACCGGAGCCGGGCCAGCTTCTTCCACAAGCGGTCCCTGGAGGACAGCCGGATCGACTGGACGTGGCCGGCCGAGGACCTGGAGCGGCTGGTGCGGGCCCAGTCGGACCCGTACCCCAACGCCTTCACGTACCACCGGGGGGAGCGCATACGCATCGTCTCGGCGGCGCTCTCCGAGGCCAACTACGGGGGCACGCCGGGCCGCGTCTTCATCCGTGAGGGCGACGGCGTGGTCATCGTGGCGGGCACGGAGGCGCGCTTCGGGCGGAGCAAGGGCCTGCTGGTCAAGCGGGTACGGACGGAGGACGGCGTGGAGCACGCCGCCACGGACCACTTCCGGACCATGGGCGGCTACCTGACCGCCCGTCCGTGAGCGGCCTCCTCGCGCCGGCCGGCCCCGCCGCCGGGGCCCTGGAGCGCTTGCGCGGCCGGATCGTCGTCGTCAAGTTCGGCGGGAACGCGATGGTGGACGACTCGCTCAAGCGCGCGTTCGCCCAGGACGTCGCCGAGCTGCGCGCGGCCGGGGTGAAGCCCGTCGTCGTGCACGGCGGGGGCCCGCAGATCAGCGCCCAACTCGCCCGGCACGGGCTGGAGTCCCGCTTCGAGGCGGGGCTGCGCGTGACGACGCCGGAGGCGATGGACGTCGTACGGATGGTGCTGTCGGGCAAGGTCCAGCGCGAGTTGGTCGGACTGCTCAACGCGCACGGTCCGTACGCGGTCGGCCTCACCGGCGAGGACGCGCACACCCTGACGGCGGAGAAGCACTACGCGCGGGTGGCGGGGGAGCCGGTCGACATCGGCATGGTGGGGACCATCACCAAGGTCGACGCGGCGGCCGTACGGGTCCTGCTGGACCACGGCCACATCCCGGTCGTCTCACCGGTCGCGCGCGGCGAGGCGGGCGAGATCTACAACGTCAACGCCGACACGGCGGCGGGCGCGATCGCGGCGGCGCTGGAGGCGGAGGCCCTGGTCGTCCTCACGGACGTGCCGGGCCTGTACGCGCACTGGCCGCACAGCGACCGCGTCGTGGACCGGCTCACGGCGGGCGACCTGGACCTCCTGCTGCCCGGCCTGGACGGCGGGATGCTCCCGAAGATGGAGGCGTGCCGCGAGGCGGTACGCGCGGGAGTGCCCTCCGCCCAGGTCCTGGACGGCCGCGTCCCCCACGCCCTGCGGACGGCCCTGCTGACGCCGGGGGCGTCGGGCACGACGGTCCTGCCGGACACGGCGGGGGAAGCGCGCGCGTAGCAGCCCGGACGAACCGCCGGACGGGCCCCATCCGGGTCCGTCCGGTGTTCTGGGTGGCCCGCCCAACTCGCCCTGTTCGGAGCTTCGTTCTTACGGCAAGGCGGGTTCGTGGTGGCGGCTCATGGGGATGACCATGGGGGTGCCGCTGACCGGGTCCCGAGTGATCCGGCAGCGCAGGCCGAAGACCTCCTCCACCGTCCGCGCGGTGATGACCTCGGCCGGGGGACCCTCGGCCACGATCGCGCCGGACTTCATGGCGATGACGTGGTCCGCGTACCGGCAGGCCTGGTTGAGGTCGTGGAGGACCATCACGACCGTGCGGTTCTCGTGCCGGTTGAGGTCCGTGATCAGGTCCAGGACGTCGATCTGGTGCGCCAGGTCGAGGTACGTCGTCGGCTCGTCCAGGAGCAGTACGGGGGTGCCCTGCGCCACCGCCATGGCGATCCAGGCCCGTTGGCGCTGGCCGCCGGACAGTTCGTCGACCGGGCGGTCCGCCAGGTCCGTCATCGCGGTCGCCCGCAGCGCGTCGTGCACGGCCTGCTCGTCGCCCTTGGACCACTGCCGCCACCACGTCTGGTGCGGTGAACGGCCCCGCCCCACCAGGTCGATGACCGTCAGGCCCTCCGGTGCCACCGGGCCCTGGGGCAGGATGCCGAGCCGCTGGGCCAACTCCCGCGTCGGGATGGAGTGCAGGGAACGCCCGTCGAGCCGGACCGTGCCCTCGCGCGGGGACAGCAGCCGGGCCAGCGCCCGCAACAGGGTCGACTTGCCGCAGGCGTTGGCCCCGACGATCGCCGTCACCCGGCCGGGCGGGATCGCCACGTCCAGGTGCTCGGCCACGACCCGGTTGTCGTAGGCGAGCCGTACCCCTTCGGCCCGCAGGTCGGGACCGGATCCGGAGGCGGTGTCGGCAGGTGTGGCCGTCCGGCCGGTGCCGGGCGCGGATTTCGATGGCGATGTCATGGGTTCAGCCTCCTGAGCCGACGCGATTGGCGCGGACGAGCAGCCAGAGCAGCACCGGCGCGCCGAGCACCCCGGTCACCACGCCGACGGGAAGTTCCGTATCGGGGATCAGCTCCCGCGCGGCCAGGTCCGCGGCCAGCACCATCAGCGCGCCGGTGAGACCGGCGGCCACCGGCGGGGGCCAGGCGGTCCGGGCGAGCCGCTGCGCGACCTGCGGCGCGGCCAGCGCCACGAACGCGACCGGTCCCGCCGCCGCCGTACCGAACGCCACCAGCCCGACCCCGGTGAGCAGGGTCACCAGCCGCACGGCCTGCACCGAGGTGCCCAGGCCGTGGGCCACGTCGTCGCCCAGTTGCAGGGTGCGCAGCCGGCGGCCGAGCAGCAGCGAGACCGGGACGAGCACGGCCATCGCGACCGCGAGCGGCCGGACCTCGTTCCAGCCGCGGCCGTTGAGGTTCCCGACGAGCCAGCCGAGCGAGGCCTGGGCCTGGAACTGCCCGCCGTGGGCCATCAGATAGTCCGTGACGCTCGTGCAGATCCAGGAGACGCCGATCCCGACGAGCACGATCCGGTAGCCGGTGGTCCCGCGCTTCCAGGCCAGCACGTACACGATCAGGGCGGCGGCCAACGCGCCCGCCAGGCCCAGCGATTGGGTGCTCAGCCCCGCGTCCCAGCCGAGGACGAGCCCGGCGACGACCGCCGCGCCCGCGCCCTGGGTGATCCCGATCATGTCGGGGCTGGCGAGCGGGTTGAGCGTCATGGTCTGGAAGAGGGCGCCGGAGATCCCGAAGGCGATCCCGACGAGCAGCCCGGTGGTCGCGCGGGGCAGGCGCAACTCCCGGACGATCAGCTGGGTTCCGGGGTCGCCCGTGCCGAGCACGGCCTTCACCACGTCGGACAGCCCGAGGGGGATCTCGCCCACGGACATGCCCCAGCAGAAGACGACGAAGGTCGCCACGGCGAGGCCGGCGCACACCGCGACCAGCCGGGGCCGCAGCACCCCGGACACGGGCGGGAAGGCCAGCCGGTACGGGACCCGGCCGGCGGTACGGCGCGGAACCGGCGCGGGCGCGGTGACGGCGGCCGGGGTACGGGTGGGCAGCGGACCGGTCATGTTCACAGCTCCGCGAGTCGTCGTCGGCGGACCATCGCGATGAAGAACGGGCCCCCGATGAAGGCGACCAGGATGCCGGCCTGGATCTCCACCGGGCGCGCGATCAGGCGTCCGGCGATGTCGGCGAGGAGCAGCAGGCAGGGCGCGAGCACCGCCGACAGCGGCAGCAGCCACCGGTGGTCGGGGCCGATGCCCGCCGCCTGGGTGAGGATCCGGGCGAGGTGCGGGACGACCAGTCCGACGAAGACCACGGGGCCGATGACCGCCACCGCGCCTCCGGTCAGCAGGGTCACGGCGGCCACGCCCTGGACGCGTATCAGCCCCAGCCGCAGGCCCAGCGAGGCGGCCACGTCGTCGCCCAGCGCGAGGCTGTTGAGCGCCGGCGCGGAGGCGAGGGCGAGGACGGCGCCCACCGCGAGGAACGGCAGCACCCGGACGAGCGTGTCGCCGTTCTGGTTGGCGAGCGACCCCGCCTCCCAGAAGCGGAAGCGGTTCAGGGCGTCCGCGTCGGTGAGGACGATGGCGCTGGTCAGCGAGGACAGCAGCGAGGTGATCGCGACGCCCGCGAGGGCGAGTTTGACCGGGGTCGAGCAGGATCTCCCGACCCCGCCCAGCAGATACACCAGGACACTCGCGAACAGCGCCCCGGCGAAGGCGAACCAGATGTAGCCGTAGACCGACCCGAGGCCGAACACCCCGACGGACACCGCGATCGCGAAGGCCGCCCCCGCGCTGACCCCGAGCACGCCGGGGTCGGCCAGCGGATTGCGGGTCAGCGCCTGCATCAGGCAGCCCGACAGGCCGAGGGCCGCTCCCGCCGCCAGGCCGAGGGCGGTACGGGGGATCCGTACCGACCAGATGACACTGTCGATCCGCGCGCTGGGCGCGTGGCCGAACAGGGTCTCCACGACCTGGCCGAGCGGAACGCTCAGGGCTCCGAACGCGATCGACAGCAGGCACAGGGTGAGAAGGGCGGCGCCGGGCAGCGCCACGAGGAGCACCGCGCGAGGGGCTTTCGCCCGGGTCACCGAACTCTCTCCACGTCAACATCCTTAGGTTAGGCAGGCCTTAACTGTAGTGCAGGGCCCTTGGGCCGCCCGGGGGGCGGGTGGGTGCTTTTGATTAGGTAACCCTTACCTTAGTATGGCGGCGACCCGGGCTCCACCGAACCGGGGACCGACCTGTCTGGGGAGGCGCGGCCACCGTGTCCGGTATCGAAGAAGCAGTGGGTTACTGGCGGAACGCGCTCGCACCGCTCTCACCCGAGACGGCGCTGCCGGCCGACCGCCCGTACCCGGTGTCACCCTCCGGGGACCGGTCGGTACGGACACGGCGCACCGGCACCCTGGCCGGCGCCGAGACCCGACTCGCCGCCTACTTCGCCCTGTTGCACCGCTACAGCGGCGCCGCCGACCTCACCGTCGGGTACGCGAACCTGCCCGTGCGCGTCGACCTCGGCGGCCCCCCGACCTTCGCGGAGCTGGTACGGCGCGTGGAGGACGCCCTCGCGGCGGCCCGCGCGCACCGGCTGCCGCCGCGCACGCTGGTCGACGCCCTGCGCCCGGCGCCGACCCGCGGCGGCGGACTGTTCTTCAACACCGCCTTCGACGCGGACCCCGGCACCGGCGCGGCGGCGCGGGCGGATGCCGCGGGGGAGGACATGCCGGGCACCCTCGACCTGGCGCTCGACGTCGTCCCGGACGAGGTCCAGGCGACGTACCGCACCGACCTGTTCGACGACGCGACCGTCGACCGGCTGCTCGGCCACTACGAGACCCTGCTGGCCGACGGCCTCGCCCGGCCGGGCACGCCGGTCGCCGAACTCGCCCTGACCACGCCCGACGAGCACCACCGCCTGCTGGTCGAGTGGAACGCCACCGAGCACGCCGTCCCGGCCGCCACCTGGCCCGCGATGTTCGCCGAGCAGGTCCGCCTGCGCCCCGCCGCGACCGCGCTCGTCTTCGAGGAGGAGCGCCTCACCTACGCCGAGCTGGACGAGCGGGCCAACCGCCTCGCGCACGCCCTGATCGCCCGGGGCGCCGGCCCCGAGCGCGTCGTGGCCCTCGCCCTGCCGCGCTCCGCCGACCTGATCGTCGCCGAGGTCGCCGTCCTCAAGTCGGGCGCCGCCTACCTGCCCGTGGACCGCGACTACCCGGCCGACCGGATCGCGTACATGCTCGCGGACGCGCGGCCCGTCTGCCTGGTCACGACGGCCGACGCCGAACTCCTCCCCGAGGACGCGGAAGGGGAGCAGGACGGGATCACCACGCTCCTCCTGGACCTGCCGGAGACCGCCGAGGAGTTGGCCGGACGCCCGGCCCACGACCCCACCGACGCCGACCGCGGCGGTGAACTCACCGTCCTCAACGCCGCGTACGTCATCTACACCTCCGGATCGACCGGCCGCCCCAAGGGCGTCGTCCTTTCGCACACCGGCGTCGCCAAACTCGTCGCCACCCAGAGCGAGCGCTTCGGCATCGGACCGGACAGCCGCGTCCTGCAATTCGCCTCGCCCAGCTTCGACGTGGCTTTCTGGGATCTCTGCCTCGGCCTGCTCTCCGGCGGCCGCCTCGTCGTCGTACCGAGCGAACTGCGGGTGCCCGGCGCCCCCCTCGCCGACTACGCCAACGCCCACGGCATCACCTTCATGATCCTGCCGCCCGCCCTGCTCGCCGCCCTGCCCGACGACGTGCGGCTGCCGCCCGCCGCCACCCTTCTGGCCGGCACTGAGCGCGTCTCGCCCGAGCTGGTCGGGCGCTACGCCCGCGGCCGCATGATGTTCAACGCGTACGGTCCCACCGAGGCCACCACCAACTCGACCCTCGGCCTCTGCGACCCCGACACCCCGGCCGGCACGATCGTCCCCATCGGCGTGCCCGACCCCGGCACCCGCGCCTACGTCCTCGACGCACGCCTGCGACCGGTCCCGGCCGGCGTCCCCGGCGAGCTGTACCTCGGCGGCGCGGGCCTCGCCCGCGGCTACCTCGGCCGGCCCTCCCTCACCGCCGAACGCTTCGTCGCCGACCCCTTCGGCGCCCCGGGCGAGCGGCTCTACCGCACCGGTGACCTCGTACGGTGGAAGGCCGACGGACGCCTGGAGTTCCTCGGCCGCGCCGACACCCAGATCAAGATCCGCGGCTTCCGCATCGAACCGGGCGAGATCGAGTCCGTCCTGCGCGGCCACCCGGCGGTCGACCAGGTCGCCGTCGTCGCCCGCGAGGACCGGCCCGGCGAGCGCAGGCTCGCCGCGTACGTCGTCCCCTCCCTCGACACCGAGCCCGGCCACGACGAGACCGCCCAGGTCGAGGAGTGGAAGGACCTGCACGAACTGCTCTACAGCGCCGCCGGGACGGAGGGCCAGGGCTTCCGCGAGAACTTCGCCGGCTGGAACAGCATGTACGACGGCACCCCCCTGCCCGTCGACGAGATGCGCGAGTGGCGGGACGCGACGATCGACCGGATCCGCGCGCTCGGCCCGGGGCGCCGGATCCTGGAGATCGGCGTGGGCAGCGGACTGATCCTCTCCAGGATCGCCCCCGACAGCGACGCCTACTGGGGCACCGACGTCTCCCACGAGGCGGTACGGGCGCTGCGCGCCCAGGTCGACGCCGTACCCGAACTGGCCCCGCGCGTCGAGCTGTCGGCCCGGCCCGCCCACGACACCGAGGGCCTGCCCGAAGGGTTCTTCGACACCGTCGTCATCAACTCCGTCGCCCAGTACTTCCCGAGCGCCGACTACCTCGCCGAGGTGCTGCGCAAGGTCAGCGCCCTGCTCGCCCCCGGCGGCGCCGTCTTCGTCGGCGACGTACGCAACCTGCGGCTGCTGCGCACCCTGCGCGCCGCCGTCGAGAGCCGGGGCGCGGCCGGGCACGAAGAGAGCGACAAGACCGCGCTGCGCGCGGCGGTCGACCGCTCGGTCGCGTGGGAGGGCGAACTGCTCCTCGACCCGGACTACTTCACGGCCCTGCCGGGGTACGAGGCGGACGTCCTCGTCAAACGGGCCACGCACCGGAACGAGTTGAGCCGCTACCGGTACGACGTCGTGCTGCGCCCGTCAGGACCGGCGGCCGGGACGTCCGCGCCCGGACAGCCGGCGCCCGACCAGGACCCGTCGCGGGAGATCCGCTGGTCCGGGCTCGGCGGCCTCGACGCGCTCGCCGCCCTCCTCGCCGGACGCCCCGACCGGATCCGGGTCACCGGCGTGCCCAACGGCCGCCTGGACGAGGACGATTCGGCCCTGCGCGCCCTGGAGGACAGCAGCGGCCCCGCCCCCGCCGGCACCGACCCCGAGGCGTTCCACACCCTCGCCGCCCGGCACGGCTACCGCTGCGCCGTCACCTGGAACGGGCACGCCGACGACGGCAGCCTCGACGTCGTCCTCGCGGCGGGCGACGGCCCCCTCGGCACGGTCTACCGCCCCGGCGGAGGCTTCCCGCACGCCAACCGGCCCGTGCCCTTCCGCGACATCACCACGCTGATGAAGACCCTGCGGGCCCACACCACCGACCGGCTGCCCGAGTACATGGTGCCGTCGGCGTTCGTCCCGCTCGACCGGCTGCCCGTCACCCCCAGCGGCAAGCTCGACGAAAAGGCCCTGCCCGCCCCGGACTACGGCGCCCTCAGCTCGGGCCGCGCCCCCCGCGACGCCCGCGAGACGCTGCTCTGCGGCCTGTACGCCGACGTCCTCGGCCTGCGCTCCGTCACCATCGACGACGACTTCCTGGCCCTCGGCGGCGACAGCATCACCGCGATCCAACTGCTCATCAAGGCCCGCAAGGAGGGCATCCAGCTCACCACCCGCGACGTCTTCCGCCACCGCACCGTCGCCGCGCTCGCGACCGTCGCCGTCGACCGCACGGGCGGCGGCCCCGCCGACCGCGAGGAGCCGCTCGTCGCGGTCACCGCCGACGAACTCGCCGCGATCCAGGGGGCCGAGCCCCTGGCCGTACGAGACCTGCTGCCGCTCACCCCGCTCCAGGAAGGCTTCTACTTCCACTCCCTCGTCGGCGGCTCCGACCGGGACGCGTACGTCGTCCAGCAGGTCGTCGAGCTCGCGGGCCCCCTCGACGGCGAAGCCCTGCGCACCGCCGCCCAGCACCTCCTGGGCCGGCACGCCCCGCTGCGCGCCGCCTTCCGGCCGGGCCCCGACGGCACGCCCGTCCAGATCATCGCGGGCGGACTGACCCTGCCCTGGCGGGAGATCGACCTGTCCGCGCAGGACGCGTCCGTACGGGAGTCCCTCGCCGAGGCCGTCGCCGCCGACGAACGCGCCCGCCGCTTCGACCTGGCCAGGCCCCCGCTGCTGCGCTGCGCGCTGGTCCGCTTCGGGCCCGAGCGCGCCGCGCTCGTCCTGACGTTCCATCACATCGTCGCCGACGGCTGGTCGTTGCCGGTGCTCCACCGCGAGCTGATGGCGTCGTACGGCGCCGGGCCCGGCGCCGCGCCGCTGCCCGACGTCGCGCCGTACCGCTCGTACCTGCGCCGCCTCGCCGGACTCGACCGGGAGGCCGCCCGCGCCACCTGGCGCACCGCCCTCGCCGGTCTCGACGAGCCGACGCGGCTCGTCACCACCCCCGCCGACAGCGCCCCGATGCGGCCCGAGCAGGTCCGTGTCGAGCTGTCCGAACGGACCACGAGCCGCCTCGCCGCCCGCGCCCGCGAGCACGGCGTCACCCTGGGAACGGTCGTCCAGGGAGCCTGGGGACTCCTGCTCGGACGGCTCACCGGCCGCCAGGACGTGGTGTTCGGCACCACCGTCTCCGGCCGCGACGGCGAGGTCGACGGCATCGAGTCGATGGTCGGGCTCTTCATCAACACCCTGCCGACCCGCTTCACCTGGGACCCCGCCGACACCCTCGCCGCGCTCCTCGGCCGCCTCCAGGACGAGCAGGCCCAGCTCCTGGACCACCAGCACCTCGGTCTCGCCGAGATCCAGCGCCTCACGGGCCTCGCGGGCGGCGGCGAACTCTTCGACACCCTGCTGGTGTTCGAGAACTACCCGGCCGACACCGACCTGCGCGACCCGTCGGGCACGGTCCGGATCACCGGCCACGCGTTCCACGACGCCGTGCACTACCCGCTCGCCCTCGTCGTGAAGCCGGGCCGGCGGCTCGACCTGCGTCTCAAGCACCACGCCGAACGGCTGGACGGCGACACCGTCCGGACGATCGCGGACCGGCTCGCCCTGGTCCTGGAGGCGCTCGCCGACCACCCGGAGCGGCCCGCCGCGCACATCGAGCTGCTGTCCGCTACGGAGCGGTCGCGGGCCCGACTGGCGGGCGCCACGCGCGAGATACCGGAGACGACCCTCTCCGCCGCCTTCGAGGACCAGGCCGCCCGTACGCCGGACGCCACCGCCGTCGTCCTCGGCGACGAGCGGCTGACCTACGCGGAACTGGACGCCCGCGCCGAACGGCTGGCCCGGCGCCTGCGGGCCCGGGGGGCCTGTCCCGGCCAGGTGGTCGGGGTCGCCGTTCCCCGCTCCGCCGAGCTGATGGTCGCCCTCCTCGGCGTCCTCAAGTCCGGGGCCGCCTACCTGCCCCTCGACCTGGACTACCCGGCCGACCGGGTGGCGTACATGCTCACCGACTCCGGGGCGGCCACGGTGGTCACCACCGCCGCGTCGGCCCCCCGGCTGCCGGAGGCCGAGGGCGTGACCCCGCTGGTCCTCGACGCACCGGAGGCGAACACGCCTGCCGAGGACACGCCAGCCCAGGCCGCACCCGACGATCCCGCCTACCTCATCTACACCTCCGGATCCACCGGCCGGCCCAAGGGCGTCGTCGTCACCCACCGCGCCATCGTCAACCGACTCGCCTGGATGCAGGGGGAGTTCGGCCTGCGTGCCGACGATCGCGTGCTCCAGAAGACGCCGTCGAGCTTCGACGTGTCCGTGTGGGAGTTCTTCTGGCCGCTGACCGAGGGCGCCGCCGTGGTCCTCGCCAGGCCCGACGGCCACCGCGACCCCGCCTACCTCGCCGCGCTCGTCCGCGACCGGGGCGTCACCACGATGCACTTCGTGCCGTCCATGCTCGACGCGTTCCTGGCCGCCGACGAGGTCACCGGCGACCCCTCCTGGGCCGCCCCCCTGCGTCGCGTCCTCAGCAGCGGCGAGGCCCTGACCGCCTCCGCCGCGCGCCGCTGGCACGCGCTCACCGGGGTGCCCCTGCACAACCTGTACGGCCCCACCGAGGCCGCCGTCGACGTCACCCACCACGCCTACGGCGACGACAGCGCGAGCGGCACCACCGTGCCCATCGGCCGCCCCGTCTGGAACACCGGGCTCCACGTCCTGGACGCCTGCCTGCGCCCCGTCCCGGCCGGCGTCCCCGGCGAGCTGTACCTGACCGGCGTCCAGCTGGCCCGCGGCTACCACGGCCGCGCCGCGCTCACCGCGGAACGCTTCACGGCCGACCCGTACGGCCCGCCCGGCACCCGCATGTACCGCACCGGCGACCTGGTCCTGCGGCGCCCCGACGGCACCGTCGAGTACCTCGGCCGCACCGACCGCCAGGTCAAGCTGCGCGGCAACCGCGTCGAGCTGGGCGAGATCGAGGCCGCGCTCCTCGGCGCGCCCGGCGTCGCGCGGAGCGCGGTGACCGTCCGCGAGAACACCCTCGTCGGGTACGTGGTCCCCGCGACGGGCGCTGCCCCGGACACCCCCGCGCTCCGGGCCCACCTCACCGGCGCCCTGCCCGCCCCGATGGTGCCCACCGCCTACGTCGTCCTGGACGCCCTGCCCCTCACCCCGAGCGGCAAGCTGGACCGGGGCGCCCTGCCCGCCCCGGCCACCGTCCGTGCCGCCGCCCGCGCCCCCAGGGACGCCGGGGAGCGGACGCTCACCGACATCTTCGCGGCCGTCCTGAAGCTGACGGACGTCTCCGTCGACGACGACTTCTTCCTCCTCGGCGGCGACAGCATCAGCTCCATCGGCGTCTCCAGCCGCGCCCGCCGCGCGGGCCTCGGCCTGAGCCCCCGCGACATCTTCGAGCACCGCACCCCGGCCGCCCTCGCGGCGGCCGCCGTGACGCTCGACACCGAGCCGGCCACGGACGGGCCGGGCGGGCCGGGCGGGCGGGACCGTACGGACTCCTTCTCGCTCACCCCCGAGGAGCGGGCCCGCGTCGAGCGGATCGCCCCCGGCGCCGTCGAGGACATCTGGCCCCTCGCGCCACTCCAGGAAGGCCTGTTCTTCCACTCCACCTACGACAACAGCGCCCTGGACGTCTACACCGTCCACGAGTCGTTCGACCTCGCCACCCGCGTCGACACCGGCCGCCTGCGCGCCGCCACGAAGGTGCTGCTGGCCCGCAACCCCAGCCTGCGCGCCGGATTCACCAGCGAAGGGCTGCGCCAACCCGTCCAGTTCATCGTCAAGGACCCGGCGATCCCCCTCGAAGAGGTCGACCTCGCCGGCCTCCCGGCCACCGAACAGGACGTCCGGCTGCGGGCGTTGATGGACGAGGAGCGCACCCGCCGCTTCGACCTCACCCGCCCGCTGCTCTTCCGGATGCTGCTCGTCCGCCTCGGCGAGGAGCGCGGCGACCGGCTGGTCGTCGGCCGCCACCTCATCCTCTGGGACGGCTGGTCGGCATGGCTGTTCCTGGACGAGCTGTTCGCCCTGTACGAGAACGGCGGCGACCCCCGGGACCTGCCGCGCCCCGGCTCCTACCGCGACTACCTCACCTGGCTCGACCAGCAGGACGAGGCGGACGCCACCGGCGCCTGGCGCGCCGCGCTGGACGGACTGGACGAGCCCACCCTGCTCGTTCCCTCCGCCGCCGACCGGGGCCTCGAACCCGTCATCCCCCGAAGCCTCGACACCGACCTGACCGCCGAGGCCAGTGACCGGCTGCGCGACACCGCCCGCCACCACGGCCTCACCCTCAACACCGTCCTCAACGCCGCCTGGGGACTCGCCCTCGCGAGCACCACGGGCCGCACCGACGTCGTGTTCGGCACGACGGTGGCGGGCCGCCCGAGCGAGGTGCCGGACGTCGAGAACGTCATCGGCATGTTCCTCAACACCGTGCCCGCCCGCATCGCCTTCGACCCGGCCGAACCCGTCCTCGGCCTGCTGCGGCGGATCCAGGGCGAACGGCTCGCCCTCATGCCCCACGAGTACCTCGGCCTCGGTGTCCTCCAGGCCGAGACCGGCCACCGCAGGCTCTTCGACACCCTGTTCGTGCTGCGCAACGCCGACACCGAGGAGCGGCTCGCCGAACTGCGCGAGCGGCACGGCGCCACCGCCGTCGCCAACGTCGACGCCACGCACTACCCGGTCAACCTCGTCGTCACCCCGGGACAGCGGGTCAGGATCACGCTCTCCTACCGCCCCGACCTCATCGAACACCCCTACGCGGAAAGCCTGTTGGCCCGCTTCGCCCTGCTCCTGGACGGCCTGACCGCCGACCCGTCGGCCCCCGTCGGCCGCCTCGACCCGCTGCTGCCCGCCGAACGGGCCACGCTGGTACGGGAGAACGCCGCGAGCCGCGAGCCCGTCCCCGACGAGACCGTCGCCGACCTCCTCGCCGCCCAGGCCGCCCGTACCCCCGACGCCACCGCGCTCGTCTTCGGCGGCCGCACCCTCACCTACGCCGAACTCGACGCGCGCTGCGACCGGATGGCCCGGCTGCTGATCGCCCGGGGCGCCGCACCGGAGCGGGTGGTGGCGCTCGGACTGCCCCGCTCCCTCGACATGGTCGTCGCGCTGTTCGCCGTCCTGCGCACCGGCGCCGCCTACCTCCCCCTGGAACTGGACCACCCCGCCGACCGCCTCGCGATGATGCTCGCCGACGCCCGGCCCCTGCTCCTGCTCTCCACGGCCGCCGTCTCCGGGACGCTGGAGGGCGACCTCCCGCGCGTCCTGCTGGACGACCCCGACGTCGTCGCCGAACTGGCCTCCCAGCCCGCCGGACCGGTCCACGTCGACTTCGACCTGGGCCACCCCGCGTACGTCATCTACACCTCGGGCTCCACCGGCCGCCCCAAGGGCGTCGTCACCCCCTACCGGGGCCTGACCAACATGCAGCTCAACCACCAGAAGGAGATCTTCGGCCCCGCCATCGCCTCGGCCGGCGGCCGGCGGCTGCGCATCGCGCACACCGTCTCCTTCGCCTTCGACATGTCCTGGGAGGAGCTGCTCTGGCTCGTCGAGGGCCACGAGGTGCACATCTGCGACGAGGAGCTGCGCCGCGACGCCGAGGCGCTCGTCGCGTACTGCGAGGAACAGCGGATCGACGTCGTCAACGTCACCCCGACCTACGCCCATCTCCTCATCGAGGAAGGCCTGTTGGAGGGCCACCGGCCCCCGCTGGTCCTGCTCGGCGGCGAAGCCGTCACCGAGACCGTGTGGAACCGGCTGCGCGACACCGAGGGCACGTACGGCTACAACCTGTACGGCCCCACCGAATACACCATCAACACCCTCGGCGGCGGTACGGACGACAGCGCCACCCCCACCGTCGGCCGCCCGATCCGCGCCACCCGCGCCCACCTCCTGGACGCCTGGCTGCGCCCCGTCCAGGACGGGGTCCCCGGCGAGCTGTACATCGCCGGGGTCGGCCTCGCCCGCGGCTACCTCGACCGCCCGGGCCTGACCGCGGAACGCTTCGTCGCCGACCCGTTCGGCGCGCCCGGCGAGCGGATGTACCGCACCGGCGACCTCGTGCGCCGCCGCCCCGACGGCAACCTGGACTTCCTCGGCCGTACCGACGACCAGGTCAAGGTACGCGGCTACCGCGTCGAGCTGGGCGAGATCGAGGCCGCGCTCGACCGGCACCCCCAGGTCGCCCAGGCCGCCGTCATCGCCCGCGACGACCCGTCCGCGCCCGGCACCCAGCGCCTCATCGGCTACGTCGTCCCCGCCGAACTCACCGGCGCCGCCAAGGAGGAGGCGGAGCGCGAGCAGATCGGCGAGTGGCAGGAGATCTACTCCGCCGAGTACACCGAGATCGACACCGCCGTCCACACCGAGGACTTCGCGGGCTGGGACAGCTCGTACGACGGCGCCCCCATCCCGCTGGAGGACATGCGCGAATGGCGGGCCGCCACCGTCGAGCGCATCCGCTCCCTGCGGCCCCGCCGCGTCCTGGAGATCGGCGTCGGCTCCGGCCTGCTCCTGTCGCAGCTCGCGCCGGACGCCGAGGCCTACTGGGCCACGGACTTCGCCGCCCCCGTCATCCGCAAGATCGGCGAGGACCTGCGGCAGGACCCCGGGCTGGCCGCCAAGGTCGAACTGCGCGCCCAGGCCGCCCACATCACCGACGGACTGCCCACCGGCTTCTTCGACACCGTCGTCATCAACTCCGTCATCCAGTACTTCCCGAGCGTCGACCACCTCACCGAGGTCATCACCGGCGCCATGGACCTCCTCGTCCCCGGCGGCGCCCTGTTCGTCGGAGACGTACGCAACCTCCGCCTCGCCCGCGCCTTCCAGGCGGCCATCCAGCTCACCCGCGCCGACGAGGGCACGGACGCCGCGACCGTACGGCGGGCCGTGGACCGGGGCATCGCCCTGGAGAAGGAACTCCTCGTCGACCCGGACTACTTCAGCACCCTCGGGTACGGCGTCGACCTGCGCACCAAGGCCGGCCGGCACCAGAACGAACTGACCCGCCACCGCTACGACGCCGTCCTCTACCGGGAGTCGCCCGGCACGGACCGCGAATCGCCCGCCACGGACCGCGAATCGCCGGACGCGGAAGCCGGATCGCCCGCCCCGGACGCCGTCCTCCGCCTCGCCGACGCGCCCGTGACGAGCTGGACCGACGACCGCACGCTCGTCCGGCACCTGCGCGACCTGCGCCCCGCACACCTGCGCGTCACCGGCATCCCCGACGCCCGCACCGCCGGCGAACTGGCCGCGCTGCGCGCCCTGGAGAAGGGCCGCCCGCACGTCCTACCGGACGAGGGAGTGGAGCCCGAGGCGCTGCGCGACCTCGCCGCCGGTCTCGGCTACCGCACCCTCACCACCTGGGCGCCCGAACCGGGCCGCTACGAAGCGGTGCTGGTACGCGACGAAGGGCCGGCCCCGCGCCTGACCGCCGGCCTCCACCGCCCCCAGGGCGGCACCCCGCCGTACGCCAACACCCCGACCACCACCCGCGGCGCGGGCGGTCTCGTACGGCGGCTCCGGGACGACCTCAAGGAGTCGCTGCCCGACTACATGGTGCCCGCCGCGTTCGCCGTCCTGCCCCGCCTGCCGATGACCGGCAACGGCAAGCTCGACGTCCGGGCCCTGCCCGAGCCCGAGCCCGCCGTCGCCCGGGGCGAGGGCCGCGGCCCGCGCACCCCCCGCGAAGAGGTCCTGTGCCGCCTCTTCGCCGATGTACTCGGCCTGCCCGGCATCGGCGCCGAAGACAACTTCTTCGACCTCGGCGGGCACTCGCTGCTCGCCACCCGGCTCGTCAGCCGCGCCCGCACCGAACTGGGCGCCGAACTCGCCATCCGCGACCTCTTCGAGGCCCCGACCCCGGAACTGCTCGCCGGCCGCACCGACGGCGGACAGCCCGCCCGGCCCGCCCTGGAACCCGCCACGCGGCGCCCCGACCGGATCCCGCTGTCGGCCGCCCAACGACGGCTGTGGCTCGTCGGGAAGATCACCGGCGACGGCGTCGCGTACAACTTCCCGCTCGTCTTCCGGCTGCGCGGAACCCTCGACCTCGACGCGCTGCGCCTCGCGCTGCACGACGTGACGGGGCGTCACGAAACGCTCCGTACCCTCGTCGAGGAGCACGAGGGCGAGCCGTACCAGCGGATCGTCCCCGCCGACGAGGCCCGCCCCACCCTGGCCGTCACCGACTGCGCCGAGGCCGAACTCGCCGCGCGCGTCGAGGAGGCGCAGCGCCGCCCCTTCGACCTGAGCACCGAACTGCCCCTCCGGGCCGAGGTGTTGCGCCTCGGCCCGGCCGACCAGGTGGTGGCCGTCGTGCTGCACCACATCACCACCGACGAGTGGTCCGACCGGCCGTTCCTCGCCGACCTCCACACCGCCTACGCGGCGCGCGCCGACGGACACGCGCCGGCCTGGGCACCCCTGCCGGTGCAGTACGCCGACTACACCCTCTGGCAGGACCGCCTGCTCGAAGAGGTGGGGGAGAAGCAGCTCGCCTACTGGACCGACACCCTGCGCGACCTGCCCGAGGACCTCGTCCTGCCGGTCGACCGCGCCCGCTCCGCCCGGGCCACCGGCCGGGCCGGTGTCGTACGGGTCGAACTGCCCGGCGAGACCGGCAGCGCCCTGCGGGAACTGGCCGGCGCCCAGGGCGTCAGCATGTTCATGCTGTTCCAGGCCGCCACCGCCACCCTGCTGCACCGCCTCGGCGCCGGTGACGACATCCCGCTCGGCGCGCCCATCGCGGGCCGTACGGACGCCGCCGTGGACGACCTCGTCGGCTTCTTCGTCAACACCCTCGTGCTCCGCACGGACCTGACCGGCGACCCCGCCTTCACCGAACTCCTCACCCGGGTAAGGGAATCGGCGCTCGCCGCCTTCGAGCACCAGGACCTCCCCTTCGACCGGGTGGTCGAGGCGGTCAACCCGGCCCGGGTCGCCGACCGCAACCCGCTCTTCCAGGTGATGCTCGGCTACCACTACCGCCCCGACGGCGATCCGGACCTCCTGGGCCTGGAGACCGAGTGGTACGACATGGACACCGGCCGGGCCCGGTTCGACCTCGACTTCACGTTCGTGGACCACGGCGGCGACCGCTCTTTCGTCCTGCACCTGGTGTACGCGACCGACCTCGTCGACCCCGGCACGGCGGCATCCCTGGCCGAGCGCCTGGTGGGCCTGCTGGCACAGATCGTGGAGACGCCGGAACGGGCCGTCGGGGAGCTGCGGGTGCTCACCGACGACGAGGCCACGGCAGCCCTGACCACCTGGAACGACACGGACCGGCCGATCGAGCCCCGTACCGTTCCCGAGCTGTTCGCGGCGGCGGTACGCGAGCGTCCCGACGCCACCGCCCTCGTCACCGCGGGCGGCCGGTCGACCTTCGCCGAGCTGGCCGCCGAGGCGGGCGCGGTCACCCGCGCCCTGCTGCGGCGCGGCGCCGGTCCCGGGACGGTCGTCGCCCTCGCCCTGCCCAGGGCCGAGATGGTCCCCGCGATCCTCGGAGTCCTCGGCGCGGGCGCCGCCTATGTGCCGCTCGACCCCGAATACCCCTCCCACCGCCTGGAGTTCATGCTCACCGACGTGGCCCCGCTGTGCGTGGTCACCACCGGCGACCTGGCGGCGAAGCTGCCCGCGACCGGCCACCCCCACGCCCTGCTGGACACCCTCCTCGCCGAGGAGGCGGACGGCGGACCCGCCGCCGTACCGGCCCCCGCCATCCACCCCGCGAGCGCCGCGTACGTCATCTTCACCTCCGGCTCCACCGGCGTCCCCAAGGGCGTCGTCGGGACCCACCGCGGCCTCAGCAACCTCTTCGCGTCCCACCGCGCGGACCTGATCGCCCCCGCGGAACGCGCCGCCGGCCGGACCGCCCTGCGCGCCCTGCACACCGCGTCGTTCAGCTTCGACGCCTCCTGGGACCCGCTGGTCTGGCTCCTCGCGGGCCACGAACTGCACGTCGTCGACGAGACCACCCTGACCGACCCGGCCGCCCTGCTGCGCCTCGTGGCGGACCGGCGGATCGACTTCCTCGAAACCACCCCCACCTACCTGCGCGAACTCACCCACCACGGATTCCTGGAACCCGGCCGCCACGTCCCCGGCGTCCTCGCGCTCGGTGGCGAGGCCGTACCGCCCGCCCTGTGGGAACGGCTCTGCGCACTACCCGGCACCACCGCGCACAACCTGTACGGACCGACCGAGTCCGCCGTCGACGCCTACGGCTGGCACGGCGGCGACGGCCCCGCCTGGGCGGCGCCGATCGGCAACATCAGGGCCCATGTCCTCGACGCCGCGCTCCGGCCGGTGCCGCCGGGCGTGGCGGGGGAGCTGTACCTCGCCGGGGAAGGCCTCGCGCGCGGCTACCTGAACCGGCCCGTCCTCACCGCCGAACGCTTCACCGCCGACCCGTTCGGCGCCCCCGGCAGCCGGATGTACCGCACCGGCGACCTGGCCAGGCGCCGGGCCGACGGCACCCTGGAGTTCCTCGGCCGGGCGGACGACCAGGTGAAGCTGCGCGGGTTCCGGATCGAGCCCGGCGAGATCGAGGCCCTGATCGCGGGCCACCCCGACGTGGCCGCCGCCGCCGTGACCGTACGGGAGGACACCCCAGGCGACCCCCGGCTGGTCGCCTACACCGTCCCCGCCGCCCCCGACCGGATCCCCACCGCCGCGGACCTGCGCGCCCACGTCGCCGCCGCGCTCCCGGCCCCCATGGTGCCCGCCGCGTTCGTGTCACTCACCGCGCTCCCCAGGACCGTGAGCGGCAAGCTCGACCGCGCCGCCCTGCCCGCCCCCGACGTCACCGCCGCACCCGAGGGCCGCCGCCCCCGCACCCCGCGCGAGGAGGTCCTCTGCGAGCAGTTCGCCGAGGTCCTCGGCGTCGCACGCGTCGGCATCGACGACAACTTCTTCGCCCTCGGCGGCCACTCCCTGCTCGCGATGCGGCTCGTCGCCAGGGTCCGTTCCGCTCTCGGTACGCGGATCTCGCTGCGTACGGTGTTCGACGCGCCCACCGTCGCCGAACTGGCCGAGGCGACGGCCGCGACCGGCGCGGAGAGCGGCGCGCCCCGGCCCCCGCTCGTCCCCAGGACCCGGCAGGACCGGCTGCCCCTCTCGTCGGCGCAGCAGCGGCTCTGGGTGCTCCACCAGGTGGAGGGGCCCAGCGCCACCTACAACATCCCGACCGCCTGGCGGCTGTCCGGCCCGCTGGACACCACCGCGCTGCGCGCCGCCGTCGCCGACCTGGCGGAGCGGCACGAGACCCTGCGCACGGTCTTCCCCGACGAGGGCGGCGCCGCCTACCAGCGGATCCTCGCCCCCGGGTCGTACGACCCCGCCGTGGACGTCGTCCCCGCCGACGAGCGGAGCCTCGCCGGACTGCTCGCCGACGCCGCGTCGTACGGCTTCGCCCTCGACCGCGAACCCCCGCTGCGCGTCACGGTGTTCGAACTGGGCGAGGACGAACACGTCCTTCTCCTCCTCGTGCACCACATCGCCGGCGACGAGTGGTCCGAGCTGCCCCTGACCCGCGACCTGACCACCGCCTACACGGCGCGCGCCGCCGGGCTCGCCCCCGGCTGGGCGCCCCTGCCGGTCCAGTACGCCGACTACACCCTCTGGCAGCGGGACGTCCTCGGCGACGAGAAGGACCCCGGCAGCCTCGCCGCCCGCCAACTCGCCCATTGGAAGGCGGCCCTGGCGGGACTGCCCGAGGAACTGGCCCTGCCCACCGACCGGCCGCGCCCCCAGGAGGCCAGCTACCGGGGCGGGTCCGTCGACCTCACCCTCGACGCCGAACTCGCCCGCTCCCTCAGGGAACTGGCGCGCGACGGCGAGGTCAGTATGTTCATGCTGATCCAGGCCGCCGTGGCCGCCCTGCTCACCCGGCTCGGCGCCGGCACCGACATCCCCCTCGGCAGCCCCATCGCCGGGCGCACGGACGAGGCGCTGGAGGACATGGTCGGCTTCTTCCTCAACACCCTGGTCCTGCGCACCGACACCTCGGGCGACCCCGGCTTCCGCGAACTGCTGACCCGCGTCCGGGACACGGACCTCGCCGCCTACGACCACCAGGACGTCCCCTTCGAACGCCTGGTGGAGGTGCTCAACCCACCGCGCTCGCTCGCCAGGCACCCGCTCTTCCAGGTCATGGTCGTCTACCTGGCGGCCGGCTCCGGCGGCCCCGCGCTCCCCGGACTCGACCTCCGCGAGGAGGAACTCGGCCAGGACACCGCCAAGTTCGACCTCTCCTTCGACTTCGTGGAGGAGACCGACGGCGGCGGCGTGCACGGCGTCCTCGAATACAGCACTGACCTGTACGACCCGTCGACCGCACAGGCCATCGCCGACCGGCTGCACCGCCTGCTGCGCGCCGTCGCCGCCGACCCCGACCGGCCGCTCGGCCTGATCGACATCCTCGGCGACGACGAACGCCACCGGATCCTGCACGAGTGGAACGCCCGCGCGCTGACCGCCCCGCCGACCACCGTGCCCGCGCTGTTCGAGCGGCAGGTACGGCTCTCTCCCGAGGCGCCCGCCGTCGTGTCCGACGGCATCGAGCTGACGTACGCCGAACTCCACGCGCACGTCAACCGGTTGGCCCGCGTGCTGGTCGAACAGGGCGCGGGGCCCGAGCGGTTCGTCGCGCTCGCCCTGCCCCGCTCGGCCCACACCCTCGCGGCGATCCTGGCCGTCCAGACGGCGGGAGCCGCGTACCTCCCCGTCGACACCGACGCGCCCGCCTCCCGCACGGCCGACCTGTTCGCCGACGCCCGCCCCGTCCTCACCCTCACCACCCGCGAACTCGCCCCGCTCCTCCCGGAGTCGGACGTGCCGGTCCTGCTGCTCGACGACCCCGGGACCCTCACCCGCCTCGCGGAGGCGGACGCGCACGGCCTCACCGACGAGGACCGCGCCGCCCCGCTCACCCCGGGCCACCCGGCGTACCTGATCTACACCTCGGGATCCACCGGCCGCCCCAAGGGTGTGGTCGTCACCCACGAGACCATCGGCAACCTCTTCCACAGCCACCGTGACACCCTGTACGCACCGGCCGTCGCCGCCACCGGCAGGCGCCACCTGCGGGCCGGGCACGCCTGGTCGTTCTCGTTCGACGCGTCCTGGCAGCCCCAACTGTGGCTGCTGGACGGCCACTGCGTGCACGTCGTGTCCGAGGAGACCCGGCGCGACCCCGAACTCCTCGCGGCGGCCGTCGTCACGCACGGCTTCGACTTCCTGGAGGTCACCCCCTCGTTCTTCGCCCAGATGGCCGACACCGGCCTGGTCTCCGGCGACACCTGCCCCCTCGCGGTGGTCGGCGTCGGCGGCGAGGCCGTACCGCAGGCCCTCTGGGACCGGCTGCGGGGGCTGCGCGGCACGGAGGTCTTCAACCTGTACGGCCCGACCGAGTCCACCGTCGACGCCCTGGTGGCGCGGGTCCGCGACAGCGACCGCCCCCTGGTCGGCCGGCCGGTGGCGGGCACCCGGGCCTACGTGCTGGACGACCGGCTCCAGCCGCTGCCGCCGGGCGTCACCGGCGAGCTGTACCTCGCCGGCGGCGGCCTGGCCCGCGGCTACCTCGACCGGCCCGCGCTGACCGCCGAACGCTTCGTCGCCGACCCGTTCGGCCCGCCCGGATCCCGCCTCTACCGCACCGGCGACCTCGCCCGCTGGACCCCCGGCGGGACACTCGACTACCTCGGCCGCGCCGACGACCAGGTCAAGATCCGCGGCTTCCGCGTCGAACTCGCCGAGATCGAGTCCGTCCTCGACCGCCACCCCGACACCGCCCAGGTCGTGGTGACGGCCCGTCAGGACGGACCGCGCAAGCAACTCGTCGCCTACGTCGTCCCGGTGGCGGGCCGGACCCCCGACGCGGCCCGGCTGCGCGGGCACGCCGCCCAGCACCTGCCCGACTACATGGTGCCCGCGGCCGTCGTCCTGCTGGACCGGCTGCCGCAGCTCGCCAACGGCAAGCTCCACCGCGCCGCCCTGCCCGCGCCCGACTTCACCGCCCTGTCAACCGGCCGGGCACCCGCCACCCCCCAGGAGAAGACCCTCGCCGCCGTCTTCGCCGACGTCCTCGGCCTCGAACAGGTCGGCGCCGACGACGACTTCTTCACCCTCGGCGGCGACAGCATCGTCGCCATGCAACTGGTCAGCCGGGCCAGGGCGGCCGGGCTGCGCATCACACCGCGCCTGGTCTTCCGCCACCGCACGGTCGCGGGCCTGTGCGCCGTCGCCACGGAACAGTCGGCGAACCCGGCGGTCCGCGCCCAGGACGACGGCACGGGCACCGTCCCACTGACCCCCGTCATGCACTGGCTGCGCGAACTGGGCGGCCCCTTCAGGAGCTACCACCAGGCCGCCCTGGTCCGGACCCCCGCCGCACTCGACCGCCCGAAGCTGGCGGCCGTCCTCGGGGCGCTGGCCGGCCGCCACGACATGCTGCGGGCACGCCTGATCCGCACGGACGCCACCCCCACCGCCCGGTGGACCCTGGGCGTCCCGCCCGCCGACGGGTACGACGCCGACCGCTGGATCGACCGCGTCGACGCGACCGGCCTCGACGCCGACGCCCTCGGCGCCCTCGTCGCGGACCGGGCCCGGGCCGCCAGGGCCGCCCTCGACCCCGAGACGGGCGAGGCGGTCAAGGCCGTCTGGTTCGACACCGGCGACGAGCCGGGCCGGCTCCTGCTGATGGCCCACCACCTGCTCGTCGACGGCGTCTCCTGGCGCGTCCTGCTGCCCGACCTGGCCGCGGCCTGGCAGGACGTCGCCGCGGGCAGGCCGGCCGAGCTCGCCCCCGTGGAGACCTCGTTCCGCCAGTGGTCGCACCGGCTCACCGCACTCGCGCAGGACCCCGCCCGGGAGGCCGAACTCCCCTTCTGGACCGGCATCCTGGACGGCGCGGAGCCGCTCCCGCTGCTCCGCCCGCTCGACCCGGAGCGCGACACCCGGGGCACCGTCCGGGAGTTGGCGCTGCGCCTGCCGTCGGAACGGACCGACCCGCTGCTGTCCACGGTCCCCGCGGCCCTTGGCGCGACGGTCAACGACGTCCTCGTCACGGGCCTCGGCCTCGCGCTCACGGACTGGCTCCGCCGCCGGGGCACGGCGGGCGGCGTGCTGGTCGACCTCGAAGGCCACGGCCGCGAGGAGGAGTTGACGGGCGACGCCGACCTGTCCCGTACTGTCGGCTGGTTCACCAGCGTCTTCCCCGTCCGCCTCGACCCGGGCCCCGTCGACCTGGCCGACGCCTTCGCGGGCGGCCCGGCGGCGGACGAGGCGCTGGAGCGGGTCAGGAGCCACCTGGCCGGGCTGCCGGCCAACGGCGTCGGCTACGGCATGCTCCGCCACCTCAACCCCCGTACGGCCCCGGTGCTCGCCGCGCTGGAGCCGCCGCGGATCGAGTTCAACTACCTGGGACGCTTCAGCATCCCCGAGGCCACCGACTGGTCGTACGCGCCCGAGGAGGACGCGGCCGACATCGGCTCGGAACCGTCGATGCGCGAGGGCCACGCCCTCGGCATCAACGTCGTCACCGAGGACCGCCCCGAGGGCCCGGTCCTGGCGGCACACTGGTCCTGGCCGGCCGGAGTCCTGGACGAGGCCGACGTCAGGGACCTCGCGGAGACGTGGTTCAGGGCCCTGGAAGCGCTGGTGGCACGCGCCGGCGCACGTTCGTAGTACGTCACGAGAACAAGCAGCCTGAGGAGAATCCAGCATGAGCAGCAGCAACCCGTTCGAGAACCCCGAGGGCGTCTACTCCGTCCTGGTCAACGACGAGGGCCAGCACAGCCTGTGGCCGGACTTCGCGGAGATCCCCGCGGGCTGGACGAGGACCCACGGCCCGACGACCCGCGAGTCCTGCCTGACCCACATAGAGGAAACCTGGACCGACCTCCGCCCGAAGAGCCTGACCCTCTGAGGGCCACTGCCCCCGAGTACGCCTACGTGACCGGTCCGGCGCCCCCCATCAGCCCGTCCGGCGATTGAGGACCGGGGTCCGGGGCAGCGCCCCGGGGGAGCACCACGAAGGGCCCGCACCGCACAAGCGGTCCGGGCCCTTCTCAGCGCGACGTCACGCGCGCACGCGCCACGCCCTACGACGCGGGCTGCTCCACCACAGTCCCCGGATCCCCGTCGACCGCCGCCGCCAGCTGCGGCGTCAGCCGGTCCAGCGCGTACGGCAGACTCAGCACCGTCCCCATCGACAGCGCGTTCCCGAAATCGCTCGTCTCCTTGACGAAGACCTCACGCCCCTGCTTCACCACCGGCAGATCCCCGTACGTCGGATCCTTGTGCAGCTTCGCCGCGTCCTTGACCGGGTCGCCCACGAACCACACCGCCACCTTCTGGTTCAGCAGGTCCGTCCGCTCCTTGCTGATGTTCGCGCCGAACTTGTCCCCGATCGCCTTGTCGAGCCCGGTCGGCAGCTTGAAGCCGTACGACGTCAGCAGCCGCGACCGCGGGTCCTGGCTGCCGAAGACGAACATGCCCTCGTACGGGGTCGCCATCACGGCCGACGCGCCGACGAACTCCGGATTCGCCTTCCGCGCGGCGGCGAACTTCGCCTCGACCCCCGCGACCAGCTTCTTCGCCTCCGCCTCCTTGCCGAGCGCCTTGCCGATCGTCTCGGTCTGGAGCTCCCACGGGATGCCGTAGTCGTTGTACTGCTTCGGCTGCGCCAGCACGGGCGCGAACTTCGAGAGCGTCTCGTACTGCTCCTTCGTGAGCCCGGAGTACAGCGCCACGATCAGATCCGGCTTCAGCGCCGCGATCCGCTCGGTCTGCGGCCCGGTGCCGGGGTCCTTGAGGAGCGTCGGCATCGCCCCGCCGCCCAGCTCGGCCTTCGCCCAGGGGCCGAGCGCGCCCTTGTACGCCCCCAGCCACTCCGTCGTACCGACCGGGACCTCGCCCAGCGCGAGCACGGCGTCCTGGTCGGTCAGGCCGACGGTGACGATCCGCTTGGGCTCGGACTTCACGACCGTGCTGCCGTACTTGTGGGCGATCGTGACGGGGTACGACCCGGGCGCCGCCGGGTCCTTCCCCTCGGCCGCCGAGCCCGGCTTCGAACCGGAGGCCGATTCGGTGTCCGAGCCGCAAGCGGCGACGGTGGCGAAGAGCAGCAGGACGGAGGCGAACGCGGCGGCGAGCCGGTCGGCGCGGAGAGTGCGGGCCATCAAAGGGGTCCTTCGTGGTCGGTGGTGCTTCTCTGGTGGGTGGATGCGGGGGGTTGGGTGGTGCGTTCGGGAAGTACGGTCACGGCCCGGCCGCCGCGCGGCTGTCGGACCAGGCCTCCCACAGCGCGGCGTAGCGCCCGCCAGCCGCGCGCAGGGTGTCGTGCGTGCCCGACTCGACGATCCGGCCGGCGTCCATCACGACCACCCGGTCCGCGGTCGCGGCCTGGGTCAGCCGGTGGGCGACGATCAGCGCGGTACGGCCCTCCACGGCCCGCGCGGCGGCCTTCTCCAGCGCCCGAGCCCCGGCGCTCCCGGCCTCCGCGGTGGCCTCGTCGAGGACCGCGACCGGCGGGTCCGCCAGCACCAGGCGGGCGAGGGCGAGCTGTTGGGCCTGGGCGCTGGTGAGCCGGTGGCCGCCCTCGCCGACGACCGTGCCGAGTCCGTCCGGCAACAGGTCCGCCCAGGTGAGCGCGTCCACCCGGGCCAGCGCCTCGCGCAACTCCGCGTCCGTGGCGGCGGGGCGGGCCAGCCGCAGGTCGTCGGCGAGCGGCCCGGCGAAGACGTGCACCTCCTGGGTGATCAGCGCGACGGCCCGGCGGACGGCCGCGGGGCCGAGCGCGTCCAGGTCCGCCCCGCCGATCAGGACCGTGCCGTCCTGGGGCCGGTGGATGCCCGCGACGATCTTGGCCAGCGTGGTCTTGCCCGCGCCGCTCGCCCCGACCAGCGCGACCCGCTCCCCGGGGGCGAGCGTCAGGTCCACCCCGTGCAGGACGGGATGACCGGCGCGGTACGCGTGCGTGAGCCCCCGGACGGTGACCGACGCGTCCCGCGGCACGGCGGGGCGCTCCGGCGGTACGGGCGGTGCCAGGTCGGCCACCCCGATCAGCCGGGCCAGCCCGGCCGTCGCCGCCTGGGCGTCGTCGATCAGTACCAGCGCCGAGTTGACGGGCGTGAAGAGGCTGTGGAAGTAGAGGGCCGCGGCGGTCGCCGTACCGATCGACACGGCGTCGGCCCGTACCAGCAGGAACCCGGCCACCAGCACGGCGGCCAGACCGGTGAACTCCGCCAGGTGCAGGCGGCTGTAGAAGCGCAGGATCAGCTGGACCCCGCGCATCGTCAGCTCGACCACCGACCACGACCGGGCGGTGACCTGCCCGGTGTGCTCCTTCTCCAGCCGGAACGCGCGCACGGTCGGCCCGCCGCCGATGGTGTCGAGCAGCTGCTGCTGCTGGGCGCCGTTCGCGACCCGCTGCTCCGCGTAGAGCGGCCCCGCGTGGCGCAGGTACCAGCGCGCGGTGTGCGCCTGGACGGGGAAGGCGAGCAGCGCCGCGAGGAAGAACCGCCAGTCGAGCAGCGCCAGCGCGCCCAGGGTGAGGACGATCGCCAGGACCGAACGGGCCAGCTCCGGAAGGGCGCCCCGCACCGCGTCGGCGATGAGCGACACGTCTCCGGTGACCCGCGCCGTCAGGTCGCCGGACCCCGCGCCCTCCACCCGCTCCAGGGGCAGGTGCAGCGCGCGGTCCACGAACCGCTCGCGCAGCAGGGCCAGTACGGTTTCGCCGAGCCGGGAGACGAGCGAGAGCCCGAGCGCGGTCGCGGCGCCCTGGACGACGGCGACCACGACCAGCAGGACCACCGGCGCGGTCAGCGCACCGGCCGGCCGGCCTTCGGTGACCGCGTCGACGATGTGGCCGAGCGTCGGTTGGATCAGCAGCCCCACGGCGGTGGCGGCGACCAGCGTGACCAGCCCGGCCACGGCCAACCACCGGTGGGGGCGGACGAGTTCGCGCACGGCGGCGCGGGTGCGCTTCACCGAGGCGGTCGGCAGCAGCTCCCGGCCGCCCTCCCCGCCGGGCGCGCCGTCCGGCGCCGTACCGAAGTCGCTCGTCACGGAAAAGTCGCTGGTCACGCGAACACCGCCGTCCGGTAGGTCTCATGACGCCGTACGAGATCGGCGTGCGGGGCCGTGTCCGTGACCCGCCCGCGGTCCACCAGCACCACCCGGTCGGTGACGGCCAGCAGGGCGGGGCTCGCGGTGACCAGGATCGTCGTACGGCCGCGCCGGAACTCCCGTACCGCGCCCGCCACCCGGGCCTCCGTGACCGCGTCGACCGCCGTCGTCGGATCGTGCAGGACCAGCACCGGCGCCTCGGCGGCCAGCGCCCGGGCCAGCGCCACCCGCTGCCGCTGCCCGCCGGACAACGAGCGCCCGCGCTCGGTGACCGTCGTCTCCGCGCCGTACGGCAGCGTGTCGGCGACCTCGTCCGCGCCCGCCGCCTCCATCGCCCGCCGGAGGTGCCCGGCGTCGGTCGGATCGGGCGCCGAGGCCGACACGTTGCTCAGCAGGGTCCCCTCGAACAGGTCGGCGTCGTGCCCCGCGACCAGCAGCACGTCACGTACCAGCGCCGGATCGAGCGTGGCGAGGGCCGTCCCGTCCAGCTCCACCGACCCCGCGTCGGGGTCGGCCACCCGCCCCAGGCAGTGCAGCAGCGCCAGGGCGTCGGCCGGATCCGTCGTCACCACCCCGAGCAGTTCGCCCGGCGCGGCGTCCAGTTCGAGGCCGCGCAGCCCGCCGTACGACACCGCGCGCAGCCGGACCCGCCCCCGTACCGGCAGCTCCGGGGCGCCGGGGCCCGGCACGACGGCCGGGGGAGCGGACAGCACCTCCGCGATCCGCGCGGCGGACGCGCGGCCCTGCGCCAGCTCCGCGTTCACCCAGCCGACCACCTGCAACGGGCCGAGCAGGAACAGCGCGAGGCCCACCGCCGAGACCAGACCGCCCAGGCTGATGTCCCCCTGGGCGGCCAGCCGGCCGCCGACCAGGGCGACCAGGGCGAGGAACACCCCGGTCAGGGCCAGCGTCATGCCGTTCTGCCCCGCCTGCGCCCGGGTGGCCCGCAGCGTCGCGCCCAGCGAGGCGCGGCTCGTGGACCGGTAGCGGGCGAGGGCCGCCGACTCGGCGCCGATGCCCTTGAGTACCCGCAGCCCGGCCACCAGGTCGGCGGCGACGCCCGACGCGTGCGCGGCCCGTTCCTGTTCGGCCTCGCTGCGCCGCTCCAGCGGCTTGCTCAGCAGGTGCCCCAGCCAGAGCAGCAGCGGGGTGCCCAGCAGGACGACGAGCCCGAGGGGGACCGAGATCCACAGCAGCGCCACGGCGCTGACGGCGAGCGCGGTGAACGCGGCGGCGGCCTCCATCACGGCGACGGTGACGGCCCCGACGCGTTTCGCGTCCTCGGTGGCGAGGTTCGTCAGCGCGCCCGGCAGCCGCCCGGCCTCCGCCCCGCCGCCGGGCTCCAGCACCCGGGCCACCAGGGCGGTCCGCAGCTCGTGCGCGGCGACGACGGCGGCCCGTTCGGAGAGCCGGGCGCCGTTCCGGAAGCTGAACGAGAGCCCCACGTAGACGACGGCCAGCACGCCGATCCACAGCGCCAGGGCCGCCCCGTCGTCCTCGGCGACGGCCCGGTCGATCACCACGCCGACGAGGACCGGGACGAGGGCCTCGCCGGCCTGGTGTCCGGCCGCGAGCAGCGACGCGAGGGTCACGTCGCGCCGCTGTCCGGTGACCACCCGCCTCAGGACGTCCCGTCCCACCGGCACTTCAGCCCCCACCGCACCCCACCGCGCCCCTCGGTCGATCCCTGCCCACGCCCACGGACCGGGCGCAAAACTTAGGTAAGGCTAGACTAACTTCCTCGGGGAAGGTACCCCGGGGTCGGGCGCGGGAACATCGCCGACAGTGAGGCTCTCCTGACGCTTCGCGGAGTAGTGTGAGAGGTATCGAGGACCTGTCGTCGCCGGCCGTTCCGCCGGCGGCGTCCTCGACGAGGGATGACGTCGGAGGCACGGTCCTCCGGGAGGCGTGGTCGTCGATGATCGCGGCTGTGACACCGTCGGTGCGTGAGCGGGCAGCGGCGCCCCGCGCCAGGGAAACGGGTGGGGCGACCACGTATGTCCGTTGCAGATGACTCCGCGCAGAGCCCGGTCGGCGCGATCGGCCGGGTCACCGTTCCGATCCCCGCCGAGGGCCCGGGCGAAGTACTGGTCGCCGTACGCGGCGGATCCGAGGCCTACGCGGCCTGGTCGGACCGGCCGATCGGCAAGAACCTCCGCGTGATCGTCGTCGAGTCCATCTCGGCGCGTTCGGTCCTCGTGGAGCCCTTCCCCTCCTGAACCACCCCCCCTGAACCCACCCCCCTCCTGAGGAACCCACCACACGCACCACGCGGTACGACAGGAGTCCCACCATGCTGTTCTGGCATGTCCCCGCGCCCAACGAGGCGATGCTCATCTCCGGCTCCAAACGCCAGGCGCAGGACACACAGTTCCGTATCGTCACCGGGCACGGCAGCTTCGTCATGCCCATCAAGCAGAAGGCCCGCATGCTGTCCCTCGCGTTGCGGGAGGCGGAGATAGTCGAGGACTGCGTCACCCAGCAGGGCATCCGGCTGAACGTGCGCGCGGTCACCGTCTTCAAGGTCGGCGACGACGCCGTGTCCATCGCCAACGCGGCCCGCCGTTTCCTCGCCGAGCAGGACCGGATGGAGGAGCTGGTGGGCCGGATCTTCGCCGGCCACCTCCGCTCCATCATCGGCGGGCTGACCGTCGAGCAGATCATCCGCGAGCGCGACCGGGTCGCCCAGGAGGTCAAGCAGGGCAGCCACAGCGAGATGGAGAAGCTCGGCATCGTCGTCGACGCCCTCCAGATCCAGGAGATCGAGGACGCCACCGGCTACATCGAGAACCTCGCCGCCCCGCACGCGGCGGCCGTCGCGAGCCAGGCCCGGATCGCCCATGCCAAGGCCGACCAGGAAGCCGCCGAACGCGAGCAGCAGGCGGCCGCGTTGAAGGCCGAGTACGAACGGGACACCGCGATCAAGCGCGCGGGCTTCCTCGCCGAGACGGAGCAGGTCAACGCCCGCGCCGCGCAGGCGGGCCCGCTCGCCGAGGCCCGGGCCTCGCAGGAAGTCATCGAGGAGCAGACCTCGCTGGCGACGCGCCAGGCGCTCCTGGCCGCGCAGCGCCTCGAAGCCGAGGTCAGGCGCCCGGCGGACGCCGAGGCCTACCGGCAGCGCACGCTGGCCGAAGCCTCCCGCGACCAGGCGAAGTTCGAGGCCGACGGCTCCGCCTACGCGGAACGTACCCTCGCCCAGGCCCAGGCCGACGCCAACAGCGCCCGCGCCGAGTCCCTCAAGAACGGCAACCAGGAACTCATCGCCGCCAACCGGACGGTGGAGAACCTCCCCGCCCTCGCCGACGCGGCCGCGCGCGGCATGGCCGGCGCCAACCTGACCGTCCTCAACGGCACCGACGGCCTCAACGAGATGGTGGCGGGCCTGGTGAGCCAGGGCCTCGCGATCCTGAACACCCTCCAGCGCCCCACCCCGACGGGCGGGACCGGCAACGGCGGCGTCCCCGCGTCGCCGAACCTGAACGGCAAGGCTCCGGCCCGTACCCCCGAAACCAAGTAGCACGCGGACCAAGTAGCACCCGGACCGAGCAGCACCCCCGGCCCGGAACGCCGACGGCCCCCGGACCCGCCCTGAACAGGCCGGGTCCGGGGGCCGCTCATGCAGGCGGAACAGGGGAGGCGCGCGGTGCCGCGGACGCGGCGGCTCAGGCCGGGTCGCCGGCTTCCGCCGGGCCGGCGTCGGCGGAAGCGCTCCCGTCCGACGCTCCCGCCGGTGACCCCGTCGCTTCGGCCAGCCGCTTGATCGCGGACAGCCGTCCGTCCCACTCGGCGGCGATCCGGTCCATCCACCGGGCCGTGGCGCCCAGTCCGGCCGGTCTGACCGCGTACCGCGCCTCGCGCCCCGCCCGGCGGCCGGCCACCAGCCCCGCCCGGTCCAGGACCGCCAGGTGCTTGACGATCGCCTGCCGGCTGACCGGCAGTTCGGCGGCCAGGACCGTGGCGGTCGCCTCACCGTGGGCGGCGAGGGCATCGAGGATCCGCCGGCGGGTCGGGTCCGCCAGTGCGGACAGCACGTCCCCCACAGGGTCCTGGTCGGCGTCCTCCGTCATGCCGCGAGCTGCTCCGCGTACTTCTTGAGGTTCCCGGTCACTTCCGTCCAGCCCTCCGCGTGGCTCTTCCTGGAGGCCGTGTCGATCCGGTCCTCGGGGATGACGATATCCGTGAACCCGGTCTCCACCACCCGCAGCCGGGTGCCCTCGCCCTCCGCGGTCAGCGTGAACTCGACCAGGGTGGAGTTGCCCTCCGCCGCCTGCTCGCCGGGGTAGGCGCTCGCCCAGCGGTACGAGAAGCGGCGCGGCGGATCGACCGTCACGATCGTCGTCGGGAACTGGCCGTACGTGCCGTGGTCCAGGTGCATGGTGCCGCCCGGGCGCAGGTCGACGGGGGCGGGCTGTCCCTGCCCGAACCAACTCCCCACGTGCGCGGGCTCGGTGAGCACCGCCCAGACGCGCTCCGGCGGAGCCTCGATGGTGATCTCCCGTTCGATGCGGTCGTCGGATTCCGACATGGCAGTACCTCCGGTGGTTCGGTTGCATCCCTCAGATGTGCAACTCCATGGTTGCACCGACCCTGGTGAAGTGCAACCCGATGGTTGCTCGACGGATGTGCCACCGATCCGGCGTCTCGGGCGTAGCCACCGCCGATGGGCACACGACAGAGGCACCGCCGCGTGTGCGGCGGTGCCTCTGTCGGTCGCACTCTTCCTCGGGGGGCTTCGAGGGCTTCAGGAGCGTCTGGAGTCTCAGGGGTTCAGGCGCGTGAGGCAGCCATGGCGATCGTGATCAGGCCGAGTACCACCCACCCGAACCAGAGCCACCCGTTGCTCCCCAGCGCCGCCGTGTAGGCGGTCACCAGGACCAGCGCACCTACGGTGACGCCGCCCATCGTCTTCGTGGAACCGGACATGTCCGTCCTCCTCCCGGCCGGGGCCGTGAGGGCTATCGTCGCCCCGGACGGGTGGTTCGCGCTACTGCCCCCGTGCCTGGAGCGAGGCGAGATAGGCGTTGTACGCCACCAGCTCCTTGTCCCCGTCCCGGTCGGCGGCCCGGTCCAAGCGCGTCGCGACCCGTTGCTCCGACCGGTACCACTGGAAGACCAGGGCCACCAGCACCAGCACCGACGGGATCTCGCTGAACGCCCACGCGATGCCGCCCGCCGCCGTCTGGTCGCTCAGCGCGTCGATGCCCAGCGAGGCCGGGGGCGTACGGTACGCGCCGATCATCGGCTCGCTCGCCATCATCAGCGCGATCCCGAAGAACGCGTGGAACGGCATCCCGGCGAACAGCTCCAGCATCCGCATCACGTAGCCGGGGCGGTGCGGACCCGGGTCGATGCCCATGATCGGCCAGAAGAAGACCAGGCCCACGGTGAGGAAGTGCACCATCATCGCGATGTGCCCCGCCTTCGACCCCATCAGGAAGTCGAAGAGCGGCGTGAAGTACAGCCCGTAGAGGCTCGCGATGAACAGCGGAATGGTGAACGCGGGGTGCGTGACGACCCGTACGAACCGGCTGTGCAGGACCGCGAGCAGCAGCTCGCGCGGCCCCTTGCGGCCCCGCCGCCGCGCCACCGGCAGGGCCCGCAGGGCCAGGGTCACCGGCGCGCCCAGCAGGATCAGGATGGGGGACACCATGCTGATCACCATGTGCTGGACCATGTGCACGCTGAACATGACCATGCCGTAGTCGTTCAGCTTCGTGCACATCACCAGCGCCACGGTCAGCACGCCCACCGTGAACCCGACCGCGCGGCCGACCGGCCAGCTGTCGCCGCGCCGGCGCAGCCGCACCACACCCCAGCCGTACAGCGCGAGCGCCAGCAGGCAGCCCGCCAGGAAGAAGTAGTCGGGGGAGTACTGCAACGCCCGTCCCAGCGTGAACGGCGGCAGATCCATGGTCATGCCGTGCCCGCTGTGATCCATCCGTGCGCTCCCGAGTGACGAGTGGTGCCGCGGCGCTCGGCTCGCGGCCGGGCGCGGCCGCGGCGATTCGCGCCGGTTGTCCGCACCAGACTAGAACCGCCCCCGGCCGCGACCGCGACCGGGGGCGGTGTCCGTGGGACTCACCCAGGTGTACGGAAGGTCAGAGCACGCACTCCGCCTCGGCGTACCGCTCCGCGGGCACCGTCTTGAGCGTCGCCACGGCCTCGGACAGCGGCACCATCACGATGTCCGTGCCGCGCAGCGCGGTCAGCATGCCGAACTCGCCGCGGTGCGCCGCCTCGACCGCGTGCCAGCCGAACCGGGTCGCCAGGACCCTGTCGTACGCGGTCGGCGTGCCACCGCGCTGGACGTGGCCCAGTATCACCGGGCGGGCCTCCTTGCCGAGCCGCTGCTCCAGCTCGACGGAGAGCTGCCCGGCGATCCCGGCGAAGCGCTCGTGGCCGTAGATGTCCGTGCCGCCCTCGTCGAACTTCATCGAGCCCTCGCGCGGCTTCGCGCCCTCCGCGACCACCACGATCGCGAACCGCTTGCCCGCCGAGAACCGCTTGCCGACCAGCGCCGCCAGCTCACCGATGTCGAAGGGGCGCTCGGGCACGACGATCGCGTGGGCCCCGGCGGCCATGCCGGAGTGCAGGGCGATCCAGCCCGTGTGGCGGCCCATGACCTCGACGATCAGGACCCGCTGGTGGGACTCGGCGGTGGTCTTCAGCCGGTCCAGCGCGTCCGTGGCGACCCCGACGGCCGTGTCGAAGCCGAAGGTCACGTCGGTCGAGGGGATGTCGTTGTCGATGGTCTTCGGCACACCGACGATCGGCAGCCCGGCCTCCGACAGCAGGTGGGCCGCCTTGAGCGTGCCCTCGCCGCCGATCGGGATGATCGCGTCGAGACCGAGGTCCGCGACGTGGCCCCTGGCCCGCTCCACCCCGTCCCGCAGGTGCGCCGGCTGGACCCGGGAGGAGCCGAGGATCGTGCCGCCCCGCGCCAGGATCCCGGCCACCGCGTCCAGGTCGAGCTTGCGGTAGTCGCACTCCAGCAGACCCCGCCAGCCGTCGTGGAAGCCGATCACCTCGTCGCCGTGGTCGACGACGGCGCGGTGTACGACGGACCTGATGACGGCGTTGAGGCCGGGGCAGTCGCCGCCTGAGGTGAGCACACCAATTCGCATGGCCCGGAATACCTTTGCAACGTGGGCTGGAGGCCGCACCACTCTGTCCGGCCCGATCGTCGCCACCCTACCGGCGGGGGCTGTGAGGACCGAACCTGCCGTCCGCCTGCTGGACAGCCGCCCGGGGCCCCGGGACACACCCGTGTGGGGTGGGTCCGGGCCGCCGGGCGGGCTGTGGGCGGGTCCTCAGGCGGGCTGGACCGCCGCGGAGATCCGCTCGGCGCGCAGCGCGTCGTACCAGCGGTCGTCCGTCGGCGGCAGCGCGTTGACGTCCAGCGCCAGCTTCAGCAGCAGGTCCGCGATGTGCGGGTTGCGTGCCATGACCGGGCCGTGCATGTACGTACCGAAGACGGTGTCGTTGTACGCGCCCTCCGTGCCGTCCCCCGTGCCGTTGCCCTTGCCCAGCCTGACCTGCGCGAACGGCCGGGCCGACGGGCCGAGGTGGGTGACGCCCTGGTGGTTCTCGAAGCCGGTCAGCTGGGGCAGGCCGAGCCGCGGGTCGATGTCGCCGAGGACGTCACCGACACACCGCTCGCCCTCGCCGCGGGTCGAGACGACGTCGAGCAGCCCGAGGCCGGCCTCGCGCTCCCCGAGGTCGTTGATGAACTCGTGGCCGAGGATCTGGTAGCCGGCGCAGACCGAGAACACGATCGCGCCGTTCGACACGGCACGGCTGAGCCCGCCGTCCCGGCGCAGCCGCTCGGCGGCCAGCCGCTGCGGCCGGTCCTCACCGCCGCCGATCAGGTAGATGTCGCCCGAGGTCGGGATCGGCTGGTCACTGCGGACGTCCACGCGCGTGACACCCAGGCGGCGCTGTCTCGCACGGCGCTCCACGACCAGCGCGTTGCCCTGGTCGCCGTACGTGCTCAGCAGGTCCGGATAGATCCACACCAGCCGCAGGCTGCTCTCGCTCATGTTCGCTCGCCTTTCCGAAGCTCTCTGGGTCCGGGGGTCCATCGGTCAGTTACCGACCCTTCGACGCAGGTCCTGGAACGCGGTGTAGTTGGCGATGGCCTCGATCCGGCCGGGCGGCGCGAGCTGGACGGCCTCGTCCAGCGTCTCGCACACCCGGAAGTCGAGATTGGCCACCTCGAGACGGACGGCCAGGTCGAGCTTGCGGTCCCCGAGGACGAAGATCGGGTGCCCGGCGAGCCGTGTGTAGTCCACGTCCCACAGCCAGGAGGTGTCGGTGCCGTCGGCGCCCCGGGCGTTGACGGCCAGGACGACGGGGGTCGGCGGCGGGTCGATCAGGGAGAACGTCTCCAGCCAGCCCGCCGGGTTCTTCGCCAGCAGCAGCCGGATGTCCCGGTTGTGGAAGGACACCACGTCGTACCGGCCGGCGACGGCCTGCACCTGGTACATCCGCTCCAGCGCCACCTGCGGCGGGACCCCGAAGGTCGCCACGACGGCCGCGGAGGTGGCCGCGTTCGACTTGTTCGCCCGGCCCGGCAGCTGGAGGTGGATCGGCCACGCCGAACCGTGCGGGTCGAGGACGTGGTCGCCGTGCAGCGCCCAGCTCGGCGAGGGCCTGCGGAAACCGCACTCGCCGCAGAACCAGTCGTCCCCGGGGCGCTGCATCACACCGCCGCAGGACGGGCACGACCAGGCGTCGTCCTTCCACTCCTGGCCCGCCGCCACCCACACCACGTTGGGGGAGGAGGAGGCGGCCCAGACGATCAGCGGGTCGTCCGCGTTGGCGATGACCACGGCCTTCGTGCCGGCCAGGCCCTCGCGCCACTTCTCGGCGAGCATCCGGGTCTCGGCGGCGCGGTCGAGCTGGTCGCGCGAGAGGTTCAGCAGCGCGATCGCCTTCGGCGTGGTGTCGCGCGCCACACCCGCGAGGTACTTCTCGTCCACCTCGATCACGCCGTACTTCGCGTCCGAGCCGCCCGCCAGGGCGGAGGTGATCCCCGCCGGCATGTTGGCGCCGAGCGCGTTCGACACGACGGGTCCCGCGGCGCCCAGCGCCTCGGCGATCAGCCGTGTGGTGGTGGTCTTGCCGTTCGTCGCCGACACGAGGATGACGTCCAGGTGCTGCGCCAGCCGCCCCAGCAGATCGGGGTCGAGCTTCAGCGCCACCTTCCCGCCGATCACCGATCCGCTGCCGCGGCCAGCCGCGCGCGACACCGCCGCCGCGGCCTTGCCCGCCGTCACGGCCAACTTGGCCCGCGGCGACAGCGGCTCCGTGTTGCCTGCCATCGTCCTTGATCCTCCTTGCGTCGGTCCGTGGGTCAGCCTATCGAGATCCGGCCAGGGCCCCGAACCGCGGCACCGGGCAGAAGGCGGGGGTCACGCTGGACCGTACCCTGAGCGTCATGCGAAACCGTCCGATCCCCGGCAGTTCCGGGCGAGTACGAGCCATGAGATTGCTGGGCGATCCGGTGCTGCACGCCCCCTGCGAAGCCGTCACCGACTTCGGCCCCGACCTCGCGTCGCTGGTCGAGGACCTTTTCGCGACGATGTACGCCGCCCGGGGTGTCGGCCTGGCGGCCTGCCAGATCGGGGTCGCGCAACGGGTGTTCGTGTACGACTGCCCGGACGACGAGGACGTCCGCCATCTCGGGCACCTCGTCAATCCGCGGCTGACGGAGGCGGACGGCATTGTCCTCCGCGGCCCCGAGGGCTGTCTCTCGCTGCCGGGCGTCGAGGCCGGAACCGAGCGGTTCGACCGGGCCGTCGTGGAGGGGTTCACCCTGGACGGCGCGCCGGTACGGGTGGAGGGCACCGGGTTCTTCGCCCGTTGCCTCCAGCACGAGTGCGACCACCTGGCCGGGACGGTCTACACCGACCGGCTCACGGGGTGGCGCAAGGCCAGGGCGCTGCGGGCGGGCCGCCGGGTGCCGGGCGCCCTGACGGGCTGACCCGCGGCCGGCGGGGCCGGGGTCCGTACGTGGCGGGCCCGCGGGACCCGTACGTACCGGGCCCGACCGGCCGCGTACCGCGCCTGTCCGGTTCCGGGGCATGTCAGAACGCCGGTCCGCCCGTGCGGTCGCCCGCGACCGCCAGGCGGCCCCACAGCAGATCCGCCAGGCTGCGCACCAACTGCTCGCGCGGGCAGGGGCGTTCCCCGAGCCACCAGTCGCCCGCGCCGTGCATCATGCCGACGATGCCGTGCCCCCAGACCCGCGCCAGCTGCTGGCTGTCGGGTCCGAGGTCGACCCGGTCCTCGATGACCTTGGCCAATTCCTCACCCAGGCGCCGCAGCAGCGGGACCGAGTGCCGGCCCACGTCGAAGCCCTGCTCGGGCGGCTGGCTGTCCTCGGCGGGGTGCATCAGGAAGCGGTAGACCTGCGGCCTCGCCTCGATCGCGGCGAGATACGTGTCGAGCGTCGCCTCGACCCGCTGGCGGCGCTCCGCGGGCGCGTCGAGCGCCGCCCGCAACGCGTCGAGCAGGGCGTCCGTGTGACGCTTGGCCAGCGCCTTGTACAGGCCGCCCTTGTCGCCGAAGTGCCGGTAGAGGATCGGCTTGGTGATGCCCGCCTCCGCGGCGATGGCGTTCATGGAGGCCTGGGGGCCGTCCCGGAGCACCACCCGGTCCGCGGCTTCCAGCAGTTGGCGCCGGCGCTGCTGCGCCGATCGCTGCTGATCGGCCTGCTGTGTGGTCTCCATCGTGCCTCTCCCCGCCCTGCGATATCCGTGACGCCCGGGCAACGTAACACCCCACTGCTCGGCGATGCCGCCCGCTCCTTGGCCGGTTGACATCGGCTACTTGCGAGTAACAGACTGCGGTTACCGCGAGTAACAAGCGCAAGCGACACAGTACCGGAGGGGAACGATGGCCGAGTTCACGCTCGAACTCAACGACGACCAGAAGCAGGTCCGCGACTGGCTCCACGGCTTCGCCGCGGACGTCATGCGCCCGGCCGCCGCCGAGTGGGACGAGCGTGAGGAGACACCCTGGCCGATCATCCAGGAAGCCGCCAAGATCGGAATTTATTCCCTCGACTTCTACGCCCAGCAGTACTTCGACCCCACGGGCCTCGGCATCCCCCTCACGATGGAGGAGCTGTTCTGGGGCGACGCGGGCATCGCCCTGTCGATCGTCGGTACGGGCCTGGCGGCCGTCGGCGTCCTCGCCAACGGCACCGAGGAACAGATCGGCACCTGGGTGCCCCAGATGTACGGCGACGCCGACGACGTGAAGCTGGCCGCCTTCTGCTCCTCGGAACCCGACGCGGGCTCCGACGTCGCCGCCATGCGGACCCGCGCCGTCCACGACGAGGCCACCGGCGAATGGGTCTTGAACGGCACCAAGACCTGGGCGACCAACGGCGGCATCGCCCACGTCCACGTCGTGGTCGCCGTCGTCGACCCGGCGCTGGGCACCAAGGGCCACGCCTCCTTCGTCGTACCGCCCGGCACCCCCGGCCTCTCCCAGGGGCAGAAGTTCAGGAAGCACGGCATCCGCGCCTCCCACACCGCCGAAGTCGTCCTGGAGGACGTCAGGATCCCCGGCCACTGCCTCCTCGGCGGCAAGGAGAAGCTCGACGAACGCCTCGCCCGGGCCCGCAAGCGCGCGGCGGCGCCCGGCGGCGAGCGGGTGCGGAACGCGGCCATGGCCACCTTCGAGGCCTCCCGCCCGGCGGTCGGCGCGATGGCCGTCGGCACCGCCAGGGCCGCGTACGAGGTCGCGCTCGACTACGCCAGGACCCGGACCCAGTTCGGCCGGCCGATCATCGACAACCAGGGCATCGCCTTCCAGCTCGCCGACATGCGCACGCGCGTGGACGCCGCCCGCCTGCTCGTGTGGCGCGCGTCCTGGATGGCGGCGGCGGGCAAGCCGTTCGACTCGGCCGAGGGCTCGATGTCGAAGCTGTACGCAAGCGAGACCGCGAAGGAGGTCACGGCGCAGGCCGTGCAGATACTCGGCGGCAACGGCTACACCCGGGAGTACCCGGTCGAGCGGATGCACCGCGACAGCGCGATCTACACCATCTTCGAGGGGACGAGCGAGATCCAGCGCCTGGTCATCGCCCGCACGTTGTCGGGCATGCCCATCCGCTGAGACGCCGGAACCGCCGCGACGGCCGGAGCCGCCCGCCCCCGCCGGAACCCTCCGGCGCGGGCGGGCGGCGCGTCCCGTGACGCTCAGGCGGACAGCTGCGCCTCGACGGCCGCGACCAGTTCGGGGGCTCCGGGCTCGGTGGTGGGCCGGAAGCGGGCCACGACCTCGCCCTTCGGCGAGAGCAGGAACTTCTCGAAGTTCCAGCTCACATCACCCGCGCCGCCCTCCGCGTCCGCCGTCTTCGTCAGCTCCACGTAGAGGGGGTGACGCTGGTCACCGTTCACGTCCACCTTCTCCAGGAGCGGGAAGCTCACGCCGTACGTCGCCGAGCAGAAGGCCTGGATCTCCTCGGCGCTGCCCGGCTCCTGCCCGGCGAACTGGTTGCAGGGCACCCCGAGCACGGTGAACCCGCGGTCGCCGTACTCCTTCTGAAGCTGCTCCAGCCCGGTGTACTGCGGGGTGAGGCCGCACTTGGACGCCACGTTCACCACCAGAACCGCCTTGCCCTCGTACGCCGCGAGCGAGGTCGGCTCACCGGCGAGTGTGCGCAGCGGAATGTCGTACAGGGTCATCCTGGGTCTCCTCGGTGCAGGCGGTGTCCGTCCATTGTGGACCCGCCGCCCGCGCGGCGATCAGGGGGTCACGCCCGTCGTGCACCGGGCCGGCCGTACCGGAGCGGCGGCCGGGGTGGTAGACGTGGGGCATGCCCGATTCCCGTCAACCGGACCTGTTCCCGCCGGACGGACCGGCGCCCGGCCCGCCGCCGGGCTCCGCCCCGGAGCCCGCCCGCGGCCTGGTCCGGTGCCGCATGTGCGGCCGCCCCCTGCGCGGTACGGCGTCCCGGCGCAGCGGTCTCGGGCCCGACTGCGACGCCAAGTTGCACCCGCCCGCGCCGGACATCAGGACCCGGCGGCGCGAGGCCGACCAGGACCCGATCCCCGGCTTCTGACCCGGGGCGCCGGGTGGCCGTTCCCGGGCGGGACGGTGGCTACCCCTCGGCGGCGTGCCGCCGGAACAGCCCTTCCTGCACCACCGACACCAGCAGCGTGCCCGCCCGGTCGTAGATCCGGCCGCGCGCCAGCCCCCGGCCGCCCGTCGCGATCGGCGACTCCTGGTCGTACAGGAACCACTCGTCGGCGCGGAACGGGTGATGGAACCACATGGCGTGATCCAGGCTCGCCATGTCGAATCCCCGCGGGCCCCAGAGGGGTTCAACTGGAATCCGTACGGCGTCGAGCAAGGTCATGTCACTCGCGTACGTCAACGCGCAGGTGTGCACCAGCGGATCGTCCCCCAGCGGCCCCACCGCGCGCATCCACACCGCGCTGCGCGGGTCCGCGTCCTGGATCTCCTCGCGCGTCCAGCGCAGCCGGTCCACGTACCGGATGTCGAAGGGCTGGCGCCTGGCCATCCGCTCCAACGACTGCGGCAGGCCGCCCAGATGCTCCCGTACCTCCTCCGCGACCGTCGGCAGCGACTCGGGGTCGGGGAAGTCGAGCCGCGGCGGCAGTTGGTGCTCGATCCCGCCCTCCTCGGGGCGGTGGAAGGACGCCGTCAGGTTGAAGATCGTCCGGCCCTCCTGCACGGCCGTCACCCGGCGGGTGGTGAACGACCGTCCGTCCCTGACCCGTTCCACCTGGTAGACGATCGGGACGCCGGGGCGCCCCGGGCGCAGGAAGTACGCGTGCAGTGAGTGGACCGGCCGGTCGCCGTCGGTGGTACGGCCGGCCGCGACCAGCGCCTGGCCCGCGACCTGACCCCCGAAGACCCGTTGCAGGGACTCCTGGGGGCTGCGGCCGCGGAAGATGTCGACCTCGATCCGCTCCAGATCGAGGAGGTCGACCAGCCGCTCGGCGGGGTTCGTCATGGTGTGATGCGCTCCTTGTGTCTCTTCTTCGCCCCGTCGCCCGCCACCGGTCAGCGGACCGCGGAGAGCTGGCCCACCGACGTCACGCGCAGGACGGCCCGGCCCTCCTCGTCGGAGGCCGCGAGGTCCACCTCCGCGCCGATGCCCCAGTCATGATCGCCGTTCGGGTCGGCGAACGTCTGCCGGACCCGCCACAGGCCGTGCTCGGCGTCCTCCTCGATGGACAGCAGCTTGGGGCCGCGGGCGTCGGGACCGGTGCCCAGGTCCTCGTACTCGTCCCAGTACGCGTCCATCGCCTCGCCCCACCGGTCCGCGTCCCAGCCCGAGTCGCCGTCCAGCTCGCCCAGGTCGTTGACACGGTCCAGCGCCGCCAGCTCCACCCGGCGGAACATCGCGTTGCGCACCAGGACCCGGAAGGCACGCGCGTTCGCCGTGACCGGGCGCACCTGGTCCGCCTTCTCCTGCGCCTGCTCGGCCGTCTCCACCTCGGGGTTGGCCAACTGCTCCCACTCGTCGAGCAGACTGGAGTCCACCTGACGGACCATCTCGCCCAGCCAGGCGGTCAGATCCTCCAGGTCCTCCGACTTCAGATCGTCCGGAATGGTGTGTTCCAGCGCCTTGTACGCGCCCGCCAGATAGCGCAGGACGATGCCCTCGGTCCTGGCCAGCTCGTAGTGGGACGTGAATTCCGTGAAGGACAGGGCCCGTTCGTACATGTCCCGGATCACGGACTTCGGCGAGACGGGGTGGTCGCCGACCCACGGATGGCTCGTGCGGTACACGTTGTACGCGTGCACGAGCAGCTCCTCCAGCGGCTTCGGGTACGTGATCTCCTGGAGCCGCTCCATCCGCTCCTCGTACTCGATCCCCTCGGACTTCATCGCGCCGACCGCCTCGCCGCGCGCCTTGTTCTGCTGCGCCGCCAGGATCTGCCGCGGATCGTCGAGCGTGGACTCGACGACCGACACCATGTCCAGCGCGTACGACGGGGATTCGGGGTCCAGCAGCTCGAACGAGGCCAGCGCGAACGTGGACAGCGGCTGGTTCAGCGCGAAGTCCTGCTGGAGGTCGACGGTGAGGCGGACGATCCTGCCCTCCGCGTCCGGGGTCTCCAGCCGCTCCACCACACCGCCGTCCAGCAGCGAGCGGTAGATGGCGAGGGCCCGGCGGATGTGCCGCAGCTGCTGCCTGCGCGGCTCGTGGTTGTCCTCCAGCAGGTGGCGCATCGCCTCGAAGGCGTTGCCCGGCCGGGCGATGACCGACAGCAGCATGGTGTGCGTGACCCGGAAACGCGAGGTCAGCGGCTCGGGGTCGGAGTCGATCAGCTTGTCGAAGGTCGTCTCCGACCAGGCGACGAAGCCCTCCGGGGCCTTCTTCCTGACCACCTTGCGGCGCTTCTTCGGGTCGTCACCCGCCTTGGCGAGCGCCTTCTCGTTCTCCACGACGTGCTCGGGCGCCTGCGCGACGACCAGCCCGGCCGTGTCGAAGCCGGCCCGCCCCGCCCGCCCGGCGATCTGGTGGAACTCCCGCGCGCGCAACGTCCGTACCCGCGTGCCGTCGTACTTGGTCAGGGCGGTGAACAACACCGTACGGATGGGCACGTTGACGCCCACGCCGAGCGTGTCCGTACCGCAGATCACCTTCAACAGCCCCGCCTGCGCCAGCTTCTCCACCAGGCGCCGGTACTTGGGCAGCATGCCCGCGTGGTGCACGCCGATCCCGTGCCGCACGTACCGCGAGAGGTTCTGGCCGAACTTGGTGGTGAAGCGGAAACTGCCGATCAGGTCGGCGATCCGGTCCTTCTCCTCGCGGCTGCACATGTTGATGCTCATCAGCGACTGCGCCCGCTCGACGGCGGCGGCCTGCGTGAAGTGCACGATGTAGACCGGCGCCTGCTTGGTCTCCAGCAGCTCGGTCAGGGTCTCGGTGATGGGCGTCAGCTTGTACTCGTAGTACAGCGGCACCGGGCGCGTCGCCGACCGCACGACCGAGGTCGGGCGGCCCGTCCTGCGGGTCAGGTCCTCCTCGAACCGCGACATGTCGCCGAGGGTCGCGGACATCAGGATGAACTGCGCCTGCGGCAGCTCCAGGATCGGGATCTGCCAGGCCCAGCCGCGGTCCGGCTCCGCGTAGAAGTGGAACTCGTCCATCACGACCTGGCCGACGTCCGCCTGCTTGCCGTCCCGCAGCGCGATGGACGCGAGCACCTCGGCCGTGCAGCAGATGACCGGGGCGTCGGCGTTGACCGACGCGTCACCGGTCAGCATCCCGACGTTCTCGGTGCCGAAGAGCTTGCACAGGTCGAAGAACTTCTCGGACACCAGGGCCTTGATCGGCGCGGTGTAGAACGTGACCTTGTCCTGCGCCAGGGCGGCGAAGTGCGCGCCCGCCGCGATGAGGCTCTTCCCGGAGCCCGTGGGGGTCGAGACGATCACGTTCGCCCCCGAGACCACCTCGATCAGCGCTTCCTCCTGAGCCGGGTAGAGCGTGATGCCCTCGCCCTCGGCCCAGGTGGTGAAGGCCTCGAAGAGGGCGTCGGGGTCGGCGGTCGGCGGCAGCTGATCAATGAGGGTCACCACCCCATCTTGCCTGCCTCGCGCCCTCCGGCGGGAACCGGCCGTCCGGCCGAAGATCATGAGCGGTACTCTGCCCTGTCAACTGAGCATCACCACAACTGCAATGGGGCGGGTACGACCATGATGGGACCGGCACACTCACTGTCAGGGGCTGCGGCCTGGCTGGGGGTGGGCGCCGCGGCGGCGGCCGCCGGCCACAGCATGCCGTGGCCGGTACTGGTGGTCGGCGCGCTGATCACCGCGGGGGCCGCGCTGGCACCCGACCTGGATCACAAGGCCGCGACGATATCGCGGGCCTTCGGCCCGGTCTCGAAGCGGATGTGCGAGATCGTCGACAAGCTGTCGTACGCGGTCTACAAGGCGACGAAGAAGCCCGGTGACGCCCGCAGGAGCGGCGGGCACCGGACCCTGACGCACACCTGGCTGTGGGCCGTCGCGATCGGCGCGGGCGCGTCGGGGCTGGCGCTCGTGGGCGGGCGCTGGGCGGTGCTCTTCATCCTCTTCGTGCACCTGGTGCTCGCGGTGGAGGGGCTGCTGTGGCGGGCCGCGCGCATGTCGAGCGACATCCTGGTCTGGCTCCTGGGCGCGACGTCCGCGTGGAACCTCGCGGGGATCCTGGACCAGCCGGGCAACGGTTCCGACTGGCTGTTCAACGCACCCGGCCAGGAGTACCTGTGGCTGGGCCTGCCGATCGTGCTGGGCGCGCTGGTGCACGACATCGGCGACGCCCTGACGGTCTCGGGCTGCCCGATCCTGTGGCCCATCCCCCTGGGCCGCAAGCGCTGGTACGCCCTGGGCCCCCCGAAGGCGATCCGCTTCCGCGCGGGGAGCTGGGTGGAGCTGAAGGTCCTGACACCGGCGTTCATGGTCCTGGGGGCGGTGGGGGCGGCGTTCGCCCTGGGCATCGTCTGACGCGGCCGCGCGTGTTGTCCTCAATCGCCGGACGGGCTTGATTGTGCCCGCTGCGGCCGGGATCCGATCCTCGGGTTGTCGCCGGGGGTCGGGCAGGGGCCATGTCCTGCACTGCATGTTTTACGTCGCGCGCAACCAGCTGTCCTGCTAGCCCCCGTCACGCGACACAAAACACGCTCTACGTTCCGGACACGACCCCTACCCGCCCCCCTTCCAGGCGCGCGCCCAAACAGGCTCGCCCGCCCGGGCTTGTTTTCAGCCCGTCCGGCGCTTGAGGACATCTTTGACCGCAACGGTCCCGCCCGACCGCAACCCCCTCCAGCCCGTCCGGCGATTGAGGACGTCCTTGACCCGCATGGTCATCGGGCCCGAGCCAACCCCAGCCCGTCCGGCGATTGAGGACATCGGTAAGCCGCGCCCGCGCACCGGGCGCCGTCAAGCGGAACCCGCCACCACCAACCGCCGCAACTCAACAAGCGCCTCCCCCAAATGCTCCCCCAACCCCCGCCCCCCATCCCCCATCCACCGCTCGAACCCCACCTTGAACACCGCCACCCCCGCCTCCCCCGCCAGGCGCGCCGCCGTGTCCTCCACCCCGCGCCCCCGGAACGTACTCGCCAGCGCCGAGGACAACGACGCCAGCTTGATCAGCTCGCGCTCCCGCAGTTCCGCGTTGGCCGCGATCACCGCCTGACGCTGCCGGGCAGGCTCGTACCGGTCCGCGAAGACCTCCGCGACCACCTCCAGCGTCACCCCCATCGCGTCCATCGGCGCGACCGCCTCCGGGACCGCGGCCAGCGTCTCCACGAAGGTCTGTTCCAGCAGGCGCGCCCCGCCGAAGAGCACCTCGCGCTTGTCGGCGTAGTGCCGGAAGAACGTCCGCTCGGACAGCCCCGCACGTTCTGCGATCTGCGCCGCCGTCGTCTGCTCGAACCCCCGCTCGCTGTACAGCTCCAGCGCCGCCCGCTCCAGCCGTCCGCGCGCGTCGGGCTCCCATCGACTCATGCCCCGATCCTACGTGATGGCAGTCACTGACATGGGGTGTTACGTTAGTGATGACAGCAACTGACATCATCAATGACCCAGGAGGTCTCCCCATGCGTGTGTTCCTCACCGGCGCGTCCGGCTGGATCGGCTCCGCCGTAGTCCCCGAACTCATCCGGGCCGGTCACAAGGTCCTCGGCCTCGCCCGCTCGGACACCGCGGCCGACACCCTCACCCGGGCCGGCGCCGACGTGCGCCGCGGCACGCTCGACGACCTGCACGTCCTGCGCGACTCCGCCGCCGAGTCCGACGGCGTGATTCACCTCGCGTTCAAGCACGACATCGCGTTCAGCGGCCGCTACGAGGAGGCCGTCGACGCGGACCGCGTGGCCGTCGACACGTTCGGCGAGGTGCTCGCGGGCTCGGACCGGCCCTTCGTTATCGCTTCCGGGCTGCTCGGCGTGGCGCCGGGACGGCTCGCCACGGAACGGGACGGCCTGGCACCGGACGCCCGGGGCGCCGGCGGCCCGACCCAGCGGATCAGCAACGCGCACGCGACGACCGCCCTCGCCGACCGCGGCGTCCGGTCGTCGGTCGTACGGCTGTCGCCGACCGTCCACGGCGACGGCGACAACGGCTTCGTCGCCTCCCTGGTCGCCCTCGCCCGTGAGAAGGGCGTCTCGGGCTACGTCGGCGACGGCGCCCACCGCTGGTCGGCCGTACACCGAGCCGATGCGGCGGACCTCTTCCGCCGGGCCCTGGAGAGCGCCCCGGCGGGCTCCACCCTGCACGCGGTCGGGGACGAAGGCGTACCGATCCGGGCCGTCGCCGAGGTGATAGGACGCCACCTCGACGTGCCCGTGGTCTCGTTCGCCCCGGACGAAGCGGCCGCCCACTTCACCTGGCTGGCCCCGCTCCTCGCCCTGGACAGCCCCGCCTCCGCCACCCGCACCAGCGACCTACTGGACTGGCACCCGACCCACCCCACCCTCCTGGAAGACCTGGACCAGGGCCACTACTTCACCCCCACAACCACCTGACCCCCTCAAGCCCGTCCGGCGATTGAGGACATCTTTGACCCGCACGGTCATCGAGCCCGAGCCCACTCCAGCCCGCCCGGCGTTTGAGGGCATCGGTAAGCCGCGCCCGCGCACCGGACAGACGCACAAACCAAGCCCGTCCGGCGCTTGAGGACAACAGGTTCGGCCACCAGGTCGCGCGCGGCGCGCACTACCCGTGCCAGGACCGCCACAACGCCGCGTAAGCCCCTCCGGCCGCCACCAACTCCTCGTGGCTCCCCAGTTCGCTGATCCGCCCCTCCTCCACCACCGCGATGACGTCCGCGTCGTGCGCGGTGTGCAGGCGGTGGGCGATCGCCACCACCGTGCGGCCGTCCAGCACCCGCGCCAGCGAGCGCTCCAGGTGCCGGGCCGCCCGGGGGTCCAGCAGGGACGTCGCCTCGTCCAGCACCAGGGTGTGCGGGTCCGCCAGGACGAGGCGGGCCAGGGCGACCTGCTGGGCCTGGGCCGGGGTCAGCGCCGTACTCCCGGAACCGACCTCCGTCTCCAGCCCCGAGTCCAGCCCCCGCGCCCACCCGTCCGCGTCCACCGCGCCCAGCGCCGCCCACAGCTCCGCGTCCGCCGCGTCCGTGCGGGCCAGCAGCAGGTTGTCGCGCAACGACCCCACGAACACGTGGTGTTCCTGGTTGACCAGCGCCACATGCCGCCGCACCCGCTCCGCCGGCATCCGGGACAACTCGGCCCCGCCGAGCGTGACATGGCCGGTCCGGGGACCGTAGATGCCCGCGAGCAGCCGCCCCAGCGTCGACTTCCCCGCCCCCGAGGGGCCGACCAGCGCCAGCCGGGTCCCCGGCGGGACGTCCAGCGTCACCTGGTGCAGGACGTCCACCCCCGCGCGGTAGCCGAACCGCACGTCGTCGGCGCTGACGGTCCTGCCGTCCGGGACGACCGACTCGTCGCCCCCGTCCGGCTCGATGTCCCGCACGCCGACGAGCCGCGCGATGGACACCTGGGCGACCTGGAGCTCGTCGTACCAGCGCAGGATCAGCCCGACCGGCTCCACCAGCATCTGCGACAGCAGCGCGCCCGTCGTCAGCTGCCCGACGGTGATCCAGTCCTGGAGGACGAAGACCCCGCCGATCATCAGCACGGACAGGAAGATCGTCGTATGGGTCAGGTTGATGACCGGGAAGAGCACCGACCGCAGCCACAGCGTGTACCGCTCCCACGCGGTCCACTCCTTCACCCGCTGGTCCGACAGAGCGACGCGGCGCGCGCCGAGGCGGTGCGCCTCGATCGTCCGGCCCGCGTCGACGGTCTCGGTGAGCATCGCGGCGACCGCCGCGTACCCGGCGGCCTCCGAGCGGTACGCGGACGGCGCCCGCTTGAAGTACCAGCGGCAGCCCGCCACCACCAGCGGCACCGCGACCAGCACGGCCAGCGCCAGCGGCGGCGCGGTGACGGTCAGCGCGCCGAGCAGCAGCGCCGCCCACACGACACCGATGGCGAGCTGCGGCACGGCCTCCCGCATCGCGTTCGCCAGCCGGTCGATGTCGGTGGTGATCCGGGACAGCAGATCGCCCGTCCCGGCCCGCTCCAGCACGCCGGGCGGCAGCCCGACCGCCCGGACGAGGAAGTCCTCCCGCAGGTCGGCGAGCATCTCCTCGCCGAGCATCGCGCCGCGCAGCCGTACCAGCCGCGTGAAGACCGTCTGCACGGTCAGCGCGACCGCGAACACCACCGCGACGCGCTCCAGATGGAGGTCGCGCGCGCCTTCCGAGAGATCCTCGACCAGCGAGCCGAGCAGGTACGGGCCGACCATCGACGCGACCACCGCGACCGCGTTGACCGTGACGAGCAGGACGAACGCCCGGCGGTGCCGCCGCAGCAGTTCGCCCACGTAGGCCCGGACCGTCGCGGGCGTCCCGACGGGCAGGGTCGTCGCCGATTCCGGGGCCGCCGGATCGAACGCCGGGGGAGACAGGCCGATCATGCCGATTCCTCGATCTCTTCCCGGGCCCGCGCGGACGCCGGCGTCAACTCGTCCTGTACGGAGAGCTGTTCGCCCTCCGCCTCCGTCTCGCGTGTCACGACCGCGCGGTAGCGCGCGTCAGTCCGCACCAGCTCGCGGTGTCCGCCCACCGCGGCCACCGCCCCCTCGTGGACGAACACCACCCGGTCGGCGGCGTCGAGCAGCAGTGGCGAGGACGCGAACACCACCGTCGTACGGCCCGCCCGCAATTCCTTGACGCCTTGCGCGATCCGGGCCTCCGTGTGCGAGTCCACGGCCGACGTCGGCTCGTCGAGGACCAGCACCTCCGGGTCCGTGACCAGCGAACGCGCCAGCGCGAGCCGCTGCCGCTGCCCACCGGACAGCGAGCGCCCGCGCTCGGTGATCCGCGACGACATCGGGTCACCGCTGCCGTCCACCGACGCCTGCGCGAGCGCGTCCAGCACGTCGTCGCACTGCGCCGCGTCCAGCGCCTTCCCGGCGTCGACCGCGCCGGAGGCCGGCACGTCGAGCAGCTCCGTGAGCGTGCCCGACAGCAGCACCGGATCCTTGTCCTGTACGAGGACGCTGGCCCGCGCCGCGTCCAGCGGCAGGTCGTCCAGCGCCACCCCGCCGAGCAGCACCGACGGGCTCTTCTCCTCCTCGGCCGCGTGCCCGCCCAGGCGTTCGGCGAGCAGCCCCGCCGCGTCCGGGTCGCCGCACACCACGGCGGTCAGCAGACCCGCGGGGGCCAGCAGCCCGGTCGCGGGGTCGTACAGGTCCCCGGTCGGCCGCGCGTCGTCCAGGAGGCCACGCTCGTCGTCGTACGAGGTCCGCTCCAGCGACAGCACCCGCGCCGCGCGCTTCGCCGAGGGCCGCGAGAACGAGTACGCCATCGCGATCTCCTCGAACTGGCCCAGCGGGAAGAGCAGCAGCGTCACCGCGCTGTAGACGGTCACCAGCCCGCCGACGCCGATCCGCCCGTCGAGCGCGAGGTGCGCGCCGTACCAGACCACCGTGATGAGCAGCACGCCCGGCAGCAGGACCTGGACGGCCGAGATAAGCGACCACATCCGCGCGCTGCGGACGGCGGCCTTCCTGACCTCCTGGGACGCGGTGCGATAGCGCCCGAGGAACAACTCCTCGCCGCCGATGCCGCGCAGGACGCGCAGCCCCGCCACGGTGTCCGAGGCCAGTTCGGTGGCCTTGCCCGCCTTCTCCCGCTGGATGTCCGCGCGTTGGGTGGCCCGGGGGAGCAGCGGCAGCACGGCCAGCGCGAGCACCGGCACCCCGGCGGCGACGATCCAGCCCAGCTCGGGCAGGTAGAGCGTCAGCCCCACGCAGATCACGACGATCGCGAGGGCGGCGGCCAGGAAGCGCGACAGCGCCTCCACGAACCAGCCCACCTTCTCCACGTCACCCGTGGAGACCGCCACGACCTCCCCCGCGGCGACCCGGCGGGTCAGCGCCGAACCCAGCTCGGCCGTCTTGCGGGCCAGGAGCTGCTGGACGCGCGCGGCGGCGGTGATCCAGTTGGTGACGGCGGTGCGGTGCAGCATCGTGTCGCCGACGGCGATGGCGGCGCCGCACAGCGCGATGAGGCCGCCGGCCCAGGCGAGGCGCGCGCCCGAGCGGTCCACCACGGCCTGGACGGCGAGCCCGGCGCCGACCGGGAGCCCGGCGATGCCCAGGTGGTGCAGCAGTCCCCAGGCGACGGCCTTGAGCTGCCCGCCGAGCTGGTTGCGTCCGAGCCACAGCAGGAACCGGGGGCCCGACCGCGCGTCGGGAATGCCCGGATCTGGATACGGAAGGTCGCGAATCTGCATGATGTCCCATGACTGGTGGAGTGGCCCAAACCGTGCAAGGTTCGCCCTCCCGCCCGGCCCGGAGCAATCGATTTTCTCCCCGACGAGCGGAATCGAGCCATCCGCCGGGCCACGGGCAGGTGGCCGGCAGTGCCGCGCGGGATCAGCAGCGCCGCGCCGCCGTCCCGTCGACCAGGGCCTCCAGCAGCCCGCCCAGCGTCTCGCGCTGCTCGCCGGTCAGCGGCGCCAGGATCTCCGTGGCGGCCGAACGCCGGGCCAGGCGAAGCGACTTGAGCGTGGCCGTGCCGGTGTCGGTCAGCTCGATCCGTACCACCCTGCGATTGGTCGGGTCGGGGGCGCGGCGGACCCAGCCGCTCGCCTCCAGACCGTCGACCAGCGTGGTCACCGCGCGGGGGACCACTTCCAGCCGCGCGGCCAGATCGGCCATCCGGGGCGGGGTGTCGTACGTCGCGACCGTGCGCAGCAGTCTCGCCTGCGCGGGCGTGATGCCGATCGGCTCCAGCTGGCGCTTCTGGAGGCGATGGAGCCGCCGGGTCAGACGCAACAGCTGCTCGGCCAGCATGCCGTCGGCATCGGGGGTGTCCATGGCGGAATAATATCAGGACCACGCTCATTGTGAGCATAGGTAACAGTCGGCTATGCTCAGGGAAGTATCGACACCTCTCGAAGGAGCCCATGAACCCGCACGTGAATCCGCACGCCTCCACCTGGACACCCTCGCCCAGCAACAGGAACAGCACTGGGACCAGCCCCGGCACCGGTCCGGCCGCCGACATCAGCGCCGGCACCAAGGCCGTCGACGGTACCGGCGCAAGACCCGACGGCCCCGACAGCGGCGCGCCCGGCCAGGAGCAGCCCGCCGAGCTGCGGCGCATCTTCCGTCTCTTCCGCCCCTACCGCGGCCGTCTCGCCGTCGTGGGCCTGCTCGTCGGCGCCTCGTCGCTGGTCTCCGTCGCCTCGCCGTTCCTGCTGCGCGAGATCCTCGACACCGCGATCCCCCAAGGGCGTACGGGCCTGCTGAGCCTGCTCGCCCTCGGCATGATCCTCACCGCCGTCGTCAACAGCGTGTTCGGCGTCCTCCAGACCCTCATCTCCACGACGGTCGGCCAGCGCGTCATGCACGACCTGCGCACCGGCGTGTACGCCCAGCTCCAGCGCATGCCGCTCGCCTTCTTCACCAGGACCCGGACCGGCGAGGTCCAGTCGCGCATCGCCAACGACATCGGCGGCATGCAGGCGACCGTGACCTCCACCGCGACCTCCCTGGTCTCCAACCTCACGGCCGTCGTCGCCACGGTCGTCGCGATGCTCGCGCTGGACTGGCGGCTCACGCTCGTCTCCATGCTCCTGCTGCCGGTCTTCGTGTGGATCAGCCGCCGCGTCGGCCGCGAGCGCAAGAAGATCACCACCCAGCGCCAGCGCCAGATGGCCACGATGGCGGCCAACATCACCGAGTCGCTTTCCGTCAGCGGCATCCTCCTCGGCCGCACGATGGGCCGGGCCGACTCGCTCACGAAGGCGTTCGCCGACGAGTCCGAGCAGCTCGTGGATCTGGAAGTGCGGTCGAACATGGCCGGACGCTGGCGCATGTCGACCATCGGCATCGTGATGGCCGCCATGCCCGCGGTCATCTACTGGGTCGCGGGCCTCGCGCTGCACGCGAGCGGGACCGCCGTCTCCATCGGCACGCTCGTCGCCTTCGTCTCGCTCCAGCAGGGCCTGTTCCGCCCGGCGGTGAGCCTGCTCTCCACCGGTGTGCAGATGCAGACGTCCCTGGCGCTCTTCCAGCGCATCTTCGAATACCTCGACCTGCGGGTCGACATCACCGAGCCCGCCGAGCCCGTCCGTCTCGACAAGATCGGCGGCGAGGTCCGCTTCGAGGGCGTCGACTTCAGTTACGAGGGCAAGGGCGGCCGGACCCTGAGCGGCATCGACCTCACGGTCCCGGCCGGCGGCAGCCTCGCCGTCGTCGGGCCCACGGGATCCGGCAAGTCGACCCTCAGCTACCTGGTGCCCCGGCTGTACGACGTGACCGGCGGCCGGGTCCTCCTCGACGGGGTGGACGTACGGGACCTGGACTTCGACACCCTCGCCCGCGCGGTCGGAGTCGTCTCCCAGGAGACCTACCTCTTCCACGCGTCCGTCGCCGAGAACCTCCGCTTCGCCAAGCCGGACGCCACGGACGAGGAGATCGAGACGGCCGCCAGGGCCGCCCAGATCCACGACCACATCGCCTCGCTGCCCGACGGGTACGACACCCTCGTCGGCGAGCGCGGATACCGGTTCTCCGGCGGCGAGAAGCAGCGCCTGGCCATCGCCAGGACGATCCTGCGCGACCCGCCCGTCCTGATCCTGGACGAGGCCACCAGCGCGCTGGACACCCGTACGGAACAGGCGGTGCAGCAGGCCATCGACGCGCTCTCCGAAGGACGTACCACCCTCACCATCGCCCACCGGCTCTCCACGATCAGGGACGCCGACCAGATCGTCGTCCTGGACGCGGGGCGCGTCGTGGAGCGGGGCACGCACGAGGAGCTGCTGCGGGAGGACGGGCGGTACGCGGCGCTGGTCCGCAGGGACACGCGGCCCGCGGGGGCCGGGGAGAGCCTGCCCCCGGCGGAGGACCTGGCGGCGCTCGCGCCCCGGGGCTGAGCCGGCGCGCGGGGCGTCCCCGAGGTCGCCCGTGTCGCCGACCGCCACGTGCCGTGATCGGCGATCACCCGGGGTTAGCGTGCCCGTATGACCTACGAGCCTGTGAGGCGCCGGCCGGGGCGCCGCCCCCGGCTGACGGGCCGGGGCCGCCTGGTCCTCATGGCCGGGGCCGTGCTGGTCATCGCGGCCGCGGTGCTGGTGCCCGTACTGATCGACCGGGGCTCGGAAGGCCCGGGACCGGGCAGGCTGGTCGTCCCCGAGGGACAGCGGGCCGCGCAGGTGTACGCCTCCGTGGACCGTGCCCTGGGCCTGGCCGCCGGTACGACGCGCGAGAAGGCCGCGTCCGTACCGCTCGACCTCCCGCCGGCCGCGAGGGACAACCCGGAGGGCTACCTGTTCCCGGCGACGTACCCGGTGAACGCGGAGAGCACCCCGGCGAGTCTGCTCAGCTTCATGGTCAACACCGCGAACCAGCGGTTCGGCGCGCACCACATCAGCGACGGGGCCCGGCTCGACGACGTGAGCGTCTACCAGACCGTCACCCTCGCGAGCATCGTGCAGGCGGAGGCCGCCACGGCGTCCGACATGGGCAAGGTCTCCCGGGTCATCCACAACCGGCTCGCCCGGGGCATGGCGCTCCAGATGGACTCCACCATCAACTACGGGCTCCGGCGCAGCACGCTCGACACCACGTACCAGGACACGGGCATCGACAGCCCGTACAACACGTACGAACGCAAGGGCCTGCCGCCCACGCCGATCGGGAATCCGGGCAACGAGGCGCTGAACGCGGCCGTGCGCCCGACGCGGGGGAACTGGCTGTACTTCGTCACCGTGGCGCCGGGGGACACCCGCTTCACGGCCAGTTACGCGGAGCAGCGGCGGAACGTGGCGGAGTTCAACGCGAACCGGCGGGCCGCGAGCCGCACCGGCTGAGGGGCGGTATGCGCGCCGCCCGGGGTTCACACCGGCTCGGGCACCCGCGCCAGCAGCCGCCTGATGTCCCGTACCGCCGCCCGGCCCGCCCGGTTCGCGCCGATCGTCGAGGCCGAAGGCCCGTACCCCACCAGGTGCACCCGCTCGTCCCGTACGGCCCTGGTCTCCTCGACCTTGATGCCGCCGCCCGGCTCCCGCAGCCTCAGCGGCGCCAGATGGTCCACGGCCGCCCGGAAGCCGGTCGCCCAGAGGATCACGTCGGCCTCGACCGTCCGCCCGTCGTCCCAGGCCACGCCCGTCGGGGTGATCCGGTCGAACATCGGCAGCCGGTCCAGGACGCCTTCCTCGCGGGCCTTCGTGATCGCCTCGTTCACCGGCAGCCCGGTCACGGACACCACGCTCAGCGGCGGAAGCCCCTGGCGGACCCGTTCCTCCACGAGGGCGACGGCCGCCCGGCCCTGCTCCTCGCCGAACGGGCCCTCGCGGAAGACGGGCGGCCGCCGGGTCACCCAGGTCGTGTCCGCCGCCACCTCCGCGATCTCGATCAGGTGCTGGGTCCCGGAGGCGCCGCCGCCCACCACCACGACCCGCAGACCGGCGAACGCGCCGGGGCCCGGGTAGTGCGCCGTGTGCAACTGCCGCCCCAGGAAGGTCTCCTGGCCGGGGTAGCGCGGCCAGAACGGCCGGTCCCAGGTGCCGGTGGCGTTGATCAGCGCCCGCGCCCACCAGACCCCCTCGGACGTCTCGACCCGGAGCCGTCCCGCCCCGCCCTCACGTACCGCCGTCACGTCCACCGGCCGGTGCACCCGCAGGTCGAAACGGTCCTCGTACGCGGCGAAGTAGGCGGCGATCACCTCCGAGGAGGGGCGCTCGTCGTCGGCCGCCGCCGTGGTCAGTTCCATGCCGGGCAGCGAGTGCATGCCGTGGACCCTGCCGTACGTGAGCGAGGGCCACCGGAACTGCCAGGCACCGCCCGGCCGCGGGGCGTGGTCGAGCACGACGAAGTCCCGGTCGGGCTCCAGGCCCGACCGGCGCAGGTGGTGGGCGCCGGACAGACCCGCCTGCCCGGCGCCTATGACCACCACATCGATGTCGCGTACGCCGAAGTCACTCACGCCCGTACCAACAGCCCGGGCCGGGGGGATCTTCCCGCGCCGCGATCGCACCGGCCGCGACCGCCGCGCGGCCTCGGCGCCCGCCGCGCCCGGCCCCGTCACCCCGCGGCCTCAGCGCCCTCCGGACACCAGCAGCGGCGCCCCGCCCCCCGCCGCGGCCCCCGGCAGCGGCGCCAGCTCCGCGAGCAGCCCGCGCCGCGCCAGCTCCGGCGTCACGCCCTCCCCGAACCAGTACGCCTCCTCCAGGTGCGGGTAGCCCGACAGCACGAAGTGCTCGATCCCCAGGGCGTGGTACTCCTCGATCCGGTCGGCGACATCGGCGTGGCTGCCCACCAGCGCGGTCCCGGCCCCACCCCGTACCAGCCCGACCCCCGCCCACAGGTTGGGCGCGATCTCCAGCTGGTCGCGGGTGCCGCCGTGCAGCGCGAGCATCCGCTGCTGGCCGACGGACTCGCTCCTGCCGAGCGCCTTCTGCGCGGCGGCGACCGTCTCCGGGTCGAGGTCGTCCAGCAACCGGTTCGCCGTGGCCCAGGCGTCCTTCGCGGAGTCCCGCGAGATGGTGTGCATCCGGATGCCGAAGCGGACCGTACGGCCCCGCTCCTCCGCGAGCCCCCGGATCCAGTCGATCTTCTCCTTCACCTGCGCCGGGGGCTCGCCCCAGGTCAGGTAGACGTCGGTGTGCGCGGCGGCGACCGGCCCCGCGGCCGCCGAGGAACCCCCGAAGAACACCGGTGGCAGCGGGTCGGGCGGCAGCGCCGTCAGCCCGCCCTCGACCTGGTAGTGCTGCCCGTCGAAGTCGAACGGCTGCCCGCCCCACACCCCCCGTACCACCTGGAGGAACTCCGCCGTCCTGGCGTAGCGCCGGTCGTGGTCGAGGTGGTCGCCGAAGCGCCGCTGCTCGGTGGAGTCGCCGCCGGTCACCACGTTGAGCATCAGCCGGCCGCGGGTGATGCGCTGGTACGTGGACGCCATCTGCGCCGCCAGTACGGGGGAGATCACCCCGGGCCGGAACGCCACCAGGAACTTGAGCCGGTCGGTGTGCTGGGAGAGCGCCACCGTCGTGAGCCAGGCGTCCTCGCACCAGGTGCCCGTGGGCGTCAACACGCCCTCGAAGCCGAGGCGTTCGGCCGCCTTGGCGATCTGCGCCAGGTAGTCGACGTCGGGCGCGCGGATCCCCGTCACGGCGGTGTTCCCCGTGCGGGTGATGCCCCCGTCGGTGTACGCGTGACGGTCCACGAGCGTGCGCCCGTCACCGCCCGTCGGGAGGAACCAGTGCAGGTGGATGCTCATGAGGAGGGGGCCTTTCCGTAGCTGCGCGCCGGGGAGGTCGACGGCGGCAGGTTGTCGTTGAAGCGGCCGTCCACGTAGTCCGCGAAGTCGAAGTGGCGGGGGATCAGCTTCAGATCGGCGAAGGTGTCGGCGATCTGCTGCTCGGAGGCGATCGCATCCTTGTCGAGCGCGACCGGCACCCGGGTGCCGTAACTGCGCTTCACCGCGGCGAGGGCCACGTCGTAGGGCAGCCCGGTGTCCTTCGCCCAGACCTTCGCCCACGCCTCCGGGTGCTCGTACACCCAGTCCTGGGCCCGGCGCAGCCGCGTGATGAGGTCGCCGATCGCCTGTTCCTTCTTCTTGTCCTTGAGCGCGGCGGGCGCGGCGACCTGGACGGTGAGCCCGTTGACCACACCCTGGCCGTTGGTCAGGATCCGGCCCTTGCCACTGCCCAGGACCTGCGAGGTGTACGGATCCCAGACCGCCCAGGCGTCGACCTTGCCGCTGTTGAAGGCGGCGAGCGCGTCGGCGGGCTGGAGCAGGGTCACCTTGATGTCGGAGAGCTTCAGGCCGGCGGCCTTGAGCGACGCGATCAGCTGGAAGTGGGCCGAGCTGCCCTGGGCGACCGCCACCGTCCGGCCCTTGAGGTCGGTGGTCTTCTTGAGGGGCGAGTTCTTGGGGACGAGGATCGCCTCACCGGCGGGGTCGCCGTGCACGGCGGCCACGACCACGATCTTCGACTTGGCACCGGCGGCGAAGACGGGCGGGGTGTTGCCGACCGTACCGATGTCCACCGCACCGGCGTTGACGGCTTCGAGCATCGGGGGTCCTGAGGTGAAGGTGGACCACTTCACCCGGTAGGGGAGGTCCTTCAGTTCCCCGGCGGCGCGCAGGATCGCCTCCGAACCGCCCTTCTGGTCACCGACATTGAGGGTGACCGCTCCCTTGCCGTCGGTGTTGCCGCCACCGCCGAGACCCACACTCGACGCGGTGTTGCCGTCGGTGGAGCAGGCGGAGACGAGGAGGGTGAGGGAGAGGAGGAGGGCGGCGGACAGCCCTCGTCGGTTACGCGGCACGGTTCGTCCCGGGGGTAGCGGCGGGTTCGTCGACGCCCAGCTCGGTGAGCAGGCGGGTGCGCAGGGCGGCGAAGGCGGGGTCGCCGACGGAGCGCGGCCGGTCCAGGGCGATCGGCGTCTCGTACGCGATCACACCGTCACGCATCACCAGGGCGCGGTCGGCGAGCAGCAGCGCCTCCTCCACGTCGTGCGTCACGAGCAGGACGGCGCAGCCGCGCCGCTGCCACAACTCGGCCACCAACTGCTGGGCCTTGATGCGGGTGAGCGCGTCGAGCGCGCCGAACGGCTCGTCGAGCAGGAGCAGATCGGGCTCCCGTACGAGCGCCCTGGCCAGTGAGGCGCGCTGCGCCTCACCGCCGGACAGGGTCTTGGGCCAGGCGCCGGACCGGTGCGCGAGGCCGACCTCCGCCAACGCCTCCTCGGCGACGGCCCGGTCGGGCTTGCCGTCGAGGCCGAGTAGTACGTTGCGCCAGACGCGTTTCCACGGCATCAGCCGCGGCGACTGGAACGCGACCGCGCGCCGCTTCGGCACGAGCACGCTTCCCTCGATGTCGCGGTCGAGCCCGGCCAGGACCCGCAGCAGGGTCGACTTGCCGCAGCCGCTGCGGCCGAGGAGGGCGGTGAACTCGCCCGCGCGGAGGGTGAGATCGAGGTGGTCTATCACCGGCTGGCCGCCGAAGGCACGGGTCAGGCCGGTGACCCGTACGGCGTCGGCGCCGTTCACGGGGGTCACTGGCCCTTGAAGGTGGGTCGCCATTGCAGCAACAGCCTTTCGAGAGTACGGACCACGGCATCGGCGATCAGGCCGAGGAAGGCGTAGACGATCAGGCAGACGACGATGACGTCGGTACGGAAGAAGTCGCGGGCCTGGTTCATGAGGAAGCCGATCCCGGAGTCGGCGTTGATGGTCTCGCCGAAGACCAGGGCCAGCCAGGCGGTGGCGAGCGAGTACCGCAGCCCGGTCATCGCGCCGGGCAGGGCGCCCGGCAGGATGACGTGCCGGACGAGCCCCCACCGTCCCAGCCCCAACGACTGCCCCGCCTCGATGAGTTGCTCGTCGACGCCGCGGATCCCGGCGTACACGTTGAGGTACAGGTGGAAGGCGACACCGAGCGAGATCAGCGCGATCTTCGGCGCCTCGCCGATGCCCAGCCAGATGATGAGGAGCGGGATCAGCCCGATGAACGGCACGGTCCGTAGCATTTGCACGGTCGCGTCGATCAGGTCCTCGCCGAGCCGCGAGAGCCCGGAGGCGAGGGCGAGCGCGACCCCCACGACCCCGCCGATCAGCAGCCCGGCGGCGACCCGCTGGAGCGACACGCCCATGGCGGTCGGCAGGGTGCCGTCCGCCGTCAGGTCACCGGCGGCCCGCGCGATGGTGAGGGGCGAGGCGAGGGTGTCGGCGTGCAGGACCCCGGTCGAGCTGAGCACCTGCCACACGACGAGCAGCAGCAGCGGCCCGACCGTCCTGCGCAGCCAGCGGGGGACGGAACGCAGGGGGGAACGGCCCGCCGAGGCGGCGGCGAGCGTGACGGTCTCCAGTTCGGCGGGCCGGTCCTCGGACGGGGCGCCGGGGAGGTTCGGCGGGGCATGGTCGACGGTCATGGCGGCTCCACGGGAGGTGGGGGAGAGGGCCGGACGCGCGCACGCGTCCACGCGGGCCCGGGCACGCCCGGGCATGACGACGTCAGCGGTCAGCGGGGGAGAGGGCGAGACAGGGCGCCGCGCTCAGGGGACGTCGGCAGGGGACGTCGGTGAGGGGAGGGAAAGAAGGTCAGCAGCCGCGACAACACGCGGCGGAAGCCACCCGCAGCAGGTCGATGTGACCGCGCGTGGTGAGCAGAGCTGAACGCAACATGGCGCAGAACGTAGCGAGCGCTTCCGGACCCGGTCAATGGTGTCTCGGCCCGTGGACGCGTGATCCCGAGGCGTGGGCGGGCAGGATGGACCCATGCCAGACGCCTTCACCACCAGGATCCTGAACGTCACCACCGGCCCGGAAGAGACGGTGTCCGACCTGACGGCCGCCTGCGAACAGTTCCTCCACGACACCGCCGCGGGCCGCGACGGCCTGCTCAACATCTTCGTCCCGCACGCCACGGCGGGCGTGGCGATCATCGAAACGGGGGCCGGCAGCGACGACGACCTGCTGGCGGCCCTGCACACCCTCCTCCCGGCGGACAACCGCTGGCAACACCGCCACGGCACCCCCGGCCACGGCAGGGACCACGTACTCCCGGCCCTGGTCCCCCCACACGCCACCCTCCCGGTCCTGTCCGGCCAACTGGAGCTGGGCACGTGGCAGTCGGTCTGCCTGGTCGACACCAACAAGGACAATCCAACCCGCCAGGTCCGCCTGAGCTTCCTGGGCTGACCAAGATCGCCCAGGTGGTGCCGCGATCCCTCCGTGACCTGCGTGCCATCCAGCGGCGAAATCGTGGGGCTACCGCGAAGACGCGGGCAGCCGGGCGTCCCTCTCCGACCCGGGAACGCTTGGCAGTTCACGGGAGAGCCGCGTCCACCCGGCCGAGGGCGCCAAAGGCGGGCGGCGAGGAAGCACCGCGTCGTGCGGTCGGCGTTCGTCCCCCAACCTCACCGCTGTTTCATCAATGACGACAGAGGGTGTCGGGTTTACGGCCGACGATTGACGCATGCGCGAAACCCCGGAAGAACTCGACAAGCTCCAGTCCCTCCTCGGCTCCTCCCTCTCCGGCTCGACCGCACACCTCCGCTCGATCGTCGAGGGCCGCACCATCACGGCGGCGCAGCTCACCGGGGTCCTCACCGGCATGTGCGCGCTCGCCCTCTCCACGGTGACCGCGAAGGGCGAACCGCGGATCAGCGGCGTCGACGGGCACTTCCTGCACGGTCGGTGGCACTTCGGCACGGCGCGCAACGCCGCCAAGGCCCGTCATCTCGCGGCCCGTCCGGCCGCCAGCGTCGCGCACATGCGCGGCGAGGACCTCGGCGTGTTCACCCACGGCACGGTGGAGGAGCTGAACCCCGAGGGCGCCGAGACCACGGCCGACTGGCAGGAACTCCTCGCCTACTTGCAGGACTTCTACGGCGACGACACCTTCGACTGGAACCGCGAGGTCGTCTACTACCGGCTGAACCCGCACTGGATGACCGTCTACGCCCCCGACCTCGACAAGCTCACCGGCACGTGACGCCGGCGCGCCGTGGCGACCAGATGGATTGCGGCCTCGGTCACCGGCCGGGGTGGGCCGGCTTTCAGAACTGGCAGTAGTACGGGGACCCTCCGTTGGCCAGGTTGGCGTCCCATACCCAGCCGGAACCGGCAATGTACGACCAGGTGTTGCCGAAGCTGTTCGCCACGTAGCACCGCACCACGATCGACCGGCCAGGCGGGTATGAAGTGACCGGGTCGCATTCCCCGTACGGGCCCTTGCGGACAGTGGCGGTCGCGGAGACTGTGTCGGCCGTGCTGTACGGATTGAGAGAGGCGGTCGGGGCATTCAGGTTCCACGGGCAGGCGGCCGCCGCACCAGCGGCGCCGGTCACGGCGACGGCTGGAGCGCCGAGACTGCCCGCGGCGGTCAGCAGCATCGCCGCGAAAGCTGTTCGTGCGAACGCGAGTTTCGGTCCGATCATGATCGTCCCTTCGGATGTTGCCCTCCGCAGGCCCTCGGCGAGGGCCTTGGTGCAGAGACTGCCCGGTCTTCGCCAACGGCCGAAGGCTTTTGCCTCAGGAGGCAAAACCCAACTACCAGGTGCCACCCCTGTCATCTATGACTGACGGTCACTTCGGCTGCTGAGTGTCACCTGTGCGTCGGTCGCTGTAGCGGGCTGCGGGCTCGGAGCCCGAGAAACGGGGGGCGAGGGTCTGCATGTCCGCCCGCAGCTTCGACCAGTCGGAGTCGGGTAGAGACGGTACGGTCACGGTTTCCCCGGCGTCGAGACCGGCGAAGGCCGCGTCCACCGCGTCAGTGACCGACATGACCAACCCGTCAGGTATGTCGGCGAGTTCGAGGCCGGAGCCGTTCCAGAAGCCGGTGCCCGTTGCCCCTGGCATGAAGGTCTGTACGCGTACTCCGGTGCCGGCGAGTTCCTTTGCGAGGGCCTGGGTGAAACTCAGAACGTACGCCTTTGTTCCGCTGTACACGGCGCTGATCGGCAGGACGCCGACCGCCAGAGCGGAGGAGACGTTGACGATGACACCGTCACCCTGAGCGCCGAGCCCGGCGGCCGCCGCGGCTGCCAGCTTCGTGAAGGCGGTCACGTTCAGTTCGATCAGCGCACTCGCAGCGCTCGGATCGATGGTCGCCAACGGTCCGAAGAGCCCCCCGCCCGCGTTGTTGATCAGCACGCGGACCGCTGTGTCGGTACGCAACCGCTCCTCGACGCGGGCAAGTTCAGCGTCCTGGGTCAGGTCGGCGACCAGGACCTCGGCGCGCCTGCCGGTGCGCGCGGTGATGGCGGCGGCCAGGGATTCGAGACGGGCTTTGTCCCGGGCTACCAGGAGCAGGTCGTACCCACGGTCGGCCAACCGCTGAGCGAACACCGCCCCCATGCCTCCGGATGCTCCGGTGACGACGGCGATCTTGCCGGCATGTGTGCTCATGGGAATCTCCATTCGTGCGATGAATCAGAGGAGGCGTGGGCCAGTCATAGGGCCTGGAACGCGTCGTCGGGCCGTTTGTCGACCGTGAACCGCAGCCCCCACAGCCCGATCTCCTTCAGGACGGGCTGGAGCGCGTGGCCGGTCTCGCTCAGCTGGTAGAGGGCGGTGGCGATGGGTGGCGGCGCGTCCTCGCGCGTGATCAGCCCCGCCGCTTCGAGTTCCTTGAGGCGGGTCGACAGGAGGTTCGTCGCGACGCCCGGCAGCCCCCGCTTCAGCTCCGTGAACCGGGACGGGCCCTGCAGCAGCAGCTCCCGGACGATCAGCAGCGTCCAGCGGTCCTCGATGACATCCAGCCCGCGGGCTATCGAGCAGTACTGCCCATAACTACGCATGAATGAAGTCTACAGCAGAAACTAAAGTGGCTGGATGAAAAAGTAAACCGAGTGAGTGTAGTATTTAAACCATGACGCGTACGCCGTCCCAACCGCTCGGGCTCGTCCCCCTGCTTCTGGCGTCGTTCGTGATCAATCTCGACACGGATCCGGAGATCACGGGTTCAGCGGGAGAACTGCAATCCGACAGGGAAATGAGGTGATCGCGATGGTTGATGTACCTGCATTCATCTGGGTGCTCACCCTCGCCGGAATAACAGGACTGACCGGGATGACGAGTTTCGTCCTGTACCGGGGTGCGAAACTCGCGGGGGCCACGCGACGGAGCGCGGTCGGGCTCGGGGCGGCCACGGCTGCCGTGCTCGGTGCCTGGTTCACGGCCACGGGGGTGATCGCGGCGCATGACGGATACCTCTCGGGGCACGGGCACATTTCTTTCCTGCCCTTCGCGTTCGCCGGGTCGCTGATCGCCTTCCTGGCCGCCACCCGGATCCCCCTGGTCTCCCGCGCGCTCCACGCGCCCGGGATGCTGCACCGGCTGGAATGGCCACACGCGTTCCGGGTGGTGGGGGTCGTGTTCCTGATCATGATGGCCCTGGGTCGTCTGCCGGCGCTGTTCGCGCTGCCCGCGGGGCTGGGGGACATCGCGACCGGCATCGCCGCCCCGTTCGTCGCACGCCGCCTCGCCAGGGGCACCGGCCACCGGCTCGCCGTCAGGTTCAACCTCTTCGGCATGCTCGACCTCGTCACGGCACTGACCCTCGCCCTCCTCATGGGCGCCCACGTCATCAACGTGACCCCGTCCGCACGCGCCATCACCGAAGCGCCGATCGCTCTCATCCCCACCGCCGCCGTCCCCCTGCTGCTCACCCTGCACATCACCTCCCTGCGCCGCCTGAGGGCCATCAAGCGGGGACGGAAGGGCACGGCCGGGACCACCACACCGAACGCGGACGTCGCGGTGCCTCACCCCGTGCCGTCGGCCTCGCACAACAACTGAAGGAGCGCGTCATGAAAACACTCATCGTCGGTGCCGGTGCTGTCGGCGGCTTCGTGGGAGGAAGGCTGGTCCAGGCCGGACGGGAGGTGGACTTCCTGGTCCGCCCCGGCCGGGCCGAACACCTCCGGCAGCGGGGCCTGCACATAGTCGAGGGCAACCGGTCGGAGGGGATCGCGGTCAACCCGATCACGGCCGACGCCCTGAAGGAGACGGAAGAACCGTACGATCTCGTGCTGCTCTCCGTGAAGCCGGACGCGCTGTCGGCGGTCATGGACGACATCACGTCGGCCGTCGGCTCGGCCACCGTGCTGGTTCCCTTCCTCAACGGCATGGCACACCTGGAGGAACTCACGGGACGCTTCGGCAAGTCCCTGCTCGGCGGCACCCTCAGGATCGTCACGCAACTCGACGACAACGGGGACATCCGCCAGTACCTTCCCGGCGGGCAGATCGAGATCGGCGAACTCGACGGCAGCAGGACCAGCAGGGTCGAGGAAGTGGCGCGGACCCTGGCCATCCCCGATTTCGACGTCGCTGTGAGCGCTGACATCGTCGGCGCGATGTGGCAGAAGTGGGTCATGATCGCCACCGTCGGGGCGATCACCTCCCTGGCCCGCGGCACCATCGGGGACGCCGCCGCCCTCACCGACGGGGAGCGGTTCGCCACCGTGACCCTTGAGGAGGCGGCCTCGGTCGCCGCCGCGTCCGGCCACGGACTGAGCGAGCCGGCCCACGCCGCGCTCCAAGAACTGGTCACGGCGACGGGGTCCGGCATGACCTCGTCCCTCTCCCGCGAGCTGGCCTCCGGCCGTCCCACCGAGGTCGAGAACGTCCTCGGCGACCTCATCCGCCGAGGCCACGCCACCGGCGTCCCCGTACCCCGCCTCGAAGCCGCAGCCCTGACCCTGCGCGCGCACAACCAGCGACACACCACCGCCCCGGAAAACTGATCGGACACGAGAGTCCCCACGCAGGAAGCGGCGCCCTCGCGGGCGCCGCCGCGTGCGCGCGGAGAAACGGAGCACTGCCATGACGGCACTACCGGCGTCGGGGGCGGTGCAGTCGCGCGCCGCCAAGGGGGTCTGGGCGGGGCTGGTCCTCGCCGTGTCGATGACCACGATCGACCAGACCATCGTCGCCCTGTCGAGTCCCTCGATCCAGGACCACCTCTCGATCAGCCACGCGGATCTCCAGTGGGCGGTCAACGCCTACCTGCTGACCACGGCTTCGTTCTTCCTGCTCGGAGGACGGTTGGCCGACCTCCTCGGACACCGGCGCATGGCCCTGATCGGAATAGCCGGATTCGGGGTGACGTCCCTCCTGTGCGGGCTCACACCCGAGGGCTCCTTCGCCGCGCCCTGGCTGATCACTGCCCGAGCCCTCCAAGGGGTGAGCGGCGCGCTGATGTTTCCCGCGGCCATCGGCATCGTGGTGCAGTCCTTCCCGAGGGAACGACGCGGTCGCGCGATGGCGACCTTCTTCACCATCACGGGGGCCATGACGGCGATCGGGCCCGTCGCCGGCGGCTACCTGACGCAGTGGACCTGGCGGTCGATCTTCTGGATCAACGTCCCCGTCGCCGTTGCCGCCGCGATCCTGACCGTACGGATGGTGCCGCGCTCGAAGGGCACGGCCGGGACCGTCGACTGGCGTGGCGCCGCCGTGTCCGCCGTCGCGATGGCACTGGTCGTCTTCGGGCTGCAACAGGCCGGTGCCTGGGGCTGGACCAGCCCCGGAGTCTGGGTGCCGATCGCGGTCGGCGCCCTGACGCTGGTCCGGTTCGTCGGCCTGGAGCGCCGCACCCCCATGCCGCTGGTCAACCTGGAGGTGATGCGCGATCGCGGATTCGCCGTTTCGACCCTGGCGATGTTCTTCGCGTCCGTCGCGTTCATCTCCGTCTTCTTCTTCCTCAGTGTGTACGGGCAGGTGTCCCTGCGACTGCCGGTCGGCGACACCGGCCTGCTCCTGCTCAAGTTCTTCATCGGATTCGCCGTCGCCGCCCGCTTGGGTTCGGCCCGCTTCGACCGCCACGGGGCCCGTCCGGTCGTTCTCATGGGTGGTGTCGTCGGCACCGTCGGATTCCTCTGGCTCGCCCGTACGGCCACCGATCTCGGGTTCGACGCGAGCGCCTTCCTCAACCGGCAGACGTGGCCCCTGCTGGTCGCCGGCGCGGGAATCGGCTTCATGTTCAGTCCCGTCTCGACGGACGCGCTCAATCGCGCCATCGGCGCTTCGTACGGTGAAGTCTCCGCCGTGACCCAGACCGTGAAGAATTTCGGCGGCGCACTGGGACTGGCGCTGTTCTCCACACTGGTCACCCACCGCCTGACGCAGAAGCTGACCGACTCCATCCTGGCCGTCGGCGGCACCTCACGCGACGCCGGGCGCGCGGTCGACGCGGTCACCGGCGGGGACCCCGGCGCGGCCGGAGGCCTGGCCGCGGGGAACGCCTCGGCTCTTCGGGCGGTTCGGGTCGACTACGCGTCCGCGGCGCAAGTGGCCTTCTACGGCATGGCCGGGGCCATGGCGGTCGTGGCCCTCCTGGCATGGTGGTACCCCCGCGGTAGTGGCACACGCGAGGCTTCCTGATTCCCCGCAGAACAACGACGAAGGGTGGCGGACCATGGTGACAGTGTTGCGGAACGTACGGGTCTTCGACGGCCGGCGGGTGAGGGAGCCCAGCAGCGTCGTCCTGCGCGCCGGCCGGATCGGCGGCCAGGCGGTGGGCGCCGAGCTGGTGGGAGCCGAGGTGGTGGACGGCGACGGGGGCGTGCTGATGGCCGGGCTGATCGACGCCCACGTCCATCTCGACGAGGTCGGCCAGCTCGACCGGTTGCGGGCGTACGGGATCACGACGGCGCTGGACATGGGGGCGCGGCCCGGCTTCATCGCGACGTTGCGAGGGTCGGTGGGCCTGCCCGATGTGCGCAGCGCGGGGACGGCGGCCATCGGTCCGGGCAGTCCGCACGAATCGCTCGTGGGACCGGAGGGGGTGGTGGCCGGGCCCGGCGCGGCCGAGGGGTTCCTCGCCGACCGCGGCGCCGAAGGCTCGGACTACCTCAAGATCATTGTGGGCGATCCGTCGCCGAGCCACGACCAGGCCACCCTGGACGCGCTGGTCGTGGCGGCCCGTTCCCGTGGACTGCTGGTCGTCGCCCACGCGTTGTCCCACGAAGCCGTTGACATGGCCCAGCGGGCCGGCGTGGACATCCTCACCCACACACCGAAGGACCGGTTGCTCAGCGCCGAGGCCGTCGCGCGCACCGTCGAGGACGGCCGCGCCGTCGTACCCACCCTGGCGCTGGCGGAACTGCTCGACGTACGGGCGGGCACCCCGGGCGACAGCCACGGCACGGTCCGGGCGAACACGGCCGCCCTGTACCGGGCGGGTGTGCCGCTGCTGGCCGGGACCGACGCGCACGTCCCGCCGTGGAGCGGTCCGTACCTCGCTCATGGCGAGAGCCTGCACCGGGAGCTGGAACTGCTGGTCGACGCCGGGCTGAGCACCGTCGACGCCCTGCGTGCGGCGACCGTGCTGCCGGCCCGGTACTTCGCCCTCGCCGACCGCGGGGTGGTCGAGCCGGGACGCAGGGCCGATCTCGTGCTCCTCGACGGCGACCCGGTGAGTGACATCACCGCCACGCGGGCGATCCGCCGCGTCTGGTGCGGGGGACTCGCGTACACGGCTCCGTGACGCCGCCGGCGGGTCCACGGAGAGGACGGCCCCACCCCTGTTCGGCCCGCACGGTGATCCGTGCGGGCCGAACAGGGGTGGGGCCGTCCTGCTGTGGGTCTGTCAGCCGGCGGATCCGCCGACGACGGTGAGCTCCTTGCGCGGGGGCTCGGTGCCGCTGTCGGTGTCGGACAGGCCGATCCGGTCGTGCAGGCGGCGCAGGGGGCGCGGCGCGGACCAGGCGTGGCGGCCGAGGAGCCGCATGGCGGCGGGGACGAGGATGCCGCGGATGAGGAGGGCGTCCATGAGGATGGCGAGTCCGCAGCCGATGCCGAACATCTGGAGGAAGCTCACCGAGGCGGTGCCGAAGGCGAAGAAGCTGACGGCGAGGAGTCCGGCGGCGGTGGAGACGATCCGGCCCGTGCGGGAGAGTCCCTGGGTGACGGAGTCGACGGGCCCGGCGCCGGCGTCGTGGAGTTCCTTGATACGGCTGGTGAGGAACACCTCGTAGTCCATGGAGAGTCCGAAGGCGATGCAGAACAGGGCCACGGTCATCGCGGTGTCCATGGGGCGGGGGGTGAAGCCGAGCCAGGAGGCGAAGTGGCCGTCCTGGAAGACCCACACCATGGTGCCGATGGAGGCCGAGATGCCCAGGAGGTTGAGGATCAGCGCGCGGATGGGCTGGGCGACGCTGCCGGTGAACAGGAAGAGCACGATCAGGGTGGTCAGACCCACCAGGCCGGCGGCGTAGGGGAGTCGTACGCCGATGGCGTGTTTGGTGTCGACCAGTTTGGCGGCGTCACCGGTGACGAGCACGCTCGACGCGTGCGGGGCGGGCAGGGCGCGGATGTCGCCGACCAGGTCCTGCGCGGCTGTCGAATGGCCGTCCAGGTCGCTGTACACGGTGAGGAGATGGGTGCCGTCCTTCTCGGCGCCGGTGACATGGACGACGTGCGGCAGGTTCTTCAGTTCGTCCGGCAGCGCGCCGGGATCACCCTTGACGACCACCTGCATCGAGGTGGCCTGGTCGCCGGCGAAGTCGGTGCGCAGCTGGTCGGAGGTCTGCCGTGCCTGGCTCGACGGGGGCAGCACCCCTTGGTCGGGTGTGCCGAAGACGGCGTGGGTCAGGGGGCCGGCCATGACCAGCAGCAGCGCCAGCGGTGCGAGCGCCACCAGGGGCCGGCGCATGACCGCACCGGCGAGCCGACCCCAGAACGGCGCCTCGCCGCCACTGGGCCTGCCCTTGGACCACGGCAGCCGCCCCGCCTCGACGCGGTGGCCCAGCACGGTCAGCAACGCGGGCACCAGGACCAGGGCCGCCACCGCGGCCACGGCGACCACGCCGATGCCCGCGTAGGCGAACGAGCGCAGGAAGTACAGCGGGAAGACCAGCAGGGCGGACAGCGCGGCGATGACCGTGGCCGCGGAGAAGAGGATGGTCCGGCCGGCGGTACGTACGGTGGTCACCACGGCGGTACGGGGATCGGCGCCCCGCGCGGCCAGTTCGCGGTAGCGGGCCACCATCAGCAGCGCGTAGTCGACGCCCAGGGCGAGACCGAGCGCGGTGGTCAGGTTGATGCCGAAGACCGACACGTCGAGGAACCGCCCGAGTACCGCGAGCTCCGCGAAGGTACCGAGAATCGCCACCAGCCCTACGGCGAGCGGCAGCATGGCCGCGACGAAGCCACCGAAGGCCAGGACGAGCAGGAGCAGGGTCAGGGGAATCGCGATCAACTCCGCCCGGGCGAGGTCCTTCCTCACCTGCGAGGTGACCGTGCGATTGACGACGGCCCCGCCGCCGGCCTCCACGGTGACCTCGGCGTTGTCGCGCGCGTAGGTGGTGGTGAGGTGGTCGATCAACGCGGTGTCCTCCTGGTCCACGTTGGCGACGATCTCCGCGGACGTGCCGTCCTTCGACCTGAGGGCGGAACTGTGGGACTGCCAGTACGACGTGACCTTGTGTACGCCGGGTTCCGCGGCCAGCTTCTCGGCCAGCGCGGTCCCCGACGCCTCGGGGCCGGCCGCGTCCACCGATCCGGTGCGCGCCTGGACCAGGAGAACCAGATTGGGCGGGCCGCCGAAGGTGTCGTCGACGATCTGTCCCGCCCGGGTGGAAGGAGCGCCTTCGGCGTCAAAACCACCCCCCTTCAACTGGGCGAACGCGCCTGCCCCCAGGACGCCCATGGCGACCACGGCGACCGCGGCCAGGACAAGTACCAGTTTTGCCCTGCGATGAACTGCGACAGCGAATGCGGTGAGCACAGAACTCCCCTCCCGAATGAATGTGGCCATGCTTGATCTGGGCAGAAAAAACGGAGGGCCTGATCGAGGGGACTTCCCTCCGGCCCTCCGTGGACAGGAATGTGCCGAGGTCTCTCTACGTGCTTCGCCGACTCGCGAGCGTTTCGTGGTAGGTCTGTCCCCGGCTCATCCCGAGGAATGTGGTGACGGGCCGCTGCGCGAGCGCGCTCGCGATGAAGTCACCGATACGGGGTGAGAACGCCTCTCCCAGGAGAAGCATGTTCGCCATCCGTGGCAGCACCACGCGGCGCTTGCCATGTCGCACCGCGGACACCACGGCCCGCGCGACGCCCTCCGGCGTCAGCGGGGTCATGTGCCGGAACGGCGGAGGCATCTCGTCGGCCTCCGCGTCGCGCAGCAGGTCCGTGGCGGTAAGGGCCGGATAGATCACCGAGACGCCGATCCCGCCGCCCTTGACCTCCTGGCGGAGGCTGTCCGAGAAGGCGGAGACGGCGTGCATCACGATCGCGTAGGAGCCGAAGCGGGAGAACGCCTTGCGTCCCATCACGGACGACATGTTGACAATCGCGCCCGACCCCTGCTGCCGGAAGACCGGCAGTACGTGTCGCGTCACGCTGATCATTCCGAAAAGGCTCGCCTGGAGCGTCTGGTGGACCTTGTCCGGGAATTCCTCGGATTCGATCTCGCCGACCTTTCCGATTCCGGCGTTGTTCACCAGGACGTCGATTCTCCCGAATCGACGGGTCGCGGCTTCCACCAGGGCCGCCACGTCACTCTCGGAGGTCACGTCGGTCGGCACCGACAGCACTTGCGAGCCCAGTGTGCGCGCCTCGGTCTCCACCTGGTCGAGCCGTGGGGCCGAGCGCGCCGCGAGAACGAGTTGCGCTCCTTCCCGGGCGAACGCCAGAGCGACGGCTCTGCCGATTCCCCGCGATGCCCCCGTGATCAGTACCACCTTGTTCTCGAAGAACACGATCACACACTTCCCTCGACGTTGTATATGCAACATGTGGGCCGAAAATAATGGGCCGCGGGCCGGCCCTTGTGTCTACGCGCCCGGCGGATAGCCCATGCCGCTCGCGATCCCCTGGAGCGCGGTGACGCCTGTCGCCCCCAGGATCCGTGCGGCCTCTCGCTGGGCCTGCCGCCACTCGGGCATCACCGACTCGATCTTGGCCCGGCCGGCGGGGGTCAGCTCGATCTCCCGTATCCCTTTGGCGTCGGACGACACGATCTCGACCCAGCCGTGATGCAGCAGCAGTTTCAGGTTCCGGCTGACCGTCGATCTCTCCAGTTGGAGCACGTCGCCCAGCTTCGAGGGAGGGCACGGGCCCGCCGCGCCCAGGGCGGCCAGAAGGTTGACCTGGGCGATGGTCACTCCGTGGCGGTCGAGCGCGCCGTCGTAGAGACTGGTGACGGCGCGCCCGATCAGCCGGACCCGCACGGCCAGACAGTCATGCACGATCTCTCTGACGGAGGACTCTCCCATGGGTCCATTGTTGTAGCTGCATCAAGCGGATGTCAAGCCGGGGCCGGGTTCGATGTGTCCGTCGCCGACGCGCGGTGGGGTGGGCGTGCCGTACACACGCCTGGCGTGGCGGGCGTAGACGCGCGGACCCACGAACGGCATCACCAGGCGGGCGGCGAGGGGAGCCTTGGAGAGAATCTCCTTCAACACCAGCGGGTCGCCCTCGTACATCACCATGCCGAGCACGAGCGGCAGGTCCTGCTTGGGGGTGCCGTTCAGGCCGTGCTCTCCGAGCTGGGCCCATTCCGCGGCGGTGACGTGCTCCTCGACCAAGGGAAGGATTCTCTCCTCCTCCATGGCCATGTGCTCCTGGAGGCGGGCGCTCAGCGTTTCGCAGGACGCGGCGAGCAGCTCGCCGCCCCGGGCGCTCTCCTTCCAGGCGGCCAGCAGCTCGGTCACGTCGCGGAGCGCCGTCTCGATCCCGTGGTGCTGCTCCTCCATGGTGGGCACGATGGCCGAGGTCTGCTCGCCGCCGCGCTCCAGGAGGAGTGGCCACAGGACGAGGTCCTCGCCCTCGTGGTGCAGATGCAGCACGAGGCAGATCTTCTCGGCGTGGGTCGCGACGATCTTGGCGCGCTTGATGTCGCCCGGGGGTACGCCTCGGACGAGTCCGGGCAGGAGACGGAACTCGCGACGCAGCATCACGTGCGCTGTGTACATGTCGCGGACGTCCGCCATGCTCTCGCCGGCTTGGGTTGTCACAGGTTGCCTCTGTCGGTCGGTGACGCGACGCCCGGCCCAGGGGCCGGGGATCGCGGACGGGAATTCACTGAGGGGTGGGTGGGAGGGGTGGGTCCAGTGTCCGCAGCAGACTGCGGGCGGGTGGCCCCGCCGGCAGCGGTTCGCTGTCGACCAGCGCGCAGGACTGGAGGAAGAAGGCGGTCAGGCGGCGTGACGCCTTCGCCGCGTTGGAGCCGGTTCCGATGACCACCCCCGCGTTGGCGAGCAGGAACAACGGCAGGTCGTGCGGGGAGAAGTCCCCGCGCAGGACTCCGGCCTCCTTCGCGCGACGGACCAGGCGCGTGAATCCCCGCAGGGCGCGCCGCCGTTCGGCTTCCAGTTCCGCCGAGGCCGGAAAGCTCGTGTTCAGTACGGCCGCGAAACCCCGGTCCTCACACTGCATCCGGCACACGAGCTCCACGTAGCCGCGGAACGCCGCCCAGGGATCCGGGTTCTCCGCCGCCGCTTCCGCCGCGTCCGCGTACTCGCGTACCCGGGGAGCGAATACCTCGGCCACCAGGTCTTCCCGCTGGGGAAAGTTGCGCTGAAGGGTCGCGATCCCCACCTTCGCGTGCCGCGCGATCTCGTTGAGCGACACCTCCAGACCGCGCGCGGCGTACAGGTCCGTCGCCGCGGTGAGCACTTTCACGCGGTTCCGTCGCGCGTCCGTACGGCGCTGCCGGGGCGGAACGGTGTCCTCGTACAAGACCACACTCCTCGGTCTGGGAGCTTCGTGTGCGGGTCGACTGCCGATCCTATGCCGGAGCGGCGTGGTGGGACGCGTCCCGTAGCGCCGGAGCGATGGTCCGGCCCAGGTGCTCCAGGGAGGAGCCGACCGCGTCTTCCGGCAGGCCACCCCAGTCGACCAGGGCTTGGAGACGATCGAACCGGATCGCTTCGTGGAGGCGGAGCGCCTTCTCGGTGATGTGCTCGGGGGTCCCGACCAGGAGGTGTCCGTGCGGTCCCAGACCGGCCTCGAACTGCTCCGGCAGTACGGTGAAGCCGCCACCATTCGGACTCTTGGGCCGCAGGAACTCCCGGTAGTAGGGGTACGTGTCACGGGCGTTCGCGGCGCTGTCCGTGGCGAAGAAGTGGACACCGAGGCCGAGGCGGAGCCGGTCGGTGGTCCCCGCCTCCTCGCCGGCGGCCCGGTAGCGCGCGGCGAGGTACGCGAGGCGTTCGGCGGGCCCGCCGATGTATCCGAGCATCATGGGCAGTCCCAGCCGTCCGGCCCGCTCGGCGCTCTCGGGAGTACCCCCGACGCCGACCCAGACCGGCAGGGGATCCTGCTGGGCGCGAGGGACGACCGCGGCGGCGTCGAGCCCGCTGCGGAAGCGTCCGCGCCAGGTGACGTGCGCGGTGCCGCGGACGCGCAGGAAGAGCTCCAGCTTCTCCTCGAACACGGCGTCGTACTTCTCCATGGGCACCCCGAACAGCCGGAACGGGTCGGGATAGGCGCTGCGGCCCACCGTGACCTCCGCGCGGCCGGCGCTGACGAGATCCAGCGTGGCGAAGTCTTCGTAGAGCCGTACCGGATCGAGGGTGCTCAGCGTGCTGACCGAACTGGTGAGCCGGATGGTCGAGGTACGGGCCGCGATCGCGGCCAGCACCACCGCGGGAGAGGAGACCGCGAAGTCGGGACTGTGGTGCTCGCCGATTCCTATGTGGTCCAGACCGAGCCGCTCGGCGGTCTCCCCGAGGACGACGAGCCGGCGGTGCCGTTCCCCGGTGGTCACGTTCCTCCCGTCGACCGTCGGGGACTGGATGTCGGTGAGGGACGCGATCCCGACGTCCGTGGCGGGGAGTGGTGCGTTCATGGGGCGTTGTCTTCCGGCGGGGTCCTCGACGGCGTGCGACGGGGAGGTCATGCGGCGGACGGGGAGACCCGGCGGACGTCTTCCTCGTCGACCGGGATCCACCCCTGCCCGAGGTCGATCTCGCCGATGTGGTGGTAGGAGTCCTGGTCGTGCCGCGTGAACGTGTCACGCAGCGGCACGGTGGCACCGGCCATCGTGATCGTCCCCTCGAAGACGAGGGTGTCGCCGCTCCAGCCCGTGGAACGCTGGCGCGCCCGGCCCCCGTTGCTGTCGAACCAGTCGGCGACGAATTCGTCCGACGCGGTGTCGTACCCCCACAGGTAGGTCGCGCGCAGCGGATTCCTGTTCTCCGGAGTGGGTCGCTCGGCGGTGCTGATCCGCAGGAAGTGCGGATCGAGCTCGCCGGAACCGACTATGTCCATGTGGATCGGCTTCTCCGGGGCGAAGGGAGTGTGGTGAAACTTTCCCGGCGCGTCCCAGGAGCCCAGGAAGAAGGAGAGTTCATCCATCCGGAAGCCCACGTCCTGACCTGCGCGTTCCTGGCTGCCGGCGGCGTTGTTGTCGGAGTCGCCCATGACGTTCCACCTCTCGTCGGCCGTGGGAGCGCGTGCGTCGCGCTCCCGGCGGGACCACGCTACCTCTAAATGGTGCGCCCGCACCAGTTAAATCGGAGCGGGCGCACCACTTGGCTGTGCGGCCTGCTCGGCGTCCGAGCACGGCGTCATCGCCTCGTGTCAGGCCGTGTTCAGCCAGAGCAGGAAACGCGCGGCCTGGTCCTTCCAGAGGCCGGGGCGGCTCATGGAGAGGTGCCCGACCGAGTCGGCGGAGGCCGGACGGATCACGACCTTCGCGTTCCGCACCTCGGCACTGTCGCGCTCCAGGATCCGCAGGCTGTCGGGGTAGAACTCGTCGTCCGCGAAGTTGAGGGCGAAGACCTTGGCCCGGATGTCTCCCAGGCGTGGTTCGGCGTCGAAGTCCGCCGACGCCTCGAAGGCGTAGAGGAGGTCGTTCGCGTCCTGGCCCGCGGTCTGCGACTTCACGGCCTGTATGTACTGGTCCGCGGCCTGGGGCGAGGTGATCTGCGCCTGGAGGTTGGGCACCCCGTTGATCATCATCTGGGCCACGTTGAACGCCACGGCCGCGGAGGGCGGCTGCTGCCGGTAGTTCCCGTTCTCGTAGGCCGGATCGGACTTGACGCCGTCGATGATCACCCGGCGCCACAGCAGGTTGCGGCCGCTGACCGGCGCCGGAAAGCACGCCACCGGCATGATCCCGTCCATCGCGTCGGGGTACGCCTCGGCCCACTGCCAGGCGTTCATGCATCCCATGGACATTCCCACCACGGCACGCAGGTGGGGGATGCCGAGCGTCTCCGTGACCAGCTTGTGCTGGAGATCGACCATGTCCTGGTACCCGTAGTGCGGGAAGCCGGCCCTCAGGCCGTCGCTGGGCTTGCTCGACCCGCCGTGCCCGACGGCGTCCGGAATGATCACGAAGTAGCGGGTGATGTCGAAGGGGGCACCCGGGGCGAAGAGGGCGTCCTGGAATTCCGGGGTCAAGAGGTTCTGGCCGGCGGCCCCCGTCCAGTGCAGGAGGAGAACCGCGTTGTCGACGGTTCCGTGCCGGTTCACGTGCGGGGTGCCGAGCAGGGCGTAGTGGAGGCGCAACCGGGCGAGCGTCTCGCCGTCGCGGAACGTGTAGTCGGTGTAAGTGACGTCTTGCTGGCGGGGGTTGACCACGGTGGTCGGTCGGTCGGAGGACAGCACGCTCAGGGATGCCTCGGCGGCGGTCCGCCGTTGAGCGGGGGCCTGCGCCGGACTCGCCGTGCGGTGAGTGACACCACTCACCGCCACGACGAGGAGGGCCAGTAGGAGGCTGGGGAGCTTCCTCATGCTTGTCGGTCCTTTCGGCGAAGAGGGCGCGGCGCGATCACACGTCGAGTCGTAGGGCCGCGTCATGATCCGCGTCCGCGCACGTCAGCGGTGGGGACGAAGTGATCAGCCGGTCATTTCGGGAACGGAGAGATCCGCCAGCTCGGAGTAGACGACGAACTTGAACGGGGCCGTCTGCTGGTGGCGTTCGACCAGCCGCAGCAGCGTCCGACGCCGGAGCTCGGCCAACGTCGCGCTGCCGGGGTGGCTTTGGAGAGCGGCGTCGGCCACCCTCAGCGCCGGCGCCAGGTCGTCCCGTTCGAGCAGCGTTTCGATCGTGTCGGTGTAGACGTCCGCCTTCCCGCCGCTGAGCAACTCCAGGACGGCGGTCCACTCCTTCGGCGAGACCGGGTCGACGCTGTCGAGATCGGGCTGCCAGTAGCCGGTGTGCTGGCGTTGGACACGCCGGACGACGTTGTCGCGCAACAGGATGTACGGAAGCACCGAGGCCGGGTGGGAGCGCAGGACGTCGGGCATGTGGTTGCGGTCGAGGATGTCGTGCACCGTACGTCCCGCGGTGATGTCGCCGCGGACGACCCGGTACAGGTCTTCCAGTGCGGGGCGCAGCCCGGCCAGCGCGACCGGGGTGAAGGCCGCGGTCAGTGGCGCGTGCCCGTGGACGAGCAGGGCGGGTCCGAGGTCGTCGAGCAGACGGAGGGTGTCGAGCAGGCCCTCGGCCGATCCTTCGGCGAAGAAGGGAGCACCCAGGTGGGGCATCAGGATGTCGCCGACGAACACGACGTCGCGTCCCGGCAGGTGGACGAGCAGCGCGTCGTCCGTCTCCCCGCCGTGCACCGGGAGCAGGCGTATGTCGACACCGCCGACCGTCAAGGACTCCGGTTCGCCGATCAGCCGGTCGGGCACGACGTCGTGCCGGTGTCCGGCGCCCGCGGGCAGGAACCTGGTCCAGGGGACGAACCCGGCGTTCTGCGCCTCGACCTCGGCGGCGAATCCGGCCTGGGCGATCACCTCGACACCGGGTCCGCGGAGTTCGTCCACGCCCCCGATGTGGTCCCAGTGGCCGTGAGTGAGGATCACGTGGCTGACGGGCAGGTCGGAGATCTCGCGCATCGCCCGAAGCGCCGCGCGTGCCTGCTCGTTCGTACCACCGGCGTCGATGACGACCAGCGAGGAGTCGGTCACGACGAACCCGATCTCGCCGAACCCGAAGCCCTGGGTGACGTGGACGCCCTCCGCCAGTTCACGGAACCGCCGCGGCGCGAACCGGAACCCGTCCCGCTCGTTGACCCAGTAGTCGGTGCTCAGCGGCGGCAGGTCCGGCTGGGCGTCGAGGCCCGCCTTCCGGCGCGCCGCCGCGGCGTCCTCGGTGCGGCCGAGCAGCTCGTACGCCCTGGCCAGCGCACGGTACGCCCCGCGCCGCGGACCGATCGGAAAGGCGTCGCCGAGGGCGAGGACGCGCTCCAGATCGGCGACGGCGTCACCGGTACGGCCGGCCTCCGGCGGCAGCTCGGCGAGCACCAGGCCGCGGAAGTAGTTCGGCAGACCGGGCAGGGCCGCGACCGCCGTGTCCAGCGTGTTCACGGCTTCCCCGATCCGGCCGGGCAGCCTCGCGCGGAACGAACCGGCCACGGCCGCGAGAAGGGGCTGGTCGGGACGCTGCCCGGCCAGTTCGTGGAAGAAGTGGTACGCCTCGCCGAATCGGCGGCTCGCCGTGAGCACGCCGGACAGCGCCAGAACGAGCTGCGGAGTCGCGTTCGGCCAACGGGCCGCCGTCATCATCGCCTCGGCGGTCAGGTTCCGGGTGATCCCCGGTGGGGAGAGGTCCGGATTCGGCGGTCGGCTCGACGGAGCGCTGGAGGAGTGGGGGGTCATGGTGTGTCTCCAGTGGGGCGGAATGACGGCTGGTCATGAGCAGGCGGGCAGGGGCCCGTGGATGCAGTGTGGTGTATATGCAACATGCGACGTCAAAAACCTGGCTCGGGCAACTGTTGCATATACATCAATCACACGTCAACCGCATTGGGGACAACGGGTTTTCAGGGCCTCGCTCACTCGCCGATGGACGATTCGGCGACGAGGCGTGACAACGTCAGCGCCGCGGAGAGCGGGCGGTGGCTTATCACGAGCGAGTCCGTAATTGCCCTCCGCGTTCCGGTGCGTGGTCACCGTGACCTTGACGGGCTGTCCCGCGACCATTCCCTCGTACTCTTCCATGCCGTAGTCGCCGGCGTAGGCGCTGAAACGATGCACCCAGTTGTCGTGGAACCCGCCGACCGTCGTCAGCCGCGCCCGTACGGCGTCACGCCCCCTGACCGCGAGGTTGCCCATCGAGCACTCAAGGGTGACGTCCTCCGCCAGGCCGTCACCGAACGAAGTCATCGCGCTGACCTTCCCTTCTCTGAGCCGTCGGCTATGCGCGGACAAGGGCTGTGGGGCCGTCCGCGACGTGGCGGACAAGACGCTTGAGCGCCACCGGGGCGTTGCTCCGGTCGACGCGGCCGGCCATTCTGCGGAACCGGGCCAGGGGCAGAGCGAACGGCGTCTGCGGGAGCAGCACGGCGATCTCCTGCGTGGTGCTCCCGACCTCGCGCCACGCGGTGAGCCTCGCCGCCGTTCCGCATATCGCGACCAGCGAGGTGAGTCTCTGGAGTGGGGTACCGGCCGCTTCCGATGTGCCGACGAGGCGTTCGAGCGCTGCTTCCCCGTGGCCGACCCGCGCCAGGATCTCCGTCTCATGGGTGGCCACCTGGCGCAGGTCGATCCACCGCGACCAGTCCGGATCGGTCTCGGCCACGGAGTCGAGTACGTTCACCTTGGCCTGGTCGATCTCCCGCAGGGCCCTGGCCCTTTCGCCGATGATCGCGTACGCCCGCGCCTTGCGGACATGTGCCATCACGTGAAGGCGGGGCGACGCGCGCGAGCTGGAGAGCACCGCGTCCGCGAGGGCGACGGCCTCGCCCACGTCGCCGGTCTCGACGGCGTGCATGGACAGCAGGTCGAGGACGAACGAGCGGAAGCCCGGCTCGCCCGCGAGCCGGGCCAGGTGCGCGGCCTTCAGCAGCGCGCGGTGTGCCTCTCCCTGACGGTCGGCGTGAAAGAGCAGCCATCCGGCGACCTGCGCGATCTCCGCCTCGGTGGCGAGATGCGGTGTGCGCACTCTGCCGGTGGTGTGCGCGTGATTCCTCCAGAGCGCGAGAGCGGCGTCCGCCACCTGCTCCGGACCGTGCCGTCGGTCATGGTCGAGGAGCTTGCCGATCGAGAGGCGGACGGCTTCCCTGTCCGGCCCCTCGTGTCCCGGCTCCCCGGCAGGGATGCGGGGCTCGCGCGGACGGGTGTCGTGCGGTGGGGTGCGGGTGTGCTGGACGGCCACGGTGTGTTCCCCTTCCGCCCCTGGGGCGACCGGCCGGCCCTGGGTCGGGCCGGGCCTCGAATTCTGGTGCACGCTTGAACCGCCGGGTGCCGACGAACCGCCCGGTGCCGGCTGACGCGTCCTAGGGCGCGTGCGGGCGGATGAGGAGCAGGGCGATGTCGTCGCGACCCTGGCCGTTACGCCATGCCTGGTCGATCAGTTCGTCCGCGACGACGTCGAGAGGACGTGAGCGCAGACCCTCGATCTGACCGGCGAGGTCGTCGATGGCCGCTCCGAGGTCGGTCCCGGGCCTTTCGACGAGGCCGTCGGTGTACAGGGTGAGCAGAGAACCCGGAGGCGTTCGGAATACGGTGGCCTCGTACGCCGATTCGGCTTCGATGCCGAGAGGAACTCCGGGTGTGGTGTCGAGGACGCCGGCGGTGCGCCCGGGCGGCGCCAGGATCAGGGGCGGGTGCCCGGCGACGGCCGCGCGGGCCGTCCCGTCCCGCAGGTCCAGCTCGGCGTAGAGGCAGCTGGCGAAGAGCCCTGGGTCGAGGCCGTGGATCAGCCGGTTGGTCCGTTTCAGAACCTCCTCCGGAGGTGCGCCCGAGGTGGCGTGCGCCTGGATGGCGGTACGGAGCTGGCCCATCAACGCGGCGGCGTTGACGTTGTGTCCCTGGACGTCCCCGATGACGGCGGCGACACGGTGGTGGTCGAGGCGGATCAGATCGTAGAAGTCACCCCCGATGTCCATTCCGGAGGTCGCCGGGAGATAGCGAGCGGTGACGCCGAGCCCGGGGATGTCCGGCAGGGTCCTGGGCAGCAGGACGGCCTGGAGCCCGCGGGCGATCTGCGACTGGGTGTCGTACAGACGAGCCCGTTCCAGTGCCTGGGCGATCATTCCGGCCAGCGACGTGAGCGCGGCGCGTTCCTCGTGCGGGAACGGGTGGGGGCGCGGGAAGCGCAGGACGCAGCAGCCGACGGTCCGGCCGGAGGCCAGGAGCGGTAGGTAGCAGACGGGTCCGAGGTCGCTGTAGAGGTCCTTCAAGTGGGGGTAGGCCCGGACCAGTTCGTCGTCGTCGGCGAAGAAGGAGGGGATGCCCGACCGGATGGCCCGGGCGCCGGCGCTGTTCACCGTCAGGGGCAGGCCGTCGAGCCGTTCGGTGAGTGCTTCCGGGAAGCCGAGGGAGCTGAGAATCCTCAGCCTTTCGTCGTCGGCGCTCACCAGGGCCAGGCCGTGGGCGTTGATGACGGGCATGATCTGGTCGGTGACGCAGCCCGTCACGTCCTTCACCCCGACCGCCTGGGTCAGGGCCGAGGACAGGTGCATCAGATGGAAGAGGGAGCCGGCACCGCTCTGTGCGCCCATCGGCGGGTCGGGTGCCCGCGGGGGTCCCGCGTCCGGGGCCGAGGCCGGTGCGACGCGGGCACTGACACCGGTCAGGTCCGGGAAGAGGCGGAAGGAGAGCCAGGTATCCGGCGGCTTGAGCGCCGTGAACGACGTCGGAAGGCGGCTGAAGAGCGCGGAGAGGTACAGGTTCTCGTAGGCCGGATCGTCCAGCCAGGGCAATGCCTCCCACAGACGGGCACCCGTCGTCGCCGGCCGTTCGCCGCCGAGCAGCACGGCCGCTTGTTCGTTGAGGTACGTGACGCGGCCGTCGAGGTCCATCGCGAACAGGCCCTCATGAAGACGCTCGACGAGATCGGCACCGGCGTGCGCCTCCGCCTCGGTCCGGCGCGCGGCCGGACGCGCGTGGGCCAGGGTGCGCAGGGGCGAGGGGTCCCTCACCGGTTCGTCCGGTATCCGGGCCTCCTGGAGAACCTCGCCCATCCGGTCGGCCGCGGAGGTGATCGCGTCGGTCTCCCGGCAGGTGAGCCGGGGAGCGCGGTTGCCCGGCCACAGGAGGAGAACCACACCCCAACAGGTCGATCCGGCCAGGAGGGGGGCGACGCACATCGACGAGTGGTACGGGAAGGCCAGCGCCGTACGGGGATAGCGGCGCGCCACCTCCGAATGGCCGCTCAGCCATATCAGCCGCCGCTCGCGCGCCGCCTCGGCGACCGGCACGGGCGCGGACATCGCCACACGGGACCAGGGCTGGGCTATGCGCCTGGACACCCCTGTCACCACCGTCATGCGAATGACGTGCTCCTGTGGCACACACTCGTACACGGCGCCGACATGGGCGCCCGTCAGCCGGACCACGTCCAGGAGCGCCCGGTCGATGTCGTGGGTGGAGCACCGCGCGACGTCGTTCCCCATCCTGTTACCCGCCATTCCTTCGCCGGAAGGGTGTGCCCGCACGCTCGGCCGACCGCCCTAGCATGATGGCATATGGTGCATATACATCAAATAAGACTACAGGCCGCTCCACCGTCGACGGGATGCCCGCGTGTACGGGTGGGAGGCGTCTCGGGAGTGCCCGTCGTGGGAGGCGAAACGTGGCCCGCTCCCGCGAAGTACGGCGCTGGGCCCTTCGGGAGTCGCTAACATAGCGATGACCAGGGGAGATGCGGTGGTTGGTGTGGTGGAGGAGCGGGACACCGGCGGCTTCGCGCGGTGGGTGCGCGTGCGGAGGGCGGAACTCTTCTACACCCAGGAGGAGCTGGCCTGCCAGGCCGGCGTCAGCGTCCGTACCGTACGGAACATGGAGGCGGGCCGCCCCGCGAGGGCGCACACGTGCAAGCTCGTCGTGCAGGCACTGACCGGAACCGGTCAGGAGGCCGGGTTACGTGCCCCGTTCGCGGCCGGTCAGCTGTTCCCCGCCCAACTCCCCTCCGCGGTCTTCCCGTTCACCGGCCGCGACGCCGTCCTCGGCACGCTCGACGAGGTGCTCGGTGACCTGTCGGACGAGACTCCGACGGCCACCGTCGCCGTGATCACCGGTGCGGCGGGTACCGGCAAGACCGCCCTCGCGTTGCACTGGGCCCACCGCGTCCGGCACCGCTTCACCGGCGGCCAGCTCCACGCCGACCTGCACGGGTACGGGAGCGGTCCCGCCGATCCCGGCGAAATCCTCGCCCGGTTCCTGAGAGCGCTCGGCGTCGGGCATTCCGCCATGCCCCGCGCCACCGCGGAGCGCGCCGCCCTCTACCGCAGCCTCATATGGAAGTTGCGACTGCTCGTCGTTCTCGACAACGCCTCGACCGTGGACCAGGTGCTCCCCCTCCTGCCGGGCACGCCCGCCTGCCGCGTGCTGGTGACCAGCAGGGACCGGCTCAGCGCTCTGGTGGCGCGGCGTGGTGCCCGGCGGCTGGAACTGGGGCCGCTGTCCGACACGGCGTCCCGGGACCTGCTGCGGGAACTGATCGGGGCGAGGGCCGACGCCGACCCGGAAGGGACCGAGGCGCTGGTACGGCGTTGCGCCGGCCTACCCCTGGCCCTGCGCGTCGCCGCGGAGAGTGCCGGGGAAACCGCGACACCGTCCCTCCCCCCAGCCGCCGACCTCTGACTCGGCCGGGTCGGACCGGCCCGCCCGCCGACCGGCCCGCCCGCCGACCGGCCCGCCCGCCGACCGGCCCGTTCGATGACCGGCCCGCTCGCCGACCGGCACGGAGCGGCCCGCCTTCGAAGGCCGCGGCGCGCACGGGCCTGACGCCGTGCCCTCGTTCGCAGCCGGCATCCTCAGACGTCGGCGTGCCGGAACGTGACACGGTCGGCCGTCTCGATCATCTGCCGGGCGAACGCGCCGGAGCCGAACGCGTCCGCGTCGACGCCGAGGGTCGTGGCCATCACGTCCGCCAGCCCGCGCACGTCGACGACCCGCCCCTCGCCGACCGTGAGGTCCGGCACGAACAACTCGGGCCCGTCGCCGTCACCCGGGGGACGCAAGTTCTTGGTGACAGTTCCCTCACCGCCGCCGGGCTCCAGCCCGAAGTGCAGCGATTCCGCACGCCGGCGCACCTCCAGCCGCCGTACGGTGCCGGTGAACAGGCAGAGCAGGATGTTGCGGGACAGCGTTTCCCGGCGCAGCACCGGGAGCGGCTCCCCGCCGAACGACTCGGCGAAGCCGGCGATCTCCAGGTCCGGGTACCCGGAGACGACGTCCGAGCGGATCAGCGCGCCGGTGACCGTCGGCAGGGCCCGCGGCAGTGCGTGCGAGGCGTCCAGCTCCGCGTCCACGGTGCCGACGCGGCCGAGGCTGTACGCGCCGTCCACCAGGCAGCGCACCCACTGCTGGTCCACGCCGAGGAACCGGATCGTCTCCACCGGCAACAGCCGTTCGTCCGGCACCAGGTAGGAGAAGGGGACCCCGCGCAGTTCCGCGAGCCCCGTGAGCCAGTCGGCGGCGCCGCTCGGCAGCGCGTCGTCGATGCCCGCGATCTCCAGCGGGTGGTCCGCCCCGGCCGCGGACAGCGTTCCCGCCCGCTTGTGCGCCTGGTCGCGTCGGCGTTTCCACTCGTACAGCGTGGTCGAGAAGTCCTTGCTCTGGAGCGCGAGCAGCCGGCCGAGCTGCCATGCCGAGGCCAGGCTGACGTCGAACATGCCCAGGCCGGGGTGGTAGCGCAGCAGTCGGTCGGCCGTCCGCACGGGCGCCGACCACAGGGCGGGAGTCTCGTCCGCCGCGACCGGCCCGGACGCGAACGGGCCCCGGTACCAGGCCACGGTCCGCCCGCCGCCGCGCAGGGTGTGCCGCACGGGGACGTACCCGCGGGCCAGGAAGGTCTCCGCGAGGGTGTCGGCGGCGGAGTCCGTGGCCGCCTCGGGGAGCCGGAACGGGCTCCAGCCCCGGGAGAGCCGCCGGACCAGCGGAGCGAAGGACCGGTCGGCGTCGACGCAGGCGAACCGCCAGCTGGCCAGCGACACCAGGCGTACCGGCGCGTCGGGCCCGCCGGACCCGAAGTCGAACGCCGGCTCGCTGTCTCCGGCCGCCGTCCGGTAGCGCCCGGCCAGGGACACCAGGTGGACCGTGCTGGTGCTGCCCGCCGGGGGCAGCCGGTTGCCGATCACGAAGGCGGTGTCGGCGTCCCCGCCGCGCCGCACGTGGGCGAGCAGCGGCAGTTCGGCGGCGCTGGGCAGCAGCCTCTCCAGCAGTGCCCGGGGCACGTCGATGACGGTCGCCCGCTCCTCGTTGCCGTTGTCCGTCACGGTGACGACCTGCGGGGCGGGCTGCTCGTCGCTCGCGAACAGCAGCAGCGCCAGCCAGGGCACCGGGGTGACACCCTCTCCTGGCGGCGGGTCGGTCGCACTGTGCTCCCAGGGGAGCGTCGGCCGGGACAGCGCGATGTGCGGCAGCGCGGTGCTGTGGTCGCCCAGGCTCCCCTCCGGCGGGAACACCGCGCGTACCAGCTCCGGTGCGAGGGTGTGCGGGTCGGCGGCGACGGTGAACCGGCGCACGGCGGTGAACTGTTGCACGGGCTCGTCCGGCGGCAGCACCGTCTGTGTCACGGTGACCGTGTACTCGTCGCCCGGCAGGGTCGGCACCAAGTGGTCCACGAACGCGACGCGTTGCGGCTCCGTGGTCGTCGTCATGCTCGCGTTCCCTCGCTCTGGGTTGTCGCCGCGACCCGTGGGGCCGCCCGGAAGTCCCCGCCGCGGAAGCCGGTCAGGTCGATGGGCACGCCTTCACCGAGCAGCGCCGCCGCGATCGCGTACCGGGCGTCCGCCGTGCCCGGTGCGGTGATGTCCGCCTCGATCAGCCCCGGGCCGTCCGGGCCGCCGGTCTCGGCGAACGGCGCCGGGGGCAGCCACCGGAAGGCGTCGTCCGCCGGGGGGACCAGCTCGGTGCCCTCCTGGAGCGCGGCCCGGGTCAGTGAGGGCGCGGGGCCCGCCGGCTCCGTGGGCGGCAGCGGCCGTACGGTGAACCCGGTGAGCAGCCCGTCCACCGTCGCGGCGGCGCCCAGGGACGGCTTGAGGCTGCCGCCCCACAACGCCGAGGGCAGGTTCTTGCGCACGGGCGCGTAGGTGAAGCGGTCCCCGGCGTCGGCGCCGTCGGACCCGGTGATCTCGATACGGTGGGTGGAGGCGACGTTGGCCTGCTTCGACAGGCCGAGCGGCGCGATGCCGAACGCCGTGGGGCCGGTCCCGGCGGGCAGCGGGACGTTCCCGCCCCGCTCGGAGTCCCGGCTCGGTACGACGCAGTCGGTCACCAGGACCAGTTCGAGGGCGTTGACGAATCCGAGATCGTTCTCGCCCGGCTCCGGGCCGGGGGAGGCGCCGCCCGCCAGGACGACGGTGACGACGTCCTTCGGCGCCGGCAGGAGCGAGGTACGGAACGCGGTCCACGAGAGGGCGTCCGGCGAGGTCCGCGCCGCGTCCGAGCCGAGGGAGACGTCGAAGGAGAACGGGCCGACGTCCACCGTCGCCAGGCCGCCGAACTCCGGCCCCCACAGGTCGACCCCGGCGTCCACCTGCACCCGTACGGTCTGGGTGCCGAAGGCCCAGAAGGTGTAGGACGCCCCGACGGAGATCCGGAACGACGCCTCGTAGTGGTAGGGCTTCCAGCCGATCAGGAAGTCCATCGAGGCGCTGAACCACGCCTTCGTGCTGCCGTCCTGGTAGGTCGCGGCGAAGCTGCCGCCCGCCATCAGTGCGGACGGCGTCAGCGCGAAGTACGCCCCGCCCTTCATCGCCAACTCCGGGGACACCTGCCAGGAGAAGCCCAGCCGTGGCACGGCGGGATAGTGCGCCGGTACCGCGTACCGGGGGTGGTAGCCGCCGACCGTGACGACGAAGTCGCCGGTGTGCGTGTCGCCGAACCACGTCCGGAACGCGAAGCCCCCGGTCAGCCGGCAGTCCCGGGACAGCAGGTACGAGTCCTCGGTGAGCTGCCCGCGGATGCCGAAGAACCCGTCCTCGGGCACCAGCGTGGCCTGGAGCGCGAGTTGTACGCGGGCGATCGGCGCCACACCCGGCGCCGAGGTCTCCGGGGCCGGGAGCTGCACGGTGGACAGGCCGAGCAGGTTCACCTCGACACGCCGGCCGAACCCGACGACGAGCAGCAGGAAGCTGTCGATCATCTGGAACGAGGTGAACCGCACTCCCACCGCGAGGAAGAAGTCGCCGGCCGACGGCGGCAGGTAGTCGCGCAGCGCCCGCAGCTTGGCGCCCACGTCCACCGAACTGGCGCCGCTGGGAGGTGACATGACCTCGGTGACCAGCGGGAAGGTGGCGATCTTGTCGATGGGCGGCGGCACCAGCCGGCGGTTGTAGCCGAACCCGGCGGCCAGCCCCCGGACGAAGAAGACCGGGGGCCCGCCGATGGGGTAGTTCAGCGCCGCGTACACGAACAGCGAGGGACCCTGTGGGAGTTGCATGTACGAGCCCAGCGCCGACAGCTGCAACTGCCCGGACCGCAGTACCGCCGCGCCGTTGTAGGAGTCGTACGTACGCCCCTCGTACTCGACGGTGTCCTTGAGGAACGCGCCCCCGATCTCCACCGTGCCCGAGCGGTACGCCACTCCGAGGCCGCGCAGTGAGAAACGCGGGCCGGAGGCGAGGTCTCCGGGGGCGATGCCCACCGACAGCCCGTCGAGGGACAGGCTGAGCCCGCCGACGGCCAGTGACGCGTCGAGGAGGAACGCGAGGACGGCGTCGGCGTCGGGCGGACGCAGCAGGGTGAAGCCGACGCGCTCGAACGTGACCGGGCCGAGCTGCTTCTGGACCGGGTACCAGGTGACGTCGTCGGCGGGGACGGCGGCGGGGGCCGCGGCGGCGGTGGTCGTCAGGGCCGCGGCGGGGGCCGGCGGCAGTGCCGGTGGCGGTGCGGCGCCGATCTCCAACCGGGTGTCCGTGTCGCCGATCCGCAGGTCCACGGTCGCCTGCGCGCCGCCCGTCGTGGGGGCGAGCGGTGGTACGGCGGCGGGCAGCAGCCCGTTGACGACGGCCACGTCGGCGGCGGTCAGGGCGCCGGAACCGTACACGAATCGCAGCCGCCGCACACTCAGCGTCGCCCCGGCGGGCAGCTTCTCGCCGATCAGCGGCAGCGAGGCGAGGTCCGCGCCGACGGCGGCCCCGAGCGCGACGGCGAACCGCCCCTGCGCGGCACCGGCCGGCCGTACGTAGGCGATCAGCGCGGACTCCAGCCCGACGGACAGGCCCTCGGGCACGGACTCGGCGGCCCCGGCCGACAGGAAACCGACCAGGTCGCGCAGTGTCAGGGTGACGGGGTCGGCCCCGGGAACGAAGGCGGCGACGAAGGTACGGCTCTCCTCGGCGCTCCGGTCGAAGGCGATCCGGAACGTCCGCGTCCCGACGGTGAGCGATCCACCGAAGGTGGCGGAGTACCCGGCGGTCCCGCCCGTGGCGCGCCGGAGGTCGATGTCGACGGTCAGTGACACGGGCGTGCCGGCGAGGTCGAGGGTGCCCGTGCAGCCGAGGGCGAAGGCCCCGGTACCGCCGCGATACTCGACGGACACGTCGGTCAGGGTCAGGTCGCGCAGCAGCTGCGGTACGTCACCGATGCCGAAGGAGGTGGCCAGGTCGTCCAGGAGGTCGCCGATGGAGAGGACCGGGCCCGGCAGGGTCCCCCCGGTGAAGACCCAGCCGTCGGACGGCCCTTCGTACGAGGCCGAGACGTACAGCTCGGCGGACGTGCCGATACCGATGACACCGGACAGCCGGCCGGTCAGCCCTTGCGTCGCCGAGTACGCGACGGAGGCGCCGAGCGACCGGATGGCCAGGGGCCCGGCGCTCCACACACCGCTCAGGCCCAGGGCCGCCGCGTAGGCGCTCACGGACGGCTGGGCGGAGAACGACGCCTCGGTGACGGCGAGGTCCGCCGGGATGCCGTCCGAGGGCAGGTCGAACGACTCCAGCACCGCCGTGATCGGCAGAGGGTCGCCCGGGTGCAGGAAGCCGCGTACGGTCAGGTCGGGCAGGCGGACGGCGACGTCGAAGCGGAGTGCCCCCAGCGTCAGTTCGGTGACGACCTCGACCGAGTCGAGGGTCAGGGCGTTCGGGTCGAAGGTGACGCGCACCGCCTCGATGGCGGCGTCGATGCCGTCGGCGTCGAACCCGAGGCCGCCCAGGCCGCCTCCGCCGGACGTCCCGCCGATCCACGCGATCAGGTCCGTGATCCCCGGGAAGGTCCCGCCGTCGCCGGGCGCGACCTCGGCGGTCCACACCCGGCCCGGGACGATGCCGACGCGGAGGTCCACCGGGGTGCCGCCGATCTCCAGGTGCCCGATCAGGGTCACCGAGAACGAACCGGCCACCATGGACGCCGCGATGTCGAGCCCGTCGAGTTCGAGGACGGACGGCACGGGGGCCCACTGTGCGGCGGGTACGCCCAGGACGAAGGCGTAACGGGGAGCGAGGACGGTGCCGGGGAAGAACGACAGGCCGAACCTGTCGGGCGCCAGGGTGGCCGCGCCGCCCAGCGCGTCGAGCCCGGCGGGCACGGGCAGGACGGACAGGGACCCGCCGAGGCCGATCGCGAGCAGGTCCGCGGCCCGTACGCCGGCCACCGCCGCGCCGGGGGTGACGTGCCAGCCCGGGAAGCCCTGCTCGGTGATCGCGGCCACGACCACGTTCACGGCCGTGCCCGCCAGGTTCATCGTGCCGGTGGCCGTCACGGTGACGACGGGGGCGGCGGTCACCGTCACGACGACCGTGGCGGGGTGGACGGTGACCCCGGTGAGGCCGGTCACCGGCCAGGTGTCGTCGGTCGTTCCGGTCAGGGTCAGCACGCCGTCGGCCAGGACCGGGCCGCCGGGGGCGGCGGTCAGGCGTACGAGCCCGCCCGGCAGGCCGCTCACCAGGTCGCGCAGGGGCTGGGGCAGCGCCGTGTCGGAGCCGGTCAGTTCCAGGGCCGCGCCGCGGCCGGTGAGGGTGTCGCGCAGTGCGGCCAGGTCGGTCACGGTCGGGCCTCCGGCTAGAAGTTCACGATATTGGTGACGGCGCCCGGTGCGGGTGCGCCGCCGGGGACGGGGGCGGCCAGCGCCTGGTCCCAGTACGAGACGGAGTACTGGCCCGCCCCGGCGGCGGCCTGGCTGGCCGCCTGGGTCACCTGGAGGCTGATGTCGCCCGCGTGCCCGCCGGGACCCCCGTTGTCCCCGGCGATCCTGCCCTTCTGCGGGTGTCCCTGCTGCGGCACGGCGGGCACCCCCGGGCCCGGGGAGTAGGGCACCTCGAGGCGGGCGTGGCGGCAGTTGGTGAGGTAGAAGGCGGCGACCGAGACGGCGGCCTGGAGACGGGCGGTGGTCTGGCCGTGCGGGTGGGGGTACAGGTTGGCGCCGCACGAGATGATCGGTGTCACCGGGGTGGCGGAGTTGAGGAACGCCTGCGGCACCAACGGGTTGCTGGTCGCCGTGCTGGCCCCGTGGTGGCCGCAGGTGTAGGCGGCGATCCTGGTCGGCGCCGGGGCCGTGGCGCCCCCGCCGGCGGCGGTCGGCAGCGGATGGGTCGTCAGTGCCGCGCCGAGCGCGTCCTCGCCGTCGTGGGGGAGGTCGCCGCACGTCATGAACGCGAAGTTGTTGAAGCGCACCACGACGCCGATGCTGGCGTTGTTGCTCGGGGTGTCGGCGTTGACCGCCGCCGAGGGGTTGGGACCTTGCCAGGCGCGTCTCCGGCCGGAGACCATCACGGCGACCGGCGCCGTCGCCGCGTTGGCGGGCGCCCCGCCGGCCCAGAGCAACTCGGTGCCCAGGGCCGGGAAGCCGTACGGCCGGGCGACGAACCCGGGCGCTGTCACCCTCGTGCCGGCGACCGTCTCGACGGCGCCGGCCAGGGCCAGGGGCCACCAGGGAGACGCGGCCGGGAGGTTGCCGATGTCGATGACCCGGGTGTTCCGGAAGAGCCCCTCGGTGCTCACCATCGGTATCTGTGCCGTTGCGCACAGCATCCAGGTCAACGCCTCCGCGGCCTTCGCCGTGATCCCGGCCTGGGGCAGCGCCAGCCACTGACCGGCGGTGACCGCCACGGCGTGCGCGTAGTTGAGCCGTTGTTGGACGGTGCGGGCCAGGGTCGCCCCCAGGGGCATACCCGTGCTGATCCATCCGTTGATGGCGTCCTCGGTCTCGTTCATGGCGAAGCCCGCCCGCACCACGTCGTTGGCCATCGGGGGGACGGAGAGGAGCATGAGATTGACGATCGAGTTGATCCTCGGCACATCGGTTGCCGGGACGCCGCGCAGGAGCGCTATGGCCGCCGCCGCGGCGGCGACGTGGAAATCACTCGTACTGGCGGCGTGCGGCACAGCCGCCGCCACGGCCGCCGCGGCGACGTAGTCCGCGAGCTGCCAGGCGTTGTCGGCGCGCAGGAGGCCGATGAGGCCGCCCAGGTGGTCCACGTCGTAGTTGGTGGAGATCATGACGTCGACGCGGTCGACCCCCGCCGCCGCGATGCCGCGCCGGATGTCGGGCGCGGACTGCTGGTGGCCGCCGTCGATCAGCAGCGTTCGTGTGGCGCCGGCGCCCGCGGCCGCGTCGGAGGCCACGACCAGGACGCTCTGTCCCTGGCCCACGTCCAGGACGTGTATGTCGAGCTGCCAGGCCATCAGGTGACCTCCCGCAGCTGCCACACACGGAAGTGCGGGATCGTCGGGTCGGTGGGACTGAGCGCGGAGGTGTAGACCGAGCGGCGGCCCGCGCCGTCGTTGATGTCGGAGGAGAACAGGTACTCGTTGCGGTCGGGGTTGAACACCTTGAGCGTCAGGGTGCCCGCGGCCAGTCTCTTCAGGATGCGGAGTTCCGCCTCGCCGATGGTGACACCACCGATGGTGAGGGCCGGGGTGACCACCTCGGCCGCGGTGACCCTGGCGGCCGACAGCCCGGAGAGCGTGTCGAGCCCGGGTTCGCCGGTCTTGAGGTGGAAGCCGTCGGCGCGGGCCTCGATGCGGTGCCGCCACCCGCCCTCGCGGGTGAAGAGGATGGTCGGGGCGCCGTTGGCCGGACCGGTGGCGCCCTGGCGGACATCGATCTGCACCGCGTCACCGGACAGGACGGTCAGCCGGGAGGACGGGGTGGTGGTGCCGATGCCGACGTGGTTGCCGAGCGGGTTCAGTGCCAGCGGGCGCTGGCCGTGGCCCTGGATCCACGTGTAGTCGCCGTGGTAGCCGAGACGCAGATTGGTTCCCGTGATCGGGCCGAGGACAAGGGTGCCCGCGCCCGCGTTGTTGCTGATGTTGCCCGGGTCGAGGATGTGCAGCCGGGCCTTGGGATCGCGGGTGCCGATGCCGACGGAGGTCTGCGAGAACAGCAGAGGGGCCTTGCGCACCGTGGCGGTGAACGACCCGTCGACGTAGTCGGGCAGGTTGACCAGGTCGACGTAGACGTTGGCCACGCCCAGCGACGGCGGTGCGATCACCCCGGTCAGCAACAGGTCGAGGCGGCCACCCGGCTCCAGTTGGGTGGAGGTCACCGGGCGCAGCCGCCACTGCACGCGCTCGCCGGGGAAGGAGCGTGCGGGCGCCTCCCACGTGCTGGAGGGCACCGGGAGCCCCAGCGCGGCGCCGTCCTTGGCGGCTCCGGTGACCAGGGCCCACTCCCGGACCTCGTTCGCCTCCTGCACCTCGAAGGAGACGACGATCGTGGTGGCGTCCGTTCCCGTACCGTCGCCGTCCGCCGCTGGGGTGGCTTCGTCCAGGCCGCGGAGACGGACGGGGACGTCGCGGGAGGTGTTGGCGATGCGCAGCCGCAGCGTGTTGGCGGTGGCGCCGTCGCTGAGGACGCTGTCGCCGTCCACGAAGTCGACGTGCAGGGGCAGTTCCTTGCGCCCGCGGTGGTTGACCAGCTCCAGGGCCTGGAGCCGGGTGCCGGTGAGTTCCTGCGGGTCGCCCAGGTAGGCGAGGCGTCGGTACGCCAGCTCGACGCGGGTGCCGCGGGTGCCGCCGCCCCCGTCGCCGTTGAGGCCGAGGAGCGTGACGGTGAGCGAGCCGCCGGGGCGGATCGAGGGCGGCTGCTCGCCGGTGAGGAGGAGGTAGATCGTGTCGGTGCCGGCGCTCATGGACCAGCCGGCGGTCTCGGTGCGGGGCACGGATCCGCCGGACAGGACGCCCGCCCTGAACCGCAGGGCGAAGTGGTGGTTGTCCGGGCCCGCCTCGCCGCCCGACGGTGTCGGTACGACCTCGTCGCGCGAGGCGTTGGTCAGCCGTACCGTCATCGGGTGGTCGCCGGGGGCGTCGTCGATGAACAGGACGGGGTGCTCGTCCTCGTTGAGCAGTTCGAACCCGATGGGGTACGTGCGTACGAACGCCGACAGCTCGGCCTCGTCCTCCGCCATGTCCAGCCGGATCTCCTCCGGCGTCAGCACACCGCCGTACACGCGTACGTGCGCGACTCGGCCGGCCAGGTGGCCGGTGCCGGACAGTCCGCGGCCCACGATCAGCGCGGGGGTGTCCTCGCCGGGGACCGGCTTGTCCGGGCGGGGTATGCGCGTGACGGGCTCGCCGCCGACGTGGACCGTCAGCTCGTCGTCGCCCGCGGTGACCGCGATGTGCTGCCACCGGCCCGGCAGGACCGTGCCCGCCGGAGCGGCGCTCGCCTCGGTGCCGTCGGGGAGCACGTGCCTCAGGCTGCCGTCGGCCCTCAGGACGAGCGCCGGGCCGGCGAACGGGAGGACGGCCAGGGTCCTGCCGTCGTTGGCCGGGGGGTCGGCGTCGACCCACAGCTCCAGTGTGTGGACGCCGGGCAGCGGCCCGGCGGCGGCGGGCAGGACCACGGCGTCCGCGTCGCCGTCCAGGGTCAGGCAGCTGCCGAACAGCTCGTCGGGCACGTTCTTCGGATCGCCCTCCGCCGCCCCGTTCAGGCGGTTGCCGGAGGAGTCGGGGACACCGGCGTTCTCGACCAACTCGTCCAGGTGCCAGTGCAGCAGCGGCCCCGCCGTCGTCATGCGAGGCTCCCTCGGGTGTCGTGACCCGCTCCGGCGGGTGCGAGTTGGGTCCGCGCCTCCTCCTGGATGCGGTCGATGAACCGGTACACCCGCGCGTACGGGAGCTGACCGAGCGCCTCCAGTACGAGGTTGGCCTCGTCGAGGGTGAGCTCCAGGGTGAGCGAGGGGGAGGGTGGGGAGACGGTGTCGGGCTGCGTCATCCTGGTCCTTACTGTGACGGTGCGGCGGGCGGGCCGGCGGTCGTGGACGTAGTTGTCGAAGGGGCCGTCGAAGAGGCCGTCGAGGGGACCGTCGACGGGGGCAGCGGACGCAGCGTCAGCCAGCCCTCGCGGGCGGTCGGCCGGTCGGGGAAACGCGCCTCCGGCAGGGCCTCGGCCACCCCGGGCCGGTCCAGCAGCGCGGTCAGCGGCGCGACGGCGTCCTGCGGCAGGTCCGCCGTCCCCGGCTCGGCCCGCGTCTCGGCCGGAGCGACGGTGGCGGTGTCGCTGTCGAGCGGGGTGATCCAGCCCAGCCGTACCAGCGCGGCCCACACGTCCCCGGTCCCGGGTACGCCGGCCACCGCCGCCAGCACGTCGGCACGCCGTACGGTCGGCGTCGTGGAGGTCTCGGTCCAGCCGGTGGGTGTGGCCTCGGTCCACGACCACAGGAACCCCGGCTCCTGCGGCAGGGGCAGCCCGACCGACTCCGCGTCCGTCAGCACGGGCGCGTTGAGGGACCACGTCTCCATCCGCTCCAGCGCCGCGCGGTAGTGCGCCTCCGGCAGGCTGATCGACTTCGCCGGCAGCGCCCCGCAGCAGGCGTGCACCGCGCCGCGCGGGTCCACCAGCAGGGTCAGGCACTGCGGCGGCGCGTCGACGGTCCGTTCGAGCGGGGGCGCGGTCAGCGGTGAGAGCGGCGGCCCCGCGGGCAGCTTGCCCGGCGCCGGCTCGCACCAGTAGGCGGCCACCGCGTCGCCGAGCCTGCCGTGGTCGCCCACCCGGACCGGGAACCGGGTCCGGGTGAACCCGTCGGTCTCGTGCGCGCCGCGCCGCAGGTCCTGACGGAAGACGTTCCAGTCCTGGTGCGCGGCCGGCAGCCCCATCAGCTCCAGCCCCACCGCCGCCCGTACGACGGCCACGGGGCGGCTGACCAGCAACGCCCGGGACCGGTGCAGGGCGTAGTCCTCCGGTTCGATCGAGGCGAGCGCGTCGTCGAGGGTGCCCAGGAGGTCGCGGACGCCGTCGGCGCCCAGGTCGCGCAGGTGCCGGACGACGGTGCGCAGGCGGAGGTTGGGGATCTCGTCCACGGCCGTGGCGGGGCGCCCCGGCGCCGGGTGCCACTGCGCACGATCGGCGTCGGCGAGGTCCGGCAGGGCCAGCAGGGTGCCCAGCCCCCGGCCGTCGGCGGCGTGCACGGCGAGGCCGCCGTCCAGGCGGTTGGGCAGTATCCAGCCGCAGACCGGGGAGGTGGACGGCACCGCGTTGGTCTCGCGCAGCACGTCGTCCGCGTCGCCGCCGGCGTCGAGCCACCGCAGCGACAGCCGGGCGGGCTGCGTCAGGCGGGGCGGCAGGGCGACCCAGTCGGGGTGGTCCGGCACCCGCAGTCGCGTGGTCGTACGTACCCGGTCCTCGTCCAGGGCGATGTCGCGGACCTGGCCGAACGTGTCGACGATGCGGAGCCGCAGGAGCTTGAGCGCGCCCGCCCGGACGGGGTTGAACCCGCTCAGCGGCTGCGGGGACAGCCGGGTCGCGTCGCCCACGACGGCGTCGACCAGCCGGGCCAGCTCCTGGCCCCCGGGGAAGCCGAGCGGGTCGGCGACGGGAAGCTGGCGGATGAGCCTGCGCATGAGCAGCGCGTCGTTGAACCCGCCGAGGGACTGCGCGAGGTTGGCCCGCTCGTGCACGGCCAGGTGGCGCTGTGCGTCGACCAGGGTGCGCAGGCGGGCGTCGTCGCCGTTCTCGCGGTACCAGTCCAGGACGGGAGCGGGGTCGTCGCGGTACTGCTCGGGGGTGACCCGGGCGGCCTCCTCGGCGCCGTCGTTGCGGGCGAGGAGCAGCGGCTTCTCCAGGTACCGCAGGATCCGCGCGGACAGCACCGGGCGGGCCGCGGGCGACAGCACGGTGCTGCCTGTGTAGACGTTGGCGGCGTTGACGAACGCGGCGCGGCCCGGCACCGGGACCAGTTCCACCTCGCCGCCGTCGAGGGTGTGCGAGCCGGTGAGGTAGTCGGCGGCGTAGTCGCGGCCGGTACCGGGGTCCGCGGCGACGTTGCCGCCCCGGGCGACGGGGAAGAACTCGACCTGCCAGTGCAGGAACAGCGGGTGCCACGGCGGCCGTTCCCACGTCCTCGGGCCGACGGCGTCCAGCACCGCGCCCCTCAGGGCACGCAGCGCGTCGGGGCCGTCCAGGGCGAGCGCCGCGTCCTCGGCCCGTACCAGGGCGCAGTCCAGGAGGCCCGCCGGATCGAGCGAGTCGCCCCGGCCGTACCGCTCGGACGGCGTGGCCGCCGCTCCGCTCAGCAGGACGACGGGCTCCAGCGGCTCGTAGTAGCTCGGCCCGGGGACGCGGGCCGGCTCGTACAGGTCGTCGTCGAGGGCGGCGGTGAGCGCGGTCTCCGCCTCCCGGACGGCGTCGGCGAGGGTGGTCCCCACGGCGGCCTGCCGCCGCTGGATCCGCGCCGCCTGCCGCCGCAGGTGGAACGCGGCGAGGTCGGGGGAGGGGTAGCTGTCCGGCCGGCTCTCGGGCGGGTACACGCACAGCAGGTAGCGGCACCAGTCGGCGAAGAGTTCCTCGCGCATTCCGGTGAGGTCGCGCACGGCCCGGTCGTAGGCGCCCTGGGCGCCGTTGAGCGTGTCGAGCAGGTCACCGACGCGATGCGCCAGCCCGGCCAGCCCCGGCGGGTCGTCCTGCGCGCTCGCCGCCGGCCGGTCCTTGGGCCGTACCGTCCACACCTGCCCGGAGGGCAGGGTGCGGAAGGTGCCCGCGTGCCGCGCCTCCGCGAGCTTCGCCCCGACGTCCAGCGGCGCGGACTCCAGGTCGTCGGCGAAGGCGAGCGCCTCCAGCAGATTCTCCAGACCGTCCCGGCTCGCCCCCGGGAGCACGTCGCCGAGGTGCGCGGCCAGCGCCTCGGTGGGGGTGCTGCCCACGCAGACGGTCACGGGCTCGTCGGCGTCCGCCTCCGCGCCGGCCGCACGGTCCGGGGCGAAGTCGAGCCGCCCCACGCAGACCGTGCGGTCGGGAGCGGAATCCGTGTCGTCGCCCGCAGCGTCCCAGCCGAGCCCGTCGCGCAGCACCCGCGGCCACGGGACGTCCGATTCGCTGCCCGCGCGGTCCAGTTCGGCGACGGCCGCGTCGTGCGCGAGGTCGGCGTACCAGCCGACGACGTCGTACCGCAGGTCCGCCGCGGGCCCGCCCGCCGGCTCCGGGTCGTGGAGGCCGAAGACGCTGTGGCAGTGCGGGTAGAACGTGGCGAAGGCCGGCTCCCCGTACCCGGTGGCCGTCAGGCGGCGCAGGTACGGAGCGTCCCCGCCGCCGTCCGCGTACGGCTCCCACACGTGCAGCGGCACGCGGCGGCCGAGCCGCCGGAAGGGCGGACTCGCGGGGCCCGGCACCTCGCCCTCGATGTAGGGGTACGGAACGCCGCCGGTGTCGCCGGTCGCGCAGTAGTCGCTCTCCACGACCCACTGACGCTCGACGGCACCGCCCCGGCTGCGCGTGACCAGCCACCGGTTCGGCACGGCGGGGGCGAGCGGGGCGCCCGTACGCTCGTCGGCGCGGCGGTGGTCGAGACCGGTCAGCGCGGACGGCAGCGCCCAGTGCAGGTGCACGCCCGCCCGCAGCCGGAACGTCTGGTCCTGGAACGGCACCGACAGCAACGCCTCACCGAGGTACGGCACGTCCGCGCCGTGGTCCCGTCCGTCCGCCGGGTGCACGTGCGGCAGGCCGGCGAAGTCCACGGCCGGCGCGGTGACATCACGGTCCCGGTCCAGCACCAGGGCGTCCAGATGAACCGGAACCACCAGCACTGCACCCATCGAGCGCCCCCAGGTCGGCCGACGATCCACCCGCCGTGATCAGCACCGAGTATCACCGGCACCACCGCGCCTCACGAGGCAGCAAACAGGCAACTCTCCGGCATGTCCCCGACCGACCGGCCAACCCGTCCCGACTGGTCGATGTCCTCCGCGTTTCAGCCACTTTCCACCGGTGCCACAGCCTCCGGCACGAGCGGCGCCACCGGAACCGGCAGGCGAAGGCCCCCCCCGCCAGGGGGCGGGGCCGCGGCGTACGGGGGTTGCGTAGTTGTCGTTACGGTTTCCTTGTGGCGCGGTGTACGAAGGCGGGTGGGAGGTTTCCCCAGATCGTTCTTGAGCGCTCCAACCGGTCGAAGCGGGTGGCCAGTTCGGCGGTGAAGTGGCGGGCCGGTGGGGTCCAGGCCGCGTGCAGGTAGGCGAAGGTGGTGAACCGGCCGCCGGGCGCGAGGACGTGGCTCACCGCGTCCAGGATCCGCGCGCGCCGGTCCTGCGGCATGACCGTCCAGGGGAGCCCCGAGACCACCACGTCCACCGGTTCGCCGACCACGGCGGCCAACTCGGCCGCCGAGCCCTGGACCACGGTCAGCCGTGGGTCGCGCCGCGTGGCCGACAACCTGGCGGCGAGCGCCGGGTTGAGCTCGACCGCGACGAGGCGGGCGTCGGGGGCGAGCTGGGCGAGGATCGCGTCCGTGAACACCCCTGTTCCCGGGCCCAGTTCGACGACGAGCCGGGCCTTGGGCAGGCCGATGCCCCGCGTCATCGTGTACGCCAGCCGTCGTGAACTGGCCGCCACGGCGCCGGTCATGAACGGCCGCCTGAGGAACTCTGTGGTGATCGACATGGCGGCCATGCTCGAAGCGCCCCCGGTGGCCGCGCGTCGTATCCCGGGCCGGTCCCCGTACGCCTGCGGGATGACCTCGCGACGCCCTCCAGGACGATGCCGGCGAGCGGGCCCCGGCCGTAGTGTGAGGGCGGTGCAACGGCTGATCGAGACTCTGCTCCGCCTGCGGCGCGGACATCCATGGCTGACGGACCTTCTGCTGGTCGTGCTGGTCGCCGTACCCCCTGTGATCCATGAACAGCCGGGCTGGCGGCCCGTCTGGGTGCAGACGAGTGTGTACGTGGCCCTGGTGCTGCCTCTGCTGTGGCGCCGCCGCCGGCCGGTGCTCGTCGCGGCCCTGGTGACGGTCGCGTTCTGGGTCCAGCACGTGGGAGAGGTGTGGGGACACGAGTCGGGGCGCGGCGCCGTCGCCCTGGCCGCGGTCCTGATCACGCTCACGGTACGGGGCCTGCGCCGCGCCGCCGCGGCGACGGTGCTCGGTGTCGCCGGCTGCGTCCTGCTGTGGATTCCCGCGTGGCAGCGGGACAACACGGGCCCGGACGCGCGCGACGTCTGGCTCACCCCGCTCGCCTTGGGGCTCCTGCTGTTCGGGGCCTGGGTGTTCGGCGAGTACGTCCGCGCCCGGCGCGCCTACGTCGCCGAGTGCGAGCGGCGGGCGGCGCTCGCCGAGTCGGAGCGGCTGGCCCTGGCCCGGGTCGCCGTCGCCGAGGAGCGGGCGCGCATCGCGCGGGAGATCCACGACGTCCTCGCGCACAGCGTGAGCGTGATGGTGCTGAACGCCGAGGGCGGCAGGATGATGCGGACCGTCGACCCCGCCGCCGTCGACAGCACCCTCGACGTCATCAGCGCGACCGGCCGCGAGGCGCTGGACGAACTGCGCCGGCTGCTGGACGTGTTGCGTACCCCCGACGGTGACGGCGACGGCGGCGTGCCCGGTGTCACTGGTGACGCCGGGCACGCCGGGGCCGTCCCCACCCTCTCGGCCGATCTGGGGCGGCTGGTCGGCCGCCTCAACACGAGCGGTACGCGAGCCGGGCTCGACCTGCGCGGGGACCAGGGCGGCCTGCCGCCGGGCCTCACGGCGCAGACGTACCGCATCGTGCAGGAGGCACTCACCAACGTCGTCAAGCACGCGCCGCCGGACGCCACCATCCGCGTACGGGTCGACACGGGGACTCCGGGGCCCGGGCGGCAGGTCCGCGTCCGGGTGGAGAACTCGGCCGGGGCCGGAGGGGGAGCCCTCCCGGGGCGCCCCACCCCGGTGCCGGCGCTCTCGGGTCACGGACTCACCGGCATGCGCGAACGCACGGCCCTGTACGGCGGGTCCGTCGACGCCGGGCCCACACCCGGCGGCGGTTACCGGGTCACGGCCACCCTGCGCGCCACCGCGCCCGGGCCGACGGCGGGGCGCGCGACCGCGCCCGGGTCCGCTGCGCCCGGGTCCACTGGGCCCGGGCCCGTCGGGTCCGGGTCCACCCCGCCCGCGCCCACGGCGGGGCGCGCGACCGCGCTCGGGTCCACTGCGCCCGGGCTCACCGGGTCCGGGTCCACCGGGTCCGGGTCCACCGCGCCCGGGCTCACCGCGCCCGGGCTCACCGCGCCCGGGCTCACCGCGGCGGTCCCGTGACCGACCCGTCGTCGACCGAGGCCCGTACCCCGTCCGTGTCCCGGGTGCTGATCTGCGACGACCAGGAGCTGATCCGGATGGGACTGCGCATGGTCATCGACAGCCAGCCCGACCTCAGCGTCGTGGGCGAGGCCGCCGACGGTGACGCGGCGATCACCGCCGTGGCCGCGCTGGACCCGGACCTCGTCCTGATGGACATCCGGATGCCCGGACTGGACGGGCTCGCCGCCACCGAGCACCTCTGCGCGCGGCCCGACGGGCCCAGGATCCTCGTCGTCACCACCTTCGACCTCGACGAGTACGCCTACGCGGCCCTGCGGGCCGGCGCGAACGGCTTCCTCGTCAAGGACGCCCCCGCCGAGGAGATCCTGGTCACCGTCCGCGCGGTGCTGCGCGGCGAGGTCATGGTGGCCCCCTCGCTCACCCGGCGCCTGGTCGAGCGCTTCGTCCTCCAGGCGCCCGAATCCGCCCCCGCCCAACGCGGCCGCCTCGCCGCACTCACCGACCGGGAGCGGGAAGTCCTTGCCCTCGTCGCCCACGGGCTGGCCAACGGCGAGATCGCCGACCGCCTCTTCGTCGGGGAGACCACCGTCAAGACCCACCTCGGCCGCGTCCTGACCAAACTCGGCCTCCGCGACCGTATCCACGCCGTCATCTTCGCCTACGAGAGCGGGCTGATACGGGCCGGTGACTGAAGCCCCGTCCGCGGCCCTCCGCGCAGGGCGCGTACGACGAGGGCGGCGCCCGCGAGGCACGCCGTGGCGTAGAGCCAGCCGCCGATCACGTCGCTGGCCCAGTGCACGCCGAGGTAGATCCGGGTGAGGGCGACGGTCGCCGCCCAGGCGAGCGGCAGGATGCGAAGGGTCCGGGTGAGAAGGGCGTGAATGGTGCGGCGGGCCGGTTCGCCGGCGGGCGACGCGGCGCCCGGACCGGCGGGGGCGCGCGTGGTGTGCCGCGTGATCCCCCAGTACAGGAGGCCGCCCGCGAGGGCCGAGGTGGTGGTGTGACCCGACGGGAACGAGTACCCGGAGGCATGGGTGGCCCAGTCGGCCAGGGCCGGGCGCGGGCGGGCGATCAGCGCCAGCACGCCGTAGCGGAGCGCCTGCCCCAGGACGAGGACCGCGAGCGCGAGAGCAGCGGCCCGCAACCGCTCCGGCCCGGTGCGGCCTGCCAGCAGGCCGGCGGCCAGCGCGAGGAGGTAGGGCCAGGGGCCCGTCCCGGTGGCGGTGATCCCGCGCGCCACGCTCACCGCGAGGTGGGGCGGTGCCGTACGGACCAGGCGTGGGCGGCGCCGTCGCCGGGGAGCGACGTTCCGTGCCGTACGGCGATCAGCACCGCGAGCGCGGCGAACAGCGCCGCCGAGGCGCAGGCGAGGACGGCCGTTCCCGGTCGGGGGCTCGCCGAGGCGCACGCGTGGAAGGCCGTTCCCGGCCGGGGGCCGCTCACGGCACGTCACCCCCGGCCGTCCGCCCCCGGGCACGCGCGCGGCGCAGTTCCAGGGCGAGCGGGATCAGCGAGACGATCACCACGACCGCCACCAGCGGGAGGAGGTAGCGGTCGACGCCGGGGATCGACGAGCCGAGGGCGTACCCGGCGAGGACGAGGCCGGCGGTCCAGACCACGCCGCCGACCGTCTGCCAGAGCAGGAAGACCTTCGCGGGGACGCCGAGGGCTCCGGCGAGCGGGTTGAGGACCGTCCTCACGACCGGTACGAAGCGGGCGAGGACGATGGCCTTGGCGTGGCCGTACCGGGTGAGCAGCTCCTCGGCCCGCGCCGCTCCCTCCCGCAGTCGTGTCGCCCGGCTGCGCGCGAGCAGCGCCCGGCCGCCGCGGCGCCCGATCCAGAAGCCGACCTGGGCGCCGGCCAGCGCGCCGGCGACGGCCGCGACGAGGACCTGGGGGAGCGACAGGTGAGCCGTCCCCCGCGAGCCGTTGACGCAGAGCAGGCCGGCGGTGAACAGCAGCGAGTCGCCGGGGAGGAAGAACCCCACGAGGAGGCCGGTCTCGGCGAACAGCACGACGGCGACACCCAGCGCCCCGAAGGCGGAGAGCAGCGATCCGGCGTCCAGGACGTTCACCGCCAGGGATTCGGCGAGCGGGACCATGGCCACGGCACGACCTCTCAGAATGACTACAGTTGTGTAGACGGTCTACTGAACTGTAGACGATGAGAGGTCGCGAAGCGATTCCGTCGCTGCCGGAGAAGGAACCCCACAGAGGAGGGTTTCGCGCGCATGCCGACGGAGCACCTCACCGCCGCCCGAGCGGCAAGGCGTCAGGGCCGGGGGTTCAGCGCCGCGACGCGACGTGGGCGTACGACGCCGCGTCGAACAGCTGGTCCATGTCCTGCGCCGAGATCAGCACGCTGACACAGCAGACGATCATCAGGAAGGCCAGCGGCGCCACCCAGCGGCGCCGGAACGGGAGCAGCGGGCTCAGCAGGGCGTGGACACGCTGCGGTACGGGGCCTCCCGTCGCGGCGAGAGCGGGCCGCGCGCCCCGCTTCGTGGCCAGTGCCGCCCGCGCGACGGCCCTTGCCACCAACGGCCGGTCGGCCACCACCGTGCCCGCGTGCTCGTCGGCCCACCGCTCCAGCGCGAAACCGCCCGCGTCCGCGACGGGCCGCAGCAACGGGTTGAGCGCGGCCGACAACTGGAGCACCAGGAGGAAGAGATGGTGCCGGTGGCGGAGGTGGGCCCGCTCATGGGCCATCAGCGCGCGCCGCTCGTCGGCGGACAGGGCGCGCAGCATGCCGGAGGAGACCACCACGCGGCCCGGCGACCCGGGCAGCGCGAAGGCGGTCGGCACCGGATCGTCCAGGAAGACGACGTCTCCCCGCCCCGGGTGGAGCCGCGACTCCCGCCGGGCCGCGACCAGCGACCGGGCCCGCCGCCAGGCCGCGACGGCCAGCGCGCCGGCACACCCGGCGAGCAGGAGCGCGGCGGCCGCGGCCACCGTACGGTTCACCGGCGTGCTCGCGGCCAGGGCGCCCGGGGACCAGCGTCCCTCCTCCGCCACCGCCGGGACCTGCCCGACGAGCGTGAAGGCCAGCATGCTCAGCGCGGCCGCCCAGCCGCCGGCCGCCACCGTCGACGCGGCGGTCAGCAGCCACGAGGCGGTTCGCGGCGGCAACCGCCGCCCTGCCCAGGGAGCCGAGACCGCCAGCAGCCCGCTGACGACGAAGGGCAGGAAGACGACGACGCGCATCCCTCAGCCCTCCGTGTGTCCGCGGAGGAGGCGCTCCAGCAGCTCTTCGTCCTCGGCGGGAAGGTCGGACACGAACCTGGCGAGTACGGCGGCCCGGTCGCCGCCCCGCTCCAACAGGGCCCGCATACCGGCGGCGGTGTGTCCCGCCTCGTCCCGGACAGGGGAGTAGACGTGCCCGCGGCCTGCCTGTTCGCGGCTGACCAGACCCTTGTCGTGGAGCCGGGAGAGGATCGTGAGCACCGTGGTGTGCGCGGGGCTCCCCGCGACGTGCTCCCGCACGGTCGCGGCCGTCGCGGGCGTGCCCAGGGCCCACAGGGCCGTCAGCACCTCGTTCTCCAGTTCGCCCGGGGCTCGCCGGCCCTGCGGGCCCGTCCGCTCGTCTCCCACCCGGCAGCTCCCTTCTTCCCGCGCCCGCATCTCTTCCTGCGTCCGCACCGTCCCGCCCGGCCGCGCCGGGCGGGGGTCCGCGCCCGGCGAGCACGGGACGTCCGAGCGTACTACTCGCTGTAGAAAGCCCGCTGCCGCCCGCCGGACGGGCCTCCGTGGTCACGGAGCGGCCCCGTCTCCCAGCCCCGGGCGGCGAAGGTGTCGAGGAGCCGGGGGAGCGCGCCGAGGGTGGCACGCCACGAGCCGGTCGCCGACGTGCAGTCGGAGTCGTGGAGCAGGACCGTACCGCCGCCGCGCAACGACCCCATGACGGTGTCGTGCACGGAACGGGGAGTGGCGCGGGCCCGCCAGTCCTCGCCCCACGCGGTCCACAGCACCGGCACCAGGTCCAGTTCGCGGCAGGCGAGGTGCGTGCCGGTGGTCATCAGCCCGTACGGCGGACGGAAGAGCCGGGGCGGCTCGCCCAGTACGTCGGCCAACAGGTCCCGGCCGCGCGCGAGGTCGTCGCGGGCGGCGCGCGGGTGGCGCAGGGGCAGCGGCCGGTGGGCCCAGCCGTGCAGGGCGACCTCGTGTCCCGCGGCGGCGATCTCCCGGGCGAGACCGGGCGACCTGACCGCCATGGAGCCCAGCAGGAAGAAGGTCGCGCGCACCCCCCGGTCGTCCAGGAGCCGGAGGAAGTGGGGCGTCGACAGGTGGTCGGGCCCGTCGTCGAAGGTGAGCGCGACATGGTCGGGGCGGCCCTGCCCGGCCAGGCGGGGCATCAACCGGTTGCGCAGCGGGCCGAACGCGGAGACGGCGGGGGCGGCGTGGGCGGCGGCGGTGGCCGAGGCCAGGCCGAGCGTGAGCAGGGCGGTGCGGGTACGGAAGTCGCGTGTACCGAGTTCGTGGGTACGGAGGTTGCGGGTACCGAGGTCGCCGGTACCGAGGTCGCGGATACGGAGGTCGCGTGTACCGAGGTCGCGTGTACGGAAGTCGCGGGCGGTCCGTGCCATGGGGTCGTTCACGGTTCGTACCTCTCGATCAGGTGGTGCGCGGCGCTCTCCCAGCGGGCCGGGACGACCTCGGCGGCCTGGGCCGGCGCGGCGATCCCGAAGGCGGCCGCGCCGGCCAGGCCCAACGCCACCGTTCTCACACCACGCCGCCCCGGGCGCGTGGGGCGCGCGGCCGGCGCCTGGCGGGCGGCGTGTTCCGCGACGACGGTGGTGATCACCGCTGCCGGGCCCGGCTCCGACGTGAACAGGCCGAGACCCGCGGCGCGTTGACGTGCGCCGAGCGCCCCGGTGGTGAGCGAGGTGAGCACGCTTCCGAGGGCGGCCGGATCCCGTACCCAGAGGGCGAGCCCGGCCTCGTCGAGGGCGGCGGCGTTGGTCCGGCCGTGGCCCGGTATGCAGCGGAAGGTGACGACGGGCAGCCCGCTGGCGAACGCCTCCAGCGAGGTGAGGCCACCCGCGTTCTGGACCAGGACGTCGCAGGCCCGCATCAGGCCCGGCATGTCGGTCTCCCAGCCGCGGACGTACGGGAAGCCGTCGGCGCGGAGCTGTTCCGCCAGCGCCTCGTTGGCGCCGCACACCACCACGGGCACGGCCGCCCCGCTCGCCAGGATCTCGGCGGCGGACTCCCGTACCGCGCCCACGCCCCAGGAACCCGCGACGACCAGCGCCAGGGCCCGGTCGGCGGGCAGGCCGAACGCGGCGCGGGCCGCCGTGCGCGCGCTGTCGTCCGCCGGGACGAAACGCTCGCCGGTCACCGGACTCACCACGGCCACCCGGGCCGCTCCCCACGCCTCGGCCTGCCCCGCGGGCACCCGGTGGGGGGCGAGGTGCGCGTCGATGCCGGGCGCGACCCAGAGCGGGTGGACGGAGAAGTCCGTCAGGTAGGTGAACGCGGGCATCCGCAGCCGCCCCGCCAGGCGCAGCCCGCCGAGCACATGGCTCGCGCCCGGGTACGTGGAGACGACGGCGACCGTCCCGGGCGCGACGGCGCGGAGCGTGCGCCGTCGGCAGGAGCGGACCAGGGAGCGCACCAACAGCCCCGGGTGGCCGGGGTGTTCGGTCGACGCGTAGAGGCGCTGATAGGCACGGGGGGCCCAGGTGAGCATGCGGTGGTACGTGGCGGACAGCAGCCGGCCCAGCCCGGCGGGCAGCAGGTCGAGGAAGTCGCGCCGGTCTACGGCGAACCCGGCGTCCTCCAGGCGCCGGCCCAGCTCGGCGGCGGCACCGTCGTGGCCCGCGCCCACCCGCGCGGAGATGATCATGATCCGTGGGAGCGGGCGGGAGGCGGGTCGGTCGGGCCTGCTGTCGTTCACCCGATGGTGGCGGGGCATGGCGGATCGGCCTCCTGAGGGCACGCGAAGGATGGTCGCCACCCTGCGGGGCCCCGGCGCGGGACCAGGGGGCTGGAACGAGAAGCTACTACATGATGTAGAAATAAGCGGAGGCGGTGCCGTACGTCACCACGGACAGGCGCCCGCCGAGGGCTTCCTGCGCGCGGAAGGCGAGGGTGGACGAGCCGAACCGGAGCAGCGCGCCGAAAGCGAGGCTGCGGGCGACGGCGAGCCCCGCTCCGGCCCACACCGGTGCCAGGCGGGTCCGGTTGTCCGTCCTGACGAGGATCAGGCGAGGTGCGGGAGGGCCCAGAGTCGTACCGTGCCGTCCTCGCCGGAGGCGGCGAGCAGGCTGCCGTCCGGGGAGAACGCCACGTCCAGGACCCGGCCGTCCGGTTCCGTGAGGGGTGGTCCGAGGGATTCCCCGGTCGCGGCGTCCCACAGGCGTACGGTCCGGTCCGCGCTGCCCGTGGCGAGGACGCGCCCGTCGGGGGAGAAGGCCACCGCCCACACCGCGTTGGTGTGCTTCACCAGCGGCGGTCCGGCGGGCCGTCCGGTGAGGGGGTCCCAGGTGCGCGCGGACCTGTCCCCGGCGGCCGAGGCGAGGACCCGGCCATCCGGGGAGAACGACACACCCCAGACCGCGTCGGTGTGTTCGACGGGCAGGCCGCCGACGCGCTGACCGGTGGCGGGGTCCCAGATCCGTACGGTCCTGTCGTCGCCGGCCGTGGCGAGCAAGGTGCCCCGGGGCCCGTCGGCGGACGAGAACGCCACGGCGTGGACCTCGCCGTCGTGTTCGGTGAGGGTCCGGCCGGCGGGATGGCCGGTGGCGGGGTTCCAGAGTCGTACGGTTCCGTCGGCGCAGGCCGAGGCGAGAAGGTCACCACCGGGGGAGAACGCGACGGCGAGGACCGCCCCCTGGTGCGCGGTGAGGGGCGGCGTGGTGAGGCGGCCGGCTTCCGGGTCCCAGATCCTCACCGTCTGGTCCTGGCCGCAGGTGGCGAGAAGAGCGCCGTCCGGGGAGAACGCCAATCCGAGTACTCCGCCGCTGTGTTCGGCGAGGGGCGCGCCCAGGGGGTCGCCGGTGGCGGTGTCCCACAGTTGTACGGTCTTGTCCGCTCCGCCGGTGGCGAGGGTGAGCCCGTCCGGCGAGAAGGCCAACCCCCAGGTGCCGCCGGGGTGTCCGGCGAGCGCGGGGAGCGGTACGGGACGGCCGTCCAGCGCGGCCCGCCGGGCGTGCGCCGCCACGAGGCTCTGGAGGCCGCTGATCCGCTCGGCGGACGGCTCCTGGGGGCCGGCTCCCAACTCCCCCAGGGGGATGCCGTGTTCCTCTCCATGGTCCTCGGTGCCGGCGGGGTTGTCGGCGACGGGCGCCGCGGCCCGGGAGGTCTGCTGCCTCAGGTGCTCCAGGTCGCGCCACCGGGCGCGCCACTCGGTCAGTACGGGGGACGACCCCTGGACCGTCACGGGATGACCCGCCTCGTCGACGGAGAGCAGAGCGCGGAGGAACGCGACGAGGAAGTCCAGGCGAGGCAGCCGCTTGCCCGCCAGAGCCTCGCTGAGGGCGGCGACCGAGAGGTTCCGTGATCCCTTGCTGCTCCGCCTGGCCACCTCGGCGAGGGTGGGGTTGCCGTGGTCGATGCGCAGCTTGCGCAAGTCCTCGGCGAAGGCGCGCAGTTGTTCGTCGTAGGTGCCGTGCGAAGGCTCCGCCATGTGTTCCCCCCGGCGTGCGGTCCGGCGTACCAGGGTAGAGGCGCGGGCCCGGAACACCGCCGAACGGCACGGCCCCGCGTTCGGCCGATTTCGGTGCCGTTCGACCTTCCACGGATGTGTTCGTGCGACGAGGGCCCGGGGCCCGGGGCGCGGTGAGATGGAGGCCGAGCACCTGGCAGGGGGCCAACAGCCCCCGGACGAAGGGACCTTCGGATGAACCAGCACATCGACACCGTCGCCCTGCTGATCCTCGCGATCGGCGCTCTCGCCGGACACCTGGTGTACAAGCACGCGGCACGCACCACCCGCGGCGGCGACCCGGCGACCGCGATCACGGTGGCCGCCGCGGTGATCGCCACACTCGTACTCCTGCTCGGCGTCGGCGCGACGGACACGCGGGGTCCGGGCACCGGGGATCCACGTACTCCCGGTGCTCCCAGTGCTCCCGCCACCCCGCCCACGGCGACCGTGACCACCGGATCCTCCCCGCCGGCGGCGGCTACCGGGTTGCACCTTCCGTAACGGCATGTGGTCCCGTGGACCTGCGTCCCCGCCCCGTCGAGGAAGGTCCCCACTGATGCATGCGTCGTTCGTGCCACCCCGCCAGGTCAAGATCGGTGACGCGGCGGCCTTCGCCGGCAGCACACCACGGGCGATTCGCCACTACCACGAGATCGGCCTGCTCCCGGAGCCCGGGCGGGGCGGCGACGGCCGCCGCCGCTACGCGTACGAGGACATGATCCGCCTGCTGTGGATCCGCAAGATGTCCGACGCCGGGATCGCGCTGGACGACATCCGCGACGCCTTCACCACCGGTGCGGATTCAGCCGGTACGAACTCCGCTGGTACGGATTCCGCTGGTACGGACGGCGGAGAAGACGTCGCGGGCGTCCTGGAGCGGTTGGAACGGAACCTCGCCGAGCAGGAGGCGACCTTGCGGCGGCAACGAACCGCCGTGCGGCGGATGCGCGCCGAAGGCAGCCGGAAGGGCCTGCTCTCCGCCTTCGTCGCCGAACGTCTCAAGGGCCTGCCCGAAGGCTCCCTGCTCCAGGCGGACCTGGACACTCTGCTGGTCACCGAGCGGATCCTCGGCCCGCTCGGCGCGGCCGTCCAGGCCACGCGCTTCGTCGCCCTGGCCACGCATCCCACGCTGCGCGAGGAGTCCGACCGCGTCGACACCGCCGAGGAGGCACTCGACGACAGCGTCGCCGTCGATGACCCACGGGTGGCTCACGTCGCCGCCGAGCGGTACGCCTTCGAACGCGCCCTGGAGGCCGCCATCGAGAAGTCCCGCCTGGGCGCGGGCGACGACGATCTCCTCGACGCCCCGGACACCTCGTACCCGGAGGCCGGCCCCGCCTCCGCCGGGCGGGAGGCGGGCTCCATGAGCGCCTTCGAAGCCCTCGGCAAGATGCCCTACGACTTCTCCCCGGCGCGCCTGCGCTGCATGGAAGTGGCCGAAGAGCTGGCCGAAGAACCGGCCGCTCAGGACTCACCCCCCACCTGAAACCCGGGCGGTCCCTAGATGAGCGTCGCGGTCGCCGTCCTCCCGAGGAACTCCTCGGCCCGCTCCCACGACCAGCCGTTCTCGACCACCAGCGTGCGCCAGCTCGCGGGGCCGAACCAGTACCAGAGGCGGTCCGCCGTCTCCCGCGCGGTACCGGCCGGCGCGGGGGCCAAGGTGTGGAGGTGGCGGGCCGCGTCGGCGAGCGCCTCGCGGTAGGCGCCGGTGGCCCGCCGCCAGAGTTCGTCGGCGTCCTCGTGCACCGGCAGGGCCTTGTGCAGCGCCTGGTGGGCGGCGAACTGCCCCTCGTTCCCGGCCCGGGTGCCCGCCGCGAGCGCCACCAGCACCTCGCCGGGCGTCGTCAGAGCCGTCACCTGCCGCAAGGATTCCTCGTAGCCCGACGCCGCGACGGCGTCCTCCACGATCCGGTTCAGGATGGCGCCCTTGCTCCCGAGGCTGGCGAACACCGTGGGCGGCGAGACCCCGGCCGCCGCCGCGATGTCCGCGACCGCGACGCGCCCGTAACCGCGCTCCGCGAACAGTTCCGTGGCCCGCAACAGGATCACCTCGCGGGTCCGCGCGGCGGCCTGTTGGCGCAGAGGGGAGACGTAGGCGCGCTTGGAGGTCATTCCTCCATCCTAGACTTGACTGTTCGGTGACCTAATCAATAGGTGCACCACTCCCGGAGGACATGGGCCGGTGTGCCGGTGCGGCAACGCGGCGAACGGGCGTGGGGGACGAATCATGGACGGGTCGGCGCCCAGAGGGATTTGTCCAAGAAAGTGAGACGCTGTCATGCGCAATCTCATCAAGACCCGCACCACCGTTGTCGTGGGCACACTGCTGCTCGCCGCCACGACGACGTCGGCCCAGGCCGCCGAACACTCCTTTGCCAAGGCGTACGTTCAGCGCTGCACCGACCTCGGCAGGGGCGACCTCTGCATCGACGTGAACGGACGCGTGGGCGGCCGGGGGACCATCGGGGTGGGCTACTGGAAGCGGTCGGGCGACGCCGTGCACGTACGACTCGGCTGGCAGAACACGACGGGCGGCGCGGCGAACTTCAGCCGAAGCGTCCACGGCCCCCTGGTCCCCGGAAACACGACGGGAACCGAGACCTGGTCCACCTACCTCGCGGCCGGCTGCGTCTACCCGCTGATCGAGGTGGTCGGACAGGGCACCCTCAAGGGCAAGGAGGTATGCGTCCCCTCCTGACCCGACGCGGAGGGCGTAGCTACCGCCCGGGACGAGTCAACGCGCAACCTGCCTGACGCGCCTGCGGAACGCGCTCGCACCTGATCGACAAGCTCAGAGCGCGATCGGGCGGTAGGCCAGGGCTCGGTCGACCACCTCGGCTGCCGAGGGCTCCGGGGGCTCGGGCCAGAAGATCAGGTCCCTGACGTGGCCGCTCGGACAGGCGAAGGTCTTGTCGAGGGCGTCCAGCCAGCCGGCCAGTTCGGCTTCGTCGGCATGATCCGCATCCATGATCCGCTGCACCAGGGCGACCGCGGCCGCGTGGGCCATTTCCACGTTCACGTACCTCCGACAAGGCGGGCGCGGTTCTGTTATCCGGGGCCTGGCGTGACATGGATGTGCCTGGTCGACACTGCGAGGCTGGTATCGCCGGGAAAGCGATGTTGACCAGGGAGTTCGCAGTGATCGACGTGACCGTACCCCACCTCACCGGAAGGCTCGCGGTGGTCACCGGCGCGAGTGACGGCGTCGGCCGGGCGCTGGCCGGGAGGCTGGCGCTCGCGGGGGCCGAGGTGCTTCTGGCGGTGCGGAATCCGGACAAGGGCGCCGCGGCCGTCGCGAGGATCCGCGCGGCCGTGCCGGGCGCCGTCGTCTCGGTCGGCGTTCTCGACCTGGCGTCCCTGGCCTCCGTCGCCGACTTCGCGAAGCGGCTGAACCAGGCCGGGAGAGCGGTCGACCTCCTGGTCAACAACGCCGGCGTGATGGCCCCGGCCACCCGGCACACCACGGCGGACGGTCACGAGCTCCAGCTCGGCACGAACCACCTCGGCCACTTCGCCCTCACCGCACAGATCCTCCCCCTGCTGCGCGCCGGCCGGGCCCGGGTCACCACCCTCACCAGCAGCGCGGCCCGCTCGGGCAGGATCAACTGGGACGATCTCCAGAGCGAGCGGAAGTACGCGCCCGTGGGCGCGTACGGACAGTCCAAGCTCGCCAACCTGCTGTTCGCCCTCGAACTGGACCGGCGCAGTACGGCGGGGGAGTGGGGCATCTCCAGCAACGCCGCCCATCCGGGGACCACCTTGACGAACCTGTACGCGTCCGGGCCCAACCTGGGCCGTGCCCGGCCCTCGCCGTACGAGGCCATCATGACCCGGCTGTCCCGCCTCGGTGTCCTCGTGCACGGCGTCGACGCGGGGATGCTCCCGGTGTTGTACGCGGCGACCGGGCAGGGTGCCCGGGGTGGCGGCTTCTACGGACCCGACGGCTTCGGGCAGTTCACCGGCCGCCCGACCGAGTTGAGCGTCTACAAGGCGGCCCGCTCCGAAGTGGCGGCGTCAAGGCTCTGGGGCGTCTCGGAGCGGCTGACGGGGGTCACCTTCGACGTGGTGTGACGTGGGCGCTGACCGGGGTCACCAGCGACGACGTGGCGTGGACGCTGACCGGGGGCGCCTGCCACGCGGCGTGACGCCGACCGCGGTCACCTTCCCCACGGCGTCTCCCGACGCGTTCGCCCCCGGGGCGCTTTCGAGGATACTTCCCGTATGGACAGGGCCCGACTCGCGACGTTCCTGCGTACCCGGCGCGACAGTCTGCAACCGGAGGACGTGGGACTGCCCCGCGGGCGGCGACGGCGGACCGCCGGGCTGCGCCGCGAGGAGGTGGCCGCGTTGTGCGACCTGTCGGCCGACTACTACAGCCGGCTGGAACAGCGGCGAGGCCCCCACCCGTCGGAGCAGATGCTCTCGTCGATCTCCCGAGGCCTGCACCTCTCCGCCGAGGAGCGTGACCACCTGTTCCGCCTCGGCGGCTACCCGACTCCGCGCCGCGCCGCGCGCGCCGACCGCGTCGAACCGGGCACCCGGCGCATCCTCGACCGGCTCGCCGACACTCCCGCCCAGGTGGTGACGCTGCTCGGAGAGACGCTCCGGCAGACCGCCCCGGCCGTCGCCCTGCTGGGGGACGAGACGCGCCACACGGGACCGGCCCGCAGCCTGCACTACCGGTGGTTCACGGACCCGGCGACGCGACGGATCCACCCCGAGGACGACCACCCCGCCCACAGCCGCCTCCTCGTGTCGCACCTGCACGCGACGTACGCCAGGGACGGCAAGGGCTCACGCGCCGCGGCCCTCGTCGACGCGCTGCTCCCCGCCAGCGCCGAGTTCGCCCTGCTGTGGCAGGAGCATCCGGTGCCGGAGGCGTACTGCGCCCTCAAACGCATCCTGCATCCGGCGCTGGGGCTGCTGGAACTCCACTGCCAGACCCTGGTCGACGCCGACCGGTCCCAGGCCTTGCAGGTCTTCACCGCCGCACCCGGGTCGGAGAGCGAGGACAAGCTGCGCCTGCTGTCCGCCGGGCACGGGCACCACGTGTGATTCAGTCCGCGCGGCCCGTCGCGGCGACCGTCACACCCAGGCCGATCATCGCGAATCCGCCCGCGCCGCCCACCATCGAGAGCCTGCGCTCCGAGCGGGCGAACCAGTCGCGGGCCGCGGAGGCGCCCAGCCCCCAGAGGGTGTCCGTGATCAGGCCGATGGTGATCGGTACGAGACCCAGCAGCAGCATCTGCGCCGGTACCTGACCGGCCGAGTGGTCCACGAACTGGGGCAGTACGGCCGCGAAGAACACCACGCCCTTGGGGTTGGTGATCCCGACGACAAAGCCGTCCGCGACGGTACGGAGATCCCCGCGCGCGGGTCCCGCCGGCGCGGACATGGCGGCGGCCCGCATCGACTTCCGGTGCCGGAAGGCCTGCACGCCGAGGATCACGAGATACGCGGCGCCGGCCAGCTTCACGACCAGGAACACCGTCACCGACCGCTCCACGAGCGCGCCGATGCCCAGCGCGACCGCCACGACCAGGGCGTACGACCCCGCGACATTGCCGAGGACGCTCGCCAGCGCCGCCCGCCGGCCGAGGGCCAGCGCCCGCCCGATCACGAAGAGCACGCTGGGCCCCGGGATCACGATCACCAGCAGGGACATCGCGGCGAAGGCGAGAAAGCGGTCGGTCGACACCATGTCGGGCACCCCCTTTGCGGCGTCATTCAACCACCAACGGCCCGGGCCCGAGTCGGGTCAGGGCTCCACCACGGTCTCGACGCGTCCGGTCGTGACGTCGTAGACCAGGCCCGCGACGCGCGCACCCGCGAGGCGTTCGTCGGCGCGCAGCACCGAGACGTCCAGGGCGACCGCGTCGTACGGGTTGCCGACCCGCATCGTGTCCACCTGGTCCTCGGCGACCCCGAAGTAGGGGGCGAGCAGGTCGGGGCGGTCGTGGACCTGGGTGATGCCGCACTGGGTGTGGTGCATGACGATCAGGTCCCAGCCGGGGTCGATGTCGTCGCCGACGGCCCGCGCGACGTTGCGGAGGATGAACAGCTCGTCGAGGGCGTGCGGGGTGACGCGCCCGCCGACATTGCGGATCGCCATGATCTCCCCCGGAGCCGCGCCGAGAACCCCGGCCGGGTCGACGCGCGCGTCGACGCAGCCGATGACGATCGTCGCGAGGGTCGGCCTCATGCGCAGGCTCGCGTCGTACCGGGACTCCGCGAAATCCTTGTTCCGGCCGGTGAGGGTTTCGACGGCACCCATGAGGCGCTCCTTAGGGTTCGGGAAGGGTTCGGGAAAGGCCAGGATCTTCCTGATATGCCAGGCTTCGCACTCTCTACGCTAGCCCTGTTGCTTCATTCTTACAAGCATGCTTGCGATCACAAGGTCTCGCGTGTTTTCAGCAGTGCGCTACAGTTGTTGCATGAAGCGTCGTGACTTCGGACAGTACTGCGGACTCGCACGGGCCCTGGAGCTCGTGGGGGAACGCTGGGCGCTGCTGATCATTCGTGATCTCGCGGTACGGCCGCGGCGCTACACGGACCTGCTCGAAGGGCTGCCCGGCATTCCGACCAACGTGCTGTCCACGCGGCTCAAGGAACTCGAACAGGCGGGCCTCGTCGAGCGCCGCGTCGCCCCCGCGCCGGAGCGCGGTATCCGGTACGTCCTCACGGCGGACGGGAGCGCCCTCGAACCGGCGGTCCATGCGCTCGGGCGGTGGGGGACCGGGCAACTGGACGAACCCCGGCCGGGAGACATCGTCACGCCCGAATCCGTCACCATGTCCCTCCGGGCGGGCTTCAACCCCGCCGCCGCGGCACGGCGGGACGCGTCCTGGGAGATCCGCGCCGGCGACATGGTGCTTCACGCCGTGGTCGCGGAGGGGCGGTTGGCGGCCGGCGTCGGGCCCGTACCCCTACCCGGTAAGGCGCAGCTGGTCATCACCTTCGATCCGGACGACCTGCCCTCGTACCAGGCGCTGATGCAGGCGGCCAAGTGCGGGCTGGTCGAGTTGGAGGGGCGGCGCACGCTCCTGAACACGTTCGTGGACGTCTTCACCCCTCCCGTCGACACCCCTCCCGTCGACCAGGACCCCGCACCGGACCGACGTCGGCGCGAGAGCTGACCACGCCTCAGCTGACTACACCTCGAACCCGCGTGTGCCGAGTCGGTTCTCGAGATCGCCGGGCTGTTGAAGTCCCCGCTCGAAGGCCCGGCCGATCCAGCCGCTGACCTTCGGTCCCGCCGCCCGGGCGAAGAACGCGTCGGACTGCGGCCTGAACTCCTGGTCCTCGGGAAGGGTCATCTCGTTGACCCAGCCCTTGAGTTCCGCGACGGCGTCGCGGTCCGCCGCGGCGACTCGCCGTGCGAAGGTGTCGACGAACCCGTCGAGTTCCGCGTCCGGGACGGATCGGTTGACGTAGCCGTACCGTTCCGCGAGATCGCCGTCGAAGTCGTCGGCGCCGGCCAGGATCTCCAGCGCGCGGGCGCGACCGACCAGCCGGGGCAGCCGTGAGACCGCCCCGCCGCCGGGCGCGAGGCCGGTGGTCATCTCGAACTGCCCGAGGAGCGCGCGCTCGCGGCTCGCGAACCGGATGTCGGTGGCGAGGAGGAACTCGCTGCCGGCTCCGCGCGCGCGGCCCCGGATGCTGCTGATGGAGATGACGGGCAGTTTGCTGAGCCGTATGAGCACGTCCACGAAGGCCTGCTGGCCGGTGACGGGGGGCGGCTCGCTCGCCAGGGACGAGGTGTCGTCCGTCAGATCCCAGTGGGCGGAGAAGAAGTCGGGGTTCGCGCTCTCGAACACGATGACCGTCAGGTCGGGGTCGGCCTCGGCGGCGTCGACGAGCGCGCGCAGCTCGACGATGGTCCGCGAGCTGATGACGTTCACCGGCGGATTGTCGAAGGAGACCCGCCACATCGACGGCGACGGCTTGGTGAGGGTGAGGTGGTTCATCGGTCGTGCCTTCCGGTGGCGTTGAGGAGAGACGCGTGGGCGCGGGCGAACTCGCCGACGGTCATGGACCGCTTGCCGGTGATCTCCTCGATGTGGTCGTCGGAGCCGGCCATGCGCCCGTCCTGGTAGTCGGCCCAGATGCCGGCGATGCTGTCGACGAGGTGCGGCGGAAGCCCGAGTTCGCGGAGGCCGGCCGCGTACTCCTCCAGCGGCTGGTCCTGGTAGGCGATCTTCCGGCCGAGCGCGTCGGACAGTTCGGCGGCCAGCTGCTCGAAGTCCATCTCGACCGGGCCGGACAGCGCGGTGATCCTTCCGGCGCGCCGGGCGGGCTCCTTCAGCAGTGCGGCGATGGCGCGGCCCTGGTCCTGGGACGCGACCGGGGCGCAGCGGCCCTGTCCGGCCGGTATGCGCAGGACGCCCTGCTGGAGGGGAGCCAGCACCCACGGGTAGAACAACTGGTCGAGGAACACGGTCGGGCGCAGGTGCGTCACGTCCAGCCCGGACCAGTTGAACACCTCCTCCGCCAGGAAGGTGTCGCGACAGGAGGGGCTGACGGACTCGCGGTTCACGGAGCGCTGCGACAGGTTGAGCGTGCTGGGCACACCGGTCTCCTTCACGGCCTGCGCGAAGTTGACGGCGGCGTGGACGAGGCCGGGGTCGATCGGGAAGACGAAGTACGCCGCGTCGGCGCCCTCCAGGGCCGGGCGCAGTGTGTTGATCTCCAGCAGGTCGCCGACGACGATCTCCGCGCCGAGATCGGCGAGAGCGCGGGAGCGCTCGTCGTGGCCGCGTACGAGGGCCCGTACGCGCAAGCCGAGCGCGAGGCTCTCCTTGACGGTGGCCCGGCCCGTGTTGCCCGTCGCCCCGGTGACGAGGACGGTCCTGGCGTCGGAAGAGGAAGTCATGTGGATCTCCAGGTGAGCGGTTCGCGCGATGGCTGCGACTGTTTCCACGCTACATGACTACTTCATTGTTGCAAGCGAGCTTGCCGTATGGATGGATGCAAGCTTCATCGTCACCATGGAACTTGCAATACCGAAGTAGATGCCTATGCTGGAAGCATGACATCACTCAAAGACGCAACAGTTCTTGTCACAGGTGCCAACGGCGGGCTGGGAACCGCATACGTGAAGGTCGCCCTCGAACGCGGCGCCCGCCGCGTCTACGCCACGGCGCGTACGCCCCAGCAGTGGGACGACGAGCGGGTGGTGGCGCTGACGCTCGACGTCTCCGACCCTGCCTCGATCGAGGAGGCGAAGGCTCGGGCCGGTGACGTCTCGATCCTGATCAACAACGCCGCCACGTTCCCGCACAGTGACCTGCTGACGGCCCCGGTCGACGAGATCCGGGCCACCTTGGACGCCAACCTGCTGGGCCCCATCCTGACGGCGCGTGCTTTCGCTCCGGCGCTCCGCTCGGCCAAGGGCGCGCTTGTCAACGTCGGTTCCGTGCTCAGCTGGTTCGCCGTGGGCAAGGCCCACAGCGTCTCCAAGGCCGGACTGTGGATGGCCACGAACGCCCTGCGGCTCGAACTCGCTCCCGACGGGGTTCAGGTTCTCGGCGTCTACCCCGGTCCCATCGACACGCCCATGCAGCTCGGTGAGGACCGTGCGGGGATGAGCAGGCCGTCCGACATCGCCGCCGCCACGTTCGACGCGCTCGAAGCGGGAGAGTTCGAACTGATCCCGGACGAGATGGCCAAGAAGGTGCACGGCGCCCTGTCCCACCCGGTCACCGCGCTGTACCCGGCGCTCGCGCCGAAGTAGCCCGCCCGATAGCGGGGGCTTTCCGCCCCGTGCCCCGTGCCTCGTGCCCGGCGTGTTCGCTGAACCTTCAGCGGATCCCGCCGGGCGCGAGGGTGTGAGGCGTCAGTGGGAGACCTTGGCGTTGGCCTTGGGGGCCGCAGGGGTCTTTGTGGCCGCGGGGTTGGTCTTCGGGAGGGGGAACACACTGAGGAACGTGTCGAGCAGGGTGCGCGGGCCGTCCAGCTCGACCAGCCCGCACTTGGCGGCCTGGATGAGGGCCCGGTAGGAGGCCAGACCATCCGGGTCGAAGGTGATGACCAGGTCGGGCTTTCCGGGCAACGGGCCGACGCCGGCGTCGAGTTGTCCGTCGGTGACGGCGGCGTGCAGGACCATGTCGGGGGAGCGGATCTCCCAGGACGCGTTCAGCCCGGCCGCCGCTACGGGATCGAACACCGCGCGCAGGGACAGGGTCACCGAGCCGGGGGTGACGACGTCTCCCGGCTTGGGCTCGTCGAGCTGGCTCGCTCCCCAGCGCCCGAGGGAGAGGATCGCCGGTTCGAGGTCCTGCCCGACGGGGGTCAGGGCGTACTGGACGCTGCGCTGCGGCGCCGGTGCGATGCGGCGCTCGACCAGGCCCGCCTGTTCGAGTTCCTTGAGCCGGGTGGAGAGCACGTTCGTCGGGATGCCCGGCAAGCCGTTGAGCAGGTCCGTGTACCGCTGGGGCTGTGCTGCGAGATCGCGGATGACCAGCAGGGCCCAGCGCTCGCCGACCAGCTCCATGGCCCGGGCGAGGCCGCAGTACTGCCCATAGTCACGACGCTTCATGCGTCAAGGGTATCAAACTTGTTTGCATGTGGTATGGGACGATCATCGATACCTTACTTGCAATGATGAAGTACATCTGCCTACCGTTGCCGTCATGAGTAAAAGAAGCCAGGTGGCTGCCCCCGCCCCAGCGGTCGGGCGCGCGGTGACCCACCACCCTCGTGCGATCCTCGCCGTCCTGTCGCTCGCCGCGTTCATGGCGAGCCTGGACGTCTTCATCGTCAACGTCGCCTTCGACAAGATCGGCGAGAGCTTCCACGGATCGTCGGTCAGCGATCTGAGCTGGGTGCTCAACGCCTACGCGATCATCTACGCGGCCCTCCTCGTCCCGCTCGGCCGCCTGGCCGACAAGATCGGGCGCAAGCGGATGTTCCTCCTGGGGCTGGGGTTGTTCACCCTGGCGAGCGTCGCCTGCGCGGCGGCCCCCGGGCTGTGGTGGCTCGTGGTGTTCCGGGTGGTCCAGGCGGTCGGCGCGGCCGCGCTGACGCCCACCTCGCTCGGTCTCCTGCTGGCCTCGGTGCCGGCCGAGAAGCGCATGCCGTACGTACGGATCTGGTCCGCCGTCGCCGGGATCGCCGCGGCGGCCGGGCCCGTCCTGGGTGGCCTGCTGGTCTCGGCGAGCTGGCGCTGGGTGTTCCTCGTGAACCTCCCCGTCGGGATCCTCGCGCTCGTCGCGGCGGCCCGTGTCGTACCGGACTCGCGGGACGCCAACGTCTCCAAGGTCCCCGACATGCTCGGAGCCGCCGTCCTGACCCTGGGGATAGGCGCTCTCGCGCTGGCGATCGTGAAGGGCGGCGACTGGGGGTGGGGGAGCGGCGACACCGTCGCGGCCTTCGTCGCCGCGGCCGTGCTCCTGGTCTGGTTCGTGTGGCGCGCCGAGCACCACCCCGTACCCCTCTTGGAACCCGACCTCTACAAGGTCCGCACCTTCGCCGCGGCGAACATCGCGATGATCACCTTCAGCGTCGGCTTCGCCGGATACCTGCTCACCCTGGTCCTCTGGCTCCAGAACGTCTGGCACTGGTCGACCGTCTCGACCGGCCTCGCCGTGGCCCCCGGCCCCGCCGTCGTCCCGATCGTCGCCGTTCTCGTGCAACGCCTCGGCCACCGGATCCACCCCGGAGTGCTCACCACACTGGGCTGCCTGGTCTTCGGGGCCGGCATCGTCACCACGCTGCTCCTCGTCGGCCCGCACGGCTCGGACTACGCGAGCGCGCTCCTGCCCGGCGAACTCCTCTCCGGCATCGGCATCGGGCTCGCCCTCCCGACCCTGCTCGGCTCCGCCACCGCCGGGCTGCCGCCCCACCGCGCCTCCACCGGCAGCGGCGCCATCAACATGACCCGCCAGATCGGGTACGTCCTCGGCGTCAGCGTCATCCTCGCCATCCTCGGCACCCCCACCTCGTACGCCGCCGCACACACCGCGTTCGTACACGGCTGGTGGACCCTGGCCGCCGTCGAACTGGCCGCCGCCACAGCCGCCCTCGGACTCCTGCCCCGACGCCCCCGGAATCCCGCACCCAGCTCCCCCTGAGCCGCCGACCGACAGACGCCGACCGGGCACCGGCTCTGGAGAACGGCCGCGAACGGCACGGGTGTTAGTTTCCTGGCCGTGGCGAAACACCAGGACGAGACCAGGGCGGCCTACGACGGAGTTGTCGAGCGGTACGCCTCGATGTTCACTCGCCGGCTGGAGACGCGGCCGTTCGCACGGAACATGATCGGCACCTTCGCCGAACTCGTGCGTGGCACGGGCAACCCACGAGTGGCCGACGTCGGGTGCGGACCCGGTCATCTGACCGCCCTGCTGCACGACTTGGGGCTGGACGCCTTCGGGCTCGACCTCTCCCCGGCGATGCTGGACCACGCCCGACGGGCTTACCCGTCGCTGCGGTACGCCGAAGCGCGGATGGAAGCCCTGCCGGTCGGGGACGGCGCGCTCGGCGGGGTGCTGGCCCACTACTCGGTGATCCACACCCCGCCGGGAGAACTGGCCGCGCTGTTCGCCGAACAGGCGCGTGTCCTGGCGCCAGGGGGCCTGCTCCTGCTGTCCTTCTTCGGGACCGAGGGGCCGGAGCCGGTTCGCTTCGAGCACAAGGTGGCGCCCGCCTACAGCTGGCCGGTGGGCCGGGTCGTCGAGTTGCTGGCCGCGGCGGGGCTCGTCGCGTTCGCCCGGCTTCTCCACGACCCGGCATCTGAACGGGGTTTCCTCGACGCCCACGTGCTGGCGCGCCGCTCGTAGGGGGTACCGGGTTGCGGGGGATCAACCGGCTTTCGGGCGGGGGCGTTTCCAGGTCAGGACCGAGTGCACCGTGCCGCCCGGGAAGGGGTCGTCCGCGACCAGCGTCAACCGGTCGCCGTCGAGGGTGGCCTCGCGGATCTGGATCGTGTCCAGCCAGGCCGGCAGGAGGGACACCTCGACGTTGTGGTGGAGGGTCCGGGTGGCCTCGTCGGCGGTGTAACGGCCGCTGTAGGCCAGGTATCCGGTCGCCGCGGCCGCCGCCTGTACGAGGTCGCTGCCGTCGCTGTCCAGCAGGTCGTAGTCCTCGCGGCCCTGCCGCATGATCTGCGCCGACATGTAGCCGTCGGCGGTGTACATGATGAGGCCGGTGGCGTCCTCGCCGAGGGGGTGGATGGTGCCGGGGCGGTCGGTGTACCGGGCCGTGAACGACTCCAGCCGCCACGTGCCGAGGACCTGGTTCGCGAGCCACATCATTCCACTCCCTCGGGGATCGTCTTGAGGGGCAGCCCGAACATCAGCCACGACTGGTGGCTGTCCCAGTGCGGGTAGAGCCGGCCGATCCCCTCGAACAGCTCCCGCTCGGAGGTCGTGGACTCCTGGAGGCGGCCGAAGTCGCGCAGGTAGCGCTTGGAGTCCTCGATGCACGCGGCGGTGTCCGTGGCCCCGGTCTTCTTGTGGCCGGCGATCGCGATCTTCGGGTTCAGTGCCGCCAGCCGGTCGAGCGCGGCGATCCAGTTCTCCCGGCTCGCCGGGGTCGTCTCGCCGACGAACATGTGGCACTGGTTGTAGAGCACGTCCCCGCCGACGACCAGGTCGATGGACGGCACGTGCAGCGACGTGCTGTGCAGCCCGTCGGTACGGCCCTGCTCGATGATGCGGATCTCCTCGCCCTCCAGCGTGAACGCGTCCGCCTCGTACAGCTCGGGCAGCACGATGTCCGCGGGCAGGCCGGGCCACATCTTCCGGCCGAACTCGATCAGCTCGGGCGGCGTTTGCGCGATGACCTCCATCGTCCCCGGCGTGGCGATCACCTTGGCGTCCGGGAAGTGCCGGAGCACGGGCGGCAGTCCGAAGAAGTGATCGGGGTGTCCGTGCGTGATGTAGACCATCGTGAGGTTCTTGCCGTGCAGCGCGACCCATTTCGCGAGGGCCTCGCCCTCCGCCTCCGTCGTGAGCGCGTCGACCAGCACGGCGTCCCGCTCACCGTAGATCAGCGTCGCCGTGGTCGGATCCCAGCCGAACGGCGGACCCATCTCGAACGGACGCTCGCCGACGGCGGGCCTGCGAGGCGAGTTGAAGACGTTGACGTCCAAGCTCTTCGGAGAACTGGTCCTGGACATGGTTCGACCCCTTCTTTCGTACTGCTGATTCAGGAGTGAGCTTGCAATGATGCAGTAACACTTCCCATGGAAACACGGCAGCACCGAAGAGGCAATCGCCCCCGCCCACGCCGGAGCCCCACGCCGGAGCCCCACGCCGGAGCCCCGTGCCGTTCGTCGGCACGGGGCTCCGGGTGGTCGTGGGGCGTGGGCGGCTAGGCGTCGTGAATGGTGGTGATGTCCGCGAGGCCGGAAATGGCCAGTACGGGCTTGAGGAGCGGCGTGGCGATGAGCTCGATCCGGTCGGCGTGCGGGAACAGCACGCTCAGGCCCGCGCTGTCGAGGTACTCGACGCCGGTCAGGTCCAGGACGAGGAGGCCGCTCGTGCCGTCGAGGGCGGAGGCGAGGACGTCGGTGTTGCTCAGGTCGATCTCGCCGACCGCGGTCAACAGCGCCGTGCCGTCGGGCCGTCGGCCGGGGGTGAGGGTGAGCGGTGTGGTCATCAGGCGATCCTCGTGTGCATGTCGACGGTGGTGCCGGTCGGGCCGGAGGTGACGGTGACGTGGTGCATCAGGGCATGCATGAGGCCCATGCCTCGACCGCGGTGGGCGTTCAGCTCGGGCTGCGGGGTCTTCCAGCGGCCCGTGTCGGTGATGGTCAGGCGCAGGTTGTCGACGAACGCCTCCGCGCGGAAGTACACGGGGGCGCCAGGAGCGTCACGATGGCCGTGCTCGATGGCGTTGGCACACGCCTCGCCCGCGGCGACCAGGACGTTCTGCACGGTGTTGGGCGGCAGGTCGCACTGGTCGAGCCAGCCGCGCAACGTCTTCCGTACGGGGGCGAGTTGGGCGGACTCGGCGGGGAAGGACAACTCCAGCGGGGCCGGGTGGCGGTACAGCAGCAGGGCGACGTCGTCGTCGTACCCGTCGGCCGGGGCGAGACTGGCCATCACGTCGGTGGCCAGGTCGTCGATGGCGGTGTTCCGGCCGTCCCGCAGGGCCTTCCCCGCCTGGTCGATGCCCGCGGTGAGCGGACGGCGGCGGCGTTCCACGAGCCCGTCGGTGTACAGCAGGAGAGTCGAGCGGGCCCGGATGGTGCACGTGCCCTCGGGACGGGGCGTGCCGGGGCGGACGGCGAGGGGCAGCGAACGGCCCTCCTCCAGAAGGCGGGTGGTCCCGTCGGGATGAACGAGGATGCCGGGCGGATGCCCCGCGCTGGAGTAGGTCAGCAGCCCGGTCCCGGGATCGAGGACCCCGCAGAAGACCGTGGTGCAGATCGCGCCGGGGACCCCGGCGGCGAACCGGTCCAGGGCCATCAGGGTCTGGGCGGGACGGGCGTCCTGCAACAGCAGGGCGCGGCAGGCGCTGCGCAACTGCCCCATGACGGTGGCCGCTTGCAGGCCGCGGCCGACGCAGTCGCCGACGACGATGCCGATACGCCCGTCCGGGAGGGGGACGGTGTCGTACCAGTCGCCCCCGACCTCCAGCGGCCGGGTCGCGGGCTCGTACCGGACGGCGAAACCGTCGGGCAGGTGGGAGGGGCCCAGGATGGCGCGCTGGAGGGCGATGGCCGTCTCACGCTGCTGGTCGATCTGGTGGGCGCGCGCCAGGCCCTGCGCGAGGTGACCGGCCAGCAGCGACAGCAGCAGCTGGTCCTCGCCCGTGAAGGGCCGCTGCTCCCCGAGGTCGATCCACAGGACGAGCTGCCCGTCGGGATGCTCCAGGAGGACGCCCGCCCCCGACGGCTCGGTCACCGGGGCGAGCAGCGGGTGCCGGCGCACCCCCGCGAGCGCCTGGCGGCTGCCCGGGGGCAGGTCCCGCCAGGCGAGGCCGGGGGCGGTGGCCGTCAGGGTGGGTTCGTCGCCGTGGTCGAAGACCGCCGCCATGACCTCCTGCGCGCGCCACCGGTTCTTCAGCTCGTCCAGCGCGCCGCCGAGCGCCTCGGACAGGCTGGTGGCCCGGGACAGGCACGTTCCCAGGGCGGCCAGGGCGCTCTCGCGCTGGATGGCGTAGTGCTCGGCCGTGACGTCACGGAAGGTGCCGACGATCACGGTGCGGCCCGTGTCGGGATCCTGGACCTGGTTGAAGGTGGCGCTGACCCAGATCCGGTGTCCCTCGCGGTGGATGAGGGGGACGGTGTAGCTGCCCTTCTCGTTGCCGACCAGCCGGTCGAAGGCGTTCTGCACCTTCTCGTGGGCCTCCGGATCGCTGTCCGCGTTCGGCCACCACGGCTGGAGGGGCGCGTAGGGCAGCCCCTCGGGGCCGTAACCGAGGATGTCGGTGAACGCCGCGTTGATCTCGATGACGGCGCCGTCCTCGTCGCAGACGAAGAACGCCTCCTGCAACGACTCGATCAACGCGGCGCGCCAGCGGGCGTGATGGCCGCGCAGCCGTGCCAGCCGGATCGCCGCCCGCACCCGGGCGAGGAGTTCGGCGGCGGCGAACGGCTTGACCAGGTAGTCGTCGGCGCCGGCCTGGAGGCCCTCGATGGACGCCTCCTGCCCGGCCCGGGCCGACAGCAGCAGCACCGGTACGGAGGCGGTCCGCGCGTCGCCCCGCAGCGCCTCGACCAGGGCCAGGCCGTCCAGGCGGGGCATCATGACATCGCTGACCACCAGGTCGGGGGTCTCGGCGCGGATCGTCTCCAGGGCATGCCGCCCGTCGTGAGCCGTACGGACGGTGTAGCCGGCGCCGCGCAGCAGGCGGGTCAGGTACTCCCGCATGTCCGCGTTGTCGTCGGCCACCAGCACCGTGGCCGGGTCCTGCGCCCCCGATCCCGGTTCGCGCGGGTCCGCCAGGACCGGAAGCGCCTGTCCACCCGGTCCACCCGGTCCGCCGGCCTCCCCGGGAAGCCACCTCAGGGCCTCCTGTACGAACGGGTCGGCGGCGGCCGGGACCGCATCCGTACCGCCGTCCCGCAGGAGGGCGTCCGACGGCAGATGCCCGGATCCGAACGGCAGACGGATGGTGAAGCGCGTGCCCTCGCCCTCGGTGGACGCGGCGGTGATCGTACCGCCGTGCAGGCCCACCAGCTCCTTGACCAGGGCCAGCCCGATACCGCTGCCCTCGTTCGAGCGGGAGCGGGCGTTCTCGATCCGGTGGAACCGCTCGAACAGCCGGGCCATTTCCCCGGCCGCGACACCGATCCCGGTGTCCGCGACGACCACCTCGGCCCCGCCGTCCACGGCACGCACGGCCACCCGGATCGAGCCGTCGAAGGTGAACTTGAGCGCGTTGCTGAGGAGGTTCAGGATCACCTTCTCCCACATGCTCCGGTCGATGTGGACCGGCTCGGGCAACCGACCGCAGTCGACCTGGAAGTCCAGGCCCGCCCTGCCGACGGCGGAACGGAAGACGCTGGCCAACTCACCGGTGACCGCGGCCAGGTCGACCGGCTCGTAACGCGCCTGCATCCGGCCCGCCTCCAGGCGGGAGAAGTCCAGCAGCGTGTTGACCAGCTTGCTCAGCCGCAGCCCGTTGCGGTGGATCAGCTCCAGCTCCTCACGGACCTCCGGGTCCGCGCCGGCGAGCCGGGTCCTCAACTCCTGCACCGGGCCCGTGATCAGGGTCAGGGGGGTGCGGAACTCGTGGCTGATGTTGGAGAAGAACGTCGTCTTCGCGCGGTCCAGCTCGGCCAGTTCCTCCGCCCTGCGCTGCTGCGCCTGGTAACTGCGGGCGCTGGCGACCCCGGTGGCGACATGGCCGGCGACCAGGTCCACGAAGCCGCGGTAGTCGTCGTCCCAGGCCCGGTAGCGGTTGAGGCCCGCCACCATGAACCCGTACGGCGTGCCGCCCTGTTGGAGCAGCGGCACCACCACGGCCTGGACGGGCGGCTCCTGCCACGCCCCGGTCGGCAGGTCGGGGAACGCGTCGCCGTCGAGCGGCACCACCACGGACCGCCCGCCCGCGACGGCACTCGTCGGCCATATGCCCTGGTCGGCGGCGAGGAGGCGCTCGGCGGCGGCGGGGTGGCCCGGGGCGATGCCGGTGGCCGCGGTCAGGCGGGCGCTTCCGTCGTCGTCGAAGAGGTACGTCAGCGTGAACGGCAGATCGTGCTGGTTCCCCTCCAACTGCCGCCCCGCGAAGTCGAGCATCTCCTGCTCGGTGCGCACCACGCTCGGGTCGGAGCCCAGATCGCGCAGCGTCGCCATGCGGCGCTCGCCGATGACCCGTTCGGTCTCCTCGATGACCACGCACAGCATGCCCACGACCTGCCCCGCGTCGTCACGCAGGGGGCTGTACGAGAACGTGTGGTAGCTCTCCTCCGTGTAGCCGGAGCGTTCGAGGAACAGCAGCAGCGCCTCGTCCCAGGTCGCCTCGCCCGTGGTCAGGACGGTGCGGATACGGGGGCCGATGTCGTCCCAGATCTCCTCCCACACCTCACTGGCCGGACGCCCCAGCGCCCAGGGGTACTTGCGGCCCAGGGTGTCGCGGCGGTAGGCGGCGTTGCAGAAGAACGTCAGCTCCTCGCCCCACGCCATCCACATGGAGAAACGCGACGACAGCAGGATGCTCACCGCGGTCCGGAGACTCTGCGGCCAGCCGGCCGGATCCCCGAGCGTTACGGCTCCCCAGTCCACGCGCGCGAGATCCCGGCCGATCTCCTGGTCGGCCGTGAACACGGCGGTGCCCGCCGCCACGGGCACGTCGGGCCCGGCGTCCTCGGAACCTGTCACTGCTCCACCTTCCGTTCACGTCAGTCCCTCCGTGCCGGCCACTTCCGGCGTGCCGGCGAGCAGCACGCAACAGGGTGCGTGCGCCGTCCGGCGAGGACTGCTTCGAGCCACCCCGGGGAGGCTCATGGGACGCGATCCGTAGGATAGGGCAGCCGCCGCGGGGTCGGCAGGCGCGGTGTCCGGCAGTGGGGGAGACGACATGACGGCGACGCAGGACGCCTTCCGACCGGACGCGGGACCGTCCTCGCCGGACGAGGAGGAGCGCCTCGCGGCCGTGCGCCGCTACCGGATCCTCGACAGCGCGCCCGACGGCGCCTTCGACAGGATCGCCTCCCTGGCCGCCCGTATCTTCGACGCGCCCATGGCCACGGTGACGATCGTGGACAGCGACCGGGTGTGGTTCAAGGCCGCCCACGGCCTCAAGGACATGAGCGAGACCAGCCGCGCCGCCGGCCTGTGCGCCACTGCCATCCGGCACAGCGGGCCCTACGTCATCCACGACACCCGGGCCGACCCCCGGGCCACCGTCCACCCTCTCGTACGGAGCCGTCCGGCCGTACGGTTCTACGCGGCCGCCGCGATCACCACCGCCGACGGCCACCGCCTCGGCACGGTCAACGTCCTCGACACCCGGCCCCGGCATCCCACGCCCAACCAACTCGGCGCGCTGGAGGACCTGGCCGCACTCGTCATGGACGAACTCGAAGTGCGCCTGGCGACGTTGCGTACCGTCGCCGCCGAGCGCGAGCGGCGGACCGACGCCGAACGGCTCGCCCGTACGCTCCAACGCACCCTCCTGCCGCCCGCCTTACCGCTGGTGCCCGGTCTGGACGCGGCCGCCGCGTACCACCCCGCCTCGGTCGACGAGGTCGGCGGCGACTTCTACGACCTGTTCCCCCTCGACGACGGCCGCTGGGCGTTCTTCCTCGGCGACGTGTGCGGGAAGGGGGCCGACGCCGCCGCCCTGACGTCGCTGACCCGCTACACCCTGCGCGCCGCGGCCATCTACGACCCCGACCCGTGCACCGCCCTGGCGAACCTCGACACCGTCCTGAAAGGGGAGTACCAGGGCAGCACCCCTCGCTTCTGCACCGCGGTGTTCGGGGTGCTCGACGCCCTGGCCGACGGGTCGTTCGCCGTCACGCTGGCCGGTGGCGGCCACCCCCCGGCGCTCGCGCTGCGCGCGGACGGCACGGTGGAGGCCATCTCCACCACGGGCGGCCAGCTGATCGGACTGCTGCCCGATCCCCACTTCGTGGCGACGACCACCCGGCTCGCGCCCGGCGACGCGCTGCTGCTGTACACCGACGGGCTCAGCGAGGCCCGTACCGGGAGCGGCGCGATGCTCGGCGAGGACGGACTCGCCCGCCACCTGTCCGAGCATCCCGCCCAGGGAGCGGACGCCCTGCTCGCGATGCTGCACACCCTCTTCACCGACCTGGGTACGGGAGTCAGCGACGACACCGCGCTGCTCGCCCTTTCCGTCCCGCTTCCCGTCCCGCTGGGTACCGACGACCGACCCGTACAGGAGAACAGGTGACCGACCGTACTCTGACCGCGACCCGACGAGCCCACCCCGCGGGCGCCACGGTGCTGGCCGTCACGGGCGAACTCGACCACCACACTGCCCGGGAGCTCAGCCACGTCGTGGACGAGGCGCCCTTCAGCTCCGGCACGCCCGTGATCATCGATCTGACGGATCTCACCTACTGCGACTCCACCGGCCTCACCGTCCTCGTGGCCGCCTACAACCGCGCCCAGCAGGCCGGCACGCCGCTGGTCCTCGTCGGGCTGAACGCCGACCTCACGCGTGTCTTCCGCATCGTCGGCCTGGACCAGCTGTTCAGCTTCCAGCCCACCATGGACGAGGCGGTCGCCGCCCTGCGCGCCTAGGGGCGCCCGGGGGAGTGGCCGGCGGATCCTCCCAGGGCCCGCGATGCCCCTCGTCAGTGGAGGATGCTGACCGCGCGGGCGATGACGAGGAGCGAGGTGAGCAGGGCGGCGACGGCCTGGACGCTCATCATCACCTTGGCCCGGGGGGACAGTGGCATGGTGTCGGTCGGGCTGAAGGCCGTGGAGTTGGTGACGGAGACGTACAGGTAGTCGATCAGGGCGGGGACCCAGTCGGCGGAGCCGCTGGCGCCGTCCGCGACTTCCTGGACGGCGTCGTCGTTCTCGTCCTGGGAGAAGCGGAAGTCGGCCAGCGGCAGTTCGGCGCGGGGGAGTTGGGTACGGCTGACGGGGCCGCCCCGGTCCAGCTCCCAGTAGGCCAGGCCGAAGACGATGATGTTGGTCAGCCACACCTGGAACGCCGCCAGCAGGAGCGAACGCCCGTCCTTGACCCCGGCGTGGACGAGCTCGTTCACCAGGATGCCGAGGGCCACCAGGTTGCTGAGGGCGATCACCGCGACGAGCGTCAGCGACAGGAGGCGGAACCACCGCGTCTGCCGGGTCAGCCGTTTGGGGTTGATCGCGATCAGGGGGATCAGGAGCAGGAGTTCCAGGGCCGGCAGGACGTAGCGCGGGGCGATCAGCAGTTGCTCGGGCAGCGCCAGGTAGAGCGTGATCGCGGTGAGCGTGGCGAGGACGCCCGGCAGCCGGGCCTCCCCGCGCCGTTCGTGCCGGGGGTGCCGGGTCCGCGCGTCCGCACGGGTACGTGCCATGGTTCTCGCTCTCTCCGCGCCCCGGCCCCGCCGGTCGCGGCCCGAGGACGAACCACGTCTGCCCCGGTCGGCGCGGGTCACGCACCGGTCCCGGTGGCCGGCCGGCCGGCCCGGGCCGCGGCCGGGTGCGGTACGGGCCCAGGCCCGCCGCCGGGCCGGTACGTGCCCCGGCCCGCGGCCTAGGCGGAGTGCTGTGGGGAGCGGAGGACGAGCAGGGTGATCTCGCTGGGGGCGAAGACGCGGAACGGCGGGCCCCAGAAGCCGGTGCCGCGGCTGGTGTACAGGAGGGTGCGCGGGCCGTGGTGGCTGAGGCCGGCGAGGGCCGGCTGATCGAGGCGTACCAGGTAGTGGAAGGGCCAGATCTGGCCGCCGTGGGTGTGCCCGGAGAGCTGGAGGTCGACGCCCTGGGCCGCCGCGCGGTCGACGAACTTGGGCTGATGCGCGAGCAGGAGTACGGGGAGATCGGGGTCCGCGCCCTGGAGGGCTCCGTCGAGGTGGGCGCCATGGCCCGCCAGCCCGGAGGACTCGGCGGTGACGTCGTCGACGCCGGCGACCACCAGGGTGTCCCCGCCGCGCTCCAGCAACAGGTGGCGGTTGCGCAGCGGCTCCCAGCCCAGTTCGTCCATCAGGTCGACCCAGCCCTGGGCCTCGCTGTAGTACTCGTGGTTTCCGGTGACGTACACCCGCGCCCGCGTCGCCTGCACGGTGCCCAGCGGGGCCGCCTGGGCGCGACGGCGGTCGGCCGTTCCGTCCGCGATGTCGCCGGTGTGGCAGACCAGGTCGGCTTCCAGGGTGTTCACCGTCTCGCACACCCGCGCCGACCAGCGGGCGCGGTCGAGCGGACCGTAGTGGGTGTCGGTGATCAGGACCACCCGGGTGCCGTCCAACCCGGCTCCCAGACGGGGGAGTTGGACGTCGAGCCGGCGCACGCGGGGTACGCGTCGCGCCTCGGCGTACCCCCAGACGAGCAGCACGGCGGCCACGCCGAGGACGGCCCAGGTGACGATACGCGCCCGCTCCTGGCCGTCGCCGACCCCGGCCACGGCCAGGGCGGCGCGCAGGAGGACGCCGAGCAGGACGGACCAGGTGAACAGGACCCAGGCGCTGCCCAGCAGCGTGTCACCGACGATCGCCGCCCCGTCCTGCTGGCGCCGGCCGTGGCCGCGCGCCATGGCGAGCGGCATGCCGATCAGACCGAGGGCGAACAGCGCGGTGCCGGTCAGGGTGACGGCGAGCGGCCAGTGCTGGCCGGCGTACAGGAGCACCCAGCACGGCACGGCCCAGAGCAGGACGGGCGCGACCATCGGGAGGTAGCGCATCACGCGCCGCAGTCCGCCCCGCGGTGTGTCCCGCGCTTCGTCGGCGGCGGATCGGGTGTCGCTGGTCTCGGTCACGTGTCCCCTCCTGAGGCGCCCTGAGTCCGCGCCGGCCTCGACCGCCGCGCCTCCCGGAGAGCCCATTGTCCACCTCGGGGAGCGGACCGGCGCACCTGGTGCGGTGGAGAGAGCTCCGCCGCGGCCCTGTCGACCACCCGCCCCGGGTCGACGACCCGCTCCGGCAACAGGGATGAGGACGTGGGGAGTTCGGCGACCGCCGCCTCCGACGGCGTCAGGCGAGGCGGGACGTTCCCCGGTCGAGGCGGGCGAGGATGTCCGCCCGGTGCAGTTGGGCGAACCGCGCCTGCCGCAGCGCGAACCGGCGTATGGGCCAGGGCACGTCGAGCGTGATCGTGTCCAGGACGTCGGTGCCGCCGGGGGTCTCGGTGAAGTCGGTCGCGATACGGACCGTGATTCCGCCCGGACTTGTGACGTCGTAGACCGTACGGGAGTGGTCCGCCTCGGAGCGGATCACGAGGGACAGCCGGTTGTTCCGGTGCACCGGGCCCAGCAGCCTGATGCGCTCGATCGCGGTGAACTCGACGGCCCCGTCGCGCTCGTGCACGCCACTGACCTCGGTCACGTACGGGTTCAACGTGACGTAGTTCGCCGGATCGCCGAGATGCGCGACGAGGTGGTCCCGCGGAGCCGGGACGGTGAACCGATGGGTGAGCGTACCGGCAGCCATCTCCGATGCCTTTCGAACGTGCGACCTGGACGCGGCCCATCATGGCATCCGGGTGGGGGGAGGGTCTGCGGCCCGTCGGCGGTCCTCGCTCCACCGCGTTCGCGGGTCGGTCACCGGTCGGAGCCGCCGGGACCCCGAGAACCGCCGCCACCGTGCGGGCCGGTGAGTGCAGCGACGGCGGAGACGACGATGTCGCGGCGCTGCCCGCTGCTCAGCGCGCCGACGAGGTGTTCGTACTCCGGCGTCTGCGCGGTCCACAGCGCGGCGGTGTGGATGACGAGCCCCAGGAGGACTTCGGGCGCGTAGGCGTCCGTGACGGCTCCGGCCGCCTGGGCGGCGGCGATGGCCGTGACCTTGGCGCGGTCGGCGTCGAGGACGGCCTGTACGTGCGTACCGTCACCGCCGCGTTCCAGCCGGTACCACGTGGCCAGGCGGATGATGTCGGGGTACTGCTCGTAGCCGTCGAAGAGGCGGCCGGCGTACTCGGGCAGGTCGTGGGCGTCCATCGGGGCCTCGCTGAGCACCTGGGCGACCAAGGCCTCGAAGACGGCGTCGAACAGGCCGTCCTTGCTGCCGTAGTAGTGGTAGATCTGCGCCTTGTTCGACTGCGCCTCGGCGGCCAGCCGGTCGACGCGGGCCCCCGCGATGCCGTAGCGGGCGAACTCGGCGGCTGCCGCCTTGAGCAGCCGTTTCCTGGTCGCCTCCGCGTTTCGGGGTGCACCTGATGCCATGGGCCCCACATTATCAACTGACCAATTAGTTGACAAAGCCCCCGGCCGGGTGCAGGCTTTAATCAACTAAACGGTTAGGAAGTGAAGCCGCCGCTCCGGACCCCCGGACAGGGCGGAACCGTACGAAAGGCGCCACGCTCATGAGCAAGACGGAAACCAACACCGCGGTGGTCCGGCGTTTCTACGAGGAGGTCGTCAACGGCGGCGACGTCACGCCCGTCGACGAGCTGATGACCCCCGGCTACACGATGCACGGCGGCAGTCTCGGCGAGATCGTCGGCCTGCCCGCCTTCAAGGCGTTCTTCGCGGCCAACGGCCAGGGCGCCTTCACCGGCATGCGTTTGGAGGTCCGGCGGATCATCGCCCAGGACGACGAGGTCTTCGTCCTCTTCACGAACAGCGGCACCAACACCGGCCCCTTCATGGACCTGCCCCCCACCGGCCGCCACGCGAAGTGGAACGGCACCGCCCTCTACCGCTTCGAGGACGGCCGGATCGCCGAATCCACGTACGTCGAGGATCTCTTCGACCTTCTCCTCCAGCTCGGCGTCACCAGGCTCCCCGCCGCCTGACCCGTTACGCGGGGCCGTTCTTCACCACGGAGAACGCGATGTCGCGGTGTGCCTCGTGCTCGAAGAGCCGCGCGGTGATCGCCGCCCGTACGTCGTCGTAGGTGTCGGACCCGAGAGGGAGGCGCACGGGCCCGGCGTCGGAGTCCACGAGGTCGATCATCGCCGTCACGATCTTCCGCGGATCGTTGGGGAAGGCGAAGCCGCCGCTCATGACCGCGCGCCGCGCCTCGCCCGCCGGGGTGTTCTCGTACGCCGGAAGGACGGGCGCGGTGGCGAGGGTGGCGCTGAAACCGGTCGGCGTCGCGCCGGGCTCGACGATCGTCACGGTGATGCCGAACGGTGCCACCTCCTCCGCCACGGTCTCGCAGAAGCCTTCGATGCCCCACTTCGAGGCCTGGTAGGCGCTGAAGTTCGGGTACGTGGTCTGGCCTCCGGCGGCCGAGATCTGGAGGATCCGTCCGTACCCCTGCTGGCGCAGCCGCGGCAGCGCGGCGCGGATGACGTGGATCGAGCCGAGCAGATTGGTGTCGATCACCTGGCGGATCTGCTCGTCGGTGGCCTCCTCGACGGAGGCGAAGACACCGTGGCCGGCGTTGTTGACGATCACGTCGACCGTGCCCAGCGCCTCGAAGGCGGCGGCCACGACCTCGCGTACCCGCTCGGCCTCGGTGACGTCGAGGCGGGCGACCCAGAGGCGGTCGCCGTGCTCGGCACGCAGATCGTCCAGCGCCTCGGGGCGACGCAGGGTCGCGGCCACGCGGTCGCCCCGGGCCAGCAGCTGTTCGGTGAGGAGGCGGCCGAAGCCGGAGGAGGTGCCGGTGATGAACCACGTGGTGGGCACGGTGTCCCCTTCGTCGGTGTTCGCGTCGACTCGACGTGACGAGGACGTCAGGACGTCGGGTCGAAGCGAACTCAAGCGCGCATGGTGGCGGGTAGGGCTGCGGGTGAGACCGCTCCGAGTATCAGCGAGGACCGCGTACGAACCGGCCCGGCCACACGCCCCTCGCCTCCGTACGGTCAGGAGGACCCCATTTCCCACCCACGCGGAGCAACGCGACCCCACCGCCGACCCCGACGACCTCCCGGGCCCCGGGCCCCCGCACGGGCGCCGGGTCAGCCCCCGTCCCCTTCCCCTTGGCCGTCCACAGGCCGGGGCGTGTGCGGACGGTCCAGGGTGGTGCCGTCGGGATGCGGCCCGAAGGCGGCCTCCAGGACGTCCGGGACGTCCTCTTCGGGGACCGTGGTGCGCACCTCCGCCAGAACCCGGGGAAAGTCGTCTTCGTCGATGACGCCCATGTGCTCCTGGCGGAGTCGGCGGATGATCTCGACGAGCTCCGGTTCCAGCCGCATCCAGGCACGGGAGGTACGGATCTCGTCCTCGACCCGGCGCATGAACCACCGCATGACGTCGTACGGGACGTCAGTGTGCCCCGCACGCGGGTCGAAGCACACCGTGGGGTCCCGTGCCGGATCCTCGTCGGGGACGATCGCGGTGACGAGAGTCCGTTGCCCGGCCACGAGATCCAGTTCCAGATACCAGGCGTCATCCGGCACGGAGTACATCGTGGTGATGGCGTAGTCGCCGTCGGGGTGTCGAAGTGCCATGCCGCATGCTGCCACGCCGGACCGAGAACGACAGCGCGGATTTCGCGCTGGCGCAGAAGCTCGGGTTCATGATCACGTGGTCGAAATCATCGACACGGCTCCCGGCGACCGGGCGCCTGCGGGCTTGCGCTGCGTCATACGGCGGCGGGATCGGGGAGGCGCAGCGCGGCGAGGGCCTGGGACACGGCGGTGGTGACGTTCGGGTCCTGGGCGGCCGGATCCCCGTTGACGCCGCGGGGGCTCAGCACGGGGATCGGGGCCGGGGTGGTGAGGGCGCCGGTGGCGCGGAGGATCGCCGTCAGGTGGTCCTCCGAGCTGTGGGCGCGGTAGCCGACGACCATGCCGGTGGCGGGCTTGCCGGAGAGAGGGGCGTTGCCGCGGGGGCGGGACAGCCAGTCGAGGGCGTTCTTGAGGGCGGCCGAGATGCTGGCGTTGTTGACCGGGCTCAGGACCAGCACACTGTCCGCGGCGGCGACCTGGGCCCGCAGGCCGGCCACGACGGGCAGGGCGGGGTCGGTGTCCAGGTCCTCGTTGAACAGGGGCAGTTGGTCCAGGCCGGTGGCCAGGGCCACCTCATGGCCGGGGTGGCCCTGGGCCAGGGCCGCGAGGGCGACCTGGGTGGTGACCGCCCCGATGCGCAGGCTCCCGGACAGGACCAGCGTGCGGTGACGAGCGGACGGGTGTGGCATGAAGCGAACTCCGGGGAGGGGAGGAGGGGTTATGTAGGGGAGGGGCGGGAGGCGGAGGGGTGGGTCAGTGGGCCGGGGCGCCGATGGCGTTCAGGATGTGCAGCGCGCGCGAGGGGAGGTCGATCGTGGCGGCGGCGATGTTCTGGACGAGGTGGGCGCGGGTGGAGGTCCCCGGGATCAGCAGGATCGTCGGAGAGCGGTGCAGCAGCCACGCGAGGGCGATCTGCCGCGCCGTGGCGCCGAGTTCGGCCGCGACCCGCTCCAACGGCGCGGCCTGAAGCGGCCGGAACCCGCCCAGCGGCCAGAACGGCACGTACGCGATGCCCAGTTCGGCGCACCGGTCCACCAGGGCGTCGTCCTGCCGGAAGGCGACGTTGTAGTAGTTCTGCACCGCGACCACGGGTGCGATGCCCCGGGCGGCCTCGACCTGCTCCGCGCTGACGTTGCTGACGCCCAGGTTGCGGATCAGGCCCTGGTCACGCAGCTCGGCGAGCACGGTGAACGGCTCGACGATGTCCCGCGCCGCGAGCGTGTCGGTCATCCGCAGGTTCACCAGGTCCAGCGCCTCCAGACCCAGGTGGTCCAGGTTGTCGTGGACGGCCTGGATCAGCTCCGGGCGCGACAGCGCGGCGGGCCAGCCCCGGTCGGCCGTGCGGCGCGCCCCCACCTTGGTGGCGATGTGCAGACCCTCGGGGTAGGGGTGCAGGGCCTCCCGTACCAGCCCGTTCACCAGATGCGGACCGTAGTAGTCACTGGTGTCCAGATGTGTGATCCCGGACCGCACCGCCGCGCGCAGGACTGCCAGGGCCTCGTCGCGGTCGCGCGGCGGCCCGTACGCCATCGGCCCGGCCAGCTGGAGGGTGCCGTACCCCACGCGCGTCACGGTCAAAGTCTCGGACAGACGCAGGGTGCCGCCTGGAAGTACGTCGCTCATCGCGAACTCCTTGCTGGGAACACATCGGAGGACGGACCGCGGCTGTCTGTTCCCGCCTGCGGCCGAGGCACGCCGGCCTCGGCCTCCACACTGCCGCCGCGATCAAGGAATCGACAGCCGATGACCACAAAGCCGTCCCGAACCTCCAGGGTGCCGGATCGGGCCGGCCCATTCCTCCGCCCCGGCGTACGTTCACGGCTGCATCGTGCAGCTCCGGCGCATCGTGCGGCGCCGGCGTGCCCGCCGCCGAGCGCCGCCCGGCTTCCGTCAGGCCGGGATCAGGCGGCCGTCGTGGAGCCGGGTGCCTCCCTGCTTGAGACGGTCCAGCACCGGGACGACGTCGACGTGGCGGACCGCGTCGAGAGCGCCGACCTTGGTGGTGACGTACGAGAAGAGGTCGTCCATCGTGCGGCAGGTGACCGTCACCAGGAGGTTGGCGGAGCCGGTGACGGCGGCGGCGAACGTGGTCTCGGGATGGGCGGAGAGGATCTCGCCGGTGGTGTTCAGCAGGCGGGGTTCGACGGTGAGCCACAGGTAGGCGGGGACGTGGAAGCCGAAGCGCGGGTACGCCAGGTCCACGGCGACGCGCAGGGACCCCGCCGCGAACAGCTCCTCCAGGCGGGTCGAGACCCGGGACTTGGACCAGCCGCAGGCGCGGGCCAGCTCGACCACCCCGGCGCGTCCGTCGCGGGCGAGTTCGGCCATCAGCGGGCCGTCCTGCTCGCGCGGCGCCCCCGCGTTCGCGGCCGCCTGGGCCGCCCCGTCGACGCCGCCGCGTACCCGCTGGTCGGGGGAGCGGAAAAGAGCTGCCTGCTCGTCGGTGAGAGGCTCGTCGAAGGCCAGCCACTTGGCATCGCCGCCGAGGTACATGTGCATGACCGCGCACGCGTTGAAGCCCAGCACCTTGGCGGTGCGCGGCAGGCGGTGCAGGACCGACCCGCCCTGGTGGCGGCGACCGGTGTGGGTCTGGCACACGATCTCGGAGCCGCCGGAGGTGATGCTGACGTACGCGGTGTCCTCACGGGCGGCCAGCGCGTCCGCGAGGGCGTCGGTGGCGTCGGGGCGGCACTGCACCCGGACGAACCAGGTCCGGTCGCCGAGCACCGCGTGGCTCGGCAGGACACGTACCCGCACGGCGCCGTCGGCGACGAGGGCGCGGTAGCGGCGGGCCACTGTCTGCTCGGAGACGTCGGCCACCTCGGCGATACGCCGGAAGGGAGCCCGCCCGTCGCGCAGGAGGCACTGAATGATCCGCCGGTCCAGTCGATCCATGGCGGAAGTATAGGTCTGTCCGGCCGATTCACCTGGAGCTTCGGTAGTGGTACGGCGCTTCGCTCGGCGGCCACCTCCTGGAGCGGGACCCGCGATCACCCCCCTACGCGGCCGGGTCTCCGTCCGGGACGACGCGGATGATCGTCCTGCCCGGCCTGGGGCGGCCCGGGGCGAAGGCCACGGGGGCCTCCGCCAGGGGGCGTACCTCGTTGACGGTCGGCTTGAGCCGTCCCTCCCGCACCCGGCGCGCGAGGTCGGCGAGTACGTGGCGGTCGGGTTCCACGACGAAGAAGACGGCGCGCCCGTTCTCGGGCCTCACCGTGGGGGGCGCGGCCGCCGTGACGAGGGTGCCGCCGGGGCGTACCAGCGCGGCGGAGCGGTCGAGGATCTCGCCGCCGATGACGTCGAACAGGACGTCGACCTCCTCGGTGTCCTCCAGCCGGTCCCTCTCCAGGTCCACGAAGACGTCCGCGCCGAGGCCGAGAGCGGTGGCCCGGTCGGCGGACCGGCCGGTGGCGATCACCCGCGCCCCCACCTCGCGGGCGAGCTGGACCGCGATCGACCCGACGCCACCGGCCGCCCCGTGGATAAGAACCGTCTGCCCCGTCGTCAGCCGCCCGTGGTCGAAGAGGCCCTGCCACGCCGTCAGCCCCGAGATGGGCAGCGCGGCCGCCACGGTGTGGTCGATGTCCGCGGGAAGCGGGGCCAGGTTGCGGGCCTCGACCGCCGTGTACTCGGCCAGCGAGCCGTCCCGGGTCCAGTCGGCCAGCCCGAAGACCCGCTGGCCGACGGTGAGGCCGGTGGTGCCGTACCCCAGCTCCGCGACCACCCCGGACAGCTCGTGCCCGGGCACACTCGGCGTCCGGTCGCGGCCGGCGCGGTCGGTCCACGTCGCGGGCCAGGAGAGTTCCCCGCGGGTGAAACCGGCCGCGTGCACCCGCACGACGACGTCGTTCTCGGCGGCATGGGGATACGGCAGTTCCGTCAGGGCCAGCCCACTGGCACCGGCGGCACGGTCGTGAACGGTGATGGCTTGCACGGGAACGAACCTCCGGCGGGCGAAGTGGCGCGGACCGAGGTCACCTTGCCCGCTCGGAGCCCCGGCGCACACGACCCGGCGCTGTCCCGCCCCTCCGCGCCGCCCATTCCATCCGTGTGGGCCACTCCGGGGAGGCAGGTGACGGGCCGTCACCTGCCCCTCGTGCCCGCCTTCCTCACGCGCCCGTCGCGAACGCCCCCCGGTAGGACGCGGCCGGGTGACGGTCGTTGAGGTGGTCGCCGGCGCCGAACAGCTTCGCGCGCAGGGTGCCCGGCGTGTAGGAGGTCCTGGCGAGGCCGCGGCGGCGCAGCTCGGGAAGGAGCTTGTCGATGACCTCCTGGTACGAACCGGGGATGTGCCAGTTGGTGACGTTGATGCCGTCGACCCCCGCCGCCTGCCACTCCTCCAGCACGTCGGCGACCCGCGCGGGCGAGCCGACCACCCGGTTGCGGCGGGTCAGGATCCTGGCCAGGTCCCCGACGACCGGGTTCTCCGCGGTGACCCCCATACGGGTCCAGTCCAGGACGGCCTGGCTCCCGGTCGTCCTGACCTCGGACAGCGGGGTGTCGAGCGGGTACGGCGTACCGTCCGGGCGGTTCCCGTAGTTCATCTGGATCAGGTAACCCCCCGGGCTGATGAAGCTTTCCAGGTGCGCCTCCTGCGCGCGGGCCTCCTCCTCGGTGTCGCCGATCACGAAGGTCAGCGCCTGGAAGAACTTGACGTCCTCGGCCCGCCGGCCCGCCTCGACGGCGAGCGCGCGGGTCTCCGCGATCACGGCCCGGGCGACCTCGGGCGTGGGCGCGGCGATGAACACGGCCTCCGCGTTCCGGGCGGCGAACGCCTTGCCCGGCCCCGAGGCCCCGGCCTGGAAGAGCACCGGCGTCCGCTGCGGTGACGGCGAGGGGAGGTGCGGCCCGAGGACGCGGTAGCGCTCACCCTCGTGGTGGATGCGGTGGACCTTCGCGGGGTCCGAGTAGATGCCCCGCTCCCGGTCCTTGAGGACCGCGCCCTCGTCCCACGATCCCTCCCACAGCTTGTAGACGACGTCGGCGTACTCGGCCGCCCACCGGTACCGCTCCTCTCGCTCCGGCAGGTGGTCGAGGCCGAAGTTGCGCGCGGTGTTCTCGACGGCGCTCGTGACGATGTTCCACGCGACACGGCCGCGGGAGATGTGGTCGAGCGTGGACACCTTGCGCGCGAAGTCGAAGGGGTGCGCCTGGACGATGGAGCTCGTGAAGGCGAGACCCAGGTGCTTCGTGCGCACGGCCAGCGCCGACAGGAGCACCGCCGGGTCGTTGCTGGGCAGGTGCAGCCCCTCCCGTACGTTCCCGCTGAAGTCGCCGTCCGCCGGGCCCTGCACGCCGACCTGGTCCGCGAAGAAGATGCCGTCGAACAGGCCCGCCTCCAGCCGCTCGGCCAGGTCGATCCACACGTCGACGTCGTTGAAGTCGGCCTGGCGCGCGACCGGTTGCCGCCACTGGCCGTGGTGGTAGTGGGAGGCGGTGTTCATGAGGAAGGCGTTGAAGAGAAGCTCGGTCACGGCACACTTCCGGGTCACTGAGGGGGTGTTGGGGTGGTGTGCGGCAGACGTTAACCCGCTCCTCGAACGACGCGGAACCCCGGTGGCCCGATTCACAGGATGGTGTCGGTGTGTTTCCGGCCCGTACGACCGTTGGCAGCGCCCGGCGACAGCGCCCCGGGGACCGGGACCGGTGACCGCGAGATTTCACACCGCCGACATACGCAGCCTGTGGGCCGGACACACGTCCCTGCCGGGTGCCTAAGCCCCGCGGGAGGCCAGTGCCTTGCGTGCGATGCTGGCGGCGTAGTGCGGGGTCTCCCGGTGGTTGTGGGCGTCCGAGGCCTCCTGGCGGGCCGCCGCGGCCTGGTCGAACGTGATGCCGTTCGCCTCGTAGAACTCCATTCCCTCCGTGGTCGGATGGGCGAGGATGCTGTTGCTCAGCCGGCAGGTCCCGTCGCCGTTGTCCGTGACGCGCAGCTCCCAGATGCCCTGTGAGGTCGTCCAGCCGTTCGGTGTGAGCGCGTCGGACAGTGACACCAGGCGCAGGTGGTGCTTCTCGAAGATGTCGTGCACGGCGTGCTGGATGGTGAGTGTGGTGCCGATCATCTCGACGTTCAGCGTCTCCCGTCGGCCGTCGTCGGTGAAGCCGTGCGCGCAGGCCTTGTGTTCGCCCGGCGCGCAGCGCTGGTACTCCTCGTCGGTCAGGTTTCCCAGCCAGTCGGCCAGGTCGACCCGGTCGAAGGGCGCGTCGACGGTGGCGTGGACCGTCGAGTCGGACAGGACAAGATCGGCCAGCACCTTGTTGTCGCTCATGTGAGGTTCTTCCTTCCCCGCGGCAGAGCGGAGTGGGTGGGTGGTTGATTCCCCCTCACCTGCGACGGTAGCGCCTTCCCGAGGGCAGCGACCTATCATCCCTCGTGCTGGCGATCATCATCAATCATCGTTGGACGTGATGTGCCGCCACGCGCGACAGTGGACCGGCCAGCTTGATCCATCTGTCACCACGAGGAGGCGGGCATGTCCCTCCCGCTGCGCACCGCGAAGCAGCCACTGCTGGACCCGTACGACCTGGGCGGCGGCCTGACGCTCCGCAACCGGGTGGTCATGGCGCCGATGACCCGGGCCCGGGCGCAGAACCAGGAACTGGCCCCGACGGAGCTGCACGGCGAGTACTACCGGCAGCGCGCCGGCGCGGGGCTGATCGTGTCGGAAGGCACCTGGATCAGCACCGGGGCGATCGGCGCGGTGCACGTACCCGGCATGTACAGCCTCGAACAGGCCCGGGCCTGGGGCGAGGTGACCGAGGCCGTCCACGCCGAGGGCGGAGCGATCTTCGCGCAGCTCGCCCACACCGGGGCGGCCTCGCACCCGGACTTCCACCAGGGCCGCCTGCCGGTGGCCCCGTCCGCGGTCAACCCGGGCGGCAAGGTGTTCACACCGAACGGGCTCACCGACGTCGTCACACCCCGCGCGCTGAGCGCGGAGCAGATCGCGGACGTCGTGGAGCAGTACCGGGCGGCGGCGGCCAACGCGAAGCTGGCCGGGTTCGACGGGGTGGAGGTGCACGCCCAACGCGGTTACCTGATCGCCCAGTTCCTGAACCCCGCGCTCAACCTCCGTACGGACGAGTACGGCGGCACCGCCGAGGGCCGCGCGCGGTTCCTGTTCGAGGTGCTCGACGCGGTGATCGGTGTCTGGGGGCCCCACCGGGTGGGCGTCAAGTTCGCCCCGCACCAGGTGCTCGGCGACGCGACGGAGGCGTCGCCCGAGGTCCTGGCCGTACACGAGCACGTGGCCGCGGGCCTCAACGACCACCCGCTGGCCTACCTGCACCTGATGATGACCCGCAAGCCCAACGTCCAGGTGACCGCGGAGCAGCGACTCGAATCGCTGGGACTGTTCCGGCCGTTGTACCGGGGGACGCTCATCGCGAACGCCGGCCTCGACCGGGAATCGGGCAACGCCGTCATCGGCGAAGGCCTCGCCGACCTGGTCTCCTTCGCGTCGCTGTTCATCAGCAACCCCGACCTGCCGCGGCGTTTCGAGCACCACCTGCCGCTCGCCGACGCCGATCGCGCGACCTTCTACCAGGGCGGGGCCGGGGGGTACACCGACTACCCGCCCGCGCCGGAAGTGCCGCAGGCGGCCGTGACCGCGTGACCGCGTGACCGCGTGACCCCGCGACCCCGCGACCCCGCGACCGACCCGGTCCACCGGTCGACCCGATCCACCCGCCGCACCCCACCTCACGGAGAGATCTCATGAACGCATCGCTTGACGGCAAGATCGCCGTTGTCACCGGAGGTTCCTCCGGGATAGGCCGCGCCATCGCCGCCGAGTTCGTCGCGGAAGGCGCCCGCGTCTACCTCACCGGGCGCAGGAAGGCCGAACTGGACGCCGCCGTCGCGGAGATCGGGCCCGGCGCCTTCGGGATACGTACCGACGCGGCCGACCTGTCGGAGATCGAGGCGCTCTTCCGTACCGTCAAGGAGCGCGAGGGCAGACTCGACGTCCTGGTCGCCAACGCCGGAGGCGGCGGTGGCGCCCCGCTCGGGACGATCACGGAGGAGCAGTACGGCTCCACGTTCGACACCAACGTCAAGGGCCTTCTCTTCACCGTCCAGGAGGCCGTCCCGCTGATGGGCGGCGACGCCTCGGTGATCCTCATCGGATCGAGCACCACGGTGAAGGTCGACGCGCCGGGCTTCAGCGTCTACGCGGCGAGCAAGGCGGCCGTGCGGAGCTTCGCCCGCAGTTGGGCGATCGACCTGCGCGGACGCGGCATCCGGGTGAACGTATTGACTCCCGGACCGACCAGGACCCCGGGTCTTCTCGGCCTGGCGCAGGAAGGCCGGGAGGAGGAGTTCCTCGGCTCCTTCGCGGCGAGGATCCCGCTGGGCCGGGTCGGTGAGCCCCAGGAGATCGCCACGGCGGCGGTGTTCCTCGCGTCGAAGGCGTCGAGCTTCGTCAACGGCGCCGAGTTGTTCGCCGACGGCGGCCACGCGCAGGTCTGACGGCCGGACAGGGACGGCCCGAGGGAGAGGGACGACGTGCGGGACAGGGACGAGGCAGGACACACGAGATGACCACCGCAGTGACCGCACCGCGCAAGACCCTGCTGCTGGCCCTGTGCTGCGTCAGCGTCCTGCTCATCGGCATCGACATGACCGGGGTGAACGTGGCCCTGCCCACGATCGGCGCCCGCTTCCACGCCGGCACCAGCGGCCTGGCCTGGGTGGTCGACGCCTACACCGTCACCCTGGCGGCCTTCCTCCTCTTCGCCTCCTCGACAGCGGACCGGCTGGGCCGCCGTCGGATCTTCGTCGCCGGCCTGACCGTGTTCGTCGTCGGCTCCGCCCTCTGCGCCGTGGCGCCGACCCTGGGCTGGCTGATCGTCTTCCGCGTCGTGCAGGCTCTCGGCGCGGCCGCGCTGAACCCGGTCGCCATGGCGATCATCGGCACCGTCCACACCGAGCCCGCCGAGCGCGCCCGCGCGCTCGGCGTCTGGGGCGGCGTGATCGGCCTCTCCCTGGCGCTGGGGCCGATCGTCGGCGGCGCACTCGTGGACTCCCCGCTGGGCTGGCGCTGGATCTTCCTCATCAACGTGCCCATCGGGATCGCCGCCCTCCTCCTGACCCGGCGGGTGGTCCCCGAATCGCGCTCGCCGTTCCCCCGCCGCTTCGACCCGCTCGGCCAGATCTTCGTCACCGCGGGCCTCGCGGCACTCACCCTCGGCATCATCGAGGGGCCCGTACTCGGCTGGCTCTCCGCACCCATCACGGCCGCGTTCGCCGTCGCGGCCGCCTGCCTGGCCGGGCTCCTCCTCCACGAGCCGCGCCGCTTCGACCCCCTCATCGAGCTGGGCTTCTTCCGCAGCTTCCCGTTCGCCGCCTCGAACCTGATGGCCGTGCTCTCCTTCGCGGCCCTCGGATCCTTCCTCTTCCTCAACAGCCTCTACCTCCAGGGGGAACGCGGGTACTCCGCCCTCACCGCCGGACTCCTCGTCCTGCCGCTCGCGGCGGTCAGCGTCGTCCTCGGCCCGGTCGGCGGACGCGTCCTGGCCGTACGAGGGCCCCGCATCCCCCTGGCCGTCGCCGGGACCGGCATCGGCGCCACCGGCGTCATGCTGTCCTTCGCCGGCACCAGCACCCCGGTGTGGTGGCTGCTGCTCGCCTACACCGTGATGGGGATCGGCAACGCGGCGGTCGGCGCCCCGATCTCCCAGGCCGCCGTGGCCGGCATGCCGCGCGAGCGCATCGGCGTCGCCACCGGCATCAGCTCCACCAGCAGACAGATCGGCGCGACGCTCGGGGTCGCCGTCGCGGGCGCGGTCCTCGGCGCCGGGGGTGCCAGGGGCGGCGGTGGGAGTGGGGGCGTCGGGTGGTGGCTCAACGCCGGGTACGGTACGGCGATCCTCGTCCTCGGACTCCTCTCGACCACGGCCCGGGCGCGCGCGTCGGCCCACGCCGTAACCGGCCCTCCGCCCGTACCGCCGCCGGGAGACACGGCCCCTCCCGCCGGACCGGGCACCAGGAGGCCGAGAGTCGGCAACGGCCGGAGCGACGGACAATGAACTTATGATGCGTTTCGAGCTTCTCGGTCCCGTACGGGCCTGGTGCGAGGACGAGGAGGTGGCCCTCGGCACCCCGCAGCAGCGCGCGGTGCTGGCCCTCCTCCTCCTGCACGAGGGGCACCTGGTCGAGACCGACACGGCGCTCGACGTCCTGTGGGGGGAGCGGGCGCCCCGCGGAGGGCGGGGGACCGTCCGTACGTACGTCTACCGGCTGCGCCCGCTCCTCGGCGGCGCCGCGGCGATCGAGTCCGCGAGCAACGGCTACGTCCTGCGCCTGCGCGACGCGACCCTCGACGTGACCGGATTCCTGCGGCTGACGGAGCAGGGGTACGAGGCGGGCCGCCACGGCGATCCCGGCGGCGCGGCCCGCTCCCTGCGGCAGGCCCTCGGCGCGTGGCGGGGGCAGGCGCTCGCCGGGATACGCGGGGTCTTCTTCGAGTCGGAACGCGACCGGCTGGAGGAGCTGCGCCTCACCGCGCTGGAGGAGCTGCACGCCGCCGAACTCCAGCTCGGCGAGAGGCCCGGCCTGACGGCCGAACTCCGCGCCGCCGTCGCGGCGCACCCGCTGCGCGAGCGCCTGCACGAGCAGCTGATGCTGTCCCTCTACCGCTCGGGCCGCCGCGCCGACGCCCTGGCCGTGTACCGCGAGGCCCGGCGGACCCTGCGCGAGGAGCTGGGCGTCGACCCCGGCGCGGGCCTCGCCCGTCTGCACACCCGCATCCTGCACACCGACCCGGCGCTGGACATCCCACAGCTCCCGTCCGCCGCGCCCCCGCCTGCGGCGTCCACATCCTCCTCGCCCAACTCGTCCGCGCCCCGGGCTTCCACCTCCCCGCCTCCCGCGCCCCCGTCTTCCGCACCCTGGCCGGTCCCGTCCGAACTGCCCCCGGACCTCCGTGCGTTCACCGGCCGCGCGGCCGAGATCGCGGAGCTGACCGCGGCCCTGGACGACCCCTCCGGGACACCGGTGGCCGGCGTCACGGGCCTCGGCGGTACGGGCATGACGACGCTCGCCGTCCGGGTCGGGCATCTCGTGAGCGACCGCTTCCCCGACGGCCGGCTCCACGCCGACCTCGGAGCGGACGGCGCCCCCGCCGACCCGGTCGAGGTGCTCGGCCGGTTCCTGCGCGCGGTCGGCGTCGACCGGCCGGCGGCCACCCTCGGCGGACGGGCGGCCCAGTGGCGTACCGCCGTCGCGGGCCGCAGGCTGCTGGTCGTCCTCGACAACGCCGACAGCGCCGAGCAGGTCCGCCCGCTCCTGCCGGCCTCGCCGGGATGCGCCGTCCTGCTGACGGCCCGGCGGCGCATCGTCGACCTGCCGGGCGTCCACTGGCACCGGCTCGGGGTGCTGCCGCCGGACGACGCGCTGGAACTGCTGGCCACGATCTCCGGGCGCCGGAGGGTGTACGCGGAGCGCGAGGCGGCCGAGCGGCTGGTCGCCGCGTGCTCGTACCACCCGCTGTCCGTAGGCGTGGCGGCGGCCCGGCTCGCCGCCCGGCCGTCCTGGACGATCGACGAGATCCTCGCCCAGCTGGAGGACGACCTGCGACAACCGGTGGTCATGCACGAGGACTGCGCGATCGTCGACCGGCCCTTCCGGGACGCCCAGGAGCGCATGGACACCCGCCAGCGGGCGGCCTTCCACCTCGCGGCCGTCCCCGACTGCCGCCGGCTCACCCCTGAGGCCGCCGCGGCCCTGCTCGACCTGCCCGTCGACCGGGCGAAAGCGCTGATGGAGGCGCTGGTCGACCTGCACGTGGTGGAGACGGGCCCCGGCGGCTACCGGTACCTCGGCCTCGTCAAGGCCTACGCCCGGCGCCAGGCCCCGGCCGGCCCGGGCCGGGAGCGGGCGCTGCGGCGGCTGCTGCGCCACTACCTGGCGGACGGCCTGGTCGGCGGCTCCGCGGACCCCGCCGACGTACGGGCGGTACGCGACCAGGTCGCCGCTCTCACGCAGGCGGCGCCCGCGCCCGTACCGGAGCGCGCCGCCCGCCGCCGCCACACGCACCGCCGCGGCGAACCGCAGGAACAGACCGCCGGCGCCCCATCCCCCCGCCCCCTGTCAGGCCCACGCCCGGACAAATCAAGCCCGTCCGGCATTTGAGGACATCGCGGAGCCGCGCTTACCCACCGGACCAGGGCAAAACCGGCCGGTCCGCCGCCCGAGGACACCGGTGAGCCGCGCTCAGGCACCGGGCCTGGGCAAAACCAACCCGTTCGGCGCCCGAGGACATCGTTGAGCCGCGCTTACCCACCGGGCCTGGGCAAAACCGGCCCCGTTCGGCGCCCGTGGACATCGTTGAGCCGCGCTCAGGCACCGGGCCTGGGCAAAACCGGCCCCGTTCGGCGCCCGAGGACACCGGTGAGCCGCGCTTACCCACCGGGCCCGGGCAAAACCAGCTCGTCCGGCGTTTGAGGACATCGCCGAGCCGCGCCTACCCACCGGCCCCAGGCAAAACCGGCCCGTCCGCCGCCCGAGGACATCGCCGAGTCGCGCTCAGGCACCGGCCCGGGCAAAACCAACCCGTCCGGCCCCCGAGGACATCGGTGAGCCGACCCACCCACCGGACCCGGGCAAAACCAGCTCGTCCGGCGCCCGAGGGCATCGGTAAGCCGCGCTTACCCACCGGGCCCCGGCAAAATCCAGCCCGTCCGGCGATTGAGGACGTCTTTGACCTGCACGGGAGAGCTGACCCGCAGGTTCGGCAGGCCTGCCCCACGCACCCCGCCAGGGCAATCCCGCACCCCGTCGGCGGTTCGTCGACACCGCGTCGACAGGGCTCCTGTCGTATGGACACATGCTGAGTTCACCGAAGCACGACACCCTGGCCGCCCAGGTCACCGGCCCCGTCCTCGGGCCGGACGACGACGGCTTCGCCGAGGAGTGCGCGCCCTACAACCTTGCCGTGACCCACCGTCCCGCCGTCGTGGCCGGCGCGGTCGACGCCGCCGACGTCCAGGCCGCAGTCCGCTTCGCGGCGGCGCACGACCTGCCCGTCGCCGTCCTCGCCACCGGGCACCAGGCGATCGTCCCGGCCGACGGGGCCGTCCTCGTCACCACCCGGCGGATGAACCGCGTGAGCGTCGACGCCGAGGCCCGTACCGTACGGGTGGAGGCGGGGACCATCTGGCAGCAGGTCGTCGACGCGGCCACCCCGCACGGCCTCGCCCCCCTCAACGGCTCCTCCCCGCTGGTCGGCGTCGTCGGCTACACCCTCGGCGGCGGCCTCAGCCCCACGATGGGCCGGACCCACGGCTGGGCGAGCGACCACGTCACCTCCCTCGACGTCGTCACGGCGGACGGCACGGCGCGCCACGTGGACGCCACCACGGACCCCGACCTGTTCTGGGCCCTGCGCGGCGGCAAGAGCAACTTCGGCGTCGTCACCGCGATGGAGTTCGCGCTCTTCCCCGTCACACGGCTGTGGGCCGGCGGCCTGTTCTTCTCCGGGGACGACACCGAGGCCGTCCTGCGCGCCTACGCGGACTTCACCGCCACCGCCCCCGACGCGCTCAGCTCCTCGATCGCCCTGCTGCGGCTGCCGCCCCTCCCGGGGATCCCCGAACTGCTCGCCGGGAAGTTCACCCTCCACGTCCGGATCTCCTACCTGGGCGACGACACGCAGGAGGCGGAGCACCTGATAGCGCCGCTCCGGGCCGCCGCACCGGTCCTCCTCGACACCCTCGGCCCCATGCCGTACGAGGACTTCGCCCAGATCCACTCCGACCCCGTCGACCCCGCGCCCTTCGCGGAGTACACGACGCTGCTCTCCGCGCTCACCCCCGGCGCCGTCGACACCATCCTGGAGGCGGCCGGTCCCGGCGCCGACTGCCCGGTGCAGTTCGTCGAACTGCGCCACCTCGGCGGCGCGCTCGGCCGCCCCGCGGACAACGCCGTCGGCAACCGCAACGCCCGCTACGCCCTGTGGATCGTGGCCATCGGCATGCCCGGAGGACTCACCGCGCAGGACGCCTACGCCGACGCGCTGCTCGCGCGGATCCGCCCCTGGTCGACCGGCGGCCGGTACCTCAACTTCATGGCCGCGCACGACAACTCCGTACCGGACGTCCGCACCGCGTACGACGAGGCCGCCTACGGCCGGCTGCGCGAGGTCAAGCGCCGTTACGACCCCGACAACCTCTTCCGCCTCAACCACAACATCCCGCCCTCGGAGGCCACGGAATGACCGACCACACGCTCCAGCTCCTCGTCGACCGCGCGGCGATCGCCGACACCTTGCACCGCTACGCCGCCGGCCTGGACCACGGCGACGCCGACCTCCTCACCTCGGCGCTGACCGAGGACGCGACCGTCGACCTCACGCCCGCCACGGGCAAGATCGGCCTGGACTTCCCCGTACTGACCCCGCGCGAGACCGTCGTCGGGGTGCTGATCCCGGCGGTCGGCCCCCTGGACACCAGCCACGTGATCAGCAACATCCGTACGACGGTGGACGGCGACACCGCCAACGCGCGGGCCTACGCGACGGCCCAGCACTTCCCGCCCGGCGACGGCCCCAAGCCGGACCGCACCCGCCAGGCGCTCATGATGAACCGTTACGACGCCGACCTGGTGCGCGACGGTGAGACGTGGCGCATCAGGCGCCTCACCATCGACAGCGCGTGGTTCTCCGGAGACCCGAAGATCCTCACGGGCGAGTGACCGCCCCCGGGGCGGAGTGGTGAAGGGTGGGCCCTCCCGTGTGCGGGGAGGGCCCACCTCGATGTGCGGCTACGGTCGCGGGTCCGGCTCCGCGCGCGGGTACGGTCCCGCTCGCGCCCCGCTCGCGCCTAGGAACCCAGCACCGACACGGACACCACCCGCGCGTCGTTCGCCCCCCGTCCGCGCACGGCGAGCGCCACGTAGCGCGCCCCCGCCGCGGCGGCCAGTACGCCCGTACGGCCCCGGGCCCGAAGGGTCCCCGCCGGTGTGTACGTCAGCCCGTCCGTGCTGAACTCCACCTGGGAGGACGGGACGCGGCCGCTCGTCCACGTCACCCTTACCTCACCGACCGGGATCACCGCTCCCAGGTCCACCACCATCCGGCCCTGCGCGCCGGGGTTCCAGGACGTGTGGGTGTCACCGTCCACCGCGGTTGCCGGATCGGACATCCCCGACGGAAGGGGGGCCGTGGGGAAGGTGGTACGGCCGAGGGCGCGGTCCGCGAGCGGATAGGCGGTGACACCGGACACGGTCACCCGCTCCGTACGCCCGCTCCTGACCGTCACGTTCACCTTCCGGCCGTCCGGGGTGGTGAGGACGAGTTGGCAGGACGGCCCCGAGAACGAGACCGTCGCCGCGTCGACGACCTCGGCGCGCACGCCCGCCGGGACGCGCGTCCCGCTGCCCGGCCGCAGGGTGAACCGGGCGGGCGCGATCACGGCCGCCGCGCCGGCGAGCTGCGCGACGTGGTCGGTGCCGGTCGCCGTGACGGTCTGGATCCCGGCGTACAGGGTGACCGTACGGGTGTCCTGCGCCACCGACACCGTGGTCTTCACCGCGGCCGCCGACAGGTTGAACAGGCTCAGGTGCCCGCCCGCGACGCTCGCCTTCACCGCCGTACTCGCGGACACCGGGGCCGGGCGGGCCGCCGCCGCCTTCACGTCGGCCACCGTCCTCCCCGCGTACCCCTCGACGAGGACGGGCTCGGCCGGTCCGTCGGACAGGACCAGGATGTCGCCGGAGACGGTGAGCGGGTTCTTCGCGCCCCGGACGACAAACCCGGCCCGCCCGTCGACGTCGACCCAACCGCCCGCGCTGGTGAGGTCGGGCCGGGGATACCGGACGAGATCCGTCCACGCCTTCCCGTCCGCCGAGCCCTGGACCACGTAACCCCGCCCCGCCGCCGCCTCCCAGCGCAGCGTGACCCGGTCGAAGCTCCGCGCCTCGCCCAGGTCGAGCGCGAGCCAGCTGTCCGCCTTCGGCCGGTCGGCGACGGAGACGGCCCACCGGGTCGTCAGATCGCCGTCGACGGCCAGGGGCGCGCCCTTGCCGGTGTCCGCGGAGGACGCCGTGGCGGTGGAGCCCCGGGCGAGGTCGGTACCGGCGGCGCCGTCCCGCACCTCGACCGCGTACAGCGAGTAGCCGTAACGGGGGTCGGGGCTGATGCCCTGGACCCGCACGTAGCGGTACGAGGCCCGGGTGACGGTGAGGTCGTCGGTGCGCCCGGTCGTGGACGGCGGCGCCGTGCCCGCGTCCTTGGCCGCGACACTCACACTGCCCTCGGCGGTGGTGTACGTACGGCTGCCGTCGAGCCCCGCGACGCCCGGCATGGTCAGGTTCCACACCTCGATGTGGCCTTCGCCCGCCGCGGTCCCGGTGGACGCGTAGACGACGTCACCGGACGGCAGCGTGGTGAATCCGGCGAAGCCGCCGCCCAGGGTGAACACCGACGCGCTGCCGTCGAACCCGTCCCGCACCTTGGTGTACGTGGCGATGGTGCGCGTGCTCGTGCTGCCCGCGACCGAGGGCAGGAACATGGGTGTGGTGCCGCTCAGCGAGAACAGCCAGTCGTCGTGGGCCGGTTGCCAGCAGAACTTGAGGAAGCCCTGCTTGCTGACGGCGGCCGCCCAGGCGGCGGGGGACTGGTGCGCCACCAGCCCCGGCCCCGCGCCGAAGTCCTTCACCCCGCTCGCGCGGGCGAACAACTCCGGGTCGGTGAGGGGACGTACCGCCGCGCCCTGCGAGGCCCGCCACTCGTGCAGCAGGTAGCTGATGGCGACCTCGGCACGGGCCTCCGGCTCGTACTTCGGTTCGCCGGAGAACTTGGTGAGCCGGTAGGCCGGGGCGTACGCCTGGTAGGCCGCGAGGCGTTCGGCGAGCGCGGCCTCGGACCGGGCGGCGGCCCGGTCGCCCAACACCTGGGCGAGGAAGGCGATCGGGATGACGTCCCGTCCGTACAGGTGCTCCCGGTCGTTGACCATCGGCATCAGGGGCTCGCCCGCGTCGCTCATGACGGTGAGCAGTGTGTCCCAGAGCGGTCCGGCGTTGGGCTGCGCGGTCAGGACCTGGGGGAGGGGCCGGCCCGCGGTGATGAAGTGGGCCGCGTTGCGGCCCGACGTGCGCCACAACTCCTCCTGGTAGTGCGGGCCGAAGGAGTTGTGGTTCTCGACGATGAACGTGTCGTACAGGTTCTGCGCCGTGTTCGCGCTGATCGCGACGCCGTCCACCAGGGCGGGGTTGGCGCGGTCGGCGGCGGGAAGGCCGGCCTCGTTGCGGCTCCACCGGCCGAAGGCGTCGCTCCACGCCTTGTGGCGCGGGTCGTCCGAGGCCCAGGCGAGACCCGGCGCGAGGGACTGGGCGTAGACGCCCATCTCCTCCAGCTTCGTGTCCCCGACGTATCCGCCGGTGAGGCCGTTGGGCGTCCAGCCGCCCGACGCGGGGTCGTTGGCGGCGCCCAACGCGGTGGTGTAGGCGGCCTGTTCGCGGACGATGGTGTCGACGTTCGTACGGGTCGCCGCGTCCAACTGGTCCCACAGCAACCGGGCGGCGAGCACGAAGTACAGCTGGAACGTGGTGTCGAAGAACAGGGTACGACCCCATTCGGTGCCGCCGGTCAGGCGGCTCGACGCGGCGAAGTGCGTGAGGGTCGCGAGGGTACGGGAGCGCAGGGTCTCCTTGTCGATGCCCGCGCTCGCGGCGTCGTAGGTCCCGCGGGTGAGCAGGACGGCATGGCCGAGGACCACCGCGAAGCCGAAGTCCTTCGCGGTGTAGTAGCCCTTGGCCGCGTCCCACTGCGTCTCCGACCAGCGGGTATGGGTGAGCAGCGCCTGATGGTACGCGGCGGCGACCTCGTCCGGTGGCGCGAGGTGGTGTGCCTTCCTGCGACGGTCGGCGGCCGAGGCGGGCGCGGCCTCGGCGAGGGAGAGCGGCATGGCCGTCAATGCGGCGGTCAGGCCTGCGAGTTGGGCGAAACGGCGTCTGTTCATTTCGGCCGGTCGGTGGTTCATGGACACGCACCTCCTGGGCACCAGGGCTTCGACAACGTTGTCAAGCGGGCTCATTGTTAGACCCCCGCGGCCGGGACGTCAAGAAGTCCGACAGCCCTGTGCCGGTGCGGTCGTTCAGCGGCCGGTGAGCTCCCGGGGGGCCGGATTGCGCTCCCTGAGCAGGTCGAGGAAGGCTTCCGTCGTCGCGCCGGTACGCCGGTTCGCGTCGGTGGCGACCACGAGTTGCCAGCGCAGTTCGTGGTCGGCGACCTCCAGGACGTCCAGGCCCGCGTGGTCGTCGACGAGGAAGCGGGCGAGGAATCCGATCCCGAGCCCCGCGCGGATGAAGTGCACGGCGGTCCCGATGTCCGCGACCTCGAGTGTCACCTCCCGCTCGACGCCCGCGGCGGCGAACGCCCGGTCGACCAGGACGCGGTTGCCGAACCCCTGCGGGGAGTCGACGAACGGGAACTCGCCCAACTGCGCCAGCGACACCCGGCCGGCTCCGGCCAGCGGATGGGTGCGGGGCACGTAGAGGAAGAGCGGGGCCGTGGCCAGCAGCCGGGTGTCCAGGCCGGCCGGGGCGGGGCCGGGCAGGGACAGGAAGGCCACGTCGAGGTGGCCGTCGCGCAACTCCTGGGCCAGGCCCGCCGATCCGGCCGACGCGGCCCGCAGCCGTACGGTGACGGCGGGATGCCGGTCCCGGAGGACGCTGAGCAGCTCCGGCAGGCCGGTGACGTCGATCGAGGTCAGCGTGCCGACCGTGACCTCGCCCTGGAGGGTGCCCTGGGTCCGGTGCACCGCGTCCCTGGCGGCGTCCGCCGCGCCGAGCGTCTCCCGGGCCCGGGGCAGGAAGGCCCGTCCGGCGGCGGTCAGGGTGACGGCGTGGGGGCCGCGGACGAACAGGTCGGAGCCGAGGTCGTGCTCCAGCGCCTTGATCGTCGCCGACACGCCCGACTGGACCACGTGCAGGGCCCGCGCCGCCCGGGTGAAGCTGCCGGTGTCGGCGACCGCGAGGAAGTATTCGAGGTGGCGTAGCTCCATGACACCGAGTATCACACGTGCTGCTGAGGCCCATCACGAGAAATCGTTGGCCGTGATGGCGGCACGGGGTGACCGTGAGCGGGGGAGGTTGTCCCGCCGGGGCACGGACGAAGGGGAACGGCAGGGGCCTCGCCCCGCCTTGCCCGCCGGCCCGCGCCGCCGCGTCGGGGCGCGATGAACAGGTTTGTCGAATTCCGGACAGCACACCTCTTGACTTCCTGGCCGGATCTGGATGACTGTTGCTCTCATACGCAAACCGGTTTGCAACGAAGGAGCGCAGATGGCGGAGACGGGCGACACGCCCAAGGAGGCTCCCGGGCAAACCGGTTTGCCGACCGACCGGCCCAAGGGGCCCGCGACCATCTCCGACGTCGCCGCCCGGGCCGGGGTCAGCAAGACGACCGTCTCCCACGTCCTGTCCGGCCGGCGGCCCGTCTCCGAGGCCACCCGCCGCAAGGTGACGCGGGCCGTCGAGGAGATGGGGTTCCAGCAGAACTTCTTCGCCCTCGGCCTGTCCGGCCGCCGCAGCCAGACCGTCGCCCTGGTCGTCCAGGACCTGACCAACCCGTTCTACCCCGCCCTCGCGCGCGGCCTCCAGCAGGCGGTCGGCGGCCGTGACTACGTCGTCCTCCTCGCGGACGTCGGAGCGGGCACACCGTCGATCGAGACCTTCCTCAACGAGGCGGTCCAGCGGCGTGTCGACGGAGTGGTCGTCGCCGCCGTCGACGTACCGGACAAGCTGCTGGAGCCCCTGCTCGCCTCAGGGGCCCGGGTGGTGACCGTCGGCTCGCCCCGGCACGGGACCTCCACCGACGTGGTGTCCTCCGACGACGAGAGGATCGCCGCCGACGCCGTCGCCCACCTGTACGCCCAGGGCCACCGGAACCTGGGCATCATCTCGGGACCCGTCCGGGTCGCCCCCGGTTCCGCCCGCCTCGACGGCTACCGCCAGGCCCTGCGCGACCACGGCCTGCGGCCGCTGCGCGCGGCCGAGGCGGTGGGGGACTGGACGAGGGACTCCGGGGCCAAGGCCATGCAACAGCTGATGGACCTGGAGCGCCGCCCCACGGCGGTGTTCTGCGCCAACGACCTCATGGCGATCGGCGCCCTCGACACGGCCCGCTCGCTCCGCCTGTCGGTCCCCTCCGACGTCGCCGTCGTGGGCGTGGACGACATCGACGCGGCCGGTCTCGTCAGTCCCTCCCTGACGACGGTCCGCGTCCCGGCCCAGGAGATCGGCCGGGTGGCGGGGGAGCTGCTGCTCGCCCGCATAGACACACCGTCCGCGACGCCCCGCCGCGTCCTGGTCCAGCACCACCTTGTTCACCGTGAATCTGCCTGAGGAGCTCACCGCTCGTGCACGACGTACTCGACCCACGCGACCTCGTCCCCGACGAAGCCGAACAGCTTCTGTCCTCGGGGTACGCGGCCGAGGAGCTGCTGGAAGCGGCCCGTCGCGCCGCCGCGGCCGACGACCTCGCGGAACTGGCCTCCATCGCGGCGGCGCTCACCGGACTGCGGCGCCCGGACGGCTGGAACTACGACGAACCCTCCGACGCGGAGGAGATATGGGCGTCCCTTCCCCCGGCGCCCGCCCGCCGCACCCTCGTCGCGGCGGAACTCCCCGGCCGGCTGGCGGGCGCCTGGCTGGGCCGCTGCGTGGGCAACACCATGGGCAAGCCCGTCGAGGGACTGACCCGTGACGAGGTCGGTGTGTACCTGCGGGCCGTGGGCCAGTGGCCGCAGACCGGCTTCGTCCCGCTGCTGGACGAGCTGCCCGCCGGGGTCAGCCACCTCCACGAATCGGCCCCCTTCGCCGCGGCCGGCCTCTTCGACGCCGTCCCCCGGGACGACGACCTGGACTGGACCATCCTCGGCCTGCACCTCCTGGAGACGTACGGGCGCGGCCTGACGACCGAGGACATCGGCCACGAGTGGCTCGACCGCATCCCCTTCACCCAGACCTTCACCGCCGAGCGGGCCGCCTACCGCAACCTCGTCCACGGCATGCGGACCCCGGAGACGGCCACGTACAACAACCCGTACCGTGAGTGGATCGGTGCGCTGATCCGTACCGACATCTACGGTTACGTCCAGCCCGGCGACCCGCGTGCCGCGGCGGGAATGGCGCTGACCGACGCGCTCCTGTCGCACACCGCCAACGGGATCTACGGCGCGATGTGGTCGGCGGCCCTGGTGGCCGAGGCCCTCGTCGCCACCGAGCCCGCCGACGCCCTGCGGGCCGCGCTCACCGTCGTCCCGCCGCGCTCCCGGCTCCACGAGAGCCAGGCCGGAGTGCTGCGCCTGTACGAGCGGGGCGCGGACGCCGGGACGGCGCAGCGGTGGATCGACGAGGAGCTGGGCCACTACAACTGGGTCCACACCGTCAACAACGCGGCCATCATCGCGGCCGCCCTGCTGTGGGGCGAGGACGACTTCGTCCGCACGGTGGGCCTCGCCGTCGCCGCGGGCCGTGACACCGACTCGACGGCGGCCACGGTCGGCAGTGTGTTCGGCGCCCTGCACGGTCCTGACGCCGTCCCCGCCCGGCTGGTGGAACCGACCGGCGGAGTGGTCCGCAGCGCCGTCCAGGGCTTCGACCGCATCACCGTCACCGAACTCGCCGCACGGACCGAAGCCGTCCGTGTCGCCCTCGAACAGGAAGTGCACGCATGACCGCCACCCGCAGGATCGTCATCGACACCGACCCCGGTCTGGGCGAACCCGGATCCGACATCGACGACGGCCTCGCCATCGCGCTGGCCCTGCGCTCGCCCGAAGTGACCGTCGAGGCCCTGACCGTCGTCAACGGCAACGTCGACGTCGACACGGGCGTCGATGTCGCGCGGCGGCTCGGCGAGCGCCTCGGCCACCCGGACCTGCCGGTCGTGCGCGGCGCCGACCGCCCGCTGCTGCGTGACATGGCCCCCGTACGCGCGCTGTTCGACGACGTCATCGAGGACCACCCCGTCCGGACGGCGGCGGAGGACCGGCTCGGACCCACCACGGACGTCACGGCCGCCGAGTACCTCGTCGAGCTGGCGGCCGCGTTCCCCGGCGAGATCTCGGTGCTGGCCATCGGCCCCATGACCAACCTCGCGCTGGCGCTGCGCCTCGACCCCGGCTTCGCCAAGAACGTGGCGGAGATCGTCATGATGGCCGGCTCCGCCACCGGGTACGCGCAGAACATCACCGTCGTCGGCGACTTCAACGCCTACGTCGACCCCGAGGCCCTCGCGATCGTCCTCGCCGGCGGCGCGAAGCTGCGCATGGTGGGCATCGACCAGACCTCGCGGGTACGGCTCACCCGGGACGACGCCGCCGTCCTGTCCCGGGGCGACGCCTTCGGCCGCTGGGCCGGCGAATGCGCCCTGGCCTGGATCGAGTTCCTCTCCCGGGCCTTCCCGCTGCGCGAGGAGCACCGGGACGCGTGCTTCCTGCACGACCCGCTCGTCGTCGCGGCCTTCCTCGACCCGTCGCTGTGCACGTGGGCCGACGCCCACGTGGTCACCGACACCACCAGCGAGCTGGCCAGGGGTCTGGTCGTCGCCGACCGCGGCCTCGCCCTCGCCCCGCCCCCCGGACCCCCCAACGCATCGGTCGCCGTCGACACCGACGTGCCTGGCTTCGGCCGCCTCTTCCTCGATCGCCTCACCGGTACCTCTGCCGGCGATTGACCGTAACCGCATGACCGTCAGAGAGGACCGTCATGAAGCTCCCCGTTCTTCCCCGCCCCGCCCGGGCGGCGACCAAACTCGCCGGCGGCGCGATCGCCGTGGCTCTGCTCGTCACCGGCTGCGGCTCCGGATCCGGTTCGTCCGGCGGCTCGCAGCAGCCGGCCGGCCTCACCTCGGCCGACGCGCTGAAGGATCCGACCGAGCCGGTCACGATCAACTACGCGGGCGCCGCGTACTCGGCCGATGACATCAAGCCGGTGCTCGAAGCCTTCCACAAGGAACACCCGAACATCACCGTCAACTACCAGGCGGTTCCGTTCGACCAGTTCAACAGCGTCCTCAGCACCCGCCTGAGCCGCAAGGACACGACGCTCGACCTGTACGACGTCGACATGCCCCGTACCGACGCGTACCAGGCGCGAGGCTGGCTCACCGACCTGTCGAAGGCGTTCCCGGACCTGGCGGGCAAGGTCGACAAGACCTCGCTGGACGCCGCGACCAGCGACGGAAAGCTCGTCGCGATGCCCTTCCAGACGTCGAGCCAGCTGCTCTACTACAACAAGTCACTGCTGAAGAAGGCCGGCATCCCCTTCCCGTCGGCGAAGCCCGCCGACCGGCCGACCTGGGAGGCCGTCACCGCCGACGCCAAGAAGGCCCAGCAGGCCGGCGCCAAGTACGGGCTGGTGTTCGACCAGGTCAACCGCTACTACCAGTTGCAGCCCCTGGCCGAGAGCCTGGGCGGCGGCTCGGGCGCCGGCGGCGACAAGAACCTGACGCCCGAGCTGGAGACGGCGGGCTGGGAGAAGTCGATGGACTGGTACAGCTCGCTGTTCAAGGACAAGATCTCCCCGCGCGGCGTACCGGTCGCCCAGACCCCCGACCTCTTCGCCTCGGGCCAGGTCGCGTTCTTCCCCGGCGGCCCCTGGTGGGGCCCCAAGTTCGCCGCCGAATCCAAGCTGGACTTCGGTGTGGCCGCGTACCCCTCCTTCAAGGGCGGCAAGGCGGTCACCCCCACCGGCGGCTGGTCCCTCGGGCTGAACCCCGCGAGCAAGAAGGCGGTCGCGTCCGAGATCTTCATGAAGTTCATGGGACTCGACAACGGCGGGTTCGCCCAGTACATGCCGAGCCTGGCGGTGCCGCCCTCCAACACGGCGGGTACGGCGAGCTTCTACGACGAGAAGATCTTCAAGGACCCCCGCATGGCGGGCGCCGTGGAACTGACCAAGTACGAGCTGGCCCACACCGCCACCCTGCGTGCCAGGACCACCGGCTACGTCGAGTTCGAGGACACGCTGTCCAAGACCTACGAGGACATCAGCAACGGCGCCTCCGTGAAGAGCGCGCTCTCGTCGGCCACCAGCACGATCAACCAGGCCTGGGCCAAGTACCGCTGACCCAGGCGAGCCGACCGGCCGGGGCGAGCCGATGGAGCCCCGGCCGGCGAGAGGGACAACCCGCAATGACACTCACGACACACCACCCGGCGGGCGACGGGGCGAAACCGCCCCCGCTCCCCAGGGGAACACTTCAGCGGCGCAGGTTGCTGGGCAACCTGAGCGCGGCGGCGATCTTCCTGACGCCCGCGCTCGCCCTCATCGTCGTGCTCCGGCTCATCCCGGTCGTCCAGGCCGTGAACGACGCCACGCACACGAGTCTGCCCGGCAGCACACTCCCGCCGCGCTACGTCGGGTTCGACAACTTCACCGCCCTGTTCTCGTCCCACGCCTTCTGGTCCTCCGTCCAGCAGACCCTGATCTTCAACGTCCTCGTCAACCCGTTGCAGATCGTGCTGGCCCTGGCCCTCGCGGTGCTCCTCACCCAGAACCTGCCGGCCACCGGCATCTGGCGCACCCTGATATTCCTGCCCGCCGCCGTCCCGATGACCGGCTCCGCGGTGGTGTGGGGGATCGCGCTGCGCCCGGACGGCCCCGTCAACGCGGCCCTCGCCTCCGTCGGCATCCACCAGCAGCCCTTCCTCACCGGCCAGGGACAGGTCCTCGGAAGCATCATCCTCATCGCCAGCTGGATCGGCGTCGGCTACTGGATGATCTTCCTCATCGCGGGACTCAACGACATCCCCACCGTGTACTACGAAGCGGCCGCGATCGACGGAGCGGGCCCCCTGCGCCGGTTCTGGTCGGTCACACTGCCCCTGCTCCGCAGGCCGCTCCTGTTCGTCCTGGTCGCCGACACCGTGTCGAACTTCGTGCTGTTCGCGCCGATGCAGATCCTGACCGACGGGGGACCGCAAGGAAAGTCGAACTTCCTGATGTACGACATCTTCCACAACAGCTTCGAGCTCTCCGACCCGCACACCGCGGCCGCCGAACTCCTCGTGCTGCTCGTCCTGATGATCGTCATCGTCGCGGTCCAGTTCCGGCTGCTGCGCAGCGCGGAGGAGAGCTGATCATGAACCGCACCCCGCTTCCGCACCCCGGCGCCCCTGCCGCCCACGCCCTGACCGCCCCGAAACGCAGGCGTACCGGCCGCGTCGTGCTGACCGTCCTCGCCGTCGTCGTGGCCCTGGCCTTCCTCGTACCGGTCCTCTGGCTCATCGCCAGCACGTTCCGCAGCTCCACCGAGACCTTCGCCAACAGCTCGTCCATGAACTGGCACATGCTGTGGCCCGCGCACTGGACGCTGGAGAACCTCCGCTCGGCCGTCGACAACGGCTTCCTGCGCAACCTCGCCAACAGTGTGATCGTCGCGGCCGTGACCGTCGTCCTCGGCATCGCGATCTCGGCGATGGCCGCGTTCGCGCTGGCGGTCGTCGACTTCCCCGGGCGCAGGATCGTCTTCGGCCTGGTCGTGCTGAGCTTCCTCGTCCCCTTCGAGGCCATCGCCATTCCCCTGGCGCACACCTTCAGCGACTGGGGACTGACGAACAACTTCCCCGCCCTGGTCCTGCCCGGGCTCGGGAACGGACTGGCGATCTTCACACTCCGTCAGTTCTTCCTGGGCATCCCGCCGGAACTGGCCGAGGCGGCCCGCGTGGACGGGGCCGGCTGGCCCCGCATCTTCCTGCGGATCTACCTTCCGCTGACCCGCCCCGCGCTCATCGGCACCGGCCTCGTCCTGTTCCTCTTCCAATGGCAGGCGTACCTGTGGCCCATCCTCGTCACCACCAGCGACGACAAGGACGTGGCACCCGTCGCCATCGCCAAGACGTTCGCCGCGTTCAGCAGTGACTACGGCCGCGTCTTCGCCGAGACGGCCGTGCTGGCCGTCATCCCGGCGGTGATCCTGCTCGGTCTCCAGCGCTACTTCGTCGCGTCCGTCGCCAGCACCGGGAGCAAGAATTGAACCGCGTAGCCGTGGTCGGATCCGCCAATCTCGACCTGGTCGCCCGTACGCCCCGCCGCCCCGACCCGGGCGAGACCGTGTTGGGCACCACCTATGAGCGCCACCCGGGCGGGAAGGGCCTCAACCAGGCGGCCGCCGCGGCGACCGTCACGGCGACCTCGTTCGTCGGCCGCCGCGGTTCCGACGAGGCCGGCCGCGTCCTGGAGGCGGAGCTGGTACGGCGCGGAGTCGACGTCTCCCGCTTCCTCCCCCTGGAGGGGGCCAGCGGGCACGCCCTGATCACCGTGACGCCCGACGGCGAGAACAGCATCGTCGTGCTCCCCGAGGCCAACAGCCTGGTGCGGCCGCGGGACGTCACCGACGCCCTCGACGCGCTCGCACCGCAGGTCGTCCTCACCCAGCAGGAGATCCCGCTCGCGGCCACCCTGGCCACGGCACGGTGGGCGCTCACGCACGGGGCGCGGCTGATGCTCAACGCCAGCCCCAGTGCCCCTCTGCCCGGCGACGTCCTTGCCGCCGCGGATCCCCTCGTGGTAAATCTCACGGAAGCACACTTCCTGACCTCCGCCGACACACCGTCGGACGCCGCGAAGGTCCTTTCCCGGCAGTGTGTTTCGGTGGTCATCACCCTCGGTTCCGACGGATCCCTCGTCGTGGAGAACGGTCGGACGACCCACCTTCCCGCACCCCGGCTCACCGCGGTCGACACCACGGGAGCGGGCGACATGTTCGCCGGGGTCATGGCGGCCCATCTCGCCCTCGGAACCGGCCTCGTCGAAGCGGCACGACAGGCAACCCAGGCAGCAGCCCAGGCCATTCAGACACCAAGGTCCAGCCGATAGGAGCATCGCGTGCACGTCAGAGTCGACGCCCCACGCCGTATCCGGCATCTGCGACACACCACGGCAGGTCTCGTGGTCGCCGTTCTCGCCACCTTCTCCGTGGCGCTCCCCGCCCACGCCGACACCGCCCCCGTACCCGGGAAGGCCAGGCCGGCGCCGTCCCTGGCGGCGGCCGTACCGCCCCCGACCACCGGCGCCCGGCTCCAGACCTCGGGCAATCCCACTCCGGTGGGCACCGGGAAGGTCTACTACCTGGACGCGCAGTCCGGGAACGACGGCGCGGCGGGCACCACCACCGCGACCGCGTGGAAGACACTGAACCGCATCACCACCGCGACCCTGTCACCCGGTGACGTGGTCGCCCTGCGCCGGGGCCAGACCTTCACCGGCACCGGCACCGTGAACGGCTCCGGTACCACCGCGGCCCCCATCACCGTCACCGCGTTCGGCAGCGGGGCCGCGCCGACGCTGACGAACCCGGCGGGCTGGAACATGCTCCAGCTGGCGGGCAGTCACATCGGCGTCACCCAGCTGCGGTTCGCCGATGGCGTGGTCTTCGACAACGCCGACGGCAAGGGCATCACCGGCCCCAAGTACAAGCTCAGCGGCGCGATAGCGGTCACCGATCCCGCCGCCTCGGCGCACATCCACGACAACGAGTTCACCCAGGTCGGTGTGGGGGTCAAGACCTACGGCACCGGCACACTGATCGACCACAACTCGTTCCACGACCTGAAGATCGCCTTCAGGGGCATGGACTCGGGGTCCGAGACCTCCTACGGAGCCGTCGGCGTCTCGATCAACAACAGCGGCGCCCAGGTCAGTTACAACCAGTTCGTCAACTGCCGCTCCACCGACAGCCCGTACGGGGCGGACGGCGGCGCCCTGGAGATCGAGGGCTTCGACCACGACAAGAACAACATCACGATCGACCACAACTACTCCTCGGGATCGCAGGGCTTCCTGGAGGTGACCGAGACCAACAGCTCCAACGTCAAGCTGCTCTACAACATCAGCGACGACTACCAGCAGTTCGTGGCCTTCGACACCACCACCCACCCCTCCGGGTACCAGGCCGACCACAACACGGTCGTACGCGCCCGGGGCGACAACCAGACGCAGTTCGCGATCTACTTCTACCGGGAGGAAGGCCCGCCGGCGGCCGACGCCTGGCTCTCGATCACCAACAACATCTTCTACCTGACGTCAGGTGTCGTCCTCTACGACTACAACTGGCCCCACCACCACAACCTCGTGTACGGCGCGCTCGGCTACTCCCCGGGCGTCGGCGACATCGCGGCCGACCCCCAGTTCACCAACACCGCGGGCGGCGACTTCCGGCCCGGTCCGACCAGCCCGGCCAAGGACAACGGCACCACGGCGACGGCCACCACCGACATCTACGGCAACAACAGCACGGTGGGCCTCGGCACCGACATCGGCGCGGTCGAGGCGCAGACCGCGCCGGCCGCGGGCGCGAACGCGGTGTCCGACAGCGGCTTCGAGCAGCAGACGGCCATCACGGCGACCAGCACCCCCTGGCTGGCCGAGGGCGCTCTCGCGACCGGCGTCGACGTCGCCCAGGGCAAGGCGCACAGCGGCTCCGACAACGCCTGGATCACCTCGGCCGGCCAGACCGACTGGGGCGGGGTCAAGCAGATCGTGAACGTCACCGCCGGCGCCACGTACCGGCTGACGGTCTGGGTGAGGAACTCCGGGAACATCGACCACGGCTGGCTCGGCGCCAAGACGACCACGGGCACCGTGGTCAACGAGATCAGCTACGGGAGCAGCCCGGCCTGGACCCGCTACGTCCTCACCGTGAAGCCCGGGACGGCGACCCAGCTGTCGCTGTACGCCGGGTACTACGGCCCGTCCGGCGTGAGCACGTGGCAGACGATCGACGACATCACCCTGCAAAGGATCAGTTGACCAGTTGAACCGGTTGACCGGCTGACCGTCCGCCGGGTAAGTCGGACGACCGTCCGCGGGGCGCGGGCGGTGGGGACGGAGTGGCGCGGTCGGTGGCGGGCGGCAGCCATTCGACCGATGCGGGTGGACCGGGCCCGGTGCGACCTTGTGAGCACGCCGCGGAACCCGCGTTCGGTGTGTACGCGGGGCGGCGGGGCGGATCCCTGGTGATACGCCCTCTCACAAGGAGGAACCGTGCTTCGCAACCGTAGATTCCATGTCACCGTTCTCGGCGCGGCGGTGGGGGTGGTCCTCGCCTCGGGCCTCCCCACCCTCGCGTCGGCCGCGCCCGGCCACCGCCCGGCCCCGAAGCCGACCGTGGTCCTCGTCCACGGCGCGTGGTCGGACTCCGCGAGCTGGAGCGGCGTGGTCAAGCGCCTCCAGGCCAAGGGCTACCCGGTCACCGCCGTGCCCACGCCGCTGCGCGGTCTCTCCGACGACTCCGCGTACCTGGCCTCGTACCTCAAGACCGTCCAGGGCCCGGTCATCCTGGTCGGCCAGTCCTACGGCGGGTCCGTCATCACCGACGCCGCCACCGGCAACACCAACGTGAAGGCCCTCGTCTACATCTCCGCCTTCGCCCCCGACAAGGGCGAGAGCGCCGCGGACCTGGCGGCGAAGTTCCCGGGCTCCCACATCACCGACGACCCCGACGCCCCGCTCCCCACCGCGCTCAACGCGGTGCCCCTCACCCTCGCCGACGGCACCGCCGGCGGGGTCGACCTCTACGTCAAGCCCGGCCAGTACCGCGACCTCTTCTTCGGCGACCACCTCGGTGCCGCGCGCGCGGCCGAACTCGCCGCCACCCAGCGCCCGATCACCCTCCAGGCCCTGGGCGAGGCCTCGGGTACCCCCGCCTGGAGGACCATCCCCTCCTGGTACCTCGTCTCGAAGGACGACCACCTCATCCCGCCGGCCGCCGAACGCTTCATGGCCGCCCGCGCCCACTCCCACACCGTGGAGGCCAGGACCCCGCACGCCGCCCAGGTCACCGACCCGGGTGTGGTCACCGACCTCATCGAGAGCGCGGCCGACGGCACCCGCTGACCCCGCCGGTCACACCCCCGGCCCCGGTCCGCCTCGCCGCCCCGACGGGGAGACGAGGCGGACCGGGGCCGGGTTGTCCTACTTGCCCGGTTCTCCCGGTTCTCCCGGTTTCCCCGCTCCAGCGGCCTTCTCCGGTCCCGCGAGATTCCAGTGGGGGACGAGCATCTCGTGGGTGACCTCGTCGGCGCTGTCCAGATGGCCGCAGGTCGCGCAGGTCGCCGTGAGGGCCAGCGGATGGTCGTGATGCGTCTGCCCCATCGGCGGTGAGTCCACCGTCCACTTGGCGCCCCAGGACATCAGCATCAGGACCGCCGGGCCGAGTTCCTCGCCGGCCCGCGTGAGGTGGTAGCCCTCGTACCGCGAGCCCTCGGGGTCGGCCCTGCGTTCCAGGATGCCTCCCTCCACCAGGGCTTTCAGGCGCGCCGAGAGGCGGTCGCGCGGCGCTCCGGTGTTCCGTGCGATCTGGCTGAACCGGTGGTTGCCGAACGAGACCTCGCGCACGGCGAGCAACGACCAGCGGTCACCGACGAGTTCGAGCGCGGAGGCGAGGCTGCACGGGCGGCCGGGGAGCGTGGTCGGGTCGATGCGTATCACGGGCATGGACCCACTCTACCTCGCATGTGGTTTGAAAGTCGTACCGCACCGTGCTAGCGTTCGATCAACGGCTTGCGGTTTGGAAACCAAACCATACTGGCTTCGCGCCGACCTCACCAGACGGGAATCGATCATGTCCGCACACGCCTCCAAGACCGCTGTCATCACGGGAGCCTCCTCCACGTTCGGCGAGGCCTACGCCCGAAGGCTCGCCGAGCGGGGGTACGACCTGGTGCTGGTGGGCCGGAACGAAGGCAAGATCAAGAACGTGGCCGAGGCCCTCGCCGAGCACAGCGAGGTGCACGTCGGCACCCTCGTCGCGGATCTGTCCGACCCCGCCCAGCTGGCGAAGGTCGAGGAGCGGCTGCGTTCCGACGAGTCGCTGGACCTGCTGGTCAACGCGGCGGGGGCGGCCACGTTCGCGCCCACCCCGGGCTTCGACACCAAGGCGGTCGACGTACAGGTGGCGCTCAACATCACCGCCACCACCCGGCTCACGGCCGCCGCGCTGACCGGCATGACGCGGCGCGGACAGGGGACGATCGTGAACGTCTCCTCCGCCATGGCGTTCTGGATCCAGCCGGTCAGCGCGGTCTACAGCGCCACCAAGAGCTATGTGCTGACCTTCACCCAGGCCCTCCAGCAGGAGCTGTCCGGTACGGGGGTACGGGTGCAGGTGGTCGTCCCGGGCGCGATGTCCACCGGGTTCTGGGACGGCTCGGGCGTGGAGCTGTCCGACTTCCCGGCCGCCAACATCATGACCCCCGAGGCCGCCGTCGACGCGGCGCTGGCCGGACTCGACGCGGGAGAGGACGTCACCATCCCCTCCCTGGCCGACGTCTCGGTCTGGAACACCTACGAGGAGGCGCGGGACGCCCTCGCCCCCGTCCTGTCGCGGGACGTCCCCGCGGAGCGCTACCGCCGCTGACACCATCCCGCCCGCGAGGGCGCCGATCCACCGACGAGCCCCGGACCGACCCACGGTCCGGGGCTCGCTCGCGCGGCCGTTCGAATGAACTTGTCCGGACTCCGCGCTCGGCCGGGAGGCTTTCCGCATCGCGAAAGTAATCTGACGCCGCTCCCGTCGACGTCCGGCAGCCGAACTCCACGAGAAGAGAGTTGTCATGAAGGAAAAGCGAAGAATCACCCTCAGCGTGCTGGCGACGGCGGCCGCGGTCACCCTCACACTCGGGTCCGCGGCCACCGGCAACGCCCGGTCCACCGGTCCTTCGCACGGTCCCGCGCCCACGATCGTCCTGGTCCACGGAGCGTGGGCCGACGCCTCCAGCTGGGCCGCCGTCACCGAGCGTCTCCAGGACCGGGGTTTCACGGTCAAGGCTCCGCCCAACACACTGCGAGGGGTCGCCACGGACTCCGCCAACCTGCGGGCGTACCTCAAGACGCTCACCGGTCCCGTGGTGCTGGCGGGCCACTCCTACGGCGGCTTTGTCATCTCCAACGCCGCGACGGGCCTCAAGAACGTCAAGTCCCTCGTCTACATCGACGCGTTCATCCCCGCCGAGGGCGAGACGGCGGGCGAGCTGAGCGCGGCCGAGCCGGGCTCCGCGCTGGCCGTGCCCGACCCCAGCACCGTCTTCGACTCCGTGCCGATCCCGGGCGGCGGCGGAGACGTGGACCTGTACGTGAAGCAGAACCTGTTCCCGGGGATCTTCGCCGGTGGTGTGCCGCGCAACACCGCGAACGTGCTCGCGGCCGGTCAGCGCCCGCTCGCGGCGAGCACGCTCGACGAGCCCTCCGGGAAGCCGGCCTGGAAGAAGATCCCCTCCTGGGCCCTCATCGGCACCGAGGACCGGGTCATCCCCCCGGCGGAGCAGCGCAACATGACCGCGCGGGCCGGGTCCCACACCGTCAGTGTGAAGGCCCCGCACCTGTCGATGGTCTCCGACCCGGACGCGGTCACCGAGGTCGTCATCAGGGCCGCACGGCACAGCTGAACCGGCAAGGGGGCCGTGCGGGGTACGTCACCCCGCACGGCCCCCTTCCCCCTGTCCCGCACCGGCTCCCGAGGACCGGCGGGCACGCGCTCCCCTCACGGCGTACCGGTCGCGACCCGCAGTGGAGAACCGCCCCGGGGGCCGTCCACCACGGCGACGACGGCCCGCGCCACCCGTTCCGCCTCCGCGCCGGTGACGGCGTGCTCGGCCAGCCGCCCGTCCACCCGGTCGACCAGCCCCGGGTACCGGGCCTCGTACGCCCCGGCCGTCTCCAGGTCGTCAGGACCCAGCGGGCGGAACCGCTCGCCGGTGTCGGGCGCCAGGGAACCGGACACGACGATCGCGGTCTCCACGCCGAAGCCGGCCAGCTCCCTCGCGTAGCTTTCGGCGAGGTGATCCGCCGCGCCGACGGCCTCGGAGTGCAGGGCCAGGTACGGCGTGTCGCCGGCGTCCCCCGAGGCGAGGATCCACACCAGCAGGCCGTCCCGGCGCTCCCGCATGCGCGGCAGCACCGCACGGTTCACCCGCTGCGTGGACAGCACGTGCGCGTCGTAGATCTGCGCCAGTTGGTACGGCGTGAACGACTCGACGGGCCCCCTGGGCACGGGGCCCGCGGTGTGGACGACGACGTCGATCCGCCCCGCCTCGCTCAGGACGCCCGCGACCGCCGTGGCGACCGAGCGCTGGTCGGCCACGTCGACGGTCACCGGCCGCAGCCCCGCGCGGGACGGCACCGAGCCCGGTCCGGCGGACCCGCCGCCGTACCGGACACCGGAGTACCCGCCGGCGTACCCGACACCGGCGTAGACGAGGTGCCCGGCGTCGGCCAGCGCCTCGGCCGTAGCCCCTCCCAGGACACTGGAGGCCCCGGTGACCAGGACGATCTTCGACATCATGCTCCTCGGCGGACCGTGGGCGCGGCGAGGAGTACGACGCGCGCTTGACCACAGGCCCAGCATCGGCGCCACCGCGACCGGTCGGCATAGGTCACATGACTGCGCCGGAGACTGCGGCCCGGCCGGCGGCGGTACGCCTCAGCCGCGGTACGCCTTCAGCAGGTACAGCCAGATCTCGCTGACCGTCGGGAAGCAGGACACCGCGTGCCGGAGGCGGGGGACGGGGACCTCGCCGACGACGGCGATCGTGGCCGAGTGGAGCAGCTCGCTCACGCCCGGGCCGACGAAGGTCGCGCCCAGCAGGGTCTCCCGGTCCAGGTCGACGACGAGGCGGGCCCGGCCCCGGTAGCCGTCGGCGTGGAGCAGCGCGCCCGGCACGGTGGCGAAGTCGACGTCCACGGCCCTGACCCGGTGTCCGGCCCGGGTGGCCTCCTCGGCGGACAGGCCCACCGCGGCGGCCTCGGGGTCGGTGAAGAAGATCTGGGGGACCGCGTGCCGGTCGGCCGTGGTGGCATGCGCGCCCCAGGGGGCGGTGTCCAGCGGTTCGCCGGCCGCGCGGGCGGCGATCGCGTCACCGACGATCCTCGCCTGGTACTTGCCCTGGTGGGTGAGCAGGGCGTGCTGGTTGATGTCGCCGACCGCGTACAGCCAGGACCCGTCGACCCCGCGGACCGCGCACGTCTCGTCGACGTCCAGCCAGGACCCCGGCGTCAGGCCCACCGTCTCCAGCCCGACGGCCGTCGTGCGGGGCGAGCGCCCGGTGGCGAACAGGATCTCGTCGGCCTCCAGCCGGGTGCCGTCGTCCAGGACCACGTCGACGGGCCCGTCCGGATCGGGGCGGTGCAGTGCCGTGACCGACACCCCGATCCGTACGTCCACCCCGCCGTCCTTGAGCCCGTCCGCGACCATCTCGCCGACGAACGGTTCCATGCGGGGCAGCAGCGGGCGCCGGGCCAGCAGGGTGACGCGCGAGCCGAGCCCCTGCCAGGCGGTGGCCATCTCGACGCCGACCCCGCCGCCCCCGACCACGACCAGCCGGCCGGGCACGGTACGGGAGTCGGTGGCCTCGCGGTTGGTCCAGGGCCGCGCCTCGGCGAGCCCGGGCAGGTCCGGCACGACCGCGTCGCTGCCGGTGCACAGGGCGACCCCGTGCCGGGCGGTGAGGACCGTCTCCCCGCCGTCGGCGGTACGGACCACCACGCGGCGGGCGCCGTCCAGCCGCGCGTCGCCCCGCAGGAGGTCGGCGCCGATGCCCCGGACCCAGTCGGCCTGGCCCGTGTCGTCCCAGTCGGTGACGTAGCGGTCGCGCCGCCCGAAGACGCCGTCCGTGGAGATCTTTCCGCTGACGGCCTCGCGCGCCCCGTCCACCTTGCGCGCGTCGGCGACGGCGAGCACCGGCCGCAGCAGCGCCTTGCTGGGCACACACGCCCAGTACGAGCACTCCCCGCCGACCAGTTCCCGTTCCAGCACCGCCACACTCAGCCCGCCGGCCCGCGCCCGCTCGGCGACGTTCTGGCCCACGGGACCGGCGCCGACGACCACGACGTCGTACGGGAGATCCGTACGAGCGTCCTGTCCTGTTCGTGAGGTTTCAGGTGATTTGCCCATACCTCAATCGGACCATGTTTCGGGCCCGACTTCCAGGCGCCCGCGCCCGGCGCCCGGTCAGCCGCCCACGTACGCGGCGAGGTGCTCTCCCGTGAGGGTCGTGCCGTCGGCGACCAGCGCCGCGGGCGTGCCCTCGAAGACGATCCGGCCGCCGTCGTGGCCGGCGCCCGGGCCCAGGTCGATGATCCAGTCGGCGTGCGCCATGACCGCCTGGTGGTGCTCGATGACCACCACCGACTTCCCGGAGTCCACGAGCCGGTCCAGCAGGCCGAGCAACTGCTCGACGTCGGCGAGGTGCAGGCCGGTCGTCGGCTCGTCGAGCACGTACACCCCGCCCTTCTCCGCCATGTGCGTCGCCAGCTTCAGACGCTGCCGCTCCCCGCCGGACAGCGTGGTGAGCGGCTGGCCGAGACCCAGGTAGCCGAGCCCGACGTCCGCCAGCCGGTCCAGGACGGCGTGCGCGGCGGGGATCCGGGCCTCACCCGCGCCGAAGAACTTCTCCGCCTCGCTCACCGACATCGCGAGCACCTCGCTGATGTCCCGGCCCCCGAGGTGGTAGTCCAGCACCGCCGCCTGGAACCGCCTCCCCTCGCACTCCTCGCACGGAGAGGCCACACCGGCCATCATCGCCAGGTCGGTGTAGACGACCCCCACACCGTTACAGGTGGGGCACGCCCCCTCGGAGTTCGCGCTGAACAACGCCGGCTTCACCCCGTTGGCCTTGGCGAACGCCTTGCGGATCGGGTCGAGCAGCCCCGTGTACGTCGCCGGGTTGCTGCGCCGCGAGCCGCGGATCGCGCCCTGGTCGATCGCCACCACCCCGTCCCGCCCGGACACCGAGCCGTGGATGAGCGAACTCTTCCCGGAACCCGCGACACCCGTGACGACCGTGAGCACCCCGAGCGGGATGTCCACGTCCACGTCGCGCAGGTTGTGCGCCGACGCGCCCCGGACCTCCAGCGTGCCGGTGGGGGTCCGTACCGTCTCCTTGACGGCGGCCCGGTCGTCGAAGTGCCGGCCGGTCAGCGTGCCGCCGGTCCGCAACCCCTCGACGCTGCCCTCGAAGCAGATCGTGCCACCCCCCGTACCGGCTCCGGGACCGAGGTCGACGACATGGTCGGCGATCGCGATCGTCTCCGGCTTGTGCTCGACGACCAGCACGGTGTTGCCCTTGTCCCGCAGCCGCAGCAGCAGGTCGTTCATCCGCCGGATGTCGTGCGGGTGCAGGCCCGCGGTCGGCTCGTCGAAGACGTACGTGGTGTCGGTCAGCGACGACCCGAGGTGGCGGATCATCTTGACGCGCTGCGCCTCGCCGCCCGACAGCGTGCCCGACGACCGGTCGAGCGAGAGGTAGCCGAGGCCGATCTCCACGAACGAGTCGAGCGTCTGCCGCAGCGTCGTGAGCAGCGGCGCCACCGAGGGCTCGTCCAGGCCGCGGACCCAGTCCGCCAGGTCGCTGATCTGCATCGCGCAGGCGTCGGCGATGCCGACCCCCTCGATCTTCGAGGAGCGGGCCGCCTCGCTGAGCCGCGTACCGTCGCACTCCGGGCAGGTGGTGAACGTGACCGCCCGCTCCACGAACGCGCGGATGTGCGGCTGGAGCGCCTCCTTGTCCTTCGAGAGCATCGACTTCTGGATCTTGGGGATGAGGCCCTCGTACGTGAGGTTCACCCCCTCGACCTTCACCTTGGTCGGCTCCCGGTGGAGGAAGTCCCGCATCTCCTGCTCGGTGAACTCGCGGATCGGCTTGTGCGGGTCGAGGAAGCCCGACTCCGCGTAGACCCGCACGGTCCAGAAGCTGTCGGACTTCCAGCCCGGGATGGTGAACGCGCCCTCCGCGAGCGACTTGGAGTCGTCGTAGAGCTGGCTCAGGTCGATGTCGGAGACCGCGCCCCGGCCCTCGCAGCGGACGCACATGCCGCCGGTCCGGTTGAACGTCGCCTTGACCGTCTTCTTGTCGCCGCGCTCCACGGTGATGGCACCGCTCGCCCGGACCGAGGGCACGTTGAAGGCGTACGCCCCGGGCGGCCCGATGTGCGGATCCCCGAGCCGGCTGAAGAGGATGCGCAGCATCGCGTTGGCGTCGGTGGCCGTGCCCACCGTGGACCGGGGGTCGGCGCCCAGCCGCTGCTGGTCGACGATGATCGCCGTGGTCAGGCCTTCGAGCACGTCGACCTCGGGCCGGGCCAGCGTCGGCATGAAGCCCTGCACGAAGGCGCTGTACGTCTCGTTGATCAGCCGCTGCGACTCGGCGGCGATCGTGTGGAACACCAGCGAGCTCTTGCCCGATCCCGAGACACCGGTGAACACGGTGAGCCGCCGCTTCGGGATCTCGATGCTGACGTCCCGGAGGTTGTTCACGCGCGCGCCGTGCACGCGGATCCACTCGTGGCTGTCGGCGACGTGCGGCGCGGGCGACTGCGCGTCCACCCTGGGGGCCCTGCTCATCGTGTTTCCCTCTCCTCGGTGCGTCGTCTGTCGCGCAGTCTGCCGTGCCGGACCGCTCAGCGGACCTCGTTGATCCGGATCAGGTTGCCCGAGGGATCGCGGAAGGCACAGTCCCGTACACCGTAGGGCTGGTCGGTCGGCTCCTGGACGACCTCGGCACCGGCGGCCTGGAGCTCGGCGAAGGTGGCGTCGACGTCGGCGGTGGCCAGGATGACGCGCACGTACGTGCCCTTGGCCATCATCTCGGCGATGGTGCGGCGCTCGTCGTCGGTGACGCCGGGGTCCGCGGCCGGCGGCTCCAGGACGAGGGACGTGCCGGGCTGGTCGGCGGGGCCGACGGTGATCCAGCGCATCCCGCCGTATCCGACGTCGTTGCGCACCTCGAAGCCGAGGATGTCGCGGTAGAAGGCCAGGGACGCGTCCGCGTCGTCGTGCGGGAGGAACGTGGTGTGAATCGTGAGGTCCATGCCGATCACACTAGGCGCGGCCCGATGCCCGCGCTTCTCGATTCCTGACCGGTCTGGTGACCTGCTTCGAGACACACGACGGCATCTCCGCCGCCGCGCCCGCCGTACGGCGTTGATACGTGCTGGGAGGCACGCCGACCAGCTCGGTGAAGCGGGTGCTGAACGTGCCCAGCGACGAGCACCCGACCGCGAAACACACCTCGGTGACACTGAGGTCGCCCCGCCGCAGCAGTGCCATCGCGCGCTCGATACGCCGGGTCATCAGGTACGCGTACGGCGGCTCGCCGTACGCGGTGCGGAACGCCCGGCTCAGGTGCCCGGCCGACATGTGCGCGCCGCGGGCGAGCGCCTCGACGTTCAGCGGCTGCGCGTACTCGCGGTCGATCCGGTCGCGGACACGGCGCAGCCGCGCGAGGTCGCGCAGGTGCTGCTCGGAGGTGGATCCGGTCATCCCGAAAGCCTGCCATGCCGGGCCCGGGGGTGGCCAGGCACAGTCCGTCGCCGTCCCCGCGCCCGCCGCCACGCCAAGGGCGTGAGCGCGTAAGGGAGATGCGGCGGGCGCACGGGTGTGCCACGCTGGCCGGTCCGCCGATCTTCCCTCCCCCTGGAGTGCCGTGTGACCCCCACGAGGCTGGTCCCCCTGCTGGAACAGTTCGACTTCGCCCGCGAACGCCTCGGCGGCCGCCTGGCGGGCCCCGTCATGGACAGCGGCGACGGTAGTGAGACCGCGGTCGGCCCCCTGACGGACGCGGAGTACCTCTGGGAGCCGGTGCCCGGCTGCTGGTCGGTCCGGCGGCGGACGGGCGGACCGGGCACGCGGGCCGCCTTCCTGGCCGGCGCGGGCGAGTGGGGCCGCGACGCCGCCTCGTACCCGCACCCGTGGCCCCCGCCCTTCACCACCCTCGCCTGGCGGCTGAGCCACCTCACCGAGATGCTGGCGCTCCGCGCCGACCACACGGCGGGCGGCCGCACACTGACCCGCGACGACCACCCCGTCCACGGCGACGCGGCGACCGCGGTCGCCGCCTTCGAGGAAGGCGCCGCGGCCTGGCGGACGGCGCTGGCGACCGCGGACGACACCGCGCTGGACACCGTGGGGTACTGCACGTATCCGCACGGCAGCGACGCCGAGGAGCCGTTCGTCGACATCGTGTGGTGGGTCAACCAGGAAGTGCTGCACCACGGGGCCGAGATCGCCCTGCTCCGCGACCTGTACCGGGCGAGCGGGGGCGGCGGCGCGGGCGCCGCATGAGCGAAGCCCCGGATCCGCTGCGGGATCCGGGGCCTCGTACGGAGCGCTGGGCAGGCCTTGCACCTGCATTTCCCCACGGGAAGCGGGGCGTCTTTCCTTGGACCACCAACGCCGGGCCCGCATCCGGTGTTCCGGTCGCAAGCTCAAGATCAACTGTAGCGCACCTCGCGCGGATCCGGAAACCCGCCGACGGGTCGTGTCTCAGCGGGCCGGACCCGTCCAGGGCTCCCGCCACGACGGATGGCCGCGCACGAGCCTCTTCGCCTCCTCCGGGCCCCACGAACCGGGCTGGTACGGGTGGACCTCGGGCGGGTTGTCGAGCAGCGGCTGCACGATGCGCCACGACTCCTCGACGCTGTCCTCGCGCGTGAACAGCCGGTGATCGCCCGTCAGGGCGCTGTGCAGCAGCCGCTCGTACGGCTCGAAGGGCTCACCGACGTCCGGGGCGAACGAGGCGTTGAGGTTGATCGGCCGCCAGGCCTCGTCGCCGCCCTGCCCGACGAGCTGGACCCGCAGCCCGGGGTCCGGGTCGATGCGCAGCACGATCTGGTTCTGCTCCGCCTGCGTCGGCGTGGGCAGACAGGCCAGCCGCGGCGCGCGGCGCAGCAGGAGCCGTACCTCCGTCGCCCGCAGCGGCAGCTTCTTGCCCGTGCGCAGGAAGAACGGCACGTCGGCCCACCGCCAGTTCTCCACCTCCAGCCGCAGCGCGGTGAAGGTCTCGGTGGTGGACCCGGCCGCCACCCCCGGAACGTCCGCGTACCCCGCGTACTGGCCCCGGACGCAGTGCTCCGGATCAGCCGCGCGGACGGCGCCGAGGATCTCCGCCTTCTTGTCGCGCACGCTGTCCGCGTCGGCCCGGGTCGGCGGGTCCATCGTGACCAGCGCGAGCACCTGGAGCAGGTGGTTCTGGACGACGTCGCGGAGCGCGCCCACCGAGTCGTAGAACTTCCCCCGGTCCTCGACGCCGAAGTCCTCCGCCATGGTGATCTGGACGGCCGAGACGCTGTTGCGGTCCCACAGGCCGGCCAGCGCCGGGTTGGCGAACCGCAGGTACTCCAGCTCGATGACCGGTTCCTTGCCGAGGAAGTGGTCGACCCGCAGCAACTGGCTCTCGTCCAGCACCGCGCGCAGCCGCGCGTTGAGCTCGCGCGCGGACTCCAGGTCGTTCCCGAAGGGCTTCTCCACCGCGACACACGCGGTCCCCAGGATGTCCGCCTTGCCGAGCCGTTCGACGATCGGCGCGAACAGCGCGGGGGGCATCTCCAGGTAGTACAGGGGGCGGTGTCCCGGCCCGATCTCCCGCGCCAGCTGTGCGTAGAGCGCGTCGTCCAGGACGTCGCCGTGCACATACGTCAGCCGCCCGGCGAACCGCTGGAAGACCGCGTCCTCCACCTGCTCCCCGGTGGCGGCGACGGTCTCGCGCGCGTACGCCACGAGCTGCGCGGTGGACATGTCCGTGGACGCCACCCCGATGACGCGGCAGTCGAGGAGGCCGCGCCGCTCCAGGCGGTAGAGGGAGCGGAGCGTCATCTTGCGGCCGAGATCCCCGGTGATGCCGAAGACGACCAGGGTGTCCGACGCGCGGGTGCTGTCGGGCACACTGGTGCTGTCGGTCGCCGACCGTTCGCCGTTGGTCTTCGCCATGTCGAACCTTCCCTCACCGACAACAGGGCAGGGTGCGGGTGGGCGTGTCGCTCGACTCACTGTAGGTCCGTTCCGGGGCGGGCGCCCGTTCGTGGGGCGGCTCCGGGTCCGCGAATGTATAGAAGTACAATCATCTGCATGGATATGCGTACTGTTTCGTTCGGTCACCCCGACGCCGTCAAGCTCAACGATCGTGTCCAGCTCGAATACGCCGAGCGGTACGGCGACGAGGGCGACGTCACCCCGCTCGCGCCGGACATGTTCGACCCGCCCCAGGGCCGCTACCTGATCGTGTACGACGAGGAGGGCACCCCGGTCGCCACCGGCGGCTGGCGCAGCCAGGACAAGAACGAGGACGGCTACTCCGACGGTGACGCGGAGATCAAGCGCATGTACGTGACCCCGGAGGTGCGCGGGCGCGGCCTGGCCCGGCGGGTGCTGGCCGCCCTGGAGGAGGACGCGCGGGCCGCCGGCCGTACCCGGATGGTGCTGGAGACCGGCACCAAGCAGCCGGAGGCACTGGCCCTGTACGCGTCCAGCGGCTACGAACCCTGCGTCAAGTTCGGCCACTACCGCTTCCACGAACTGAGCCTCTGCTACGCGAAGCCCCTGACGGCCCCCGCGCCCGCCACCACCGCCGGACACGGGACGGCCCACGACACCGGGGCCCCGGCGGCCGGCTGAGGCCGGGCGCGCGCATGAGGGCGGCCCACTCCGGGACCGTCCTCACCCCGGGGGCGGCCTCACTCCGGCAGCGGCTGCTCCGTCCAGACCGTCTTGCCGGACGAGGTGTACCGGGTGCCCTGGTGCGCGGTGAGCCGGCCGACGATCGTCAGGCCGCGCCCGCCCTCGTCGGTCGCCCGCGGCCGGACCGGGTGCGGGCCGGCGCCGCTGGTGTCGGAGACCTCGCAGATGAGGACGTGCTCGTCGCGGATCAGGCGCAGGCCGATGGGGCCGCCGGAGTAGCGCACGGCGTTCGTGACCAGTTCGCTGACCACCAGCGTCGTGTCGTCCGCGAGGTCGTCGAGCAGCCAGGCCGTGAGCCGGCGGCCGGCCCAGGCGCGGGCCGTGGAGACGGCCGACGGGTCGGGCGGCAGGGTCAGGTCGGCGACGTCCTTGTTGCCCAGCGCCCGCGTACGGGCCAGCAGGACCGGAGGCCTCCGGTCCTCGGGCAGGTGGCGCAGCAGGAGCGCCGCGAGGCGGGGCAGGTGGGGCGCGGAGTGGGGCATGGCTTCGCGGAGCCGTTCCATGGTCGGGTCGTCGGCGTCGGCGACGACGTCGGTATCGGTGCCCGGGTGGGCGGAGGCGTCCGTACCACTGTCGGCGTCACCGTCGGCGTACGGGGAACGCCCTTCCGGCACCGCCCGGCCGCCGCCGCCCTCACCCCGCAGCACCAGCGTGCTGCCCGCGGGCGTGGCGAACTCGGTGTTCTCGAACGGCTCGCCGTCCGTGCCCAGGCCGCCGTGGGCGGCGAGGGGAGGGGCGCTGACCCCGCCGTCGGGATCGGCGACCAGCACCGAGGAATCGCCGGCCCGGGCGGAGACACAACGCTCGGTGGTCGGGTCGTAGATCACGTAGAGACAGCTGGTCCCCGGCTCGGCCCCGCCGTCCGGGCCGCGGTACGGCGCCGGCCGCCGCCGGTCCAGGCGCGTCACCACGTCGTCCAGGCGGGCCAGCAGCTCGTCGGGCCGCAGGTCCAGCGCGGACAGCGTCGTGATCACCGCCCTGAGCTGGTGCATACCGACCGCGGCGGGAACCCCCGACCCCGCCGCCGTCCCCACCACCAGAGCCACCCGCGCACCGGACAGCGGGAGGACGTCGTACCAGTGCGCGGCGCCGGCCCCGGCCGGGTACTGCCCGTGGACCGCTTCGAGCGCGCTGAGCACCGGAGGCTCCTCGGCGCCGGGGGACTGCCGCAGGAGCCGGGCCAGCGCGTCCTCCTCGATCCGCCGGCGGACCGTGTCGAGGGACAGCGCGGCGCGCTCCGCGAGCCGTGCGGCCTCGCGGAGGCTGTCCTCGCCGAACGGGTTCGACCCCGCCAGCCGGTACAGGACGAACAGCCCGAGGACCACGCCCCGGACCGTCAGCGGGAGCACGATCAGGGAATGGGCGCCCGCCTCGCGGATCATCCGCGCCCGTCCGGGGTCGCGGGCGAGCCACCGGCTCTGATGGCTCAGATGGCGGATCAGGCGGGGACGCAGATCGGACAGGCTCCGCCGGAACGGCGTCGCGTCCGGGAACTGGCTCGCCTTGCCCACCGCGGACGTGCTCCGGGCGACGTCCTCCCGTGTCGCGGCGAAGGCGGCGCACCGGAACAGCTCGCTCCCGTCCACGGGGCCCGGCGGGGGCGCTTCGCCGCGGAGCAGCTGTTCCAGCACGTCGACGGAGGACACGTCGGCCAGGGTGGGGACGGCGGCGCCGGTGAGGTTCCTGGCCGCTCGGAAGAGGCCGTGGGAGGGGTCTGTCGAAGGGGTGTCGGTGGAGGTCGTGGCCGGGGTCGTGGTCCTGGGTTCGTCGGGGCCGGAGGTCATCGTGTCCGTCCTGGGAGGAGACGTTCAACCTGTCTCTTCCGAGCCTGCCGCCCCGGCGGCCCCGTGGCGTCGGCACTGCCCCGCACACCAGTTTCCGCCTTCCGCGCCGCCCGTGCGGCCTTGTCCGCACCGGCCGCACGGTCACCGCGGGGACGCGGCGGGTTTCCCGCAACCTTGATCGCCGAGTTCTCGTGGACCATCCCCGCGATCTACGGTGGGGTGCATGGACGTCGACCGCACCACCGGTGGGGACGTGTCGCCGCGCCTGAGCGTGGTGCTCGCCGACGATCACCTGGTGGTCCGCGCGGGCATGCGGCTCCTGCTCGCGCAGGACCCCGCGTTCGAGATCGTCGCGGAGAGCGCCACGCTGCCGGAGACCTTCGCCGCCGTGGAGCGGCACCACCCCTCGGTCCTGGTCCTGGACCTGACCCTGGCGAGGCAGTCGAGCCTGCGCTCGATCCCCGACCTGCTGGCCGCGTCGCCCCGTACCCGGATCCTCGTCCTCACCATGCAGGAGGACCCCGCGTTCGCCCGCGAGGCACTGCGCGCCGGGGCCACCGGATACCTGCTGAAGGAGGCCGCCGCCGAAGAGCTCCTGGGCGCGGCCCGCCAGGTCGGCGAGGGGGACACGTACGTACAGCCCTCCCTCGGCGCCCGCCTGGCCGTCACCGGACCCGACCTCCCCGGCACGGGTACCGACGGCGCCCTGACGGCGCGCGAGGTGGAGGTGCTGTCCCTGCTGGCCCAGGGCCACACGAACCAGGAGATCGCCCGGCAGGCGCATGTGTCCGTACGGACCGTCGAGACGCACCGCGCCAGGATCCGGGAGAAGCTCGGCGCCGAGACCAAGGCGGACCTGGTCTCCGCCGCACGTGAGCGCGGGCTGCTGGCATGAGTGAGCTGTCGCGGGCCCGGGCCGGCAAGGTCGTCGAGGCGGCCGGCTCCTTCCTGCTCCTGATCACGCTCGCCTTCGAGGTCGCCCACCACTCGCTGACCGTCGAGTTCGCGCTCTGCCTCGCCGCCGGCACCTCCTTCCTGGCGGCGGCCGTGCTCAGCCCCGAGGCCCGGCGCCCCTGGCTCGCGGTCATCAGCGGCATCTCGTACGTGATCGCCGTGGCCCTCCTCGTACGGATGGTCGAGGCGCCCCTGCTCAACGGGCTGCACCTCGTCCCCCTCACCCTGATCGCCTGCGCCGCGGCGATCGGACGCCGGTCCGCCCTGCGCCACCGCAGCCTCGACCGCGAGTGGAGCCAGGCCCGCCGGGACGGTGAGGAACGCGAACGGCGGCACTGGGCCCGCGAACTGCACGACGACACCCTCCAGGAGCTGGGCGCCGTACAGATCGTGCTGACCTCGGCGGCCAGGAGCGACCGCCCCGGGGTCATGAAGGAGGCCATCGACCAGGCGCGGCGCCTCGTCGGCAACCAGATCACCTCCTTGCGCCACCTCATCGCGGAGCTGCGCCCGGTCGCCCTGGACCAACTCGGCCTGCGCCCGGCCCTGGAGGCGCTCTGCCGGAGCACGTCGGACAACTTCGGCGTCGACGCGGAGCTGCGCGTGGCGCCGCGGTGGGACCAACTCGGCGCGAAACTGTCCCCCGAGGCGCAGGCGCACGTCTACCGGATCGTGCAGGAGGCGGTGACCAACGCCGTCAAGCACGCGCGGCCGGGGCGGATCCGCGTCGACCTGGACACCGACGGCCACACCCTCTCCACGAAGGTCACGGACGACGGCGACGGCCTGACTCCCGCCGCCGCGGCGGCCCTTCGCGCCCCGGCCCGTGCGACTGTCTCCGGAGGCGTGGGCATGGCGGCGATGCGCGAGCGCGCCGACCTCCTCGACGCGCGCCTCACCGTGCACTCGACACCGGGGGAAGGCACCGACGTCACCCTGGAGGTCCCGGTCCACGGGCTGGGCGTCCGGCTTCACCGGCGGTAGGCGCGGCCCCGGTGCCGTGGATCCGGGCGGCCCGAGGCGGAACGCCGTCGGGGTCACCGACGTTGAACCCGCATGACAATCTATGGTGATGACGAGACGATAAGGGACATCCTTACCGGAACGGGGGACACCTGGGCCGTGGTCGGCCTGTCCAACAACGAGGAACGGGCCGCCTATCGGGTGGCCGTCAAGCTGCGGCGGATCGGCAAGCGGGTGGTGCCGGTGCACCCCAAGGCCGAGGCGGTGGAGGGCGAGCAGGGGTACGCGTCGCTCGCGGAGATCCCGTTCCCCGTGGACGTGGTGAACGTGTTCGTGAACTCCGAGCTGGCGGGTGACGTCGCCGACCAGGCGGTGGCCCTCGGGGCCAAGGCGGTCTGGTTCCAGATAGGCGTCACGGACGAGGCCGCGTACGACCGGACCCGCGCGGCGGGACTGCGGATGGTCATGGACCGGTCCGCGGGACGCGAGATCACCAGGCTGGAGCTGCTCTGACGCTCGTCTCCTGACTGAGGCGGCCGGGCTCGCGCGGAGGAGGCGTGCGGCGAAGGCGCGGATGCCGGTCATCGGGACCGGGAGTCGGGAGCGGTGACACGAGGACGGCCACCGTGTGTTGTTGGAGAGATGTGCGGTCCCTCCACGAACACGCGGTGGCCTTTTCTCATTGTCGCACCTCGCGCGGGTGACCCTTCGCGCGTATGTGCCCGTGGGGGTGGGGGCGCGTTCCGGCCTATGGTGACAAGCAGTTGATCGGACGCCGCTGTCCCTGGTGGGCGGTGGTGTGGCCGGTGGTTCGTGGATCGGTTCGGCGCCGAGAGGGAGGCCGCACATGGCCAGTACGTTTCAGGAGCGCAAGCTCAGGACGGTGTTCGCCGCGTTCGACGCGGACGGCGACGGGTACCTGCGCGAAGAGGACTTCCGGGCGCTGGTCGCCCGCTGGAACCGCCTGCCGGGAGTGGACCCCGGGACGGAACTGCGCGCACGCGTCGAGACGCTGCTGATGGGGTGGTGGGCGGCCCTGCTGGAGACGGGCGACGCGAACGGGGACGGCGCGATCGACATGGGCGAACTGCTCGCCCTCGTCGACAAGTTGCCCGCCATGGTCGCCGATGTCACCGCGACCGCCGAGACCGTCTTCGACGCCATCGACGCCAACGGCGACGGCGTGATCTCCCCCGAGGAGCACCGCAGGCTGGTCGAGACCTGGAACGGCCGCTCCGCCGACCTGACGGGCGTCTTCGAACTCCTCGACCTGAACGGCGACGGCCACCTCAGCCGCGAGGAGTTCGCCCTGCTGTGGCGCCAGTTCTGGATGAGCGACGACCCGGCGGAACCCGGCAACTCCCTCTGCGGCCGAGTCCCCGGCCAGCGGGAAGGGTGACCGCTTAAGACGGAGCTCTACGCTCCCCCCCCCCGAAAAGGGGAGGCTTCCCTCACCCGGTCCGGCTACTGTCCCTCCCACGTGGCGGGGGACAGGGGGCCTGGTGGCGATGTCAGAGGTGAGCGTGGCGCTCGACCGGCTGTGTGCCGTCCGGATACCGGAACAGGACGACGCGGACCTCCCCGACGAGCTGTTCGACCGTGTGGACGACCTGATCGACGCCCACGGCGCCGACGACGTGGCCGAGATGGTCGCAAAGGCGGTGGAAGCCGGTCAGGCGTCCATGCGGCAGGCGGTCGTGTTCCTCGACGTGGCGGTGTGGTCGGGGACGGACAACGGCAGCTCCATGAAGGTCACTCTGGACGAGTGGGTACGGAGAGCGGACGACCGCGTGCGCCTGGGCATCGCACTGCGCCACGAGTACTACCCGTTGCCCACGCGCGCGGAGATGCTGCCGAAGCTCGCCGAGATCGCCCGGCGGTTCCCGGAGTACCGGACGGTCTGCGAACGCCACACCGCCGCCCGCCCCGCGGACCGCCCCCGCAGCTGACCCCCTCACACTGCCACCGGCATCCGGAGCGGGAGGTGGCGGCTATGGCCGGGCCGGTCGCTCGCGGTACGGGGTCAGGAACGTGGTCAGTGCGGTCAGGGTTGCCTGCGGGGCCTCCTCGGCGGGGTAGTGGCCGCAGTTCGGCAGGATCAGGCTCTCCACGTGGTCGGCGGCGCGGCGCATCGTGTCGCCTACCAGTTCGCCCGAGCAGTCCGCTCCCGCGATCGTCAGGACGGGGAGCGTCAGACGGTGTTCCTTGCGGCGGGTGTTCTGCTCCGTCGTCGTGCCGAGCGCGCGGTAGAAGGCGAAGCTGGACCGTAGGGCCTCGGGACTGGCCGCGAGGGCGTCCACGTAGACCTGGACGGCGTGGGGCGGGAGCGCCGTGGGGGTGGCCGCCTTCGTGGCGAACTGGTGCGAGAAGAAGGCGTGTTCCCGGCCCCTGACCAGCACCTCGTTCAGCTCCGCGAGCCGGTTGAAGCCGAAGTGCCAGAGGCGGTCGTTGAGTTCGCGGTTGCCGAACAGCGGCGGTGACGGCGACAGGCCCGGGATCGCGGCCTCGGCGACGACCAGGCGGTCGAGCCGGTCCGGGTGGTCGGCGGCCAGCGCGTACCCGGTCCACATGCCGATGTCGTGGCCGACCATGGCGAACCGCTCGTGCCCGAGCGCGGCCATCAGCGCCACCATGTCGGCCGCGAGCGTGCCGGTGTCGTATCCGTCCACGGGCTTGTCGGAGAGGCCCACCCCGCGCGGGTCGACCGCGACGACCTGGTGGTGCCGGGCGAGCGCGGGCATGAGGAGGCGCCAGGCGTACCAGGTCTGGGGCCACCCGGCGAGGAGGAGCAGCGGAGGGCCTTCGCCGCCGGTGACCGCGTGGAGGTGGAGGGCGCGGGGGTGGGGTTCCCGGCCGGGGGCCGAGGCGGCGCCCGGATCGGGGTACGGGGTGGTGTCGACTTCGCGGCCCGTGTCCAGGTACCGGCTGGTGAAGGTCTCGGCGAAGCCGGGGGGCAGGTCCGGCACCCCCGAGACCGAGCCGGGGCCGACGGGCGGCGTCGTGAGCGGGCGGGCCGGGGACGGGTGGTTCATGAAGGTCCTCCTTGGGCGGCGGCGTGAGAGGGACCGTACACATGTTGGATCGATCAGTACAAGATCGGTCCAGGATTCTTTGAACGATCGTTCCAAGACCCGGGTAGGCTGGCGGCACAGGCACCACCGGCACGTTCACGCGCACAGGAGGTACGGCATGGCGGGGCGGAAGCAGTTCGACGTCGACGTCGCCCTCGACCGGGCGATGCGGGTGTTCTGGCAGCAGGGGTACGCGGGCGCCTCCGTCGACCTCCTCGGCTCCGCCACCGGGCTCGGCCGCGGCTCGCTCTACGGGACCTTCGGCGGCAAGGACGCCCTGTTCCGGCAGTGCCTCGACCGCTACGCGGCCATCTACGGCGCCCGGTACGAGCGGGCCCTCGCCGCGCACCAGGACGAGCCCGTGCGCGCGATGGAGGCGTTCCTCGGCGTGGTCCTGGACCGCATCGCCGACCCGGACGTCCCCGACGGATGCCTCGTCGCGCAGTCGACCGCGCAGTCGGCGACCCTCACCGAGGCCGGCCGCGCCCGCGTCATGACCCTGCTCGGCCAGCAACGGATCCGCGTACGGGCGGCGTTGGCGGTCTCCGGAGCGGACGCCCAGGTGGTCGAGGACCTGTCGGTGTTCGTGGTCGGCGTCGTCCAGTCGCTCGCGGTACTGAGCCGGGCCGGCACCCCGGACGCCGACCTGCGCGCCGTCGTGCGCCTCGCCTGCACCACCGTGGCCGACACGCTCGCCCGCGCGGCAAAGCGTTCGGAGTGCAACGGGCCCCGGTGAGATGGGGCCCCGGTGAGATGATCGTGAGACCGCACGGCACAGGGAAGCGAGACCAGGCATGGCGATCATCCACCAGGTGACACTGAAACCCACCAAGCTGGAGCTGCTCGCGGGCTGGCTGCCCGCACAGCCGTGGTACGCCGGCACCGGCGACGCGGCGGCCCTGGCCAAGGCGGGCGGCTTCCGGCTCGACGACCCGGAGGGCGCGGTCGGGATCGAGTTCATGGTGGTGACCGACCGGTCCGGCGACGAGCCGGTCTCGTACCAGGTGCCGCTCAGCTACCGCGGTGCACCCCTCGACGGCGCGGAGCACGCGCTCGTCGGCACCACCGAGCACGAGGTGCTGGGGCGGCGGTGGGTCTACGACGGGACGCACGACCCGGTGCTGGTCGCCCAACTGCTCGCCCTCGTCGGGGGCGAGGCGCAGGCACAGGCGCAGAGCGTCAACGAGACCCCCGATCCGACGGTCACCGCCTTCTTCGCGGGGAGCGGCGGCCTGGGGGCGATCAGGTCCACGAGCGTGACCGACGGGACGTACAGCACACGCCTCCTCGTACGGACGGACGGAGACGGCCCGGACACCACGCTGACCGTCCGGGTGCACCGCGTACTGCGCCCCGGTGAGGGCGACGCGGCCGCCCGCGCCGGACACGCGCTCGGGTACGTCTCCGCCCCCTGGCTCCTCCCGGACGGTACGACGGCACGCGACCTCTTCGCCGTGGTCGAGTCCGGCGCGTGACAGCCCCGCGCGGCCGGGTCCCCGCGGACCGGGTCAGCGCCGGCGCCGCATCTTCCAGCTCGCCCACGCCCCCACGGCGAGCACGGCGGTGACGACCAGGTCACCCACGTCGCTGGGCCCGCCGGCCCCCGGGCCCGCCGACGCGAAGCTGCCGACCGCGAGGGCGGCGAGGAGGACGGCGAGGACGGTCCAGAACGACACTTTCACGGCTGCCCCCTGCGCGGACGGGATGGGGTGACCACCGTAACGGGGCCGCGCGCTACTCGAACCGCGCGGTGTCGCCCGCCCCGCGCCGTACGATCTCCATCTCGTCGCCCGAGAAGTCGATGACCGTCGTCGGCTCGGTCCCGCAGTCACCCGAGTCGATCACGACGTCCACCACGTGGTCGAGCCGTTCCTTGATCTCCCAGCCCTGGGTCAGCGGCTCCTCCTCGTCGGGCAGGAGCAGGGTGCTGGAGAGCAGCGGCTCGCCCAGCTCGGCCAGCAGCGCCTGGGCGACGACGTGGTCGGGGATCCGGACCCCGACCGTCTTCTTCTTCGGGTGCAGCAACTGCCGCGGCACCTCCCGCGTCGCGGGCAGGATGAAGGTGTAACTGCCGGGCGTCGCCGCCTTGATGGCGCGGAACACGTCGTTGTCGATGTGCACGAACTGCCCGAGCTGCGCGAAGTTCTGGCACACCAGGGTGAAGTGGTGACGGTCGTCGAGGTTCCGGATGGACCGGATGCGGTCGATGCCGTCACGGCTGCCCAGTTGGGAACCGAGGGCGTAGCAGGAGTCGGTGGGGTACGCGATGAGCGCGCCGGACCGGATGCTGTCCGCCACACCGCTGATCGTGCGGCGCTGGGGATTCTCCGGGTGCACGTCGAAGTACTTAGCCATCCGCCGAGCTTACGACCCCGCGCGGCGCGAACGGTTCCGGCGTCACCGAGGGCCGTGGTCCTCCACGACCTCACCGTCGTTCAGCTCCAGGACCCGGTCCGCGAGCCCCAGCCACTGGGCGTCGTGCGTGGCCACCAGCGCCGTCACGCCCTCGCTCCGTACCACCGCCCGGATCAGGTTCATCACCACCATGCCCGTCTCCGCGTCGAGCTGGCCCGTCGGCTCGTCGGCGATCAGCAGCGCGGGCCGGTTGGCGAGCGCGCGGGCGATCGCCACCCGCTGCTGCTGGCCCCCGGACAACTCGCCGGGGCGCTGCGCCGCGTGCCCGTCGAGACCGACGAGGGAGAGGAGGAGCGCCACCCGCTCCTCACGCTCACGGGGGTCCGCCTCCCGGATGCGCAGGGGGACACCGACGTTCTCGGCCGCCGTGAGGATCGGGATCAGCCCGAACGACTGGAACACGAAGCCGATCCGGTCCCGGCGCAGCCGCAGCAGCCCCCGCTCGCCCAGCCCGGCCAGGTCCACCCCGTCGACGCTCACGCTGCCCGCGTCGGGGGTGTCCAGGCCGCCGATCAGGTTGAGCAAAGTGGTCTTCCCCGAGCCCGACCGGCCTTTGAGTGCGACCAGTTCGCCGCGCCCGACCGTGAGACCCACCCCGCGCAGGGCGTGCACGGCGTGCTCACCGGTGCCGTACGAGCGCCGCAGCCCCTCGACCCGCACCATCGGGTCGCCGGTCAGCACCTCCCCGGAGGCACCGGCCGCGCCCGGATCGATTCCCTCGGCCATCACTTGCCCCCCTCGGTGGTGTCACCGGACGCCCGCTGCTCCGGTTCGTCGGACGGCCACACGCCGATGTGGTCCCGTTCGAGCTCCAGCGCCACCCGGTGCCGCATCCCCAGCGCCGCGAGGTGCTCGGCGGGCAACTGGAGCCGCCCGGCGCGGTCCAGCATCGCGTACTCCCGCGACACCACCGACTCCCTGCCCTCCGCGTCGACCTCCGTGCGCCGCAGCACCTCGGAGGAGGTCCGGCCGTCCCGGATGGCGACCGTGCGCCGGACCTCGCTCGCCACCGCCTGGTCATGGGTGACGATCACGATCGTGGTGCCGAGTTCCTCGTTGGCCCGCCGGAACGCGGCGAAGACCTGCTCGCCGGTGGCGGAGTCCAGCTCTCCCGTCGGCTCGTCGGCCAGCACCACGGAGGGCGAGTTGGCCAGCGCCACCGCGATCGCCACCCGCTGCTGCTGGCCACCGGACAACTGGTACGGGCGCCGGTCCCGGCACTCCGTGATCTCCAGCAGGGAGAGCAGGGACTCCACCCGCCGAGCCTTCTCGCGGGAACGGCCCCGCAACTGCATCGGCAGGGCCACGTTCTGAGAGGCCGTCAGGTAAGGCAGGAGGTTGCGGGCGGTCTGCTGCCACACGAAGCCCACCACGTCCCGGCGGTAGCCCAGCCGCGCCTTCGCGTCCATGGCGAGGAGATTGTGGTCACCGACCCGCGCCGCGCCCGCCGTGGGCACGTCCAGGCCCGCGAGGATGTTCATCAGGGTGGACTTGCCACTGCCCGACGCCCCGACGAGCGCGATCAGGTCGCCCTTCCCGACGCGGAGATCGAGGCCCTGGAGCGCCTGCACCTCCACCCCGTCGGTGGCGAAGATCCGGACCAGGCGGTCGCAGGCGATCAGCGCGTCCCGGTCGTCGCGGACCGCGTCACGCCGGGCGGCGGCGCGCCGCTCCAGCTCGGCGAGCGTGGTGTCGGTCATCGTGCGTCCCCTGTCCTGAGTCGGTCTGCGGATCCCTGGCGGGCCGCCCGGCGGGCCTGCACGGCCGTCACCGTACCGGTGAGCACCACCACGCCCAGCGCGAACAGCGCCAGGGACCAGGGTTCGGGGCGCAGCGGCGCGCCGCCGGCGGCCGCGAGCCCGGCGGCCAGCCCGGGGTCGGCGGCGAGGGCGAGCCGGGTCACGTCGACCCCGGGCGCGATCAGCAGGATCGTCGCCCAGCCCGCGAGCGTGCCGCCCAGGGCGGCGAGGACGGCCTGCGGCAGGGCCTCCAGCGCGAGCAGCCGCCGGCCCTGCCGGGTCGTGAGGCCGAGCGTGCGCAGCAGGGCCAGCAGGGAGACTCGCTCGGGCGTCGTGGCCACCAGCGAGAGCAGCAGGGCGACCAGGACGTACCCGGCACCCGCCAGGACGGACGCGGTGTGGATCAGCTCGGCGCCGGTCTGGAGCGGCGAGTCGACCAGCCGCGCCCGGATCTCGCCGCGCAGCTGTACGGAGTGGTCGGCGCCGGACGCGCGGACCGCCGCCCGCAGGGCCGCCCCGTCCAGGTCGCCGCCGGAGACCAGCAGGGTGGTCGCCGCGCGCGTCGGCAGCCGGCCGCGGTCGGCCAGCAGGAACTCCGCGGACGCGGTGGCGGGCGTCTGTGAGCGGACCGCGACGACCCGTACGGTCAGCGGGCCCGCGAGGGTCTCGATCCGCCGGGGCGTACGGCCCAGCTTCTCGGCGAGCCCCGGCGAGGCGACCACCGGGAGGACCGCGTCCCCGGACGACGGGCCGGCCGGGGTCCCCGTACCGAGCGTGCCCGCGGGGAAGCCGCCGAGGTCCGCGTCGCGCGCCAGCGCCGCGTACGGCACCGGGTCCACGCCGACCAGGGTGGTCGTACGGACGGCGTCCGGACCGCCGGACGGCACTTCCACGGCCACCTGGTGCTCCACCCGTACGGCGGTCACCGACCGCACACCGGGCACGCCCCGGACCGCCCGCTCCGTACCGGCGGGCAGCGCCAGGGTGTCGTGGGGGGAGAAGACCCGCGCGTCGGCCCGGGTGGCCAGCAGCGCCGCCCGGTCCCGCGCGTCCGCCGTGCCCGCGAGCACCGCCTGACCGAAGGCCGCCGTGCCGAGGGCGACGACGAGGACGAGGAGCGTCGAGGTCCCGGTGGCCGGCGCGCGGCCGGCCCGGGCCAGGGCCAGGAAGCCGACCGGGCCGCGCAACCGTTTCGCCGGGCGGGCGGCCAGGCGCAGCGGCAGGGGATACAGCCGGACGAGCACGGTCGCCGTGATCAGCCCGGTCAACACGGGCGCGGCGCTGACGAGATGGTCCCCCGGGTCGGTCGTCCCGCGCTGCCGCAGCGCCGTGACCGCGCCCACGGCCAGGACCAGCAGGGTCAGTTCGGCGACGGTACGGCGCCGGCTCGGCCGGCCGCGCACGAGGTCGTCGCGCTCCCCGTGCACCTGGGGCCTGCGGTGGGTCACGACCGCGCGGAGCGGGAGCGCGGCGCCGGCCACCACGGCGACCGCCGCCGCGGCGAGCACGGCGGGGCCCGACCGGCCGCCGGGAACGAGGAGGACGGCCACCAGCAGGCCGAGCGCGGCGGCGGGCAGGACGACCACCGCCGTCTCCGCGCCCAGCCGCCCGGCGATCCCCTTCAGGGAACCGCCACGGGCCCGTAGCAGGACCAGTTCGGTGTGCCGGCGGCTCGCGGACAGGCCGCCGGCCAGCGCCAGGACCACCAGGGCGACCGTACCGATCCCGACGGCCGCGACGGCCACCACCGGGGTGATCGCCGCGCGCAGCGAGTCGTACGAACGGAGCAGGTCGTCCAGGTCGGTGTCCACGGAGGCGTTCGTCCCGGCGGCCGATCGCAGGCGCGACAGGGCCGGACCGTCCTGGAGCGAGGCGATGCGCTCCGACAGCGCGGACACCTGCTGGCCGGTGAGACGGCTCGTGTCCGGGGCGACGCGCCAGTAGCGCTCGGGCTCACCGGCCGTCCCCAGCAGGGCCGGCGCCGCCTCGGGGGCGAGCAGCAGGGCCGCCTCCCAGGAGAACTGCGGTGGCTTCCCGCCGTTGCTGGTGAGATGCGGCGTCCGCAGCAGGCTCTCCGCCGTCCAGTAACTCCCCGACGGGCGCACCGGATCGACGATGCCGCTGATCCGGACGGCCAGCGCCGGGGAACCCGGCCTGCCGACGTGCAGCACCGCGCCGACGGAGAGCCGCAGTGTCTTCGCCGTCTCCGACGACACCGCCGCCTCCACGTCCTTCGTCGCGGCGGTCACGCGCCCGTCGGCGGCGGGCAGCCGGCCCTCGCGCACGGTGGCGTGCCCGGCGAGGTCCGCCTGCGCCGCCAGCACGAACTGCGGGGGCAGCCCGTCATGACGCGGCAGCCACGGTTCGGCCCCGAACAGGGTCCGGCCGGTCCGTACCCCCCGCGCGGACTCGGCCGTGTCCGCGCGGAGCGGATCTGCGAGCAGGCCGGACACCTCCGCCTGCACGGCGTCCACACGGCCCGGCCGCAGCTTCTCCTCCCGTGCGGCCAGGGGCAGTTCGAAGGAACGCTCGGGCGAGCGGAAGTCCAGCACCCGGTGTTCGGGCGAGGCCTCGGCGACGGCGTCGCGCAGCCCCCGGGTCCCGTACGTGTCCATGGTGCGGGGGAACGCGGCGGCGAGGAACGCGGTCAGCGTGACCAGCACGCCGAGCACCAGGGCCGTCCCCGGCGCGGTGCGCAGCCGGGTCCTGACCCAGGGGGCGGCCGCACGCTCACCGCGGCCGGTCCGCCGCTTCCCGCGCCGGTCGTCATGTGTGGGGCCGGTCATGTCAGTTCGCCCCTCGGTGGCGCGGTGTCACGGTGGGGTCGGTCGAGCGGGCGGCGGCGACGGCGACCGTCAGCAGGGGGAGGGCGGCGACCCCGGCGAGCAGCAGGACCACCTGCGGCAGCGGCAGTTGGACCAGCACGGGCGGCAGGGGCGTGGTCGCGCGGCTCGTGAGGACGACGAGCGGGACCACCGTCCTGGTCAGGGCGGTACCCAGCACGAGGCCCACCAGCAGGGCGACGCCCACCAGCACACCGTGCTCGGCGGCGACCGCCCCCACCAGCCTGCGCCGCGGTGTGCCCAGGGCGCGCAGGACCGCCAGCTCCGCGGACCGCTCCCGCAGTGTGCCGACCACCATGACGGCGAATCCCACGGCGGCGAGCGCGGCGGCGGCCACGGCGACGGCCGGCAACGCCGAGTACGGCCCGGCGCCGAGCGGGTCGTCGAACAGTTCGGCGGCGGCCTCGTCACGTACCAGCACATCCGCCGTGTCGACGTCCGGTCCGGCGCGCAGCGACGTCGCGACCCGCCCCGCCGCGCCCGGGTCCGTGCTCAGCCACCACTCGTTGGGCGCGAGGGAACCGCCGTCCCGCTGAGCCAGCACCTCGTTGACGGTCCGCAGGTCGAGCAGCAACGCCCCGCCGTCCGCGCCGTTCCCGGACGCCGCGGGCTCCCCTGTCGCGGCGGCGCCTCCCGCCGTCACCGCCTCGTCGGGAGCGGTGGTGGGCAACCGGCGTACCGCGCGGACCAGCGTGACCTGGATCCGCTCGCCCGCCAGGGTCACGTCGATCCGCTGCCCCTCCGCCGCCCCGGTCGCGCGGAGGAACGCGTCGGTGGCGATACCGGGGACCCGCCGGGCGATCGGTGACCGCGCGGCCTCGACCCGCAGCTCCAGGCTTTCGGCCGGCGGGTACGGGGTGTCCGCGCCCACGCCCGAGCGCAGCCGGTACGGCAGGGACAGGGGCGTCGTGGCCGTGGCCGCCGGCCGCAGCGGCCCCGGCCGTCCGGGCACCGCGTCCACCGTCGCCGTCCCGGAACCCCGCCAGCGCAGCCCCTCCGGTACGGGGACGGTCCCGGCCGCTCCCGCCCGGTCCGTGACGCCGACCCGCACGAGGTCGAACCGCTGGGCGTACCGCGCGCCGGGAGGTACCGGACCGGTCACGTGCAGGCCGATGAGGGTCAACGCGCCGTGGAAGGAACCGTGTTCGGGACCGCTGTCCAGGTCGACGGGGAGGGAGTGGACGCGGCCGTCGGCGGGCACCTCCCCGGCGGGCAGGCTGTACCGGAGGCCGTACCCGTCCTCGACGAGCACGGTCACCGCCGACACGACGCGCGCCGCCGCCCTGTCCTCGCTCTTGCCGCCCCTGCCGCCCTTGTCGCTCTTCCCGTCCTTTCCGCTCATTCCACCCTTCCCGTCCGTGCCGATCCTGACGGCGAGGGTGAGCCCGCGGGTGTCCGCGGGCAGGAGGATCCCGGGGCGCGGTGTGTCCCGCGGCCGCAGCGGTGCGAGCAGCCGGTCCGCGGGCTCCCCGGCCAGGTCCTCCCGCAGCAGCAGCCGGTCCCGGGCGTCCTCCGTGTCCAGCGCCAGCACGGTGGCGGTCCGGCCGTCCGACAGGGCCGTCGTCGTACGGTGCGCGGGCGCCGCCGCCCGTACGCCCGGCAGCGCGGCGTACCGCCCGGCCTCCCCGGGCGTACCGCCCTGGGGGGCCAGGACCCGCACCGACGTCCCCGCGCCGAAGTCCGCCTGGTCGTTCTGCGAGCGCTCCCAGGACGCGTTCTGGCCGATGGCCAGCATCCCCGTCGCCACCGCCAGGACCAGCAGGAGCACGGATCCGGCGCTCCCCAGCAGCCGGCGGCTGAACTGCCAGCCCGCCAGAGCCGCCGACAGCCCGCGCCCCCGGGCCGCGAGCCGCTCGGCCAGGCGGGCGGCGGGCGGCAGCAGCCGCAGGGTGAGGACGGTCCCGGCCAGCAGGGCCAGCGCCGGGGCCGCCACCAGCAGCGGATCCATGCCGAGGCCGCCGTCCTGGCCGCCGGTGAGGGCGCCACCCGTGCGCCGGGACAGCTGCCACAGCGCCACGCCCGCCACCAGCAGGAGGCCCACATCGGCGCCCGCGCGCACCGGGGCGGGCAGCGAGGCGGCGCGGCCCCGCACCAGGGCCCCGGCGGACCCGGCGAGCGCGGGGAGCAGCACCGCCGCCGCGCAGCACGCCGCGACCAGGACCGCCGTGAACCAGACGTCCGCCCGCGGCACCCCGCCGAGCGGCAGGTCCAGCCGGCCGAGGACCGACCCCCGCGTCATCAACCGCACCAGCGGACCCGCCAGCAGCGGCGCGCCCACCGCCGCGGGGAGGGAGAGCAGCAGCGCCTCCAGCGCCGCGAGGCCCGCGAGCCGCCGCCCGGACGCGCCCCGGGCCCGGAGGAGCCGGGTCTCGGCCGTACGTTCCGTGGTCAGCAGCCGGGCCACCAGCAGCAGGGCGTACCCGGCCAGCAGGACGAGCTGGAGAGCGACGATCATCAGGGTCGTCCGGGAGACCAGCAGCGCGCGCTCGGCCCGGGTGAGCACCGTCGCCAGGTCGCTCCGTACGTCCACCGAGCCGGCCAGCGCGGGATCCTCGCCGAGGGCAGCGACCCCGTCGGTGGCGGCGGTACGCAGGGTGCCGATGTCCCCGACCCGCGCGCCCGCGAAGTCGGCGGTCACCAGCCAGCCGGTGTCACCGCGGCTGGTGCGCCCGGAGGACAGCACCGAGGGGTCGGCGAGAAGCGGACCGTAGGTGGTGAAGACCAGATGGCTCACCCCGCGACCGCCGAGACTGTCCAGCGTCCAGTACGGATCGCTCGGGTCGACGGGCCGGTACAGGCCGGTGAGCCGGACGGTCAGCGGCTTGTCGGACACCCGGTCGGTGAGGGTCAGCACCGCGCCGGGCCGCAGGTTCAAGCGCCGCGCGGCGACCTGGGGGAGCGCCACGGGCAGCGGCTCGGGAGAAGTGGCGTTTGTCGTGCGGCCGCTCCCGGCCGTCCCCCGCGCGGGACCGGGCGCTGTGCCGGCCGTCAGCTCCACCTTGGCGCGGTCCAGCGCCGCGAAGTGGGTCAGGTCGGGGTACGTGGCCTTCGCGGCCGGGTCCTGGAGGGCGCGGGGCAGGGCGTACGCCCCCGAACGGTCCAGCCGGCGCACGGTGGTCGGCAGTCCGCCGAAGGTCTGCCGGGCCCCGCGGACCACGGCGGCCTGCGCCGCGTCCAGATTCCCCGGGGGCAGTTGGGCGCTGACCCCCAGCGCGGTCGACGCCCCCCGGTCCCGGGCCAGGGCGTGCCGCAGGGAGGCGTCACCGACGGAACCGGACAGCGCGACCAGGGCGGTCAGCACACACGTGGTGAGCAGGACGGCCAGGAACGCCGAGGCCAGGAGCAGCCGATGCGCCCTGACCCGGAACAGCACGAACGCCGTCACCCGCCCCCACCCACTCCGCGACCCCCGGGTCCGCGTGGCGCACGCCCCCCGCGGAGCCGGCCCCGCCGCGCGCGAAACCCCCGGGAGGGGGCGCCACAATTGGGCGACTGTACAACACACGTACGTTCGAGCCCCTGGTCCCGGTGGCCCGCTCCTCTTCTCCCGCTCTTCTCCTCCCGCCCTTCTACTATTGGCCTCTATCCGCTGGGAAGGGAGTGACGGGTGGACAACGAGGGTCCGGGACGTCCCGTCAGGGGCCGGCCGCGCAGTGAGCGGGCGCGGGCCGCCGTGCTGGACGCCGCGTCCGACCTGTTGGTGACCGGTGGGATCGACGCGGTGACGATGGAGGCCATCGCCGCCCGCGCCAAGGTCAGCAAGGGAACCCTCTACAAGTGGTGGCCGTCGCGGTCCCACGTGATGCTGGAGAGCTTCTTCCGCCTGGCGAAGAGCACCATCGCGGTCGACGAGGGCGCCTCGCTGGAGGACGTGTTGACCTTCCAGCTGGCGTCGCTGTCGGACCTGTTCCGGGACACCGCGGCGGGACCGTTGATGGCCGACCTGGTGGCGGCGGGACAGGCCGACCCGGAGATCCGGGCGGCGCTGGAGGACGAGTGGCTGCGCCCGCGCCGGCAGGTGGGGGCGCGACTGCTGACGGACGCCGTGGAGCGGGGCGAACTCGACCCGCGTACCGATGTGGCGGCCGCGGTCGATCAGCTCTTCGCGCCCGTCTACTACCGGCTGTTGATGGGGCACGAGCCCCTGGACGCGGCGCTGGCGGCGACGCTCGTCAGGCAACTGCTGGACGGGGTACGGAGTCCTCGTCCCCCGGCGGCGGTCACGGCGACGGAGGCGGGGTGACCGCCGCGGCCTCCGCGCGTGCCGCGGCCTCCGCGCGCCGCTGCCGGAGGGTGGCGACGGTCCAGACGGCCAGGCCGATCACGGGGAGCGCGGCGCCGAAGAGGGTGACCCCCGTCCAGCCGTGACCGTCGTGCAGGACGCCCGCGATACCGGAACCAGCTGCTCCGCCGAGGAAGACGGAGCCCATGAAGACCGTGTTGACGCGGGCGCGGGCGTCGGCGCGCAGGCCGAATATCTCCCGCTGGCTGAAGACCTGGTGGCTCTGGACGGCGAAGTCCAGCAGGACACCGGCCAGCGCCAGCAGGATCAGGCTGCCCGCGCCGAGGCAGGCCAGCACCAGCGCGCCCGCCGCCAGCGCCAGGGCGAGCCCGCTGCCGATGCGGGCGTGGCCGCGGTCGCTGAGGCGCCCCGCCAGCGGGGCGGCCGCCGCACCCGCCGCGCCCACCAGCGCGAACGCGCCGATCCCGACCTGGCCGAGGTGGTGGCGGCTGATCAGCTCGAAGGCCACCGACGTCCAGAAGCAGCTGAACGCGCCGAACATCAGCGCCTGGCTCACCGCCCGCCGCCGCAGCGCCGGCTCCTCCCGGACGAGATGGCCCAGCGACAGCAGCAGCGTCGGATAGCCGCCGCTGTGGACCGGGCGCCGCTGGGGGAGCATGCGGACCAGCAGGACCGACAGCGACACCATGAGCACGGCGGAGATCAGGTAGATGGCCCGCCAGCCCCAGGCGGCGGCGACCAGGCTGGAGATCGTACGGGCCAGGAGGATGCCCAGCAGCAGGCCGCTCATCACCGTGCCGACGAACTTCCCGCGCTCCCGCTCGGGCGCCAGGTGCACGCCGAACGCGACGAGGATCTGGGCGACCACCGAGGTCGTCCCGACCAGGACCGACGCCGCCAGGAACATCCCGAAGTACGGCGACAGCCCGGCGGCCACCAGCGCCGCCGCCGTCACCAGCAGGGTGCGCGAGGCCAGCGCCCGGTTCTCCAGCAGGTCCCCGAGCGGCAGGAGGAGCACCAGCCCGAGCGCGTAGCCGAGCTGGGTGAGGGTGACCACCAGCGCGGTGCTGCCCGCGCTGACGCCGAAGGTCGAGGCGATGGGGGCCAGGAGCGGCTGCGCGTAGTAGATGTTCGCCACCGTCACGCCGCACGCGAAGGCGAGAAGCAGCACCACCCGTCGCAACTGCGCGGACGACAGGGCGCCGTCGGGCGTCGGCGGCGGGGCGGGCGTCGGCGCGGTGGGTTCCGCCGTGGTGGGTTCCGGCGCACCCTCCCGGGCACGGGCGGGGCGGGGGACACGGGACAGGCGCCGCTCACCCCGGGACGGGTGGCCCGCGTCGGCGTCCGGCGGGCATTTCGGGCTGTGGTCCATCGGGGCCTCTCATCCGCTCGTCCCGCGCCCGTTCCCTTCGGGCAGGTCCCCGGGGAATCGCGCGCCTAATTTCTGGACGTCGCGTTCACTATATAACCCGGAGGGGGAGCGGCGGAGGCGCGGGAGGCGGGGGAGCAGCCGGCGGCCTAGGCGGTCCCGGCCGGTGTCTTCGTGCCGCAGAGCGCGGCGGCGCCGCACAGCGCGGACTCCGGGCGGATGGGCACGCCGTTCGTGCGCAGCACGTCACGGACGTCGAGGATCAGCGGGAAGACCTCCTGGTTCCAGTCCTCGCCCTGCTCGTCCCAGGCCCGCTGCTCGGCTTCGACCGCCATCCGGTCCTCGGCGAACACCCGCTCGGTGAAGCGCCGGATGAACGGCCAGGCCAGCCGGAGCGCCCCGGGGACCGGCGGCTTCTCGATCATGAGGAGGCCGTAGACGTGGTTCGTGCGCTGCTCGGTGTCCTCCGGTACGTACGCCACCCAGAGCGAGAACGCCGGGAGGTCGGCCTTCTCGGGGACCACCTGGAGGGTCTGGTACGGATAGTCCGTACGGACCGTGACGACGTCCGGCGAGCTGGAGCCGCCGATCCCCTCGGCGGCGAGCAGCCCGGCGCCGGGGTCCTTCTTCCCGCCCGTGTGCGTGAACAGGTACCGCGCCTCGACGAACCGCGGACCGGACTCGGACCCGAGAAGCTTCGGCTGGATCCGGCCCAGAACACCCCGGTGGAGGAATTGGTGGTTCATGTCGAGCAGATTCTCGTGCATGAACGAGTAATGGCAGTTCACGGTCCGCGAGAACGTCATGGTCCGGTGTCTCGCCGAATGGAATTCCGGCAGCTCGGGCATCGGTGTGGTGGCCGCTTTCCCCGGATCGCCGGGAAAGACGAAGACCAGCCCGTACGCCTCACGGACCGGATAGGCGCGCACTCCGCGCGGCGGCCGGGCGACGCCCTTGGGCAGATAGGGGATCTGCGAGATGTGACCGTTCCCGCGATAGGCCCACGCGTGGTAGCAGCAGCGCAGCGCCTCACCCTCCACGACGCCCATGCTCAGCGGCACCTGGCGGTGGGCGCACCGGTCCTCCAGCGCGTACACCGTGCCGCTCGCGCCCCGGTAGAGCACGATCCGCTCACCGGCGAACACCGCCGCGAACGCCTTGTTCTTCCGGACGGTCCGCGAGACGGCGACGGGATACCAGAAATTCGGGTCGATTCCGGTGCGCCGGAGGTCAGTCACGGCTTCGGAACGGAATTCAGGCACGGGGTACGGGTCACTCGCCGGCCCGGCCGTCAATGCACCGTCCTTCGCGGACTGCGCCTCGGTCATGCGCTTCTCCCTTGCACGCGGATGGCGAGATGCTTTCTGCGACAACGCTTACCACGGCTCCCGGGCGCGGGCGAGCGCAGCGGGAACGCCTGCCGCGGCCCCGCGTTTCCGCCGGGCCGTCACGCGGTTCGTCACCCGGTCCGTCACCCGGGCGGGGGCACGCGTCTCGCCGGATTCGTCCGGCCGTCACCGTCCGTGACGGCCGGGACGCGCGCCGCCCCGCCGGGCCCGGATCGGTCCGGCGACGGCTGTCCACCGGTAAGTCCTCCCCGTGCCGGCGGTCCGGCGGTCTCCATCCGGGGGCGCGAAGTGTGAAGCTGTAAGGAGAGTCAACCGACCGGCGTGAAAGGCGGTGGGGGCCATGGTGTCTCCCCTGGTGGTCGCTGTCGACGGATCCCCGTCCAGCCTCGAAGCGGTGGACTGGGCGGCGGACGCGGCGGCCAGGCACGGTGTGCCGCTGCGCGTGGTCCACGGTGTGGTGCAGGCCAACCGCCCGGAGCCCCGGGAGGACGAGGCCCTTCCCTTCGCCCCGTCCCGTACCCGCGAAGAGGCGGTGGAGGAGGGCGACGAGGTCGTCGGGGCGGCGACCGAACGAGTGAGGCGGCGCGCGCCCGGCGTGGAGGTGACCGGCGAGGTGTTGCCCGGGGAGGCGGTGACCGCCCTGCTCGGCGAGAGCGCGGGGGCGTTCGCCCTCGTCCTCGGGCACCGCGGGCGCGGTGCGCTCACCGGGCTGCTGCTCGGCTCGGTCGGCCTCGAGGTGGCGGGCCGCGCCGAGTGTCCCGTGGTCATCATCCGGGGGGAGAAGCCGAACATCGCCGGTGAGTTCGGCCGGGTCGTCCTCGGCGTGCGCGAGACGGACGACGCGCCCGCGGCGGCGGAGTTCGCGTTCCGGGAGGCCGAGGCGCGGAACTGCGAACTGCACGCCGTCCACGCGTGGCACCTCCAGTCCGGCCAGGACGAGGCGATGAAGGACGGCATTCCCTGCGGCCCGATGATGTTCGCGGCGGAGGAACACCTGGAAGAGACGCTCAAGGGGCCCGCTGCCCGCCACCCCGGCGTGAAGGTGATCAGCCAGGAGGCGTACTGCGGCTCCGCGCGGGACGGTCTCCTGCGCGCCGCGGCCTCCGCCGACCTCCTCGTCGTCGGCTCGCGCCGCCTCCAGCGCGCCTTCGGCCTCCAACTGGGCCCGGTCAGCCACGGCGCGCTGCACCACGCCGCCTGCCCGGTCGTGATCGTCCCCCAGCCGTCCTGACGCCGGCCCGGCCCGGGCCACGGCCAAGCCCGGGCACGGTCGATCGATGTAGCGGCCATTTGTTCTCCTGATCTTCACTCAGGTACGGCGGACGGCCCGCCCGGCCGCTCCTAGGGTTTGCGGCGCCCCAACACCCTTGCGGGGTACGCCACTTTCCCTAGGAGAGCCATGAGCGCATCCAAGGCCCGCAGCAGCAGACGACTTTCCCTCACCGCGCTGGCCGGGGCCGCGGGCCTCGCCGCCGCCGCGCTCGGCCTCTGGGCCACGACCGGATCCACCGCCCAGGCGGCGGCGCTCCCCGCCCCCGACCACGTCGTGGTCGTCGTCATGGAGAACCACGCCTACAGCCAGGTCATCGGCAGCTCCACCGCGCCGTACCTCAACAACACGCTGAAGGCCGGCGGCGCCACCCTGACCCAGTCCTTCGGGCTCACCCACCCGAGCGAGCCGAACTACTACATGCTCTTCTCCGGCTCCAACCAGGGCCGTACCGACGACGGTTGCGTCAAGGTCGGCTCCCTCTCCGCCCCCAACCTCGCCTCCGAGCTGATCGGGGCCGGCAAGACGTGGGCGAGCTACAACGAGTCGCTGCCCAGCCAGGGTTCGACCACGTGCAGCAGCGGCGACTACGCGCAGAAGCACAACCCGTGGTTCGGCTTCTCCAACGTGCCCACCAGCACGGCGAAGACGATGACGCAGTTCCCCACCGACTACACCACCCTTCCGAAGGTCTCCTTCGTGGTGCCGAACCTGTGCAGCGACATGCACGACTGCTCGGTCGCCACCGGCGACACCTGGATCAAGAACAAGCTGGGCGCCTACGCCACGTGGGCCAAGACCCACAACAGCATGCTCGTCGTCACCTTCGACGAGGACAACAAGCTGTCGGGCAACCGCATCCCGACCCTCTTCTACGGACAGCATGTCGCCCCCGGCAGCTCCGTGGCCACCACCTACAACCACTACAACGTGCTGCGCACGCTGGAGGACCTGGCGGGACTGACCGCGCACGCGGGCAACGCCGCCTCGGCCTCCGCCGTCTCGGGTATCTGGAACTGACCGCCCGTGTACCTCGCGGACTCCCGCGGCAGCAAGGCCCCCGCCGCCCCGGACAACGGACTCCGTCCGGGGCGGCGGGTGGCCGCCGTGCCCGGCACCGTGCTGGCCCTCGGCGCGGTCAGCCTCATCACCGACATCTCCTCCGAGATGGTCACCGCCGTCCTCCCGCTCTACGTGGTCGCCGCCCTCGGGCTCTCCCCGCTCGGCTTCGGCCTGCTCGACGGCATCAACAACGGGGTCGGCGCCCTGGTCCGGCTGGCCGGCGGGCACCTCGCCGACCGCGGCGGACGACAGCACAAGGCGGTCGCCGGGATCGGCTACGGCCTGTCCGCGCTCTGCAAGCCCCTGCTCCTGCTCGCCCACACCCTGCCCGTGATCAGCGCCGTCCTCGCGCTGGACCGCACCGGCAAAGGGCTGCGGACGGCACCCCGGGACGCGATGATCTCCCTGTCGACCCCGCCCGAGCGACTCGGCAGGGCCTTCGGGGTGCACCGCGCCATGGACACCACCGGCGCGCTGCTCGGCCCGCTCGTGGCCTTCGCCGTGCTCCGGTTCACCGTCGACGGGTACGACGCGGTCTTCGCCGTCAGCGGGTGCGTCGCGGCCCTGGGCGTTCTGGTGCTGGTCCTCTTCGTACCCCGGCAGGTCGCCTCGCGGCGGCACGCGCCCGACGCCCCGGGGCCGCACACCTCACCACCGGACCCGGCCGGATCCGGCTCCCCGGAGCCCCGCGCCACACTCCGCGACTCGGTCGCCCTGCTGCGCCGCCCGGCGCTCCGGCGGCTCACCGTGTGCGCCGTGCTCCTCGGCCTCACCACCGTCAGCGACTCCTTCCTCTACCTGCTGCTCCAGCGCGAACTGCGCCTGCCCGTCCACCTTTTCCCGCTCCTGCCGCTCGGCACGGCCGCCGCCTTCCTGCTGCTCGCCGTGCCGATGGGGGCGGTCGCCGACCGCGTCGGCCGGCGCGGGCTCTTCCTCGCGGGACACGGATTCCTGCTGCTGGCCTACGGGTTGGTGCTCCTCGCGTCCCGGAACGCCGGCACGTCCGTGGTGGTGGCCGTCCTGATCCTGCACGGCGCCTTCTACGCGGCCACCGACGGCGTGCTGGCGGCGGCCACCGCCCGGGTGGTCCCGCCGCAACACCTGGGCGCCGGGCAGGCGTTGGTGGGTACGGGGCAGGCGCTGGCCCGGTTCGTCTGCTCGCTCGGCTTCGGCGCGGCCTGGACCCTGTGGGGCGGCCGGACCGCCCTCGCGGTCACCGCCGCCGCCCTCGTCGCCGCCGCCGTCGCGGCCTCCTTCGTCCTCCGTACCGCCGATGAGGTGCCCGTATGACCCGCACCAGCCGCCTGATGATCCTGCTCGTCGCCGTCCTGCTGCTCGGCGCGGCCGGCACGGGAGCCGTGCTGCACGCGGCGAACCGGTCCGGCGAGCGGAACCAGGAACAGGCGGGCGGCGCGCCCGTCAGGACCGGTACGGTCTCGCTCCGGCCGGACGGCGGGCGCCGCCTCCTCGTCCGCAACCTCGCGTGGGGGCCGCACCGCGACGAGATCGCGTCCGTCCCCGCCGGCCGGCCGGACGGGCCGCGCACGGTCTCCGGCGTGAAGTGCCTGCGCTTCCACGCCGCCGCCGGGACCGGCATCTGCCTCCAGGCCCGCCACGGGGCGCTGGAGGACACCTACCGGGCCGTGGTGCTCGACGCGGACCTGCGCGAGGTACGGCACTACCCGGTCGCGGGCATCCCCACCCGGGCCAGGGTCTCGCCCTCGGGGCACCTCGTCGCCTGGACGGTCTTCGTCAGCGGCGACTCGTACGCGGGCACCGCCTTCTCCACCCGCACCTCCCTCGCCGACGCCCGCACGGGCGCGATCGACGACAACCTGGAGACGTTCTCCGTCGTCAAGGACGGCCGGCCGTACCACGCCTCCGACATCAACATCTGGGGTGTCACCTTCGCCGACGACTCCCGCTTCTACGCGACGCTGGCCACCGCCGGGCAGACGTACCTCGTCCAAGGGGACCCGGCCGCACGGACGTTGACCACCCTGCACCGCAACGTCGAGTGTCCGTCGCTCTCGCCCGACGGCAGCCGGATCGCGTACAAGAAGCGGGTCCCGGGAGCGCCGGCGGACGCGCCGTGGCGGCTGTACGTGCTCGACCTCCACGACATGACCGAGACCGCGACCGCCGAGCGGCGCGACGTCGACGACCAGGCGTTGTGGGCGGACGGCTCCACGCTCGTCTACGCGCTGCCGGGCGACTACGGCTCCGACCTGTGGACCGTACCCGCCAACGGGACCGGGGCGCCCCGGCGCCTGATGCGCTCCGCCGTCGCCCCCGCCTACCTGGGCTGACGGCGGGCTCCGGTCACCGGCGTCGGCCACCGGGATCGGCCACCGGCGCCCGAACCCGCCCGGCGACGACTGCCCGGACCCGCCCGGCTACGACAGACCGTGCCGGCTGTCGCCGAGCACCCGCTCGCACACCGCGCGCTCCATCGCGGGGGAGAAGGGATCGCGGCGGGCGGCGACGGCCCGCCGGGTGTCCTGGGCCGTCAGGTCGGCGTTGATCGCCGCTCCCGCGCGCCTGCCCGCGTCGGCGGCGCCCAGGACCTGGTCGGTGAGCGACGTGATGTTCCCGGCCGCCCACACCCCGGCGACGGCCGTCGCGCCGACGGCGTCGGCCTCGACACGGCTGCCGATCACATGGCCGCCCACCTCCTGGGCGACGGGCTCCAGGCCGAGGCCGCCGAGGGCGCCGACCCGGGCGGTGAAGCGCGGCGCGACCACCAGGGCCTGACACGCGACCTCCGGGCCGGCCGCCAGCCGGACGGCGGTGAGCCGGTCCTCCGCGACCACCAGCCCGGCCATCGTGCCGTCCACCACGGAGACGTCCCGGGCCGCGAGCTGTTCGTACGCCTCGTCGTCCGGCTCCGGCCCCGTGTGCAGGAAGAGCGTGACGTCGTCGCTCCACTGCCGCCACATCAGGGCCTGGTGGGCGGCGAGGGGGCCGGTGCCGAGGATCCCGACGGCCTGGTCCCGTACCTCCCAGCCGTGGCAGTACGGGCAGTGCAGCACGTCCCGCCCCCACCGCTCCGACAGGCCCGGGACGTCGGGCAGTTCGTCGACCAGGCCGGTGGCGAGCAGCAGCCGCCGGGCCGACACGGCCGTCCCGTCGCCGAGGACGAGACGGAAGTCACCGGCCGCCCGCCGTTCGGCGGCCACCACCGTGCCGGTCACCAACTCGCCGCCGTACCCGGCTACTTCGGCGCGGCCCGTCGCCAGGAGATCCCCCGGCGGGGTGCCCTCGCGGCCCAGGTAGTTGTGGACGCCCGACGCCGGGGCGTTACGAGGATGTCCGGCGTCGACCACCAGGACCGAGCGCCGGGCCCTGGCCAGGGTCAGGGCGCCGCTCAGGCCCGCGGCCCCGCCGCCGACCACCACCACGTCGTGACGCCGCTCGACCCCGGGGGCGGGGTCCGGTGTCCGTGGATTCCGTGCTGTCATGTCGCGCACCTCCGTTCAACGGCGATACTTCACCCCGGGTGGCCGGTTCGACAAACATCTTTGCGGGAACGGCAAACGTGGCGTGGTGCCCTCTCCACCGGCGCCCCTCCTGCGGCGAGGCGCCCCTCCTATGCTGGCCCGATGAGACTCGACGGGATCGGCCTGCGCCACGGACGGCGCGGCCCCTGGCTCCTGCGCGATGTGCAACTGGAGCTGCTGCCCGGCCAGTTGATCCGGGCTCAGGGACGCAACGGCTGCGGGAAGTCGACCCTCCTGCGGGTGGTCGCCGGGGCGGCCCGCCCCGGCCGGGGCCAGGTGCTCGGACGCCCGGCGCGCACCGCGTACGTACCGGAGCGCTTCCCGCCCGCCCTGCCGTTCCCCGCGCTGGAGTACCTGCGGCTCATGGGCCGGGTGCACGGCCTGCCGGCGGCGGAGGCCGAGCGGCGCGGCACCCGGCTGCTCTCCCGCCTCGGCGCCGAGGGGCACGCGGACCGGCCGCTGGCCCGGCTCTCCAAGGGCACGTGCCAGAAGGTCGCGGTGGCGCAGGCCCTCCTCGCCGACCCGGCGCTGCTGGTGCTCGACGAGGCGTGGACGGGCCTGGACACCGACGCGCGGACGGCCCTGGACGAGGAGGTGGAGGAGCGCGCCGACCGGGGGACCACCGTGGTCTTCGTCGATCACGACCCGTCCCGGCTCGGCCTCCGTACCGACCTGCGCTGGGCCCTCGGCGACGGCACGGTGGCCGTGACGTCCCAGGAAGCCGCCACGCCGGTGCGGATCGACTGCACCGGTGTCGCGGACGGGCCCGAGGCCCTGTCCGCCCTGCCGGGTGTCCGGGCCGTCACCGTCCTCGCCGACGCGACCGTACGACTGGAGACCGACGAAGCCCACTCGGACGCGCTGCTGCGCGCGCTGCTCGCCCTGCCGGGCACCCACGTCCGCCGCGTGAGCGGGGGACTGCGTTGAGAGCACTGCTCCGCTACTACGGCGTCCTGCTGCTGCGCTCACAGCGCTGGCTCCCGCCCGTCGTGGCCTACGCCGGGCTGGTGGCGATCTCGACGGACGGCGTGTCGCGGCTCGGCAGCCAGCTGGGCTGGAACGCCGCCGCGCTGGTGCCCGTCCTCGCCTGGCTCACCCGCTCCCTGCTGACCGGCGAGCCGCCCGCGGCCCGCGCCTGCCTCGCCGCCGCGACGGGCACCCGCCGCCCCCAGTACGCCGCGCTCGCCGTCCCCCTGGCCGCCGGCCTGCTGCTGATGGCGCTCGCGGCGGCGGTCGCGCTGCTGACCTGCCCGGTTCCCGCGGACGTCCCGTTGGCGAGTGTGCTCGGCGGGGGACTGGCCACCGGTGTGGTCTGCTGCCTGGCGGGCAGCGCGCTGGGCGCGCTCTGCGCCCCGCCGCTGCTGCGCACGACGGCGGGCGGGGCGGCGGGGCTGGTCCTGGGGTCCGTCCTGCTGCTGGTGTTCTCCGCCTCGCCGGTCAACGCCGCCGTCCGCGACGCGGTCTCCTCCGGCCCGGCCGGTGCGCCGTTCCCGGCGCTGCCGTTGCCGGCCGCGCTCGCCCTGGCCGCCGCGTGCTGGTGGGCCTCCGCCCGGGCGGCCGGGCGCGTGGGCGGAGGCACCGGACCGGAGTCCGGCTGAGGCGGGCCCCAGGGGCCGGACCGGCAGTGCGACGACAAGCCCTAGGCGACCGTCACGTCCTTGCCGAAGGCCACGTAGCCGGTGAAGTCCCTTCCCACCCGGTCGACCGCGGAGGCCGGCGGCTGCGGGTACGACCAGGCCGCGTCCGGGTGGTCGTTCCCCGGGATCCGCGCGTCGAAGTACTGCGCCTTTCCCTTCCACGGGCAGGTGTAGGGGGTGTCGCTCTCGGACAGGGCCTGAGGGGTGATCGCCTCCGGGGGGAAGTACCAGTTCCCCTCGATGGAGACCACGTCGGCGTCGTTCGCGTCCGCGAGGACCGTTCCGTCGAGTACCGCCTGCATGAGTCGTTCCTTTCAGAAACCACGTGCCAGTTCCGGGGTGGGGCACGCCGTGTACGGTGCCCCGCCCCCTCCAGGGAGAAGCGCACGTCGGCGTTGTCCAACCCACCCGGGGAAGCGGGTCGGCCATTCGCATTATTCCCGCGCGGCACCGGCACCGCATCGGAAGGCGGCCCTGGCCGGGCCGCCCCGGGAGCGGCGGGATAGCGTGCCGGAATGGGAGATCACTCAGCTGAACCGGCCCCTGGGCTCTGGGAGTACGCGCTCGCCGCGGCGGACGAGCTGGTGCTGTGGCACCTCGGCACCGCAGCCGCCCGGCAGGACCGGGTCGAGGAGGTCCAGGCGCACCATGCCCCCGTGGTCGTGCTGCTCGCGGCGGCCCTCCACGACCGGGCCCTCGCCGCGGACCTGGCCGGCACCGACCTCGACCGGGTGGAGCTGGCGGCCGCGTACCAGGTGCTCGAAGCGCACGCCGTCCCCGCCGTCGAGGCGGCGCCGGCCGCCCCGGGACTCGGGGGCGAGCAGCGCGCGCAGTTGCTGGCCGAGCGCGAGACCCCGGCGTTCGAGGTCGTCCGTACGGCCGCCCTGCGGGTCCTCGCCGGGCACCTCGCGGACGGCGGCCCCCTGCTCGCCGACCGCGCGGGCGCGCTCGCTGCGGAGGGACGGGCCCGCAGGCTGAGGCAACTGGAACACCGGGGCCCGACCGGCGGAATCTGACCGGCAGGATCTGACCGGCGGGATCTGACCGGCGGGATCCGACCGGCAGGATCCGACCGGCGGGATCTGACCGCCACCCGTACGCCCGCCGGGACAACGCCCCGGCCCGAGCCCTCCGGTTCCGTCAGGACGGGCTCGGCGACCCCGCGCCCACCAGGCGCCGTGCCGCCGTCAGCGCCCCGTCCGTGCACACCGCGCCGGCGATCCGCCGCGCGCGAGCCGCCACCTCCGGCCGGAGGGCGTGGTCGAGAGCCGCGGTCAGGGAGTCGGCGGTCGGGTCGGCGGGCGGGTGCGCGCTGCCGATCCCTAGCGCGTCGACGCGCCGGGCCCAGTAGTGCTGGTCGTACACCTGTGGGACGACCACCTGCGGCGCTCCGGCCCGGGCGGCCGCGGTGGTGGTGCCCGCGCCGCCGTGGTGGACGACCGCCGCGACCCGTCCGAAGAGCGCCTGTTGGTTGACGTCCCCGAGGGACAGGCAGTCCGGCCGGTCGTCCGGCGGCAACAGCCCGGCCCACCCGCGCGACACGATCACGCGCCGTCCGAGCGCGCGCGCCGCCCGGACCATCGCCCCACTGACGTCGTGGGGGGCACGGATGCTGCCGAAGCCGAAGTACACGGGCGGCTCGCCGGCGTCGAGGAACGCCTCCAACTCCGGGGAGAGGGGCCGCTCGTCGGGCAGGATCCAGGCACCCGTCGGGATCACGTCCAGCTCCGCCGGTTCCGGCCAGGGCGCCAGCGCGGGATCGGCGGCCAGCCAGGGCGAGTCGGTGAAGATGTGGTCCCGTACGTCGGCGACGGGCGCCAGTCCGGCGGCCGCCCGGTGGGCGTCGAGGGCCGGGCCGATGGTGCTGTTCCAGCGCCGGGCGTCCTCCGCCCAGAGGGTACGGGGATCGGCCGCGCCCGGCACCGGAGCCGGCCCCCGCAGGGACATCGGCGGGGGCGCGTGGTGCGGGGAGGGCAGGGTGACGGGGCAGTAACTGGCGTAGACGTAGGCGATTCCCAGCTGTTCCGCCACCGAGCGGGAGGCGAACTGCAGGGCCCCGCCCGCCACCACCGCGTCGCAGCCCCGGGCCGCCGCCGTCACGGCGGCGAACTGCGCGGCGACGCTCGCGTCCGCCAGCCGCCGCAGCTCCTCGGGCGTGGGCGGCGTCCGCGCGGCCGGTGAGGCGGTCGCCGACGCGCGCGCGGTCGGGCGCAGTTCGGGCCCGACGGACGTGAACGGGATGCCGAGCGTGCCGGCCCACTCCCGGAAGTCGGGCGGCGCGCACAGCCGTACCTCCGCGCCGAGGACCCGCAGCTGCGACGCCAGCGCCATCAGGGGCTGGACCTCGCCCCGCGACCCGATGGTCGACAGCAGTACACGCATGAGAGATCTCCCCCGTCACGGCCCCGGTCACCCCGTCCCGGCGCTCACCGGCCCGAATTGTGGACCAGCACCGGGCCCTTGCCGCAAGTACCCCCTGCTGCTGGACAATGAAGTGGCGCCGGGAGACGCCACCGCGCCCGGCCGGGAGACTCACGGCCGCACCGGCGGCGGGTGGACCGCCGCCCCGTGTCACACCGTCAGCGACTCGCCCGGGGCCAGGATCGTCAGCGGCTTCCCCGTCAGGCCGCCCTCGCCGAGGATCGCCGCGGTGGACTGCTGCCCCAGCTCGCTGAGCAGCAGCTCGTGGATCTGGACAACCCGCTCCGGCTTCACGGCGCGTACGTAGTCGGCGGCCTCGCTCAGCTTGGTCCACGGCCCGCTGGTCGGCAGCAGCAGCGTCTCGACCGCCACGTCCGGCACGTGGTACGAGTCGCCGGGGTGGAAGACCGTGCCGTCGACCAGGAAGCCGACGTTGTCCGCGCGCGGGATGTCCGGGTGGATGACGGCGTGCCGCTCCCCGTCGACCGCGACGGAGAAGCCCCCGACGGTGAACGTGTCCCCGCTGGCCACGGCCCTGACCCGGCCGCCGTGCTCCCCGAGCTGCTCGGCCACGGCGGCGGGGGCGAACACCAGCAGGTCCGGCCGGGCGTCGAGGGCGGCCGTGAGCAGCTCGGCGTCGAAGTGGTCGGCGTGGTCGTGCGTCACGAGGACCCCCGCCGCGCCCGCCACCGCCTCCTTGGCCTCGGGCGTGTACTTCCCCGGGTCGAGGACGAGGGTCACGCCGTCCTTCTCCAGGGCGACGCAGGCGTGGGCGTACTTGGTCAGCTTCATGGTGGCTCCTCACGGACAGCGGAGAACTGTACAACTCGAATGTACAACTTGGCTGTATAGGTCAACGATTCCGGGGTGGTCGTCCCCCCCACGCTTCCGATCCTGGCCGTCTCCCGTCAGGACCGCTCGTCGTGCGCCGAGAGCTTGTCCAGGAGCCCGGGCAGCGCCTCCAGCTGCCGGCGCTCGTCCGCGTCGAGCGTGTGCGCGATGGCGCCGGCCATCCAGTCGCGCCGGGCCCGGCGGTCGGCCTCGACGGCCTCCCGTCCGGCGTCCGTCAGGGCGACCACGACGGCCCTGCCGTCCGCCGGGTCGGGGCGGCGGCGCACGTACCCGAGATCCTGGAGCTCCAGGACGGTGCGGCTCGCGCTCTGGTGCCGTACGCCCCGCCGCTGGGCCAGGGCGGCGATGGTGGCGTCGCCCTCCCGGCTGAGCAGGCCGAGCGTGGACGTGTGGGGTCCGCTCAGCGTGTCGGTGTGCGCACGGGTGACCCGTACGAAACGACCGACGGACTCCCGCAGCCGGTCGGCCAGGATCTCCTCGTTCTTCATCCGGCAAGAATACAGCCAAGCTGTATATGTGCGCCCCCTCCGTGGTCGCTCCACCACGGGGCGGTACGACCGGAGGCTCAGCCCGCCGTGACCCGCGCCGCGAACGCGTCCAGGTTCCCCGTCATGCGCGCGAGCCGCTCGTCCAGGCTCAGGGACTCCTCGTACCGTCCCGTCCGCAGCCTCGGCTGCCGCTTGCCCCGCACGTACAGCGGGCAGGCCAGGTCGGCGCAGATGTACGTGCCGACGGTGTTCCCCTGGCGGCCCTGCGCACCCGCCAAGGGAGCGACGAGCAGGGCGACGCCGGAGGAGGCGTGCCCCGTCAGGCAGATCTGGCAGAGGCTGGACTTCACCGCGCTGGTGCGGTTCACGGACGGGACGCGCAGGGAGATCCCCAGCGGCCCCCGGGCCCCGGGCAGCACGAAATGGGCCCGCAGCGGCGCCCCCGGATCCACCCACCCGAGGAAGTCCAGGTCCTCCCAGGGCAGTTCGGCGAAGTCGAGCGGCAACCGCAACCGGGCCGCCTCACCCTTGGTGCTGTTCACGAAGGACGAGCGGATCTGATTCTCACTGAGCGCTTCCACGGACGCCGACCCTATGCGCCCCTCCGCGCCACCCGCACCGCATTATTCGACCCCGGCAGAGGGCCGCCCGGCCCCAGCAGCCGGCTCAGTCGGTTACCCGGCTGCGGTTCTGGTAGGCCAGGGCCAGGTACTCCGGGTGGCGGGTCATCCATGAGGAGATGAACGGGCACGTCGCCAGGACCGGGAGGGCGCGGGTCCGGGCGTCGTCCAGGGCGGCCCTGGCCAGGGCGCCGCCGATGCCCTGGCCCTCGTACCGCGGGTCCACCTCGGTGTGCGGGTAGACCACCAGGTTTCCCGTCCGGATGTAGTCCGCGAAGCCGGCGAGCCGGCCCTCGACGCGGGCCTCGAAGCGGTGGAGCTCCTCGGCGTCCTTCACAGTCACGAACTCGGTCTCCGGCACGCTGCCTCCGTAGATTGGTGTGGCTCCGGCGGGAGGCCGCGCGCCGGGCGGCGCCCGGCTCCCGTCCCATCATCCCGCCCCGGCGGCCCCGTTTGCGGAGGGTCCCGGCCGGGCGCACGCTGAAAGTGCGTGGACGGTCCGGGCGAGATCCGAGTCGCACGAACGGGGAGGTCGCCAGATGGCAGGTTCCGTGGACCCCGACCGCTCGGAATGGGACGTCATCGTCCTGGGAGGCGCCGCCGCGGGCGAGAACGCGGCCCAGTACGCGACCCAGTTCTCGGGCCTCGACGCCGTGCTCGTCGAGGCGGAGCTGCTCGGCGGCGAGTGCTCGTACTGGGCCTGCATGCCCAGCAAGGCACTCCTGCGCCCCGGCGACGTCCTGGACAGCGCCCGCCACGTCCCCGGCGTCGCCCCGCTGGTGGCGGGCGGCACCCTCGACGTCCCCGCCGTGCTCGCCCACCGGGACACCGTCGTCAACCACCTCGACGACACCTCCCAGATCCGCTGGGCCCTGGACACGGACATCGACGTGGTGCGCGGGTACGGGCGGCTCGCGGGCGAGCGCGTGGTGCGGGTCACCGGGCCCGACGGCGGCATCCGTACGCTGACGGCCCGTCACGCCGTCGTGATCGACACCGGATCCTCCAGCGCCGTACCGCCCATCCGCGGCCTCGCCGAGGCCCGCCCGTGGACCTCACGGGACGTCACCAACCTCCACGAGGTGCCGCGCCGGGTCGTCATCCTCGGCGGCGGCGTCGTCGCCTGCGAGTCGGCGACGTGGCTCCGGTCGCTGGGAGTCGCCGAACTGAGCCTCGTCCTCCGTGAGGAAGGCCTCCTCCCGCGCTCCGAACCCTTCGCCGGACGCCTGGTCGGCGACGCGCTGACCGCCGCGGGCGTACGGCTGCTGCCGGGCCGCACCATCACCGAGGTGCGCCGGGCGGACCCCGCCGACACCGGGACGGGAATCCCGCACGGCGGCGAGGTCACCTGCGTGCTGGACGACGGTACGACCCTGGCCGCCGACGAGATCGTGGTCGCCGCCGGGCGTACGCCGAACACCGGCGACATCGGCCTGTCGTCGGTGGGCCGCCCGGACGGCGGCTACCTGGCCGTCGACAACCAGCAGTGCGTGTGCGCCGTACCGGGCCGGTGGCTCTACGCCGTAGGCGACGTCTGCGGCCGGGCCCTGCTGACGCACATGGGCAAGTACCAGGCGCGCGTGGCCGGCGAGGTCATCGCCGCGCGCGCCGCGGGGCAGCACCCGGACGACGGGGAGGACAGTCCGCTGAACGCCGCCGCGGGCCACCGGGGCGCCCCGCAGGTCACGTTCACCGATCCGCAGGTCGGTTCGGCCGGCCTGACCGAGCGGGAGGCACGCGCGGCGGGCATCGACGTCGAGACCGTCACGTACGACATGGCCGGCCTCGCCGGTACGTACGTGATGCGCGACGACTACACCGGCCGCGCGCTGCTGGTCCTCGACCGGGCCACCGACACGGTGGTGGGGGCGACCTTCGTCGGGCCCGACATCGCGGACCTCGTCCACGCGGCGACCACGGCCGTCGTCGCGCGGATCCCGGTCCCCGTCCTGTGGCACGTCGTGCCCAGCTACCCCACACCGTCCGAGGTCTGGCTGCGCCTGCTGGAGACCCTGCGGGCGCAGCGGACACAGGCACGAACCGCCTGACGCGCCGCCACGTCCCCGCGTCAGCTCCTGATGAACTCCAGCAGGTCCGCGTTGAACCGCTCCTTGAACGGGCTGACCGACATCAGCCCGTGCGGCGCCCCGGCGTAGACCTTGAGCGTCGAGTCCTTCACCAGCTTCGCCGACTTGGGGCCCGCCGCGACGATGGGCACGATCTGGTCGTCGTCGCCGTGGATGATCAGGGTCGGCACGTCGAAGCGCTTGAGGTCCTCGGTGAGGTCGGTCTCGGAGAAGGCCTCGACGCAGTCGTACGTGCCCTTGAACCCGACCTGCATCGACCACATCCAGAACGCGTCCCGGACGCCCTGCGAGACCTGGGAGCCCGTGCGGTTCGCCCCGTAGAACGGCGCGCTGAGGTCGGCGTAGAACTGCGACCGGTCGGCCAGCAGCCCGGCGCGGATGTCGTCGAAGGCCCCGATCGGCGTGCCCTCCGGGTTGGCGTCCGTCTTGAGCATCAGCGGCGGGATCGCGCTCAGGAGGACGGCCTTGGCGACCCGGGACGTACCGTGCCTGCCGATGTAGCGGGTGACCTCGCCGCCACCGGTGGAGTGGCCGACGAGGATCACGTCCCGCAGGTCCAGGGCCTCGATCAGCTGCGCGAGGTCGTCCGCGTACGTGTCCATGTCGTTGCCGTCCCACGGCTGTTCCGACCGCCCGTGCCCCCGGCGGTCGTGCGCGACGGCCCGGAAGCCCTCACGGGCGACGAGGTGCATCTGGTCGTCCCAGGCGTCGGCGTTGAGCGGCCAGCCGTGGCTGAACACGACAGGCTGTCCCGACCCCCAGTCCTTGTAGTGGAGGTCGGTTCCGTCGGTCGTGGTGAGGGTGCCCATGGCGTGTGTTCCTTCCGGCAGAGGTCAGCGGATGCTGACACCCGCCGGTCACCCGCTCAAGCCGACCCACCAGTGAGCGGCCAGATGCCGCGTCAGGTGGTTCGTTCGGCTGACACACCCCGGCTGTATAACGCCCGCCCGGACGCGATCCACGTGATCGCGTCCGGGCGGGCGTTATACAGCCGGGGCCCCCGGTGGAGCGCCCGGCGGTCAGGGCTGGAGAGCGAACCGGACGGTCCGGGACTTCTTCCACTCCGCGTGGTCGAGGTCCTTCGCCTCCGTCCCGTCCCCGTACAGGTCCGCCGACCCGTTGTCCGTGATCAGCTGGACCCGCGGGTCCTGCGCCGCCGCGTCGGGCACGTCCACGATGGCCTCCCAGCCGCCCGCGTCGCTGGTGGGCAGGTCCAGGCGCTTGACCGGCGCGTGGCCGGCGACACCGTCCCAGGAGTACAGGGCGTACGGGGCGGAGTTGTCCTCGGCCGCCCAGGACCCGGCGAGGACCAGGAGCTGGCCCGAGGCGTCGCGGCGGATGTCGCGGACGCTCAGGCCACCGAGGTCCAGGGTGACGGGCGTGCCGAAGGTCGCGTGGACCTTGCCGCCCACGGACGTGGCGAGCTTGTCCATGTTGGTGACCGGGACCAGCAGCGCCTTCCCGCCGTTCGCCGGCGGCACGAGGGGCGCCCGGAAGCCGACGTACGCGGTGGTGGTGCTGCCGGGGGCGAACTCCAGGCCCTCCGCGTTGAACCCGTCGATCTGCTTGGGGACCTGCCCGGACGCGGCGCCCGCCGCGAAGCCGTACCGGTTCTGGGCGGCCTTGTCCCAGGCTATCAGGTCGGCGCGCAGCCCCTGGTACGAACCGGCCAGGGCCAGTTGGGTGTCGGCGCCCGAGCCGGTCACGGTGGTGGTGAAGAGCGTGGAGCGCTCGGCCTTCACCTTTCCGTCCTTGTTGTTGCCCAGGGAGCCGTTCCAGTAGATGGTGTTGCCGACGCGGGTGCTCGCCTCGATGTCGATCTCGCCGTCGACCCCGAGCTTGGAGCTGAAGTCCCAGGTCCGCACCGGGGCGCCCGAGACGTCCCGCCGGTACAGGCGCAGGGTGTTGGACTCGTCGTCGGCGACGACCGCGTAGCCCCCGCCGGCGTCGACCGCCGCCGAGGCGTCGCTGGAGCCGGTGAAGTAGCGGGTGTCGGCGGGCGAGCGCACCGCCGCGGACGCCGCGTAGTGGAGCTTCGTGGTGGCCGTCTTGCCGCCCGCCCCGGTCACCTGGATCGTCAGGTCGGTGTAGCCCGTACCCCGCGCCTGCACGGCGATCTCGCGGCTGCCGCCGGTGCCGGTGACGGTGACGTCCCCCGTACCGGCGACCGAGGCGCGGGAGCTGGCCGAGGCGCGGACCGTCAACGCCGCCGCGTCGGTGGCCTGTTGCGCCACCCGTACCGTGACCGTCGGGTCTCCCGTCGCGCCCACCGCGCCCGACACGTACGCGGTGGCCAGGGAGATGGTGGGGGTGGCGGGGGCCGCGGCGGAAGCCGGGAGCGCGGCGGGTACGGAGAAGCCGGCGACGAGCGCCAGCGTGACACCGCGCGCGACCGCCGGGTGGCGGCGGCGGTCGGACGATGCGGTACGGGACAACACCACGGTGACGACCCTTCGTTGACGGCCCGCCCGATCCGCGGGCGGGCACACGACGAACAGGATGCGGCAACTGTTGATCATCCTGGGCGGGGCCGCGGTGTCCGGCGGGTGAACGATGGGCCAACGGGCCGTTGTGGCGGCCCGGTCGGGGGCGGCCACCCCTCCCCGGCGGCTACTCCTCCCGTTCGAACTCCGCCTTGGCGCGCACCTGGTCCTGGTCGATCTGCGCGGCCGTGTACAGGTCCTCGACGAACCGCCGCGCGTCCTCGGAGTCGGTCTCCTTCTCGCCCGTCATGTCCCGCAGGCGGGAGGTCCAGACCTCGATCGGATCACTCATCACGACACCCCTTCCGTGCCACTCCTCGGCGTCGCCCCACAAGGCCGCGTCCGGCGGCGCGTGCGGTCGGTAGGCGGATGGGTGCGAAGAGTGGCGGGACCGCACGCTCGCCCACCGCGGCCCGGAGGTCCGGCATCCACCATCTTAGAACCGTTCACCCTCAGGCCGACATTCTTCGCATATGCACCACATCGCTTATTGTTCTTGTAAGGCCCGCAGTGCCCGTCCGGCTGCGCGCAACGGCCCGGCGGCGCCTTGTGGGCGCCCACCAGGGGCGGAGGTGAGTGGGGCATGGCCGGTCGGACGTCCTTCCTCTCCCGTACGGGCGCCGGCCTGGCGCTGGACTCCGTACTGGAGCGGGCGGTCCACGACGCGGGGGCGTACGCGGGCGGTGTGTGGCTGCTGTCCCCGTCCGACCGGAAGATCCTGCGGCTCGTGGTCACGACCGGGATCCCGCAGACGGTGACCCGGCCGTGGGAGCGGGTCTCGGTGGCCGCTTCCGTTCCCGTCGCCGACGCCACCCGGGAACGCAGGCTGGTGTGGCTCGCCCCCGACGGCGCGCTGGCCCGCCACTACCCGCGGGCCGGGCTGATCCTGCCGTACTCGTTCGCCGTCGTCGCCGCCCCCCTCACCAGCGGCGGCACGACCTGGGGCGCGCTCCTCCTGCTCTGGCCCGGCAGCCATCCCCCCGACCTGAGCGAGGCCGAGCACACCGCCGTCGACGAGGCCTGCGACGACCTGGCGGCCGTGTGCCGCCGCGCCGCGCAGCGCGACGGCTCCACCCTGATCGGACCCCGGCCGCGGATCCTGTCCGCCCGCTCCTCACCGCCCCCGGGACCGGCGCAGGCCCTCGCCGCCGTCGACTTCGCCGGGCGCCTGCCCGACGGCGCCTGCTCCCTGGACCTGGACGGACGCATCGCCTTCATCAGCCCCCGGGCCGCCGAACTGGTCGGGAAGGAGCCCGCCGACCTGGTCGGCGCCCTCCCCGCCGAGAAACTGCCCTGGCTGAGCGACCCGGTGTTCGAGGACCGCTACCGCTCCGCCGTGCTCAGCCAGCAGCCCATGTCGTTCACCGCGCTGCGCCCGCCCGACACCTGGCTGACCATCCACCTCCACCCGGACCCGTCCGGCATCAGCGTCGTGATCGCCCCCGCCCCCTCCGGCGAACCCGAGGGCGCCCCGCAACCGCAGCCCCCACCCGCGGGGAAGCCGCCGCCGGTGCGGCCCGGCACCCTCTATCACCTGATGCACCTGGCCGCCTCGCTCACCGAGGCCGTCGGCGTGGAAGACGTCGTGGAGCTGATCGCCGACCAGATCGTCAGCGCCTTCGACGCCGAGGCCGTGGCCCTCATGACCCTCCAGGAGAGCCGGCTGCGGATCATCGGCTCGCACGGCTTCGCCCCCGAACTCCTGGAGCGGTTCGACGCCAAACGGATCGCCGGCCTCAGCCCCAGTTCGGTCGTCGCCCGCACCGGCACCGCCAGGTTCGTCGCCACCCGCGAGGAACTGGCCGAGGAGTACCCCGAAGTGGCCGCGCGGACGACCAAGGCCGCCTGGGCGTTCCTCCCGCTGATCGCGTCGGGCCGCGCCGTGGGCGTCTGCGTGCTGGCGTACGACAAGCCGCACCCCTTCCCCCACGAGGAGCGCGCCGCCCTCACCTCACTGGCCGGACTCATCGCCCAGGCGCTGGACCGGGGCCGGCTCTACGACGCCAAGCACCACCTCGCCCACGGACTCCAGGAGGGCCTGCTCCCGCAGACACTCCCCGAGGTCGGCGGCCTGGACGTGACGGGGCGCTATCTGCCCGCCACGTACGGCATGGACATCGGGGGCGACTTCTACGACCTCATCCGGCTCGACGACACCACCGTGGCGGCCGTGATCGGGGACGTCGAGGGCCACAACGTCACCGCGGCCGCGCTGATGGGCCAGGTCCGTACCGCCGTCCACGCCTACGCGACCGCCGGCGCGTCCCCGGACGAGGTCCTCACCAGGACCAACCGCCTGCTCACCGACCTCGCCCCCGACCTGTCCACCAGCTGCCTGTACGTCCAGGTGGACCTGGCGGCGCACCGGGCCCGGCTGGTCACGGCGGGCCACCCGCCGCCCCTGCTGTACGCCCCCGACGGCCACGCCGAGACGATCCCCCTGCCGCCCGGGATCCTCCTGGGCATCGACTGCACCGCCACGTACGAGACCGTGGACATCCCCCTGCCGCCCGGCAGCCTGCTGATGATGTACACCGACGGCCTCGTCGAGTGCCCGGGAGTCGACATGGACGCGGCCGTCAGGGAGGTCGGCCGGCGCCTGGCCCACAGCGAGGACCGGTCCCTCGACGCCCTCGCGGACAGCGTCCTGCGCCCGGGGCTGTGCGGCCCGGTCCGCAACGACGACATCGCACTGCTCCTCCTGCGCGCGCCGGCGGACCCCGGACGGCTCCCGGGGCGCGCGTGAACCACGACCCGGACCCCACCTAGCGGGTTTCGTTCGGATCAGCGGTCGGACCAGATGAGGATTCCGGCGAGGTAGAGGGTCGCGGTCCTGTCGTAGTCGGCCAGGACAACATCCGGTCGGGTACGGCGCCGCCCCCGCCGGCGGGGAACGCGCCAGCGGGCCATCGCGGCCCCGGCCGCGTGCTGATGCGCGCGCACGATCGCGGAGTCCACCGAGACCGCCCGGTTCAGGACCACCCGCCGGTCAACAGGCAACGGCCTGAGCCGCGTCAAAAAGGCCGGCTTTCCTGGCGAACCGGAATGACAGCGACAGCTATATGGCGATTGGCCAGCCGCGCGCAATATGTCACGGTAGCCAAGCCGCGTACCGACGAGTAGATTCCTTTCGTCAATTACCTGCCCGAGGATTCGGGGATTCAAGAATATGATGGAGGTCACGGAATTGACTCGTCGACTGCTTAATGTGCTGATGGCGGCCGTGTGCGCCTGCGCCATCGCGACAGGCGTCAGCTCCCCTGCCGGCGCGGCAGCTCCCGAGCCGGAGATCATCCCGATCGATCTGATTCAAGCCGGTTCCTACACCGCGGCAACGCGCGATGCGATAAAAATCTGGAACCAGGCCGTTCCTCAGATCAAGTTCGTCGAGCAGAGCACCCCCGCGGCTCTGCGGGTCCAGGCATACACCAGCACCATAGGGACGAGCTCGCATTCCGCTCTCAGGGGGCTCGGCCGGGGCTCGGTCTTCCTTGAGACCGGCGATGCGAAGATCTACCGGCCTACACGGGTTGTCGTGCACGAACTCGGGCACATTCTCTCTCTGGCCGACCTCGGGCCAGGCAGCCTGTGCTCAAAAATAATGTCCGGCGCTTGGGCAGGCTCGGAGTGCCTCAATGATCACCCCGACAGCGAGGAAACCGCCGCGGTGGCGGCCTTCTTCGCCACGCACAACGTCGGCGATCCCGTACCGGGGTGGGGATCCCTCTCGCGAGGTTAATGCGATACCGGCACTGGGCCGGCCCGCGAGCAAGCGTGCCGGCCCAGCAATCCCCTCGCTCCTTTCGGCGACTTCCGGGACGCGCGTGCGTTCCAGGGTGCGTGTTGGGGATAACGGACCACTTCTCCCCAGTCATAGAGGGCAGGAGGACGTTGCCGCAAGCGCCCCGCCCCCATCTCTTGGATAGCAGAACAATTACCTCCAGCACAGCAGTGGGCCAACCGCCCAGCGAACAGCTCATCGACGCCCGCGTAAACTTCCCATGATCCTGAAGCCGTGCCCAGAAAACGGTCCCAGAGTTCCAGCGCCAACGCGGCGGTATCAAGCGGGTGAAACGCGGCCTCGCGGGGCCCCTGTCCCTACCTTGACCTCCAACTCGGAGCAGCAGGCCAAGGAATTACAAAGCGCCTACTTCCTTGACGCCATCGCCTCCCATCCGGACAGCCCAACGGACCTGAGCGGCACTGTCTCCGAACAGATCATCGCCCGGTCCACCCGGCCGCTCACCGACGGCAGCTGGATACGGTCGCCCGACGGGCGCCGTGTCTCCAGGGCTGCGTTGTTCAGGTGGTTTACCCGGGTTGATGGGGGCTTCAGGAGCTGGGGTAGGTCCGCGGGGTGGTCGCCGGGGGCTCACGCGGAGGCAGGTACGACTTCCGGTGATCATGAGGTGTCGAGTCCCTGATCACCACGACGAAACCGTGCCTGCCCGCTCGTCCTTGCTCATCCCGGGCCCTCTGGGCCAACTCACCGACGCCGCACCGACCTCCCCCGATGACCTCCCCGGCCTGCTGACCTACCTGGCTCAGGTGCCCGATCCCCGCCGGGACCAGGGCCGACGCCACCCGCTCGCCTTCGTCCTGTCCCTGTCCGCGTGCGCGGTCCCGGCCGGAGCGAAGTTGCTGGCCGCGATCGCGGAGTGGGCAGCCGACGCCCCGCCGCACGTCCTGGACCGGCTCGGTGGCCCATGCCGGAAGCCGGACCGCGGCCCCGTCGCCTTGACTGAGGCCACCGTGCGTCGCATCCTTCAGCATACCGACGGCGACGCGCTAGATACGGCCGTCGGAAGTTGGCTCGCCGGGCGCGAATGCGCCGCCGGCCAGGAGGAGAACGACAGCGACCGGCCCCTGCCCTCCCTCGCCGTGGACGGCAAGACCGTGCGCGGTGCCTGCCGCACCGACGGCACCCAGGTCCATCCGCTCGCCGCGATGACAGGGACCGGCCTGGTCACCGCCCAGCGCGAGGTGGCCGGCAAGACGAACGAGATCACCGTCTTCCAGCCCCTGCTCGCCCCACCCGACCTGCACGGCACGGTGGTCACCTTCGACGCCCTCCACTCCCAGACCGCCCACGCGCGCTTCCTCGTTGAGGACAAGCACGCCCACTACATCGTGCTGATCAAGGGCAACCAGCCCACCCCGCACCGGTGGCTGAAGGCCCTGCCACGGCGGGAAGTGCCACTCCTGGACAAAACGCGGGCCACCGCGCACGGCCGCGACGAGATCCGCCGGATCAAGGCCGCCGGCGTCACCCGGATCGCGTTCCCACACGCGGTGCAGGCCGCCCAGATCGTGCGCCGCCGACGGATCGTCACCACCGGCAAGGTCACCCTGGAACGCGTCTACGGGGTGAGCGACCTGACCGCGGAGCAGGCCGACGCAACCGAGATCGCCCGCCGCGTCCGCGACCACCGGGGCATCGAGAACAAGATCCACCACGTCAGGGACACCACGTACGCCGAAGACGCCTCCCGCGTACGCACCGGCACCGCTTCACGTGCCATGGCATCCCCGCGCAACCCGGCCATCGGCGCTCTCCGACTCGCCGAACAACCGAACACCGCCGCTGGACTCCGCCACCACACCGGCGACGCCAACCGTCCACTGACCACCTTCGGCACCATGTGATCAACCAGGACACACCACCCGAACGACGCGGCCCTGACCTGCTCGGGCTGGCATCGCCTTGATCGGCGGGGCACTGAGGAGGGGCCGGCTCGTTGCATCGCGCCACTCTCGGACCTGTAAATCCGGCCCTCCCCGTCTCGTCAGGTCCCTACAGTCCATGCAATGACGAATTTGACGAACGATCAGCAGGGCGCCGACCTCGCCCGTGTCACCGCTGGTGCTCTCCTCAAAGCCGCCGAGGACGCCATCGCCAACGGCGTGCGCGTGCCTGCGGACAAGAAACGGGTGTTCGGCCCGGCCTACAGTTGGTGGCGCCTAATCTGCCGCACCGCCGAGGCAGTCCTACTACTCTCTGAGCACGGCTTCACCGTCGAGGTCGCTCCGATGGTGCGCAACGTCCTCAACCACGCGTACGCCATCAACTGGCTCGTCGACAACAGTGATGCCGCCGTGGACGCACTCGTCGCTCGCGGCGATGACGAGCGCGAGAAGCTGTGCAAGAAGCTTGAAGAGACCGGCTGGCCCGCAGCCGCCGAATACCGCGCGGTGATCGACCAAGCCGCCAAGCAGGCAGCCGTCGTCCGCACCCCGGCTGAACAGGCACTGCACGATAAACTCAAGCACGAACTGAAGAACTTCTACGACATGCTCGACCGCTACGATGTCGCCGACATCTACCCCGTGTACTCGCATCTATCGTCGCTGTCGCATACCACGATCAACACCGCCAGCGCCTACGTGGAACAGGTCGCCGACGGCAGCCTGCAGATTCGGCAGCACGCGCCGGATCTCGGCCACGCTGACGTCATCCAGCTCACACTGGCACTCCTGCAAGCTGCCACCGTGATCAGCCCTCTGATCGACGGCGACCCCCTGCGCCCCAGCACCGACCAGGCGCTCGCCGACCTCGACTTGCAGAACGTGCAACTCCTCCCCGCTCGCATCAAGTAGGGGGCGGCATGGATGCAGCCAATTGGCTCGCCGTCGGATCCGGAGTCGTCGCCCTGGTAGCTGCCGGGATCAGCGTCTGGCAGGCGAGGACCGCCTCAGCGTCTGCCAGACACTCCCAGAGACAGGCTGAGGCCGCCGACGAGCAGGCGCGAATTGCCCGGCAACAGCTCGAGCAGGCTGAACGCGGACACCGCGAGCAGCTGGCGCTGTCTGAGCGGGTCCATCGCGAGCAGAGCGAGCCGTACGTGGTGGTCGACATCACCACCAACACACCCGGCTCTGGCATGCTCGTGCTGATTATCGAGAATGCGGGACCTACTGTCGCCCGGGACGTCCGGGTCCGGTTCACCCCTGACCTCGAATCAAGTGAGGCGAACCTGACCCCGCGCCTTCAACAAGCCCTGTCCCGACCATCTCAGTCCTGCCTCCCGGGCGCCGCTTGGTGTATCCATTCGACACGTACCGTCGGTGGCAGGGAAATCTGCCCATGGAGTTCGACGTGACTGTTGATGCGGCCGGCCCTTCCGGACCGGTCGAGCAGCTCACCTACCGGATCGACGTGGAGATCTTGGCGAAGACTCTGGTTGGTGAACGCCCACACCAGCGCATAGAGGATCGGCTTGGCGCCATCGCTGACAGCCTCGACTCCGTGACTAATACGTACGGTTCGGCCAATGCCCAGGCGCTCCGTGCCGAACAGCAGCGGAGGCTGGAGGAGATGCGGCGTCAAACCGAAGAAGAGGGTTAGTTGTTCAGCCTCGGGTGAGCTACCTCGACGCCCACGCATCTCCGAACCAGGTCACTGGGCGTGGACCGTCTCTCCGGCCCAGCGGGACGCCCTCGTCGTCGGTCTCCACCCGGATGATGTCGTGGTCGGCGATTCCGCGTACGAACCAGGGAATGTTGTCCGGACGCACCGTGCCGTCACCGAGGTCCACCGCCCACAGGCTCTCGACGCTCGCCGGCGGCCAGCCGGCCTCGTCCTCGTTCCTCCGGAAGAAAACCTTCACGTGGTCGTCGCTGATGCTCGTCACCGCACCATCATCCACAGGGGACGATCACCGTTCGGACGAGGCCCATGAAGTCGGCGAGAGCCAGGGACCGATGCCGCCGGCGGGCCCCTGTGTCAGGGGTAGCGGGTGACCTGGCCCGTGGCGAACCCCACGATGACGGCGCCGTTCCTCTCCACCACCAGCGAGAGGAAGGACGTGTCCGGCAGGGGGAGCCTGCGCGGTGTGCCGTCGGGCTTGATCACCGTGACCCGTTCCATCCCCTGGACGGCGAGCCAGCGCCCGTTTCCCGACAGCCGGGGGCTCTGGTCGGACAGCAGCAGCCGGTGCCCGGCGGGGGCATCCGCTCCCGGGCCCACGACCTCCAGGACGTGGTCCACACCCGAACGCGCCCACACCTGTCCGCCGCTGGTCGTCAGTTGGAGCGGATTGCGCGGAGCGTCGAGGCGCGCCAGCGTGCGCAGGCCGTCGGCGGACAGTTCGACCACCTGATGGCCGGCGGCGAGGCCGACGAAGATGTGCCCGCCGTGCGCCGTGATGCCGTACGGGGTCCCGGCCAGCGTGCGCCGCGCCAGGAGCCGGCCTTCCCCGGCCGACAGGGAGTCGACCCGGCCGGCCGCAGGCGACGGCACCACGACGCTGTCGCCGACCAGTGCGAGGGTGCGGGGGCCGCCGCCGGCCGAGCGCTTCCACACGGTGTGTCCGGTACGCAGGTCGACGCGGCCGACCTGCCCCGAAACCGTTGAGACGTAGTACGCCGCCGCGTCCCGTACGACCAGGTCGTCGACGTAGTCGTCGAACGTGACGAGGGCGCCCTCGCCGGGCTCGCCGGGCCTGTCGAAGTTCAGACGCACCAGCGCGCGCCCGCCCACCACGGCGTAGGTCGCGTCCGAGGCCTGGTCCTGGACGACGCTCGTCACCGCGGCGCCGTAGCGCACGGTCTCGGAGTTCTCGAAGGCGTCGCCGAAGACGGTGGTGACGGTCGCTGTCACCAGGCCGCCCGCCAGCCAGATCACCAACCACGGCCTTCGCCACCACAGCCGGTATTCGGGCGCACGGCCGGGCCGGTGGATCTCCACGCGAGGGGCGGTCCGCCCGGGGCGGGTGGCCGGTCGGCCGGCGGGTGCCGGATCACGCGCGGAGGAGACATAGGCGTCGACCGTGTGCCGGAGGTCGGCCCCGTGGGCGCGCTCCGGCCCGGTGACGGCCAGTGCGGCGATCTCGACAGCCGTTTCGTAGGCGACGTCGTTGGGCGCCTGTCCCACGATCACCACCGGGGAGCCGAAGGGCAGAGTCACGGCCAGCACCTCCGTACCGGGGCGGGAGCGGTCCAGGACGGACCAGTCGACGCGCAGGGCGCGGGCGAGCACCGCCAGCCGCAGACGCTGCTCGCGCCGGCCGGTCGGAGGCAGCACGAAGAGCGTGCGCCCCAGCGCACCGGCTTGTCGGATCTCCTCGATCTCCCACAGCAGGGACTCCGACCGGCCGACCGTCACACAGATCAGCCGGGAGCGGGCGATCAGGTCGCGGACTCCGTCCTTCCACTCGTCCATGGAGAAGTTCCGCCGCGCGGCGCCCAGGGGAGGGGGCAGCTTCTCGCCCACCTGACCGAGGGTCTCCACGGGTCCGTGCACGGCGAGGGCGGACGCGGCGACCTCCTCGAAGCGTTCGAAGCGGCGCATGCAGAGCCGCTCGACGACCGAGGCGCGATCCAGTCTCCGGGCACGCAGGACGCGCCGGTCGTCGGCGAAGGAACGCAGCATCAGGGTGGGCGGGCGCGGGTCCTGTTCGGCCTGGCGTCGCAGGGCCCGCATGCCCAGCCGCCGCATCACGGTGAACGGCAGCAGCGCCAGGAGCAGCAGGGCGACGCCCGCGGCCCGTACGACGGTCCCGAGGCCGGTCGCGACGTAGTCGGACGACGCGGGGCTGACTCCCATGGCCTGGAGGTCCGACCCCAGCACCAGCATCAGCAGGCCGACGACGGCCACGGCCGCGGTCGCGGCCAGACCGAGCAGCGCCAGGAGCCGCCCCCACCCCCGGAAGACGGCCGGCCGCCACCGGTCGGGGTGCCGTCCGCGCAGCAGCCACTCGACCATCAGGACGCACGCCACGGCACTCAGCGCGACGGCCACCGTCGCCCACACGCCCAGGGAGAGTCGCTCCGTGAGCCGTAGGGTCCAGGCGTACACGCAGAATCTGACGGCGACCGCCGCCGTGGTGCGCGCCAGGCGCAGGCGCACCAGCCGGTCGACGCGGAAGACCCCGTCCGCACGCGACCGTGAGAAGAGGGACCGCGGCCGGCGCCAACTGGCGGGATCGAGGACCAGGATCAGCACACCGACCGCCAGGGGCAGGCCCAGCGCCACGCTCATGGCCTCCGCGTTGAGCGCCGTGCGCGTGGTGCTCTCGCGCCACTGCCGGGCCGGCAGGTCCGGCAGCGGCGTGATCCGTGGCCGCTGCGCCCGCACCAGCTCGGTGATGAGCTGTTCGGTGGCCGGTACGGCTTTCGCTGGGGCGGGTACGGCTCCCGCCGCCCGGCTGGTGCTCGCGAAGACGGCCACCGCGGTGCGGCCTCGCACGAAGACCGCGCAGCCGGACGCGTAGTCGGGGCCGGGGTCGCCGAAGAATCCCGCCCGGTCGGCCCCCGGGGCGGCGAAGGGTTTCGACGGGGAGCACGACGTGTCCCCCTGCGTCCGCGCGCCGGCGGACCGGCGCATCTCGAAACCCCGTACCGCGACGCTGGTCAGGCCGTCCGCGCTTTCCCAGGTGCGCTGCCACGCGCCCACGACCGTCAGCTCCCGCACATCGGCGCGCAGCCGTCCGGTCCCGGTGAACAAGGCCGTCTCGGGTGGTCCGTTCTGCGTGTTCAGCCAGACCTCACCCTGACGCGCCGGGAGATCCGAGTGCGTGAGGAGCCGGCCCGCGACGGCGGGTGTCGTGTAGGGCGGTACGACGGTTCTCACCGGGGGCGGGGCCCATTCACGGTGCCAGAACACCGCGGCGGCGGCCAGGAGGAGGACGAGCAGGGTGAGGGCCCGCCAGCCTGCCCGGCGCGTCCGGTACCGTTCCATGCCGCCCCCGATCGGACCCGCGCCGTGCGGGCCGTCCACCGTGGGAGCGACTCTGGCAGGTACGGCGCCGACGCGAGACCGGATCGGGTGAACCTACGTCTCGCGTACGCACGCCCCGCGCCGCGGTCGCCGGGCCACGGGTGTCCCGCCGGGGGTGCCCGAGGACGGGGCGCCGACCGTAAGGTGGAAGCGGAGAACCGTACGTCACGATCTGTCAGCGTCCGAACGACCGTCAGGGAGTCCGTTCATGGACATGAGGCCGCGTGAGGCCCGGGAAGACCGTACGAAGAAGCCCCAGGAGGATCCCCAGCGGAAACCTTCCGGAACCGGCGGGGGCCGGGGACACAAGACTACGAAGCAACCGCGGCGGACCCCGGCGTCCCCTCCGCCTCCCCCTCCCGCTCCGTCTCCCCCTCCGGCTCAGGGGCGAGCGGGTAACTGACGAACATCGACACGATCCGGCGCGCGGAGACGCACACCGAGCCCCAGGGGAAGTCCTGTGCGTCCACCGCGCCCGGAGCCCGGTACTTGAGCGGTTCGACCAGCACCAGGTCCCGGTCGGGCAGGTCGTCGGAGCTCACGTTGAACGACGCCAGTCGGCCCTCGACGTAGGACCCGTCCTCCAGGACGCAGCCCACGAGCGGAGACTCTCCCGGATACCACTTCTCGAACATGACCCACCACGCCGACATCGCCGACGAGTGCGGCACGCCCGCCGTCACGGCCGCCGCCGCTACCGCCAGGGCGCAGGCCGCGGACAGCAGACCGCCGGCCCACCAGACGAGTTCGGCGTAGTGCGCCTGCGCGTACGGGGCGCCCTCCCGGACCAGCCGGCCGACGTCCGGCGTGAGGTGGGGCAGCAGCCCGCGTACCACGCCGAAGACCGCGAGTACGGCCAGCTCCGTGAGCACGCTGCAGAAGACCACCGTGCCGGTCTCCCGGAAAGGCGTCGGTCGGCGCTCGCTGCCCCTGCGTTCGCGGACAATGACGAACGCGAGACCCGGCAACAGCAGGACCACGAGGAGAACGAGACCCGTGACGGTCGTCGGCATGACAGATCCAGGCGGTATGGGGAGGCGGGCGGGAGGCTCACCGTACCGCGCCGGTACGGCCGGCCGCCCGGCTCACGGAAGCACTCCTACCCTCAACGAACGCTCCACGAAGGGGTTTTGAGGGTCAATGAGCCGAATCCCCCTCTATAGGCGGGGGACCGCCAGTACGGTGGGCGAGGGAGTCGACGGTGTCGGCGCGCGGGCGGTCCGACATCACGTCAACTGGGGGGAGTGCCATGCGCAAGACGCTGATCGTGGGGATCGATCACTACAACCACCTGGAACTGCTCACCGGGTGTGTCAACGACGCTTTCGCCGTCCGGGGAGCCCTCGAACGCAACTCGGACGGCACGCTGAACTTTCGCAATCCGGCGGTCCTCGCCGGCACGAGCGCCGAGCAGCCCGTCCTCAAGAGGGACCTCAAGGAAGCCGTCAGAAAGCTGTTCGCGGACGACTCCGACATCGCGCTGTTCTACTTCGCGGGGCACGGCTACATCGAGGACACCGGAGGGTTTCTGTGCGCCAGTGACTCGGAGACCGGTGACGACGGCCTGGCCCTGGCCGAACTCATGACGATGGCGAACACGTCCCGGGCCCGGAACAAAGTCATCGTCCTGGACAGCTGCCACAGCGGCGCGGCGGGCAACAGCGCCATGGCCGCCGGTCTCGCCGAGATCTCGGACGGTGTCACCATCCTGACCGCCTCGACCGCCGAGCAGGATTCGTACGAGACGCCGGGCGGCGGTGCGGGCGTCTTCACGAGCCTGTTCGTCGACGCACTGAACGGCGCGGCGGCCAACCTCGTGGGCGACATCACCCCCGGCAGCGTCTACGCCCACATCGACCAGTCGCTCGGCCCGTGGGCGCAGAGGCCGGTCTTCAAGACGAACGTCAAGACGTTCGTCTCCCTGCGCAGGGCCGAGCCGCCGATCGCGCTGGCCGATCTCCAGGCCCTCACCACGCACTTCCCCGTTCCGTCCGGCCGGTTCCCGCTGGATCCGTCGTTCGAGCCCGAGCGCTCCCCGGGTGAGCGGGCCGACAGCTCGATTCCTCCGCCCGACCCCGCCCACACGGCCGTGTTCGCCGTGCTGCAACGCTATGTGAAGGTCAATCTGGTACGCCCGGTGGACGCTCCGCACATGTGGCATGCCGCGATGCAGAGCAAGTCGTGCGAATTGACCGTACTGGGGCAGCATTACTGGGCACTCATGGACAAGGGACTGATCTGAATGCCGATACATCCGGAGGGGCACGGCACGGAGGCCTACGGCACGGAGGCCTACGGCACGGAGAAGGTGATGGAGGAACTGGCCGGCGTCGAGCACGAGCGGTGGGCGCACTGGCAGCGGTACCTGCACTCGCGGTGCGAGCGCCGGAGCGACGGATCGCTGACCATCCCCGCCGAACTGGTCCGGCGGTGGGAGGCGCAGATGGCCACCCCCTACGCGGAGTTGTCCGAAGCGGAGAAGGAGAGCGACCGCGAGCAGGTCCGGCGCTACCTGCCTCTCCTCGTCGCGATGTTCGGCCCCGCCGTCTGACCCCGGTCGCGGGGCCCGCCGACCGTGCGCCGGCGCTCCGTGCCGGTCAGGGCGTCACGGGCCTCACCCCATGCCGTCGCGAAGGTGAATTCCGTACGCCTGCGCGCTCCCCACACCTGCCACTCGGTACCCCCGGTGTTGAGCAGGACCAGCGCACCGGTCGTGTCGTTCCGGTGTGCGCGCAGTCCCGCGAAGCGCGAGTCCCGCCGACCCCGGGGGCCTCTCACCGTGAGCGCGGCGTCGATGAACCCGTGCCACCGCCGGGTCAACTCCCGCCCGGCCATCGGCGCGAGGACGAGCGCCACCGGGACCGACGGATGCATGGCCAGGATCTCCAACTCCTGCCGAAGGCCCTCGTTGATGGCCTCGGGCGTGGCGCCCACCACGACGAGCCGGGATCCGAGCGCCTTGGCCTCGATCTCCGTTTGCCAGTCGGGGCCCAGTCGCATACGCGCCGCCCCGATGTCGGACCGGCTCCTGGTGTCCGCCGGGTGGGAAGCGGCGATCACCGGGCCCAGGGCCCACACGTGTCGGACCGTGATCTCCTCGAAGGGCTGTCGCCAGGCGAAGCTGGCGCGTTCGAGCACACTGGTCCGCGCGATGGCGCTCGACGGCATCGTCGCGGAGTCGTCCGTGAAGCTGCGCAGATAGAGCACCGGCGGCTCGGGGCTGTCCCGCTGCGCGGCTTCGGCGTTCGTCAGCGCGTACGAGCGCCCCAGCCTGCGGATCAGCACTCCGCCGACCATGAGCAGCGCGGACAGCACGATCACCGAGCTGCTCGCCCCCAGGCCGACGACGGCCAGCATGAGGAAGACCACCAGATGGCTGAAGGACTGGACCTGTAGGTATCGCTCGGTGGGCAGACCGCCGTCGATCAGCGGCGAGCTGCCCAGACCGGACAACTGGGCGATGTAGAAGAGGAAGAAGACGCCCACACCGGCCGCGTACAGCAGCAGGCTCGCCAGACCGCAGCCGCGCACCACCCAGGCGTGCGTGCCCCGCACGTCCCACCGGCCGCGTACGGGACGCGGCTGCCACGCCAGCTTCAACAGGTGGCTGCGGCCGGGCAGGAGCCAGCCTCCGGCGAAGGCGACGGCCAGCATGACGACCGGCTCGACAGTCAGGTTGCGGGTCGTGACGAGGAGGAACAGCACGAGGAAGCCGAAGACGCGGAACGCCGCCCTGACACGGACGAGGGCGGCGAGCTTGAGCGCCGTACGGGACACGTCCCGCCACGCGGGGTCTCTCCGCCGGACACGGTAGGGACGCCAGACGGGCCAGGTGCGGATCAGCCGCCAGGGCAGGATGTAGAGGGCGTATCCGACGGCGGGCATGATCAGCAGCGCCACCATGCCCTGCGAGTACTCGGGTTGTGTCAGCGTCGCTCTCTCGCCCGGGACGAGTGCGGTCTGCCGTACGGCCATCTCGGTGACGCGGCCGGTCAGCGCGTCGAGACGCCCCTCGGCCGGCGTCCGCACGGACACCTGTACCGCCCGGCTGCCCTGGGCGAACAAGGCCTTCTGGCTCCGGGCGCCGCTGACGTAGCGCACTTGGGGTGCGAGCCAGACGCCGGGCAGTGCGCGGAGGTTCGTGGCGCGGGTGAAGAAGTCGGGGTCGAAGGCGGCGAACCATACGAGGGTGGCGGCGTCCCTGCCGCTCGGGCAGCTCCACACCACCGCCTGTGCCTCGTCGCCGCCGTCGGTCCGCCAGGTGCGCTGCCGGCCCTCGCACACGTCCATCAGCCACTTGGTCTCCGTCTCTCCCGACCACCGTCCTTCGGAGACCAGCCGCTGGGACGGGCCCAGCCCGGGGTCCCTGATCACCAGCGAGTCGGGAGGCGAGGGGGCGTCATGTACGGCGGGGGACGTGGCACCGCCACGCGCCGTGGGTTCCCGGCCCGCAGCCTGGGAACGGGTCGCCCAGGCCGCGTCGGCCAGGAGGAACAGCAACAGAAGCGGCACCAACAGAAGCGGCAACGACAGGACTTCCGGCGGCAGGGCGCCGCGGGCTCGCCCTGAGCGCGGGGGCGTCCTGCGCGGCGGACGTGTCGTGCGCCCGGTTCGGCGTGTCGTGATGGGGGTGTGCGCCATTCGTGCCCGTGCCTTCGCAGTCGACGACCGTGGGCGCGGCCCGGCCGGCGGGCCCTCCCCTGGTGGGAGTCGACGGTAGGCACGGCTCCGGGCCCGGGCGCCTGCCTCGGCCCGGATCCTGTCTCTTCCGGAGGAGAAGTACGTCAATCCGACGACCCGCGGGCGGACACCGGAACGAGCCGGATCGCAGCTTTTCGGGGGTATCGCCCGTGAACCCCCCACCGTGCCCGACATTTCCCGGAACCAGTGGTTCCCGTCGCCTCGCCGGGCTACCGTTGATGCCCTGCCGCGGGGGGCGCGGTGGGCCGTACGGGGGGTGGGGCGTGGGTCCGGCAGACAGAGTGCGTACATCCGGAGGCGCCGGTGCCCGGTGGCCGGGGCGAAGCCGGCTGATCGGGGCCATGGCGGCCGTGCTCGCGCTGGGCCTGGCCACCGCGGTGTTCCTGACGACGCGGGGCGGCCCGGCCCCCGCCGACGACGCCGGCCCGCCCCGACGCGCCCTGTTCCTGGGAACGCTCACCGGCCACAAGGGCCCGGTGTCCGCCCTCGCGTTCAGTCCCGACGGGCGCGTCCTGGCCTCCGGCGGAGCCGATGGCACCGTCCGGCTGTGGGACACGGCGACCGGGAAACAGAAGGCTCTCGTGGAGCACGACCAGCCCGTTCTCCAACTCGCCTACAGCAACGACGGCCGCACCCTCGTGGGCATCAGCGGCGAGAGCGAGTTCGTCGGCGGCCCGCTCTGGCTGGCCGACCCGGCGACGGGCCGGGTGCGCCGGACCCTGCCCGGAACGTACGTCACCAACGTGGCCTTCCATCCCCGGAACGGGTCGTTCGCCGTGGCCGACGAGACGGGCATCGTCTTCACGTACGACGCCGAGGACGGGAGCATGAAGGACCAGATCCCCGTCGCCGGCCCGACCACGTCCGTCGACGGCCTGCGCTACAGCCCGGACGGGGCCTGGCTGGGTGTCTCCGCCGGCGCCCTGGTCAGACTCTGGGATCCGCGTACGGTCACCTCCGCGCCGCGGACCGAACTCACCGCGCCGGAGTTCACGAAGATCGGCAAACGTTTCACGACCTTCTCCGCCTCGCCCGTCGTCCTCTTCTCGCCCGACAGCAAGACCGTGATCACCGAAGGCGCCATGGACGGCTGCCGTCTGTGGACCACATCCGGCGACGTGCGTACCTCCGCCTGCTCCGGCGCGGGCGTCGCGGGCGCCGCACTCGCACCGGACGGCCGCAGCCTCGTCACCTTCGGAACGGGGCGGCGGACCGTGGAGGTGTGGAACGCGAACGCCGGACGCAAGACCTTCACCTACCGAGGGCACCTCGGCGACGTGACGGCCGTGGCCGTGAGCCCCGGCGGTGACCTCGTCGCGAGCGGCGGCGCCGACCGGATCGTACGACTGTGGCAGGCGCCGGGCCTCGGCCAGGGAGCCGCGCCCCAGCCCACGGAGGGCGGATGACGCCGGAGCCCGCGACGGAGCGGGGAGCCTTCGAAGCACACCCTCCCTTCGACGCGGCCACCCCGATCCGCTACGACACCTTCATCTCCTACTCGTGGACCGACGCCGCGGCCCACGCCGGCGCGCTCGACGACGCGCTGCGCAACCTCGCCCGGCCCGTGGACGGAATCCGCGCGCTGGAGACGTTCCTCGACAGGTCGGGGATGCGTGTCACCGAGGCCCTCTGGCTCGAAATGGCCGGCCACCTGGACGCCTCGCGGCACCTCACCCTCGTGGCCTCGCCCGCCGCGGTCCGCGACCCCGACTCCTACCTGTCCCGCGAGGTCGAGCGCAGGCGGGGTACCAGGGGCGCCGACGAGCTGACGATCGTCCTGGTCAAGGGAAGGGCGGTCTGGGACGACAGCCTCGGTGACTTCGACTACGACGCCAAGGACAACGCCGTACCACCGGGCCTGCGCGGCGCGTTCACCGCCCGTCCGCACCTGATCGACCTGACGTCATTGGACGCGCGCACGGAGCTGAACCTCTCCCACGCCCCGTTTCGCGACGCCTGCCTGGAACTGGCCGCACGCCTCCACGGGGAGGACCCGCGGACGCTGCGGGCCCGCGATCAGAGCGAGCGGACCCGAGAACGCCGCCGGCGGCGGCGGATGCGCTCCGCGTCGAGCCTCACCGTCACCGCGCTGGTGACCGCGGTCCTCGTCCTGGCGGGCACCGCCGTCTACTCGAAGGTCCAGCGCGAACGGACGCAGGACGCCCACCGGAAGGCCACCCAGCGCGCGACGCAGGCCCGGGCCGACCGGCTGGCGGCGCGGGCGGGCAGCACCGCCGCGCCCGATCTCCGCCTCCTGCTCGCCGCCCAGGCCGTCACCACGGCCGCCACCGAAGAGGCACTGCCCGTCCTGCGCGCGGCCGTCTCCGACGACGTGCAGACCCTCCTCCATCCCGGTGCCGGTCCCGTCCGCGACGTGGAGCTGTCCGCGAACGGCGCGCACGTGGCCGTGATCGACGGCGAGGGCGGCGTCAGCGCCTGGGACACCACCACCCGGCGGCGGCTGTTCGGCCCGGCGCACCTGGGCGCGTATGCCGTCCGGTGGTCCGACGACGGCGCCCTGCTGATGACGGCCGGCCGGGACGGGACCGTCCGCTTCCTGCGCGCGTCAGGGCAGAGCGAGGGCGAACCCCGGCGCCGCGACGGGGCCCGCGAGGGCGGAGCCGTCGCCCTGTCCGGCGACGCGGCCCGCTTCGCCCTCGCCCCGCCGGGCGGACCCGTCACCGTCGAGGACCGGGCCGAACCGGCTCACGTCACCGTCCTGCGCCGCACGACGGGGCCGGTACGCCTGTCCTTCGCCACGCCGGACTCGCTCGTCGTCGGCACCGACCTCGTCACCCTGCCCGGCGGCGGCACCCGTGCCCTGCCGCCCACCACGGGACCGGTCTGCTCGCAGCTCGTCCAGGACGTCTACGGTCCGGTCGCCTACGACGCCGGACACGGGAGCTTCGTCTTCGCGGAGGACCACGACCTGTTCCTCCAGGCCCACCTGAGCGCGTACGGAGGGAGCCGGACGGCCCCGGAATTCCGGTGCGCGTCCGGCGAGAAGAAGCTGAATCTCTCCCTCTCCGGAAGCGCCACCACCGTGGACATCGCCTCGACCGGCCTTGTCGCGGCGGGAACGGGCGAAGGACTCGTCGTCCTGGCCCGCCTCGACCGCCCGCCGCCGTCACCGAAGGCGGGCGTCGCGGACCTGATCGCCGCGGCCTGCGCCAAGGCGGGACGGACCCTGACCCCGCAGGAGTGGCGGAACCTGATGCCCGGTCTCGCCTACGCTCCGGCCTGCCGTTCCGCCCCCTGAACCACGCGGCCGCCGCCCCCGGTTCACCCCCGGGCCCACGGTCGCCGACCCCCGCGAACCCGGCCCCGTGGCCGTACCGGGGAACGCCCGCTCCCAGGGCCCCGCTTCCCGTCACCGCACCCTCAAGGAGGCAGCCGTGCCCGGCCTGCCGCAGACCCCGCGTCCCTATCCGGTCGTCGTCCTCGTCCACGCCTCCGACCAGCGCCCTATGGCACAGGCGCTGGCCAAGGCGCTGCGGCGCATCGGCGGGACGAGGAAGCGCCGTATCACCGCCGCCCCGTTCGGCGACGCCACACCCGAGCTGATCGCGCGGGCCGACCACCTGCTGATCCTGCTGAGCCCCGGACTGAGCGGCGACCCCGGCGTCAGGTCGGCGCTCGCCGACTGGCGGGCGACGGCCCCCGACACCCCCGTACTGCTGGCCCTGCTGTCCGGAACCCTCGGCTGGGACAGAGAACACGGCCGTTTCAGCCCCGACGCCCCGGTGCCTGAGGAACTGAGAGACGTGTACGCCGCCGAACCGGGCTACGCCGACTTCTCCCGCCTGTCCGGCCCCCGCGCCGCCACCCTGCGCGACGACGACTTCAGGCGAGGCGTGGGCCAGATCGCCTCCACGCTGTACGGGTTGCCCGCCCGCGACCAGCTGGACGGCGACGACATCCGTGACCACCAGAAACGCCGCCGGCTGCGCGTCGCCTTCCTCACGATCGTCCCCGTACTCGTCATCGTCGCCGCCCTGACCGTCCCCCAGGTGGTCCACGACAGCCGGGAAGCGGCCCGCGACCGGCAGGCCACCCGCGCGGCGGAGCAGGCGGCCGAGGCGAACCGCCGGTCGGCGGCGGCCCGGCGGCTGGTCAACCGGGCCCGGAAGGAGGACAGCGACAGCCCCGAACTGCGCCTGCTCTTCGCCGCACAGGCATTCGTCCTCGGCGACACGCAGGCCGGCAGCGTGCTGCACTCCCTCCTGCGCGCCTACGGAGAGGAGAAGGCACCCCTGGGCCTGCTCCAAGGCCGGACCGACGAAGACGGCGTCCCCGTGGCCCTCGGTCCGGACGGCGGTGTCCTGACCGGCCTGGGAACCTACTACGCTCCCGCCGCGTGGCAGCCGCGCAGGACCGCCCTGCCCGATTCGCCGCGCGTCCTCGCACTCTCGCCGGGCGGGCGCCACGCGGCGGTGCACGGCACCCGCGAGATCGGCGACACGGTCCGCGTCGCGGGGGTGGAACACCGGTGCGCGGGACAGGGCGGCGCGGGCGGCTGTACGAGCGCGGAACTCGTCGACCTGACGACCGGCGGCTCCCGGCCCCTTCCGACCGAGGTGTCCGCCCTGCGCTCCGGGCTCTCCGACGAGGCCGGGACGACCCAAGGGCAGCCCACGGGCGCCGACTTCCAGCCCGACGTCTTCTCCCAGGACGGTAAGTACCTCCTGAGCGTGGGCACGCTCACGGACTCGGTCTACGCCGTCCCCGTACAGGATCCGCGACGGGCCGTCACCGTCCGGCTTCCCGGCCGGCCGATCGCCGTACAGCCCCTGCGGGACGGCACGGTGTCGGTGCTCACCGAGTCGACGCTGCTCGCCTTCCGGCCCCAGGACGGGCGCGTGGTACGGCGCGTGGCGCTGGACGCCAAGGGGGTACAGGCCGCGGTGGTACGGCCACGGGCCGGGGAGGTGGTCCTCGCCAGGGCGGGACGGCTCACGTTCGTCGCGATCGGCACGGGCGAGGAGCGGGGCTCCGTGGACACCGGCCTCGCCCTCGTCCAGCAACTGGCGGTCGACCCGGGCGAAGGGACGCTGGCCGCCACCGGCGGGGGAGGCGGAGCCCTGGTCGACGTCAAGGGGCTCGATGTCATCGCCCGGGGCCCCTGGGGAGTCCTGGGAACCTCCGCCCGGTTCGCGGGGGAGGCCAACGGCGCCGGCACCGAGGTGGCCTTCACCGCGGACGGCTCCCGGGTGGTGATGCGGCCGTTGATCGGTGAGAGCGGCTGGGGGAGCCCGGTGTACCTGTGGAGCACCGACCCGCGCAGCTGGTACCGCGCCTCCTGCGCCCTGGCGGCGCGCACCCTGAGCGACGAGGAGTGGAAGGAGTACGTCCGGCTGGACGACGACGCTCCGCACGCCTGCGCCCCGGACGCGTCCGGATGAAGGCGGCCCGCAGCACCTCCCGCGCGGCGCACCGCTCGGCGCCGGGGCGACGCGGTACGGCGGGGACCCCCTGACGTGAGTACGGAACGCCCCGCCTTCCGCGGCGATACGGGAACGAGAGCCGTGACCCTGCGGTTGTGGCGCAACGTCGGCTGTTTCGGTCTCCTCAACGTCGCGCTCCTGCTGTTCATCGTTCTGCTGGTCGCCACCGGCGGCCCGGTGCTCCTCGGGTCGTGCGTCTTCGCGCTCTTCGCGGTCGGCGTGTTCCGAATGGCCCGGCTTCTCCGCTTCACCCTCCGTATCCGCGTCAAGGACGCCGCCGACGTCGTGCCGGACCTGGTCACCTCCGGCGAGCGGTACTGCCTGATCCTGCGCCCGTTCGGATCGGCCGGGCACATCATCGTGCCCAGCGGCCGAGGGCGGCGGACACTGACCCTCTCCGGGATGACGGTCACCTCCACCATGGAGCAGGTGGTCTCCAGGTCCTGGTCCGACGTGTACGCGGCACAGGCGTACGCGGTCGTCGACCCGGGTCTCGCCCTGGCGCCCGGCAGCGTCGTCTACATGCGCGCCGAGCACACCGCCTGGAAGGAACCCGTCGAGCGACTCATCGCCACGGCGCACTCGATCGTCCTGATCCTGCCGCCGCACCAGCGGATCCGTACGTCCACGTGGTGGGAGGTGCGCAAGATCCTGGAGCTCGAACGTCTTGAGCGTCTCACCGTGGTCCTGCCTCCGTACGACGTCGAAGGAAGCGGGCACGCGCAGGCGAAGGACGAGCTGTGCAAGCTCCTTGCCGTGATCGAGGATCCGTTGTGCCTCGTCCATCTGCCCGACGGCGCGGATCCCGTGATCAGCGCCGAGCGGGTCGACCACTACGCCAACGACATACTGCCGCCCACCACACTGGGCGTGCACTTCTTCAGAAACGAGAGCACCGTTTTTGAGCCACGTGACGACGGACCCGTCGTGTTCCAGTACGGCGCCGGAATCGCCCGCAGATCGCGGATCCTGCGCAGAAAGAGCAAAGTCAGCGAGTACACCTACCGCCGCCTCCTCCTGGAGGCCTACCGCTCCGACGCGCAAGAACGATCCTGAGCCGCCACGCCGGGGCCCGGCCCGGGATCGACCGGAACCGGAGGCACCGTCGTTCCGGGCGGGAGCGCCGCGTCCAACCGCGACCGCAGGCGCCGCAGTTGAGTCTTCCGGGGGATTTCGGCGAAGGCGGCGGACAACGGCTCGAAGCGCAGGACCGAGGCGCTCCAGTCGGCGGTGAAGTGGATGACGCCGTACAGGGCGGGTGTCCGGTCGGCCACCGGGGTCACCGGGGGTGGCAGTTCCAGGGGGAGAGCCGGCGGGCGGTACGCCGCGCGCTCACTCTCGGACAGCGAGGCGGCACGCGCCGCGAACGCCCGCGTGGCCGCGCGGCGGAAGCGCTCGTAGCCGTCCTCGTCGCGCGTGGGCAGGACGAGGAGAAGGCGGGACGGCGGCAACAGGCGCACCGCCTCGGCCAGTTGCCACAGGGTCTCCGCAGTCGTGCCGGAAGCGGGGATGACGACGAGGCGGGACAGCGGGAGGGCCGTGGTGAGTACGTCCTGCCAGCCCTGCGCGGGAAGCCGGAGGCGGGCCCGGCCGGTGGGAGGGGGTCGTCCGGGTGCGGACGCAGGTACAGCACACAGGGTTCCCGGGCGAGGTCCTCCGGAACGCGGGGGCGCAACCACAGCCGGCTCACCATAGCCAGGTCCTCGCGGTGCAGGTACCAGGACCTGCCCGCCACCAGCAGACCGATCGCTGCCGCGCCGGCCGTCAGGGGCACGGCGTGCGTGTGGAAGAAGGTGATCACGGCACTGATCGCGGTACCGATCACCGCCCCGAGGCTCCAGACGAAGCGCTGCACCGCCCTCAAGGCGAAATGGCGGCTCGTCAGGGCGGCGTCCCGCTCCACCGTTTTCAGGACGCGCCCTCGCACGACGAGTCCGACCGGCAGGCGATCGCAGGTGGTGAAGGCAGTCAGGGGCTTCCTTGTGATCCGGCGGTGGAGCGGCCCGGACGGCGCCGGTGCCGGCTGCCCCTCCTTGTCCCGGTGGTACCGCATGGTGCTCAGGCCGATGCCACAGGGGACCGGCCAGCGAAGTACGTACTCCGTCACCCGGAGCCCGATGCCGGTGGTGTCCGCGGGCTCGGGCTTTGTCCGGTCGTCTCCGGAGGGCGGATGACGGACCGCCGTCTTCGGGCGGCTGGTCGCGCGCACGGTGGCGGAGATCTTGCCCAGCATGGCCAGCGTGTAGCACGCGGGCACGAGCACCCCGTACTGACTCCACGGGGGCAGCCCGTCCCACCGGCGCACGACGATGTAGCCGAGCGAGGCCAAGAGCCCGGCGCAGAGCGTGACGATCTGCCAGTGGAGGCGGGAACAGACCTCGCGAACGGCCTGACCGGGCAGCGCGCTCTCGCATTCGGCCACCCAGGGGGTGACTTGTCGGCGCTCGGTCTTTCGCCATCGGGCGTACGGCGTCGGGCCGCGCTCCGCGGTGGTGTCGAAGGGGACGGTTTCGGCCGTCCAGTCGGCTGTGAAGCGGATGACTCCGCGCAGCGGGAAGCCGGTCGTTGTCCTGGCCGGGCGGCTCGGCTCCGGCCAGTCGGGGAGCACGGGGAGCGGAGACGGCGTCTGTCCGGCTTTGCGCAGCCCTGCCGCTCGCTCGACGGCGTACGACTCGGCTGCCGCGCGGAAGCGTTCGTAATCCTCGCGTTCGCCGCACAGGGCCAGCACGACGCGCGACGGCGGCAGTTGCCGCAGTGCCTCGATGTACTCCCACAGGGTCCCCTCGGCGCGGCCGGAGCGGCTGCCGACGGCTGCGACGACGACCACCAGCCGGGCCCGGCGGATGGCCTCGCTGACGTGCTGACGCCACTCGTCGCCGCCCGGGGGGAGGTAGAAGGACTTGGGCCCTGGCAGGGGGCGTGGTTCGCCGGGCCGGCCGGCCGACACGACGGGGCCCAATCACCGGAAGTCGTGCCTGCCTCCGCGTGAGCCCCCGGCGACCACCCCGCGGTCCTACCCCAGCTCCTGAAGCCCCCATCAACCCGGGCAAACCGCCTGAACAACGCCGCCCTGGCCGTGTCTCCTGCGGCCCGCCGAACGGAGAGGGTGTCGGCCTCGAATGCGTTGACTTCGCCGCCGAAGCACACGGAAACTCCGGTCCGACTTGGGTGATCCGGGGAGGCAATACCGTCGACCGGCCAACTTGGGCACTGCACGCCTCCGCCTAGACCCCCGCGCCGCATTCCCGTCTCCACCGGGCAGAAGGCTCAGGTGGCGCAACCGTCCCCTGTCCCGCCTCCATCCCTTCCCTTTCCTCGACGAGGCACCCTAGGCGTCCCCCTCCGGCTCCCCCCGGGACCGCAGCCCGCCCGCCGTCGCCTGTCCTTCCGCGATCCGCAGGTCCAGCCGGGTGTCCTCGCTGTCCAGCGTCTCCTGCACCCGGCGCAGCACGGCGTCGTCGATGCGCCCGGCGTCCCGCAGGGCCACCAGCCGGGTGCGCTTCACCCGGATCAGCTCCTGACGCAGGCGCAGTTCGGTGTGGTGGGCCGGTGGTTCGACCGTGCGCAGGCTCTCCGCGTACGAGCCCAGCTCCGCCGCGAGGCGCCGCTCCACCTCGGGCGTCGCACCGCACCACGCCGCCCGCTCCCGCAGCGCCTCCAGCGCGCCCGCGGTCATCTCCTGGCGCGCCAGCAGCTCCTCGCCGGCCTCGGTGGGGTCCGGGGGCAGCCGCGACCACCGGATCACGGCGGGCAGGGTCTGCCCCTGGAGCAGCAGCGTCGCCACGATGACCACGGCGGTCACGAAGACGATCACGTCCCGGTCCGCCAGCCGCGTACCGTCCGACGCCAGGATCGGTACGGCGAGCGCGGCCGCCAGGGACACCCCGCCCCGTACCCCGCCCCAGGCGACCGGCATGCGCTGCCGGGCGCCGATCCGCCGGGCCCGCTGCTGCGGGCGCCGGTCCACGGCCCGGATCAGGTACGGCGTGGTGTACAGGTACGCCAGCCGGGTGACGATCACCGCTCCCGTGACGGCCGCCGCGAGCGCGACGGTGTCACCGTGGCCGAGCGTCGGCAGCGACCCGATCACGTCGGGCAGTTGCAGGCCGACCAGCACGAACAGCGACCCGTTGAGGAGGAAGGTGGTGACCTGCCAGAACGCCATGCTCTGGATCCGGCTGCTCGCGGGCATCAGCAGCGGGCTCTGCCTGCTGAGGATCAGCCCGCACACCACCACCGCCAGGACGCCCGACACGTCGGCCAGTTCCGCGGGGACGTACACGGCGAACGGTGTGAGGACACTGAGCCCGCTCTCGATCGCGGTGTCGTGGACCCTGCGCCGTACGCCGATCACGAGCAGCGCGACCGCCGCGCCGATCGCCGCCCCGCCCACGTACGACAGGACGAACCGCAGGATCGCCCCGCCCCACTGGAAGGAGTGCTCACCGGTCGCGATCTCCACGGCCACCGCGAAGACCGCCAGCGCCGTACCGTCGTTGACCAGGCTCTCGGCCCGCATGGTGGTGAGCGTCCTGCGGGGCATGCCGCGTGCCACGCTCGCCACCGCCGTCGCGTCGGTGGGGGCCAGCACGGCGCCGAGGACGAACGCCAGCGGCCACGCCATGCCGAAGCCGTGCGCCGTCGCCGCCACGGTGAACGCCGTGAGCAGCACCAGGCCCACTGAGAGCAGCACGATGACCCGGAGGTTGGCCAGGATCTGGTGGAGCGAGATCTTCAAGGACTCCGCGTACAGCAGCGGCGGCAGGAAGATCAGCAGGATGAGGTCGGACGACAGGTGCACGGAGCGGAACTCCGGGACGAGCCCGATCAGCACGCCGCCGACGAGCAGGGCCACCGGCTCGCTGACCCGCAGGCGGTTGGCCACCCAGGTCAGCAGAAGAACGGCCGTCACCAGGACGACGGCGATCTCCAGTCCCTCCATCGGGGGGTCTCCCGTTCCGCGCCGCGCGCCATGGGCCGATTTGTGCCGATACCGTACCGCGATGAGTTCCGGGCGCCGCGACGGTCACCACCCACAGCGGACGACAGTCGCGCGCCATCGACACCACGAGGAGACCGTCATGCCCCGCATCACTCCCAATCTCTGGTTCGACACCCAGGGTCAGGAAGCCGCCGAGTTCTACGTCTCGGTCTTTCCGAACTCGAAGATCAGGAACATCTCGTACTACGGCGAGGAAGGCCCGGGGAAGGCGGGCACGGTGCTGACCGTCGACTTCGTGCTCGACGGCCAGGGCTACCTCGCGATCAACGGCGGCCCCCAGTTCACCTTCGACGAGGCGGTCTCCTTCGCGATCGACTGCGCCGACCAGGCGGAGATCGACTACTACTGGGACAAACTCTCCGAGGGTGGCGAGGAGGGCCCCTGCGGCTGGCTCAAGGACCGGTACGGCCTGTCCTGGCAGGTGGTCCCGGCGGCGATGGCGGAGCTGATGGCCGACCCGGACCAGTCACGCGCCCAGCGCGCCATGAAGGCGATGTTCGGCATGAAGAAGCTCGACATCGCCGCGCTGCGCGCGGCCGCCGACGAGGCCTGAGCGAGGAGATCGCGTACCGGGAACGGTGCCAAGGGTTGACAGTGCTCAGTCATAAAGCCACTCTCGCGGGAGAGCGCTCTCCGTGGTCGTTCCCGGCCGCGGGGCGACGCGTCCTGAGTCTGTGTCCTGAGTCACCGACAGCCGCCCCGCACGCGCCGTCGCCGACCGTGTCCCGGCGTTGTGGTGGAGAGGCATCACACCCGTGGAGACCCGCATGCGCCTCCTGTCCTCGTTACTGCGAACCGTCCGGCGCCGCAGACCGCTGCTCGCGGTGGCCGTCGCGATGAGCCTCGCGGCGGGCGGTGCCGCCGCCACCTCGGCCGGCACCGCCCAGGCGGCCGACACCCTGCTGTCGCAGGGCAAGGCCGTCACCACCTCCTCGACCGAGAACGCCGGAACCCCGGCCTCCGCGGCGGTCGACGGCGACGCGGGGACCCGCTGGTCCAGCGCCGCCGCCGACCCGCAGTGGATACGGGTCGACCTCGGCGCCACCGCCACCATCAGCTCCGTCGTCCTCAACTGGGAGACGGCGTACGCCACGTCGTTCAAGATCCAGGTCTCGGGCGACGACCAGAACTGGACCGACGTCCACTCCACGACCACCGGCCCCGGCGGCAACCAGACGATCGCCGTCAACGGGAGCGGCCGCTACGTGCGGATGTACGGCACCGCCCGCGCCACCGGCTACGGCTACTCCCTCTGGGAGTTCCAGGTGTACGGCACGGCGGGCGGAGGAGGAGGCCCCACCCCCACCGGCACCCCGATCTCCGCCTACAAGCAGGTGTCCGCGTCCACCTGGGAGGGCGCCAACGCACCCGCCGCGGCCCTCGACGGGCGGACCGACACCCGGTGGTCGAGCCAGTTCGCCGACAACCAGTGGTTGCAGGTCGACCTCGGCGGAGCCGCCACCATCACCGGCGTCGAGCTGAACTGGGAGTCCGCGTACGCCTCCGGCTACCGCGTCGAGCTGTCCGACGACGGTACGAACTGGACCGTGGTCCACACCACCACCACGGGCAAGGGCGGCGTCGAACGGCCACCCGTCACCGGCAAGGCACGGTACGTCCGGCTGTTCGCCACGACCCGGGCCACCGGATACGGCGTCTCGCTCTGGGAGTTCCAGGTCTTCGGATCGGTCGACAGCTCCACCGCCACCGCGCCGCTGCTGTCCCCGCCCACCAAGGCCCCCGGCACCCTCAACCAGTTCGCGCTGTCCGCGCCCGCCGACCGGGCCATGGTGACGAGCACCCGCCGCCCCGCGTTCTCCTGGGCGGCCGTCCCCGGCGCCGCCCGCTACGAGGTGTGGCTCAACGTCAGCCGTACCGACTACGACTTCACCGCGTCGGGCAACCTCCTCGACCTCTACACCAAGGTCGCCGAACCCACGGGCACCACCTACGCGCCCACCTGGGACATCACCGACCGCTGGACCTACAAGTGGTACGTCGTGGCGGTGAGCGGCTCCGGGGCGCGGACCACCTCCAACATCCGTACGTTCAGCCTCTACAAGCCCGACATCGAGACCGTCAGCGACGGCGTCGGCCTCGTCAACGGCGCGCGCGACCTCAACAAGAACGGGACCCTGGAGCCGTACGAGGACTGGCGGCAGCCGGTCGAGACCCGGGTCAGCGATCTCCTCGGCAGGATGACACCGGAGGAGAAGGCCTACCAGATGTTCTACAACGTCCAGGCGTTCCCGCGCTCCGGCTGGCACTTCGGCCCGGCCCAGCCCGCCGACCTCCACGACATCCTGCTCTCCACGGCTGCCACCCGGCTCGGCATCCCGCCGGTGTCCGCCGGTGACACCACGGCCGGCTACCAGACCACGTACCCGCTCCAGAGCACACTGGGGGCGAGCAAGGACTACCCGCTCGACTACCAACTCGCCGACATGCAGCGCAAGGAGCAACTGGAGGTCGGCGCGCGCGGCACCCTCTCGCCGCTCGCCGAGGTCGGCACCAAGGTGCTCTACCCCCGCATCCAGGAGGGCGGCGGCGAGAACGCCGACGCCGTCGGGGCGCAGCTGCGGGCCCTGGTCTCGGGCCTCCAGGGCGGACCCGAGCTGAACCCGTCCTCCGTCCTCGCGACCGTCAAGCACTGGCCCGGCGAAGGAGCCGGCGGTGAGGCGGGCATCGTCTACGACGGGGTCACCATCAAGTACCACATGATCCCGTTCCGGGCGGCGATGGAGGCCGGGGCCGTCAACATCATGCCGGGCTACGCGGGCAGTTCGTTCCTCGACCCGGGCGGGCCCGGCGCGGGCGACAGCGCCAAGATCCTCGCGTATCTGCGGCAGAACCTCGGCTACACCGGCCTCATCACCACCGACTGGCTGCCCTCGGGCGCCTGGGTGAACGCGGCCAACGCCGGGTCCGACGTGATGGGCGGCGCCGACCCGGGCGCGGCCGGCTTCACCATGGCGGGCTTCCAGCAGCAGGTGCCGATCGCGCGGATCAACGACGCGGTGACCCGGATCCTGCGGCTCAAGTTCCAACTGGGCGTCTTCGACCGGCCGTACGGCGATCCGGTCAACGGCCCCTACCGGTTCCACCAGCCGAGTTACGTCGCCCTCGCCAACAAGGCGGCACGCGAGTCCAACACCCTGCTCAAGAACAACGGCGTGCTGCCGGTCCGGCTCAACCGGGGCGACAACATCGTCGTCGCGGGCGCCCGGGCCACGGACGGCGCCGCGTGCTGCATCTGGTCCAGCTACTTCCACCCCAACTACGGTTCACTGACCACGCTGGAGGCGATCAGGGCGAGAGCCGCGACCGCCGGGGTCAACGTGTACCAGGACAGCGGTCCGGCGCCGAAGCTGGCGATCGTGGCCGTGGGGGAGCCGTCGTACACCCACGCCACCTCGTGGCCGAACACCCAGCCGTATCTGCCGGCCGATCAACTCGCCCTGATCCGGAACTTCAAGAACCAGGGGATCCCGGTCGTCGTGGTGCTCACCCTGCCGCGGCCGATCGTGATCAGCGAGTGGAACGGCCTCGCGGACGCCATCGTGGTCACCTACCGGGGCGGCGAGGAGGTGGGTCCCGCCACGGCCTCGCTGCTCTTCGGCGACTACACCCCGCGCGGGAAGCTGCCGTGGCAGATGCCGAGGAGCCTCGACCAGGTCCTCAAGCCGGGCGGCGGTGACGTCCAGGCCGACTCCAACGAGAAGTGGGACCTGCCCTACGACCTCGGCGCGACGGACGCGGAACGCGCCGACATCAGGGCGAAGATCGACGCGGGCCAGCCGGTGCCGCCCACGTACGGGAATCCGCTCTACCAGTACGGGGCGGGGCTGACGGGCTGGAACTGACGCGCCGACATCGGCGACCCGGGTCCGCGGACGCGTCTCAGGGCGTGTCCGCGGGCCCGGTGGCCTCGGCGCTTGCCTCGGCGGGGTCGGCCTGGCCGGTGGAGTCGGCCTCCTCGGCCCCGTCGGTCGTCAGGGTCGACTCCGCCGGGATCCAGCGGTGCGTTCCGGTGTCGTAGTCATAGGCGGGGCGGCCCCGGAGGCCGCTCGTACGGAACGGCTTCCCCCGGTCGTCGATGCGTACGGTGCCCGAGCGCGCCCCACTGCTCCACTCCAGCTCCAGGTACCACTCGCAGTCGCAGGTGACCGTGCGGCCGGTGGCGAGCAGGATCTCGGGGTCCGTGGCCGAGACCTTGTAGGGGAAGGAGACGGCGGGGATCGGCTCGCCCGCGTCGTTGCCCGCCTTGGAACGGGCGATCGGGCGCGACGAGTCGAGGTCGACGTCGAACAGGCGGGGCGTGATGGAGCCACCGCAGCCGGGGCTCATGTTGTACGCGTTGTACGGCAGGGGCGCTCGCTTCGCGGCGATCCGCACGTGCAGGGCCTGGAGCACCACCGCCGTGTCGCTCTTGCCCTGCACGGTGACCCTCACGCTGCTCTCCCCGGCGTCCACCGCGCCGACGGACCGGGCCCAGGGCTCGGCGTCGGACTCGGTGGGGGGCGGGGGGACGGTGGCCGGGGAGCGGTTGACGAGGAAGGCGTGCCCGCAACCGCCCTCCCATACATAGCGGTTGGTGCTCCAGGTGAAGGGAGTGCCGCCGCTGTCCCCGCCGCCTCCGCCGTTGCCTTTGGCGGTTCCCGTGCCGGGGGCCTTCCCGCTGTTCGTGGCGCCCGGGCGGGGGCTGCCCGTCGTCCGGGGACGGCCCGACCGGGGCGCTCCGGGGGAGGCGGAGGCGGTTTTGGAGGCGCTGGGGGAGGGGGAGCCGTCGGCGGTGGCGCCGCCACCGGACGGCGGCGGGGCGCCGGTGGTCCGCTCGGCGGGCGGTCGTTCGGAGGCGCGCTGCCGGTCGGCGACGGAGAGCGGCGAGCGGTCGAAGGCCACGAGGAGGACCAGCGCGAGGACGGCCGCGCCGACGGCGGAGTAGCCGGTACGGCGCACGAGGCGGCGGCGCGCGGGAGCGGGAGGGCCGACGGCGAGGACGTCCGTTCCCTCGCCGGGCCCGGCTTCCTCGTCCACCTCGGCGGGATCCGCGGCCTCCACGTCACGCGCGTCGTCCACGTCATCCGCGCCGGCCGCCCCGGCCTCCGCCCCTGCCGCGGCTCCCGCCTCTGCCCCCGCCCCGACCCCCGCTCCCGCGCCGGCCTCCTGACGTCTCCGGCGCTCGATGTCGGCCCGTACCCACAGGCGGTGAAGGGCGATCAGGTCGTCGGCCTCGCAGCCGCACAACCGGGCCAGCCGTTCGATCGGCGCGAACTCCACCGGCACCGTCGCCCCCGAGCAGTACCGGTGCAGCGTCGAGCCGCTCACCCCCACCCGGCGCGCCAGCGCACCGTAACTACGGCCGGAGCCGTCCCGGATCTCGCGCAGCCGTCGCGCGAACGCGTCGGTCTCCGCGTCCTTCGGCGTACCCACAGCGTGCCCGCTCCCCCCTGCCGTCACAGGACGGCGTTCCACCCCTACTGAAGAGTCCCACGTCAAAGGGGGTGGAACGGTTCCATCGTTCCACGGACCGCTCAGGTCCTTGCGGCCGTCCCACGCGCCGTCGAAGCTGGTGATCGTTCAGCCAACGACGAACACGGGGGAAGTCCTTCCATGATCACCAACAGGTTCCGCGCCGCCGCTCTGACCACAGCGGCCCTCGGGATGACCGTCGCCACGATCACCGCCGCCACCGCCACTCCCGTCGCACCCGCCTTCCTCTCGGCCTCCCAGCTGCCGGCCGCGAGCACACCGTGGATCGCCGGCCCGGCGCAGTCGGGGGCGGCCGACGACTTCTGCGTGGACGGGGTCGTACCGGACGCGAACAGCAGGCACCGCGAGTTCAGGACCGACCTGGACACCGGTGCCCGGCAGACGATCACGGTCGCCGCCAGCGAGACCAAGGCGAAGGCGCTGGCCACGAAGCTGCGTACCGCGATCGAGGGGTGCCTCGACCGGCTCCGGGCGGAGTACCCGGGGCTTCAGGGCGAGGCGTTCTACCACGGCCGGATCAACGTCGAGGAGGGCGCGGACGTGTACAGCATCGACACCGCCGACCCCGAGGTCGGCTCAACCGACATCGCGCTCTACTCGGTCGGCCGCGACGGCAGGGCGGTCACGGTGATCGGCTGGGGCCAGCTCGGCGACCTCGACGGAGCGCCCCTCAACGGCTTCCGCACCACCACCCGCACGGCGGTGGCCAAGCTCTACTGACCCCTTCCGCACCACACGCGTAACACGCGTCACAGACTGTCCGTCAGGAACCCCAACGGCTCCTGACGGGCATCTCGGGGGAGCGAGCGGGCTCCGGACCGGACCACTCCGGCCCGGAGTCCGCTTACCCCGTTGTCCGCCTCACGACCGAGACCGACGACGCTCACCCGAGGCTCGCCGCGAACGCCCCACCCTTTGCTTCTGCTTCCGTCAGCTGCACCTTGCCCCGGTGGGACACCTCCACCTGGTAGAAGTCCTTTCTCGCAGGCACGTTTTCGACCGATACGTCGAACGTGCAGGAGCGGGCGTCAGCGTCGAACTCCGACAGCACCAGCGAACTGGTACCGACGACGGCACCTGCGGCGTCGTACACCGTCACCGAGGTGCCCAGACTGATGTCGTCGTAGCCGCCCGTGCCCTCGCAGCCTCCGATCCCGTCGTCCACCGCTCCGTCGGCAAGGACAAATTCCCCGGTGAGGGTGAAGGTGTCGGCCGCCGAGGCGCCACTGTCGGCGACCGCGCGAGCGGGGGTCGTCCTCTCGTTCACGTCGTCGGTGTCGGTGACGTACCAGGCGGTGCCGACGGCCGCCGCGCCGACGAGGGCGCCGACGAGGGCCGCGGTGAGAGTCCGGGCCCGTGAGGGTCGAGCTGGACCGTTCGGCTCGGGTGCGTTCGGTGGCTCCGGCGGGGGCTCCGGTGCGGTCGGTGGCAGGGGCGGCGGTGCGGGCGGTTCTGTGGTCATGGGTCTTGTCCTCGGAAGGCGCACCGAAATGCGGTGAGGGACGCACCGGCGGCGGTACGGAAGGGATGGTGGCGGACTCGGCCCGAGGGGTCGTTCGGGCCGGGGCCGTGACGTCTCGCCGGATCAGAAGTTGCCGTTCGTGATCAGGTCCCCGTCCTTGCCGTAGACCGTGACGAGGCCGTTCTCCGAGTCCTTCCAGTCCGCGAAGGCGGAGGCGATCAACTTGGCCTGGCTGGCGTTCTCGCTCATGAAGCCACCGGAGTAGTCGGTGTAGATGTCGACCGAGTCCAGGATGTCGTTCTGTTCGTCGGCGCCCTGGACCTTCGTGACGTGCTCGACGGCGGACTTCTCCGTGTCGAGGCCGTTCTTCGTGACGAAGGCCTTGAACCGGTCGGCCGCGGACCGTTCTTCGGCCGGGGCGGCGGGCTTCTCCTTCGCCGCGGGCGCGGCATCGGCGTCCTTCGCGTCCTTGGCGGGGGCGTCCGCCTTCTTCTCCGGGGCCACCGCAGCCGTGTCGGACGGCTTGCCGCCGTCGCTCCCGCCGGCGGCGATGCCCACAACGACGACGAAGGCGAAGACCCCACCGATGACGGTCAGCACCTTGTGGCGGGCCACCCAGGACTTCTTCGGCTCCTGCGGCGCTTGGTAGGGAGCCGGGCCCTGACCCGGGTACGGCGCCTGCGGCTGCTGGTACGCGTACTGCGGGGGCTGACCCGGGTGGTGCGGCTGTCCCTGGGCAGGCTGCTGGGGCTGGTTCGGGTACTGCTGGGTCACGTGAGGATCCCCTCGGATCGGTCGGCTGTCGCGGATCGTGGGGGATTGGTGACTCTACGGGTCAACTGGGTTTTGGGTGAGGGATGTTGCGGAATTGGGCGAAATCAGGTGACGATTCGTCACCTCGCCGCCCGGGGTGACCCGCAGACCGCGGCGAAGCCCTGACCTGACCCCTGCGTGGTCCAGACCTATTGACCGAAGGTCTGGACCAAATTACCGTTCGGCGGAACACCCAAGGACGTCTCCGGGCCCTCGCGGGCCGGGAGTTGGCCGGGTCCCCCCACAGACCCGCCATGGACGGCCGGCCCGATCTGGTGCCGCCTGCCATGGCCAGAAGGGACTACCGCATGATCGGTCGGACCATACGCATCCTCGGCGCCGGACTCGCGCTCGCCTTCCTCGCGCAACTGCCGGCCGCCGCCGCGCCGAGCGCGCCGCAGGCCGAGACCTGCGCGGTCAAGTCGAAGCCCGCGGGCAAGGTTCTCCAGGGGTACTGGGAGAACTGGGACGGCGCGGCGAACGGCGTCCACCCCCCGCTCGGCTGGATCCCCCTCACCGACAGCCGCATCGCCGCCCACGGCTACAACGTGGTCAACGCCGCCTTCCCCGTGATCCGTTCGGACGGCACGGTCCTCTGGGAGGACGGGATGGACGCGACGGTCAAGGTCGCGACCCCGGCCGAGATGTGCCAGGCCAAGCAGAACGGCCTGACGCTCCTGATGTCGATCGGCGGCGCCGCGGCCGGCATCGACCTCAACTCCACCGCCGTGGCGGACCGTTTCGTCGCGACGATCGTGCCGATCCTCAAGAAGTACAACTTCGACGGCATCGACATCGACATCGAGACCGGACTGGTCGGCAGCGGCACCATCACCAAGCCGTCCCCCTCGCAGGCCAACCTGATCCGCATCATCGACGGCGTCCTCGCCCAGATGCCCTCGAACTTCGGCCTCACGATGGCCCCCGAGACGGCCTACGTCACCGGCGGGTCCATCACCTACGGCTCGATCTGGGGCTCGTACCTGCCCATCATCAAGAAGTACGCGGACAACGGCCGCCTCTGGTGGCTGAACATGCAGTACTACAACGGCAGCATGTACGGCTGCTCCGGCGACTCGTACTCCGCCGGCACCGTCGCGGGCTTCACCGCCCAGACCGACTGCCTCAACAAGGGACTCGTCGTCCAGGGCACCACCATCAAGGTGCCGTACGACAAGCAGGTCCCGGGACTCCCCGCCCAGGCGGGCGCGGGCGGCGGCTACATGGCGCCGAACCTGGTCTCGCAGGCCTGGAGCAAGTACGGCAACGGCCTCAAGGGCCTGATGACCTGGTCCATCAACTGGGACGGTTCGAAGAACTGGACCTTCGGCAACAACGTGAAGACGCTGTTCTAGCCCGGCGACCCGGACCCGCGCATCACCAGGTCGCAAGGGGGCCGGTCCTTTCGAGGACCGGCCCCGCTGTACGTTCACACCCCCACGCCCACGCCGCCGGGACCGTAGGCGGGGACGGGGAAGCGGGCCGACATGGTGTCGAACGTGCGCTGTTCGGCGGTGCGTCGCGAGGTGAACTCGGGCGTCGCCGTCGGACCGTACCCGACTTCCGGATGGGTGCCGTCCAGCAGCGGGAAGACGGTGTCGCAGAAGTCGTCCGGGTCCGCGCCGTGCGCCTGGCCGGGCCCGGCGAGCGCGGTGGCCACCGCCGGGGGCATGAGCTCCACCACGCGGAGCGGGGTGGCCTTCAGCGCGTGCCGCAGGTTCACGGTGTAACTGTGCAGCGCGGCCTTCGCGGCGCTGTAGAGCGGGGCGAACGGCTGGGGGAAGAAGGCCCCGCCGGAGGTGACGTTGATCAGGACGCCGGGACGGCCGTGGGCCAGCATGTGCGGGACGAGCAGCCGCCCGAGGTGCACCGGTGCGGCGAGCAGGATGTCGATCTCGTTCTGCGCCTCGGCCCAGGGGGAGTGGTCGGAAGCGATGCCCACACGCCGCTGGACGCCGGCGTTGTTGATCAGTACACGCAGTTCCGGCAGGGTCCTCCGGACCTGATCGGCCAGCTGCTCCCGTCCTTCCGGGGTGGCGATGTCGTTCGTGAAGGTCTCGATGCCGGGGAGGCGGTCGGCCACCGCGGCGAGCCGGTCGGGGCGGCGGCCGGTGATCATGACGCGGTGTCCGGCGGCGAGATGCCGTTCGGCCAGGCCCAGACCGATGCCTGATCCGCCGCCGGTGATGAGCACGGTCTGCCGCTGCGAGCGTTTCGTTTGGGTTTCCATGTAAACCATCATGCGCCCGTTCGTGTTTACATGGCAACCGCGAGGTAGGGTGTGCCCATGACGCAGCCCCTGGACGATGCCGAGATGGCACGGTGGATCGCCTGGAAGCAGGCGAACGACGCGGTTCTCGGCGCGGTCGCGCAGGAGATCCACGATGCGTCGGGGCTGTCCGCGCCCGACTTCGCGGTCCTCTCGCGCGTGATCGAGAACGGCGACGGCCGCATGCCCCAACTCGACCTCGGCGCCATGCTGGACTGGAAACGCGCGCGTCTGTCGCGTCAGCTGTCCCGGATGGCCGAGCGGGGGCTCCTCCGGCGTGAGGACGGACCGGGCAGGCGCGTGCTGGTCGTTGCCACGGACGAAGGTCGTACGGCCCTGTCCGTCGCCCGCCCGGCGCACGCGCGGGCGGTCCGCCGTGCCCTGCTCGCGCGCACCGGCCCGGCCGGCGGCGACGCCTTCTGGCAAGTCGTCCAGGACATCGCCACGCCTCCGGAGGCGGCCTCGTAGGCCTCGGGGATACTTGACCGATCGTTTCCGTATCTCCTAGGGTTCGGGCATGCCCAGGACCAAGGAATTCGACCCGGACGCCGCGCTGCGGTCAGCCCTCGACCTGTTCTGGCAGCGGGGGTACGAGGCGACCTCGATGGCGGACCTCGTCGAACGCCTCGGCATCGGGCGCGCCAGCGTCTACGCCACCTTCGGCAGCAAGCACGAGCTCTATCTGAAGGCGCTGGACCGGTACAACGAGAGCCGGGACGCGGAGCTCCTGGCGGAACTGTCCCGGCCCGGCCCCGTGCTGCCGGCCGTACGGACGGTGGTACGGCGGTTCGCGGCCGAGGCGACCTCCGAAGAACAGCGTGGCAAAGGGTGCTTCGTCACCAACACCGCCACCGAGCTGGGCGCGCGGGACCCGGCGGCGGCCCGCAGGGTCGAGGCGAGCTGGGCCCACCTGGAGACCCTGCTGCACGCGGCGCTCGCGCGGGCCCGCGCCCAGGGCGAACTGTCCGAGGACCGCGACCCGCGCGCACTCGCGCGGATGCTGCTGGTACTGATGCAGGGCCTGCGCGTGGTCGGCAAGGCGTCGGACGACCCGGGCCGGGTGCGGGACGCGGCCGAGCAGGCGCTGGGACTCCTGGACTGAACGACCGGACGACGGAACGACTGAACCGAGCCTGACGGCGCCTGAATTGTGGAACGATCGGTCAATTAACAGGGCGGCCCCCGTCCGTGTGCTCCTGCGACCTTCGCCCCACCACCCCCCGGCAGCCCCCGCCCGACCAAGGAGTCAGCACGATGACCGCACGCTTCGCCGGCAAGACCGTCCTCGTCACCGGCGCGGGCTCCGGCCTCGGCCGGGCCGTCGCCCTCGCGTTCGCCGCCGAAGGAGCCTCGGTGGTCGTGGCCGGACGCACCGCGCCCGCGCTCGACGAGACCGTCGCCCTGATCGGGAAGGCGGCCGGTACGGCGGTCGCCGTCACCGCCGACGTCACCCGCTCCCAGGACGTGGAAGCCCTGGTCGCCCGCACCGTCGAACACTTCGGCGGTCTCGATGTCGCCGTCAACAACGCGGGGATCTTCCGGGGAGGGACGCCTGTGGCGGACCTCCCGGAGGAGGACTGGCGCACCCTGCTCGACGTCAATGTCACCGGAGTCCTGTTCTGCCTCCAGGCCGAAGTCGCCCGGATGCGCCTCCAGCCCACCGGCGGGGCGATCGTCAACATCGCCGCCAACCTCGGCGCGCACCGCCGTGTCCCGGGCCTGGCCGGCTACATCGCCACCAAGGCGGCCGTCTCCGCGCTGACCCGGGCCGCCGCCCTGGACCACATCGCCGAGGGGATCCGTATCAACGCGGTGAGCCCCGGCCCCTCCGCCACGCCGATGTCACTGCGCCCCGGTGAGACCGACGCCGACCGCGCCGAGCGCATGAAGAGGGTCTCCCCGCTGGGACGCGTCTCGTCCACCGCCGAGATCGCGGCGGCGGTGCTGTACCTGGCCTCACCGGACGCCGCCTCCGTGGTCGGCAGCGACCTGGTCGTCGACGGCGGCGCCGCGGCCTAGAAACAGACCCGTCGGCCACTGGTTCAGCCGCGGTCGGATCGCGGCTCCGCGGTGCGCTCCAGCGCGAGCGTGCCCAGGAGGGCGAGCGCCTCGGCCGAAGGGGTCGCCGCGTCGGCGTGATAGGCGACCAGGGTCTGGCCCTCGGTGCCGGCGACGACCAACTTCTCGCGGTGCAGGACGAGTTCGCCCACCTCGGGGTGGTGCAGCCGGACCGGGCCGCCGCGAGGGCGTACCACGTCCTGGCGGGCCCAGAGGCGGCGGAAGTGGTCGCTCTTCAGCGACAGCTCGCCCACCAGCGCGACCATCCGCGGGTCGTCGGTCTCGGTGCCCATGGTGGCGCGGAGCTGGCCCACGGCCGCCGCGGTCGCGTGCTCCCAGTCCTCGTGCAGCTCCTTCTCGGCGGGGTCGAGGAACGCGGCGAGCAGCCGGTTCGCGCCGGGCCGCATGTGGGGCGAGAGGGCCTGAGCCGGGCCGTTGGCCGCGAGCACGTCCAGGTAGTGGTTCTGGACGAAGGCCGGCATGGGCAGGGCGTGGAGGAAGCGCAGCGTCCCGGCCGGGACCGTCTCGGGTGTACGGCTGCGCCGTCGCGGCCTGGGCCGTACCAGGGCGAGGGCGTACGCCTGCTGGTCGCCGTCCAGGCGCAGGACGCGGCCGATCGCTTCGAGCACCTGGACCGACGGCGTACGGTCGCGGCCCTGCTCCAGGCGGAGGTAGTAGTCGGTGCTGACGCCGGCGAGCAGGGCGACCTCCTCGCGGCGCAGGCCCGGGGTGCGCCGGTGGCCGAGGCTCTCCAGCCCCACGTCCTCCGGGCGCACCCGCTCCCGGTGCGCGCGCAGGAAGTCACCCAGCGCGTTCGGAACGGTCGGTGTCTCCATGCTTCCCAGGGTAGGCACCGGGACCGGCGCTGTGACTGTCCCGGATTGTCCCAGGAAGACGGGGGCCCTCCCTGCCGGTCCGTCGCGCGACAGCCTGGTGGACGGCGGGCCGCGGAACGGCGGCCCGAGCCGCACCGGCTCGGACGCCACGAGAGCAGGGAGCAGCAGATGAAGCAGGTCAAGCAGGTGAAGCAGGTCAAGCTCGGCGGGGGGCTGACCGTCTCGGCGGAAGGCCTGGGCTGCATGGGGATGAGTTCGGTGTACGGCCACGCCGACTGGGACGAGTCGGTGGCCACGATCCGCCGCGCCCTCGACCTGGGCATCACCCACATCGACACCGCCAACGCCTACGGCCAGGGTCACAACGAGGTCCTGGTCGGCCGCGCGGTCGCCGGCCGCCGGGACGACGTCACCCTCGCCACCAAGGTCGGGATGGACTTCACGACAGGCCGCGGCAAGGTCGTCATCAACAACGACCCCGCCCACATCAAGGCCGCCGCCGACGCGTCGCTGCTCCGCCTGGGCACCGACCGTATCGACCTGTACTACCTCCACCGGGTCGACCCCGGCGTTCCGCTGGAGGAGTCGGTCGGCGCGATGGCGGAACTCGTCGCCGAGGGCAAGGTCCGGCACCTGGGCCTCTCCGAGGTCAGCGGCGAGCAGTTGCGGGCGGCGTACGCGGTGCATCCGATCGCTGCGGTGCAGAGCGAGTACTCGCTGTGGACGCGCGACCCGGAGACCGTCGTCGCCGGCGTGGCCGCGGAGCTGGGGGTCGGGCTGGTGGCGTACGCCCCGCTGGGGCGCGGCTTCCTGACCGGAACGGTCGACGCGGGCGCGCTGGCCGCCGACGACGGGCGGCGCCGGCTCGCCCGGTTCACGGCGGAGGCCGCCGCCGCGAACCAGGCCCTCGCCGACGTGGTGAAGGAGATCGCCGCGGCCAGGGGTGTCCACGCGGGGCAGGTGGCCCTCGCCTGGGTCGTCTCCCGGGGCGAGCGGCTCGGCACCCCGGTGGTCCCGATCCCCGGCACGAAGCGGGTGACGTGGCTGGAGCAGAACGCCGCGGCTCTCGACGTCGAGCTGAGCGCCGGGGACCTCACGACCCTGGACGCGCTGGCCGCCGGCGTGGTCGGCGCCCGGTACTGAGGCGTCGCCGACCCCACCCGTCGTACGATCCTCGACGAGCTCGCGGACAGGTCCGGGCAGCCGCTGTTCGAGATCTGCTGGAGGCCGCCGCCCGACACCTCCACCCCTGGACCGGAAGAGAGCACTCCATGAAGATCCGTCTGACCAGCGTCTTCGTCGACGACCAGGCCGAGGCCCTGCGCTTCTACACCGAGATCCTCGGTTTCGTGAAGAAGCACGACGTCCCGGTGGGCGGGGAGCACCGGTGGCTGACCGTCGTCTCGCCGACCGAGCCCGGCGGCACCGAACTCCTCCTGGAACCCGCCGGCCACCCCGCCGTCAAGCCCTACCGCGACGCCCTCGCCGCGGACGGCATCCCGAGCCACCAGTTCGCCGTCGAGGACGTACGGGCGGAGTACGAGCGACTGCGCGGCCTCGGCGTCGTCTTCACCCAGGAACCCCTGGAGGCGGGCCCGATCACCACCGCCGTCCTCGACGACACCTGCGGCAACCTCATCCAGATCGCGACCCAGCCGGAGTAAGCCACAAAAGCGAACGGCCGGGCGTCCGCACCATCGGTGCGGGCACCCGGCCGCTCAGGTTCGGCGGACGGACCGTCAGCCGAGCGTCGCCAGCGCCTGGTTGAAGGTCGCCGACGGGCGCATGACCGCCGCCGCCTTCACCGGGTCGGGGCGGTAGTAGCCGCCGATGTCGACGGGCTTGCCCTGGACGGCGATCAGTTCCTCCACGATCGTCGTCTCCTGCTCGGAGAGCGTCTTGGCGAGCGCCGAGAACGCCTCCGCGAGCTGGACGTCATCCGTCTGCCGGGCCAGCTCCTGGGCCCAGTACAGGGCCAGGTAGAAGTGGCTGCCGCGGTTGTCGATGCCACCCACCCGCCGGCTCGGCGACTTGTCCTTGTCCAGGAACGTCCCCGTCGCGCGGTCGAGCGTGTCCGCGAGCACCTGGGCGCGCGCGTTGCCCGTCGTCTGCGCGAGGTGCTCGAAGCTGACCGCGAGGGCGAGGAACTCACCCAGGCTGTCCCACCGCAGGTAGTTCTCCTTGATGAGCTGCTGGACGTGCTTCGGCGCCGAGCCGCCCGCGCCGGTCTCGAACAGCCCGCCCCCGTTGATCAGCGGCACGACGGAGAGCATCTTGGCGCTCGTGCCGAGCTCCAGGATCGGGAACAGGTCCGTCAGGTAGTCACGCAGCACGTTGCCGGTGACCGAGACCGTGTCCTCGCCGCGGCGGATCCGCTCCAGGGAGAACGCGATCGCGTCGACCGGCGCCATGATCTCGATGCGCAGGCCCTCGGTGTCGTGCTCGGGCAGGTACGCCTTGACCTTCTCGATGAGGTTCGCGTCGTGCGCGCGCGTCTCGTCCAGCCAGAACACGGCCGGGACGCCCGTCGCGCGGGCGCGCGAGACGGCCAGCTTCACCCAGTCACGGACCGGCACGTCCTTCGTCTGGCACATGCGCCACACGTCACCGGCGCTCACCGCGTGCTGGAGCACGACCGCGCCGGCCGCGTCGACCACCCGTACCGTACCGGTGGCGGGGATCTCGAAGGTCTTGTCGTGGCTGCCGTACTCCTCCGCCGCCTGCGCCATCAGGCCGACGTTGGGCACGGAGCCCATCGTCGCCGGGTCGAAGGCGCCGTGCGCGCGGCAGTCGTCGATGACGACCTGGTAGATGCCCGAGTAGCTGCTGTCGGGGATCACCGCGAGGGTGTCGGCCTCCTGGCCGTCGGGGCCCCACATGTGACCCGAGGTGCGGATCATGGCCGGCATCGAGGCGTCGACGATGACGTCGCTCGGCACGTGCAGGTTGGTGATGCCGCGGTCGGAGTCGACCATCGCCAGCGCGGGGCCGTCGGCCAGCTCGGCGTCGAAGGACGCCTTGATCGCCGCGCCGTCGGGCAGCGCGTCGAGGCCGCCCAGGATGCCGCCGAGCCCGTCGTTGGGGCTCAGGCCGGCCGCCGCGAGCGTCTCGCCGTACTCGGCGAACGTCTTCGGGAAGAAGGCCCGTACGACATGGCCGAAGATGATCGGGTCGGAGACCTTCATCATCGTGGCCTTGAGGTGCACCGAGAACAGCACGCCCTCGGCCTTGGCGCGCGCCACCTGCGCGGTGAAGAACTCACGCAGCGCCGCCACCCGCATCACCGAGGCGTCCACGACCTCCCCGGCCAGCACGGGCACGGACTCGCGCAGGACCGTCGTCGTGCCGTCGTCCCCGGCCAGCTCGATCCGCAGCGAGCCTGCCTCGGCGATCACCGCGGACTTCTCACCGGTACGGAAGTCGTCGGCGTCCATCGTCGCGACGTTCGTCTTCGACCGCGGGTCCCAGGCGCCCATCGAGTGCGGGTGCGCCTTCGCGTAGTTCTTCACCGAGGCCGGCGCGCGGCGGTCGGAGTTGCCCTCGCGCAGGACCGGGTTGACGGCGCTGCCCTTGACCTTGTCGTACCGCGCGCGGACGTCCCGGTCCTCGTCGGTCTTCGGGTCGTCGGGGTAGTCCGGCAGCGCGTACCCCTGCTCCTGGAGCTCGGCGATGGCGGCCTTGAGCTGCGGGATGGACGCCGAGATGTTCGGCAGCTTGATGATGTTCGCCGCGGGCGTCTTGGCCAGCTCGCCCAGCTCGGCGAGCGCGTCCGCGACGCGCTGGCCCTCTTCCAGACGCTCGGGGAAGCCCGCGATGATGCGCCCGGAGAGGGAGATGTCGCGGCTCTCCACGGTGACCCCGGCCGTCGCGGCATAGGCCTCGACCACGGGCAGGAACGAATACGTCGCCTGGGCCGGCGCCTCGTCGGTGTGTGTATAGATGATGGTCGAGTCAGTCACCAGGTGCTCCGCTCCACGTCTGCGACATTGCTTGATATCAAGATATCCCGTGGACGCCCACCTCTGGCCAGGGCCCTGCCCGCTCCGTCCGGCCGGGCCGGTCACCGTTCTCCCCGAAGCGGGCCCAACGCACCACCGAACCATGCATATAGTTGGTTCCAGGACAAATTCCAGGACAAAAGGGTCCCCTGTCCGTCCGTACCGCCCCGCCGGTACCCGCCAGCGCCGTCGCATGAGTGCTGTCCCGCCAACGCCGCCGAGGAAGGGCAGACCACATGGAGCGCCGCAGCGCCCGATCCGCGCCGGACCGTGACGCGACCCTCCAGGCACTGGGCGCCGACCTCAGGGCGGCCCTCCCCAGGACGCTGGCGGCGAACCGGATGGGCGGATTCCTGCGCGACCTGCGATCCGACCTGATCTTCCTGGACGAGGGCGCCCTCGCGGTCTTCGACCTCCCGCCCGACGGCTTCGACGGCCGCCCGGAGACCCTCTACGCGCGCATGGTGCCCGAGGACGTGGCCGGCTTCCGCGAGATGGTCTCCCGGGCCCGGTCCGAGCCCGGCGACTACGGCACGTACTTCCGCATCCTGGGCGCCGACGGCACCATCCGCTGGGCGCACACCCAGGGCGTCGTCGAACGGGACGCCGAGGGCAACCCGCTGCGCGCCATCGGCATCGTCAGGGACGCGAGCGCCGAGCTGCGGCACGTCGCCCAGCAGGCCGTCCTGGAGCCGCAGCGCCGCCATCAGAACGACGTGGTCACGGCGACCACCGCCGCCCTCTCCCGGGCGCTGACCGTCGAGGACGTCCTCGACGCGCTCACCAGCCGGGAGATCCTCGGCCCGGTGGGCGCCCAGGCGATCTCCCTCACCGTCCTCGACCAGGACCGGCTGCGCCGTATCGCCGTCGCGAGCCTGCCCATGACGATGCGGGAGGAGATGGAGTTCTCCCGGATCGACGCCGACCTGCCGGTCGCCGAGGCCTTCCGCAGCCACCGCCCCGTGTTCATCACCCGGGCGAGCGTCGAGGCCGAGTGGCCGCAGCTGTGGCCGCACGTCAAGGACACACCCCTCACCGCGGGCGCGATCCTCCCCCTGATCGCCCAGGCCCGCCCCACCGGCGTGCTGTCGATCATGTACGAGGGCAAGACGGCGTTCACCCCCGAGGAACAGAACCTCCTGCTCGCCCTCGCGGCCACCATCGCCCAGTCCGTGCAGCGGGCCGCGCTGTACGACGAGGAGCACGCCATGGCCGTCGGGCTCCAGCAGTCGATGCTGCCGGCGACCATCCCCGACATGCCGGGCGTACGGGTCGCCGTCCGCTACCAGCCGGCCCGCACCGGCCATCAGATCGGCGGCGACTGGTACGACGTCGTCCCCCTCAGGGGCGGCCGGGTCGGCCTCGTCGTGGGGGACGTCCAAGGACACGACATCCAGGCGTCCGCCGTCATGGGCCAGCTGCGCACGGCCCTGCGCGCGTACGCCGCCGAGGGGCACGCCCCGGCGGCCGTCATGGCCCGTGCGTCGAGGTTCCTCCAGGACCTGGACACCGACCGCCTCGCCACCTGCATCTACGTCGACCTCGACCCGGCGACCGGCCGGGCCCGGCTGGTACGGGCCGGGCACCCGGGCCCCGTGATCCGCCACGCCGACGGCAGCAGCAGCAGTCCCGACGTGGCGGGCGGGCTGCCGTTCGGGCTCCTCCAGTACAGCGACGCGCCCTACCCCACCACCGAGCTGGTCCTCGGGCCCGACGAGACGCTCCTGCTCTGCACGGACGGACTGCTCGAATTCCGTGGTGAGGACATCGATGTCGGGGAGCGCCGGATCAGGAGCGCGCTGTACGACGGACCCGGCGACCTCGACCGGCTGGCCGAGTACATCGTCGACACGATCGAGACCAGGCAGGGCCAGGAGGACGACGTGGCCCTGCTGCTGGCCACCCTGGCGCCGGGGCGGGACACCGCCGCGTAACGCGTCCTCCTAAGGAGGGCAGGGCAACGCGCCCTCCTAAGGACGCTCGTCCGGACCGAACACCCACGCGTGGGCCGCGTCCGCCGTGAAGGCCCGCTGGCCGCCCGGGAACAGCAGCCCGGCCGTGGCGTACACGGGATCGCCGGCCAGGGCGGCGACGTACGGGACGGCGACGCAGCGCATGCCCGCCGCGCGCGCGGCCTCCACCCCCGGGATCGCGTCCTCCAGGACCACACACTCGGCCGGCGCCGCCCCCAGCCGCCGGGCCGCCTCCAGGAACACGTCCGGGGCGGGCTTCCCGCGCGGCACCTCCTCCGCGGAGACCGTCGTCGTGAAGTACGCGTCCAGCCCCGTCACGTCCAGCACCGCGGTGATGGCCTCGCCCGACGACCCGGACGCCACCGCCATCCGTACACCCTCGGCATACAGCCGCTCCACGAACTTCCGCATCTCCGGGAACACCTCCGTGGAGGCGCGCACCAGGTCCAGGTAGAGCGCGTTCTTCTCGGCCAGCAGCCGCTCGACGGGGGCGTCGATGCCGTACTCCCCGCGCAGCGCCACCAGCGTCTCCCCGGTGCTGATCCCGATGAAACGGCTGTGGTGCTCCCACGTGTAGTCGTCGACGCCGTACCGGGCGAGCAGCCGCCGCCCGGCCTCGTAGTAGTTGGGTTCGCTGTCGATCAGGGTTCCGTCGAGATCGAAGATGACCGCCGGGACGCGCGAAAGGCTCATGTCCCCAGCATGCCAAGCCGCGGCCCGGGTACACGCGGGGACGGCGCGGGAGCCGGACCCATGCGGTGGGAAATTGGTCCAGACCGCCTGCTACGGTCGCCCCGGCGAGTTTCGGTCGAAGAGGGGACACACACGTGAGCGGCAGCAGCGACGGGCGGGCCTTCATAGGTTCGTTCACCTCGGGAGGCGGCCGCGGCATCATCGCCGTGTCCGTGGACGCGGCGACGGGCGCCCTCACCGAGCGCGGGGTCACCGACGCCCTGGCGGACCCCTCGTTCCTCGCGCTGGCCCCCGGCGGGGACGTGCTCTACGCGGTCTCGGAGACCGAGGAGGGCGCGGCGGCGGCCTTCGCGGTGGCCGGACCCGGCGCGGAGGGCGGCTCGCCCCGGCCGCTCGGGGACCCCGTGGCCGTCCGCGGCTCCGCGCCGACCCACCTCACGCTCTTCGCCGGTCACCTGGTGACGGCGAACTACGGCTCCGGCAGCGTCACCGCGCTGCCGCTCGCCGCCGACGGCACACCCGGCCCGGCCGGCACGGTCCTCCGGCACGAGGGTTCGGGACCGCACCCCGACCGGCAGCGCGGACCGCACGCGCACCAGGTGGTGGCGGATCCGGGCGGCCGGTGGCTCCTCGCCGTCGACCTCGGCACCGACTCGGTCCGGATCTCCGCCGCGGACGCCGCCTCGGGCGAGCTGGTCGAGCACGGGGAAACGGTCCTGCGGGCGGGCTCGGGGCCCCGCCACCTGGCCTTCCACCCGGAGGGCACGCACGCGTACGTCCTGAACGAACTCGAACCGACCCTGACCGTCTGCCGCTGGGACGCGGCGGCGGGGGTCCTGGAGCCGGTCGGCGAGACGCCGGTCCTGCCTGAGGGCGTGGAGACGGAGAGCTTCGCGTCCGAGGTGGTCGTGGCGCGGGACGGCCGGTTCGTCTGGACGGCCAACCGGGGGCACGACAGCATCAGCGTCCTCGCGCTCGACGCGTCGCGCGAGAAGGCCGAGCTGGTCACCACCGTGCCGTGCGGCGGCCGCTGGCCGCGCGATCTCGCGCTGGACCCGGCGGGCCGCCGCCTCTACGCCGCGAATGAGCACTCCGGCGACGTGAGCTGGTTCGACATCGACCAGGAGACGGGGACACCCGTTCCCGCGGGGTCCTTCGCGGCCCCCGCGGCCTCCTGCGTGATCTTCGGCTGAGCACCGGCGACCGGGCCCCGACCGCCGACTCCTGGCACGGGGCCCGACCCGTGCCGTCCTCGCCGCCCCGCGGAAGGGCCTGCGCCGGACGACGACCGGCGCGGCCCTTCCGCGTACGGGGCGTACCGTCCCGCCCCGAGGGGCGGGACGTCAGTGGGTCGGGGCGCCCTGCGCCTGCTCCGCGATACCCAGCTCCGAGGTGTACTTCGAGAGCACCAGCTTGCCGATCGCGGGGTACGCGCCGAGCGGCTCGGCCGCGGCGCAGTCGGCCTCCTTGAGAGCCGCGTCGAGCAGCCCGCCGGGAAGCTCAGGACCGACCAGGTACGGGGCGAGCGCGAGCTGCGTCGCACCGGAGCCGCGCAGCTCCTCCGCGACGGCGGCGACCGAGCCCTCCACGTCGAGCGCGGCGGCCATCACCGGTACGGCGAGGCGCGCGGCCAGCAGCATGCCCGTGATCCCGGCGGTCCGTACCGCCTCCTCGCCGCCCACCGTCACCAGGATGATGCCGTCGGCGGCCGTCGCCACCGTGAACAGCCTGGCGCGGTCGGCGCGGGCCAGACCGGCCTCCGACAGCCGTACGTGCAGGCCTTCGGCGAGCAGCGGGTGCGGACCGAGAACGTCCGTCGTCCGCGTCTCCGTGCCGCTGCCCGCGACAGCCTGGCGTATCCGGTCGAGCAGGTCGTTCTCGGGACCCGTGAGCAGGGGCACGACCACGGCGGCCGGGCCCTCGGGCTCGGTCACCTCGCGGCCCGCGGCCTTCGCCAGCTCGTAGCGCTCGATGCGCCGGGCGGCGATGCGGGTCAGGACAGCCTCGAGCGTCGGCTGCTCGGTCGTCTCGTCCGCGTCGTCGGAGCCGTCCAGGAAGCCGATCGCGGCGTCCAGTCCCGGCAGCTCGGAGCGGGCGATGCTGATGACTTCCTCGGCCAGGCCGCGGGCCGCGTCCGAGGGCGCGCCGGGGACGGCGAGGACCAGCGCGGGCGCACCTTCGGGCGCCGCCACGGGTTCCGGGCGGCGGTGGCGCCCCGACTGGCGGGGTCGCGGCATTCGTACAGGCAGGCCGGGTGCAGGCCCAGTGGGGGTGCTCATGGCGTCGAATGCTACTGGTTTTGTGGGTGCGGCTGTTCGGGGAGGGGCCAACACCGAGGCATCTGTCCCTATTTATCCGTTAGGTATATTTCTGCTCATCTATCCTGTTGTGTCGGGATGTACAACAGCCGCTCGTCGGGCGGGAGTCGCAGCGTGTCCGTGGCGAGCGCGGCCGCGATGTCCAACGCGCCCACCAGCGGATCGCCGGCCGCGGGCACCGTGCGGGCACGCGGCGACCCGGCGGCCAGCGCGGCCCGCAGCGGGGTCAGCAGCGGCTCGCCCAGCTTGAACAGGCCACCGGTAAGGGCGACTTCGTACGTACCGCTGCTCGGGCCGGCCGCCGCGGCCGACTCGGCGATCTGCTCCGCGGCCGCCGTGAGGATCGACCGCGCGACCGGATCACCGGCCGCCGCGCGCGCCACCTCGGGCGCGAACGAGGCGAGTACGGCGGGCCGGTCGCTCCGCGGATAGAGGAGTCCGGGCAGCCCGCCGACGGGCCCGAAAAATTTCTCGGTGGCGGCCAGCAGCGCGGGCGAGCCGCCGCGCCGGCCGTCGTGCTCCCGCAGGGCGGCCTCCAGCCCCGCGCGGCCGATCCAGGCGCCGCCCCCGCAGTCGCCCAGCAAGTGTCCCCAGCCGTCGGCGCGGTGCCAGGCGGTCAGGTCCGTCCCCAGCGCGATCATGCCCGTGCCGGCCGCGACGACCACCCCGGCCCGCTGGCCGAGAGCGCCGGCGTACGCGGTGACGGCGTCGGCGGCGAGCGCGAGCCGCCGTACCCCCAGCGACCGTGCCAGCGCGGCGGGAAGCTCCGCGCGCAGCCCGTCGCCGAGCGTGGCCATCCCGGCCGCGCCGACAGCCACCGCGGCCGGCTCCCGAGCTCCGGCCCGGGACAGCAACTCCTCGGCCACGGGCACCAGCTGGCGGAGCAACTGGCCAGGGTCGATGCCCGAGGGGCCGGTACGCAGCGGCTCACCCGGATCGGCGGACAGGACGCGCGCGGGGTCCCCGACGGACCGCAGCGCGATCCGCAGCCCCGAGCCGCCCGAGTCGACGCCCAGCACCCAGCTCATTCCCGCACCCGGTTCCTCACGGCGTCCCTGGCTCGTCCCCGTACGCCCCCACCTTAAGGAAGGGACACGCGGCCCCCGGGGAGGGGGCGCCCACCGCGCGTGGCGGATCCGCCCCGGCCGAGGCCCGAAAGGCCCCGGCAAGTGGCTGGTCCCGGCGGTCGGTTGACGGGGTCCTGGGCACGCTCCCGGCACCAGTAGAGTGACACCCGTGGCAGCACGACCTCTGAACGAAATTGTCGAGCCCGGTTGGGCACACGCACTGGCCCCCGTGGCCGGGCGCATCGCCGAGATGGGCGACTTCCTGCGCGCGGAGATAGCCGCCGGTCGTACCTATCTCCCCGCGGGGGCGAACGTGCTGCGCGCGTTCCAGCAGCCGTTCGACGACGTGCGTGTGCTCATCGTCGGCCAGGACCCGTACCCGACGCCGGGACACGCCATCGGCCTCAGCTTCGCCGTGGCCCCCGACGTCCGCCCCATCCCGGGCAGCCTCCAGAACATCTTCCGGGAACTCCAGTCGGATCTGGGCCTGCCCCTCCCGTCCAACGGTGACCTGACCCCGTGGACGAGCCAGGGCGTACTGCTGCTCAACCGCGCGCTGACCACCGCGCCCCGCAAGACGGCCGCGCACCGCGGCAAGGGCTGGGAAGAGGTCACCGAGCAGGCGATCCGGGCCCTGGCCGCCCGGGGCAAGCCCATGGTGTCCATCCTGTGGGGGCGCGACGCCCGCAACGCGGCTCCCCTCCTGGGGGAATACCCGGCGATCGAGTCGGCCCACCCCTCCCCGATGTCGGCCGACAGGGGCTTCTTCGGATCGCGGCCGTTCAGCCGCGCCAACGACCTGTTGGTCCGTCAGGGAGCGCAGCCGGTCAACTGGCAGCTTCCCTGACGGACCGTCAACGGGACCGACCGGTAGGTCAGTTGGCCCGCGCGTACTGCGGCGGGGTGTGCACCGCGCCGCCCAGCTCGCGGGCCGCGCGGCGGGCCCAGTACGGGTCGCGCAGCAGCTCACGGCCGAGCAGGACCGCGTCCGCCTCGCCGTTGGCGACGATCTTCTCCGCCTGCTCCGGGTCGGTGATCAGGCCGACGGCCGCGACGGGCATCCGGGTCTCCGCCTTGACGCGGGCCGCGAACGGCACCTGATAGCCGGGGCCGGCCGGGACGCGGGCGTGCGCCGCGTTCCCGCCGCTCGACACGTCGAGCAGGTCCACGCCGTGCGCCACCAGGTCGTCCGCCAGCCGTACCGTCTCGTCCACGGTCCACCCGCCCTCGTCGAGCCAGTCGGTCGCGGAGATACGGAAGAACACGGGCAGGTCGTCGGGCCACTCCGCCCGGATCGCGTCCACGACCTCCAGGGCGAAGCGGGTGCGGTTCTCGTACGACCCCCCGTAGGCGTCGGTGCGCCTGTTGCTGTGCGGGGAGAGGAACTGGCCGATCAGGTAGCCGTGCGCGCCGTGCACCTCCGCGACCTGGAACCCGGCCTCGCGGGCCCGCCGGGCCGCCGCCGCGAACTGTCCGACGATCTCCTGGATCTGCTCCACCGACAGCTCGGCGGGCACCAGATGCCCCTCCGCGAACGGCACCGGGCTCGGCGCCAGCACCTCCCAGCCGTTGGCGTCGGGGGCCACCGCGCCGCCGCCCTTCCAGGGGCGGTCGGTCGAGGCCTTGCGCCCCGCGTGCGCCAGCTGGATTCCCGGGACCGTCCCCTGCGAGACGAGGAAGCGGGTGATGCGGCGGAACGCCTCGACCTGTCTGTCGTTCCAGATGCCGAGGTCGGCGACGCTGATCCGGCCCTCCAGGCTGACGGCCGTGGCCTCGGTGAGGATCAGCCCCGCACCGCCGGCGGCCCGTGCCGCGAGGTGGGCGAAGTGCCAGTCGAGGGGAACGCCCGCGTCGGGGCCGGTCTCCTCGGCGGAGTACTGGCACATCGGCGCCATCCATACGCGGTTCGGGATGGTCAGCGACCGCAGGGTGTACGGCTCGAACAATGCGCTCACGGGAGGACTCCAGTCGGGACGGGGCGTGGCGGGAGGCGGGAAGCCGCTACTACGATACGCATCGTAGTAAGGCGAATGTCAAACTACGAGAATCCTCGTACAATGGGATTCCCGACGAAGTGGAGCCCTTCGATGAGTGCCGCGACCAGCACCCGCGAGCTCGTTCACCCCCTGCGCGCGGAGATCCGGCTGGAGGGGGTGCTGCACGCCCTGTCCGATCCGCTGCGGCTGAGCATCGTCCGGGATCTGGCGTGCGCGGAGGGGGAGCTGACCTGCTCGCAGATTCCGTTGCCGATCACCAAGTCGACGACGACTTATCACTTCCGGGTGTTGCGGGAGAACGGGGTGATTCAGCAGATCTACCGGGGGACGGCGAAGATGAACGGGTTGCGGCGGCCGGATCTGGATGCACTGTTCCCGGGGTTGCTGGACGCGGTCCTCTCAGCAGCCTCCGCCCAGGCAGCCCGAGGCGCTTGACCCTGGCGCGTCCTCAATCGCCGGACGGGCTTGAAGGGGTTGCGGTCGGGTCGTGACCGTGCGGGTCAAAGATGTCCTCAAACGCCGGACGGGCTGAAAAGAAGCCTGCGGCGGGCCGGCCTGTTTGGACCCCACCCCCGGCGACGACCCGCACCGGCGGATCCGGGCCGCAGCGGCACAATCAAGCCCGTCCGGCGATTGAGGACAACGCGGTATGCGCCGACAGGGTGCCCTCCGGGCCACCCCGTGCGTGCCGTGACAATAAGGACGGATTGCCTGATTAAGTTGTGAATGTGTCGGAACACAGATGGATGTCCGCCCAGGAACCCGAAGGATCCGAACCGAGCAAGCCCGACCCCGCCACACCCACCTGGCCCGTCTGGGAGGTGCAGGGGTACGGCACCGTCACCGCCCCCGGAGACCCCCTGGTCGGCCCGGCCCGGCGGGAGGTCCGGCCGCCCTGGGTGGATGTCCGGCTGACCTTCGCCGACGGTGCCCGCATCGACGTACTGGCCGTCGTCCACGAGGGACGCATCGCCATCGAGGACGCGCAGGCCGACCCACCCCTGGCCCTGGACGGGTTCGCGGCGCTCGCGAGCGTGATCGAGGCACCGCTGCAGGACGCCTGCAAGGTGGTGGCCGACCAGGACGGGGGGCGGGGAGGGCGCCAGGACATCCCGCCTGCCCCCGATCCGGCCGCCGCCGCCGAAGCGCCCGTACCTGACCTGGTCACAGCCCCGGTCGCGGAAGCGGAGCCGGAGCCAGAGCCGCAACCGGCACCCGACGCCACCCAAGAAACACCCCCAGAACCCACCGGCCGCCACCGCGCAGACCCCGCGGCCCGCGGCGCCGCCGGTCGGCGTACCGTCGCCGACATCTACCGCGCCGCCCAACGCGACGGCCTCGACCCCGTGCTCGCCGTCATGTCAGCGACCGGATTCAGCCGCCGCAAGTCGCTGAGGCTGATCGCGGGCGCCCGCGACGAGGGCCACCTGTCACCCCGTCACCACCGCCGCTGACCGGCAGGGCAACCCCGGTGGCGCCGGCAACGCGACGGTCACAGCGCCCGCATCCGCGCCATCTCCGACGTCTGCTGCGCGATGACGTCGTTGGCCATCTCCTCGACCAGCACGTTGTTGCCCGAGGACAGCGCCTCGGTGGCCATCGTGATCGCGCCCTGGTGGTGCGTGATCATGAGCGTCAGGAACAGCTCGTCGAAGGCCGCGCCCTTCGAGGATCGCAGCTGGGCCAGCTGTTCTTCCGTCGCCATGCCCGGCATCGCACCATGGTCATGTCCTGACGGCTTCTTTGCCCCACCGTTGTTTTTCAGCCACCCCGCCATGGCATCCATCTCGGGCTTCTGGGCCGAGGCGATACGTTCGGCGAGGCGTTTCACGGCGGTCGAAGCCGCTCTCTTCGGGACGAGTTCGGTCATCTCCAGCGCCTGCGAGTGATGCGCGATCATCATCTGCGCATAGGTGAAATCAGCGGAATTGGGGGTGTCGTCCGGCGCGGCCTTGAGCGCTTCCTCGGGCGACAGGGTCTTGGCCGGCTCACCCGGTTTGCCTGGTGCCACCACCCCAAGTCCCTTGTTCTCCTTAGGTTTTGACGTACCGTCATCACTCGAGTCGCAGGCTCCCAGGGCGAGTACGGCGACGGCGACGGCCGTCGCGACGGCGGCCACGCGGGAACGCCGGTTCCTGCGGCGGATCAACACAGCTACCTCCTACGGCACATGATCTCGAAGTGTCGAGATAGAGACTAGAAGAGACTCAGTCCTCGCACAGTTCCGCGATCAAGTGATCAAAAACTTTCATTACGTCTCTGTTGCCATCTGTTGAGATGTACATGGGAGGGACGATACTGCCGTGGTCTGTAAGCCGTTCAACTCTGAACGGACGAAAGGGAGGACGCAGTGACCTCGTTGCACACCACCCGCGTGCGGCGGAGACGTCTGGGCGTGGCGGCAGCCGCAGCCGGGCTTTTCGCCACCCTGCTCGCAGCAGGACCCGCGGTCGCCACACCCGACCCAGGTGACGTATCCGCTCCGGCGAAGCTCTCCGCCGCCGCGGTCGCCGACGCGAGCGCCGCGATCAAGGCCGGTGAGATACCCGGCGTGGACGAGATCGTCCACAGCGGCAACATCAAGCACCTGAGCAACACCCCCAAGGACGCGCTGGCCGGCACCAACTCGGACCTCGCGTTCCAGGGCAAGTACGCCTTCGCGGGCAACTACGACGGCTTCCGCATCTTCGACCTCAGCAACCCGAAGGCCCCCAAGACCGTCGCGCAGGTCCTCTGCCCCGGTTCGCAGAACGACATCACGGTCTCCGGGAACCTGCTCTTCCTGTCGACCGACTCGTCGCGCAGTGACAACTCCTGTTCCAGCGTGACGCAGCCGGCGTCGGAGAAGTCCTCCTGGGAGGGCATGAAGATCTTCGACATCAGCGACAAGCGCAACCCGAAGTACGTCGCCGCCGTCGAGACCGCGTGCGGTTCGCACACCCACACCCTGGTGCCCGAGCGCAAGGACGTGTACATCTACGTCTCCTCGTACTCGCCCAGCGCCAGCTTCCCGGACTGCCAGCCGCCGCACGACGGCATCACCGTCATCAAGGTGCCGCGCAAGTCCCCCGAGAAGTCGTCCATCGTGAACTTCCCGGTGCTCTTCCCGGACGGGGGCAACCCGGGCGGGACCACGAACCCGGGCGTCTCCACCACCTCGGGCTGCCACGACATCACCGTGCTGGCCTCCAAGGACCTGGCCGCCGGCGCCTGCATGGGTGACGGCATCCTCCTGGACATCAAGAACCCGGAGCGGCCCAAGGTCATCGACCGCGTCCAGGACAACGTGAACTTCGCGTTCTGGCACTCGGCCACGTTCAACCAGGACGCCGACAAGGTCGTCTTCACCGACGAGCTGGGCGGCGGCGGCGCGGCCACCTGCAACGAGGCCATCGGCCCGAACAAGGGCGCCGACGGCATCTACGACATCGTGGGGCGCGGTGACCACCGCAAGCTGGTCTTCCGCGGCTACTACAAGATCCCCCGTCACCAGGCGAGCACCGAGAACTGCGTCGCCCACAACGGCTCGGTCATCCCGGTGAAGGGCCGCGACATCATGGTCCAGGCGTGGTACCAGGGCGGCGTGTCCGTCTGGGACTTCACCGACTCGTCGCGTCCCAAGGAGATCGGCTACTTCGAGCGTGGCCCCGTCTCCGCGACCAGCAACGTGACCGGCGGTTCCTGGTCCGCGTACTACTACAACGGCTACATCTACTCCAACGACATCGCCAAGGGCTTCGACGTACTGAAGCTCGACGACCGCAGGACGGACCCCGCGAAGCGCGTGCGCCTCGACGAGCTCAACGTCCAGACGCAGCCGGACTACTTCGACCACCACGACGACTGAGGTCGTCGCGGGGTGAGTGCCCCGATCCGTCCCGCCGGGTGGTCAGCCGCCCGGCGGGACGCCGAGCTCCCACGCCAGCCCGTAGCGCGTGAACAACTCGCCGCGCAGCCGGCGCCGGGGCATCGGCGCCCCCGGGATCAGGACGGCGAAGACCGCGCCCATCAACAGGGCACGCAGCAGCGGGTAGTCGCTGTCCACGTCCGGTGAGCCGTACCGCACCACCGTCTCGCGCAGCAACTGCGCGAGACGCTGTTGTTCCGGGCACTGCACGAAACCCTCGGCCTGGAGGATTCCGGCCATGTGAGCCCGCATCAGGACAGGGCTGTCGACGGCCAATCCGAGGATCGCGTCGATCGCGCGCGCCAGCAGCTCGGGACCGTGGTCCGTGCGCGGTTCGCGCTCCAGCGCCGCTTCCAGCGTACGGTGCATCAGCCGGTGCACCGCGGACTGGAAGAGCTGCCGCTTGCTGGGGAAGTAGTACGACACGAGACCCCGCGCCGTGCCGGCCCGGTCGGCGATGTCGGCCAGCTTCGTGGCGTCGTACCCGTGCTCCGCGACCAACTCCACGGTGGCCTGCAGCAATCGGTCCCGGGATCGTCGGCGGAGCTCTTCATTGACCGATGCGCTCCGCGGGGACATGCTGGACTCCTGCGTTGACTGGCTTTCAACCAGTATACTCAGAGCGTCCTGCCGCAGGCTTCTACGAGCCTGGTCAGCGGGGCTGCCGCCTGCCTTGGGCGACGCGGGGGATCGCCCGAGGCAGTCGGCCTTTCCGTATGTACGGTTCTCTCCGCGCTCCTACACCAGCGGCCCGCAGCCCGCGAGCGCGATCACCGGCCGCAGACCCGCCGGGCGTTCCTCGACCGGCAGATGGTCCACGAAGTGCACCGCGCACCCCAGCCGGGCCGCCCCGCCGTCCGCCGTACGGTCGTCGCCCACCATCAGGACGTCGTGCGGGTCCTGCCCCAACTCGTCGCACGCCGCCCGGAAGAGCCGCTCGTCGGGCTTCTGCACACCGTGCTCGTAGGACAGCACGTACGCGTCCACGAGCGCGTCCAGCCCGTGGGCCCGGAAGACGGGCCGCAGGTCCCAGCCGATGTTGCTCACGACGGCCACCCCGACCCCGCCCTGGCGCAGCGCGCCGAGCACGGCGGCCGCGTCGGCGTACGGACGCCACGCCTCCGGTGTCATGTGGCGCTCGTACAGCGCGTCGTACAGCGCGGGGTCGGGCAGTTCCACCTGACGGGCGAGTCCCGTGTACGCGGCGCGGTGCTCGGCCGCGCTCCGGTCGCGTGTCGCCCAGAGCCCGGCGAGGTCCGGCGGGACCCGCTCCGGCGCGGGACCGCCCGGCAGCGCACCGGACACGGCGAGCGCCATGGCGTACCGGCGCACCTCGTCGGGCGGTACGGCGGCGCCCGCCTCGTCGAGCACGGCGCGCAGCCAGGATCCCGCCGATTCGATACGGAAGAGGGTTCCGGAGAAGTCGAAGAGCACACCCTTGAACGTCATGGCCCCGATCCTTCCGGGGTCAGCGCCCCCGCGACAAGGCCAGACGCCCGTACGTGGTGATGAACAGTGCGACGAGGCACCCGCCCAGCAGCCACCCGCCGAGGACGTCCGAACTCCAGTGCACCCCCAGCCAGAGCCGCGTGAGGCCCACGCCCACCACGGAGACCACCGTGACGGCCACCGCCGTGCCCCACAGCGGTCCGCTCGTGCCCGCGCGCCGCAGGAGCCAGAGGAACAGCCCCAGGGTGAAGGTGGCGGTCATGGCGTGCCCGGACGGGAAGGACGCGAAGTGGGCGGAGTCCACGGGATCGGGCCAGGTGGGGCGGTCGCGGCCGATCGCCGCCTTCAGGCCCTGCTGGAGGGCGGTGGCCACCACGGCGCCCACCACGACGGCCGCGGCGAGCTGCCGGGCACCCTGGAGCCAGAGCACGACGACGGCGACCGCCGTGAGGATCCGCATCGTCCAGGGATCCCACACCCAGTCGGTCAGCACCCGGTTGGCGTGGGTGAGGCCGGGCTCGGCGACCGCCCAGCGGTGCAGCCGGCCGGCCGACGACCGGTCGAAGGAGAGCAGCGGCCCCCACTCCGCGGCCACCAGCCCCACCAGGACGGCGGAGGCGGCGGCGAGGACGGCGGCCGTGCGCGCGGGGGTGACCAGCGGGCGGGACGCCGGGGGAGTGGGGGTGGGGGAGTGGATCGGCGGCGAGTGCATGGGGTGATCCTTGCCGACGGCACCGGCATCAAGCCATCCGGGACGCCGTCACGTCGTGCGGGACCGGCGTCAGGCCATCCGGGACGCCGTCGAGTCGTCCGGGACCTGCCGTCCGGTCATCCGAGGGCGCGCAGCGCCGGGACGAAGGCGACCAGCAGGGGGACGGCCGGCACCAGCGTGGCCGTGGCGGTCAGCCACAGGCGGCGGCCGGCGGGCAGCCGAGGGTCCGGTGACAGCAGCCGGTTCACCCGCTGCGGCAGTTGGGCGTCCGGCGTCGTGCCGGGCCCGAACACCCCCCGGTGCTCGTTCAGTTCGACCAGCGCGAGCGCGATCGTCCGCCGCCCGAACCGCCGTGACGCCACGTCGTCCGCGGCCAGTTCGACCAGCCGGTGCATCTCGTCGCGGAACGCCGCGAACACCGGCACCTGCGGGAAGCCGTTCGCCAGCGCGGCCGAGCAGTGCCGCAGCCAGTCGTGCCGGGCGCGCGCGTGCCCCTCTTCGTGGGCCATCACGGCGTCGAGTTGACGGCCTTTCAGACGGCGCAGGGCGGCCGTGGTGATGACGAGCCGGGGCGCGGTGCCCGGCAGCCACCAGGCGTCCGGCCGTTCGCCCTCCAGGACGACCAGCGGGTCGCCGCCCGACTTCTCGCCGGGCAGGGCGGGGGAGCGCAGGAGCAGTTCCGAACGGTCGTTCCTGCGTCGCGCGCGTGCGCGGTGGATCTCCCGGGTCAGCATCGCGGCCGTCCACAGGCCGCCGCCGAAGAGCACCACCGCGAGCACGGCGGAGGCGGGCTTGTGGGTGCCGAGCGCGTACGCCTCCATCACGCCGCGCGGGGCGGGGGCGAAGACGTGTCCCCGGAAGGCCTGCCAGGCGGCGGCCGCGCTGAAGGTCATCGAGAGGGTGAAGCTCAGCAGCACCGCGGCCACCACGCACTGCCACACCCACAGCGCCACGACGGGCTCGCGCTCCGGCCAGTCGGCGCGGGCCAGGAGCCTCGGGGCGACGACGGCGGCCAGCGCACCGAGCAGCAGCAGCGCCAAGGAGACCATCATGGTCACCAGACTATGAGGGCGGCGCCGCACGGGGGTACGGTCCGGCGGGCCATGTGACTCAGGACACGTTTGTACGTGACGCCTTGCGGGGCTTGTACGCGGCGCCGCACCGGGCCTGTGCGTGACGCGGCACCGGGCCTGTGCGTGACGCCTCACCGGGCCGGTGCGGAGCGCCTCACCGGCTCACAGCCCCAGCAGCATCGCCAGCATGGCGAGCCCCATCGACAGCCGGCACACCAGGGTCAACTCGGGCCACTCGCCCCGGCCCGCGCCGACCACCCCCGCCGGGCCGCCGGACACTGCGCCCCCGGGCTCCGCCGCGGCGGGCAGCGGCAGCAGCCGGGCGCCCGCCCGCAGCACGTACGCCGTGTAGTAGAGCAACAGCCCGCCGGTCACCAGCGGCACCCCGGCCGCCGCGTGGACGCCGTGCGCCCCGCCCGGTGTCAGGGCCATCGCCCCCGCCATGTAGACCATCGCGAGCATCCCCAGCAGATGGTGCGCGTGGTGCGGCGAGCTCCGCGCCCGGACGGCCGCCCCCAGCGCCGCCGCGCCGAACACCGCCGCGTACCCGAGCCAGACCCACCGCGGCGGTGACAGCGCCGCCGTGGGGACGGCCATCGCGGCCATCCCGAATCCCATCAGCGCCTCGCCGCCCGCCGTTCCGCGCGCCTCGCCCACGGCGGCGCGCATGCGCAGCAGGCAGTAGCCCCCCGCCCCCGCGCAGAGCGCGACCAGGAGCCAGCCGGCCGTCGCCGGTCCGTGCACCGCGCACCTCCCCCTCCGCGAGGCCGACCGCCGGTCACCGCCGTCGGCCATCGACCCGAGGCTGCCCGGCACGCTCGGTGCGCAAGCGAGCGCAAGGGGTCACAGGGGGAGCGCGCCGGGGGCGCCGGGCGCCGCCGGAACTCCCGCGCCGTCTTCCGCATTTCGCCGGAAACGGAAAGTGGCAACTAAATGAACTGACAAGCCTTCGCACATTCTTGACGGAATGCATGCACAACGCACCTTGTGTGCGACGGATGACCCGACTACCTTGCACAAGCGTGCCCTCGGGGTCGGCCGGACTGCCACCGTCCACGTAACTCCCCCCACTCCCGAGGGATTCGCGTATTTCTGGCAGACAACTACCGGGAGGATATCCTCCGTGACCATTTCACGACGGTCCGCCCTCGCCTCCGCGCTGGCCGCGACCGCTTCCGTGGGCGGCGTTCTCGCTGGCCGGCGCGGTGCCGTGACGTCCGAGTCCGTCCCCTTCGCCAGTGCCGCGGCCGCCGCGAGCCCTCCTGGCGACGTCGTCGGGAAAATCACCGTCGGCTATCAGGGGTGGTTCGCCTGCATCGGCGACGGCGCGCCCATCAACGCCTGGTGGCACTGGAGCAGGAATGCCGGCCAGCCCCCGTCGCCGAGCAATACCACCATCAAGTCGTGGCCCGACATGCGGGAGTACAGCCGCACCTACCGCACGGCTTACGCGAACACCAACGACGGCCAGCCCGCCACGCTCTTCTCGTCGTACGACCAGCAGACGGTCGACACCCACTTCCGGTGGATGCGGGAGAACAACATCGACACCGCGGCGCTCCAGCGGTTCAACCCGTTCGGCGGCGAGGGCCCCACGCGCGACGTGATGGCGCAGCGCGTACGGCAGTCGGCGGAGGCCAACGGCCGCAAGTTCTACATCATGTACGACGTCACCGACTGGACGAACATGCAGTCGGAGATCAAGCAGGACTGGACGAACAAGATGAAGGCCCACACGGCGTCGAGCGCGTACGCCGTGCAGAACGGCAAGCCCGTCGTCTGCATCTGGGGCTTCGGGTTCAACGACCCCGCGCGCCCGTTCGCCCCCGGCCCCTGCAAGGACGTCGTCGACTGGTTCAAGGCGCAGGGCTGTTACGTCATCGGCGGCGTCCCCACCCACTGGCGCAGCGGGAACGAGGACTCGCGGCCCGGATTCTCCGACGTGTACCACGCGTTCAACATGCTCTCGCCCTGGATGGTCGGCCGCATCGGCAACGTGGGCGACACCGACCGCTTCTACACCTCCGTCAACACGCCCGACCAGGCGGACTGCAACGCCCACGGCATCGACTACCAGCCCTGCGTGCTCCCCGGCGACCTCCAGGAACGCCAGCGCGCGCACGGCGACTTCATGTGGCGGCAGTTCTACAACATGGTCCGCGTCGGCGCCCAGGGGATCTACATCTCGATGTACGACGAGTACAACGAGGGCAACCAGATCGCCAAGACCGCCGAGACCGGCGGACAGGTGCCCGCCGGGTCGGGGATCTATGCCCTGGACGAGGACGGGACGAGCTGCTCGTCCGACTACTACCTCCGGCTGACCGGCGACGGCGGCCGGATGCTGAAGAAGCAGATCGCGCTGACGCCCACCCGGCCCACCCGGCCGCGCGTCTGACGCGCCGTCACCCCCGCCCGCCCGGGCCCGCGCCTACGCGTGGCCCGGGCGGCGCCCCTCAGGCACGCAGGCCGCCGGACGCACCCGGCGGCCTGCGTTCTCCCCGCAGCCGCGGGGTGAACGTGGCGTGGAAGAGCGTGGAGGCGGCGCCCACCGCCGCGGCCTCGGCGCTGAGCACGGACGGCTCGACCTCCACCCGCCGCAGCCGCCGGGCCGTCGGGAACTCGTTGACGGTACGGGTGATCTCGTCCAGGTAGAAGTCGGCGACGTCCGGCGTGAAGAACGGGCCGCCGAGCACGATCAGGTCGATGTCCAGCAGGTCGACCAGGCCGAGGGCCCCGCGCCCCACCGCCTGGGCCACCTCCCGCACCGCGGCCGCCGCCGCCGGATCACCGGCCGCCGCAGCCTCGCCCACGGCCAGATAGGCGGCCGTACTGCCGGAACCGGCACCGGGGCCGACTCCGTCCGGCGCCCGCATCCCGCCCCGCAGCGCCAGATCGGGCACGGACACCGGCGGGTTGCACTCCGGCACCATCTCCGGCCGCCCGTCCTTGCCCACCCGCCCCAGCGCGATGGCGCACAACTGCCCGAACTCACCGGCGTTGGAACTGATCCCCCGGTACAGGTCACCGTTGAGGTAGAGCCCGGTGCCCACCCCCGTACCGAGATACAGGTACGCGAAGTCCCTCGCCCGGCGGTCCCGGCCGATCCACCGCTCCCCGGCCGCCGCCGCGGTGGAGTCCTTCTCCATCAGCACCGGGCACGGGAAGTGGTCCTTGAGCAGGTACAACAGCGGCAGATCGCCCCACGCCGACATCAGCGGCGGCCCGAGGACCGTGCCCGACGCGATGTCGACCGGACCCGGCACGGCCACCCCGATCCCGAGGAAGCCCTCCTCGCGCACCGCCCCGCGCGCCTGCGCGAGCGTCTCGCGGCCCAGCGCGGCGACCCGTTCCACGAACTCCGCCGGATCGGTGTCGGCGGTCACCGGACTGCTCCGGGTGCACACGATCGCCCCGTCGAGGTCGATGACCACCGCGGTCAGGACCTCCGGGTCGATGTGGATGCCGAGCGCGTGCGCGGCCGTGCCCGAGAGCCGTACCGGCGTCCGGGGCTTGCCCGACGTGGCGCGCCGCTGCGCGTCCTCGATGAGGATGCCCCGGTCCAGCAGCGAGCGGGCGATCCGGGACACCGATTGCTGGGTGAGGCCCGTGCGGTGGGCGATCTCGCCCCGGGTGATGGTGCCCGACAGCCGTACGGTCTCGATGACGACACACTCGTTGAACGAGCCCAGGTCGATCTGGTTGACCCCGCTCCACGACAGGTTCGGCGCCGGGCCGTCCGGGGTGTGCTCCGCGCGCAGGTGCCCGGCCACGTTCTCCCGCAGCCACCGCACGGCCGCGCACGGGCGGTCCTGGCGGGCCGCCGCGTACCGCTTCAACTCCGCGGCCAGATCCAGGTACACGCGGCGCGAGGACTCCGGGTGGCTGGTGCTGTCCAGCGCGATCATCGCCCGCAGGAAGGTCCGCCAGGTGGAGCGCGCGGGAATCCGGTGGAGCGTCAGGAGGCCGTCGGGAGGCGCCGGGACGGTCCCCCCGGGCGCGTCCCAGAGCGTGACGGCGTGCAGCAGCAGATCCGGATGGCTGCGGCTCGCCTCCGCGAGATAGTCGGCCAGACCGTCGCGGAGCGACGCGGCGCCGGCCGCGCCGCCGCCCGCCGGACCGCGTTCCGCGGCGGCACCGTCCGTCGCGCCCCCCGGCGCGGCGGCCAGTACGGCGTCCAGCGCCCGGTCCAGCCCCGCGAGCACGTCGGCGCCGATCACCGTCCCCCCGGCGGCCCGCGGCCCGCCCCCGTGGTGCCCCGCGCCCCGCCGGGTCCCGGCCAGCAGGACGGCCCGCTCCGGGTCGACGTACAGCCCCATCACCCACACGTCGGCGCCGGGCAGGGGCGGCCTGGTCGGTACGGACGGGGCCGCCGCCTCGTCGGGGGTCAGCCGCCAGCGCCGCCGTATCCCCGCGACCGTCGCGTGCGAGAGCCCCAACTCCCGGGCCACCGACCGGGACGCGCCGCTCCCGCCGGGCGCCAGCAGCGTCCGCGTGACCACCTCCGCCTCGTCCACCGTCGCCGGCCTGCCGGTACGGGGCCGCTGCTCCAGGCCGTCGATCCCCGCGCTCGTCCACCGCTGCCGCCAGGTGCCCACGGTCTGCCGGGACACGCCGAGCCGCCGCGAGATCTCCGCGTCGCGCAGCCCGTCGGCGGCGAGCAGGACGACACTCGCGCGGGTGGCCAGTGCTCCGCCCGCCGCCTCCCAGCGGCGCAGGACCGCCCGGTGCTCGGCCGACAGCGCGCCCACCGCCCGGTCGTCGGGCCCCTTGAGCGTCCGGCCGGCCGGCCGTGTGTCAGGCACCGGAGTCACCCGTCCGCCGCTCGTCCCCGCGGACCAGCCGCAGCGTGAGGATCTGGAACGGCCGCAGCGTCAACGCCACCGCCCCGCCGTCGTGCTGACGGACCGTCAGGGTTTCCTCCAGCAGATCGGTCTCGTGCACCGCCGCGACCGGGAAGGCCGCGGTCAGCGTCGTACGCGCCCGGCCGCCCCGGGACTCGTAGAGCCGGACGACCACGTCCCCCGAGCGGTCGTCGGCGAGCTTGACCGCCTCCACCACCACGTCCGGGCCGTCCACGCGCACCAGCGGCGACACGCCCCGGCCGGCGGGCCCCGGGCGCAGCGGCAGGTTGAGGGCGTACCCCTCGGCGATCGCGTCGCCGACGTCCGCGCCGGGGCGCAGGGTGTGGCGGAACCGCTGGGGGCCGCGGTCCGCGTGCGGGTCGGGGCTGTGGGCGGCGCGCAGCAGGGAGAGCCGCACGGTCGTCGTCGTCCCGGCGTCCGGGCGGGTCGTGCGCGACACGTCGTACCCGTACGTGGAGTCCCCGGCCAGCGCCACTCCCCAGCCGTGCTCGCCGACATGGATCCAGCGGTGCGCCCAGGTCTCGTGACGGGCCGCGTCCCGGCCGGTGTTCTCGTGCGTGGGGCGCCGGACATGGCCGAACTGGATCTCGCCCGCGCTGTGTTCGGCGTGCACGTCCAGCGGCCAGGCCGCCTTGAGGAGGGTGTTCCGCTCCCGCCAGTCGACCTCGGTGTCGAGGGTGAGGACCCTGCTCCCGGCGGCGAGGGACAGCTCCTGCTCGACGGTGGACCGGCCGGTGGACCGTACGACCCGGACCGCCGCCAGCAGGGGGCCGCGCTCGGTGACCCCGACCGAGCGGACCTCGTCGAGGTCACGGCAGGTCGTGGACGACCGCCGGTCCAGGTTCCGGGCGCTCCAGCGCGCCGGGTCGTCGCGGTGCAGCTGGAGGACGTTGCCGGCGGCCCCGGGGGCGATGGCCTCCCGGCCGGTGGTCAGGTCCAGCGCGGAGCGGACCAGCCCCCGCGCGTCGACGTGGACCCGCAGCAGGCCGTTGTCGAGCATGTGGCCGCCGCCGTCCGCGGGGGTGACCGTCACGGGGACGACATCCCCCGGCGGCAGCCCGGCCGGCCCCTGCCCGAGCGCCGGCGCCTCGGCGAGGACGGCGATCCGCCCGTCAGCCAGCAACTGCCCGCCGTCCGCGGGCCGGTCGCCGTCAAGGACGACGATCTCGCGCCGGGGGAGCGGCCCCGCGTTGAAGACGGAGACCTCCGCCACCGAGACGGCGTCCGGCGCGCCCACGGCCCGCCGGACCAGGTGCTCCAGCCTGCGGTGGACCTCGCGGTACGTCTGCTCCGCCTCCTGGTGCACCCAGGCGATCGACGTGCCCGGCAGGACGTCGTGGGACTGGTGCTGCAGGACCTTCCTCCAGAGCGCTTCGAGTTCGTCGTACGGGTACGGGATGCCGTCCCGCACGGTCGCCGTCGCCGACCACAACTCGGCCTCGCGCAGGAGGGATTCACCGCGCCGGTTGCCGCGCTTCGTGCGGGCCTGGCCGGTGTACGTACCGTGGCGGGCCGCCAGGTCCAGCTCGCCGCGCCACACCGGCGCGTGCGGGTACTCGTCCAGCGCGTCGCGGAAGAAGCGCGACGGGGACACCACGTCGACGCGCGGGGAGCCTTCGAGGTCGGCGAGTCTGCGGGCGCGCTCCAGCATGTCCCGGGTCGGGCCGCCGTCGGCGTCGCCGAAGGGCATGAGGGAGCGGGTGCCACCGTCCTGGTCGGCGAACGCGGCGACGGCGTCCGCCAGTTCGCCCCCGGTCAGCGCCGCGGCGTGTCCGGCGGCCGGCGGGAGGTGACTGAACAGCCGGGTGCCGTCGAGGCCTTCCCACCAGAACGTGTGGTGCGGGACGGCGTCCGGGTCCGCGTCGGGATGCCGGCGGGCGAGGAACCAGCGGGCTCCGGCGAGCGCGGCCACCTGCGGGAAGGCGGCGCTCATCCCGAAGGACCCCGGCAGCCAGACGCCGTCGGTGTCGGCGCCCAGCTCCTCGCGGAGGAAGCGGCGGCCGTGCACGAACTGCCGGACCAGCGCCTCGCCGCCGGGCAGGCTTCCGTCCGGCTCCACCCACATCCCGCCCACCGGTACCCAGTTGCCGTCCGCGACCGCCTTGCGCACCCGCTCGAAGACGTGCGGGTGGTGGTCCTTCATCCAGGCGTACCGCTGGGCGGAGGACGCGGCGAAGGTCAGCTCCGGGTACTCCTCGGCCAGCGCCGTCATGCTGCTGAAGGCGCGGGCGCTCCTGCGTACGTTCTCCCGCGTCGGCCACAGTCCGGCCGCCGGGGGAGGGGCGTGGCCGACGGCGGCGACGGTGTGCGCGGACTCGTACGCGCGGCGGGCGAGGACGGGGGCGAGGACCGCGCGGGCCGCTGCGGCGGTGCCGGGGACGTCGAGGGGGTCCACCGCGTCCACCGCCTCCTCCAGGGCCCGCAGGACGGCCTGGCGGCGCGGCAGTTCGGCGGGCAGCGCGAGCATGAGCCCGTTCAGGACATCGATGTCATGGATGAGCCCCCACACGTCCTCGTCGCGGACGGCCAGATCGGCGCGCACCAGCCGGTGGAGGGGGGCGTCGCCGACCGTCAGCGGGTCGCCGTAGTGCGTGCCGGTGCCCGAGGCCGGGTCGATCGGCGGGTTGGCGGCGGCCTCGACCAGGAGGTGGACGGGCTCGCCGCCGCCCGCGGCCGCGGAGAGCAGGACGGAGCGGTTGCGCGCGTGCACCCCCTGGAGCGGCGTGCCCAGCTCGTCGTGGACGAGGCCCTCGGCGGACCCGAGGTCGAGGACCGCCTCGACCCGCCGGCCCGCCCAGCGCTCCGGGACGTCCGCGCGGAGCCGGAACCAGGAGGTGGACCACGGGCCGCCCCAGGTGTCGCCGACGACGAAGGGCGTGTACTCCGCGCGCAGGGCGACCTCGACCGGGACCGGCTCACCGGGGATGTGCCAGGCGGCGACGTCCATGGGGAGCCGGCCGGTATACAGCGCGGGTCGCAAACGGTCGGCGAGGAAATGGGCTATTCGCGCCTCACCGGACTTCCTGCGGTCATGCATGGCGGCCCTCCTGTCCAGGCAGTAACCGCCATGTAAAACCAAGAGTGTTATCAAGTCAACGGCTTTCGCCTTTCCTTCGTGGTACTGGTGAACAAGGGGCTGCGAAAGGGTGTGTCAGGTAAATAATCTTCCGGAAGGTGAAGTCGCCGGAAAAGAAATAGCCTGACGAATGGGCGGGCGGGGCGCGGGAGAACGTGTCCCGGGCCGGCCCCTCACGGCAGGAGCGCCACCGGATCGGGCCGCGCGCACGTCGACTCCACCGGGAGCGCCGAGCCGGCCCGCGCGGAGTCGAGGAGCGTCAGCATCACGTCGAGGACGTGGCGGGCCACCTCGGCCGACGCCCGGTGCGGCCGGCCGGCCGCGATCGCGTCGGCCAGGTCGGACAGCCCCTCGCCGCGCCCCGCCCCGACCCGGCCCGCCGACACGGGCAGGGTCTGCCAGGCGCCGCCGGCGGGATGCAGGTCGACGGGTCCGTCGAAGCCGTTGGGGTCGGGGAGGGACAGCGAGCCCTCCGTGCCGTGCACCTCGATGCGCGGCAGCCGGGCGGCGTGGACGTCGAAGCTCATCATCAAGGTGGTGAGCGCGCCGCCCGCGTGCTCCAGGACGCCCGTGACGTGGGTGTCCACCTCGACGGCGAACCGTTCGCCGGCCCGGGGCCCGCTCCCGATCTCCCGCTCGGCGCGCGGCCGGGACGCCGCGCCGGTGACCCGTACGACCGGACCCAGCAGGTGGACGAGCGCGGTCAGGTAGTACGGCCCCATGTCGAGCAGCGGGCCGCCGCCCGGGCGGTAGTAGAACTCCGGGTCCGGGTGCCATCGTTCGTGCCCCGCGGTGGTCATGAAGGCCGTCGCGGCGACGGGCCGGCCGATCAGCCCGTCGTCCACCGCCTTGCGCGCGGTCTGGACGCCCGTCCCGAGGACGGTGTCCGGCGCGCAGCCGATCCGCGGCCCGTCGGCCCCGGCGAAGGCCAGCAGCGCGTCGGCCTCCTCGCGGGTGGCGGTGAGCGGCTTCTCGCCGTACACGTGCTTGCCGACGGCGAGCGCGACCCGCGCCACCTCGGCGTGCACGGCGGGGACGGTCAGGTTCAGGACCGCGTCCACGTCCGACCGTACGACCAACTCGGCGACCGAGCCGGCCACTTCGGCGCCCGGCACCCGGGCGGCCACCGCCTCGGCCCGGCTCGCGTCGAGGTCCGTCACGGCGGTGAGCCGTACGTTGTCCAGCCGTTCCAGGGTGTCCAGGTAGGCGCCGCTGATCTTGCCCGCCCCGACCATGCCGATCCTCAGCGGCTCGCCCACAGCAGGCCCCTCTCGGTGAGTGCGCGCACCTCGGGCACGTCGAAGTCGTCCGCCTTGTGGCCGATCGTGGAGACGAACACCCGCCCGGCGCCCGCGGTCCTGGTCCAGACGGCGGGCATGGTGACGGCCCGCGGCCGGTCCTCCGCGGCCTCGAAGACGGTGGTGGCCAGGACGTCGATGTCCGGGTCGGTCGCCAGCCAGTACTTCTCGGTGTGGACCTGGAAGTCGTTGAGTCCGGCGATCACCGGATGGTCCGCGCGGTCCTCGGCGAGGGTGACGGTGTGGTCGGAGAACCCGTCGGGGTGCATGAGGAACTGGCCCCCTGTCAGCAGGGTGTACGCGACGTCGCCGCGGAAGGAGTCCACGATCCCGCCGTGCCAGCCCGCCAGGCCCGTCCCGGCGCGGACGGCCGAGGCCAGCCCCGCGCTCTGCTCCGGGGTGATGTCGCCCATCGACCAGCACTGCACCACCAGGTCGGTGGCAGCGAGGAGTTCGGCGTCGGCGTAGACGTCCAGGGAGTCGGAGACCCGGACGTCGAACCCGCGCTGACGCAGGAAGGGCAGGAACAGGTCCGTGATCGCCACGGGGTCGTGTCCCTCCCAGCCGCCCCGGACGACCAGGGCCCGCCTGGCGTCGGATGTCTCGGATGTCACGGTCGTTGCACGCTCCCGTCGGTGTTGCGCAGCAGGGCCCAGCGGTCGTGCTCCAGAGGCTCGGGCACCGGGTACCGGCGCGCGGCGGCCTCGTCGAAGTCGACGCCGTGACCGGGTGTCTCGTACGGTACGAGGCCGCCGTCCCGGGCGGTGATCGTGCCCGGGAAGACCTCGTGGACGGCCGGCCGGAAGACCGCCGCCTCCTGGACGCCGAAGGCGTGGCTGCTGATGTCGAGCGCCAGCGTGGCGGCCTGGGCCACCGGGCTGACGTCGGCGGGCCCGTGCGGGGCGAGCCGTACGCCCCGCAGCTCGCAGTAGGCCGCCAGCTTCCTGGCCGGGGTGAGCCCGCCGAGCGTGGGGACCCGGATCCGGGCGAAGTCGATGGCGGGCCCGTCGAGCAGCGGCAGGAACTGCCCTACGTCGCTGAACAGTTCGCCCACCGCGAGCGGTACGGAGGAGGTCGCCCGCAGTCCAGCGAAGTGGGACGCGTCCTCCGGGGCGAGCAGGTCCTCCACGAAGTACAGCCCCGCGTCCTCGACGCGGCGCAGGAAATCCCTGGCCTGGCGGGGGTCGAGCCGCTCGTGCACGTCGTGCAGCAGCTCCACGCCGTCGCCGACGCGCTCGCGGACCCCGGTGAGGACGCCGGGCACGGTCCGTACGTACGCGGTGGAGTCCCAGGGGACCGAACGGGTGCGCAGCGCGCGGGCGTCGGCGGCGCCGGCCGCCTTCGTGCCGTACGTGTCGGAGCCGGGGACCGCCGCCTGGATCCGGACATGGCGGTAGCCGCGTTCGCGGGCGGCCGTGACCAGGTCCGCGATCTCGGCGGCGTCCGCGCCGTCGACGTGGGTGTAGGCCTCGGCGAACGCCCGTACGCGGCCGCCGAACAGGGAGTACAGCGGGGCCCCGAGCCGTTTGGCCTTGAGGTCCCAGAGGGCGACGTCGACACCGCCGAGCGCGTTCCCGGTGAGGGAACCGCCGCGCCAGTAGGCGCTGTTGAGGAGAAGGCGGTGGATGTCGTCGATGTCGTCCGGGTCGCGTCCGACGAGCATCGGGGCGAGGTAGTCGTCCAGGACGGATCGCACGGCGAGGGTGCGCTGCGGATCGCTCGCACAGCCCAGGCCGTACAGCCCCGGTTCGTTGGTCTCGACGCGGACGATGAGGTGGGGACAGCCGTGCGGGGCCGTCAGGAACGTGCGTACGGCCGTGATGCGGATCTTGGCCCCGCGTTCCTCGACCCACGGAGCGGGGGCGAGGACCTCGGAGCGGGCATCAGGCTGAGCCATGCGAACTCCAGCGTACAGATAGCAGAATGGTGTACCGCCATCCGAACGTACGGAGACCTGCATTCATTTGTCAATCAATTTGTCAACGACTCTACCAAATGGGGGCGGGCGCGTCTTCAGTGCTGACCGAGCCGTTTCAGGAGCGTCCGCAACGAGTGCGCGGCCTCCGTCACGGCCCGGGCCACCTCCTCCGCGCGGGCGTCGTCCATCCGGCTCTTCGGCGCCGAGCAGCTGATCGCGTCACCCCCGCCCTGGGCCGTGCCGAGCGCCACCGCCACGCACCGGATGTCCGGCGAATTCTCGCCGTCGTCCATCGCCCAGCCCCGCAGCCGCGCCTCCGCCAGCTGACCCAGCAGTTCGTCCGGGTCGGTGACGGTGTCCGGGGTCAGCCGCTCCAGTGGCCAGTTGAGCCGCATCCGCACCTCCGAGGCCTCGTACTGGGAGAGCATCGCCTTGCCCAGCGCCGTGGCGTGCGCCGGCAGCCTGCGCCCCACCGCGGAGTACATCCGCAGGGCGTGCCGCGACTCGCGTTTGGCCAGGTAGACGACGTCCGTGCCGTCCAGCCTGCCCAGGTGCACCGACTCTCCCGTCTCCTCCGCGAGGGCGTCGAGCACCGGCCCCGCGAGGCTCGCCACGTCGTCGCCCTCCAGGTAGGCGGTCCCCGTCAGCAGAGCCTTGAGGCCCAGGCTGTAGCGGGTCCCCGACGCGTCCAGGTCCACCCAGCGGCGTGCCTCCATCGTGCGCAGGATCGCGTGCAGGCTGCTCTTGGGCACCGCCATCGCCCCCGCCATTTCGGCCAGGGAGAGCCGGGCGCCCTCCGCGCCGAGTAGTTCGAGCACCTCAAGCACCCGAGCGGCGGACTTGACCTCTTCGGGCCTGCGCCCGCGCGCTGCTGCTGCCACCGATTCCACGGAACCTCCGCTTCCCGCACCGGCGCCCCTCGGCGATCCGGTCAGCACGAATCTCGACGTGCGTCTTGACGCTATATCACTACGACCATAAATTCAGTCACTCCAACGCCATTCGGCCTTCTGAACGGTTGATCCTTAGGTAGGGGCCATGCGCATACCTTTCACGCGGAATGTCCGGCTCGCGGCGGTCGCCGCCGCCACCGCCCTGTCACTCACCGGCCTGTCCGCCTGCGGCGGCTCCTCGGGGTCCGGCGGTGACGCGAAGTCACTGGAGATGTGGACCTTCAAGCAGTCCCACGTCGGCGCCCTGCGCGACGCGGCGGCCGAGTTCAAGAAGCAGACGGGCATCACCGTCAAGGTCGAGGCCTACACCCCCGACGACGCCTACACCACCAAGGTGCAGAGCGCCGCGAAGACCGGGGACCTGCCGGACGTGCTCGAAGTGCACTCCGACGGCGAGGACCGCACGCTCGGGGCGGCCGGGATCCTCTCCGACCTCAGCGGCGACTTCAAGGGCGACTGGGCCGGACGCATCCAGCAGTCCGTCCAGCAGTCGGGACTGGTCACCGCACAGCGCTTCAAGGACTCGCAGCCGACCACCGCCAAGGACCACGGCATCAAGGAGGGCCAGCGCTTCAGCGTCCCCCTCACCGTCGGCACCTTCGGCATCGTCTACGCCAACAAGAAGATGCTGGCCGAGGCGGGCATCAACAAGGCACCCGCCGACTGGGAGGAGTTCCTCGCCGCGCTCAAGGCCACCAAGGCCAAGAACGGCACCACCGGCGGCCTCGCCCTCGGCCTCAAGGTCCAGTCCACCGGACTGAACTGGGTCCTCCAGCCGCTCGCGTTCAGCCAGCTCGGCCAGAGCGCCTACGAAAGCCTCTTCGGCAAGGACAAGAACGCCGACTTCGCCTCACCCAACGGTCTCAAGGTCCTCGGCATGTACAACGCCCTGACCCCGTACTGGATGCCGGGCGCCCAGACCCTCACCATCGACCAGGCCGACCAGGCCTTCGCGCAGGGCAAGGCGGCCTTCGACGTCGGCGGCACGTTCACCCTCGCCTTCCTCCAGCAGAACGGCATGAAGCCGGACGACGTGCTCGCCTTCGGCCTGCCCTCCCCGAAGGACGGCGCCATCCCGCACCGCGCGCTCGGCCCGCTCGCGCTCACCGGCCTCAGCCTCACGGCGACGAGCGAGAAGCCCGACAACGCCAAGAAGTGGATGGAGTTCCTGTCCCAGCAGAAGGTCGCCGCGCAGTTCGCCAAGGCCGCCTCCGACGTCCCGGCCACCGAGCTGGGCGCCGACGCCGCCACGGTGCTCGGCCCCACGCTCTCCGCCCTGGTCGACAGCTTCAAGGGCACCCCCAGGACCACGTACGACCCCAGCCGGGGCAACGAGTTCCGCGCACCGGGCTACGAGCAGGACGACGCCGGCGCGATCCTCGCCGACCTCACCCCGCTCCGGCAGCAGTCCGTGGAGGCCACGGCCAAGAAGCTCCGCGAGCTCAACGCCTCCTACTGGGCGGCGGCGCAGTGACCACAGCTCCCCGGAAGACCGTGCCGGGGGCGGTGGGGACCGGCGGCGACAGCCACCGGACCCCGGCCGCCGCCCCCGGCACGGGCGGGACCGGGAAGCCCCGGCGCCCGCGCTCCTACGAAGCCCTCACCGGATACCTGTTCGTCGGCCCCGCCGTGATCCTCTTCTGCGTCATGGGCCTGTACACCGTGGGGTACGGCTTCGCGCTCAGCTTCGCCACCTGGAACGGCTTCACCCCGAACTGGACCTGGGTCGGCCTCGACAACTACGCCGACCTGCTCTGGCGCAGCCCCGTCTACGCGCCCCGGGTCCGGCACGCGGCCCTCAACACCCTCTGGGTGATGATCGCCTCGCCGGCCCTGACCGTCGCGGTGTCGTTCCCGCTCGCCGTCCTGCTCAACCGGGTCAGACGGCTCCAGTCCGTCCTGCGCTCCGTGTACTTCCTGCCGTACGTCACCAGTGGTGTCGCCGTCTTCTTCGCCTGGCAGTACATCCTCCAGCCGGACGGCGCGATCAACTACCTGCTGGACAGCGTCGGCCTCGGCTCCCTCAGCCAGCCGCAGGGCTGGCTCGGCAACCCGTCCACCGCCATGCCGACCATGATCGCGGTCACGGTGTGGGGCCACGTACCGGTCGCGATGCTGCTCTACCTGACCGGACTCCAGGGCATCGACCGCAGCGTGCTGGAGGCCGCCGAACTGGACGGCGCCGGCTGGTGGCGTACCAACGCCTCCGTCATCTGGCCGCTCGTCCGGCCGATCACGGCCATCGTCATGCTGCTCAACCTGCGGGAGTCCCTCCAGGGCTTCCAGACCTTCCTGGTGATGACGAACGGCGGCCCGGGGGACCACACCAACGTGCTGGGCCTGGAGGCGTACCGCCTCGCGTTCCTCAAGAACCTCGCGCCCACCCTGGGGCTCGCCAGCGCGCTCGGCTGGATCCTGTTCGCCGCCGCCCTGGTCCTGGCCCTGATCAACCTGCGAGCGCTGCGGAGCAAGACATGACATCGATATCCGTCAAGGCCCGGCCGGGCGCCTCCGACGACACCCGGGCACGGACCCGCAGGCGGATCGCCCGCGCCGTGGTCGGTGTGCTGCTGGCGCTCTACGGCCTCGTCAGCGTCTACCCGTTCCTGTGGATGGTGTCCGCCGCCTTCAAGGACCAGATCGAGGTCGTACGCGGCGGTCACCTCATCCCGCGGAACCCGACGTTCGAGACGCTCGTCGACACCTGGAACGAACTGCACTTCTTCGACTTCTTCCTCAACAGCCTGCTGGTCACCCTCTACACCGTGGTGCTGACCCTGGTGATCTACGCGGCGGCCGGCTATGCCTTCGCCGTCCTGCGCTTCCCCGGCCGCGGCCTGCTCCAGAAGCTCTTCGTCTCCCTGCTGTTCGTGCCCGGCATCACGGTGATGCTGCCGATCGTGCTGCTGGAGGACAGGATGGGCATCCTCGGTACCCACTTCGGGCTGGTGCTGCCCTTCGTCAACGGCGGCGCCCCACTGTCGATCCTCCTGATGACCGGCGCCTTCCTCGCCGTACCGCTGGAACTGCGCGACTCGGCGCGGGTCGACGGCGCGAGCGAGCTGCGCATCTTCACCAGCGTCTACCTGCCCCTGGCCAGACCGGCGTTGATCACGGTCGGGCTGCTGACCGCGATCCCGACCTGGAACGAGTTCCTGCTCACCCGGGTCTCGCTGAACGACCCGTCCACGTACACCCTGCCCCTCGGGCTCCAGACACTCTCGGCGGAGAACGTGCCGCACTACAACAACCTGATGGCCGGCGCGCTCATCGTCGTCATCCCGGTGATCATCCTCTTCCTCAGCCTCCAGCGGTACTTCGTCAACGGACTGGTCGGGGCGGTGAAGGGCTGATGCGCGTCCTGGTCACCGGGGCCGCCGGCCACATCGGGCAGTACGTGCTGGACGAGCTCCTGACCCGGGACCACCAGATCACCGCCGTCGACCTCGTCCCCGTCGAGGACCCCCGCGTCGCGTGCGCCCACACCGGCGACCTCCAGGACCGCGACCTGGTCCGCAAGGCCATGGACGGGGCCGAGGCGGTGGTCCACCTGGGCGCGATCCCGCACCCCGTCAGCGACGACGACGGCGCCCTGTTCGCCACCAACTGCCTCACCGCGCACCGCGTGCTGGACGAGGCCGGCCGCGCCGGGATCCGCCGGGTGGTGGCCGCCTCCAGCCTCTCCGCGATCGGCCTCGCCTGGTCCCCGGTGCCCCAGTCCCCGCGCTACGTGCCCCTGGACGAGGAACACCCCTTCCTGGTCCAGGACCCGTACGGCCTCTCGAAGATCGTGCTGGAGGAGACGGCCCGCGCCACCCACCGCCGGTACGGCACCGACATCGCCTGCCTGCGCTTCCCCTTCACCGGCACCGGCGACCGGCTCACCCGCCAACTCGCCGCCGTACGGGACGATCCCGCCGCCCACCGGATGGACCTCTGGGGCTGGCTGGACACCCGGGACGCCGCCGCCGCGATCCGCCGCGCCCTCGAGGCCGACCTGCGCGGATGCCACGTTCTCAACGTCGCCGCACCCGACACGTCATCCCCACTGACGACGGCGGCGCTGATGCAGGAGCACCACCCGGGAGTGCCCGTCCTCGCCGAACTGGACGAGCACACCTCGCTGTTCGACAGTACGGCCTGCGCCCGGCTGCTGGGGTACGTCCCCCGGTTCGGCTGGCGCGCCGGTCCCTCTTCCCCCACCGGAGAGACCATCCCCAGAGGAGCCACCTGATGTCCGCCACCCCACGCCGATGGACTTCCCCCACCCGCAGGACCTTCCTCGCCGGCGCCGCCGCGGCCGGAGCCACCGCCCTCGGCGTCCCCGCCGCCGGGGCCGCCGAATCCGTGCCGACCGCCGCCGCCGCGCTCAGCACCGACGTCCACATCTTCTACTACCCCTGGTACGGCTCTCCGAAGGTCCACGGCTCCTGGCGCCACTGGCAGCAGGGCGGCCTCACCCCGCCGGACGCCCTGTCGTCCGACTTCTACCCGGCGCTCGGCGCGTACGACTCCGGGGACCGCGCCGCCGTCGACCAGCACATGAGGTGGATGCGCGCGGCCGGCACCGGGGTGCTCGTCACCAGCTGGTGGGGGCGCGGCAGTTACGAGGAGTCGCTGTCCCGGCTCGTCCTGGACGCCGCCGCGGCGGCCGGGCTCAAGGTCGCCTGGCACATCGAGCCGTACGGGGGCCGCACCGCCGCCTCCGTCGCCGCCGACGTCCGCTACCTCGCCGCCACCTACGGCGGCCACCCCGCGTACTACCGGGCCGCCGGCCGCGGCAACCGCAACGCCTTCTACGTCTTCCAGAGCCTCGACATCCCCGACTGGACGGCGATCGAGTCGGTCAAGAGCCTCGGGATCGTCCTCACCCAGACCACCGACACGTCCAAGGCCGCGCACTTCGGCGGCATGTACTCGTACGACGGCATCGCCGCCGCCTCGCTGCCGGACTGGAGCGGCGTCGACCGCTTCTGCGCCGCGAACGGCCTGGTCTGGTCGCCGTCCTTCGGCCCCGGATACGTCGACGACCGCGCCGTGCCCGGCAACACCACGCCGACCGTCGGGCGCGCGAACGGCGCCACCTACGACCGGGTGTGGCAGCACACCCTGACCGGCGGCGCCACCGGCGGCCCGCCGCCCTGGGTGAGCATCACCTCGTTCAACGAGTGGCACGAGGGCAGCCAGATCGAACCGGCCGACGCCACCCCGCCTGCCGTCCTCCGCTACCAGACGTACGACGGGGCCTACGGCAGGACCGGGGCCGCCGCCGAGACGGCGTACATCGAACGGACCCAGTACTGGGTCCAGCAGTACGTGGCACGACGCCCCGCCTGACCCCGCGCACGCCCCTGACCCGGAGGCCGCCATGTTCCGTCAGAGAGCCGCCCGCGACAGAGCCGTCCGGCGCAGATCCCGCCGGCCCCTGCCGCTGTTACTGCTCGTGATCATCGCGCTGCTCGTGCCCGCCACCGCCACCGCGACCGCCGCACCCCGCGCCGCCGCCGGCCCCGACATGTACCCGCACGGTGTCGGTGCCGACCTCGGCCCCACCCCGAAGACCCTCGGGGTCACGCCCGCGGCGGGCGACGACCCGGCCGGGCTGGTCACCGGCGAGGTGGACGGCAGGACCTACTGGCAGACCGACCACGCGGCCGGCACCGGCCACCTGGACTTCACCCTCGCCGCCGACTACCTCGCCGGGATCGGCTCCCCCACGGCCGTGTTCAGCGTCACCTACCGCGACACCGGCACCGGCTCGCTCGAACTGCGGGCCCCCGGCGGCGCCCCCGCCCGTACCGCCTTCACCGGCACAGGCACCTGGCGCACCAGCACCTTCGACCTCACCACCGCCGAGGCCGGGGCCGGCCCGCTCCGGCTCAGCGGCACGGACGGCGACAGCGCCCGCGACATCACCGTCGCCGCCGTCCGCGTCGGCACCCCCGGCGCGTCCGTCGCCCTCGGCACCGCCGTACGGTCCGACGGCATCAGCCCCCGCGCGGGCGACGCCGCCACCGGACTGGTCACCGGCGAGCAGGACGGCCGCGGCTACTGGCGGACCAACCGCGCCGCGCCCGCCCCCGGCCTCAACTTCTTCTACATGAACGTCGCCGACACCTTCCTCTACAACACCACCGACACCGTCCTCGTCAGCGTCGACTACTTCGACGAGGGCAATGGCAGCCTCGCCCTGCACTACGACTCACCGGGCGACACCATCCCCGACATGTTCAAGTCGTCCGAGGTCTTCGCCTACGGCGACACCAAGACCTGGAAGACCCACACCTTCACCCTCGACGACGCCCTGATGACCAACCGCTCCAACGGATCGGACTTCCGCGTCCACACCGCCGACTCGGCCGTGGAACTGAAGGTCGCCGCCGTCCGGATCACCGTCATCCCGGCCGAACTCAAGCCCACCGAGGGCCTGGAGATCCTCATCGCCGAGGCGCAGCGGGTCCACACCGCAGCCCGCGAGGGCACCAGGGACGGCCAGTTCCCGGCCGGCGCCAAGAACACCCTGGCCGCCGCGATCGCCGAGGCCCGGCGCACCGCCGGGGGCGAGGACACCACCGAGGCGCAGCTCAAGGCCGCCCTGCGGGCCCTCGACGAGGCGCTGCGCACCTTCCGCGGGTCCGCGCTGACCACCAACCTCGCCCGCACGGCGAAGGTCACCGCGAGCAGCACCTCGGCCGGGTCGCCGCAGGCGGTGACCGACGGCGACGCGGGTAACGGCTGGACGAGCGGCGAGGCCGGCGCGGGGGAGTGGCTCCAGGCCGACCTGGGCAGGACGCTCACGGTCAACGAGGTGAAGATCGCCTGGGGTTCGGCGTTCTCGCGCGACTACACCGTCCAGGTCTCTCGCGACGGAACGGACTTCACCACCGTCGGCCACAACGGCGCCATCGGCGGCAAGACGATCCGCACCGCCTTCGACCCGGTGCCCGCCCGCTACGTCCGGGTGAACGTGACCGGCTACTCGGCCGGTTCGAAGAGCGTCACGGTCGGCGAACTGGAGGTCAGGCGGCAGCGCGCGGTCCGCCCCGAACCCCGCCTCGTGAGGACCACGCACCCCGTCGAGTCCCCGGTCGTCGCCGACTTCGACGCCCGCGACTACGGCGCCGACCCCAAGGGCGTCAAGGACTCCACCAAGGCGATCCAACAGGCGCTGTACGACTGCTACGACGCGGGCGGCGGCACTGTCTGGCTGCCCTCGGGCACGTACCGCGTCACCACGTCCGTCGAGGTGCACTCCTTCTGCACCCTGCGCGGCGACCGGCGCGACCCCGACGTCGGCACCGGGAGCTACGGCACCGTCGTCTCCGCGGACTTCCCGCCCGGCGCGGACGGACCCGTCCTCTTCCGGATCGGCGGCAGCGCCGGGGTCATGGGCGTCACCACCTACTACCCCCGGCAGAACGCGGCGGACCCCGTCCCGTACAACTCCACCTTCGAGATCCCCGGCGACGCGTGGATCGGCAACGAGAACTACATGATGGCCACCGTCGCGGACGTGACCATGCTCAACTCCTACCGCGGCGTCGGCGTCAGCACGATGCCCAACGACCAGGGCCTCGCCCCGAGCGCCGGGCAGGTCCACGAGTCGACGACCCTGCGCAACATCAAGGGCACGGTCCTCTCCGAGGGCTTCCGCGCCTACAACGGCGCCGACGTCGGCACGTGGGAGAACATCACGCTCGACAACGGCTACTGGGCGAAGGCGCCGGCCGCCTACCACCCGCCGAAGCGGGCCGCGCTCGACGCCTGGACCCGCGCCCACGGCACCGGCTTCGTCCTCGGTGACCTGGAGTGGGACCAGTTCTACCGGATCAAGGCGGCCGACTACCGGATCGGCGTCCACATCGTGCCGGGCCAGCGGGCCGCCTTCACCGGCAGCTTCCTCCAGGCCGACATCCGCCGCACCGACGTCGCCGTACAGGCCGAGAGCTTCGACGCGCGCTGGGGCCTGTCGTTCGCGGCCAGCACCCTGGAGGGCAGCGAGGCGGCCGTACGGAACAAGGCCCAGGCCTACGTGAAGCTGACGGACACCACCGTGACCGGCGAGGTCTCCGGCATCGTCCACCGGCTGGCGGGCGCCGTCCCGCGCTACGAACAGTCCGCGCTCCCCCGGCCCGCCCGCGCGGCCCTGTACGACGTGACGAAGGCCCCCTTCGCCGCGCCCGCCGGGCACGGCGTCCTGCCCACGCGGGACGCCACCGCCCGGATCCAGCGGGCCCTGGACCGGGCCGGACGCGACGGCGGCGGAACGGTCTACCTGCCCGCCGGGTGGTACCGGATCGAGACCCACCTCAGGGTCCCGGCCGGGGTCGAGCTGCGCGGCGCCTCCGCCGTACCGAACCGCGACCTGAACGGCGCGAGCGGCGGCACGGTCCTCATGGCGTACGAGGGCAGGAACAGCCCCCGGGCCGACACCGCCACCGCGCTCGTCACGCTCGCCGGGAAGAACGCCGGCGTGCGCGGGCTGCGCGTCCTGTACCCGGAGAACAACCCGGCCGCGACCGGGCCCGGCGAGGACAACAGCCCCGTGCCCTACCCGTACGCCGTGCGCGGCGCCGGGACCGGCACGTACGCGATCGACCTCGGGCTGCCCAACGCGTGGAACGGCGTCGACATGGCCGCCCACCGCAACGACCGCTTCACCGTGCGCAAGCTGGCCGGCGCGGTCTTCCACCGGGCGATCAGCGTCGGGAAGAGCGACCGGGGCCGGATCGAGGGCGTGCTGAACAACGGCAACGCCGTCGGGCGCGTCGGGTACGCGCTGCCGAACTGGGTGCTGGAGAACGACATCTTCCCGCAGGTCATCGACGACCCGATGCGCCTCCAGGCGCAGATCGTGACGGTCGACGGGGCGACCCGGCTCACCGTGTTCAACGCCTTCGCGTACGGCTTCCACCACGGCCTGGTCGTCACGTCCGGTGACGTGCGCGCCTTCAACCTGGGCACCGACAACCTCGGCGCCGACGGATTCACGGTGAAGGCGGACGGCGGCGACGTGACCGCGGTCAACGTCATGCGCTACAACGGTGCCACCAGCAGCGGAAAGGCGAAGCTCTTCAACGTCATGGCCATCAACATGATCCAACAGACGGTGGGCGTGACCGCCGAGCCCGCGGGGGCCGGGACCGTGCGGCTCTGGGGCAACGAGTCCGAGCCGGGCCGGTACGAGAAGGGCAGCGAGGTCACCGCCACGGCGGTGCCGGCGGCCGGACAGCGGTTCGTACGGTGGACCGTGAACGGCGAGGAGGTCCCCGGCGGGCCCGGCCTCACGCTCCCCGTGACCGCCGACCTGGCCGTCACGGCGCACTTCGCGCCGGTGGCCCGGGACTGAGCGCACGGGACCGAGCGCACGGCGGCCGGGGGGTGACGCCACCCCCCGGCCGCCGGTCTAGGCTGCGGACGTTCGACCCGCAGCGCAGATACGGAGAACGTGCTCATGGACACCGCACCCCTCACCCACCGGGACGCCACGCCGGCCGACACCGACACCCTCGTCGCCCTCATAGAGTCGGCGTACCGGGGCGACAGCAGCCGGGCCGGGTGGACCACCGAGGCGGACATCCTCCACGGGCAGCGCACGGACCCCAAGGGGGTGCTCGCGGTCATCGAGTCGACCGCGGGACGCCTGCTCGTCTTCGAGCGGGACGGCGGGACGGTCGCCTGCTGCCAGCTCGAACACCGGGGCGAGGTCGCCTACTTCGGGATGTTCGCCGTCCGGCCCACCGCCCAGGGCGGCGGCCTCGGCAAGCAGATCATGGCCGCCGCCGAGCGGGTGGCACAGGAGACCTGGGGGGTGAGCGAGATGCAGATGACGGTCATCTCGGTGCGCGAGGAACTGATCGCCTGGTACGAGCGGCGCGGCTACCGCCGTACGGGAAAGATGACCCCCTTCCCGTACGGCGACGACCGCTTCGGCATCCCGCAGCGCGACGACCTGGAGTTCGAGCTGCTGGTCAAGACGCTCGGCTGACCGGCCCGCGCGCTCCGGGCCGCGCGCCACGGGTCCGGGCCGGTCAGGGGGTCGGCGTCGAGCCGTACGCGCTCAGGAACCGGTCGCGGAACTGGTCCATCCGCCAGACGGGCGCGCCGGCCCCCGGCTCGAGCCCGTCCTGCCAGCCCCAGCCCGCCATCCGGTCGAGCACCTTCGGGTCGTGGGCGACCAGCGCGATCGGCACGTCCCGGCCGAAGCCGTTGTGGGTGACGGTCGGGACGGGCTGGTGGTCGCCGAGGAAGACGAGCACGGTGTTCTTGTCGCCGTACTTCGTCACGTAGTCCACGAGATTGCTCACCGAGTACTCGACGGAGTGCGCGTACTCGGCGCGTACCAGCTTCGGGTCCTTCCACACCTCGGCGCGCGTCTTGCCCTGCGCCTTGATGCCCTCGTAGACCGAACCGTCACCGACCTGGTCCCAGCCGATCGTCTTCGGCAGGGGGGCCCACGGGTTGTGGCTGGAGACGAGGATGATCTCCGCCATCAGCGGCTCGCGGTCCTTCTTGCCGTGCTCCAGGCGCTCGAACGCCGACAGGCTGTACTGGTCGGGGATCGGCGACCAGCCGAACTTCGGGCCCTGGTAGCCGAGATGGTGGGAGTCGTAGACGTGGTCGAGGCCGTAGAACTTCCCCTCGGGCCAGGACTCGGTCACCCCCGGCATGATGCCGACCGTCCGCCAGGCGCCGGTGCGCTCGAAGGCGCTCGTGAGCGACATCCGGTCGCTGGTGGTGATGGACTCGTAGCCCTGCTGGTTCTTGATCCACAGACCCGTGTTGAAGGTGGAGTGGGCGAGCCAGCTGCCGCCGCCGTACGTCGGTGAGGTGAGGAAGGCGCTGCGGGACGAGAACCCGGCCTGGCGCAGCCGCTCGGTCCCGTCCGCGAGCATCGCCCCGATCTCCGACGACGTCTGCGGCTCCTCCAGCGCGTTGCGGCCGTAGCTCTCGATGAACGCGAAGATGACGTCCTTGCCGCGCAGCCCGGTCAGGAGCTGGTCGGGCGGGGTGTCCTTGAAGTTGTCCTTGGCGGCCGCGTTGGACAGTTCGCGCTGGTCCCGCCAGCTCTCGCCCACCAGCTTCACGTGGTGGTCGACGAGCGCGGCGGCGTTCCTGGCGGCGACGGGAGCGCCGGCGAGCTGCGCGCCGAGGGCCGCGCAGGCGATCCAGGCGGTGCCGAGGACGGCGGAGGTACGGAACGTCACCGCGCGGTGCCGGGCCAGGAGGCCGCTCAGCCGGAGGACCGCGAGCGTCATCAGGACCAGGACGGCGATCACGAGGACCACCACCCCGATCACGGCCCCGATCGCGGCGGCGCCGCCGACCGAGTCCCGCACGAACGCCTCGCCGTCGTCGAACAGGACCCAGTCGAGCCGGACGTCGAACGGCCGGTCGAAGTTCGCGTAGAAGCCCATGTCGAGAAAGTTGAGGAGGGTCAGCAGCCCGAGACCGAGCCCGATGACCACCGCCGCGATCCGCCGCGGCCGCGGCGGCAGGACGAGGAGGAGGACCGCCGCCAGGACGCCTTCCGCCGGGATGCGGCCGAACGACGCGGGGGAGAGGCGGGACAGGTCGTTCGGCAGCAACAGGGCCGTGAGCACCAGCAGCGCGGACAGGACGGTCAGGACCCGCGACACGGCCGGGCGCCGGAACCACCGGCCGCCGCCGCCCTCGGCACCGCCGCTGTCACCGCCGCTGTCACCGGCGTCCGGTGACGGACCGTCATCGGTGAGGAGCGTGCGGTCGTCCGGCCGCTGACGGGAACGCGTGAAGAGAGGCAACCCGGGGATCCTTCCGTGCGAGGCCCGCTGAGGGCACGGCGGACCCGGTTCGGAAGTGGGGGCCGCCGTCAGGGGTACGGACCGCCGGCGGTTTCGGTTCAATCACCACGGATCTGTTTCAGGAAGTGGCGTGGTCCGTTCCGGGAGTGGCCCGGGCCGCCCGCGGGATCTCCGGGAAGTCCGTCGTCACACCCGCCAGCCGGAAGGCCCGCGCGAGCCCCACCTGCTCCTCCGTGTTGACCACCCAGCCGATCACCCGCAGGCCCTCGGCGTGCGCGCGCTCGACGGTCTCCAGCGTGAGCCGGCGGATGTTCAGCGCCAGCGTGGCCGCGCCCACCGCCTTCGCCCGGTCGACCACGTCCGCGCCCCAGCGGCTCGCGATCAGCACGGTCCGTACGCCCGGCACGAGCGCGGCGATCTCGGCCACCGCCTCGTCGTGGAACGACGACACCTCGACGCGCCCGGCCAGGTCGCGCCGGCGCATCACCCCGGCGAGCGCCCGCGCCGCCGCCGCGTCCTTGATCTCCGCCTGGAGCGGGGACGCCACGGCGTCCAGCACCTCCTCGAACACGGGGATCCGCTCCCCGTCCCCGGCGTCCAGCTCCCGCAGCTCCGCGAGGGTCCGCTCGGCGATCGCGCCCGTACCGTCGGTCGTCCGGTCCACCTCCGTGTCGTGCATGACGACCAGGGCGCCGTCCTTGCTCAGGTGCAGGTCGAGTTCGAGGGCGTCCATACCGGCCTGCTCGGCGCGCCGGAAGGAGCGCAGGGTGTTCTCCGGCTCCACCCCCATCACCCCGCGGTGGCCGATGATCTGGAAGGTCATGCGTACTCCTCGACGGGAAGGCCGCTGAGCAGCGGCGGAGCGTGACCTCACTGTACGGACGCCGGCCGGTGATCTTCGAGTTCTCCGTCGATTACACTATGTGTCGTAGTAGTCGCTGTGGGTGCCTGCGGGGTGCGTGCGGTCGGCGCTCTTGGCGTATCGATTCATCTCTGGGGGAGTTCTCCGTGGTTCCGCGCGACCCGATCCAGCCTGCCCACCCGTCCGAGCGGGACTCGGTGGCGCGTCACCTGCGCGCGCACTACCCGGAGCTGTGGCCGCCCGTGCCGGTGTACGGCGCCTACGACCGGAGCCGCATGCTGCGCTGCGCCGAGAGCATCGACTCCGTGCTGCACAAGGTGGGTTGCTTCCCCGACCACGCGGAAGCGTTCGAACGTACCGTCGGCTACGCCGAGCGGGCCTTCGACCTGTACGAGGGGCGCCGCGAGCCGTCGTATCCGGCGGACCGGGTGTTCCTCGCCCCCAGCCGCATGGCGGACGACGACCCTCTGTACGGCGACGAGTTCGGCGAGACCCTGCCCCTGCTGACCTCCCTCCACGGGCTCGACTCCGGGACCGTCCGGCACTTCCTGTCCCTCCTGCCGCCGTCCGTCCTGTGCTCCTACCAGGTGCACGACGGGCGCCAGGGCCACATCGTGCTCGCTCCTCTCAACAGCGGCCTGACCGCGGACCTGGGGGCGGACCGGGCGGCCGAGACCGCGCGGCGCGTCGTCCAGGACGCCGCCGTCTTCGCCCGTGACCGGCTGGGCGCGCGGGTGGCCGGGCTGGGCGCCACCCTGCCGAGCCTCACCCGCTTCGGCCGCACCGTCGACGTCCCTGGGCTCGTCACCACCACGGGCCACGGCGGGACCGTGCACCTGATCAGGATCCTGGCCCGGGACGTCGCCGCGACCCTCCTGGACGGGAGCGGGCCGCTGACCGTCGGCGTCCTCGGCGCCGCCGGGTCCATCGGGGCGTCGATCCTCGCCGCCCTCCAGCAGGAGTTCCCCGACACCCCCTTCGTCGCCTGCGACCGGCCCGGCCGCCTGGGCCGCGTCCGGCGCGTGGCGGAGCGGCAGGGGAATCCCGCCCGCACGCTCGTCACCGCCGACCCCGCCGACCTCTTCTCCCGTTGCCGGCTGATCGTCTCGGCCATCACCGAGAAGCTGGACCTCTCCCGGGCCGCCGCCGGGGCCGACCTCACCGGCACCGTCCTCATCGACGACAGCCAGCCCGGCTGCGTGGCCCGCGACCAGTGGGAGGCGCGGGGCGGTCTCCTGCTGTGGCCCGTCGGGTCGGCCGAGGCGGGTGGCCCCCTCCACCGCGAGAACGACCTGTTGTTCGGTGCCGCGTCGGGCGTCGTCCACCCCTACGACGTCTGGGGCTGCGAGGCGGAGGCCGCGGCCGTCGCGCTGACCGGCGAGCACGACGCCGCCCTGCGCGCACCCGTCACCCCCGACGACGCCCTGCGCGTCGGGGAACTGTGCGCCCGCATCGGCGTCACGGCCGCACAGCCCCAGTCGTACGGACGCCCCGCCGTCCCCGCGCCAGTGGCGGACAGGAAAAACTGCGGCGACCATGGGGGGAGGGCAGGATAATTTCCCTTGACTGCCTTGTATGGGAGAACTTGGCGCATATACGCTGCCTTGACGCAAGATTCTCCTGTGGAGGAAGTGACATGACGGAAATTCTTGAGCAGGACCCCGCTGGGCGCCGCATAAACAGCGACGCCCGGGTGATCGCCCACCCGGCCTGGCCGGAGCTCAAGAGCGCCGTCGAGGAGATCCGCCCCTGGCAGTCCAAGGACGGCTCCGTCGACCTCGCCGCCGAGGGCGCGCCGACGCGCGCCGCGGCCGAGGCCGCCGTCGACCGGGTGATCGCCGCAGTCGAGCAGCTCGCCCCCCTCCTGCCGCACGACTCCGCGTACCACGCGGCGCTCGTCGCGGACCTGCGCAAGTGGGCCGCCGACGGCTTCGCCGTACCGGACTTCCTGGACTCGCTCCTCGCCTTCCGGCCCGCCGCCGACCGCGCGGACGGCCTCCAGCACCTCGCGGTCTTCCCCATGTACACGCAGAACGGCAACCCGGACCGCAACTTCGAGGCGGTCGTCGTGCGCATGGTCTGGCCCGAGTGGCTGGCCGAGCTGGAGCGCACCCGCTACGACAACCCGCTGTTCTGCGGCATCACCTTCGAGGACTTCACCGCCGGTTACGACACGAACTCGGCGGTGTTCTTCCCCGAGACCATCGCCGTGCGCGAGGCCCCCGAGCGCTTCAGCTGGGGCGGCATCTTCTGCGACCGCGAGGCGGCCCGCTTCCGCCGGGTCACCGAGGCCGCCGTCGGCGTCCTCGGTGTCGAACTGCCCGAGGACATCCGGGAGATGGTCGCCGACCAGGAGCGCTGCCAGCAGGCCTTCGTACTCTGGGACATGATCCACGACCGGACGCACAGCCACGGCGACCTGCCCTTCGACCCCTTCATGATCAAGCAGCGCCAGCCGTTCTGGATGTACGGCCTCGAAGAACTGCGCTGCGACCTCACCGCGTTCCGCGAGGCCGTCCAGCTGGAGGCCGACGGGGTCCCGCAGGGCCGCGACGTGCAGTACGCGATCCTCTTCGACCGGATGTTCCGCTTCCCGGTCACGGGCGCCCGTGAGCGCAACTACGACGGTCTCGGCGGCCAGCTCCTCTTCGCGTACCTCCACCAGCACGACGTCGTGCGCTGGACGGACAACACCCTGCACATCGACTGGGATCGAGCCCCGGAGGTCACCAAGCGCCTCTGCGCCGAGATCGAGGACCTGTACCGGGCGGGCATCGACCGCCCCAAGCTCGTCCACTGGTTCGCCGCGTACGACCTGGTCTCCGCCTACCTCTCCCCGCACCCCGGATCCCGCTGGGCCAAGGGCCCCGACGCACTCGACCTGACCCAGCCGCCCCGTAAACTGGTGGACGACGTGCTGCCGGACGAGTTCCCGCTCAGCATGTTCTACGAGGCACTCTCCAAGAAGCTGAAGAACGTGATCGCTTCCACCAAGGGGATCACCGCGACAAGCACCGAGCGAGTGGCCGCGTGAGCACTCGCGAGCCGGAGGCGACGGTCATGGACGACGAGAACGGCGACCCCAACGCGAGCTGGTGGATCGAGGGCAGCGGCAGGCTCGACGGCGCCGTGATCGCCGTCGCCGGGGCCGCGGGCCCGGCGGGACGCGCCACCCTGCTGAGGCTGGCCGAGGCCGGCGCGACGGTCGTCGGCTCGGACGCCGACCCCGCGCGGCTCGCCGAGGCGGTCGACGCCGCCCGGTACGCGCACGGCGGCGCCACGGTCACCGGGGACACCGTTGACCTGCTCGACCTCGACGCCACCCGCGTCTGGGCCGAGAAGACCGAGAAGGAGTTCGGCCGCATCGACGGCCTGGTTCACCTCGTCGGCGGCTGGCGCGGCAGCGCCACCTTCGCCGACACCGACCTGGCCGACTGGGACCTGCTGGAGAAGCTGCTGATCCGTACGGTCCAGCACACCTCCCTTGCCTTCCACGACGGACTCCTGCGCAGCGACCGCGGCCGCTACCTGCTCATCAGCGCCGCCGGCGCGTCGAAGCCCACCGCGGGCAACGCCGCGTACGCCGCCTCCAAGGCCGCCGCCGAGGCGTGGACCCTGGCGCTGGGCGACGCGTTCCGCAAGGCGGGGGGCGACGAGGGGCCGCGTTCCGCGGCTGCCATCCTGGTCATCAAGGCACTGGTGCACGACGCGATGCGCGCCGAGCGCCCGAATGCGAAGTTCGCGGGCTTCACCGATGTCACCGACCTGGCCGAGGCCATCGCCGGTGTCTGGGACAGGCCCGCCCAGGATGTGAACGGAAAGCGCCTGTGGCTGACCCCCGAGTCGTGAAGTCCGGCCGGCCCCGATCCCCGGAGGCCGCCGGTACGGACGCCCGCCGGCACCACGATCCCCAGGTACGCGGCTTCGCCAGCGACAACTACGCCGGCGCGCACCCGGAGATCCTCGCCGCGCTCGCCCTGGCCAACGGAGGCCACCAGGTCTCCTACGGCGAGGACGACTACACCGGCCACCTCCAGCGGGTCATGCACAGCCACTTCGGGTCGGCCGCCGAGGCCTTCCCCGTCTTCAACGGCACCGGCGCCAACGTGGTCGCGCTCCAGGCGATGACCGAGCGCTGGGGCGCCGTCATCTGCGCCGAGTCCGCCCACATCAACACCGACGAGGGCGGCGCGCCCGAGCGGATGGGCGGCCTCAAGCTGCTGACCGTACCGACCGAGGACGGCAAGCTCACGCCCGACCTCATCGACCGGCAGGCCTTCGGCTTCGACGACGAACACCGCGCCATGCCGCAGGTCGTGTCGATCACCCAGAGCACCGAACTGGGCACGCTCTACACGCCCGACGAGATCAAGGCGCTCTGCGACCACGCCCACGGCCTGGGCATGAAGGTCCACCTGGACGGCGCGCGGATAGCCAACGCGGCCGCCGCGCTGGACGTCCCGATGCGCACCTTCACCAACGCCGCCGGCGTGGACGTCCTCTCCTTCGGCGGGACGAAGAACGGCATGCTCTTCGGCGAGGCCGTCGTGGTGCTCGACCCCGGCGCCGTCCGGGAGGTGAAGCGGCTGCGCAAGCTGTCCATGCAGCTGTCGTCCAAGATGCGCTTCGTCTCGGTGCAGTTGGAGGCCCTCCTCGCCGGGGACCTGTGGCTGCGCAGCGCCCGGCACAGCAACGCCATGGCGCAGCGGCTCGCCGAGGGCGTGCGCGCGGTCGGCGGGGTCGAGATCCTCTACCCCGTGCAGGCCAACGCGGTCTTCGCGCGGCTGCCGCACGACGTGGGCGTGCGCCTCCAGAAGCGCTTCCGCTTCTACTTCTGGGACGAACAGGCCGGGGACGTCCGCTGGATGTGCTCCTTCGACACCACCGAGGATGACGTGGACCGCTTCCTCTTCGCCCTCAAGGAAGAACTCGCCGCATAGTTATGTAGCAATCCGGATAACCAGTGGATGGATGGCCGCGCGTTCCCTAGAGTGACAGGCATGCAGCTGATCCAGCGCAATCCTGATCTCTCCGCCTATCTGGCGGCCGATGAGGCCATCGATCATCACCATCCGCTGGTACGGGAGACGGCGGCGCGTCTCCGTCCCCCGGAGGGCGGTGCATACGCATACGCCCGAGCCGCCTTCGAGTTCGTCCGCGACGAGATCCCGCACTCCTGCGACACGGGGGACCAGCGCGTCACCTGGCGCGCCTCCGACGTGATCGGGCGGCGCACCGGCATCTGCTACGCCAAGGCCCACGCGCTGGCGGCGCTGCTCCGGGCGGAGTCGATCCCCGCCGCGCTCTGCTACCAGGAGTTCGACGTCGTCCACGGCCTGGTCGCGGTCCGGCTCCCGGACCGCGACCGCTGGGACCGGCAGGACCCGCGCGGCAACAAGCCGGGCGTGGACGCCCAGTTCTCGCTGGACGACGAGCGGTTGGCCTTCGCCCCCGAGCCGCTCTTCGGCGAGCGGGACCACCCCGTCCTGTTCGAGGCGCCGCACCCGGCGGTCCTGCGGGCGCTCCGGGCCGCTCCGGACCTGGACCACCTGGTCAGAACGCTGCCCACCGCGCTCCACTGAGCGGGTGGGCAGGACGCGGGAAGAGCGTTCAGGCCGTCACGGCCGGGAGCCGGTGGTCAGCCGGCGGCGGCGGGACGGCCGGTCTCGGCCTCGCGCACCTGGGCCGCCGTCGGAGCCGTACCCCCGAGGTGCGCGGGCACCCACCAGGTGTCGTTCGCGTCCTTGGGACGTACCGGATAGGCGCGCTGCGCCGCCTCCAGCAGCTCCTGCACCCGGTCGCGCAGCCGCCGCGTGATGGCGCCCGCGTACTGGTCGGCCGGGGCCTCCATGGGTTCGCCCACCCGCATCGTCACCGGGATGTGCTGGCGCCGGAAGTTGCGCGGCCGCCCCTTGGTCCACAGCCGCTGGGTGCCCCACAGCGCCATCGGGATCAGCGGGACGCCGGCCTCCTGCGCCATCCGGGCCGCGCCCGACTTGAAGCTCTTGAGCGTGAAGGACGGGGAGATCGTCGCCTCGGGGAAGACCCCGATGATCTCGCCCGAGCGCAGCGAGTCCAGGGCGTGCGCGTACGCCGTCTCACCCTGCTTGCGGTCCACCGGGATGTGCTTCATGCCGCGCATCAGCGGACCGGAGATCCGGTGCTTGAAGACCGAGTCCTTCGCCATGAAGCGCACCAGGCGCTTCTGGGGGAGCACGGTGAGGCCCGCGAAGATGAAGTCCAGATAGCTGATGTGGTTGCTGACGAGCACCGCTCCGCCGGTCCGCGGGATGTTCTCCGACCCCTGCGTGTCGATCTTCAGGTCCAGCGCCTTGAACATGGTGCGGGCGGCGCCGATGACCGGCCGATAGACGAGCTCTGCCATCTGGGGTGGACCCTTCTGTTCCGGGGAGGGTTCTCCCGGCGGAAGTTACGCAGCCGTAGGTTTTCGGCATTGGGCCGATCGTGCCCCATACGCGGCGCCGTGGCCAGTCCTGCTCTTCCCGCGGGGCGAGATTCTCGTCACGTCAGCGCACCGCGGCCGTGGTCCTGCGCAGGACCAGGTACATCTCGCAGCCCAGGCAGTACCCGAACGCCGCGTTGAGGAAGGCCGCCGCCAGCGCGCACGCCGTGGCCGCGAGCCCGAGCCATTCCGGGCCCGCGAAGTAGCCGACGAGGCCGATCACGGCGAACGCCAGTCCGACGGCCTGGGCGAAGCGCGGCGGCGCCGGGGACTCGAACTCCACGGCGGGGCCGAGGCGCGGCCGGACGACGGTACGGAACAGCCAGCCGTACGGGGAGCGCTGGACGCCCCCGAGAGCGCCCGCCGCGAAGGCGAGGGTCTGCCAGGCGAGAAGCGCGCCGCTGCCCGTGAGGAGGACCACGGCGAGTACGACGGTGGTGACGGCCGCCCCGAAGCGCGGCCCCCTGATGTCAAGGTCCATGCCCCTCAGCATCTCCCGCCGGGCGTCCCCCGAGGTCGCGGAATATTTTGCAGTTGTGTGAACGCTGGCGCTGAGGATGACGACTACAGGACTGATCGTGTGCGCGGCGGTACTCGCGGTGGCATCCGCGTTCGGGGTGTGGCACCGGCGCGGCGACGGAAGGCTGACCATGCGTGGGCGGGACGGCGAGAAGCGGCTCGGCGAGGCCGAGCTGGGCGAGGGGCTGGGGGAGCGGGCGACGCTCGTCCAGTTCTCCAGCGCGTTCTGCGCGCCCTGCCGGGCGACGCGGCGCACGCTCGCCGAGATCGCCGGGATGGTCGACGGGGTCACGCACGTGGAGATCGACGCCGAGGAGCGGCTGGAGCTGGTACGGGAGCTGGGCATCCTCAAGACGCCCACCGTCCTCGTGCTGGACGCCCGGGGCCGTATCGTCCGCCGGGCCGCCGGCCAGCCGCGCAAGGCGGACGTGATCGCCGCGCTCGGCGAGGCGGTGTGAGGTGCGCCCTTGACCACGCCCCGCGCCCCTCGGCACGCTGACGCCGTGCCCCGGGACCTCCTTCTGTACGGGCGGGCCCACGTGGACCTGGCCCGCCACGCGAGCGCGCGCTGTCCGGGTGTCTGAGCACCCACGGACCCGTTCCCCTCTCTCCCGGAAGGACGACGTCATGACGGCGACGCCCGAGCTCAGCACTCCCCGGACGGCCACCCCCGAACTCCTCCGCTCCGTCTTCCGCCAACACGCGGCGGGGGTCGCCGTGATCACCGCGCGCGGCGGCGAATCCGGCGCCCGGCCGGTCGGCTTCACCGCCACCTCGCTCAACTCCGTCGCCGCCGAACCCCCGTTGGTCTCCTTCGGCGTGGGCGTCTCGTCGTCCAGCTGGCCGGTCATCGCCGAGGCCGAGTACGTCGGCGTCCACATACTCGGCGACCACCAGGAGGAGTTGGCGGCCACGTTCGCCCGCAGCGGCGCCGACCGGTTCGCGCCGCCCACGGGCTGGCGTACCGGACCGGAGGACGTGCCCGTGCTGGACGGGGTGCTCGCCTGGCTGGTCTGCCGTGTCGTGGCCCGGGTCCCGGCCGGCGACCACCGCATCGTGGTGGCCCAGGCCGTCGTCGGCGACCCGGCCGGCGCCGGCCGGCCGCTCCTCTACCACCAGGGACGCTTCAACGGACTGCGCGACTGAGAGTTCCCGGGGGACACGCCCCGGCATCTTCCGCCGAGCGTCGGGAAGGTCACAGTGCGAAGCGCTTGCTCCGTGGGCAGGCTCTGGATGTACTGGCGAGTAATATTTACTCCGGTGCGCCGGTCTCCGGACCGGAAACCGTCCCATAAGGCGCCTATGCTGCGTGCAACAAGGCAGCCCAGAAATGACGATGCGGTAGGAGAGCCGGCGTGAGCCTGAGGATCGTTGTCTGTGTGAAGTACGTGCCCGACGCCACCGGCGACCGGCATTTCGCCGATGACCTGACCGTGGACCGGGACGACGTGGACGGCCTGCTGTCGGAGCTGGACGAGTACGCGGTGGAGCAGGCGCTCCAGATCGCCGGCGAGGCGGACGACGCCGAGGTCACGGTCCTGACCGTCGGCCCCGAGGACGCCAAGGACGCGCTGCGCAAGGCGCTGTCCATGGGCGCCGACAAGGCCGTCCACGTCGAGGACGACGCGCTGCACGGCACGGACGTCCTCGGTACGTCGCTGGTCCTCGCCAAGGCCATCGAGAAGACCGGCTACGACCTGGTCATCTGCGGCATGGCGTCGACGGACGGCACGATGGGCGTCCTGCCCGCGATCCTCGCCGAGCGGCTCGGCGTCCCGCAGGTCACGCTGCTCTCCGAGGTGTCCGTGGCCGGCGGCGTCGTCAGCGGCCGGCGTGACGGCGACACCGCGAGCGAGCAGCTGGAGGCGTCCCTCCCGGCCGTCGTGTCGGTGACGGACCAGTCGGGCGAGGCCCGCTACCCGTCCTTCAAGGGGATCATGGCGGCGAAGAAGAAGCCGGTGCAGGCCTTCGACCTGGAGGACCTGGACATCGAGCCCGGCGACGTCGGCCTGGCCGGTGCCTGGACCGCGGTCGACGGGGCCACCCAGCGCCCGGCCCGTACGGCGGGCACGGTCGTCAAGGACGAGGGCGAGGGCGGCAAGCAGCTGGCCGCGTTCCTCGCGGAGCGCAAGTTCATCTGACCCGCCCCGCGGGCCACGGGCCGGCCGCGCGCCGGCCGGGCCCCGGCCACCCAGTCCATCACCCCTGTTACCTCGCATGCGCAGGAGACCCGCACCATGGCTGAAGTTCTCGTCTACGTCGACCACGTCGACGGCGCCGTCCGCAAGCCCACCCTGGAACTGCTGACCCTGGCCCGCCGCCTGGGCGAGCCCGTGGCCCTCGCCCTCGGCGCGGGCGCCGAGGCCACCGCGGCCGTCCTGGCCGAGCACGGCGCCGTGAAGGTGCTGACGGCCGACGCGCCCGAGTTCGCCGACTACCTCGTCGTCCCCAAGGTCGACGCCCTCCAGGCCGCGTACGACGCCGTCTCGCCCGCCGCAGTGCTCCTGCCGTCGTCCGCGGAGGCCAAGGAGATCGCCGCGCGCCTCGCCGTCCGCATCGGCTCCGGTCTGCTCACCGACGCCGTCGACCTGGAGGCCGGCGCGGACGGTCCCGTCGCCACCCAGTCGGTCTTCGCGGCCGCGTTCACCACCAAGTCGCGCGTCTCGCGGGGCACCCCGGTCATCACCGTCAAGCCGAACTCGGCCCCGGTCGAGGCCGCCCCGGCCGCGGGCACCGTCGAGACGCTGGCCGTCACCTTCGGGGAGAAGTCGACCGGTACGAAGATCGTCTCCCGCTCGCCCCGCGAGTCGACGGGCCGCCCGGAGCTGACCGAGGCCGCGATCGTGGTCTCCGGCGGCCGCGGCGTCAACGGCGCCGAGAACTTCGGCCTCATCGAGGCCCTGGCCGACTCCCTGGGTGCCGCGGTCGGCGCCTCCCGCGCCGCCGTGGACGCCGGCTGGTACCCGCACGCCAACCAGGTGGGCCAGACCGGCAAGTCGGTCTCCCCGCAGCTCTACATCGCCTCGGGCATCTCCGGTGCCATCCAGCACCGCGCGGGCATGCAGACCTCCAAGACCATCGTCGCCATCAACAAGGACGCCGAGGCGCCCATCTTCGACCTGGTCGACTACGGCATCGTCGGCGACCTGTTCGAGGTCGTGCCGAAGCTGACCGACGAGGTCAAGGCCCGCAAGGGCTGACACCCGCCGGGAGTCCCCGGCCCAGGGCCACGCGGTCACGCCACCGCGTGGCCCTTCGCCGTTCGCGGGGCGCGCGGGACACCATTGACGGGGCTCGGCCGCGCCGCTTAACTTCCCTTCAACGGATTGTTGATTCCGCAGTGCGGAAAAGCCGGGGCGCGCGGGTGATCCGTGCGGGCGGCTCGCACGGGCGGCCCGTACGGCACGGGCACGAGGAAAGGGACGCGGATGGCGCAGCAGGAGACGGTGACCACCAGCCTCGCGAGCGCGGTCGCCGAGGACATCGCCGCGCGGCTCGCGCCGGTCGACGCGGACCTCGCCCGCCGCTACCCGGGCGACCCCGGCACCCGGCAGCCCGTCCACACCGTCTACGTCCCCGCCGACGCCTTCGCCGCCGACACCGTCCGCTCCTGGGGCGACCAGGCCCTCGCCGCCCTCGACGAACACGCCCCCGACGCGGCCACGCTGGCCGCCGTCCTCGGCCTCCCCGGCGAACTGGCGGGACCGGTGCACGAGCGCGTACGGGCCAAGCTGGAGCGCGAACCGGTGGAAGACCTCCGGATCGACTTCGAGGACGGCTACGGCCCGCGCCCGGACGCCGAGGAGGACGCGCACGCCGCCCGCGCCGCCCGCCTGGTCCACGCCGCGTACGCGGACGGCACCGCCGCCCCGTACATGGGCATCCGCATGAAGTGCCTGGAGGAGGCCGTCCGCGACCGGGGGATCCGTACCCTCGACGTCTTCCTCAGCGGACTCATGGAGGCGGGCGGCCTGCCCGACGGCCTGGTGCTGACACTCCCCAAGGTCACCTATCCGGAGCAGATCGAGGCGATGGTACGGCTCGCCGAGGCGTTCGAGACGGCCCGCGGCCTCACTCCCGGGCGACTCGGCTTCGAGATCCAGATCGAGACCAGCCAGTCCATCCTCGCCGCCGACGGCACCGCGACCGTGGCCCGGATGATCCACGCCGCAGGCGGCCGCGCCACCGGACTGCACTACGGCACCTTCGACTACAGCGCCTGCGTCGGCGTCAGCGCCGCCTACCAGTCGAGCGACCACCCGGCCGCCGACCACGCCAAGGCCGTGATGCAGGTCGCCGCCGCCGGCACCGGCGTCCGCGTCTGCGACGGCTCCACCAACGTCCTCCCCGTCGGCCCCACCCCCCAGGTCCACGACGCCTGGCGGCTCCACTACGGACTGACCCGGCGGGCCCTCGCCCGCGCCTACCACCAGGGCTGGGACATGCACCCCGCCCAGCTCCCGACCCGCTACGCCGCCGTCTACGCCTTCTACCGCGAGGGCCTGGAGGCGGCCGCCGCCCGGCTGGTCGCGTACGTCGCCAGGGCGGGCGGCGACGTCCTCGACGAACCGGCCACGGCCAGGGCGCTCAGCGGCTATCTCCTGCGCGGCCTGGACTGCGGCGCCGTCGACGACGACGAGGTCACCCGCCTCACCGGCCTGGGCCGCGCGGACCTGGAGGCCCTCGGCGGTGTCCCGCCTCGCGCGGACCGCCCCGCCAACACCCCCTGAACTGCGCCTGCTTGAACCCCCGTCGGCCGAGCCCGCCACGGAACCCCCCGCCTCCGCCGCTAGGCTGTACCGACCACAGGCGCCACGGCGGAGCCGACCGTACGACCACGGCACGCCCGGTGTCCTGAGAGCACAGGACCAGGACCAACAGCGGAACGGGGCAGCGGTGTCGACGGGGGAGCACGGGCGGAATCAGGGACCGGGCAGGGTGCTGGCGGGGCGTTACCGCGTGGTGGCACAGCTCGGCCGGGGCGGTATGGGGGTGGTCTGGCGGGCCGTGGACGAGGTCCTCGGCCGGGAGGTCGCGGTGAAGGAGCTGCGTACCTTCACCGACACCGACGGACCCCAACTGGCCGACCTGCGGGTGCGGATGCAGCGCGAGGCGCGGGCCGCCGCGCGCATCCGGCACCCCGGAGTGGTGGCGGTGCACGACGTGGCCGAGGAGGACGGCCGGCCCGTCATCGTCATGGAACTGATCGACGGCCCGTCGCTGGACGACGTGCTGAACGCGAACGGCCCCATGGACCCGCGCGAGGCCGCCGGGATCGGCGCCCGGGTGATGGAGGCACTGGAGGCCGCCCACCAGGTGGGGGTGCTGCACCGCGACGTCAAACCGGGCAACGTCCTGCTCGACCGGGGCGGCCGCGTGGTCCTCACCGACTTCGGGATCGCCGCGATGGACGACCCCGGCGACGGCTCCACCACCCACCTCACCCGCAGCGGCGAACTGGTCGGCTCCCTCGACTACTTGCCGCCCGAGCGGGCCCAGGGCGCGGCGCCGGGACCGCCCGCCGACATCTGGGCCCTCGGCGCGACGCTCTACGCCGCGGTCGAGGGCGCGTCACCCTTCCGCCGTACGTCGACGTGGTCGACGCTCACCGCGATCGTCGCCGACCCGCTGCCCGAACCGCGCCTGGCGGGACCGCTGTTCCCGGTCCTGGAACAGCTGATGGCCAAGGACCCGGAGCTGCGGCCCGACGCGCGGACGGCGGCCCGGCTCCTGGCGGAGGTGGCGGCGGGCGGCGGAACGAGCCGGCCGCCGGGCGCCGTCCCCGCCGCTCCCCAGGCCTCGCCGCCGCGGGTGCCGACGGAGGTCAACCCACTGCCCCACCGGCCCGAGGGTTTCGGCCCGCCCGTGGCGGACACGCCGACGCCCGTGGTGGCGCCCGGGGCCGCCCTGACCGCCCGGACCACGGCCCGCCCCGACGCCGGGCGCCGGGGCGCGGGCCGCTCGAAGGCGCTGCTCGCCGCCGGGGTCGTCGCCGTCGTCCTCGCGGGCGGCGGGGTGACGTACGCCCTGACCGGCGGCGGCGCCACCACGCCGGGATCGGAACTGACGGCGGACGGTTCGGGCGGGGGCGGCGCCGCGGGAGAGGGTCGCATGTTGGACCCCGGCAGCGCGGCCTCGCGGAGCCCGGCCGAGAAGCCCGGGGCCGGGAAGAGGACGGGCGACGCCGAGGACGCGGGCGACAAGGGCGCCGACGACAAGGGCGCCGGCGACCGGAAGACGGATCCCCCGGCCGGGAAGCCGACCGCGCCCGGGAAGGGCGGGGACGGGTCCGGGGACGCGGCCGGCGGAACCACGGGCGGCGGATCCGGCGGTTCCGGCGCCGACGGGGGTACGGCGACGGGCGGTTCGAGCACCCCGAGCGGCACCGGCGGCGCGTCCGGGACCACACCCGCCTGCCACTCCATCGGCGCCGGCAAGTACAACTGCTACGTCTACCGCACCGCCACCTCCTACACCGCCGCCGGGGAGCAGGCCGGTGTCCTCAACCAGGGCACCAACTATTTCTTCTGCCAGCAGGACCTGGGCCGCCGCGAGACGCACGGCGCGTGGACGAACACCTGGTGGGCGAAGACCGACGACGACAGCGGCAACACCGGGGTGTTCGTCAGCGACGTGTACATCCGGGGCGGCGACAACGACCAGCCCGTCCCCGGCCTACCGCTCTGCTGACGGCGGGATCTCGCCCGACCCCCGGGCGATCAGCCGGGTCGGAAGCACCACCCTCGACGGGGCGTCCGCCGCCCCGTCGAGGCGCTGGAAGAGCCGCTCGGCGGCGGTACGGCCCAGGGTCGCCGCGTCCTGCGCGATGACCGTGACCCCCGGCTCCAGCAGATCGGCCAGCTCGATGTCGTCGAAGCCGACGAGGGCGACCGGGTGGTGGTACGCGGCCAGGACCCGTACCGCCGTCACCGTCACCCGGTTGTTGCCCGTGAGGATCGCCGTCACCGGCTCCGGGCCGGCGAGCATCCCGGCCACGGCGTCCCGTACCCGGTCGGGCGCGGTGGTCCCGAGCGCCACCCAGTCGTCGTGGATCGCGAGACCGGCGTCCGCCATGGCGGTCCGGTAGCCGCGCAGGCGCTCGATCGCCGTGTGGATCCGCGGCTGGTCGCCGACGAAGCCGATACGGCGGTGGCCGTGCGCGATCAGGTGCGCGGCGCCCGAGCGCGCGCCGCCGAAGCTGTCGGAGAGGATCACGTCCGCGTCGATGCGGCCGGCCGGGCGGTCCACGAAGACCGTCGCCACCCCGGCCTTGATCTCCGGCTCCAGGTAGCGGTGGTCGTCCCCGGCGGGGATCACGATCAGCCCGTCCACCCGGCGGGCGCACAGCGCGAGCACCAACTCCTGCTCACGCTCGGGATCCTCGGCGCTGGACCCGTTGATGAGCAGCGCGCCATGGGCGCGGGCCACTTCTTCCACGGCGCGGTTGAGCGGACCGTAGAACGGGTCGGCCAAATCCTCCAGGACCAGACCGATACTGGCCGTACGGCCTTTACGCAGGACACGGGCGGAATCGTTGCGCCGGAATCCCAGCGCGTCGATGGATTCCTGCACCCGCCTTTCGGTGTCCGGGGTCACCCCCGGCTCGCCGTTCACCACCCGGGACACCGTCTTGAGTCCCACCCCGGCGCGCGCGGCGACGTCTTTCATGGTGGGCCGATTGCCGTAGCGGTTCTCGGGGCGGTGGGAGGTGTCGGCCACAGTGCGCTGTCCTGTCGTCGTCCGGGTGCGGGTGTGCACGCATATCCACATCTCCGCCTGCACCGGGGCGGATCCGGGTCTTGCCGCGGATTTGCCGCCGGTTTGCCATTCGAGGCTGTGGCGACGAGCATAGGCCCTGGACAACGTTGTCAGGTGAATAGAGACTGTTCATCGAAGCGCAGGTCCGGTCATTCCCCGCACGGGCGGGGATACCTCGTCCCCGGGAGATCCGACACCGATGCATATCGACCGCGTTGCCGCACTCGACATCGGCGGCACCAAGATCGCCGGCGCGTTGGTCGACGGCAACGGCAGGATCCTCGTACGGGCGCAGCGGCCGACCCCCGCGCAGGAGGACGGCGAGAGCGTGATGCGCGCCGTCGAGGAGGTCCTCGCCGAGGTCGCCGCCTCGCCGCTGTGGTCCGGGGCGACCGCGATCGGGATCGGCAGCGCCGGCCCCGTGGACGCCTCCGCCGGTACGGTCAGCCCCGTCAACGTGCCGGGCTGGCGCGGGTTCCCGCTGGTGGAGCGGGTCCGGGAGGCGACCGGCGGCCTGCCGGTGACGCTGGTCGGCGACGGGGTCGCCATGACCGCGGCGGAGCACTGGCAGGGCGCGGCCCGCGGCTACGACAACGCCCTGTGCATGGTCGTCTCGACGGGCGTGGGCGGCGGGCTCGTCCTGGGCGGCAAGCTCCACCCGGGGCCCACCGGCAACTCCGGGCACATCGGCCACATCAGCGTCGACCTGGACGGCGACCTCTGCCCGTGCGGGGGGCGCGGGTGCGTGGAGCGGATCGCCAGCGGGCCCAACATCGCGCGCCGGGCGCTGGAGGGCGGCTGGCAGCCGGGCCCCGACGGGGACACGTCCGCCGCGGCGGTCGCCGCCGCCGCCCGGGCGGGCCACCCCGTCGCGATCGCGTCCTTCGAACGCGCCGCCCAGGCCCTGGCCGCCGGCATCGCCGCGACGGCGACGCTCGTCGAGATCGGCATCGCGGTGGTCGGCGGCGGCGTCGCGAACGCGGGCGAGGTCCTGTTCGCCCCGCTGCGGCGCTCCCTGCGCGACTACGCCACGCTGTCCTTCGTCCAGCGGATCGAGCTGGCCCCGGCCCTCACGGGCACGGACGCGGGCCTGGTGGGCGCGGCCGCGGCGGCGGCGCTGGGCAGCCGCGACGAGGAGACGGCGACGATCGGCGGCTGAGGCCCCCGTACCGGCTCGTGGACGGCGTACCGGCGCTGCGGGCCATGCGTACCGGCCGTGCGGGCGCCCTCCCTGCCGGCGCGCGGCGCGGTCGGCTCGGCCCTGTCGGCCCGGGACGCCGCAGGCCGATCCGCGAGGACCCGCCGGACACGCTCTAGCGCGTCGTCTGGCACGCCGTGCGCTGGCTGCCGCGGAACTTCACGCACAGCTCCGTGTCCGTGCCGGTGTCGTGTGTCGCCCAGGTGTACGTCAGCGCCTTGCCCGAGCGGGTGGCCGTCGCCGTGTCGGCGAGGCGGCCGTTCCGGTACAGGGACACCTCACGCGAGCCGACGTCCGCCGGTGGGTTGGTCCAGATCCCGGTGACCGAGTTGGTCGCGCCCCGGCCGTCCAGCCGGATGCAGACCTGCGGGCCGGAGAAGTGGTGCGTGCAGGCGCTGCTGTCGGCCGCCGCGGGCGTCGCGGTCAGCGTGACCGCCACCCCCGCCAGGGCGAGCGTCAGGGCGGACCGCCGCCCGTACGGGGACTCGCGCGGACGCGCGTGCGGGCGCGGGACGAAGGGCGGGGGCGGAACTGGGGGCATGACGGCTCTCCGGGTCGTACGGCGGGTGGGCGGGCACACGGACGCGGGCCGGTCCGGGCCGGTCCGCGCGGGTGGCTACGTGGCCGCTTCCGTCGCCGTCGCCTGCTGGGGAACCACGACCAGGAAGAAGTCCGAGTCCAGGTCCATGACCACCTCGGCCGGTGTCCCCTCGTCCCTCCGGGCCCGCGCGAACTCCTCGGCGGGCCAGCTGCCACGCGGCCCACCCGCGGGAAATTTCTCCAGCACCGTACGGCGCATCGTGTACCCCCTTGTCACATCGAGTTCCAACGATGTTCCTCGGGATTGTGTTACGCCCGGGACGGACATCGGTTCGTACAGTAGGCCGCTGTGCTGCCGGAACGGAAACGGACCGGCAACGGCTAGGACACATCCGGATCTCCGGGAGCGGGTCCGGGCGGCGGTCCCGATGCTGTCGGGGGTTTCCGTGGCAGGGTGTTGCGGGCAATCCACTGGGGGCTACGGATGAGGGGGAACCGTGATTGTCTGGGTTAACGGCGCGTTCGGGGCGGGCAAGACCAGCACCGCTCACGAGCTGCTCGACCTGATCCCCAACAGCACGCTCTACGACCCTGGGCTCACCGGGGCGGAACTGGCACGACTGCTCCCGCCGAAGAGGCTCGCCGACGTCACCGACTTCCAGGACCTGCCCATCTGGCGCCGCCTGGTGGTGGACACCGCCGCGGCCCTGCTGGCGGAGACGGGCGGTGTGCTGGTGGTCCCCATGACCCTCCTGCGACAGGAGTACCGCGACGAGATCTTCGGGGGGCTGGCCGCCCGGCGCATCCCCGTCCGGCATGTGCTGCTGGCAACTGATGAAACGATCCTGCGCAGGCGCATAGCGGCCCGGGAGGCCCCGGACGGCGACCAGGAGGCCGCCGAGCGTGACCGTCAGTGGTGTTACGAACACATCGAGCAGTACCGGGCCGCACTGCACTGGCTCACCGGCGACGCCCACGTCGTCGACACCGACACCCGGACCCCGCACGAGAGCGCGGAGTGTCTCGCGGAGGCGGTACGGACCGGCAGGGCGCCCGCCTGCGCGATCGTGCAGACCCCCGAACCCACCGCCGAGACCCTCGCCGCCGGGGTGCTGCTCTTCGACGAGCGGGGCCGGGTGCTGCTCGTGGACCCCACCTACAAGCCCGGTTGGGAGTTCCCCGGCGGTGTGGTGGAGCGGGGCGAGGCGCCCGCCCGCGCCGGCGTCCGCGAGGTCGAGGAGGAGATAGGCATCCGGCTCACCGACGTGCCCAAGCTGTTGGTCATGGACTGGGAACCGGCCCGGCCGCCCGGCTTCGGCGGACTGCGCCTGCTGTTCGACGGCGGACTGCTGCCCGCCCGGCTGGCCGGACAAGTCCGCTTGCCGGGGCCCGAGTTGCGCGACTGGCGCTTCGTCGGCGAGGAGGAGGCGGCGGGACTGCTGCCGCCCGCCCGCTTCGAGCGGCTGCGCTGGGCCCTGCGGGCACGCGAGCGGGGTGTGGTGCTCAACCTGGAGGACGGCGTCCCCGTCGGCTGAGGCGGCCGGTCACCGGGCCGCCGGTGGCCCGGTGACCGCCTCCCCGAAGCCCGGCGTGGGGTCCCCGTGCCCGTAGCAGACCGTGGAGGGCCCCAGCGTCAGCAACCGGTCCATCGACTCCCGCGCGCGCTCGCGGTCGACGTGGAAGACACCGAGGCTGACGCCGTTCACCGAAGCCATGGTGTCCCCGACGAACAGCACACCGTGACGCGGCAGATGGACCGCGATCGAACCGTCGGTGTGCCCCGGCGTGTGCACCACCCGGGCCCCGTCGCCGAAGCCCAGCTCGTCACCGTCCCCCACCTCCCGGTCCACCCGGGTGGGCGGCGCGGGCGGCACGGTCAGGCCGTGCTCGTACAGCGGGATCTCCCAGTCGAGCAACACCGGTTCCGGCACCGGCAGTTCGCCCCGGACGACCGGGGCGTCCAGCCGGTGCGCGACCACCTCGGCGCCGAACCGCCGCGCCAACTCCCCGGCGGAGCCCACGTGGTCGCGGTGGCAGTGGGTGAGGAGCACGCGCCGCAGCCCGCCGGGATCCAGCCCCAGGCCGGTGATCGCCTCCCCGATCCGCGCCCCGGCACCGCTGTGCCCGGCGTCGATCAGCGTCAGGTCCGTACCGTCGCGCCACAGATAGGCCTGGCCGATCGGGAAGCGCAACAGGTGCAGCCGTGGGCGTACTTCGACGACGTCGATGAGGTCCATACGGCGACCGTAGGCACCCGCGTCCCGCCCCCGCGCCCCTCTACGCTTCGAGCGATCTCGCTGTCCGCTGAACCGCCCCGCGCGCCCCGAGAGGCCCGTGAGGCAGCCGGACGCGGGCCGGTACGGCTCAACGGCCCGTACGGCTCAACGGCCCGTACGGATCAACCCCGCTTGGATTCCGCGTAGTTGACCAGGAAGTGCGCCTCGGTGACGGACAGGCGCTCCAACTCCTCCGGCGAGACACTCTCGTTCACCGCGTGGATCTGCGCCGCCGGCTCGCTCAGCCCGATCAGCAGGATCTCGGCGTCCGGGTACAGCGCGGCCAGTGTGTTGCAGAGCGGGATGGACCCGCCCTGGCCCGCGGTCTGCATGTCCTGGCCCGGGTAGCCGGCCCGCATCGCCTCCGCCATCGCGGTGTACGCGGGGCTGGAGGTGTCCGCGCGGAACGCCGCCCCCTGGCCGATCTGCTCCACCGCGACCCGCGCGCCCCACGGGGTGTGCTTCTCCAGGTGCGCGGTCAGCAACTTCGTCGCCTCGCCGGTGTCCTGCCCCGGCGGCACCCGCAGGCTGACCGTGGCCCGCGCCCCCGCCTGGATCGACGGGGTGGCGCCCACGACCGGCGGGGCGTCGATCCCGATGACGGTGACGGACGGGCGCGCCCAGATCCGGTCGGAGACCGAACCGTCACCGATCAGCCCCACTCCGTCGAGCACCTTGGCGTCCTTGCGGAAGTCCGCCTCCGGGTAGTCGAGCCCGTCCCACTCGGCGTCCGCCGCGAGCCCGTCCACCCGGGTCGAACCGTCCTCGGCGCGCAGCGAGTCCAGCACCCGGATCAGCGCCGCGAGCGCGTCGGGGGCCGCGCCGCCGAACTGCCCCGAGTGCAGGTTCCCTTCGAGCGTGTCCACCCGGACGCGCAGGAGCGTCATGCCCCGCAGGGTGGCCGTGACGGTCGGCAGGCCCACCCGGAAGTTCCCCGTGTCGCCGATCACGATCGTGTCGGCGGTCAGCAGGTCCGGGTGCGCCTCCGCGTACCGCTCCAGGCCGCCCGTACCCTGCTCCTCCGAACCCTCGGCGATCACCTTGACGGTCACCGGCACCCCGCCGTTCGCCTTGAGGGCGCGCAGGGCCAGCAGGTGCATCAGGAAGCCGCCCTTGCAGTCGGCGGCCCCGCGCCCGTACCAGCGCCCGTCGCGCTCGGTCAGCTCGAAGGGCGGCGACAGCCAGGCGGCCTCGTCCAGCGGCGGCTGTACGTCGTAGTGGGCGTAGAGCAGCACCGTCGGGGCGCCCTCGGGGCCGGGCAGCAGACCGTAGACGGACTGGCTCCCGTCGGGGGTGTCGAGGACCGCGACGTCCTGGAATCCTTCGGTACGCAGCGCGTCGGCGACCCACGCGGCGGCCGCCTCGCACTCGCTCTTCGGGAACACCGCGGGGTCCGCGACCGACCGGAAGGCCACCAGTTCTGCGAGCTCCGCCCGGGCGCGGGGCATCAGGGAAGCGACCGTTCCGGCAATCGGATCCGCGGTCATGGGCACGCTCCTGGTGGGTGCGACGTTCTCCTGGTGGGAGGACGTGGTGGGTACGTCGAAGGCACCACAGATCCTCCCACAGCGGTTCCGGGGCGCACGCGCCGTAGGATGCCGTTCGACAACAGGGGCCACCGGTCGGATCAGGAGCAGAAGCACATCGTGAGCAGCGAGAACGCAGACGCCGGAAGCGAGCACGACGAGCCGGTGTGGGATGTCGTCGTGGTCGGAGCAGGGCCGGCGGGAGCGTCGGCGGCATATGCCGCGGCGGTCGCGGGCCGTCAGGTGCTGCTGCTGGAGAAAGCCGAGTTGCCCCGCTACAAGACCTGCGGGGGAGGCATCATCGGTCCCTCGCGTGACGCGCTGCCCCCGGGCTTCGAGCTTCCGCTCAAGGACCGGGTGCACGCGGTCACCTTCTCCCTCAACGGCAAGCTGGCGCGGACACGACGGTCGAAGCGCATGCTCTTCGGGCTCATCAACCGCCCCGAGTTCGACGCGAGTCTGGTCGAGCACGCGCAGAAGGCGGGCGCCGTGCTCCGTACGGGAGCGACGGTCTCCCGGGTCGAGCAGCACGGCCCGGCCGTGCCCGACCGCCGCACGGTCGCCGTGGTCCTCTCGGACGGCGAGACGGTGCTGGCGCGGGCCGTGGTCGGCGCCGACGGCAGCGCGAGCCGCATAGGCGCGCATGTCGGGGTGAAGATGGACCAGGTCGACCTCGGCCTGGAGGCGGAGATCCCCGTCCCGGAGACGGTCGCGGAGGACTGGGCGGGACGGATCCTCATCGACTGGGGCCCGCTGCCGGGCAGTTACGGGTGGGTGTTCCCCAAGGGCGACACGCTCACCGTCGGGGTGATCTCGGCGCGCGGCGAGGGCGCGGCCACCAAGCGGTATCTGGAGGACTTCATCGCCCGGCTCGGCCTCGCCGGGTTCGAGCCCTCGGTCTCCTCCGGGCACCTGACGCGCTGCCGCAGCGAGGACTCGCCGCTGTCGCGCGGCCGGGTCCTGGTGTGCGGGGACGCGGCGGGGCTGCTGGAGCCGTGGACCAGGGAAGGGATCTCCTTCGCCCTGCGGTCGGGACGGCTCGCGGGGGAGTGGGCGGTCAGGATCTCGGAGTCGCACGACGCTGTGGACGCCCGCAGGCAGGCGCTGAACTACGCGTTCGCCATCAAGGCCGGCCTGGGCGTGGAGATGGGCGTCGGCCGGCGCATGCTCGGCATCTTCGAGCGCCGCCCCGGGCTGCTGCACGCGGCGATCACGGGCCTGCGCCCGGCGTGGAACGCGTTCGCGGACATCTCCCGGGGCTCGACGTCGCTGGCCGGGCTCGTACGGACCCATCCGCTGGCCCGGCGCGCGCTGGACATCCTGGACCGCAGGCAGGCGGCGGCCGCGGCGGCCGCCGAGGCCGAGGCGGGTGCCGCGGAGGCAGCGGCGGCGGAGGCCAAGGCGCCGGAGGTGGGCGCTCCCTAGCGGCGTCCGGTGGTCCGACCGACCCGCTTCATCCGGCCGACGGGTGGGGCGGGTCAGTGCGTCGTGATCAGGAAGACGGGGTGGTCCGGGGCCGCCGCGACGATCTCCGCGTCGGAGGACTTCGCGGTGACGCCCTGGAAGTACTGGTTGACCTCCCAGCCCCAGCGCTCCAGGTAGGCGCGCAGGATCGCGGGCTTCTCGCTGTCGGGGACCTCGGTGGCGGTGAAGGTGCGGACCTTGCGGCCGACGCGCAGTTCGCCGCCGCCCGCCGCCCTCATGTTGCGGACCCACTGGGAGTGGCCGCGGGCGGAGACGAGGTACTGGGCGCCCTCGAAGGGGTGCGGGTTGACGGGGACGCGCTGCATCTTGCCGCTCTTGCGGCCCCGTACGGACAGCTCGGCCGTGCCGAGCATGCTGACGCCGTGCCGGGCGAGCCAGCCGATGACGCTGTTCATCCGGACCGTGAACCGGCTGCCCTGGAGGTAGTACGGCTGCGACATGGTGACTCCCTTGGGGTGATGGGTGGGGCGAGGGCGGTGCGGAGAGCTGTGCACCGTTTCGAGAGCACTGCTCTCGCTTGAGATCAGTGTGCACCGGTCGGGTGCTCCAAAGCAAGAGCACCGCTCTCGATTCTGTTCACTGATCCGAATCCGGGTACGCTGCTCTCCATGGCAACCATCCGGGGAGCACGCGAACGAGCCCGCACCGAAGTCACCGCGGCGATCAAGGACGAGGCCCGCGAGCAGCTCGCCGCCGAGGGCGCCGCGAAGCTCTCGCTGCGCGCCGTCGCCCGCGAGCTGGGCCTGGCGTCCTCCGCCCTCTACCGCTACTTCCCCAGCCGGGACGACCTGCTGACCGCACTCATCGTCGACGCGTACGACGCCGTCGGCGCCGCCGCGGAGAAGGCCCTCGCCGCCGCCGGCCCCACCGACCACCCGGCGCGCTGGACCGCCGTCTGCGTGGCGGTACGGGACTGGGCCCTGGCCCACCCCCACGAGTACGCGCTGATCTACGGCTCGCCCGTGCCCGGCTACGCGGCGCCCGAGCTGACCATCGCCCCCGCCTCACGCGTCGGCCTGGCCCTGATCTCCATCGCGCGCGACGCCCATCGGGACAACGGCGTCGCGCTCCCGCCGCTCACCGACCGGCTCCGCCCCAAGGCGGCGAGGATGGTCGAGCGGTTCGCGCCCGACATCCCGCCCGAGGTGGCGGCGGCCCTGGTCGCGGCCTGGGCACAGCTCTTCGGGCTGATCTCCTTCGAGCTGTTCGGCCAGTTCCACAACGTGGTCGACGACCGCACCGCGTTCTTCGCCCACGCCGCCCGCCGCCTCGGCCACGAGGTCGGCCTGCTCTGACGGCCCGCGTCCGGAGGACGCCGCCCGCCGCCCTGCCCGCCGGTCTCAGGCCGCGGGCAGCGAACCCGGGCGCGGGGCGGGGTTCCGGTGTTGTACGTCCTCGGACCGGGCACCCGGCGCGGCGCCCAGGTCCGTCACCTCCACGACCCCGGCCCGCGCCTCCCCGTACGCCGCCGGTACCTCTTCCTGCGCCGCCGGGCGCCCGCCCTGCTGGAGCGCCCGTACCAGCAGCCCGGCCGCCCGCTCGCGGAGCGGATGCGCGGCCACCAGCCGCGTCAGCTCGTCCACGCACGCGGCGGAACGCCCCCGCTCGATCTCCCCCTCCAGCCGGGCCTCCGACGCGCGCAGCCGGTCCTCCGCCCAGCGTCGCCGTTCCGCCTCCAGGTACGGCCCCGCCAGTCCCTCCGCGTACGCGCCGCGCCACAGCGCCTCGGCCCGTACGGCCAGTTCGCCCGCGCCCCGCAGGTCCCCCGCCTCGCGCGCCGATTCGGCCGCGCGCAACAGGGCCCGGCGCTCGCGCAGATCGTCGATGGCGGCGCCCGCGAGGCGGTATCCCCGGCCGGTCCACGCCAGTTCCGGGGCGGCCCCCGGCTTCCCGGCTCCCGGTCCGAACGCCAGGGCGTGGCGCAGGCCGGAGACGTATTTCTGGACCAACGTCCGCGCCCGCGCCGGGGGTTCGGCGCCCCAGACCGCCTCGACGAGCGACTCGTACGGCATGGCCGCGCCGTCCTGGTGCAGCAGGACGGCCAGTACGGACCGTTGCAGCGGCGGCCCCAGCGGCACTTCGCCGTCCGGCCGCACGGCCCGCAGTGGGCCGAGCAGTTCGAACCGTATGCCCGCCACGCGTATTCCGTCCGTCATGTCCCGAGCGTATCCCGCCGCCCCTTCCGGTGGTCCGCCCCCGTCGGGGCGTACTCCCCGGGGAGTACGGGGGGCCACCTCGCCCGGCTGACGCCCGGACGGTGCCGCCCGGTCTAGCGTGGCCGGTATGGACGACCAGCACCCCCGCCGTGACCAGGGCCGCCCCCGCCCGCGCGGCCGACCGTCCTGGCGCCGCGACGGCGGACCGGCCCGCCTCCGCGGCGGACCGGCGTTCCTCCGCGCCCGGGGGACGGGGACCGGCGGGCGGGACCGGTGCGTCCCGTGGCCCTCCACCCTCCTGCTGTCGGTCCTCGTCGTCCTCGGATCGGTCTTCGCCGGGCGCCACCAGCACCGCGTCGGCCTCGACGCCTACGCCGTCCTGCTGCTGCTCGCCGGCCCCGCGCTGCTGCTGCTCCGGCGGCGGCACCCCGTGGTCGCGGTGTACGGGGTGGTGGTCACGGCGCTCGTCTACCTCGGCGCGGGCTATCCGTACGGACCGGTCTTCGTCTCCGTCGTCGTCGCCGTCTTCGCCGCCATCGCGGCAGGCCACCGGTACGCGGCCTGGTGGGCCGTCGGCCTGCTCTGGGCGGGCCACCTCCTCCTCGCGCACTGGCTCTACCGGTGGCTCCCGCCGGCCGGCGACCACGCGGCGCCCTGGGGACAGGAAGTGGTCGTCGCCGCCTGGGTGGTGGCCGTCTGCGCCGCCGCCGAACTGCTCCGGCTGCGCAGGGAGCGGTGGGCGCGGGAGGCCGCCGAGCGCGAGGCCGCCGAGCGGCGCAGGAGGGACGAGGAACGGATGCGCATCGCCCGCGAACTGCACGACGTGCTGGCCCACTCCATCTCCGTCATCAACGTCCAGGCCGGTGTGGGGCTCGCCCTGCTCGACGCCGACCCCGAACAGGCCCGCTCGGCGCTCACGACCATCAAGGCGGCCAGCAAGGAGGCCCTCGGCGAGGTACGGCAGGTCCTCGACACCCTCAGGACACCCGGCGACGCCCCGCGCGCCCCCGCCCCCGGCCTCGACCGGCTGCCCGAACTGGTCGAACAGGCGGCGGCCGCCGGCCTCGCCGTGGAGGTACGGCGGGAGGGCGAGCCCGTCCCGCTGCCGCCCGGCGCGGATCTGGCGGCCTTCCGGATCATCCAGGAGGCGCTGACCAACGTGGTGCGGCACTCGGGTTCCCGTACGGCACGGATCACACTCGCCTACGAGCGCGGGGCCGGCCGGGACGCCGACCAGGACCCGGAGGCCGGGTCCCGCGCACCGGCACGACGCGCGCCCGGCGCGCCCGGCCTCCTCCGTCTCCGTATCGACGACGCGGGCCCGGCCACCCGCGGGAACGCGGGAGGCGGCGGCAACGGCCTCGTCGGCATGCGCGAGCGGACGGCCGCGCTCGGTGGCACGATCGAGGCCGGCCCGGACCCGGACGGCGGCTTCCGCGTCCACGCCACGATTCCCCTGACGCCCGAGGAGACCCCGTGATCCGCGTCCTGCTCGCCGACGACCAGTCCCTCGTACGGGCGGGCTTCCGCGCCCTGCTCGACGCGCAGCCGGACATCGAGGTCGCGGGCGAGGCGGCGGACGGCGAGGAGGCCCTGAGCCGGGTGCGTGAACTGCGCCCGGACGTCGTCCTGATGGACATCCGCATGCCACGCCTGGACGGTCTCGCGGCCACGCGCCGGATCACCGAGGACGAGCGGCTCGGCGGGGTGAAGGTGGTCATGCTGACGACGTTCGAGCTCGACGAGTACGTCTTCGAGGCCCTCCGGGCCGGTGCCTCGGGGTTCCTCGTCAAGGACACCGAGCCGGACGAACTCCTGCGCGCGGTACGGGCGGTGGTCGCCGGGGACGCGCTGCTCTCGCCGGGGGTGACGCGCCGGCTCATCGCCGAGTTCGCGTCTCGCTCGAAGGCCCCCGCGGGCGGCTCGGGTCTCGGTGAACTCACCGAGCGGGAACGGGAGGTGATGGCCCTGGTGGGCATCGGGCTGTCCAACGACGAGATCGCCCGCCGCCTGGTCGTCAGCCCGCTCACCGCGAAGACCCATGTGAGCCGGACGATGGTGAAGCTGGGCGCGCGCGACCGGGCCCAACTGGTCGTGCTGGCCTACGAATCCGGGCTGGTACGGCCGGGCTGGCTGGGCTGATCCGGACCGGGCGTGCCACTGAGCCGGTCGTTCACGGACCGGCCCAGCTCCGTGCCCTGCGCCGCGCCGCGCGGGAAGCGCCACAGCACGTGCACCACCCGCACCACGAACGTGAGGGCCGCGAGCCCGCCCGCGACGCGGGCGAAACCGCGCGGCAGGTCGAAGTACCCGATAGGGGCGTACAGGCCGAGGTACACGAGAACGGCGACGAAGCCGCCACTGACCAGTGCGTAGCCGATCTCGACGGTGATCGCGTCCCGTTGTGCCCCGCTCCGTGTCCCCATGCGCCGAGGTTGCCCCCATATGCCGTCCCGGGCAAGGGAGTTGCCCCGGCCCGCCCTACTCCGCTCCGGGCCGGGTCAGGCCTCGCGGGGGTGCGCGGGCCGCGGCCGGTCGCGCAGCAGCCGTACGAACGCGCCGAGCGCGGCCGACTGGACGAGGACCGAGAGGACCAGCGCGGCGTAGAGGTAGGCGGCGGAACCGGCCACCCCGTCACCGAGCACTCCGCCGCCCACGAAGAACAGGAAGACGGTCGGCGCGGCGAGGAAGAAGAGCCAGATCCCGGCGAAGGAGGCGTCCTGGTGGTGGACGAAGAGGGTGTCGACCGCGACGAACACCGTCGTCGCGGCCACCAGGCCCAGGTAGACCTGCGAGGCGCGGTTGCCGAAGGTCAGCCGTGCGAGCGCGGTCAGTCGTCCGGATGTCATGTCGTTCTCCCTGGTCCCCGTCGGTGCGCGACGTGTGCGAACTGATGCCTCTTCAGCATGCGACGGACCGAACGCGTGTGCCTGAGTACGCCTACTCAGATGCCGGGAGTACGTCGTCCGTGACCCGGGACGCCTGGCCGGCGGAGGCCGGGCCTGCGGGGGCGGGAGCGGCGGGCGCCGTCGGCACGTCGCGCGCCGCCCAGCCGATGACGGACGCGGCGGCGGCGAGGACGGCGACCGTGGTCAGGGCGAGCGGCAGCGTGAACCAGTCGGCGAGGAAACCGATGGCGGGCGGGCTCAGCAGCATGCCGCCGTACCCGAGCGTGGACGCCGTCGCGACCCCGCCGGGCCCCGCCAGCGCGCCGGCCCGGCCGATGGCCATGGGGAAGATGTTGGCGAGGCCCACACCGGCGACGGCGAAGCCCAGCAGGACGACCCAGACGGACGGGGCCAGGGCGCCGACCAGCATCCCGGCCGTGGCGGTGGCCCCGCCGAGGACCAGGGCGCGGGTCTGGCCCAGCCGCTCCTGGAGGACGGTGCCGGAGAGCCGGCCCGCCGTCATGGCGAGGGCGAAGAGCGCGTACCCGGCCGCCGCGAGACCCGCGGACGCGTCGAGGTCCTGGGTCAGGTGCAGCGCGCTCCAGTCGGCCATCGCGCCCTCGCCGTACGCGGTGCAGAGGGCGATGACCCCGAAGACGACAACCGCCCGGCGGGTGCGGCGGTCGGGCTTCGCCGGGGCCGCCCGCCCCGGGAGAGCGGAGCCTTCCCTCGGCAGGGCCCGCTCCTCGTGCGCCCCGACGGGCGCCGGGTGGCGCACCAGCGCGGGGCCCGCCACGGCGATGACCGCCAGGCCGAGCCCGGACAGGAGCAGCAGATGGACGGTGGGGGAGAGGCCGCCCGCGAGCAGCCCGCCGAGCCCCGCGCCGGCCATGCCGCCCAGGCTGTACGCGGCGTGGAAGCTCGATATCACCGGCCGCCGCAGGGCGGTGACCAGGTCGACGGCCGCGCTGTTCATCGCCACGTTGGCCGCGCCGTAGGAGGCGCCGAAGACCAGCAGCACCAGGCCGAGGGCGAGCGCCGAGTGGGTCAGCGGCGGCAGGACGATGCTCAGCGAGAGCAGCGCCACGCTGCCGACGGTCACCGGGTGGTTGCCGAAGCGGCGGCAGAGCCGTCCGGTGAGGGTCATGGTCACGACGGCGCCCGCGGAGACGCCGAGGAGCGCGAGGCCGAGGTGGCTCTCGGAGGCTCCGGTCTGTTCCTTGATCGCGGGGATGCGGACCACCCAGCCGGCGAACAGGAAGCCGTCCAGTGCGAAGAAGAGGGTGAGCGCGGTACGGAGGGCGGAGAGCGAGGACGCGGCGGCGGGCGGGGCGGGGCTTACTTTGTTTCGGAACGGCACAAAAGGAGGATAGGGGCGGTGCCCCGTTCCGTACAAGGCGTCCGTCACCCCTCCGGATCATGGGAGACTCGCCCCCATGAACGGCAAGGCGACCACCCGGGCGAAGCTGGAGAGAGGCCGTGGCGCGCTCGGCCCGGCACTGGAACTGGTCCACACGGGACGGGCGCCCACCCGCGCCGTCCTCACCGCCGAGCTGGGTGTGACCCGTGCCACGGCCGGCGCGGTCGCGGCGGAGCTGGAGGCGCTGGGGCTGATCCGGGTCGATTCGCGGCCCGGGGCGGCGGCCGGTTCGCAGGGCCGTCCCTCGCACCGGTTGTCCGTGGACGACACGGGGCCGGTCGTGCTCGCCGCCCAGATCCACGCCGACGGCTTCCGGGCCGCGCTGGTCGGGCTCGGCGGCCGGATCGTCGCCACCGCGCCCGCCCGCGGCACGGTCACGGCCGACCCGGCGCAGGTGCTGGGCGAGGTGGTCGAGGTCGGGGCCGGGCTGTTGCGCGCGAGCGGCCGGCGCTGCGTCGGCGCGGGCCTCGCCGTCCCGTCGGCCGTCGCCGAGCCCGAGGGTACGGCCCTGAACCCGCTCCACGTCGCCTGGCCGGCCGGCGCCCCCGTCCGCGAGATCTTCGCGGAGCGGGTGGCGGCGGCGGGCATCGAGGGCCCCGCCTTCACCGGCAACGACGTCAACCTCGCCGCCCTCGCCGAACACCGCCACGGCGCCGGGCGCGGCGCCCAGCACCTCCTGTGCGTCGCCACCGGCCACCGGGGCGTGGGCGGGGCGCTGGTCCTGGACGGCCGCCTGCACACGGGCAGTTCGGGCCTCGCCCTCGAAGTGGGCCACCTCACCGTCAACCCCGAGGGTCGCCCCTGCTACTGCGGCGGCAAGGGCTGCCTGGACGTCGAGGCCGACCCGCTGGCCTTCCTCACGGCGGCGGGCCGCGAACCGGGCCCCGAGGTCTCGCTGTTGCAGCAGTCCCGCGACCTGCTCGGCACGCACGGCACGGACCCGACGGTACGAAGAGCCGTCGAGGAACTGATCGACCGCCTCGGCCTCGGCCTCGCCGGCCTGGTCAACATCCTCAACCCGGACCGCATCATCCTCGGCGGCCTGCACAAGGAACTCCTCGAAGCCGACCCGGACCGCCTGCGCGCCGTGGTCGCGGACCGCAGCCTCTGGGGCCGCAGCGGCGGAGTCCCCATCCTGGCCTGCACCCTGGACCACAACAGCCTGGTAGGCGCGGCCGAAGTAGCCTGGCAACCGATCCTGGACGACCCACTGGCCGCCCTCGCGTCCTGAGGCCGGCCGTGATCGTCATTGCCGCGGAGTCCGCCCCGATCGCGATCACGGCCAGTGCCGCGCACACCACCCCGGCGGCCTCCGACAGCCGCCGCGTCTCCGCGACCGCCTCCGCCAACAGGTCGGGCAGCGCGGCGGTTTCGGGGACGAGGTGACGGCGGCGTACGGCCGTGCGGGCCACGTTCGTGCTCGCCGGGCCCTCCTCGAAGGCGAGACCGGTCCAGTGCTGGACCTCGGGCCTGCCCGCGGTCCAGAGGTAGAACGGCGCGTACTGGTTCACCACCGACTCCGGGCCGCGCTCACGCATCAGGTACGCCTTGAGGCCCAACCCGGCGAAGTCGTCCAGGAGATGGCCCTTGGTCGCGACACGGGTGCGGATGATCCCCATGTCGTAATCGGCGGGCAGGGTGATCTCGTACTGCATGGTGTGCATACGGGCGGTCCTCCGTGGACGCGGTCGGGACAGGAGTCGGGCGGGGGCGGGGCGTCAGGGCGTCGCGGTGCGCGGCGGCAACAGCGCCGACAACCCCCGTACCCCCGCGTCGAACGCCTCCGGCGACCCCGACGCCCTCGCGAGCACGTAACCGCCCTGCACGGTCGCGGCGATCGTCGCGGCGACCTCCGCCGGATCCAGCCCGGCCGCGAACTCGCCGCCCGCCACGCCCTCCTCGACGATCTCCGCGAGCCGCGCCCGTACTCCCGGAGTGGTACGCGTACCGCCGCCGGGCGTACGACGACGCGGGGCCCCTCCCGGGGTGAGGCTCGGGGGTGACGGAGGGCGGCGGGGAGGCCGGGAGAACGGCTTCCGGATGACCGCGGCCGCCTCCACCGAGGAGCTGACCGACATGAACACCCTGGCTTTCGACGGCGGGCCCGGCCCGTGGATCCTCTTCTTCCCCCTGGTCTGGGCGGCCGTGATCCTCGCCGTCGTCACCCTCCTGCGCCGCACGGCGGGGCGGGGACGCGCCCTCGCCCACCGCGGCCCCTGGCGGGCGCCGCTCACCGGCCGTGGCGACGGCGGCCCCGCACACGACGAGCGGTCGCCGATCGCCCTGCTCGGCCGCCGGTTCGCCGCGGGCGAGATCGACGAGGACGAGTACTGGCGCCGACTGTCCGTACTGGACGAGCAGTTCGGCCGTACGGGGAAGGGCGGCGGCGACCTGTGAGCGCTCCGTCCGATCCCGTCCGGGCGCGGAGGGCCGTTCGGGTGGATCCGGCCCCGGGCCCGCCCCGTACGCCCGTACGCCCGTACGCCCATACGCCCATACGCCCGAGGGTCCGTTCAGCCCACGACGGTCGAACGCGCGTCCGTGGGTCCGTGCTCCCTGATCACCGCGCTCAGCTCCGACCCCCGGAAGGGGCCGTCCGTCGTCGCCCCGTACACCGGGCGCGGCGGCAGGGCCAGGGCGGCCGGCGGCGCGGGCAGGGTGAACCAGATGCTCTTGCCCAGCTCGCCCTCGGGGCGGATGCCCCAGCTCTCGCTGACCGCCGCGATCAGGGCCAGGCCGCGGCCACCGGTGTCGAGGAGTTTCGCGTCGTTGACCGTCGGCACCCGTGGGTCGTGGTCGCTGACCGAGACCGTGAGCCGGTCGAGCAGCAGCGCGATGTCGACGGTGCACAGCTTGTCCGGCTGCGCGTGCCGGTGGACGTTGGTCAGCAGCTCGGTGACTCCGAGCGCCGTGGGGTCGATCAAGGGATCGAGATGCCAGTAACGCAATTGCGCGCAGATGATTCTGCGGACCTGGCCGATCCGCGACGGCAGGGCCTGGAGCTCCACCGTGCAGTGCCTGCTGGGCTGGCTGATCACGGCTGCGACTCCCCGAATTGAGGTCCGGAAGACGGCGAAGGACCGGATCCAGCAACTGGCTCGCTGCTGTTCCCGCCCGGCGGGGGCTGGAGATCTCAGCGTCACCGCCGGTGCACCCTGAGTGAGGGGTGAGACCAGAGTGAACCAGGGGATACGGCTCCGCAACTCGCGGACAGCGGGGGAGGGCCCGGCGACCGGCCTCGGGCCGGTCCCGGCCCGGACTCAGCCCTTCGTACGGGTCGCCCTGCTCACGGCCTCCAGGAACCGGCCCGCCAGCGCCGACGCGTCCGGCCTGCGGCCGCCGGTGCGCTGGCCCATGGTCAGCCGGTAGCGGGTGCCGTTCACGGTGGCGACCGTGCTGCCCTTGCCCGCGAACCACGGCCTCGCCGCCTGGACCGCCCGGAGCGGAGCACTGTCGATCACCCGGCCGTAGCTGGTCAGCAGCGCCAGCCTGCCGTCCTGGATCAGCACCTGCCCGGCCCGGGTGAGCGAACGGGGCCACCGTTCTATCCGTACGCCGCGCGCGCTGAAATCGGGCTCTGCCATGGCCTGTCAGCCCCCTCCGTGCCACTGACCCGAGCGTGGTCCTCACCAGTATGCCGGTCGCTACCAGAAGCTGATGCCATGGATACCCAAAGTCATCATTTGCCCAGATGGTGGCGGTAGCGTGACGCATCGGGGACCGGAGTGGACCACTACGGAGGAACGGCGCTCATGACCGAACAGGACAGCGTGGGACCGGCCGCGGACGGCCCGGGAACGGGCGTCGTGACCATCGACGTGAACCGCAGCGACCCGCACTACCGCGCCTGGCTCAAGGAAGCCGTACGCAAGGTCCAGGCCGACGCCAACCGCTCCGCGGACACCCACCTGTTGCGCTTCCCGCTCCCCGAAGCGTGGGGCGTGGACCTGTACTTGAAGGACGAGTCGACCCATCCGACCGGCAGCCTCAAGCACCGCCTGGCCCGCTCGCTCTTCCTCTACGGCCTGTGCAACGGCTGGATCCGCCCCGGCAAACCGGTGATCGAGGCCTCCAGCGGCTCGACCGCCGTCTCCGAGGCGTACTTCGCGAAGCTGATCGGCGTCCCGTTCATCGCGGTCATGCCGCGCACCACCAGCCACGAGAAGTGCCGGCTCATCGAGTTCCACGGCGGGCAGTGTCACTTCGTCGACGAATCGAGGACGTTGTACGCGGAGTCGGCGCGCCTCGCCGCCGAGAGCGGCGGCCACTACATGGACCAGTTCACCTACGCGGAGCGGGCCACCGACTGGCGGGGCAACAACAACATCGCCGAATCGATGTTCCAGCAGCTGGAGTTGGAACGCCACCCCGAGCCCGCCTGGATCGTCGCCACGGCCGGTACGGGCGGCACGTCGGCGACCATCGCCCGCTACGTGCACTACATGCAGTACGACACCCTCATCTGCGTGCCGGACCCGGAGAACTCCTGTTTCTTCGACGGCTGGACCCGGGGCGACGCCACCGCCAGCACCGACTGCGGCTCCCGGATCGAGGGCATCGGCCGCCCCCGGATGGAACCGAGCTTCGTGCCCGGCGCCATCGACCGGATGATGAAGGTCCCCGACGCGGCGAGCATCGCCGCCGTACGCACCCTGGAGCGGGTCGTCGGGCGCAAGGCGGGCGGCTCCACCGGCACCGGACTGTGGAGTGCCCTGCGCATTGTGGCGGAGATGGTCGCCGAGGGGCGGCAGGGCAGTGTGGTCACGCTGCTCTGCGATCCCGGGGACCGCTACCTCGACAAGTACTACTCGGACGACTGGCTCGCCGCGCAGGGACTGGACATCGCCCCGTACACGATCACCCTCGAACGTTTCCTGGACACCGGGGTCTGGCCGTCCTGACCCGTCCTGACCCCTCCCGCCCCGTCCTGATCTGTCCTGATCGGCAGGAGGCCTTCTACGCCCCGCCGCGCAGCAGGCGGTCGACAGCCCGGCCGAACACCCTCCGTCCGGCCCGCGCGGTGAGCGGGCCGAACGCCCCGGGCAGCAGGCGCAGCCGGAGGTCCTCCTCCCACGTCACGGACGATCCGCCACCCCGCGCCCGTACGTGGATCTCGGCCCACCCGAGCACCGCCGTGCCCCGCTTCTCCAGCCGGCACCGGCCCGGCGCGTCCCCGGCCGGCGGCTCCCACAGGACCACCTCCATCGGGTCGTCGAACCCGACGGCTCCCACCGCGCTCCGCGCGACGAACACCGTACCGACCCGGGTGGGCCCCGGTGTGGGCACGGAGATCGTCGTCAGCGGCACCTGGTCGGCGTGCGCCGGCCAGTCGGTGAGCCGCCGCCAGGCCTCCTCGGCGGCGAGCGGTGTGGTCCGCTCGATACGGAACGCCGTCACCCGGACCCGCCCTCCTCCGGCTCGCCCGCCACCACCAGGCCGGGCAGCACCTCGGCGATCTCCGCGCGGGCCCCCGCCGACAGCCCCGCGTCCGTCACCAGTGTGTCGACCTCGTCCAGCGTCGCGAACGAACTGAGCCCCACCGTGCCCCACTTGGTGTGATCGGCGACCACCACCACCCGGCGCGCGGAGCGCACGAACCGCCGGTTGGTCTCCGCCTCGCCCAGGTTCGGCGTCGAAAGACCCGCCTCCACGGAGATGCCGTGCACCCCGAGGAACAGCACGTCGAAGTGGAGCGAGCGGATCGCCTGGTCGGCGATCGGACCCACCAGCGAGTCCGACGGGGTCCGCACCCCGCCCGTCAGCACCACCGTTGCCGCGCCGGGCCGCCGCCCGCCCGCCGCCCCGGCCGACTGGGCCGCGTGGAACACGTCGGCGACCCGCACCGAGTTGGTCACCACCGTCAGGTCCGGCACGTCCAGCAGATGCTGCGCCAGCGCGTAGGTGGTCGTACCACCCGACAGTGCGATCGCACTGCCCGGCACGGCCAGCTCCGCCGCGGCCCGCGCGATGTCCTCCTTCGCGCTCAGCTCCAGCGCCGACTTCGCCTCGAAGCCCGGCTCGTGCGTGCTCGCCTCCACCACCGGCACCGCGCCGCCGTGCACCTTCTCCACCACACCCTGCCGGGCGAGCGCGTCCAGGTCCCTGCGCACGGTCATGTCGGAGACCTTGAGCTTGCGCGTCAACTCGTTGACCCGGACCCCGCCCCGCCGGCGCACCTCGTCCAGGATCACGGCACGGCGCTGCTCCGCGAGGAGATTCTGGTTGTCGCTCACCACGGGAGCTGTCCTTCCGCTTCGGCCTGCCTGTTTCATCCTCCCACGCGCCTGTGACCCGTGCGGCGGGGTTGGCGGCGGTGGCACCCGGGGAAGTACCCGGCACCGGCCGATCCCGGCATGCGGAGGGCGAGTGACCGAAGTGTTCCCCGAGACCCCTGTTCCCCACCGTGGCGGACCCGCGCTCGAACTGCTCGTCCACGGTGTCGGTGGCACCACACCGCAGGAGATGCTCGACGACCCGCGTACGGTCCGCGTCACGGGCGACAACACGGCGGCGGTCTTCCGCCGCGCGGACGACGTGGACGCGGAGGACCGTACCGCCGAGGCCCGTACCCGCGAGGACCCGGCCGGAGACGGTACGGACGCCCGCGACCGGCCGGTCCCGGAGGCGTACGTGTGGTGCAACCTCACGTCGGGGAACGGCTCGCGGGCCCTGTGGCTGTTACTCCTGCCCTTCATGGTCGTCAACCTGGCGCACTGGATGCGCCCGGCGACCAGGGGCCTGATGAAGTCCCAACGGCTGTACGGCGTCCTGGTACGGCTGGTCGCCCTCACCCTCACCGTCCTGCTGACCGCCGCCGCCTGCGAGGTCGCGCTCGACCTCACCGCGTGGCAGTGCGCCGGTTCCGCCCGCTGCGTCGCCGACCGGTCCTGGCTCGGATTCCTCTCCCCGGAGGGCCACGGCTGGTGGGCGCAGCCCGGCCGCCGCCTCGCCCTGGCGTCCGTGGTGCCCGCCGCGCTGGTGGGCCTGCTCTGGTACCTCTCCAACCGGACGTGGAGCGCCTACGAGTCCCAACGGCCGCCCACCGACGCGCGCCCGGGCGGGTTCCCGGAGACCGAGGCCGTCCCTCACACCGGCACGGACACCGACACCCGGACGGACACGGGGACGGACACCGGCACCAAGACGGACACCGGCAGCCCCGTCCCCCGTCCCGCCCTGGGCCGCCCCGGCTTCTGGTACGGCCGCCGCCTCGTCGCCCGCCTCCGCGCCGCCCACACCGCCGCCGGCTTCCTCACCGTCGCCACCTCCCTCGTAGGGGCCGCCGCCCACCACGACCGGGACGCGGGCGGCGCCACCGCCGACCTGCTCGGCCGCCTCCTCCAAGCGGCGCTGGTCGTCTGCGCGGTCGTCGTCGTCCGGGTGGTGTGCAGCAGGGGCCGCGGCGAGCGCCGCCGCGACGCCACCGTCGACCGGGCGCTGGTGACCTGGCTGCCCGTCACCTCCCTCGCCCTGCTGGCCGCAGCGATGCTCTACGGCGGCTGGTCACGCCCCCGCTGGGTCTCGTCCGGCGCGCTCCCCAGCGACCTCACCTTCCGGGTGATCGTCCTCACCCAGGTCGCCCTGATCCTCGCCCTGTTGGTCACGGCGAGCGCCCTGCACCGCAGGGCCCCGCACGAGAGGACCGTCCTGCGGGGCCTCGGCGGCCCCGCCGTCGCGATGCTCGCCTGCGCCCTGGCCGGGGTGATGACCGGCGGCGTCGCCCAGCGCGTGGCCGACTGGCTGGACGGCGGCGCCACCCCCGGCATGGGCGAGGGCGCCATGGCCGGCCCGCCGGTGCTGCTCAGCTGGCAGGCCGCCGCCATCCCGGTCCTGCTGGTGCTGCTCCTCGTCCCGCTGACGGTCCTCGCCGTCCGCACGCTCCGCGCCGGGCGCCGGCTGGCCCCGGTCGTGGAGGCGGAGTACGGCGACGTGAGCGCCGACCCCCTCCGTACCCGCCAGATCGCCGGCGCCCGCGCGCGGGCCGCGCTGACCGACGCCGCCCCCTGGCTCGTCGGCACCCTGTCCGGGGCCGCGCTGCTGCTCGGCGCCGCCGCCGTCGCCGGGTCGTGGCTGAGCGGCGCCGTGCCGGGACAGGCGGCCGAGGGCAGCAACTCCCTGGTGGAGTCCGCCGCCGACACCGCCCAGGCGCTGGGCTCCTGGCTGATCGGCCTCGGCTTCATACTGTTCGTCACCTGGGGCCGCCGCGCCTACCGCGACCCGTCGGCCCGCCGCACCATCGGCATCCTCTGGGACGTCGGTACGTTCTGGCCGCGCGCCGCCCACCCCTTCGCCCCGCCCTGCTACGCCGAACGGGCCGTGCCCGACCTCACCTGGCGGATCGCCTCCTGGACCGGCCGGACCGGCGGACGGCTCGTCCTCTCCGGGCACTCGCAGGGCAGTGTGCTGGCCGCCGCCGCCGTCTGGCAGCTGCGCCCCGCCACCCGCCGCCGCGTGGCCCTGCTCACGTACGGCTCACCCCTGGAACGCCTCTACGGCCGCTGGTTCCCCGCCTACTTCGGCGCGGGCCCCCTGGCCGGCCTCAGCAAGGAGGTGCACTGCTGGCGCAACCTGTGGCGCGCCACCGACCCGATCGGCGGCCCGGTCAGGATCCCCGCCGACGGGGACCGGCCCGAGGTGGACCGCGGACCGCTCAAGGACCCGCTCGCGTACGGCCGTTCGGCGCGCCACCCGCTGCCCGAGCCGATCCTCGGGCACTCCGCCTACCAGAGCGACCCGGTCTTCACCGAGGAACGGGACGCGCTGCTCGACCGGTTGCCGCCCGCGCCACTCCCGCGCCAGAACACCTCACGCCGGAACACCTCACCCCACAAGTCCTCGCGCCCGGACACCTCGCGCCCGAACCCGCCCGGGAATCAGGGCAGTTCGGGAAGGTCGTCCGGGTAGAGGAGCGTCAGGTCGTCCGTGCTGGTCTGCGGCAGCTGGGCGACCCGGCCCGCGTGCCGCTCCACCATCGACTCGAACGTCTGCCGCGCGGTACGGCCGTTGCCGAAGGCGGGTCCCTTCGGCAACACGGTGAAGTACTTGAGCAGCGCCTCACCCGTGCCCTCGCCGAGCCGGTACTCCTGCTCCTCGGACTGCTGCTCCACGATCCGCAGCAGCTCCTCGGGAACGTAGTCGCTGAAGGTGATGGTGCGGGAGAAACGCGACGCCACACCGGGGTTGACGGTCAGGAACCGCTCCATCTCCACGGTGTAGCCGGCGACGATCACCACGACCGCCTCGCGGTGGTCCTCCATCAGCTTCACCAGCGTGTCGATGGCCTCCTTGCCGAAGTCCCGGCCGGAGTCCTCGGGCGACAGCGCGTACGCCTCGTCGATGAACAGCACACCGCCCCGGGCGCGGTCGAACGCCTCCTGCGTACGGATCGCCGTGGACCCGATGTGCTCCCCGACGAGGTCCACCCGGGACACCTCGACCAGATGGCCGCGCTCCAAGACGCCGAGGGAGTGGAGGATCTCGCCGTACAGCCGGGCCACCGTCGTCTTGCCGGTGCCGGGGGAGCCGGTGAAGACCAGGTGGCGGCGCACGGACGCGGCCTTGAGCCCGGCCTCCTTGCGGCGCCGGCCGACCTCGATCATGTCGGTGAGCGCCCGGACCTCCCGCTTGACGCTCTCCAGGCCGACCAGCGCGTCCAGCTCCCCGAGCACCGCCTCCGCCGCGCGCGCCGCTGCCGGGGGCGCCTCGGCCGCCGCCGGTGCGGCGGCGGGACGCGGGGGCACGGTGTTGAGCAGTCCGCCCGAGTGGGCCGCGACCGGCACCGGCGGCGGCTCCGCCGGCGGGGTCAGCACCCCGCTCTCGTCGCTCGTGCAGTCCTCGGCGACGGGCCCGTCCTCCGCGAACTCGTACCCGCCGCGCGCGCAGCGCTCCGTGCGGCAGCGGGTCAGCGTCGACCGGCAGCCATCCATCACGTGGAAGCCGTACCCCCCGCTGCCGGTGACCCGGCAGTTGTGGAACGTCCCGCGCCCCTCGGCGGAGACGTAGAAACCCGCCTCGGCCGGCGAGGTGACCGTGCACCGCTCGATCGTCGGGTCGGCGCCCTTGGTGACGATGACACCCGTCTGCACGGAGTCGATCGTGCACGAGTTCAGCGTGCCGCCGCTGCCGTGGTCCCGGAACCACGCCCCGGTGGAGGCCTCCCTGATGCGGCAGTCGTCGAGCTGCGCGGTCGCGCCGTCGCTCACCGACACGGCCGTGTTCCGCACCTGCGAGAGATCGCTGTCCACGACGTCGACACGCGAACCGCGGTCGAGGACGAAGAGCGCGTCGGGGACGTCGTGGAGCCGGCACGCGTCGAGCACGGCGGTGGCGCCGTCGCTGATCCACACCGCCGGGTAGTCGCCCGTACTGTCGTGGATCTCGCACTGGTTGGCGTCGACCCGGGTGCCCGGGTCCCACACCGAGAGGCCGTTGCGGCCGAAGCGGCGGACGGTCGAGCGGGTCAGCGTCAGCACCGAGCGCGACCGCAGGTCGATCGCGTTCTCGGGGATGTCGTGGATGTCGCAGTCGGAGAGCGTCAGCACGGCGTCCGTGTCGAGCGTGATGCCGTCGGCCGAGGTCCGGTGCACCGACGAGTCGGTGAGGTGGGCGGTCGCGCGCGACGCGATCTGGACCCCGGTGCCCTTGATCTCGTACACCTCGCAGCCGAAGGCCTCCAGGCCGCTGCCCTCACCGGTGACGGACAGGCCCGCCCCCGACGCGTGGTGGACGCGGCAGCGCTCCAGCCGCGGGTGCGCGCCCCCGCGCACCGAGAATCCGGACTGCCCGGCGGCGACGACCTCGCACTCCTCGAACACCCCGCCGGCCCCGTCGATTATGCCGATGCCGACCCCGGCGGGGTTGTCGACCGTGCAGCGGCGGACGGTCGGGCGCGCCGCGCCGCCCCGTACCTCTATCCCGGCCGCGGAGCGGGTCACCACCCGCAGGTCCAGCAGCTCGGGCGTGCCGTCCTCGACGAGCACGGCGGGCGCCGTCGTGTCCTGGCCCTCCACGTGCAGGTCCTGGATCGTCGCCGAGGCGCGGACGGTCAGCGGTACGCCGTCGACGGGCGCGATCCGCACCGAACCGAGCGAGCCCTCGGGCCCGCGCAGGGTCACGGCGCGCGCGACGATCAGGTTCTCCCGGTACGTGCCGGGCGCGATCGTCAGTATGTCGCCGTCGGCGGCGGCCTCCAGGGCTGCGGCGAGGGAGGCGTATTCGCCCGTGCGGCGCCGCCAACGCGATGTTCCGGTGTGCGTCACCTGGACCGTGCCCTGTGCCATGGCGCTGTTGTGCCCCCACCTCGTGCGTGTGCGCGTGACGATCCGAACCGGGGCCTGCCCGGGCCCCGCCCCGGTCCGGCAGGATCCGGCAAGATCCGGAAGAGACGGCCTGGCCGACCCGGGGGCACCACCGTAGCGCGCGCGGCACCGCTGGGTTGACGCAAGCGCGGGTCTCGCCCCGGGCCCGCGGCCGGCGGGCACCCGCCGGTGCTCACGCGCGGTGGCGGTCTCTCAACTCCCCGCGCCCGTGCGGCCCCAGTCGGGACCTGCCTTCGCCCAGGCCCGGTCGAGCAGGTGGTACCGCCGCCGTACGAGTCTCCAGACGACCAGCCGCCGCAGGAGCTCCACCAGCACCGCCGCCATGAGCGCTGTGGTCGCGCCCGCCGTCACGGCGTTGAGCCGCGCCCAGCTGCCGTCCATCGGGCTCTTGACCGGCTTGCCCCGGGGGTCGGTCCAGATGGTGAACGTCGAACCGGCCGCCGTCCGGTGTCCGGGCGCGGTGAGTGTGCCGGTGCGCCGCGTGCCGTCCGCGGCCGTCCACGCCGCGAGGACACGGCCGCCGCCGTCGTGGTCGACGGCCGACTCGGCGTCGAAGGCGTTGTGGTGGTGCTCCTTCGGCTGGCCGGTGACCGTGACGGTCGTCCGGTGCCGCTCCTCGCGCTGCAGACGCACCGTGTGCTGCAACGAGGAATTGATGCGTGATCCGCTGACCCAGCCGGTGGCCGGCGCGGCGAGGGCGAGCAGCAGCGCCGCGACCAGCGCCACCCACGCCTCCATGAGATCGGTGCCCCGGCGCAGGGGATTCTTGCGCCAGCGCCAGAGTCCGACGATCGATCGCACAGTCCCGCACCCCCTTCCGTGTCCGTTGTAGCCCGGGACGGCTCGCGTGATGCCCGGCGGACAAGGAGAGAGAGCAAAGTCACTTCGATGTCCCATGCACCCAACGTGCCTGCCACCGCCCGGAGTTCCCGTCGGGAGCGACTTTCACGCGAAGGGGGACGTGTGCCCCCGGTTCCCCGTCTCCCCGGTGCGGACGGGGAGTTGGGGAGATCGGGGGCACGAGAAGTACGGGTAGGACCTCCACCCTGGTACGTCGTCGTACGGGACTCGGGGGCGGTCAGTACCCCCGGCTCTGGTACGGCCGGTTGTACGGGTCCTCGTACGGGCCGGGCTGCGGAGCCGGCGGGCGCGGCGCCGCGGGGCGCATCGCCTCGTACCCGGTGCCGGGCATCGGGCGCTGCTGCTGTTGCTGGGGCGGCGCGCTCTGGTAGCCGCGGGGCGCGCCGACCTGCTGCGGGATGTACGGCGCGGGCGCGTGTTGCAGCGGGACGGGCTGCTGCATCGGAGCCTGCTGCTGGTATCCGCCGTACGCCGGGGAGGGCGCGGACGGACCCGCCGGGAGGGCCGGCAGGGCGGAGGGCAGAGCCGGCAGATAACTGTTGCCCGGGTCGTAGGCGGAAGGCACTCGGATCGGGGCGATCTGAGGCGTGCCCCGCTCCGCGACCAAGGAGTCGTAGATCGGGGTGTCCGGGAACGACGGCGCGGTGTAGTAACCGCCGCCGTAGGTGGCGCGGGGGGAGGTCATGGAACATAAGTTAAGCCCACCGTGTGCCGGTTGGGGAGCCCCCATCTCGGGCTCATCCGATTTACGCTGGTTCTGTGCGACCGACCGGCCATAGCGGCGTTAAAGGTTTTGTTAACGCCGGAGGCATTTCTTGTTGCGGAGGCCTCCCGGATAACGAGAAGTGGCGGCCGGGCTACAAAGGGCGACGGCCCGTCACGGTGACGGGCCGATAGCGAAAGCGAGGCGTGCGGGGCCGCTTCCCGCGCCCTACGGCCGGCGGGCGCGCGGCAGGGCTCCCTGCCCCTGGGCGGGCACCTGCGGGGCCGCGCCGGTGGTGTCGGTGAGCGTGAAGACGACGCGCGTACCGGGGCTGTGCGCGGGGTCGACGGTGACGGTTCCGCCGTGGTGTTCCACGATCTTGCGGCACAGCGCGAGGCCGATGCCGTTTCCCGCGTACTGCTCACGGGTGTGCAGACGCTGGAAGATGACGAAGACGCGGTCGGCGAACTCCGGCGCGATCCCGATCCCGTTGTCCGTGACGGCGAACTCCCACGCTCCCGCGACCTGTCGGACGCCGAGATGAATGAGCGGAGTGCGATCCGGGGAGCGGAACTTCACGGCGTTGCCGATCAGGTTCTGGAGCAGCATCCCGAGCTGCGTGCGCTCTCCCCGCAGGACGGGCAGCGGGTCGTGCGTGACGACGGCCCCGGATTCCTCGACGGCCATGCCGAGGGAATCGACGGTCCGGTCGAAGAGTTCGTTCATGTCGACGTCGACGTAGTCGGTCAGCAGGCGGCCGACGCGGGAGAAGCTCAGCAGGTCGTTGATGAGGCCCTGCATGCGGTTGGCCCCGTCGACGGCGAACGCGATGTACTGGCGGGCCCGGTCGTCGAGGTTTTCCGCGTAGCGGCGCTCCAGGAGCTGGCAGAAGCTCGCCACCTTCCGCAGCGGTTCCTGGAGGTCGTGCGAGGCGACGTACGCGAACTGCTCCAGCTCGGAGTTGGAACGGCGCAGTTCCTCGGTCTGGGTGGTCAGGGCCGCCTGCGCCGATTCGCTGACCGACAGCTCGGCGGCGAGCCGCGTCCGCATGAACTCGACGTCCGCCGCCAGCATGCGCAGGTCGACCGGGCCCGAACCGGACACCGGATGGGCGAAGTCGCCGGCGGCGACCTTCCGCACGTCGAGCGAGAGCCGGTCGAGGTGGGCGGTCACCCCGCGGCGCAGGCCGACGAAGACCAGGCCCGCGAGCGCCAGGATGACCAGCGCCATCGCCGAGAAGGTCCAGTTGCGGAAGGCGCGCGCGCCCTGGAGGTCGGCGCGGGCCTTGTTCCGCTCCGCCCGCAGGTGCTCCTGCTGGGCCGACACCGCCTTGCGCAGGGAGTCGAAGAGCTCCCTGCCCTCCTCGGCCCGCTGCCTGGCCGTCGGGATGGGGTCGGCGGAGGTGGCGACCGGGTCCGCGATCAGGGTCCGCCACCGCTGCGCGCGGTCGTCCACCGCCGCGAGGTCGCGCGCGGCCACCGGGTCACCGCCGCCGAGGAGCCTGAGCTGCCGTACCGCCGCCCGCTGCCGGGCGGTGCCTTCGCGGTACGGGTCCAGGAACTCGGACCGGCCGGTGATGCCGTACCCCCGGATACCGGTCTCCTGGTTGATCAGGGCGCTCTCCAGCTGGACGGACGCGATCAGGGCCGGGCTCGACCGGTCGACCAGCCGGTTGTTGATGGCGGTGGAGCGGGCGAAGACCCAGGCACCGCAGAGCGAGAGCCCGAGCAGCACCACCAGCGCCAGCGAGGTCCCGGTGAGCAGCCAGCGCCGCGTGGTCCATTCCGGGACGAAGCGGCTCGCGGTCCCTCGGCTCTTGCCCGACGTCTCCATGCCCACGCTTTCTCTCCGCGTCGCCCGAGGCGGCTGACGCGGGCGCGGTCAGCGTACCGTTGCCGGACAACAACTGTTGTCACGGGCACCCACCGGCCGGGGACCGCGGCCACAACTTTTGCGGGGGCGGCCCCTGCGGCGCAAGGTGAGAGAGCGCGGGCTCCGCCGCGCCGCCGGCGCCGGCCGTTTGCGCCCGTCGGCGGAGGGCAGGCGGCATCGGCCCCCTCCGCGGCCCTCGCGAGGGCCCCACCTCGTCCGTTCCGTACAGGAGGAAAAGTGTCCGCTGACGCGAGCTCTCCCGCGGGCCCCGTGCCGGGGGACGCTCCTCGCGACCCCGCCGGCCTCCGCGACGACCGTGCCCCCTTCGATCCCGACGCCGTCCGCCGCGCCGTCGCCGCCCGCTTCACGGCGCTGGCCGACGCGGGCGCCCTCCGTCTGCCCCTGCCCGGCGCGGGCCGCACCCGGGAGCGCTTCCGCGCGCTCTCCGACCTGGCCCGCGAGGACCTGTCCCTGGCCCGGCTGGCGGAGGGGCACACGGACGCGGTGGCGATCCTGCACGAGCTGGACGGCCCGCGGCCGCGGGACGGCGAGCGCTGGGCCGTGTGGGCGGCCCAGCCGCCGGGCCCGGGCCTCCACGCCACGCAGGTCCCCGGGGAGGCGGACGGGGACGGCGGCTGGCGGCTGACCGGCGTCAAGCCGTACTGCTCGGGCGCCCACGTCTGCACGCACGCGCTGATCAGCGCGGACACATCCCAGGGGCGGCGCCTGTTCGCGGTACGGCTGGACGGGGCCGGTGTGTCGCCGGTGCCCGGCACCTGGCAGGCGGTCGGCATGGCGGGCAGCGACTCGCCGGACGTCACGTTCTCCGGCGTCCCGGCCGTGCCGGTCGGCCCGGTGGGCGGCTACGTCGACCGCCCCGGCTTCCAGCACGGCGGGATCGGGGTCGCCGCCTGCTGGCTGGGCGGCGCCCTCGCGGTCGCCGGCACGCTGTCCGGCGCGGTACGTCACCGCGCGCCGGACGCGCACACCGCGGCGCACCTGGGCGCGGTCGACGTCCTGCTCGGCGCGGCGGAGACGGTCCTCGAACGCGCCGCCGACGACATCGACGCCGACCCCGCCGACGCGCTCGGCGGCGGCCGGATGCGCAGCCTGCGGGTCCGCGCCTTCGTGGAGAAGGTCTGCTCCGAGGTTCTCACCCACGTGGGACGGGCCACCGGAGCCGGCCCGCTGTGCCACGACGCCGGGCACGCCCGCGCGGTCGCCGACCTGACCGTCTACCTCCGCCAGCATCACGCCGAACGCAACCTCGCCGAGCTGGGACACCTCATCGCCGACCACCTGACCGCCGACCACCTGACATCCGACCGCGCGACCGCCGACCCCCGGAACGAGGACGCGCGATGAGCGCCGTACCCCGCCCCGCCGCGACCGGAACCGGGCAACAGGCCGCCGCCGACGCCATCGACGCCCAGGGCACCCCGGAGGCGCGGTGGGCCGCCTGGGCGCCCCTCGCGGACCTCCCCGCCGTCGCGCTGCCCGCCGGCCCCGTGGTGGTCGTGGCCGCCCACCCGGACGACGAGGTGCTCGGCTTCGGCGGAGCCCTGTCCGCCCTTGCGGCCACCGGCACCGAGGTGCGCCTGCTCTCCGTCACCGACGGCGAGGGCTCCCACCCACGGAGCCGGCGGATCGACCGCGCGCGCATGGCCGAGCTGCGGGAGGCCGAACTCCTCGCCGCCCTGGCGGAGTTGGGCCTCCCGGGGCTGCGGCCCACCCGGCTCGGGGTGCCCGACACCCAGGTGCACCGGCACGAGGCGCGGGTGGCCGGGGCGATCGGCGGACTCCTGCGGGAGACGGGCGCCGCCCTGTGCGTGGCCCCGTGGGCGGGCGACCTGCACAGCGACCACGAGGCGGCGGGACGCGCCGCCCGGGCCGCCTGCGCGACGGCCGGCGTACCGCTGTGGTCCTACCCCGTCTGGATGTGGCACTGGGCGCGGCCGGGGGACCCGCGCGTCCCGTGGGCCGACGCCGCCCGCCTGCCGATGCCGGCCGCGACCCTGGCCGGGAAGACCCGGGCGGTGGGGCGCTTCACGAGCCAGATCGCTCCGCTCGCCGAGGGGAAGGAGAACGCGCCGATCCTCCCCCCGGAGGAACTCGCCCACCACACCAGGCCGTTCGAGGTGGTGTTCCGATGACCGCGCCCACCGGCGCCTCCACACCCGCCGACTACTTCGACGGCATGTACCGGGGCACGTCCGACCCCTGGGACCTGGCCGGCCGCTGGTACGAACAGCGCAAGTACGGCCTGACCGTGGCCTCGCTGCCGAAGCGCCGCTACCGCTCCGCCTTCGAACCGGGCTGCTCCGTCGGCGTCCTCACCGCACTGCTCGCCCCGCGCTGCGACCGGCTGCTCGCCACCGACCGGGTCCCGGCCGCGGTACGCGCCGCCGCCGACCGGACCGCCGCGCTTCCCCAGGTGGAGGTACGACGCCTCACCGTGCCCGCCCAGTGGCCGGAGGGCCGCTTCGACCTGATCGTCCTGTCCGAACTGCTCTACTACTTCGACGACACCGCGCTGCGCGAGATCCTCGACCGCACCGTCGACAGCCTGGAGCCCGGCGGCACGCTGGTCACGGCGCACTGGGACCACCCCGTCGCCGAACACCTCCGTACCGGTACGGAACTGGCGCCGCTCCTCGCCGCCGTACCGGAGCTCCAGCCGCTCACCGACCACCGGGACCCCGACTTCGTCCTGCACACCTTCGCCCGGCGGCACCCCGACGGGAGTCCGGTGCCCTCCCCGGCCGAGGAGGAGGGGTTGGTGTGAGCACCGCGACCGGCGGCCCCTCCGCCCTCGCCGTCGTGGTCCCGGCCCACGACGAGGCGGGACACCTGCCCGCCACGCTGCGGAGCGTCCGTACCGCCGCCCTCCATCCCGGCGTCGCCGGTGTCACGGTGCTGACCGTCGTCGCGGCCGACGCCTGCACGGACGGCACCGCCGCCGCGGCCCGGCGCGCGGGCGCCCTGGTCGTCGAACTGGCCCGCCGGAACGTGGGAGCCGCCCGCGCGGCCGGGGTGAGCGCCGCCCTGGACCGCCTCAGGGCCCACGGCGACGGCGTCTGGATCGTCACCACCGACGCGGACACCCTCGTACCGCCGCACTGGCTCGCCCACCACATGCGCCACGCCCGCGACGGCTGGGACTGCCTCGCGGGGACGGTACGGCTGGCGCCGCACGCGGCGTTGAGCCCGGCGACCGCCGCACGCCACGACGCCCGGTACTTCGACGGCCGCCCCGCCGTGCCCGCGCTCTGGTCCCACCCGCACGTCCACGGCGCGAACCTGGGGATCGCGGCGGCCGCCTACCGGCGGGCCGGCGGCTTTCCGCCGCTCGCCTACAGCGAGGACCGCGCGCTGGTCGCCGCCCTGGAACGCGACGGCCGCCGCATTCTCCGGACCGACCTGTGCCCGGTCCTCACCTCACCCCGCTCCGACGCCCGCGCCCCGCACGGTTTCGGCGCCCACCTCCGCGCGCTGGCACGCTCGGAGGACTAGATCACACAGGGCCGGAGCCGGATTCGTGGTCCGAGCCCGGGTCCGAGCCCGGGAAGGTCACACCCGTCAGCGCCTCGGAGGCCTCCCACAGGCGCGCCGCGAGCCGCACGTCCCCGGCCCGCGCGGGCACCTTCGCCGGGGCGGGCGGGCCGCTCAGCTCGGCGAAGCCCGCCGGGGCGTAGTAGGCGCCGCCCTCCGCCCGCCCGCCCGTCGCGGCGAAGAACGGGAGCAGGGACCCGCGGGTCACGTCGTTCCCCAGCCCCGGCAGCTTGTAGAGGCGGGCCGAGAAGCGGGCCACCAGGTCCGGGCGCCCGCCGCCGAGGCTCGGGCCCGCCACGTGGAAGTGGCCGGACACCCCGCCCGGATGGACGGCGTTGCTGCTGATCCCCCAGTCGTGCAGCCGGCTGCGCCGGTCCAGCTCCAGGGCGAAGACGAGCAGCGCGAGCTTGGACGTGCTGTGCACGGCGTACGGGTGGTACGTGCCGGTGCCGGCCAGGTCCTCGGCGGCGAGGTGGGCGGTACGGGCCGTGAGGCTGCTCATGGCCACCACGCGCCCGCCGCCCCGCCGCAGCACGGGCAGGAGCAGTCCGGTCAGGGCGAAGGCGCCCAGGTAGTTGGTCGCCATCTGCAACTCGAAGCCGTCGTCGGTCCGCGTCCGCCGCGGCGGGGCGAGGATCCCGGCGTTGTTGACCAGATAGTGCAGAGGCGCCCCCTCGGCGTTCACCCGCGCGCCGAGGTCCCGCACCGAGGCGAGCGAGGACAGGTCCACCGCCTCCACCCGCACCCGCGCGCCGGGCGCCGCGTCGCCGAGGCGCTGCGCGGCCTCCGCGCCCTTGGCGGTGTTCCGTACGGCCAGGACGACATCGGCGCCCGCCCGGACGAAGCGGCGGGCGACACCGAACCCGATACCGCTGTTGGCACCGGTGACCAGGGCCAGGCGGCCTCGCAGGTCGGGGGCGGCCTCACGGGGGAGGGCCTTGGTCATCGGGGACTCCGGGGGACTCCGGGGGAGAGGCGGAAGGGGACATTCTGCTCGTCTCGGCACCCGCCCCGGAACCACCGAACGGGTGACGGGCCGCCCCGAGGCCCGGGGCGGCCCCCGGCGCACGCCCGTACGTACCCTGGGAAGAATGAGCGGCACCACGTTCGAGAACCCGACCGACGCCGACCTGCTGTCCGCCGCGCGGAACGGGGAGGTGGCCGCGGTGGGCGCCCTGCTCGAACGGCACCGGGCGGGCATGTGCGCGGTGGCGCTCGGGGTGCTGGGCACGGTGCCGGACATGGAGGACGCCGTCCAGGACGCGTCGCTCATCGCGCTGCGGCACATCGGCGAGGTGCGGCAGCCGGAGTCCGTCGGCGCGTGGCTGCGTACGGTCGTCCGCAACGTCTCCCGCTCCCGGCTGCGCTCGGCGGCCCCCACGACACCCGTCCCCGACCTGTCCGTGCTCGCCGTGGAGGCGACAGGACCCGAGGAGATCGTCGACCGGCACGCGACGGGGGACTGGGTCTGGCGGGCGGTCGGCGAGCTGTCCCCGACCCTGCGCATGACGGTGATGCTGCGCCACTTCAGCCCGCGGACGCCCTCCTACGAGGAGATGGCCGCGCTGTGCGGGGTGCCCGTCGGCACGGTCCGGAGCAGGCTCAACGAGGCCAGGCGGAAGCTGGTCGAGGCGATGAGGGCGACGTCCGACTCGGTGCACGACAACGCCCTAGCCCTGTCCCGGGCCAGCGCCCGGGACGCGGCGGAGACGCTGGCCGCGGCCGAGCAGGGCCGGTTCGCGGAGCTGACCGCCGAGCGGTGGACACCGGACGCCGGGTACTACGCGGGGCGGCAGCGCCTGGGTGACCGGGACTTCCTCATCCGCGGCATGGCCGGTGACCTGGAGGCGGGGGTGCACCAGCGCTTCGTGAGCGCGGTCACCAGCCGGGACATCACCATCTGGGAGATGGACCTCCTGAACCCGCCGGACAGCCCGGACCACTGCCCGCCGGCCGTCGCCTGGCTGATGACGAACCGGAACGGCAGGATGAGTGAGCTGCGCCTCTTCCACGCCCCCGCCGCCTGATCCGGCCGCCCGGAAGCACGGCCCGCCCCACCCCTCCCTGATTGTGATCTGAATCACATCGAACCGATCGAACTTCTCCGGCGCCTCCGCGTCCTGTGGGTGTCCCAAGTACCACCCACCTGGAGAGACCCGATGCAGAACAAGACGACCGATCTCCTGTCCCCCGGAACGCACGACATCGAGGTGGACGGCCTGCGCCAGCGGTACCACGTGCACGGCTCAGGACCGGTCTGCCTGGTCGTGCCCGGCGGTCCCGGCGTGGACTGGAAGCCCACGCGCGTCCCCGCCGCCGAGGAGTTCCTGACCATGCTGTACGTGGAGCCGCTCGGCACCGGCGGCTCCCAGCGGCTTCCGTCCCACCCCCACGGCTACACACGCGAGCGCTACGCACGCGGCCTGACGGGCCTGCTCGACGCCCTGTCCCTGCCGCGCGTCCTCGTCCTCGGGCATTCGTACGGCGGCTTCGTCGCCCAGTACCTCGCGCTGCACCACCCGGACCGGCTCAGCGGCATGGTGCTGTACGAGAGCGCCCCGGTCACCGGCCCCGAGCACATGGCCGAGTCCGCCGCCCGCGTCGAGGAGTTCGTCCGCCGCAACGGCGACCGGCCCGACCTCCCCACCGTCCTCGGCGGCCTCCAGGCCTCCGGGACCGCCAGGGACGACACGACGATCACGGCGGCGCTGCGCGATCTGCTGCCCGTCTCCCTCGCGCGCTACTGGGAGCGCGAGGACGAGTTCCGCGGCCTGCGCGAGACCATCACCTGCACCTACATCTCGTCCCTCGACGAGAACCTGGAACCTGACGTCATCGACGACCGGGCCGCCCTGCCGGCGGTCACCGTGCCCACCCTGGTCATCGTCGGCCGGTACGACGTGATCTGCGGACCCCGGTGGGCGCGGGAACTCCACGCCCTGATCCCCGGGTCGCGGCTGGTCGTCCTGGAGGACAGCGGGCACCTGGGCCACCTCGAAGAACCCGAGGCGTTCGCCGACGCGGTACGGACGTTCGCCCGGTCCGCGCTCGCGTAGGTCCCGGGTCCCGACCCCCGGCCGGTCAGGACCCCGTACCGGCCGGGGGATCCGCGCCCGCGACGGCGGGTCCCCGGGGGTCGGAACGGCCCGGTGGGGATTAGGTTGGCAGGAGGTAGTCGTCGGGACGCCGACTCGTGATGGGGGCGAGCATGTCCATGCTTAAAGGGGCCAATCTTCCGGTGGCGGCGTCGGCCGTCCGCGTGGAGTTGGGGTGGCGCTCGGCGCCGGGAACGCCGGACGTCGACGCCTCGGCGTTGCTGCTGGTGAACGGCAAGGTGCGCTCCGACGCGGACTTCGTCTTCTACAACCAGCCCGCGCACGCCTCGGGCGCCGTACGGCACGAGGGCAAGCGGCCCGCCGGGGACGCCGTCACCGACACCCTCGCGGTGGACCTGGCACAGGTGGAGCCGGCCGTCGAACGGATCGTCCTCGCGGCGTCGTCCGACGGCGGCACCTTCGGCCGGGTGCCCGGACTCCACGTCCGGGTGCTGGACGCCGCGTCCGGCACGGAGATCGCGCGGTACGACAGCCAGGACGCCACCGTCGAGACGGCGTTCGTCCTCGGTGAGCTGTACCGGCGTCAAGGAGCCTGGAAGTTCCGGGCGGTGGGACAGGGGTACGACTCCGGACTCGCCGGACTGGCCACCGACTTCGGCATCTCGGTCGACGAACCGCGGCCGGCGGCGGCGCCCCAGGCACCCGCCACGCCTCCCGCACCCCCCGCGCCCGCCGCCGTGACCGCCCCACCCGTCCAGGCCCCCGCGCCCACCCCGCCGGCGCCGCCCGCCCCCACCCCCGTCCGGCTCAGCAAGGTGACCCTGACGAAGGAGGCGCCCTCCGTCTCACTCACCAAGCAGGGCGGCACCTCGGGCGGCATGCGCGTCAACCTCACCTGGCAGGTCCGCAAGCAGTTCAAGGGCTGGGGAGCCAAACTCGGCCGCGCCGTCGCCGCCCACAGCGACCTCGACCTCGACCTGTGCGCGCTCTACGAACTGGCCGACGGGCGCAAGGGAGTGGTCCAGGCCCTCGGCAACGCCTTCGGCTCGCTCTCCCGGCCGCCGTACATCCACCTCGACGGCGACGACCGCACAGGCGGGTCGTCCAGCGGCGAGAACCTCACGATCAACCTCGACCACAAGGACCAACTGCGCCGCGTCGTCATCTTCGTCACCATCTACGAAGGCGCCCGCAGCTTCGCCGACCTCGACGCGCACGTCACCCTCCAGCCGCAGAACGGCGCCGCCGTCGACTTCTCCCTGGGCGAGTGCACCGTGCCCTCCACGGTCTGCGCGCTCGCCCTCATCACCAACACCGGGTCCGACCTCGTCGTCCAGCGCGAGGCGCGCTTCCTCGTCCCCGACCGCGGAGTCAGCCCGCAGCGCACCATCGACTACGCCTACGGCTGGGGCATGAACTGGACGCCCGGCAGGAAGTGACCTACGCAGGACCGCGGTCCCTACCGGGGCCGGGGCTCGCTCCCGGGACGGGCGTACGTACGCCCCTTCCAGGCCGCGCCCCGGCCCCGGTAGTGCTGTACGGCCGAGTCGACGGTCATCAGCAGGTACAGCAACGCCGTGAACGGCAGGAGCGGGGCCAGCCAGGACGACAGCCGGTAGTACCGCAACATGGGGAGGTACGTCCCCGCCATCACCGCCCAGGCCATGAGACCGAGCCACCCGGCGTCCGGGTCCCCGCCGAACAGCCCGGCGCACAGCGCGACGGGCGGCGCCAGATAGATCACCGCGAGGCCGGCCACCGTACCGAGGAGCAGCAGCGGGTTGTGCCGCAGCTGCGCGTACGCGCTGCGCGACACCATGCGCCACAGGTCGGCCAGCCGCGGATACGGGCGGATGCTGTCGACACGCTCCGCGAGACCCAGCCAGATCCGCCCGCCGCTGCCCTGGACCGCCTTCGCGAGCGACACGTCGTCGATGACCGCGTGCCGGATCGACTCGGGCACCCGGGCCCGTACGGCGACCTCCGTACGCAGCAGGACACAGCCGCCCGCCGCGGCCGCCGTCCTCGTGCCCGGGCGGTTGATCCAGCGGAACGGGTACAACTGCGCGAAGAAGTACACGAAGGCCGGGACGACGAGCTTCTCCCACCCGCTCGCCACCCGCAGCCGCGCCATCTGGGACACCAGGTCCAGCCGGTGGCCCGAGGCGGCGGCGACCAGTTCCCGCAGGCTGTCCGGCTCGTGCGCGATGTCCGCGTCCGTGAGCAGCAGGTACTCGGGGTCCTTCGGGCCCCCGCGGGCCAGCGCGATGCCGTGCCGCAGCGCCCAGAGCTTGCCGGTCCAGCCCGGCTCGGGCTCACCCGGCGAGGACACGGTCAGCGGCAGCCCGCCGTACCGGTCGGCGAGCTCGCGGGCCAGCGCGCCGGTGCCGTCCGAGCTCCCGTCGTCGACCAGGTAGATCCCGGCCGGGCCCGGATAGACCTGGGCCAGCAGCGACGGCAGGCTCTCCGGCAGCACCCCGGCCTCGTCCCTGGCGGGTACGACGACGGCGACCGACGGCCACGGGCTCTCACCCCCGGCGGGCTCCCCGGGCAGCGCGGACGGACCCGGCGCCGAAGGGGTGGGCAGCCGCTGGTCCGTCCGCCAGAAGAAACCCTGCCCCAGCGACAGCCAGCCCCACGCGGCCAGCGAACTCAACGCGATCCAGGCAATGGCGCTCATTCGCCGCAGTCTGCACCACAACTCCGGTGCCGCGAGCGCCGTCGACTATGGTGACCGGGTGAAGATCGCGCTCATGGATTCCGGTATCGGCCTGCTCGCCGCCACCGCCGCGGTACGCCGTCTGCGGCCCGACGCCGATCTGGTCCTGTCCCTGGACCCGGACGGCATGCCCTGGGGCCCCCGAGCCCCCCACGACGTGACCGAGCGGGCGCTCGCCGTCGCACGGGCCGCCGCCGCCCACCGGCCCGACGCCCTGATCGTCGCCTGCAACACCGCCTCCGTGCACTCCCTGCCCGCGCTGCGGGCCGCGCTGGAGCCCGGCCTGCCCGTCATCGGCACCGTCCCGGCGATCAAGCCGGCCGCGGTCGCCGGCGGCCCCTTCGCCATCTGGGCCACCCCGGCGACCACCGGCAGCCCCTACCAGCGCGGACTGATCCGGGACTTCGCCGCCTCCGCCGACGTCACCGAGGTCCCGTGCCCCGGGCTCGCGCAGGCCGTCGAGTCGGCCGACGAGGAGGCGATCGACCGCGCGGTGGCCGCCGCGGCGGCGCTCACCCCGCGCGGCGTGACGGCCGTCGTCCTCGGCTGCACCCACTACGAACTCGTCGCGGAACGCATCCGTACGGCCGTCCAGCAGCCGGACATGCCCCCGCTCGTCCTGCACGGCTCGGCCGACGCCGTCGCCGCCCAGGCGTTGCGCCGCCTCGGCGACGTACCCCCCCGCCAGGCTCCCCACGACCCCCGGCTCACCGTGCTCCTCAGCGGTCACGAGGGTGACCTGCCCGCACGCGCGCTCGGCTACGCGGAGGGGCGGCTGCTCGCCGCCGTCACCCAAGCGGGCTGACCGCGTGTCCGTCGTCACGGATTCCGCGCGGGACTTCCGCCCGCGCGGAACGTGGGTAGTCTGCTTGGCATGACGGAGCACCCCCAGCAGGAGGGCGACACCGTGGAACCCCTGCCCGAGATCTGGACCGGCCGTGCCACCAACCGCGCGCAGTGGCTGCTTGCCGCGGTGGGCGTCGCCTGCATCGCGCTCGGCGTCGTGCTGGCCGTCCAGTCGAACTGGACCTCCGGCTTCGCCGCCCTCCTGATGTCCGTCATCGGCTGCGTCGCCGCCGGACTGCTCATCCTCTTCGGCACCCTCGCCTTCGTCCACGTGGCGGTCCGGGTCGACGGCGACTGCCTGGAGGTGCGCTGCGGCCACATGGGGCTGCCGCGCCGCCGGATCCTGCTCGCCCACGTCGTGGACGCCGACTTCGCGCCCAAGGTCAACCCGCGCCACTGGGGCGGCTGGGGCTACCGCTGGCGCCCCGAGATGGGCACGGGCGTGGTGGTGCGCCGGGGCGAGGGACTTGTGCTGCGCCTGGGCGACGGCAGGACCTTCACCGTCACGGTGGACGACGCCGAGGCCGCCGTACGGATCATCAGGGACCGCCTGGGCCTCGGCCGCCACGGAAGCGCCCCGGCCGGCGCCTGATCCGGCGCGGCGCGCTCACCCTCGGCCCGGTGCGGCGCACCGTACGGCTGTCAGCCCGGCGCCCGGTTCAGGGCCGGGAGCGCGTGCGGTACGAGCCGCCCGGCCGGCCGGGCCGTCGCCAGCCCCGCCAGCAGCCCCGCCCCCGCCGTCACCGGCGCGAAGCTCAGCGCGTTCCCGACGCTCGCCAGGGTCGCCAGCGCCGTCAGGGTCGCCCCCGCCGTCAGGACCACCGGAGTGGAGCAGGGCGAGCGGACCAGTCCGTGGAGCAGCCAGCCGAACACGGTCGCCAGCAACAGCAGCCCCACCACCCCCTGCTCGGACACCTCCTGCAACGCCGCCGAGTGCGGCTTGCCGTCCGAGTCCAGCGACTGGAGGGCCGTCGGGCTGAGGTCGCCGAACCGGTCGGGACCCACCCCCAGCAGCGGATGCTCCTTCGCCAGGTCCACCGCCTCGTGCCACAGCTGCACCCGGTTCGTGGTCAGCTGCCCCTCCAGCGACACCGACAGCCCCTCGGGCAGCGCGTCCTCCGCCACCGCCCACGACCCGCCCACCACCAGCGCCGCGACCAGCGCCAGACCGGCCAGCGCCGCCGACCTGCGCCGCATCCGGGCCGCCGCCAGCGAGCACAGCAGCACCCCGAGCACCGCCACGAGACCCGCGACCGAGCCCAGCAGGAGAGCGGCGGCCGCGATCGTCACCGCCAGCAGCCGCAGCAGCACCCGGGACCGGTGGCGCCGCGCCGACGTGGCCGCGCAGCACGCCGCCCCCGCCGCCAGCGCCAGCAGCGCCGCGACCGCGCCCGAGTCGCCCTGCGGGGTGGCGACGGCCACCGAGGCCGCCGGTGTGTCCCGGCCCGAGACGACCGCCGCGGCGAGCGCCGCCACCGCCACCACCGAGGCCGCGGCCACCGGGACCGTGCCGCCGCTGATCCGGCCGCACGCGTACCCCGCGGCGAGGGCGAGCACCGCGAGGAGTATCCCCTCGGGCCGCCCGCCCCCCGCGGCCGCGCTGATCAGCGCCCACACCGCGCAGGCGCCGAGCACCACGGCGCCGACGACGTCGGGCGCGCTGCCCCGCTCCCGTACGGCGGCCCGTCCTGCCGGTACAGCCATCCTGTCGACCATTCCGTCGACCCCTTCGACCTGTGCGAACCCCGTCCCACAGCAGCCGGATCCGGCCAGGTGACAAAGGCTGGCGCACACGTTAACGGCAAGAAGGGGGATTTGTGGACACCTTGCGGAGGAACGCTGCCGCACCCGCCCCGGCACACGTCCGCCGGCGTGACCGTCACCCTGACCGACAGCACGCGGGGACGCACTCCCCTCCACACAGACACCCACCGTAGACTCCGCCCGGTGAGCACCACCATCGCCCCCGTCCAGAGCCCGCCGCCCGCCCCCTCCGCCCGGCGCGAGAGGCGACTGGTCAGGCCGGGCGCCGCCGCGCTGTCGGGCCTGATGCTCTACGCGAGCTTCCCGCCCCGCCCCCTGTGGTGGCTGGCCCTGCCGGGCTTCGCCCTGATGGCCTGGAGCCTGCACGGCCGCCGCCTTCGCGCCGGATTCGGCCTCGGCTACCTCGCCGGCCTCGGCTTCCTGCTCCCGCTGCTGATCTGGACCGGCGCAGAGGTGGGCCCCGGCCCCTGGCTCGCCCTCGCCGCCGTCGAGGCCGTCTTCGTCGCCCTGGTCGGCATGGGCATCGCGGCCGTGTCCAAGCTGCCCGCCTGGCCGGTGTGGGCCGCCGCCGTCTGGATCCTCGGCGAGGGCGTCCGCGCCCGGGTGCCGTTCGGCGGGTTCCCCTGGGGCAAGATCGCCTTCGGCCAGGCCGACAGTGTGTTCCTGCCGCTGGCCGCCGTCGGTGGCACACCGGTGCTCGGTTTCGCCGTCGTCCTGTGCGGCTTCGGCCTGTACGAGGCGGTCCGCCAGGGCCTCGCGTACCGGCGCACCGGACAGCTGCCGCGCCGGGCCGTCGCCGCCGCGGCCGCCACCGTGCTCGTGCCGGTGCTCGGCGCGCTGGCCGCCCTGCCGCTCGTGTCCGACGCCGCCGAGGACGGCACGGCGACCGTCGCCGCCGTCCAGGGCAACGTCCCCCGGGCGGGGCTGGAGTTCAACGCCCAGCGCCGCGCGGTCCTCGACAACCACGTCCGCGAGACCATCCGGCTCGCCGCCGAGGTCAAGGCGGGCAAGGTCCCGCAGCCCGACTTCGTGCTGTGGCCCGAGAACTCCTCGGACATCGACCCGTACCGCAACGAGGACGCCCGCCAGGTCATCGACCAGGCGGCCAAGGCGATCGGGGTGCCGATCTCGGTGGGCGCCGTGATCACCCCGGACACCGGGCCGCTGCGCAACACCCAGATCCTCTGGGACCCGGTGAAGGGGCCGACGGCCACCTACGACAAGCGGCAGATCCAGCCCTTCGGCGAGTACCTGCCCCTGCGCTCCCTGCTCAAGAAGATCACCCCCGGCTACGCCGACATGGTCGCGCGCGACTTCGGCCGCGGGTCGAAGCCGGGCGTCTTCGACATGGCGGGTACGGAGGTCGGCCTCGCCACCTGCTACGAGGCGGCCTTCGACTGGGCGGTACGGGACACCGTCACCCACGGCGCCCAGATCATCTCCGTACCGAGCAACAACGCCACCTTCGACCGCAGCCAGATGACGTACCAGCAGCTCGCCATGTCACGCGTCCGCGCCGTCGAGCACAGCAGGACCGTGGTGGTGCCCGTCACCAGCGGGGTCAGCGCGATCATCAGGCCCGACGGAACGATCGTCCAGCAGACCAAGATGTTCACCCCGGACACCCTGGTCGACAAGGTGCCGCTGCGCTCCTCGCTGACCCCCGCGACCCGGCTCGGCACCCTGCCCGAAGGACTGCTGGTGGCGGTCGCCCTCGGCGGCCTCGGCTGGGCGACGGTCCTGACGGTACGCGCCCGGCGCGGCGCGACGGGCGTCTGAGCTCCGTCCGGCGGCCGGTCGTCGCAGGCCGGTGACGCGGGCCGGTGACGCCGGGCAGGATGGACCCATGTGGACACAACTGCCGTTCGGGGAAGGGCTGCGCGCCGCACTCGGACCGCCCCGGGGGCCGCGCCGGCTGGAGAGCAGCCCGCGCTCCCGGGTGTGGCGCGTCGAGCTGGCCGGGACACCGGCGGTGGTCAAGCAGCTCGTGGCGGGCCCCGGCGCCGAGGAGCGCTACGCGCGCGAGGTCGCCGCGCTGCGGATCGCCTCCCGGGCCGAGCCGGCCGTGGTGCCCGCCCTGCTGGGCACCGACCCCGGGGAACGTGTCCTGGTCCTCGCGCACGTCGACCACCGCCCGCCGCCCCGCGAGTGGATCGTCGGCTACGCGAAGGCACTGGCCCGGCTGCACGCGACCGGCGTCCCGGCGGACGCCGGCCTCCTCCCCGCCTGGAGCGGACCCACCCAGGGCGACGCCGACTCCTTCCTCCACCTGGCCGAAACGCTCGGAGTGACCGTCGCGCCCGGCGTCCCGGCCGAACTCACCGCGCTCGTCGGCCGGCTCGACCGGGCCGGGGGACACGCCCTGCTGCACGGGGACCCCTGCCCCGGCAACGACCTGCACACCCGGGGCGGCGTCACGTTCATCGACTTCGAACAGGCGTCCCTCGGCAACGGCCTGACGGAGCTGGCGTACGTGCGCATCGGCTTTCCCACCTGCTGGTGCGTCACGAAGGCGGCCCCGGCGCTGCTGGACCGCGCCGAGACCGCGTACCGCACCACCTGGAAGGCCCTGACCGGCACCGACCCGGAGGCTGACCTGACCGACGCGTGCGCGGGCTGGCTCCTGCGCGGTGACGCGCTGGTCGAGCGGGCCCGGCGGGGGACGGTGGACCACCTGGCCAGGATCCCGGACCACGACTGGACCTGGGGCACCGTCTCGGCGCGGCAGCGGCTGGCCCACCGTCTCGGCGTCGTCGCGGGGATGACGGCCGACCGCCCCGGCCTGCGCGGTCTGCACACCGTCAGCACGGACCTGCGCCGGGCCATGGCGGCCCGGTGGCCCTCGCTCGGCCCGGTGCCCGCCGACCGTCCCTGAGCTGCGGGTGGTCCGCTATCGGGCGGTCGCGCCCTCACCGGCGCCGCCGCCCGGTGTGCCCGGGTCGAACCACGTCGGTTCGTCGGCGAGCGCCTGCTTGATCCGCGTCAGCGAGAACTCGGACAACTCGGGCAGCGCGTCCAGCGGGAACCACCCCACGTCCAGCGACTCGTCGTCGTTGACCCGCGCCTCGCCGCCCGTCGCACGGCACAGGAACGTGATGTCCATGAACTGGCAGCGGTCCTCGTTCGGATACCGGATCGGCTCCAGGCCCTGGACCAGCACCACACGCTCCGCGCGGCAGTGCACGCCGGTCTCCTCCTCCACCTCGCGCACGGCCGACGCCGCCGGCTGCTCGCCCGGTTCGGGGATGCCCCCGATCAGCGACCAGCGGCCGGTGTCGACGCGGCGGGCCAGCAGGACCCGGCCCTCGTCGTCCAGGACCACCGCGCTCACCCCGGGCAGGAAGAGCAGCTGGTGGCCCGCGGAGGCGCGGATCGTACGGATGAAGTCGGGCGTCGCCATGCAACGGAGCTTAGGGCGTACCGGAGCTCGGGGCCTGTCCCGGTGGGACACGCCGCCCTACGGCCGGTCGCCGGCCAGCGGCAGGTTGACCGCCGAGAGCGCGGTGGGGGAGCGGTGGACCGTGTAGGTGCCCGGCAGGGTCCGCCGCTGCGGGTCGGTCGGGAAGCACGGGTCCACGCCCAGCGGCGCCGAGCAGTCCGCCTCCGGCGTCCGGGTGGTCAGCGTCAGCCGCAGCGCGTGGCCGGGCGCGATCCGAACGGCCCGCGGGGACAGGCCGATCGTCAGGTCGTACACCCGCCCCGGCCGCAGATACCGGTCCGCGCCGAACGTGCCGTACGGACGGACGACCACCCCCTTCGCGTCGCGCCACGACCGGTTGGGGTCGAGCGCGCGCAGGCTCGCGACCAGCGAGCCGGAGGTGATGCTCGTGGCGGCCCCGCCGGGGGCGATGTCGTCCAGCCGGGCGATCAGCGTCAGGTTCGTCCCGCTCGAACTCGCCGACACCCGCGCGCTGAGCGGACCGGCCAGGACCGCGCCCCGGCGGAACGGCTCCGTCGTGTACGTGAGCCGCCCCTCGGCGCGCGACGGTTCCGTGTACGTGATCCGGTCCGCGCCCGGGGAGCGCGGCGGGGTCGGGCCGAGGGTGCCGCCGGGGCCCAGGTAGTACGGCGTGTAGGAGCGGACCCGCTGGAAGGCCGTGGTGTGGAGCCAGGTCCTGCTGCCCTGCTGGTAGAGGTGCAACGGGGTGGTGGTCGCGCCGATGGCGGTCCGCCTGCCCTTGAGCCAGGTGTCGAACCAGGCCAGCGCCACGGCGCGGTCCACGCCCTCGCCGTGCCCCCACGGGCCGACGACGGCCTGGTAGCGCGGCGTCGTCCGCTGCCCGGGCGCGGGGCTCGCGTGCACCGGCCGGTGGAAGTAGGCGTTCTGGAGGTAGGTGTACATCTCCTGGGAGCCCTGCGCGTACAGGTCCAGGTTCCCGCTCCACAACAGCGCCGGGATGTCCGCCCGTACGATCGCGGCGGCCAGGTCCCCGGGCGTGCGCGACCTCGCCCACGCCCCGGCGTACGCCCGGTCGCCGCCCCGCTGCACGGCCGCGGCGAGGGCCGTGCCGTACGCGCCGGCCCGCGGGCCCATCTGCGACCCGAGGTGGGTGAAGTAGTTCCGCGTCTGGGTGGGCATCCCGCCGGAGTTCATCGCCTCCCGGTAGGTCTCCGCCCCGGCGCACGCCGGAAGCATCGCCTTCACGGCGGAGCCGCGGGGGAGGAGCGAGGCGGTCAGGAGCTGGTTGATGCCCAGGTACGAGCAGCCGGTCAGGCCGACCGTCCCGTCGGACCCGTCCAGGCCGGCCGCCCACGCGACCAGTTCGACACCGTCGCGGCGCTCGCGCGGGCCGAACAGGTCGAACGCGCCGCCCGAGCGCCCCGTACCGCGCACGCACACCGACGCGTAGACGTACCCGCGCTCCACGAAGTACGCGGGGTCGCCGAGGGCGCCCTGCCCCAGACCGTGCAGGTTCCCGGCCGGGGTGTCGCAGGCGTACGGATTCTGCGAGAGCAGGACGGGGAACGTCCCCGCGGCCCGCTCGCCGGTCAGCCGGTCCGCCGGATACATGACGTCGCCCACCAGCGTCGTACCGTCGCTCATCGGCACCCTCACCCCGGGGACCGTCGTGCTGCCGTACGACGCCGTGACCCGCGCGGGCGCGGCGCCCGCCGTCACGGACGGGGCGAGCACCACGAGCAGCACGAGGAGCGGGACCAGGGCCGGGAGGCCGGTCAACAGCCCCCGCCCCAGGGGTGAGCGGGCGGGAGGAAGAGCGGCGACCATGGCGTCCAGTTTATCGGCGGGCACCGGACAGGGGAGGGCCCTGACGATTCGGCACTTCGGTCGAATACGGCGGACGCGTACGGCGGCCGGGGTTGGCGGCCGGGGTGGGCCGAAGTGGACCGCGAACGCACGATCCGCGTCAACGGCCGACATAATAAGGCGAGTTGTGCTCTGTCCTGGTCCGCCGGTACTGCCTAGGGTACGGAGCGGAGGGTGGTCGGCGTGTTACGCATTCACTTCACCGGCGAGGATCTGACCCGGGTGACGGTCGCCACCCGCTCGGATCCGCTGTGGGACGTCCTGCTCAGTCTGCACCTGCTCCAGGAACCCGACCGTTCGCTCGCGTTCGGCGAATGGCGGCGCAGGACACGCGCGTTGCGGATGCCGTCCGTGCGCCCTCTCCTGGAACTCGCCCGCCCCTGGGGCTACTCGCCCGACTTCCTGACGCCGGGCCGGGGCGAGGCGGACTTCACCACCCAACTGGACGACGTCCTGTCCACCTCGCGTACCCAACTGTCCGCGGAGCTGTCGATCCTGGCCGACGAGAGCGGGTCCACCCCGTGGATCCACCAACTCGCCGGCGGGGACCGCCAGGTCATGGCCCGGCTGGGCGACGCCCTGACCGCGTACCACCGCGTCGCCCTCGCGCCGTACCAGGAGCGGATCGCGGCGCACGCCGAGGCGGACCGCGCCCGGCGCGGCCTCGCGCTGGTGACCGGCGGGGTGGAACGCCTGCTGGCCGAACTGCACCCGCGCGTCACGTGGGAGGCCCCGGTGCTCCGGATCCCGGTGTACGCGGACCAGGACGTCCACCTGGAGGGCCGCGGTCTGGTGCTCGTCCCGTCCTTCTTCTGCCGCATCCAGCCGATCACCCTGATGGACCCCGGCCGGCCGCCGGTGCTGGTGTATCCGCTCTCACCACGTCTGGGCTGGCTGCGGCCGGCCGGGGCGGAGGGCCGGCAGGACGGCCTGGAACCGGTCGTCGCCCTGCTCGGCAGGACCCGCGCCCACGTGCTCGACGCGGCGGCGGCCGGCGGGACCACCACCGAACTGGCGCTGCGGGTCGGGGTGGCGCTCCCGGTCATCAGCCGCCAGACGTCCGTCCTGCGGGAGGCGGGGCTGCTGGACACCCGCCGCGAGGGCGGATCCGTCCGGCACCACGTCACCCCCCTGGGCCTCGCCCTCCTCAACGGCGAACTCGCCCCGGACGGGACGCTGGGCTGATCCCGTCGGGCGCCTCACGCGCCGCCCGGGTCCTGCTCCTCGTGTCCGGGGCCGGCCGTGAGGTGGTCGAGGAGCAGGCGGCCGCGGGGCGAGAGCCGGTAGCCGGTGCCGAGGCTCTCCGTCAGGCCGTGCTCCTTGAGCTTGCGCACGTCCGCCTTGAAGCGCGGGGTGTCGCGGTCCAGCCGGGCGGCGAGGTCCGCGGCGCGTACGGCCGGATGCGCGCCGATCAGGTCGAGGGTCGCCGTCGTCCACGGCCCCCGGCCGCCGTGTGCGTCCATCCGGCCCAGCGCGGCGGCGATCTCCGCGAGTTCCGCATCGGACAGGCAGGTGTCCTCCCGCAGGGCCGCCCGGGGGTCCTCGCCGGTGAGCCGTACGCCCACGCGGTAGAGCGTTCTGTCCCCGCCGGGGCGCAGAGCGGCCAGCAACTCCGCCCGGGTGCCGTAACCGGCCCGGCGCGCGTCCCGGTCGGACACCGCGCTCTCCGGTACGGCCGTCACCTCACCGACGGTGACCACGCCGATGGCGGTACGCAGGGCCGTGCCGGTCCGTACGGCGGGCCGCAGCCAGCGCCGGAACGCCAGATCGACCTCGCCCGAGGCGATCGCGGCCAGGGTGTCGTGGGTGAACAGCAAGGCGCACTCCGTCTCCGTGGGGGGCAGCCGTGCGGGCCGGAACGAGCGGACGTCAGGCGCGGCCCACCGTGCCAGTATGAGCGGAAGGCCGGTCGGTCGCGGAGCCGGACGCCGACCCCGCGGCGTGTCACCGGTGGCACAGCTTCCACGTCCCCACCCCGTACCCCTGGAGGCCAGCATGAGCACCACGTCCCTCCCCGCAGCGGTCCAGCGGGCCCTCGACGCCGCGAACGACGCCGACACCGAGGCGTTCCTCGACGCCTTCACCCTCGACGGGGCCGTCGACGACTGGGGCCGGGTCTTCGGGGGCCGGGACGCGATCCGGGGCTGGAGCGACAAGGAGTTCATCGGTGTGAACGTCCACCTCGACGTGACCGGCGTCAACCGATCGGGCGATCGGGTCAGGGTCAGCGCGGTGGTGGGCGGGGACGGCTTCAACGGCCCGTCCGACTTCACCTTCGTCGTGGCCGACGACGGTGTGTCGCTGATGCGGATCACCGGCTGACACCGGCTGACACCTGCGGACACCGGCCGACACCGGACGCGGCGTTCCGGCGGTGAATCGGCGGCGGCGCGGCGGACCTGCCGGGGAAACGCCGGTGGGGCTCGCCGGTCGCCGGTGATCGGTCCTTCCGGCGGGCGGGGGCCGGTCATAGCGTTGCGGGCATGGAACACCCCACGACGGCGGGCACGCCGACCGACGCGACCTCGGTGGACGCCGTGGTGCGAGCCGCCACCCGGGACGACCTTCCCGCCCTGGCCGAACTGTGCGCCGCGCACGCCCTGTTCGAGAGGGCGGACCCGGTCCCCGGCGACCTGGCCGCCCGTCTGGAGCCGGCCCTGTTCGCCGAACCCGCCCGGCTGGGCTGCCTGGTGCTGGAGTCGGGCGGCGTGCTGACCGGATACGCGACCTTCACCCGGGACTTCGCCACCTGGTCCGCGTCCGAGTACGTCCACCTCGACTGCCTCTTCGTCAGCGCGTCCCACCGGGGCGCGGGCCGGGGACGGCTCCTCCTGGACGCGGTGGTGGCCGCCGCGCGGGCCTCCGGTGTCACGCAGGTGCAGTGGCAGACCCCGCGCTGGAACCACGACGCCGTCCGCTTCTACGACCGCACCGGCGCCCGCCGCCGTACGAAGACCCGCTACGTCCTCACCCTCGCCCCCCAGGAACCCACCGCCCCGGGACCGTGAATCCCGTAGTGCGAATCCCGGAGTGTGAACCTCGGTCGATACTCTGTTCCCCCCTGCCACGAGGCAGGGTGAACAGGGGTGGGACATGCGCAGAAGAATCGCTGTGGCCTCCGCGGTGGCGGCGGTGGCCGCCGGGATCGTGGCGGCGCCGGCCGCACACGCGGAGGGACGGGGCGACATCCGGGTCACCAGGACCGTTGTGAACGGCGGCGGCAATGTGATCGTCGGGGTCAAGGACGTCAAGCGGTTCACGATCTCGATGACGGTCAAGGACAACTCGGGGGTGAAGAAGGTCAGCCGGGTCTCCGCGTTCAACACGGCCAACGGCTACGGGCCCGTGGACTACCTGGGCTCGACCTGCAAGAAGTCGAACAAGACGACCTCCGTGTGCACCGCGACCATGCAGGTGGACCCGGCCTGGATCGACTCCTACGGGAGCGGGAACAGGGGCTGGGACGCCAACGCGGTGGCGGGGGAGTGGCAGGTCAACGCCACGGTCCAGGCCAACGACGGCGACTACTGGATCTCGGACCGCATCGCCCTCTTCAAGGTGAAGCGCGCCGCGAGCCTGACCACGGACGCCACTCCCGAACCGGTCAGGAAGGGAGCCACGCTGACGGTCACCGGAAAGCTCTCGCGGGCCAACTGGACGGACCGGAAGTACCACGGCTTCACCAAGCAGGTCGTGAAGTTGCAGTACAAGAAGGCCGGCGGCTCCTACAGCACCGTCAAGACGGCGACCACCGACAGCAAGGGAAACCTCCGCGCCACGGTGAAGGCGAGCGCCGCGGGCAGTTGGCGTTGGGCTTTCGCCGGGACGACCACGACCATGAAGGTCGACTCCACCGGTGACGCCGTCACACTGAAGTGACACCGCGGCGGGCCGGAAACGGCCCGCCGTTCCCGTACGACCCCCTCGGCGGCCCCGTCCGGTCACACCCCGGCCAGCTCCGCCACCGTCGCGGCGATGGCCGGTGCCTGTTCCTCCTGGAGGTAGTGCCGGGCCGCCAGGACCGTCGGTGCCACCACCCCCAGCGCGTCCAGCACCCCGCGCAGGCGGGGGAGCCCGAGGAGCGGGTCGTCGCGGGCCCAGACCACCTGGGCGGGGTACGGGCGGGACGCCAGGCCCTCGTAGTAGAAGGCCTGCCTGGCCCCGGTCAGCTCGAAACCGCGCATGACCCGCAGGAAGGCGCGCCCCGCGTCCTGGCGGGTGACCAGCGCGAAGTGGGCGTCCACCTCCGCGTCGCTCAGCGAGGAGCCGTCGGCCAGCGCCACCCGCCGGAACATCCGCCGGGAGACCGGCGGGCGCAGCACGGGCAGCCAGGCCTCGCCCGCGACCGGGACGGTGAAGGGCCACAGCGACGGCGGCGGCCGGTACGCGGCGACGTCCACGAACGTGTCGAGCGCCGTCAGGGAAAGCACCCGCTCCGGCCGGGCGATCGCCCAGGCGAAGCCGATCGGGCCGCCGAGGTCGTGGACCACCAGATGGCAGCGGTCGATGCCGAGCGCGTCCATCGCCCGGTCGGTCCACCGGGCGAGACCGCTCCAGGTGTAGTCGAACGCGAGCGGCCGTGCCCCCAGGCCGAGCCCGGGGAAGTCGGGGGCGACCCCGCGCAGCCCCCGGGCCGCCAGTTCCGGTACGAGCTTGCGGTACACGAACGAGCTGGTGGGCACCCCGTGCAGACACACGACGGGCGGCCCCTCGCCCTGGTCCAGTGTGAAACCGCGGATCCCGCCGGCCCGGAAGGTGTGACCGGAGGCGCGGTGCCGTTCCACCACGTCGTCGGCGGCGCGCGACGCCCGAGACATATGCCAAGTGTACGAGCCGTTCGCTTCCCGCGCCGGTACGCACCCGCGCACCTGCCGGGCCCGCCGCATTCCCGTGGTTACAATCCGCCCCATGAGCGTTGTCGAATCGATCCACGATTCCGCACCCCAGTTCGCGAATTCCCGTGACTACTACTTCGGATACGGCGACAAAAAGCGATCCGACGACCCGGAATTCATGATCTACCGCAGTCATCTCATGAAACCGCGGCGCAATGGAGTGCTCAGATACACCCGCGGACCCGGCGAACTCGACGCGGCGATCGCGCGGGCCCACGCCGAGCTGGATCCGGTGCCGTGGCTGTGGTGGGTCGGCGCGGACAGCTCCGCCGGGCTCGCGGACCACCTCCTCGCCCGGGGCGCCGCCCAGGTCGGCGTACTGCCGCTGATGGCCGCCGATATCGACCGGCTCGACACGCCGGCCGCCCCGCCCGGCGTACGGGTCGAGGAGGTCAACGGCCCCCGGGAGCTGGCCGCGTGGGTCGCCTCGTACTCCCCGTCCTTCGGTCTCACGCCCGAACAGGTCACCGGGAACCAGGCCAACGAGGCCCACCGGGCGGACGAGCCGGGGAGCCTGGTCCGGTTCGCCGCGTGGCTCGACGGCCGGGTGGTCGGCACCTCCGCGCTGCTCGACCGGCACGGTGTGGCGGGCGTGTACGTCGTGAGTACGGAACCCGCCTACCGGGGGCGCGGGATCGGCGCGTTCCTGACCCTCGTGGCGTTGCGGGCCGGCCGGGAAAGGGGCCTGCGGATCGGCACACTCCAGGCCAGCGCCGACGGGGAGCGGCTGTACTCGCGCATGGGCTTCGAGACCGTCGCCCATTACCGGCAGTTCCAACTGCCCAGGCTCTGAAAGGGAATGCACGACCCCGGGCGGGGAATGCCGCCCCGGCCCTGTCAGAGTTCCGCGCGGATCCGCGTGATCAGCCGCCGTGTGCGGTGTGCGGACTCCGCGTGCGCGACCATCCGGTCCATGGCCTCCATGTGCGCCGTCACCTCGTCGTGCCCGTCGAGATAGAGCGCCCCCGTCAGGTGCTCGATGTAGACCATGTCGGGCAGTTCGGGGAGATCGAAGCGGAAGAGGGTGAACGGGCTGTACGTCCCCGGATGGTGGCCCGACGCGAACTCCGCCATCTGGAGGGTCACATGGGGCAGCTCGGAGACCTCCAGCAGCCGGTCGATCTGCGCCCGCATCAGCGCGGGCGAGCCCACGGGCCGGCGCAGCACCGTCTCGTCCAGCACCGCCCAGACCACCGGGGCGTCGGCCCGCGTGAGCAGCGTCTGGCGCTCCAGCCGCAGCGCCACCTGCCGGTCGATCCGCGCGGGGCTGCCCGCCCGTCCCACCACGCCCGGCGCCGCGAGGATCGCCCGGGCGTACTCCTCCGTCTGGAGCAGACCGGGTACGAAGTGCGGCTCGTAGGTACGGATCGTCCTGGCGGCCTCTTCGAGGCTGACGTACCCGCTGAACCAGTCCGGCAGGATGTCGTGGAAGTGCTGCCACCAGCCGGGCCGGCTCGCCTCGTCCGCCAGCTGGAGGAAGACCGCGATCTCCGGCTCGGGGACGCCGTACGCGGGCAGCAGCATCTGGACGTACGGGATCTTGAGCCCGACCTCGGCCGCCTCCATCCGGCGGACCGTCGCGGCGGTGACCCGGAGTAACGCGCCGGCCTGCTCCCGGCTGAGGCCGGCCTTCTCCCGCAGCACACGCAGCCGCCTGCTGAGGACGAGCTGACCGACCGTCGGTGCGGACCGTGGCTCGCTCACACTCCACCCCCCAGCTTCGCGGACGCGCCGCCGGGCAGTCTGCCACAGCAACATGCCCTTCAGCACGGCCTGTTGGCAGGAAATTGCGGGCCTGGCATTCCGGTTCCCGACCCCGGGCTTGATCGTCCGGCGCGGGTATGAGCATGCTGCCCCTATGACCCCTTCCTCCGCATCCGACCCGTCCGTCCCCGCCCCGCGGCCCGACTTCCCGCTCGGCGGCACCACCACGATCCCCCGGCTGGGCTTCGGCGCGATGCAGCTGCCGGGCCGCTGGAACGGTCCCGCCCACGACCGGTCGACCGCGCTGGCGGTCGCGCGCCGCGCCGTCGAGCTGGGCGCCCGCCACCTCGACACCGCCGCCTTCTACTTCGCCGGCGACGTACGCGCCAACGACCTGCTGCGCGAGGCCCTGCACCCGTACCCCGCCGACCTGACCCTCGCCACCAAGGTGGGCCCGCTGCGCAACCCGGCCGGCGAGATGTACGGGGAGGCGACCGCCGAGCAGCTGCGGCCGGCCGTCGAGCGGAACCTGCGGGAACTGGACGTGGACGTCCTCGACCTGGTCTACCTGCGGGTGGGGCGGCTCTCCGGCAAGGGCGGGCCGCCGCTCGGCGAGCGCTTCGCCGTCCTGGCCGCGCTGCGGGACGAGGGGCTGATCCGCCACCTCGGGGTGAGCAACGTGTCCCCGGAGCAGCTCGCCGAGGCCAGGGCCGTCGCCCCGGTCGCCGCGGTGCAGAACCGCTTCGGTGTGCTCGACCAGGAGGACGCGGCGCTGGTCGACACCTGCGCGGCCGCCGGCATCGCCTACATGCCGTTCTTCGCCCTCGGCGGCGCCCACGGCGGCCTCGCCGACGACACCCTGCGCGCGGTCGCCGAACGGCACGGGGCGACCGCGCACCAGGTGGCCCTCGCCTGGGGCCTCGCGCGGTCGCCCTCGATCGTGCAGATCCCCGGTACCGCCTCGCTCGCCCACCTGGAGGAGAACATGGCGGCGACCGGTGTGGTCCTCGACGCGGCCGACCTGGCCCTGCTCGGCAAGGCGGCCGGCTGACGCGTCAGCGCACCAGCAGGGTGAACGCCGCGCAGGTGCCCGTCGCCGCGCCGGCGGCCACCAGCGCGGCGGCCACACAGCGGGCCCTGAGCCGTTCGTACCGCTCCGTGTACTCGCCGCGCAGCTCGTGGGCGCGCTCCGTGATCCGTACGAGCACCGCCCGGGACACCTCGATCCGGTCGGCGGTGTACACGCGCTCCACGTCCTCGCGCTGTGCCGTGGTCAGCCAGGGCAGCCGCGCGGTGAACAGGGCCGCCTGCCGGTGGATCTCCTCGATCTCCGCGCTCCACAAGAGGTAGCCCTCCAGCTGCACCAGCCCCCGGACGCTGTCCTCCTCGGGCCTCACCGCTGCTTGTCCCCGGGCGCCACGGTCGTGGAGTCGGCGGGCCGGTTGACCTCGTCCTCCAGGGCCCGGATCGCCGGATGGTGGAGGTCGAAGGCGGGGGACTCGGAGCGGATCCGCGGCAGCGTGAGGAAGTTGTGCCGGGGCGGCGGGCAGGAGGTCGCCCACTCCAGGGAGCGGCCGTAGCCCCAGGGGTCGTCCTCCTCGACCTTCCTGCCGTACTTCGTGGTTTTCCAGACGTTGTAGAAGAACGGCAGCATCGACAGGCCGAGGACAAACGCGCTGATCGAGGAAACCATGTTGAGCGCGGTGAAACCGTCGGCGGCGAGATAGTCCGCGTACCGGCGCGGCATTCCCTCCGCGCCCAGCCAGTGCTGCACCAGGAACGTGCCGTGGAAACCGCAGAACAGCGTCCAGAAGGTCATCTTGCCGAGCCGCTCGTCCAGCATCTTCCCGGTGAACTTCGGCCACCAGAAGTGGAATCCGGCGAACATCGCGAACACCACGGTGCCGAACACCACGTAATGGAAGTGCGCGACCACGAAGTACGAGTCGGAGACGTGGAAGTCGAGCGGTGGCGAGGCCAGGATGATCCCGGTCAGGCCGCCGAAGAGGAAGGTGACGAGGAATCCGATCGACCAGAGCATCGGTGTCTCCAGCGACAGCGAACCCTTCCAGATCGTGCCGATCCAGTTGAAGAACTTCACCCCGGTCGGCACGGCGATCAGGAAGGTCATGAACGAGAAGAACGGCAGCAGCACCCCGCCGGTGACGAACATGTGGTGCGCCCACACCGTGACCGACAGACCTGCGATGGAGATCGTCGCCGCGACCAGGCCGATGTAGCCGAAGACCGGCTTGCGGCTGAAGACGGGCAGGATCTCGGTCACGATCCCGAAGAACGGCAGCGCGATGATGTACACCTCGGGATGCCCGAAGAACCAGAACAGGTGCTGCCACAGCAGCGCGCCCCCGTTGGCCGGGTCGAAGACGTGCGCGCCGAACTTGCGGTCCGCCTCCAGGGCGAGCAGCGCCGCGGCCAGGACGGGGAAGGCGAACAGCACGAGCAGGGCCGTGAGCAGCACGTTCCAGGTGAAGATCGGCATGCGGAACATCGTCATGCCGGGCGCGCGCATGCAGATGATCGTGGTGATGAAGTTGACCGAGCCGAGGATCGTGCCGAAGCCGGAGAAGGCCAGGCCCATGATCCACAGGTCTCCGCCGATGCCCGGCGAGCGCACGATGTCGGTCAGCGGGGAGTAGGCGAACCAGCCGAAGTCGGCGGCGCCGTTGGGCGTCAGGAACCCGCTGACGACGATGAGCGAACCGAACAGGTACAGCCAGTAGGCGAATCCGTTGAGCCGGGGGAACGCCACGTCGGGCGCGCCGATCTGGAGCGGCATGATCCAGTTGGTGAATCCGGCGAACAGGGGGGTCGCGAACATCAACAGCATCACGGTGCCGTGCATCGTGAACGCCTGGTTGAACTGTTCGTGCGACATGATCTGGATGCCGGGGCGGGCCAGTTCGGCGCGCATGAAGAGCGCCATCACCCCGCCGACGATGAAAAACGCGAACGAAGTAATCAGATACAACGAACCGATCGTCTTATGGTCGGTGGTGGTGAGCCAGCCCACGATGACAGCGCCGGGCCGCTTGCGCACGACCGGCATTTCGTTCTGGTAGCTCTCGTCGGCCTCGGCCGACCCTTCGGTGCCCATCGTCGTCACTGCGACGCTCTCCTCCGGCTCGACGGTCGCGGGTGGACTCGGCAAGCAGCATGGCGGCGGATTCACCGGGCGGGTGACACCCCCTCATTCCCGGCGCGTCGCGAATGGCCCGCCCTTTTGTCCCGCGCGCCTTGCGGGGGCGCCGAGTTGCCGCGTGGCCGGCCGGCCCGGGCCGGGGAGAACTTTCACCCGGGAGAGGGACGGGAGCGGTCCACGACGGACCGCGCGGGTCCGCGACGCGCGCCGCGGGCCCACGACGCACAGCGCCGGGCCGCGCCCTGGTCGGCGCGGCCCGGCGGGGTCGGGTGAGATGGTCGGGTGGGATCGGGCGGCTCAGCCCGCGAGGGCCGCCGCGACGACGGCCTTCGCCTCCTCCTGCACCCGCGCGAGGTGGTCGGGGCCCTGGAAGGACTCCGCGTAGATCTTGTAGACGTCCTCCGTGCCCGAGGGGCGCGCGGCGAACCACGCGCTCTCCGTGGTGACCTTGATGCCGCCGATGGACGCGCCGTTGCCGGGCGCCTCGGTGAGCACCGCGGTGACGGGCTCGCCCGCGAGGGTGTCGGCCGTGACCTGGTCGGGCGAGAGCCGCCCCAGGATCGCCTTCTCCTCGCGGGTGGCGGCGGCGTCGATGCGTGCGTAGGCGGGCTCGCCGAAGCGGGCCGTCAGCGCGCCGTAGTGCTCGGAGGGGGTCTTCCCGGTGACCGCGAGGATCTCGGAGGCGAGCAGCGCGAGGATGATGCCGTCCTTGTCGGTGGTCCACACGCCGCCGTCGCGCCGCAGGAACGAGGCGCCCGCCGACTCCTCGCCGCCGAAGCCGATCGACCCGTCGGACAGCCCGTCCACGAACCACTTGAACCCGACGGGGACTTCCACCAGCGGGCGGCCGAGGTCGGCGGCGACCCGGTCGATCATCCCGGAGGACACCAGGGTCTTGCCGATGCCCGCGCCGGCCGGCCACTGCTCGCGGTGGCCGTAGAGGTAGCCGATGGCGGCGGCCAGGTAGTGGTTGGGGTTCATCAGCCCGGCGTCCGGGGTCACGATGCCGTGTCGGTCGGCGTCGGCGTCGTTGCCGGTGGTGATCGCGAACCGGTCGCGTCCCTCGATGAGCGAGGCCATCGCGTACGGCGACGAGCAGTCCATCCGGATCTTGCCGTCCCAGTCCAGCGTCATGAACCGCCAGGTGGGGTCGGCCAGCGGATTGATCACGGTCAGGTCGATCCGGTGCTGTTCGGCGATCCGGCCCCAGTAGCCGACCGACGCCCCGCCGAGCGGGTCGGCGCCGATCCGTACCCCCGCCGCGCGGACCGCGTCCAGGTCCAGGACGGCGGGCAGGTCGGCCACGTAGGCGCCGAGGAAGTCGTACCGGCCGGTGGTGTCCGCCGCGAGGGCGCGGGTGTACGGCAGGCGCTGGACGTCCTTCATCCCGGCCGCGATGATCGCGTTGGCCCGGTCCTGGATCCAGCCGGTCGCGTCGGAGCCCGCAGGGCCGCCGCTGGGCGGGTTGTACTTGAACCCGCCGTCCCGGGGCGGGTTGTGCGACGGGGTGACCACGACACCGTCGGCGAGCTGTGCGGTACGGCCCCGGTTGTACGTGACGATCGCGTGCGACACCGCGGGGGTGGGCGTGTAGCCGTCGGCGGTGTCGAGGAGCAGGGTCACACCGTTGGCGGCGAAGACCTCGACGGCGGTCACCCGGGCCGGCTCGGAGAGCGCGTGGGTGTCGATGCCGAGGAAGAGGGGCCCGTCGGTGCCCTGGCCGGCGCGGTACTCGCAGATCGCCTGGCTGGTCGCGGCGATGTGGTCCTCGTTGAACGCGGTGTCGAGCGACGACCCGCGGTGCCCCGAGGTGCCGAACGCCACGCGCTGACCCGGCTCGTCGAGGTCGGGACGGAGGGCGTAGTACGCGGTCACCAGGCGGGCGACATCGGTGAGGTCCTCCGGCCGCGCCGGCTGTCCCGCTCGTTCGTGCGGCATGTGACCACTCCTCCATATCGGTCCCTGCGATCAGGCGATCAGTTCATCATCCCGGGTTACCGTGGATAACGACGGGTGACCCGCCGGGTGGCGCACGATCCCGGCGCGGGTACGGCTCTCCTTCTCCGCCTCCGCCACGTTCGGTGACGCGGAACCGGGGCACACGCTCAGCACCTCGGCGCGAACGTGCCGTATCCAAGGAAGGCGGTCGTTGTGCGCAGTGTCGGTGTGGAGGAAGAACTGCTTCTGGTCGACGCGGAGACCGGAGAGCCCCGGGCGCTGTCCGCGGCGGTTCTGGCCTTCGCTTCCCAGGGCGGCGACGCGGATGTGTTCGAGAGCGAACTGCACGGCTCGCAGCTGGAGTTCGCCACGCATCCGCAGACGGACATGCGCGAACTGGCGCGGGAGATCATACGGTGGCGGGCCGAGGCGGCCGATCACGCGGCCAACGCCGGCGCCGCGGTGGCCGCGCTGGCCACTTCCCCGCTGCCGATCGGGCCGTCCATCAACCCGGGCGAGCGGTTCGACTGGCTCAAGGAGCAGTTCGGGCTGACCGCGCAGGAGCAGATCACCTGCGGCTGCCACGTCCACGTGTCGGTGGAGTCCGACGAGGAGGGCGTCGCGGTGCTCGACCGGATCCGGCCGTGGCTGTCGGTCCTGCTCGCGATGAGCACGAACTCCCCGTTCTGGCAGAGCAACGACACCAGCTACAGCAGTTACCGCAGCCGGGTGTGGGGCCGGTGGCCCTCCGCGGGGCCCGTGGAGGTGTTCGGTTCCGCCGCGCGCTACCACGCGCAGGTCGACGCCATGGTCGGCACGGGCGCCCTGCGCGACACCGGGATGATCTACTTCGACGCCCGGCTCTCGGCTGCCTGGCCGACCGTGGAGATCCGGGTGGCGGACGTCTGCCTGGACGCCTCCACGACGGTGCTGGTGGCCACGCTGGTCAGGGCGTTGGTGGAGACGGCGGCCCGGGACTGGCGCGCGGGGAGGCCGGTGGCCGACCCCGGGGTCGGCCTGCTCCGGCTGGCGGCGTGGCGGGCCGGCCGGTCCGGGCTCGACGACGAGCTGATCAACCCGGTGACGATGAAGCCGGACCGCGCGGACTCCGTCGTGGGGGCGCTGCTCGCCCACGTCCGGGAGGCGCTGGACGACAGCGGGGACCTGATCCCCGCCCAGGACGCCGTGGCGCACCTGCTCAAGACCGGCAACGGCGCGCGCGTGCAGCGGGAGCTGTTCGAGAAGACCGGGAGCCTGCGGGAGATGGTCGCGGAGTGCGCCCGCCGTACGTCGGCGGGCCCGGTCTGACGGATCGCGCACCGGTCGCCTGACCGGTGCCGCACACCCCCGGGGCCGCGCGCCGGATCAGGCGTCGGCCCCGCCCGGGTGGTGGCGCCGGTAGTGGCGTGCGACGCGGGCGCGGTTGCCGCAGCCCGCCGAGCACCACTCCCGGCGCGGGTGGGCCCGGACGAAGTACCGCACACAGCCGGGGGCGTGGCAGGCGCGCAGCCCGGCCGCGTCCGGCCCGGTGAACAGCTGCACGGTCTCCTCCGCGATCCGCGACAGGGCCCGGGCCTCCGGGCCGTACGACGAGCCGTCGGCACGTGCCGGCGGCTCGTCCTCGTTCCAGGCGAGCCGCGACCAGGTGGGCGCGTACGCGCAGGCGCGGTTCACGGCGCCGACGGCCGCGGCCAGGTCGGGGACCGGGGAGGCGGCGGTGGGACGGGTGTCCCGCGTCGCCACGGCGGCCAGCCGCCGCAGCGCGTCGCGCAGCTCCCGGAACCGCTCCACGGACGGCCGGTCCGGAGCCGGTACGGACGCCTCGGCCTCCGGGCCGCCCAGATCCAGCGGCGGGGAGAAGCGCGCGTCCACGGAGCGCAGCCACCGCGCCAGGTCGCCCGCGTCCAGCAGCGCGTCGTACTCACCCTCCCGGTCCGCCCAGACGGTGTTCATCAGCTCGACGGGGAGGGGTTCGCCGAGGAGCGGCGGGGGCGGGGCGGGGCGGGCGCCCGGCGGGGCGGCGGCCGGTGGAGGCGTGCTGCTGTCCATGGGACCAGCGTAACCGGACCCCTAATGGCTGTCGATCGGCCCAGCCATTTGACGTGTCGGGGCAGACGTGGTTTCCTTGCCCCACATCTAATGGCAAAGAGCATCGTCAAGCATTAGGGGAGCGGGTCATGGGTGTTCCGACCGGATTCCACGAGGGTGAGCTGGCGGTGCAGCGGCGCGCCGGGGTCGCCGGACCGGCAGCCCGGCTGGCCGGCATGCTGGCCCCGCCCGAGCTCGACGGGGGTGCGGCCCTGTTCCTCCGCGACCGCGACCTGGCCGTCCTCACCGCCCGCGACCGCGACGGCCTGCTCTGGACCTCACCCCTGCCCGGCGCCCCCGGCTTCCTCGCCGCCCACGGCCGGTCCCTGGACGTACGCGCCCTGCCCGCCCCCGGGGACCCGCTGGCCGGCCTGGCCGCGGGGCAGCAGGTCGGCATGACCGCCGTCGACCTCGCCACCCGCCGCAGGCTGCGGATCAACGGGGCCCTCGCCGAGGTCGGCGCGTCCGGATTCACGGTGGCGGTCGACCAGGCGTACGGGAACTGCCCCCAGTACATCCAGCGGCGGCACCTGCGCCGCTCCCCGGCGCGCGCGGGCGCCCCGTCCGAGGCGCGGTGGGGCGACACGCTCGACGCGGGCCACCTGCGCCTGATCCGGGCGGCCGACACCTTCTTCCTGGGCACCACCCACCCGACCCGGGGCGCCGACGCCTCCCACCGGGGCGGCGCCCCCGGCTTCGTACGGGCCGACGCCGAGGGCCTGTGGTGGCCGGACTATCCGGGCAACAACATGTTCAACAGCCTGGGCAACCTGGCCGCCGACAACACAGCAGCCCTGCTCTTCCTGGACTTCGCCACCGGCACCACCCTCCACCTGTCCGGCACGGCGGCTGTCGACTGGACCGCTCCCGGCGTCCCCGGCGACGACGGCGGCACGGGCCGCCGCGTCCGCTTCACCCCGCACCGCGTGGTCACCACCACGATCCCGGTCGTCGCGGGCCCGCCCGCCCCGTACCCCCGCAACCCACCCCTCACCGACACCCCCGACCAGCATTCGGCCTGAGCGCACGGCCCGGCGATTCTCGGACGCGTGCTGGCCGATATCGACTTCACGGGAACCCGGCGGTAGGAATTCACCTCTTCTGTTCACACGCGGTCGAAACTGATCGTATATACCTCAACTAAAGCTCAAATGACGCCAGTTGAGGTCCTCAATCACTTCAGCCTTGGGGAAAACTTGCTCAGAAGCAGGAGAACGAGAGCCGGCGCGGCCATGGTCGCCGCACTGCTCACCGCGGGCCTCACCACAGGCCTGACCGCGGCCGCGCCGAACGCCACGGGGACCTCCGCGGGGGAGGCCCCACGGACCTCCGGCACATCCTCCGTCGTCACCCTGATCACCGGCGACCGCGTCTACGCGGACGCGAAGGGCCGGGTCAGCCGGGTACGGCCCGCCGAAGGCCGCGACCACATCGCCATGGCGGTACGCCGCATCGACGGCAGGACGTACGTCCTGCCCGCCGACGCCGCGAAACTGGTGTCCCAGGGGAAGCTCGACCGCCGCCTCTTCGACATCACCGGACTGATCGCGGGCGGCTACGACGACGCGCACCGGACGACGCTGCCGCTCATCGTGTCGTACACGCAGCAGAAGGCGCGGGCGAAGTCCGCCTTCGCGGCCGCCGACGTGTCGGTGCGCCGCAGCCTGCCGGCGCTCTCCGCGGAAGCGGTCACCACGCCGAAGGAGGCCTCCTCCGAGGTCTGGCAGGCCCTCACCGCGCCCGGCGCGCAGGGGAGTTCGTCACGAGTCGCCGGGACGGGCATCGGGCGCGTCTGGCTCGACGGCAAGCGCCGGGCGAGCCTGGACCGGAGCGTCGCGCAGATCGGCGCGCCGACCGCCTGGCAGGCCGGGTACGACGGCAAGGGCGTGAAGATCGCCGTCCTGGACACCGGCGTCGACGAGACACACCCCGACCTCAAGGGTGTCGAGATCGCGCAGAAGGACTTCTCCGGGGCGGGCAACACCGTCGACCACGTCGGCCACGGCACGCACGTCGCGTCCATCGCCGCGGGCTCCGGCGCCAAGTCCGCCGGCAAGTACAAGGGCGTCGCGCCCGGCGCGAAGATACTCGACGGCAAGGTCCTGGACGACGACGGATGGGGGGACGAGTCCGGGATCATCGCCGGCATGCAGTGGGCCGCCGACCAGGGCGCGAAGGTGGCCAACCTCAGCCTCGGCGACTTCGACGCGCCGGAGGTCGACCCGCTCGAAGCGGCCGTCGACAAGCTCTCCGCCGACAAGGGCATCCTCTTCGTCGTCGCGGCGGGCAACGAAGGACCCGGCGCGCGCACCGTCGGCACCCCGGGCAGCGCCCCGGCGGCCCTCACCGTCGGCGCCGTCGACCGGGCCGACAAGCTCGCCCCGTTCTCCAGTGTCGGACCCGCGGCCGACGGGACGCTCAAGCCCGACCTCACCGCGCCCGGCGTGGACATCGTGGCCGCCAAGGCCGCCCAGGGCCAGATCGGCGACCCGGCGGCCGACGGATACGTCACCCTGTCCGGTACGTCCATGGCGACGCCGCACGTGGCGGGAGCCGCCGCGATCCTGTCCCAGGAGCACCCGGACTGGACCGGCGCCCGGATCAAGCAGGCGCTCACCGCCTCCGCCGCGCCCGGTACCGGCCTCTCCGCCTACCAGCAGGGCACCGGCCGGGTGGACCTCGCCAGGGCCGTCACGCAGTCCGTCGTGAGCGACGAGACCTCCGTGAGCTTCGGTGTGCAGCAGTGGCCGCACACCGACGACAGCCCCGCGTCCCGGACGGTCACCTACCGCAACAACGGCGCCGTCCCGGTCACCCTCGACCTCGCCACGGAAGCCACGGGTCCCGACGGCAAGGCGGCCCCGGCCGGCGTCTTCGCCCTGGACACCGACCGGCTGACCGTGCCCGCGGGCGGCACCGCGCACGCCGTCCTCACCTCCGACACCCGCGTCGCGGGCCCGGACGGGGCCTACTCCGGCGCCGTCCGCGCCACGGCCACGGAGGGCGGACAGCGCGTCCGTACGTCCTTCGGCGTCATCCGTGAGGCGGAGTCGTACGACCTCACGCTCAAGTTCATCGGCGCCAAGGGCAAGCCCGCGCAGGGCGGGGCGGACATCATCGGGCACCAGAACGACGTCTGGGAGTCCCCGTTCGACGAGGACGGCGACGGCACCCTGAAGGTCAGGCTCCCCAAGGGCACCTACCTCCTGGACGTGCCGCTGATCAGCCCGAAGGCCGACGGGACGGCGGACCTCGCCCTGCTCGTCCAGCCGAAGTACGACGTCACCAAGAACGCCACCCTCACCTTCGACGCCCGCAAGGCCAAGCCCGTGAGCATCACGCCGCCGGGCAAGGCGAAAGAGCTCACCGCCTACACGAACTACCTGCTGGACACGGGCAACCGGGTCGGTGCCGCCTGGTTCCTCGACAGCTTCAAGGGTGTCTCCACGGCCCAGATCGGCACGGCGCTGCCCGCCAAGCAGTTCAGCGCGCAGTTGGGCGCCTTCTGGCAGCAGGGCAGCACGACCTACCACCTGCTCTACGCCCGGCCGGGTTCCCTCTTCACCGGGTTCACCCACAAGGCCACGGCCGGTGAACTCGCCCTGGTGAACATCAAGATCGGAGCCCCGGCCAAGAAGCGCACCGGCTTCGTCAGCTCCTCCTGGAACGCGACGAGCGGGGACGGTATAGGAGTCGGGAGCCAGCTCTTCGCCCTGCCCGGCACGGCGAAGACGTACATCACGGTCCCCAAGGGCTTCACGTGGAACTTCAGCGTGGGCCAGCAGCAGGCCGAGGACGAGTACGGGGTGTACCTCGGCTCCGACGGCGCGCGGACGTACCAGGCGAAGAAGACGTACACGAAGACCTACAACGTGGGCGTCTTCAGCCCGCGGGTGGGCCCGTACAGCGGCGAGCGGCTGGACAACGACATGCTCGTCTGCGTCGACCTCTTCTCCGACGGCGCCGGGCACTTCGGCAGCTCCCCGGTCACCAAGCAGCGCACGGTGATCACCGCCGACGGCAAGAAGCTCCTCGACAACCGCGAGGACCTCTGCCAGGAGGTCGGCAACCTGCCCGCCACGTCCGCGCGTTACGTCGTCAGCACCGACGCGTCCCGCTCCACCACGCTCGCGGGCGTCACCACCCGCCTCGTCGCCTCCTGGTCGTTCACCTCGAAGCGGCCGCCGGCCACGGGCGCCACCCTCCCGCTGTCCACCGTCCGCTTCCTCCCGAAGCTCGACCTGGCCAGCACCGCGGCCGCCGGCAAGAAGCTCACCGTCCCGCTGGCGATCGACGGCCCGGCGGCCGGCAAGGGCTTCAAGTCCCTCGCCGTGCAGGTCTCGTACGACGGCGGCACCAAGTGGGCCAAGGCCCCCGTCACCACCGCCAAGGACGGGAAGAAGAGCCTGACGCTGAGCCACCCGAAGAAGGCCACCTCGGTCTCCTTCAAGGCGAAGCTCACCGACACCAAGGGCTTCACGTACGACGTGACCGTCGTCAAGGCCTACTTGCTCAAGTAGTCCGCGGGAAGACCCGTTTCTTCCACGCGCCCGCCGCGCCCGGGGACCGGCACCACTCCCCGGGCGCGGTTCCGTGTCCGGATCTCCCCCTCCGCGCCCGGCGGAAGCGGCCCGCGTAGGCTTCGGCCATCAACAGCCGGGCAGGGAGGAACGACCGTGCGCGTCGCCGTGTTGGACGACTACCAGAGGGCCGCTCACCGCTTCGGTGACTGGGGGAGCCTCGACGCCGAGGTCACCTTCCTGCACGACCACCTCGCCGACACCGACACACTCGTCGACACCCTGCGCGGCCACGACGTCGTCGTCGCGATGCGCGAACGCACCCCGTTCACGGAGGAGCGCTTCGCGCGCCTGCCCGACCTGGAGCTGCTCGTCACCACCGGCGCGGCCAACGCCGCCATCGACGTCGCGGCCGCGCACCGCCACGGCGTCACGGTCAGCGGCACGGAGAGCAAGCCGTACGCCACCCCCGAGCTGACCTGGGGCCTCATCCTCTCCCTGATGCGGCACATCCCCGAGGAGTCCGCCGGGATGCGCCGGGGGGAGTGGCAGCACACGCTCGGCGGCGACCTGCACGGACGTACCCTCGGCATCGTCGGCCTGGGACGGCTCGGCGCACGCGTCGCCGCCGTCGGCAACGCCTTCGGCATGCGCGTCATCGCCTGGAGCACCCACCTCGACCCCGCGCACGCCCGCGCGCACGGCGCCGAACCGGTCGACAAGGAGACCCTCTTCGCGACGGCCGACGTGGTGACCCTGCACTACAAGCTCAGCGCCCGCAGCACCGGCCTCGTCGGCCGCCCCGAGCTGGCCCTCATGAAGCCCGGCGCCTACCTGGTCAACACCTCACGCGGCCCGCTCGTCGACACGGACGCCCTCGTCGACGCCCTGCGCGAGGGCCGGATCGCCGGGGCCGGCCTCGACGTCTACGACGTGGAGCCCCTGCCGGCCGACGACCCGCTCCGTACCGCGCCCCGCACGGTGCTGACCCCGCACCTCGGGTACGTCACCGAGGAGACGTACCGCGTCTTCTACGGAGGCGCGGTGGAGGCCATCGCCGCCCACCGCGCCGGCGCGCCCGTCCGTACGCTCACGCCCTGACGCACCCCTGACGCACCCGGACACGCCGTCACACGACCGCCGTCACGCGGTGGCGTCCCCCCGCCGCGCCGGGATCCGGCCGTGCACCGGCAGCGTCGGCACGTCCACCGGCACGGTCTCCGGGTACTTGAGCCCGCTGCCCGTGTTCAGCACCACCACGTTCTCGTCGCCGCGCAGCCACCCGGAGGCACGCAACCGCTCCACCGCCGCGAAGCAGGCGGCCCCCTCGGGGCAGATGAACGCCCCCTCCGCGCGGGCCACCGCCGCCTGCGCGGCCAACAGCTCCTCGTCGCTCACCGCGATCGCGGTGCCCTCCGTCTCCCGTACGGCGTCCAGGACCAGGAAGTCGCCCAGCGCCTTCGGCACGGTGATCCCGAAGGCGACGGTACGGGCGTCCACGGCGGCCACACTCTCGCGGTCACCGCGCTCGAACGCGTCCACGATCGGCGCGCAGCCCGTCGCCTGCACCGCGACCAGCCGCGGCAGGTCCCCGGTCAGCCAGCCCAGCTCCCGCATCTCCAGCAGCGCCTTGTGGATGCCGATGATCCCGACCCCGCCGCCCGTCGGGTACAGGATCACGTCCGGCGCCCGCCAGCCCAGCTGCTCGGCGATCTCGTACCCCATGGTCTTCTTGCCCTCCAGGCGGTACGGCTCCTTGAGCGTGGACACCTCCTGGTAGCCCTCGCGCTCGGCGACCGCCGCGGCCACCAGCTTGCCCGCGTCCCCGATCAGCCCGTCCACGAGGTACAGCTCCGCGCCCGACACCACACATTCGGTACGGGTGATCTCCGGGGCGTCGACCGGCATCGCGATCAGGCTGCGCATCCCGGCGCGGGCGGCGTACACGGACCACGCGGCCCCGGCGTTCCCGTTGGTCGGCATCGCGATCCCGGTGACGCCCAGCTCGGCCGCCCGGGACACCCCGACGGCCGCGCCGCGCGCCTTGAAGCTGCCGGTCGGGATGAGCCCCTCGTCCTTCATCCGCAGCCCCGGCACCCCCACGCTCGCGCCGTAGCGCGGCAGGTCGAGCATCGGCGTCATGCCCTCGCCGAGGGACACCACGTGGCGCGCGTCGCGGACGGGCAGCAGCTCGTGGTAGCGCCAGAGGTCCGGCGCGCGGCCCGCGATCTCCTCGCGGGTGACGGTGGCCCGTACCCGCTCCAGGTCGTAGCGGGCCAGGAGCGGCGCGCCCACCGCCGAGGTCCCCTGGACCACGTCGGGGTCGCTCACCTCTCCGGTCCGGGAGCATTCCAGGTGGTCCAGGGCCGAGAAGAACGCTGCCGGCATGTCGTTCCTTCCACAACGGGTGTCCGGAACGTGCGCGGTCCGGCCTCTTCCCGAGGAGAACGCACGATGATCGTTCCCGTCAAGGCCCGGCCCGTGCCACGCGGGCCGCCCCCTCACACGGCGAGCAGCGCCAGCGCCCGGCGGGCGTCCTGGGCCGCGCCGGCCGTGTACTCCACGTCGAACACGTCCGCCCCGAGCGCGCCGATCAGCCGCTCCCGCAGGGCGTCCTGCTCGACGGCGTCGTCCGGGTCGGGGATCTGCCCGGCCGCCCGGTACGCGCCCGCCGCCGCGCCCAGCAGCCGGGCCGACCGGGCGTGGTCCCCGTCCGCGTCGGCGATCACGGCGGCGTCGGCCGTCACGTACGGCAGCATGTCGGACCAGTCCTCCGCCAGCGCCCGGGCGCGCACCTCGGCGAACAGCTCCCTGGCCCGGTCCGGCCGGCCCAGGCGCAGCTCGACGTAGCCGAGGTTGTGGTGCTCGACGGCGACCATGCGGGCGTCGCCCAGCTCCTGGTGGAGCGTGACGCTCTCCCCGATCAGGACCCGGGCCGTTTCGAGCTCGCCGGACATGGTGGCCACTCCGGCGAGGATGTGGGCCGGACCCGATCCGAGCCGCTTGTCGCCGCTGCCGTCGGCCACCTCGCGGGCCTGCGCGGCCCACCGCCCGGCCTCGGCGAGGTCGCCGCCGCGCACCTGGACGCGGGCCAGCATGCAGAGCGCGTCCACCTGGCCCGCGGCGTCGCCCGCCTCGCGCGCCCGGTCCAGTTCGTGCCGGCTCAGCCGCTCCACGACGGCGGTGTCACCCCGGCGGAACGCGTCGCGCGCCTGCTCGTGAAAGCTCATGCCGTGAACGCTCATGCCCACCACGCTACTGCGGTCGCGCGGGTACGGCAGAGGCCCGCGCGACCGCCCGGCGACGCCCCGCCCGTCAGGTGGCGAGCGCCGCCAGCTCCGACCCGGCGAGCAGGAACGCGCCCACCCCGAAGTCGGCGGTGCTTCCGTAGGTCACCGGCTGGCTGGACTCCGGCCGGTCGCCGACCTTCTGCACGTAGCCGAGGAAACCGTCGGGGTGCACGGCGGTGGCGACCAGCCCGTTCCAGGCGCGCGCGGCGACCGGCAGATAGGTCGCGCGCGCGACCAGCCCGGTGGCGACGGCGTACGCGGTGCCGTACACGAAGAAGGACGTGCCGCTGGTCTCGGGTCCCGGCAGGTGCGCGGGGTCGGCGAGGTTGACGTTCCAGAAGCCGTCCGTCCGCTGCACCTTGGCCACGGCGGTGACCAACTGCGCGAGCGTGGACCGGTATTCGGCGACGTGGCGCTCGGAGGCCGGCAGGGCCTTGAGCGTCTTGACGTGGCCGCCGGCCACCCAGCCGTTGCCGCGCGACCACACCACCGGCCGGCCGCCCGGCGACACGATGCCGCCCGGCAGGAACCGGTCGTCGCGGTACCAGAGGCCGGTGGCCGCGTCGTACAGCCCCGGGCCTCCCCGGACCCGCTTGGTGTGCTGGTACAGGCTGTAGAGCTTCTCCCAGTACTGCGTGTCGCCGCGGAGCCTGCCGAGGCGGGCGAAGGGCGGCATCGCCATGTGCAGGGCGTCGTCCCACCACCAGTCGTCGTTCTTGGCGGGCTGGTCCGTGTACACCATGCGGCGCAGGGACGCCTCGATGGCCGTGAGTTTCTGCGCCGAGGGCTCGATCTCGTACAGGTCGAGGTAGGCCTGTCCCGCGTTGTGGTTGTCGGCGTGGCGGGTGTTGACCCCGCCGTTGAGGCCGTACGCGTGCTTCTCCGCCCAACGCCGCGCGTAGGTGAGGTAGGCGGCCTCGCCGGTCAGCCGGTACACCGCGAGGAGACCGCTGAAGAAGGTGGCGTTGGCCCAGCCGTTGTCGCCTGAGTTGCCGTGCGTGCCGATCCACTGGTCGGCGACCCGGCGCAGTACGCCGACGATCGCCGCCCGGGACGGCAGTTGGGGGGAGGGGGCGGCGGGCGTGGGGGCCGCCGACGCGGCCCGCGCGGGCAGCACGGTCGCGGAGGCCGCGAGCGCGGCGCCGCCGGCGAGCAGGTGTCGTCTGTCCATGTGAACGACTCCTCGGTATGTGGGGGTCCCTATCTTCGGGTGCGACCCCTGAAGTGTCCATGGTGGGTACGGAACTTCTACCGATCGGACGCGATCCGAGCCCGGCCCGCGTCCGGATCGTCTGTTCATGTAGGTGAACGGCTGGCGCGCCCGGGTGGGCGGTATCGGCAAGGGAGTCCCCTACGGAGGTCCGATCAATGGAAGTCCAGCCTGGGGGAGAGGGCCGGAAATACTTGTGCGCGACGGCTTGACGGCCGGAAACCTCCGATGTTCACTGCGTGTTGCGAGCATGTCACGCCGCTGCTTCATGCAACTCGCCCATCCCCGCCCGGTTACGCCTCCGCCTGCCGCCAACCGCCTGCCGTCGAAGCACCTTTCCCCGCACCGCCCCCTCGCCGTCCGTGGGAGTGACACACCATGAGAGCCACCCGACTACCCGTCTTCCTCCTTGCCCTCGCCTGCCTGTTCGGCGGTCTCGCCGGTGCGCCGGCCTCCGCGTCGACCACCGATGCCGCGTTCAACTCCGGCACCGGCGCCCTCGACGTGGACTACGCGAGCTATCTCTCCAAGCACGACATCGTCTACAACCGCCCCAACACCAGCCCCGTGCAAGGCCTGACCGTCGGCAACGGCAGGACCGGCGCCATGGCCTGGCAGGAGAACGGCCTCACCATGCAGGTCTCCGGGGTCGACACCTCGCAGCAGACCGCGTTCGGCGCCGGGCTGCTCAACCTGCGGACCACCCCCGCGATGGACTCGGGCTACTCCACGTACCAGCAGCGCCTTTCGCTGTACGACGGGACGCTCACCACCAAGTACGACAACAACCGCACCGTCACGGTGATGGGTTCGCCGAACTCCGAGGTCATGGGCGTCCACGTGGACGACACCCGGGGCGGCGTGTCCAGCATCTCGCTCGACCTCAGCCTCTGGGACGTCTCCCAGCTCGGCAACAGCGGGGACGTGCCCAACCTCGACACCTGGAAGACGGTGTCGACCTACGCGGACTCCACCGGCGCCGGGCTCAGCCGGGGCCAGGCCGACCCGCAGAACTTCGGCTACACCCTGGCGGCCACCGTCGAGGGGGCGCCGTACACCGCGCAGGTCGTGGACGGCCGCAAGGTACGGCTCACGATCACGCCGTCGTCCAGCTACACCATCTGGTTCACCGCCAGCAGCCGGCTCAACGCGCCGTCGCACAACTCCGTCGCGCAGGCGAAGAACGCGCTGAACGCGGTCAAGAGCACGGGATACACCACCACGTACAACAACTACCGCAACTGGTGGCACTCGTTCTGGCAGAAGTCGTTCGTCCAGTACTCCAACGGGTCCAAGGACGCGGACTACATGGAGAACATCTACTACCTGAGCACGTACATGATCGCGGCGGGCGGGTACGGCACCAAGCCCTTCCACTTCATCAACGGCGTCTTCCGGGCCACCGGGGACGCGACGAAGTGGAGCAACGCGTACTGGTACTGGAACCAACGCGACGTCTACAACTCGTTCCTGGCGTCCAACCACAGTGATCTGCTCAACGGGTTCAACCGGTTGTACAGCGACAACTTCAACGCGCTGAAGTCGGCGACCCAGACCAGATACGGCGTGGACGGCATCTGGGTCCCGGAGACCATGGGCTGGGACGGCAACGCGCGCGGCACGGTCAACAGCGACTACACGAAGAACATCTGGTCGACCGGCGCCGAGGCCGCGTACAACATGTTCCTCCAGTACAAGTACACGAACGACGCCAACTACCTGCGGAACACCGCGTATCCGTTCATGCGCGAGGTCGTCAAGTTCTACCAGGCGAAGCTGTCCCGCAACGCGAGCACCGGCCAGTACTACGTCGCGACGTCCAACTCGCACGAGACGTACTGGAACGTGCCCAACGCCATCACCGACCTCACCGCCGTCCGCATGCTCTTCCCGCTCGCCATCCAGGCGGGGACGCAGCTGGGACTGGACGCGAGCCTGCGCCCGCAGTGGCAGTCGATCCTCGACAACCTCATCCCGTACCCGGCGGACGCCAACACCTACCTGCCGCACACCCCGCCGATCGCGCAGACCCGCAACAACGAGAACGTCGCGTCCGAGATCATCTGGCCGTACGACCTCACGGGCATCGGCTACCCGGACCAGCAGAAGGCGATCAACACCTTCAACGCGCGGCCCTTCCCGTACGGGAACGTCTGGGCACCCGACGCCGTGCAGGCGGCCCGGCTGGGCCTGGGGGACCAGACCTACCAGGGCATGAAGACCATGCTGCGGCAGTACCAGAACTACCCGAACGGCATGACGACCAACACCAACGGCGTCTTCGAGTACCTCGGGGTGCACCTGACCGCGATGAACGAGTCGCTGCTCCAGTCGTACAACGACAAGATCCGGGTCTTCCCCGCCGTCCCCACGGACTCGACGTTCGTCGGCAAGTTCAGCCTCCAGGCCAAGGGCGGCTTCACCGTCAGCTCGGAGCGTGAGGCCGGCGAGGTCAAGTACGTCGGCGTCAAGAGCCAGTTCGGCAACAGCGCCCGCGTCGTGAACCCCTGGGGCACCCAGCAGATCAGGGTCCGCCGGGTCTCCGACAACGCGATCGTCGCCAGCGGCGCGAGCGCCGAGATCACGTTCTCCACGGCGGCCAACACGGTCTACGTCGTCGAGCGCACCGCCAAGCCGCTGTCCAACTACACCACCACGCGGCTCACCGGCACGGCCAACCAGGGCTCCAAGGCACTGAGCGGGACCGCCTCCACCCTGGGCATCTCCGGCACGGCCAACCCCATGGTCAACAACACCGCGCTGACCTACGACAGCAACTGGCACCTGACGAGCCCCCGGGGATACGGCGACTACAACGACGACACCCACCACAGCAACACGGTGGGCGCGGTCGCGCAGTACACCTTCACCGGGACCGGCATCCAGTACCTGTCCGAACGCAACGGGGACATGGGGACGGTGGACGTGTACCTGGACAACGTCCTCCAGGCCACGGTGAATCTGAACGCGTCGGGAGCGCGGCAGGTGCAACAGGTGGTCTGGCAGAAGTCCGGACTCTCGTCGGGCACGCACACGTTCAAGGTCATCAACAGGAGCACCGCGGTGGGCATGATCGACGCGCTACGGATCACTCCGTAACACCGTGTGATCCCGCGCAGGCGCTGTCCCCTCACCGGGACAGCGCCTGTCCGTCGTCCAACGGACCCCCGCAGGACGCCGGGACGTCGCGCCCGCCTGGGACGCTCACCGCGAGAGCACTTCCCGGCAGGTGCCCGCGCACCACGGACGACCAGGGACGACCGAGCCGATGGCCCTACTTCACCCGTCCGTCCCCCCGGGCGGCCTCCTCCGGCGCCTCCCGGTGCGCCGGATCCTCATGGTCCTGCCGCTCGTGGCGGTCGGCGTCTGGGTCGTCCTGCACCGGTCGCTCATCGTCTCCGGCGGCCGGGAACTGCTCACGGCCGACCGCTTCTGGCTGCTCGCCGCCGTGACGGCGACCGGGCTCGGGTGGGTGGCGGTGTCCTTCACCCGGCAGGGGACGGTCCTGGAGAGACTGCCCGCCGGACGGCTCCTGGCCACGCAGTTCGCCGCCGGAGCCGCCAACCACCTGCTGCCCGCCGGGCTCGGCGCGGGCGCGGTCAATCTGCGCTTCCTGCGCCGCTGCGGCCTCCCGCTGTCCCGTTCCTCGGCCTCGCTCGCGCTCTACCTGCTGGCCGAGTCCGTCGGGCGCGTGGTCCTCCTCCTCGTCCTGCTGGCCGCGTTTCCCCGGGCGCTGCGCCTGGACGGCCTCGTCCCGGACGGGGCCGTGCTGCCGCTCGCCACGGCGGCGGCCGGGGCGGTGGCCGCCGCCGTCCTCGTCCTGTTCGCGGTGCGCCCCCTGCGCCGCCTCGTCCGCGACTTCCTGCGCGTCGCGCTGACCGAGGCGCGCAGCCTGCACACCCGGCCGGCCCGCGCGCTGGCCCTGTGGGGCGGTTCGCTGGCCTTCCCCGCCCTCCAGGCGGCCGGGCTGGTCGCGGTGGCGCTGGCGCTCGACGTGCCCGTACCGGCGGTCCACGTCGCCGTCGCCTACCTCGCGGCGAGCGTGGCGGCGGCCGCCGTACCGACCCCGGGCGGCATCGGTTCGGTGGACGCCGCCCTGGTCGTGGCCCTGGTGACGGCGGGCGCGTCGGTGGCCGTCGCCACCTCGGCGGTGCTCGGCTTCCGCATCATCACGGTCTGGCTCCCGCTGGTCCCCGGCGCGCTGGTCCTCGGCCACCTGGTCCGCAGGAGGGTCGTCTGAAGGAAGCCGTCCGAAGGAGGGGAGTCCGGCCCGGCGGTTTGGACGGTCGGGGCCGTGGGTACGGGAGTCCGGCCACGAAGCGCCCCGGCGACGGCCTATCGTGGTCCCCATGTCCGCTCCCACGCTGATCCGCATCGTCTCCCGCGACTCGCCCATGGCCCTCGCCCAGGTGGAACGAGTCCGTGCCGAACTGGGGCTGCTGCACCCCGGCATCGCCACCGAGGTCGTCCCGGTCAAGACCACCGGCGACAAGTGGATGGGCGATCTGTCCCAGGTCGAGGGCAAGGGGGCGTTCACCAAGGAGGTCGACGCGGCCCTGCTCGACGGGGAGGCCGACCTGGCCGTGCACTGTGTGAAGGACGTACCCGCCGACCGGCCGCTGCCCGCCGGCACCGTCTTCGCCGCCTTCCTCCGCCGGGACGACATCCGCGACGCGCTCGTCCACCCCGGCGGCCTCACGCTCGACGAGCTGCCCGCCGGCACCAGGATCGGTACGTCCTCGGTCCGCCGGATCGCCCAACTCGCCGCGTCCCACCCGGACCTGGAGTGCGTCCCGTTCCGCGGCAACGCCAACCGCCGGCTGGAGAAGCTCGCCGCGGGCGAGGCCGACGCGCTGCTCCTCGCCGCCGCGGGGCTCGGGCGCATCGGCCGTGAGGACGTCATCTCCGAGATCCTGTCGCCCGACACGATGTGTCCCCCGATCGGCGCGGGCATCCTCGCCCTCCAGTGCCGCGAGGGCGACACGGAGCTCATCGACACGGTCAGTGACCTCGGCGACCCCGACACGTACCGGGAGGCCACCGCCGAACGGATGTTCCTCCACGTCCTCCAGGGACACTGCAACAGCCCGATCGCCGGGTACGCGCGGGCCGAGCGCGGCGGCGAACTCTCGCTGCGGGCCCGGGTGTTCACCCCCGACGGCAAAACCGTCCTCAACGCCCACGAGTGGGCAGGCCGGTTGGATCCGGCGACTCTCGGCACATCCGTGGCGGTAGCACTCCTCCGGCAGGGCGCGCGCGAGCTGATCGACAGCATCGCGCACTGACCTCCGCAGGGCCCGACGGGCGGTTCCCCACTCCGGGGAGCCGCCCAATTCGCTTGTCAGGACGCCCGATTGATCTCTGTATGTGGCATGTAACTGACAACACAAGGTCAAATCCTCGTTTCAGATCTGTCCGAACGAGCCTCTTCGATGTCACTCTCTGGACGGCTCACCGCGCGTAGACCGTGCGGTGGGTCCACGTGGCACAGCACACGTGTAGCTCCATCGCCAGGAAGGCGGCGGCCGACCCCCAGGCCGCCGCACCCCCACAAGGGCCGCCGACCGGCGCGCCCGACACTCTTGGAGACTGAGTGAGACTCGTAGCTTCCACCTCCCGCAAGAACGCCGTCCGCGTCGCCGCGCTCGCCGCGTCGGCCGCGATGGTGGCCGTGGCCTTCCAGAGCGGGCCGGCCGTCGCCCAGCCCGACGCCGCCCGTGACAGCGGAGCCGTCGCCGTACCGTTCACCGCCGCACAGCGGGTGACCGCCATCCAGTCCGCCCAGGCGGACACGACGAGCGAGGCCAAGACCCTCGGTCTCGGCGCGCAGGAGAAGCTGGTCGTCAAGGACGTCATCAAGGACGCCGACGGCACCGTCCACACCCGTTACGAGCGGACCTTCGCGGGTCTGCCCGTGCTCGGCGGCGACCTCGTCGTCCACGAGAGCCCGGCCGGCAAGCAGACCGTCACCAAGGCGACCTCGGCGAAGATAGCCGTGGCCACCACCGACGCGGCGGTCACCGCCTCCGGCGCCAAGTCGACCGCGCTCAAGGCGGCGTCGGCGGAGAAGACCGCCAAGGCCGACGCGGGCACCGCGCCCCGCAAGGTCGTCTGGGCCGCCGACGGCACGCCCGTGCTCGCCTGGGAGACCGTCGTCAAGGGCTTCCAGCCCGACGGCACCCCGAGCGAACTGCACGTCGTCACCGACGCGGCCACCGGCAAGGAACTGTTCCGCGACGAGGCCATCGAGACCGGCACCGGCACGGGCAAGTACAACGGCACCGTCCCGCTGACGACCACCAAGAGCGGCAGCACGTACAACCTCACCGACGGTTCCCGCGGCGGCCACAAGACGTACGACCTCAACCAGAAGACGAGCGGCACCGGCACGCTCTTCACCGACGCGGACGACGTCTGGAGCGGCGGCCGCCAGACCGCCGCCGTGGACATCGCCTACGGCGCGGCCGAGACCTGGGACTTCTACAAGAACGTCCTCGGCCGCAACGGCATCAAGAACAACGGTGTCGCGTCCTACTCCCGCGCCCACTACGGCAACAGCTACGTGAACGCGTTCTGGGACGACAGCTGCTTCTGCATGACGTACGGCGACGGCGCGGGCAACGCGAACGCGCTCACGTCGATCGACGTCGCCGCCCACGAGATGAGCCACGGCCTCACCGCGGCCACGGCGAAGCTGGCGTACTCGGCGGAGTCCGGCGGTCTCAACGAGGCCACCTCCGACATCTTCGGCACCGCCGTCGAGTTCTACTCCAACACCTCCACCGACCCGGGCGACTACCTCATCGGTGAGAAGATCAACATCAACGGCGACGGCACGCCGCTGCGCTACCAGGACAAGCCGAGCAAGGACGGCGCCTCCAAGGACGCCTGGTCGTCGACGCTGAAGAACCTCGACGTCCACTACTCCTCGGGCCCGGCCAACCACTTCTTCTACCTGCTGTCCGAGGGCAGCGGCGCGAAGACGATCAACGGCGTGAGCTACAACAGCCCCACGTCCAACGGATCGACGGTCACCGGCATCGGCCGGGACAAGGCCGTCCAGATCTGGTACAAGGCGCTCACCACGTACATGACGTCGAGCACCAACTACGCGAAGGCGCGCACCGCGACGCTGAGCGCGGCCGGCGCGCTGTACGGCACCACCAGCGCCGAGTACAAGGCCGTCGGCGCCGCGTGGAGCGCCGTCAACGTCGCCTGACTCCCCGTCACACCCGGCGGTAGGCGGTAACCCAGGGCACGGGCCCCTCGCGTTCGCGACGCGAGGGACCCGTGCCCGGCCGTTTCCCGCCACGGCCCGGGGGCGCCGTCCTCCGCTGCCCGGCGAGGTGCCGTGGACCGGGGGAGGCCCGGCCGCATGATGGGGGTTCCTGCCCGCGGTGGAGAGAGGAAGCCGGCTCCGTGTCCTCGCAGCCCCCCGACCCCCGGCGCTGGAAGGCGCTCGCCGTCTGCCTGGTCGCGGCCTTCATGACCCTGCTCGACGTCTCCATCGTCAACGTCGCGCTGCCCTCGATCCGGGAGGGGCTCGACGCCCCCGAGTCCGATCTCCAGTGGGTCGTCTCCGGATACGCCCTGGTGTACGGCCTCTTCCTGATCCCCTCCGGCCGCCTCGGCGACGCCCGCGGCAGGCGCCCGGTGTTCATGGTGGGCCTCACCCTCTTCGTCCTCGCGTCGGCGGCCTGCGGCGCCGCGCAGTCCAGCGCCTGGCTGGTGACCGCCCGGCTGATCCAGGGAGCCGCGGGCGGCCTCGTCGCCCCCCAGGTCTCCGCCCTCATCCAGCAGATGTTCTCCGGCCGGGAACGCGGCCGGGCCTTCGGCATGTTCGGCACCGTCGTCGGCATCTCCACCGCGGTCGGCCCCCTGCTCGGCGGGCTGATCATCCAGGCGGCCGGCGCGGACGACGGATGGCGGTGGGTGTTCTACGTCAACCTGCCGCTCGGGGCCGTCTGCCTCCTGCTGGCCCGTCGTCTCCTGCCCGACACCCCGGCGGCCGGCCACGTCCGGATCCGCGACCTCGACCCGGTCGGCGTGCTCCTGCTCGGGTCGGGCGTGGTCGCGCTCCTCCTGCCCTTCGTGCAGTCACGGGAGTGGCACGGGAACACCAAGTGGCTCCTCGTGGTGCTCGCCGCCGCGCTGCTCACGGCCTTCGTCCGGTGGGAGGCCCGCAACAGGACGGGCGGCACCCGGCCGGTCCTGGACCTGGAACTCTTCCGGATCCATTCGTACTGGCTGGGCTGCCTGATGATCCTGTTCTACTTCGGCGGCTTCACCTCGATCTTCTTCATCACCACGCTCTTCCTCCAGAGCGGGCTGCACTACTCGGCGCTCCTCGCCGGACTGACCATCACCCCCTTCGCCCTCGGCTCCGGGGTGTCGGCGGGCATCGGCGGACGGCTCGTCGGCCGCTTCGGGCGGCGGCTGATCGTCGTCGGGCTGACCATGGTGGTGGCCGGCCTGGCCCTCACCGTCCTCGCCGTCCATCTGGTCCCCGGCCACCACGCGGGCTGGGCCATGGCGGGGCCGCTGCTGCTCGCCGGTCTCGGCAGCGGCCTGGTGATCTCACCGAACCAGACCCTCACCCTCGCCGAGGTGCCGGTCGCCGGCGCGGGCAGTGCGGGCGGCACGCTCCAGACGGGACAGCGGGTGGGCTCCTCGATCGGCATCGCCGCCATCGGCTCCGTCTTCTTCGCGGCGGTGCCCCGCGACGGCTGGGCGTCGGCGTACGACCACGGCCTGGCCGTGTCGGTGGCGTTCGCGCTGGCGGCCCTGATCGTGGCCCTCGCCGACGTGCTGGTCGCGCGCCGGAAGCGGAAGGCCCACACCTAGGGCGTGTCGTTCGGATCTCCGTGGCGTCGCGGTGTCCGGCACGCACGCCTGCCGCGTTGTCGCCGGACGCACGACGGCCGCGCCCGCCCACGGGCCGGGAATCATCCGGTACGTGGACGGGCGCGGCCCGCGCGGAGTGCGGGACGCGTTGCTGGGCCCGGAAGAGACGGCCTAGGCGCGTGCGGCGGCCCCGGCCGCCTGCCGGCGGAGCGTCAGGGCCGTACCGGCGAGACCCACGGCGGCCACGGCGCACACCACCGCCACCACGGCCGCGCCCGGGAAGCTCCCCAGACTGCTCGACAGCAGGTCCATCCCGGCGACCGCCGAGACGGCCTGCGCGATCACCACCGCGAGGGCCGCGGAGGCGCTCGCCACCCAGAGGCGCACGGTGTCGCGTACCGCCAGCCAGACGGCGCTCGCCAGGCACACCACGGTGAGGGCCAGGGAAAGCACGTCGGCGACGCTGCCGGATCCCAGCCGCGTGTAGTCCGTGGGCAGGTGCAGCACCGCGCACACCACCAGCAGCGCCATGACCGGCCAGCGCAGCACCGACCGCAGCGCCGAGCCGGCAGCCGGGACGGCGGTCGTGCCGGCCCGGCGCCGCGGTCGGGCGGCCGCCGCGGGGGCGGGGGCCGGGCGGCTGAACGCCGACGCGATCCCCGCCGGGCGTACCGCCTTCGCCGGAGCGTCCTGCGCCGCCTCGGCGGCGTCGTCACCGTCCGCCGGGCCGCGCGCCTCCGCCGCCCGGTCGGCCGCCGCGGGCCTGGTGGCCTCGGCCTCGTCGCCGCCGAAGATGGTCACCAGCTCGGCCACGTCCTCGATCGGCCGGCCCACGGCCGCCGCGCGCAGCGTCGTGTCGGCCTCGTCGAACTCGTGGGGAGGCTCGTGCAGCAGGGCCACCAGCTGCATGACCTCCTCCAGGGGACGGGCCACCGCGGCGGCCCGCAGCGCCTCGTCACCGGGGCTGGGCACCTCGCCGGTCCGCCGCAGCAGACTGACCAGCGCGGCGACCTCCTCCAGCGGCCGGGCGGTCGCGGCCGTCCAGAGCAGGGTCCGTATCGGCTCCTGACCGGGCTCCAGGGACAGGCTCGTGCTGTCGGTGAGGCCGGTGAGGGCGGCGAGAGCGGCGTCGTCCGGCGTACGCGGACGGCTCTCGTCGCGGTCCTCGGTGGCGGGGTCGAGGTGGGGGTCAAGAGACATGGCGCGGCTCCCTCTGCCGAACTCCACGGGCGGGCACACACCCAGGTGGTCACCGTGCGGCCACATACGGCGCACGCTTTGTTACATGAAATGCCCCGATGTGCGGATTGCGCCATCCGGGACCGGCATACGAGGGGTTCTCGCCGCCGCGCGCATGCTTCAGCGCGTCCGGGCGGGTCCCGCCCCCGGCCCGTCGTCCACCCCGTCGCCCGCCCCTTTGCCCGTCCCCCCGACCGGCCACGTCACCAGCGTCGCGTCCGGCTGCGGCACCTCGCCGTAGTCCTCGTCCGCGCTGTCCACGCGCAGCCGGTTGACGACGGACTCCAGCGCGGCGGGCAGCGTGGGATGCCGGCCGCGGTGGCACTGGCCGATGAGGTCGTGGAGGACGGCCTCGGGCAGCAGCGACGACAGCGCGGCGGCCGAGGGTGACGCGCCGTCGGCGGGGGTACGGCCGGGCGCGGCGAGCCTGCGAGACTCGGCGCGCCAGTGGGCCGCGTCCCGGAACTCGGCGCGCCGCTGGTGGACGAGGAAGAGGCAGAACGCCGCCGTGCGGTTGCCGCCGCCCGCCGCGAACTGCCACCAGAACTGGGCCGCGTCCCGGTGCCCCGTCAGATGCAGCAGGGCGGCGAAGACGACGGCGCCCTGCGGGTCGATCCGGTCGTGGTCGACGAGCTGGGCCAGACAGCCCGCCGCCTCGGGGGCGTTCAGGACGAGCGCGACGGCCAGGTCCAGGTCGCGGGCGGCCTGTTCGTGCGCCGCGGCGCGGTTCCCGGGGGCCGGTGGGGCGTCGCTTCCCGGGGGCGGCGGGGCCCCCTCCGCCCGGTCCCCGGCCCGCTCGGCGATCCGCCGCAGCGCGGTGCCGGTGTCGTAGGTGTCGTACGTGTCGACGAGGACCTCGGCGCCGTCCAGCAGCACCTCGATCGGCGGGTCCTCGTAACCCTTCACCGGGCGCGTCCCAACTCCCTGGCCAGCCGCCGCCGGGCGTGCCGGACGTGCGAGCGCACGGTCGGCACCTCGATGCCCAGGTACTCGGCCACCACCTCGTCCGCGACGCGCAGCACGTAACGCAGCACGACGACGTCGTACTGCCGCTCGGGCAGCCGCGCGATGGCGCCGTACAGGCCCATCTCGTGCTCCAGGACCGTGAACTGATCGGGCGTCCCGTGCTGGAGGAGCTTGCGGGCGGCCGCGTCGAAGGCGGCGGTGTCGACGAGGGCCGGCCCTTCGTGCGCGTCCCGCCGGCGGGCGATCTCCTCCTTCAGGACCGCCCACGCGTACTGCGCCACGGACTCCTGGAGCAGGACGTGCGGCCAGTACGCCAGTAAGCGGGCGCACGCCGACTCGACCACCGACTCGGCGGCGGCCCGGGAACCGACCTGGGTGTGGGCGTACCGCAGCCACAGCCGGTGGTGGTGGGCGGCGAAGGCGTCGAACGTCAGGGCCAGCCGGTGCCTGGAACGGTCCGCGTGCCGGCGTACGCCGGGCTCACTCCGATCCGGTCCCGCCGGGTCGCGTGGATCCGGACGAGCCGGGTCGCGTACGACCACGCCCCGGGCCTCGCCGCTGTCACGGGCCATCAGGTGCCGCCCCTTCGGTGCCTCTCCGTCAGGAAGGGATTTCCTTCCGGGGGACAGTCAACCGGATGTCTGTGGTGGTGGTGGAGTGGTCGGGCGAAAAATATTGTCGCGGATCACCTTACGCGCAGGGGGAGTTGACGCGTCTCGTACCGTAGTTGCTCCTGGCGGGCGGACGTGGGAAGTGGGGCGTGCGGTGACGGACGGTGGCGCGGTGGACCTGGAGCTGGACAGGGCGCATTCAGCCCGGATGTACGACTACTACCTGGGCGGGACGACCAACTTCCCGGCCGATCGGGAGGGGGCGGCGCGCGCGATGGGCGCCTTCCCCTCGATCCTGGCGACGGCGCGGATCAACCGGCGGTTCATGCACCGCTCGGTACGCTTCCTCGCCCGGTCGGGGATGGACCAGTTCCTCGACATCGGCACCGGTATCCCCACGTCACCCAACCTCCACGAGGTGGCGCAGGCGGAGGTCCCGCACGCCCGTGTCGTCTACACGGACAACGACCCGATCGTCCTGGCGCACGCCCGCGCACTCCTGCACAGCCATCCGGCGGGGCGCACCGCGTACGTGCACGCGGACGTCAGGGAGCCCAAGGCGCTGCTGGCCGCCGACGAGATCCGCACGACGCTGGACCTCACCCGGCCGGTCGCCCTGAGCCTGAACGCGCTCCTGCACTTCGTGACCGACGACCACGGCGCGCACGACCTCGTGGAGGAACTCAAGTCCGCGCTGCCCTCCGGCAGCACGCTCGCGATCGCCCATGTGACACCGGAGTTCGACCCCGAGGGGATCGCGCGCCTCACCGAGGCCTACCGCGCCTCCGGGACGCCGGGCCAGGCCCGTACCCGCGAGGAGATCACCCGATTCTTCGACGGCTGGGACCTGCTGGACCCGGGGGTCATTGCCTCCCACCGGTGGCTTCCCGACCCCGGCGACGGCCGGGACGGGGCCACGGACAAGGAGGCCGCCTGCTACGTGGGGGTGGCCCGCAAGCCCTGACCTGCGAGTTCGCGGTCCCGGGGCTCGACGGCAGCGGGCGACTTTGCCGCGCCGTTACCGACTCGTCTCCTCCGGTGTGAGGCGGACGTGTTCCCTTCCCGGCGCGAATACGGTACCCATGACCCACGTGGACGAGGAGCGGCCGGTGCCCGGGGCGGGGCACCGGACGCTCCTCTGCCGCCGTGTCCGGTCGCCCGGCTATCCGGCGGCTGCCTGGACACCGGCGGCGGGACCGACCAGTTCGTCCAGGACGTCTTCCATGGTGACAAACCCGATGACCGTTCCGCGGTCGCCGGTGACGGCGGCCAGATGCGTGCCGGCGGCGCGCATCGCGGTCATCGTGTCGTCGAGGGGGGTGTCGATCTCGACCCTGACCATGGTGTGCAGGGCGGAGCGCGGGAAGGGCCCCGTCCGGTCGGCCGCGCCGAGGGCGTCCTTGATGTGCAGGTAGCCGAGGACGGTCCGGTCCGGGCCGGTCACCGGCAGCCGCGAGAAGCCGGACGACGCCGCCGTCCGCTCCAGCTGCTGCGGGGTGATCCCGTGGTCCACCATGACGGTCCTGCCGAGCGGGACCATCACCTCACCGGCGGGCCGGGTGCCCAGCTCCAGGGCGTCCCGCAGCCGCTCCCCGTCCGCCGGGTCGAGCAGGCCCGCCTCGCTGGAGTCCTTGACCAGCCGGGCCAGTTCGTCGTCCGTGAAGACGGACGTCACCTCGTCCTTGGCCTCGACCTTGAGCAGCCGCAGCAGCAGGTTCGCGAACGCGTTGATCCCGAAGATCACCGGCCGCAGCGCCCGGGTGAGGGCGATCAGCGGCGGCGCCAGCAGCAGCGCGGTCGGCGCGGGCGCCGCCAGCGCGATGTTCTTCGGCACCATCTCGCCGATCAGCATGTGCAGGTACGTCGCCAGGGTCAGCGCGATCACGAACGCGATCGGATGGATCAGACCCTCGGGCACCCCGACCGCCTCGAACGGCGGCTCCAGGAGGTGCGCGATGGCCGGCTCGGCGACCGCGCCCAGCACCAGCGAGGAGATCGTGATGCCGAGCTGGGCGGTGGCCATGGCCGCCGAGAGGTGCTCCAGGCCCCACAGCGTGGTCCTGGCGCGCCGGCCGCCCTTGAGCGCGGCCGGTTCGATCTGGCTGCGCCGCACCGAGATCAGGGCGAACTCGGCCCCGACGAAGAAGGCGTTCGTGAGGAGCGTCAGGGCGCCGATGGTCAGTTGCAGGCCGGTCATCGGGCGTCCTCCGTCAGCGTGGCGGGAAGCGGGGACGTGATCCGTACCCGGTCCGCCCGGTGGTGCTCGACCCGCAGGACCGCGAACCGCCAGCCGTCCACGTCCAGCCGGTCGGCCGCCACGGGCAGCCGCTCCAGCCGGGTCGCGAGCAGGCCCGCGAGCGTTTCGTACGGCCCCTCCGGGGCGGTGAAGCCGATCTCGTCCAGCTGGTCGAGGCGCAGACTGCCGTCGGCCTCCCACACGCGGCGGCCCGCGGCGCCCGCGGTGACCGGGACCAGGCCCGGGATCTCGTCCGGGTCGTGCTCGTCCCGTACCTCCCCGACGACCTCCTCCACGATGTCCTCGACGGTGGCGACGCCCGCGGTCCCGCCGTACTCGTCGATGACCACCGCCATCGTCCGCGCCTGCCGCAGCCGCCGCAGCAGCCGGTCGACCGGCAGCGAGTCGGGGACGAGCAGCGGCTTCGTCGCCAGCGCGGTGACCGGAGTGCGGTCGCGCAGGGTCTCGTCCAGGGCGAGGACGTCCCGGATGTGGACCGTGCCGATCACCTCGTCCAGGCTGTCGCGGTAGACGGGGAAGCGGGAGAGACCGGTGGCCAGGGTGAGCCGCGCCGCGTCCGACGCGGTGGCGTGCGCCTCCAGTGCCCGGACGTCCACACGGGGCGTCATCACGTTCTCGGCCGACAGGTCGGCCAGGTGCAGGGTCCGTACGAACAGCTCGGCGGAGTCCGCCTCGATGGCCCCCTCGCGCGCCGAGTGCCGGGCCAGGGCGACCAGTTCCTCGGGTGTCCTGGCGGAGGCCAGTTCCTCGGCGGGCTCCAGGCCGAAGCGCCGGACCAGGCGGTTGGCGGTGTTGTTGAGGTGCCGGATCAGCGGGCCGAAGGCGGCGGTGAAGGCACGCTGCGGGCCGGCCACGACCTTCGCGACGGCCAGCGGACGGGAGATGGCCCAGTTCTTCGGGACCAGCTCACCGATCACCATCAGCACCACGGTCGACACCACGACGCCGAGCAGGGTGGCGACGGTGGACACCGCGCCCCCGGGCAGCCCCGCGCCCTCCAGCGGGCCGCGCAGCAGCACCGCCAGCGACGGCTCGGCGAGCATGCCGATGACCAGGGAGGTCACCGTGATGCCCAGCTGGGCGCCGGACAGCTGGAAGGTCAGGCGCTTGGCGGCGGCCAGGGCGCTCGCCGCCCCGCGCTCGCCGGCCGCGGCGGCGCGTTCCAGCTCACCGCGTTCCACGGTGGTGAGGGAGAACTCGGCCGCGACGAACACCGCGCAGGCGAACGTCAACGCGAGAGCGAGCAACAGCAGGAGTACTTCGGTCACCGTGCCACCCCCGGCCCCTGGTGCGACGGGACGGGGATGGCACGGTTCGTACTGGGAGGCTCACCCATTGCGGGACCGCAGCTCCTTACTCGGAAGAACGATTCGGGACGGGACGGTCAGGCCGTCCCGTGTCGCTCAATAGTAAAGGACTCGCAAAACAAAGCAATGTGGCGTCCGGCACGATCCCGGCCGGGGGCCTCCCCGCGCCGTGGGTCGGCGCCCCTACCGGACGTCCGTGAAGTCCGTCCCCACGGTGAGGGTCACGAGCCCGGGCGCGGCCTGCGCCGACTGCCGCGCCGCGGCGTCCGGCAGGCGCGAGGCGAGGACCCTGGCCTGCGGGCCGAGGCCGCCGGGGTACTCCACCGTCGTCCTGGCCGTGGTCTCCGGCGCGTTGCCGACGGCGGCGACGGTGAAGCCGGCCGTACGGAGCGTCTCGGCGACCGCGGCGGCCCTGCCCGACGTGCCCGTGCCGTTGAGGACCTGGACGCGGACGGTGTGCGCGTAGAGCGGGTTCCTGGTGGCGGCCTCCAGCTGCTTCTTACTCACCTCCTTGTCCCGGGCCAGGGAGCCGAACAGGTCGGACGCCTGCGGGTACTGCCACACCACGTTGGCCCGGTCCGCCGGGACGTCCGCCTGGCGGGGGTAGTTCGGTACGGTCAGGAAGGCCAGCCGGTCCTTGGGGATGCCCTTGATCTCGGAGGCCAGCGCGTACAGCGGCTTGATCCCGGCCAGCGGTTCGTCGGTCGTCAGCGACTTGGTGGCCGAGTCGAGGAACCCGTACAGCGCCTTCGGGCTGGTCAGCTTCTGCTGCGCCTTGGCGGCCACCGCCTCCATGAACTCCTGCTGCCTGCCGATCCGGCCGAGGTCGGAGCCGTCCCCGACGCTGTAGCGCGTGCGGACGTACCCGAGCGCCTTCTCGTCGCGCACGGTCTGGCAGCCGGCCTCCAGGTCGAGGTGCGCCTTCTTGTCGTGGATCGCGGTCTCCGGGCAGACCTCGATGCCGTCCAGCGCGTTGACCATGCCCTTGAAGCCCTGGAAGTCGACGGACATGAAGTGGTCGATGCGCAGGCCGGTGTTGCGCTCCACCGTCCTGATGGTGCACGCGGCGGCCCCGGCCACGTCACCACTCGTACCGCCGATGGCGAACGCCTCGTTGATCTTGAAGTGGTGGGGGGCGGACTCGCTGCCGTTCCCCCGGTCGCAGGCGGGGATGGTGACCCAGGAGTCGCGCGGCAGGGAGACGACGGTGGCCCAGTCCCGGTCGGCGGCGATGTGCAGCACCATCAGCGTGTCCGACTGCATCGTGGTCAGGTCGCTGCCGTACTTCGCGTTGGCGCCCTTCCGCGAGTCGGACCCCACGACCAGGATGTTCTGTGAACCGGGGCTGGAGTTGACCGGCCGGCCGCCGCCGATCTTGCCGTCGACGTCCGCGCCGTGGATGTTGCCGTCCAGGCGCTGGTAGATCCAGGTCCCCGCGCCGCCCGCCCCGAGGGCCCCGACGGCCAGCACCCCGCAGATCCAGACCGCCACCCGGCCGCGCCGGGTGAGCCTGGTCCGGCCCGGCCCGGCGCCTCCCCGGCGCCCCCTGCTCGCGGCGCCGGGCCGCCGCCCCCTGGTTTCCGTCCCCACCTGGTCCTCCGTGCCCCGCTCCCCGTCCGGTCCGTCCTCCGGCCCGGCCGTCGCCCGCTGCGACGGACCGACTCTACAGGCGTGTAGAAGCGGCAGGTCAGCTTTCCGTGCCGTCCCCGGGGGCTCCGCCGGATTCCGGGCCTCCGCCTGATTCCGTGCCGCTGCCGGAGAGCAGGGCGCGCAGCACCCGCTCGTCGTGGGGGGAGAGGGCCGAGACGAACCGGGAGAGCACCGCGTCCCGGTCGTCGCGCTCGTCCAGGAGCCGCCGCATCCGCAGCGCGGTGAGGCCCGCCCCGTCGGCGACCGGGGTCCAGAGGAAGGAGCGGCCCGACCGGGTGCGGGTGACGGCCTGCTTGTCGAGGAGGCGGGTGAGGATCGTGATCACCGTCGTGTACGCGAGGTCGCCGTCGAGGCGCTCCTGCACCCAGGTGGCGGTCACCGGGCCGGTCGCTGACCCGAGGACGGCGAGCACCTGTGCCTCCAGCTGGCCCTGGCCCCGCCTGCGGGTGCGGGACTCCCGCCCCGGCCCGTCGCCGCTCCCGGTGCCCGCTGTGTCTCCGGCGTCCCCGGCGTTCCCCACCACGAAACGGCCTCCTCCCACGCTGCCGCGCCAGGCGACCTGGTGCCGGGGCATCCTAACCAGCGCCGCCGGGGTGTGACCCGGGGTGCGACGGCGCACTTCTACAGTGTTGTAGATGCGTGGCCGGCCCCGCCACCCCGGGGATCGCGCGGCGCTCGTCAGCCGAGCGCGCGCTCCAGGAACGGCGTCATCAGCGCGGCCACGGCGGTCAGTTCGCTCTCCAGCAGGAAGTGGCCGCCGTCCAGCAGGTGGATCTCCGCGTCCGGCAGGTCACGGCGGAAGGCCCGCGCCCCGTCCGGGCCGAAGATCTCGTCGTTACGGCCCCAGACGGCGAGCAGCGGGACCTGCGACGAGCGGAAGTACGCGTGCACGTCCTCGTACAGGCCCACGTTGGTCGGGTACTCGCGGAAGAGCTTGAGCTGCACCTCGTCGTTGCCGGGCCGGCTCACGGCGGCGTGGTCGTGGGCCCAGGTGTCGGGGCTCACGAGGCTCGGGTCCGGTACGCCGTGGACGTACTGCCACCGGATCGTGTCCGGGGTGAGCGCGTCGCGCAGCGGCGCCGACCTCTCCTCGGTGGGATCGGCGGCGTACTCCCAGAGCGGCTTCCAGAAGGACTCCACGAAGCCTTCCACGTACGCGTTGCCGTTCTGCGTGACGATCGCGGTGATCCGCGACGGGTCGCGCAGCGCCAGCCGCCATCCCACCGGCGCGCCGTAGTCCTGGACGTACATCGCGAACCGCTCGACGCCGGTCGCGCGCAGGAAGCCCTCGACCGAGTCGGCGAGCGCGTCGAAGGTGTAGTCGAACTCCTCCACCGGCGGGGCGTCGCTGAGGCCGAAGCCCAACAGGTCGGGCGCGACGACGTGGTAGCGGTCGGCCAGCAGCGGGATGAGGTCGCGGTACATGAAGGAACTCGCCGGGAATCCGTGCAGGAGGACGACGGCGGGCGCCCCGGGGTCGCCCGCCTCGCGGTAGAAGACCCGCCGGCCGTCGACGTCGATGCTGCGGTGGTGCACTGCGGACATGACTAACCTCCAAGGTGCTTCAAGCTGGTTAGTCCAGCCAAGCAGGCGACACTAACCGTGTCAAGCTTGTAAGGTGGTTAGAGCGCCGGTGGGGAGCCGGGACCGGCGGAATCGTGAAAGGAGGCGGGCGGCGGCATGGAGGACAGCGTCGTGGTCGACCTGCTCAACACCACCCCCGTCGTCGACGGCCGAACGGTGGACCGGCTCGCGGACGACGCCGCGGCCGACGCCTGGCTGACCGCGCACGGCGGTGGGACCGGCGGAGCCGGGGAACGGGCCGCGCTGCGGAGCGTGCGCCGGGACCTCCAGGCGGTGGTACGGGGTCAGCGGCCCGCCACGATCCTCAACGCGGCCCTGGCGGACGTCGGTCAGCACCCGGTGATCGACGGCGACGGCCTGCGCTGGGACCTGTACGCGCCCCCCGAGCGCGCCCTCCCCGCCCGGATCGTGCTGGCCTGGGCCGCGCTGTCCGCGCGCATGCCCGGACGGCTGCGCCCCTGCGCCAACGACGAGTGCGATCTCTTCCTGCTCGACCGCAGCCGCTCCAACACCGCCCGCTGGTGCTCGATGACCACCTGCGGCAACCGCCTCAAGGCCCGCCGCCACCAGGCCCGCCGCACCGACGCCTGACGCGCCGTGCGCTCCGTCACGGGCCGGGGGGCGGCCCGTCCGCCGGTGACACGCCCCGGTCGCGTACGAAGAGGGTGACCCGCGCCCCGGTGACCCGGGTTGTTTCCCACGGCCGGAAGTACCGCCGCAAGGTGCGCGTCTTCGCCTCCTCCCGCGCGTCCGACGGTGAATGCTCACCCGCCGGGTCACGGACGACGACGATCCGGTCGAACCGCAGCATGCGCGCCGCGATCTCGGCGGCGGGAAGCTCCACACCGGCGAGCGTGTCCGAGGAGACGGCGTCGCGCGCCAGGGCCAGATCCGTCAGGAGGCGGGTGCCCCCGGGGTCCGCCCCGGTCCAGACGCGGTGCCGGCCGGACAGATAGAGCAGACCGTCGCCGGGACGGCCCTCCCTCCGTACGGCGGCGCCGATGGCGACGACGTCGTCGTGCTGGCTCCCGGGCGTCCGCAGGAAGAGAGCGGCCGGCAGGAGCGAGGCCAGGACGGCGAGCGCCGCGACCCAGGACGTCCGGGAGGACGGCCGCAGCCGGAGGACATGATCCGTCCACGCGCCCAGCAGCAACGCGAATCCGGTGCAGCTGTAGAGGACGTACCGCTCGGCGAAGAGCGGCTCGACGGGGGAGAGGAGCAGCAGCAGAAGGCCCGGGAGCACCAGGATCGGCAGCGCCAGCGCGGACAGCCGGACCGGCCCTCTCCCCTCCAGCGGCGCCCGGGCACACACCGCGCCCACCGCCGCCAGGACCAGGAAGCCGGCCAGCCGCACCGGCCCCGGCCAGCCGATCCACGACACCTGCCCCGCCTGCCCGGAACTGCGCACGGCCAGCGGCAGCAGCCCCGTCACCACGGCCGCGGCGGTCGCGCTCCACGCCCGGAGCACCGGCCGTGCCGCACCCGAGACGATCAGGGTCACGCCGTGCGCCACCAGGGCCAGGACCGCGAACTCGTGGAGCAGACAGGCCAGCAGCAGGGTGGAGCCGTAGACCACCCACCGCCGCCGGGAGCGGTGCGCGACACTGCCGACCAGCGCGTACGTGGCCCAGGTGACCAGGGCGCACACCATGGCGTACGAACGCCCCTCCTGCGCGTACTGCTGGATCTGGGGGAGGAGCGGGAACACCAGCCCGGCGAGCAGCCCCGCACGGGGTCCCGCGAGGCGCCGCCCCAGCAGCCCGACCCCGGCCGCCGCGAGGGACATCGCCAGCACGGAGGGCAGCCGCAGGGTCAGCAGCCCGCCGCCGAAGAGACCGAAGATCTCGTGCATCACGGCGTAGTAGAGGGCGTGCACCAGATCCACGTGCTGTGTCGTGTGCCATATCCGCGAAAGGCCGCGGTGGGCGAGTTGGTACGTGACCGACTCGTCCCCCCACATGCTGTCGCGCCTGCGGATGCCCCAGAGCCCGAGAGCGACGGTCAGCGCCACGGGCCCGACCACGACCAGGGCGTCGGGCGGGTGTGGGGCGCTCCGGCGGCCGGCGGGCGGGGACGTTCGGGGCGGTGCGAAGGCTGAGGACACGCCGCCACCGTGCCCGGACCTCGTTGACCGGGGCCTGACCCGACCTGACCGGCTCGTCAGGAAGCCCCCGGGGCGGTGTGCGAAGCTGCACCGCATGCGCATTCTGGTGGTCGAGGACGAGGTGGACCTCGCCCGCACCCTGCACACCGGTCTGACCGCCGAGGGCTACAGCGTCGATCTCGCCCATGACGGCCGGCAAGGACTGTGGATGGCCAGGACCGGCGCGTACGCCCTTGTCGTCCTGGACCTCATGCTGCCGGGGCTCAACGGCTACAAGGTCTGCGCCCAGTTGCGCCGGGAGGGCAACGCGACCCCCATCCTGGTGCTCACCGCGAAGGACGGGGACTGGGACCAGGCGGAGGCCCTGGACACCGGGGCCGACGACTACCTGGCGAAACCGTTCTCCTACGTTGTCCTCGTCGCGCGGCTGCGGGCGCTGGTCCGACGGGCCGCCGCGACGGCCCCGCCCGTCCTCGCCGTGGGCGACCTCTCCCTGGACATCGCCGCGCGGGTCTGCCGCCGGGCCGGGACCCGGGTGGAGCTGACGCCCCGGGAGTTCGCCGTGCTGGAGCTGCTGGCCCGCCGGGAGGGCCAGGCGGTCCCCAAGGCGGACCTCCTCTACCACGCGTGGCCCGACGAGGCGTGGGACCCCAACCTGGTGGAGGCGCGGGTCAGCTCGCTCCGCAAGAAGGTGGACGCCGCGTTCGGCCGCCGGTCCCTGGAGACCGTACGGGGCGTCGGCTACCGGCTGGTGGACGACCGTGAGCGCGGCTGAGCCGCGCCGCCGCTGGCCGCGTTCGGTACGGGCCAGGGCGGCGCTGGCCGCCGCGGCGGCCGCGGCCGTCGTCCTGGCCGGAATCGGCTGGTGGGTGCACCGCGACGTCTACCACCGGAGCACGGAGATCACCGACACCCAGGCCCAGGAACAGCTCTGGGATCTTGTCGACCAGCTGCACGAGGGTGCCGTCCCCGGTCGCAGGAGCGCCCTTCCGTACGAGATCGTCGCGAGCGGCCGGCGCTCCGCCGTGGCCTACGGCGGGGCCATGGAGTCCTTCGACCCCGGCATCCGCCATGTGCTGCCCTCCCCGCCGGTGGACGGGGCGTCCGGGTACTGGGACATCCGTACCCTCCGCCTGCCGGTGCGCCGTCCCTGGGATCCCGGCGAGAGGTCCGCACTGCCCGACGGGTCCTACCGGGTCATGACCGCCGATGTCCGGGCCGACGAACTCGGCCGGGACAAGGCCGCCGCGCTGGGTGTCGCCCCCGCTGCCAAACTGCGGGTCTACGTGGTGCTCGTCCCCGACCCGGCCGAGGCGCTCGCCCGGACGACCGACGGCCTGCTGCTACGGGCCGGGGGCGCCGGTCTCGTACTGATCGCCGCTGTCGCCTACGTCGCCACCCGGCTCGCGCTCCGGCCGGTCGAGGCCATCCGGGTCCGCACCGCCTCCGTCACCGCGAGCGACCCCCGCGAACGCGTGGACGTCCCCGGCACCGGCGACGAGATCGCCGCCCTCGCCACCACCATCAACGCCACCCTCCAACGCCTCGACGACGCGGCCGTCCAGCAGCGCCGTTTCGTCGCGGACGCCGCCCACGAACTGCGCAGCCCCCTCACCACCCTCCTGGCCAGCCTGGAGGTCGCCCTCGCCTACCCGGAGCGCACCGACTGGCCCGCCGCGGCCACCACCGCCGCACGGCAGACCCGCCGCCTCCAGGCCCTCGCCGAGGACCTCCTCCTGCTCGCCCGCCTCGACGCCCGCGCCCCGGTGGTACGGCCCGGCACCGTCGACCTGGCGGCCCTCGCCGCCGCGGTGGCCGGGCAACACGCCGTCACCGGAGGTCCGCCGGCCCTCTCCTGCGACAGCCGGGGCCCGGCCCCCGTGCACGGCGACCGGGACGAGTTCGAACGGCTGCTGCGCAACCTCGTCGACAACGCCGTCCGCCATGCCGCGCACCGCGTCGGGATCACGGTCCGGGACCAGGACGGCTGGATCGTCCTCACGGTGCGGGACGACGGTCCCGGCGTGCCCGCGAAGGACGCCGAGCGCGTCTTCGAACGCTTCGTCCGGCTCGACGACGCCCGCTCCCGCGATCGCGGCGGCGCCGGCCTGGGCCTCGCCATCGCCCGCGACCTGGCCACCCGTCACGGGGGCACCCTCACCCTCGCCCCCGGGTCCCCCGGGGCGTGTTTCGTACTCCGCGTACCGAAGGCCGGCTAGGCCGCGTCCAGGCCGTCCCTTCCGGACCCTGTCCCCACGGACCCCGCCGCCGGCCGCGATCCGCGATCCGCCGCCCGCCGGCCCCAGGTCGTCCCCGCCAGCACCAGCCCGGCCCCCAGCACGCCGGGAGCGCCCAGGTGCTCGCCGCCGAGGGCGATCCCGGTGGCGGCGGCCCACAGCGGTTCCGTACCGAGCAACAGGCTCACCCGGGACGGTGAGGAACGCCGTACCGCCCACATCTGTACGAAGAACGCGGCCAGCGTGCAGAACACCGACAGGAAGAGCAGCGCCGCCCAGTCACCGGCGCCGAAGCCGGCGGCCACCGACCAGGGCGAAGGACCCGTGCCCGGCACCGAGGCCAGGACGGCGAAGACCGCGACCGCGCCGCCGAGCTGGACGGTCGTCAGCGACAGCGAATCGGCGGTGCGCACCGCCCTGACCCGGGCCATCGCCAGCACGTGGACGGTACGGGCCAGCGCGGCCAGCAGCATCAGCAGGTCGCCCGCCGAGGGCGCGGTGAAACCACCGCCCTGGGTCAGCAGCACCACCCCGGCGACCGACAGCCCGGCGGCGGCCACGAAGGACCCCGGCGGCCGCGTCCTGGTCACCACGGCCTCCGCGAGCGGCGTGAAGATCATGGTGAGGCTGATGATGAGCCCGGCGTTGGTCGCCGACGTGTGCACGACGCCGTACGTCTCCAGCAGGAAGATGCCGCTCAGGATCAGCCCCAGCAGCCCCGCCCCGCGCCACTGCGCCGCCGTCAGCGCCCGCAGCCGCCGCCACCCCGCGACCGCCAGGACGGGCAGGACCAGCGCGAAACGCAGCACCAGGACCGCCACCACGGTCCGCGGGGTGGTGACCCCCTTGGCCGCCAGGTAACTGGCACCCCACACGACCGCGATCAGCAGGACCGGCAGGTCGGTCAGCCACGCCCTGCGCGGCACGAAGGAGGGGACGGGGGCGGCGAGCGGCGAGGTCATGGGGTGCGAGGTCTCCGGCGGACGGGGGCGCGGAGACGTCGGCGGCCCGCACGGGGACGGTCACCCTACCGGTCCGCCCCCTCCGTCGGCCCGGTCGCGTTCCTCCCGCAGGCCCGCCGGCTCCCGCGCCAACCGCCGCACGAAGACGTGCTCGTGGTAGATCCGCCCCACCAGCGCCCCGCCGTAGACCACGAAGCCGACACCGACCAGCCACGACTGGAGGACGAGCACCGTGCCGAACGGGCCGTACGTCACCGCGCTCGACGCGATCAGCGGCGAGAACACCAGCCGGGAGAAGCCCCGAAGCCCCAGCAGCCCCAGCGAGGTCGCCACGGAGCCCGGGATCAGCGCCCGCCAGCGGACCCGGCCGGCGAGCAGCAGCCGCTGCGACCACCAGAAGAACAGGAACGCGACGATGACGTCGGCCGTGGTCACGAGAATCGTGTCGATCACGGACCGGGCCCTGACCTGCGTGTTGACGAACGCCACGAGGAACCCGACCAGGACCGCCAGCCACACCACGTGCCGCCAGACCTGGTGCCAGCGCGCCGTCGACAGCTCCCAGACCTTCTCGTACCCCGTCTGCACCGCCGACCCGAAGGTGAGGCCGAACACGGCGAGCGCGGCGAGACCGAACGCGGTCGTCCGCTGGAGCGCCTCGCCCGGCTTGCCGAAGAGCTGCTCGATCTCGCCCTGCGACGACGCCGAGACACCGACGCCCTGGGCGAGCCAGCGGGCGAAGCTCTGCCCGCTGGCCGGGTCGGCCGCGGCGACGAGGATCAGCAGGGGAACGAGCGTGAGGAAACCGAGCGCGGCGAAGGACATGGCCCGGTGCATCAGTTCCGTCTCGCTGCCGCGGCTCACGGTCAGCGCGACGGGAGAGTCCATGATCCTGCGGTACAGGTCCCGGAACCGGTGCGCGTGCCTCGTCACACCGAATCGCTTTCGGGTCATATGTCGTCTACTACCCCGGAGCGGGCCGTGTCGTGTCCAGGGCCCCCGGATGGGTGCCGACGACTGGCCACGGTGCGGCCACCCCGCCCAGGCCCACGGTACGACCGCCACCCGTCGGGACCCCGTCAGACGCCGCCGGACCTGGGCGTTCGCCCGGTCGTGGCACACTGGCGGCCGATCCGCCGAAGGAGCCCACCGTGTCGATGATCCGCAACCTCCGCAGAACCGTGCGCAGGGCCTATCGCCGCACGGTGGACCTGAGCCACCCCGCCCGCTCCCCGCTCGGCAGCGCGGTGGTCAACTGCGTCGTCTACCTGGACGGCGAGCGGCAGATCGACCACTGCGCGGCGGAGGAGGCGCTGCGGCGCGTCCGCAAGGCGGGCACCGGTTTCGTCTGGATCGGGCTGCACGAGCCGGACCGGGAGGAGTTCGCCGGGGTCGCCGAGCTGTTCGACCTCCACCGGCTCGCCGTCGAGGACGCGGTCACCGCCCACCACCGGCCCAAGGCGGACCTGTACGGCGAGACGCTGTTCGCGGTCTTCAAGACCGTCAGCTACGTCGAGCACGAGGAACTGACCGCCACCAGCGAGGTGGTCGACACCGGGGAGCTGATGGTCTTCGCGGGGGCCGACTTCGTGATCACCGTACGGCACGGCCGGCACGGCTCGCTGGGCCCGCTCAGGGAGAACCTCGAAGCGTCCCCCGAGCAGCTCGCCAAGGGCCCCGCCGCCGTCCTGCACGCGATAGCGGACCACATGGTCGACGACTACCTCGGCGTCACGGACGCCATCCAGGACGACATCGACGCGGTCGAGACCGGGGTCTTCTCCGGGCAGGCGTCGCGCGGCGAGGCGGGCCGGATCTACCAGCTCAAGCGGGAACTGCTGGAACTGAAGCGCGCGGTCGCACCGCTGGACCGCCCGCTGCGCAAGCTCGCCACGGAGCCGAGCCGGCTGCTGGACCCCGAGATCCAGAAGTACTTCAGGGACGTCTCGGACCACCTGGCGCGCGTCACCGAGCAGATAGCCGCGTTCGACGGCCTGCTCGACTCCGTCCTCCAGGCCCACCTCGCGCAGGTGACCGTCGCCCAGAACGAGGACATGCGCAAGATCACGGCCTGGGCCGCGATCATCGCCGTACCGACCATGGTCTGCGGGGTCTACGGCATGAACTTCGAACACATGCCGGAGCTGCGGTGGACGTACGGCTACCCGCTCGTCGTCGGGGTGATCGCCGCCGTCTGCTTCGGCGTCCACCGCACCTTCCGGCGCAACGGCTGGCTCTGACAGCCCGTCACGACCCGTCCCCGCGCCGCCCACGACACCGCCCACGACACCGTGCACATCACGACGAGAAGTCAGCACGCTGAGCAGATTCGCACGTGCGCCCCGCTGCGAGCATCCAGTCAGGCCCCGCGGGGCTTGCGCCGGCCCCACCCAGGCCGGCGAGGACAGCGCACGAGGAGCGTTCGATGGGCATCGTCACCACCACCGACGGCACGGACATCTTCCACAAGGACTGGGGCAGCGGGCAGCCGGTCGTCTTCAGCCACGGCTGGCCGCTGAACGCGGACGCCTGGGACGGCCAGCTCAAGCTGGTCGCCGACCACGGCTACCGCGCGATCGCGCACGACCGGCGCGGCCACGGCCGCTCCGCCCAGCCCTGGCAGGGCAACGACATGGACACCTACGCCGACGACCTCGCCCAGGTCATCGAGACGCTCGACCTGCACGACGTCGTGCTCGTCGGGCACTCCACCGGCGGCGGCGAGGTCACCCGTTACATCGGCCGGCACGGCACCGCGCGCGTCGCCAAGGTCGTCCTCCTCGGAGCCGTACCGCCGCTGATGCTGAAGACCGACGCGAACCCCGGCGGACTGCCCGCCGAGGCCTTCGACGCGATCCGGGACGGGGTGCGCGCCGACCGCTCGCAGTTCTACCGCGACCTCAGCGTGCCGTTCTACGGCTTCAACCGGGAGGGAGCGGCGGTCTCCCAGGGCGTCAGGGACGCGTTCTGGCTGATGAGCATGCAGGTGGGGCTCAAGGGAGCGCTCGACTGCGTCCGCGCCTTCTCGGAGACCGACTTCACCGAGGACCTCAAGAAGTTCGACGTCCCGACGCTGGTCGCGCACGGCGACGACGACCAGATCGTCCCCATCGACGCCTCCGCCCGCAGGACCGCCGAACTGATCGAGGACGCCACCCTCAAGGTCTACCCGGGCGCCCCGCACGGCCTGTACGGCTCCTTCGCCGACGCGTTCGACGCCGATCTGCTGGAGTTCCTCGCCCGCTGACCGGCCCGCTGACCGGCCCGCTGACCGGCCCGCTGACCGGACCGCCCCGTACCCGTCCCCCCGTCCCGCCGACCCGTGGTGCAGAGGATCGACGCCAGATGACGAACGTACGCCTCACCCACGTCGGCGGTCCCACGGTGCTGATCGAGTTCGGCGGCTGGCGGCTGCTGACCGACCCCGCGTTCGACGCCCCCGGCCACAAGTACCCCTTCGGCCGGGGGATGTCGGCGCGCAAGACCACCGGGCCCGCGCTCCGCGTCGCCGACCTCCCGCCCATCGACGCCGTGCTGCTCAGCCACGACCAGCACCCCGACAACCTCGACACCACGGGACGCGGGGTGCTCGCGACCGCTGGCGTCGTCGTCACCACCCGCTCCTGCGCCCGGCGGCTGCGCAGGACCGTCCACGGGCTGCGGCCCTGGGGCACCACCACCCTGGAGGGCCCGGGGCGCCCGCCGATCGGGATCACCGCGACCCCCTGCCGCCACGGTCCGCCCCTGTCGGGGCGCCTGTCCGGCGAGGTGACCGGCTTCTCCCTGCGCTGGAGCGGCCAGCGCCACGGCGAGCTGTGGATCTCCGGCGACACCGTGCTGTACCGGGGGGTACGGGAGGTCGCGCGGCGCCTCGACATCGGCACCGCGCTCCTCCACCTGGGCGGCGCCCGGCACACCGCGACCGGGCCCGCGCGCCACTCCATGACCGCGGCGGACGCCGTACAGCTGTGCGGGCTGCTGCGCCCCCGGACCACCGTGCCCGTGCACTACGAGGGCTGGTCGCACTTCCGGCAGGGCCGGATCGCGGTGGCACGCGAGTTCTCCCACGCGCCGCCCGAGGTCCGCACCTCCCTGACCTGGCTCCCCCGGGGCACCGGCACCCAGATCACCGTATGAGCGGACCACGGCGGCATGGGCGGGGCGCCCGCCTCAGCGGCCGTAGCGGCCGCTGCGACGCAGCCGCGCGCCCGCGAACGCCAGGTCGGCGACGAACACGACGATACCGATGACCAGCAGGATCGTGAGGCCCGAAGCGGCCACGCCGATGATGCCCAGCACGACGGCGACCAGGAGCAGGAAGAGGAAGAGGGACAGCATGGTGTGCGCTCCTGATGGTTGATCCTCGGCGGGGGCCGTCAGCGGCGGCCGAGCCGGCGTTCGCCGCCGGCGCCCGTCTTGTACGGCAGCCCGTAGTGCGAGAAGACCCGCGGTTCGTCCTCGGCGAGCAGCTCGCCGTCGGCGTCGATCCACGGCGCTTCCCTGGCCAGCTTCTTGTCCCAGCGCACCTTCAGGTAGCCGGGACCGACCGTGGCCTCGTCCAGCGGTACGAAGACCAGGCGCCGCTTCATGGGCATGCCGATGGTCACCGTCGCGAACGACGGGGCGTCGGTCGCCGTGTCGACGTACACGGCTTCGAGCGTGCCGATCTTCTTCTTCTCGGCGTCGACCACGTCGTGGCCCCGCCATTCCCGGATGTCATCAGCCTCGAACACGTGTCATCCGCCTTCTTGTCCAGCTCTGGTCGAGTGGTGCCGCAAAAGGTCGTTCCTGTACCGGATACCCGCTATTCGCGCCTCCGCTCCTGGCCGGGACCCCGTACCCCCCGATCGGGTCTGTACCCGCCCGCCCGCCGGTCCGCCGGTTACACTGGCGCCAAGACGCCTCAGACCCCGGCTTCCCGCTGTCCCCGGACCCGGGCAGCAGTACTCGCCGCGTCACCGCAGTGGACCCCGGACCGCACCCAGCAGACAACGCGCTGTGTGATCCCGCTGCTCACCTGTTCCCGGTCGGCAGCAGAGATACGCCCTGCGATCTTCCGTCGGAACACCCGCGGCTGTACGTTCCGTACATCCACCGAGCCACCCTGCCTGCGGTCATCACGTCGGCACAAGGCGGTCGTGAACGACCCGAAAGGCGTGGCTGAATGTCCGTCCACACCACTGGTGAACCCACCGTCGTGCAACAGCGGGGGGAGTCCGGCGCCGCCGGCAGCGATTTCTCCCGCCTCTCCAAGGCGATCACGGCGGCCGGCCTGATGCGCCGCCGGCCCTGGTACTACGCGGTCAGGATGTCGCTGGTCGCTCTCTCGTACGCCGCCGCCTGGGCGGCCTTCCTCGTCGTGGGGAACAGCTGGTGGACGCTGGCCGTGGCCGCGCTCCTCGCGGTGGTCTTCGGGCAGGTCGCCCTCGTCGCCCACGACGTCGGCCACCGCCAGGTGTTCCGGCTGCGCAAGGCCAGCGAGCGCACCGGCCGGATCGCCGGGAACCTGGGCATCGGCATGGGGTACGGCTGGTGGCAGGACAAGCACTCCCGGCACCACGCCAACCCGAACCACGAAGAGCTGGACCCGGACGTCAACCCCGACATCTTCGTGTGGTCCCAGGCACAGGCGCGCGAGGCGACCGGGCTGCCCAAGTTCATCGGCCGCCTCCAGGCGTACCTGTTCTTCCCCCTGCTGACGCTCGAAGGCTTCAACCTCCACGTCGCGGGCGTACGGGCGCTGGCCGACCGCACGCTCAAGCAGCGCAGGAAGGAGGGCTTCCTGCTCTTCGCGCACTTCGCCCTGTACCTGGGCGCGCTGTTCGTCGTGCTGCCCCCCGGCAAGGCCGTGCTGTTCCTCGTCGTGCACCAGTGCCTGTTCGGCCTCTACCTGGGCTCGATCTTCGCCCCGAACCACAAGGGCATGCCCACCCTGACCGGTGAGGACCGCCCCGACTTCCTGCGGCGCCAGGTCCTCACCTCGCGCAACGTGCGCGGCGGCTGGTTCACGGACCTCGTGCTGGGCGGGCTGAACTACCAGATCGAGCACCACCTCTTCCCGAGCATGCCGAGCCCGCACCTGCGCAAGGCGCAGCCGATCGTGGCCCGCTTCTGCCAGGAGCACAACATCGGCTACCTGGAGACCGGGCTGATCAACTCCTACCGGCAGGCGCTCAAGAGCCTGCACGACGCGGGAGCGCCCCTGCGGGCCGCCGCCGCGACCCCGGGGCCCCGGGGCTGACCGGCCGCGCCGGGCCGGGGCCGTCCCCGGCCCCGGCCCGTGCTCCGGTCAGGTCCCGGGCGGGTGCCTCCGTCAGCGCGTCTGGAGAACCGACAGGATGTTCCCCGCCGGGTCCGTGAACCACGCGATGTACGGACCGCCGCCGCGGAAGATGCCCTTCTCGTCCGCCTTCAGGCCCGGGTACCGCTCGAAGACCACCCCTCGGGCGGCCAGCGCGTCGACCGCCGCGTCGATGTCGTCCACCGGGAAGTTCAGGACGGTGAAGGTCCCCGGTGTGTGGTGGGGCTTGGGGTAGAGCAGCACGTCGGTGCCGCCGCCCAGCTTGAGGGTGAGGATCCCGTTCTCCTCACTCGTCTCCAGCCCGAGCGTGTCCTCGTAGAACCGCTTCGCCTTCTGCGTGTCGTTCACCGCGAACCCGCTGAACGCCTTGCTCGTGCCGAGCATGGGTGCTCCCTTCGTCTCGCTGGTCGCCCATTGACTACAGTGTCGTAGACAGTCTGCTTCGCGGGTGGACGAGGAACCGGGAGGAGCGTCCCCATGGGCGACGAGAGCGCGGAACGCCGGCCGGCCGGCGAGCTGGAGGCCGAGGTGCTGGCCGCCCTGTGGGCGGCCGGGGAGCCGCTCACGCCCGGCCGGGTCCGGAAGGCGCTCGGGGTGCCGCTGGCCCGTACCACCGTGACCACGATTCTTTCACGGCTCCACGAGAAGGGCACCGTCGCCAGGACCCGGTCGGGCCGCGGCTACGCGTACGCGCCGACCGAGGACGCCCCCGGGCTGACCGCCCGCAGGATGCACTCCGAGCTGGCGAAGGACGAGGACCGCGGCGCGGTCCTCGCGCGCTTCGTCTCCCAGCTCAACGACGAGGACGAGCGCCTGCTGCGCGCGCTGCTCGACGACGGGGAAGCCGGCTGAGGCGCCCGGCTCTACCCCCGGCGCCGACCCCGCCGCCGCGCGGCCGTTCGTACCGTCGTGCTGGTGATCCGGTGCGCCCCCTCAACCACCCCCGCCGATCGGTCCGCCCGACCGGACCGCGGCCGCGGCGGGTCCGCCCGCATTCCACCGGACCCCCGCCGCGCTTTTCCTGACAGCGGGCCGATGCGCGGGGCCCGGCATTGCCGCCGGGTCGATGAGAACCGGAATCGCGCGGTCCATTCGCATGGCGTCCACCGATTCCGCGAGCAGTTCGTATTCAGTGGTGTCGTCGTGCGTGGCGACTCGAATGAGCCGCCCCGCGGCCAAATGTTCACCGACGATATTCTGATGGATCACATCGTCCCGCCACGCCCGCAGCGTATGCGGAACGTCCGGCACGCCCGGTCCGACCGGAGTGAGCGCGGAGGCGGGGAAATGATCGTTCTCGGGACTGGGATCGAGCCGCTCGGCGATCCAGGTCGCCCGGTCCCGCAACCACCACAGTGCAAGAGTCAGAGTGGGTGCGCGATAGGTGCCGAGGGGTACGCCGATACGCTCGCCGCCGCAGACCCCGTATGCGGTGACATGGCACAGGAATTCGTCATGCACGGCCGCTCTCCTCGCGCCGTTCTGTGGAGGCCTGAGGCCTGGTCGGTGGTGTTTCGCAGTGACGCTGTACGGTGCCTCGTAGGGCGATTCCTGGGAGAGCTCTTCATTGATCGGTGGTCGCCCAACTTGCCATTATGTTCATTTCTGATGTGTAGTCACCACACTGTTCTGGCCAGAGTTCGGGTGAATTCCCCGACGCGATGGCCGAAATTCTCGGCCGATCGCCCGCGGGTTATATAGCCGATGGGCTATGTTCGCCGAATGCCCATACCGTTCGACGTTCTCGCGGACCCGAGCCGCCGGACGATTCTCGATCTTCTGCTGGAGCGCCCGCACCTGGTCGGCGAACTCACGGACCGGCTCGGGCTGAGCCAGCCGGGCACCTCCAAGCACCTGCGGGTGCTGCGGGAGGCCGGGCTCGTCCGGGTCAGGCAGGACGCCCAGCGCCGGTGGTACGAACTGCGGCACGAACCCCTCGCGGAGCTCGACTCCTGGCTCCACCAGTACCGGCACCTGTGGTCCGGCGCGCTCGGCGCGCTCGAACGGCATCCCGACGCGACAGAGGACAACTCCCCATGAACACCACCCCGTGGCCCGACTCCCTCACCACCACCGCCGAAGGCAGGACGGTCCTGCGGATGGAGCGGCGTCTCCCGCATGCCCCGGAGCGGGTCTGGGCGGCGATCACCGAACCGGCGAGCCTCGGCCGGTGGTTCCCCGCCGAGGTCTCGGTGGAGCCGCGTCCGGGTGGCGCGCTGACGTTCCGTTTCCCGGGCCCCGGCGCCGAGGGGCCACGCATGACCGGTGAGGTCACCGGCTTCGACGCGCCCCGCCTCTTCGCGTACACGTGGGGGAGCGAGCACCTGAGCTGGACCGTCGTCCCGGAGGGCGACGGGTCGTCACTGACGCTGGTGCACACCTTCGACGACCGTGCGGGCGCGGCGAGCTTCGCGTCCGGCTGGGAGCTGTGCATGGCCGCGCTGGGCCGGCTGCTGGACGGCGAGCCGGTCGCGGTGGGGCGGGACTCGGGCGCGCTCCACGAGTCGTACGTGCACCGGTTCGACCTGGACCGCGGGGTGGCCGAGGCCGTGCCGGGCGGCCGGCGGGTGCGCTTCGAACGGCAGTTGGTGCGGCCGGCCGAGACCGTCTGGGAGATCCTCTCGGCGGGCATCGAGCCGGTGGCGGGGCTGCCGGTGCCGGACGGCTTCACGGCGGAGAAGGTCCCGGCGGGACCGGTCACCGAGGTACGGGCGCCCCGGTCGCTCACGTACACCTGGCAGCCGCACGGGACGGTCGACTGGGAGCTGGCCGAGGGGACGGGGTACGGGGCGCGCCTCGTGCTCACCCAGACCGGCCCGGAGGACTTCGACACGGCCGCCGCCTCGGCGGCCTGGCAGACCCGCATCGAGGAGCTGGCCGCGCGGCTGGTCCGGGCCTGAGGGCGGCCGTACGTCAGCCGCGGGCCGGGCGCGGGCCGGGCGCGCGGCCCGCGGCGTGCAGGGAGCCGAGCAGGGCCAGCGAGTCGGCGTCCGCGCCGCCCGGCTCGGCGGTGCCCACCAGGAGGTACTGCCCGGGCGCGCCCTGGACGTCGAAGGTCTGGTACGTCAGCGTGATCCTGCCGACGTCCGGATGGTCGAACACCTTCGACTTGCGGCCGAGGGCGCCGACGCGGTGGTCGCCCCACAGCGTGGCGAACTCCTCGCTGGCGACGAGGAGTTCCCCGACCACCGCGGCGATCCCCGGGTCGCTCCTGTGGCGGCCCGCGCCCAGCCGCAGCGCCTCGACGGTGTCCCGCGCCACGGTGTCCCACTCGGCGAACAGCTCCCGGGCCGCGGGGTCACGGAACAGGGAGCGCACCATGTGGCGGCGGTCCGCGAGCGGCGAGAGCAGCGCGTCCGCGAGCGCGTTGGAGGCGAGGACGTCCAGGCGGTGGTCGACGACGTACGCGACCGCGGTGGGGAAGGTGTCCATGAGCCGCAGCAGCGCGGGGTCGACCTCGCCGGGGGTGTCCGGTGCTTCCGCCGGCCTCGGTACGAGCCCGGCGAGCCGGTAGGCGTGCCCGCGCCCGTCGGTGTCCAGGCGCAGCGCCCGGGCGAGGGCGTCGACCACGGGCCCTGAGGGGCTTCTCTCGCGGCCCTGTTCGAGGCGGGCGTAGTAGTCGGCGCTGACACCGGCCAGGACGGCGACCTCCTCGCGGCGCAGCCCGGCGACGCGGCGGGAGCCGGAACGGGGCAGGCCCACGTCCTCCGGGGTCAGCCGGGCGCGGCGCGCGCGCAGGAACTCGCCCAGTTCGTAGCCGCTCATCCGTCAACCCTACGTCGGCGGGGTCGCGCCGGCCGGTCCCGTGGCTGCGGGGGCGCGGGCTGTTCGCCGAGCCAGGGAGTGGCACACCCAGGAAGTCCCGCCCTGCCATCCCGGCCCGGTCCGGCGCACGCTGGTGCCGTCCGGCGGACCACCGCCGTCGGCCGTCCTTCTCGGCCACCTCGACCCTCACCGAACGGGCTCTCATGACTGTCGTGTCCTCGACCGTGTCCTCCACCTCCGCCGGCACCACTCCCGGCGGCAAGGTCGTCCTGATCACCGGAGCGAGCAGCGGGATCGGCGAGGCCGCGGCCCGCCGGCTGGCCGCGTCGGGCCACCGGCTGTTCCTCGGCGCCCGGCGGACCGGGCGCGTCGCCGCCGTCGCCGGGGAGATCGAGGCCGCCGGGGGAGTCGCCGGGCATCACGTGCTGGACGTGACCGACCGGGACAGCGTGGCGGCGTTCGTCGAGGCGGCACGGGAGCGGTACGGGCGCGTCGACGTGCTCGTCAACAACGCCGGGATCATGCCGCTGTCGCTGCTGGAGGCGCTGGAGGTCGACGCGTGGGACCGCATGATCGACGTCAATCTGCGCGGCGTGCTGTACGGCATCGCCGCCGTCCTCCCCCTCATGCGGGAGCAGGGCTCGGGGCACGTCGTCAACGTCGCCTCGACCTCCGGGCACCGCGTCGACCCCACCGCCGCCGTCTACAGCGCGACCAAGTTCGCGGTCCGCGCGGTCTCTGAGGGGCTGCGGCAGGAGAGCCGCGACGTGCGCGTCACGGTCATCACGCCCGGCCTGGTCAGCAGTGAGCTGACCGGCGGCATCACCGACCGCGGCGTCCGGGAAGCGGTCGAGGGGCTCATGGAGATCGCCATTCCCGCCGCGGCCGTCGGAGAGGCGATCGCCTATGCCGTCGGCCAGCCCGGTGACGTCGACGTCAGCGAGATCGTCGTCAGGCCCACGGCCCAGGGCTGAGCGACGGCCCGCGTCCGGGGACGGGCGAGCCGCGTCCGGGAACAGGCTGACCGCCTCCTGGGACGGGCGGGCCCGCCTCGCGGGGCGGCGCGCCGCCGCCCCGCCGAGGAGCGGGTGCCGGCCTTGCTCAGAGGTCGAACTCGTGGGGCGGCAGGTCGAGCGCGAAGCAGGCCTCACGGACGACCGCCTGCTCGTCCTTGTCGAAGTCCCCGTCGGCGCCGCCGATGACGATGCCGATCTGGATGACCGCGCGCGCCTCGGCGGGCTTCTTCTTCGCCTTGCCGATCTCCTGGAGGATGCCGACCTTGCCGAACGCGAAGTCCGCCGCCAGCTTGTCCAGCGCGGCGTCGAAGCGGCGCTGGAGGTCCGCCGCCGGGAAGTTCTGGAGCACCTCGTTGCTCGCGATCAGCGACGCGACCCGCTGGCGCTCCGACGGGTCGACCGAGCCGTCCGCCGCGGCGACCAAGGCGCACATGGCCATGCTGGCATCGCGGAACGCACCGCTCTTGAGGTCGTTCTTCTTCGCCGTGAGCTGCGTCTGCATCGTCGCGGCGGATTCCTTGAAGCGGTCCCACAGAGCCATGGCGCCATCTCTCCTCGTGTGTCGTCTACACCTGTCCGGACAACGTCCGGGACACCCCGGGCGTGCCCGCCGAACGGGTGATGTGCGCGACGGAGGGCACTGATTGAACCTTCAATGACGAGGCGTAGGCTGCGAGAGGGTGCGGAACCGCCTCGTGCGTCCGGCCGGAGCCCGCGCACGGCCGTGCGCGCCCGGGCCCGCCCCGTACAACGAGGAGACGAGCCACCGCCATGGCCCCCGCACGACAGTCCCCGGTGTCCCCCCTGGTCGTCCGCTGGTCGCGCGCGGAGGGCGAGCGCGCCGGTACGCCCCTGCTCTTGGCGCTGCACGGCCGGGGCTCCGACGAGCGGGCCTTCTCCGGCATCGCCCCCTACCTTCCCGAAGGCCTCACGATCGCCTTCGTCCGCGCCCCGATCGCCGAGGGTGGCGGCTACGCCTGGTTCACCAACCGGGGGATCGGGCGGCCCGTCGCCGAGTCGATCGCCGACTCCGCCGCACAGGTCCTCGACTGGCTCGACACGGTGGCCGACCGGCACACGTCGGTGAGCGTGCTCGGGTTCTCCGGGGGCATGGCGATGGCCGGCGGCCTGCTGTTCACCCAGCCGGAACGTTTCTCCTCCGCCGTGCTGCTCTCCGGGACCCTGCCCTGGGACGCCGGACTGCCCGCCGGACCCGGCCGCCTGGCCGGGGTGCGGGTCCTATGGGGCCGCGACGAGGCCGACACCGTGATCCCCGCCGATCTGGTGGCCCGCACGGGGCGGTGGCTGCGCGAGGAGTCCGGCGCCGACCTGGCGGAACGGGTCTACCCGGCCCTGGGCCATGCCCTCGGCGAAGGCGAACTGCACGACATTCATACTTTTCTCGCGGAGACGGGCGACCGGCCTTCGTGAGCACCACCATCCCCCGTACCAGGAGCCCGCATGTCCACTGATCCCGCCCCGCACAACGTCGAGTTCCCCAGCGCCGGCGCCACCGCCCACGGCTATCTCGCCCTGCCGCCCGCCGGACACGGCCCCGGCGTCATCGTCATCCAGGAGTGGTGGGGACTGACCGACCACATCAAGGACATCACCGACCGCCTCGCGCGCGACGGCTTCGTCGCCCTGGCGCCCGACCTCTACGGCCGGACGGTGGCGCACGACTCCGCCGAGGCGCTGCGCATGATGAACGCACTCCCCACGGCCCAGGGCGTCGAACAGCTGGAGGGCGCCGTGACGTACCTGCTCTCCCGGGAGGAGACGCGGGGCGACACGGCCGGCGCCGTCGGCTTCTGCATGGGCGGCGGCTTCGTCATCAGCCTCGCCGCCGCGGACGAGCGGATCTCCGCGGCCGTCCCGTTCTACGGCGTCAACCGCGACGGCGTGCCCGACTTCTCGCACCTCAAGGCCGAGATCCTGGGCCACTACGGGGAGTTGGACGAGGGCGTGCCGCCGTCGTCCCTCGTCCCGATCGAGGAGGCCATCAGGGAAGGGGGCTCCGGCATCGTTCCGACGTTCCACCTCTACGCCGGCGCGGGCCACGCCTTCTTCAACGACGGCCGCCCCGAGGCGTACCACGCCGAGGCCGCCGAACTGGCCTGGGCGCGCACCCTCGACTTCCTGCACGCCCAGCTCGACCCGAAGGCCTGACCGAGGACTTCCGGCCTCGCGGGCCGGCCGTCACCGGGCGTCGCGGAACGCCCGCCCCGCGGGGGTGACGGCCGGCCCGCTGCGGTACAGGCCGGTGCTGGGACCGGAGTCGGCCGCGGGCAGGCCGAACCACGCCCAGCGCTGGACGTACGGCAGACCCGCCAGCATCTTGGCCGCCGACGCGAGGAACGCCGCCTGCTGGTCCTCGGTCGGGAAGCGCGGCGTCCCCTGCGAGAAGTCGGTGAGGGCGAACTCGGTCAGCCAGACGGGCTTTCCGTAGCGCGCGTGAACGGCCTCGATGTACGAGCGGAGCTGGCCGACCGCCGCCTCCGTACGGAAGTCGCCCCCGTACCAGTGCAGGGTGACGAAGTCGACGCGGTAGCCGCGGGACTTGGCCCCGCTCATGAAGCGGTCCAGCCACCCTCCCGCCGTGTCCCCGCCGAACGCGACCGCCGGGCTGCCCACGATCTTGCCGGTGTCCTGCACCTTCGGCCAGAGCGCCAGCGCCTGGTCGACCGTCATGTTCGACTGCGCCCCCATGTCCGGCTCGTTGAAGCCGAGGAGGTACGGCCCGGCCGCCCGCGCCCGCGCGAGGTTCGCCGGGTCGACGGAGTCCTTGCCCCAGATCATCGGGACGTACTGCGCCGAGCCGGAACTGACGAACGAGTGGTCGGTGCCCCACGTGTAGTACCACCCGGCGCCCGAGTCGCCGAGCGCCTTGGTCGCGCCCCCGTTCCAGTTCCAGACCCCCACGCCCTTGCGGGCCGACGCCACCGCCGCGGTCCTCGGCGGTGGGGCGGCGGCCCGGCGGGTGGGCTTCGTGGAGGGCGTGGGCTTCGGCTTGGCCTTGGTCTTCGCCTTGGGGGAGGGGGACACCGAGGCGGACGGCGAGGCGGACCGCTTCGGCGGGGCCGACGACGTGGCCGGTACGACGGCGGCGGGCGCGTCCGCGGTCGTCACGGTGTTCTGCTTCGCCGGCGACCCGCCGGGCAGGAACGCGACCACGAGCGCCGCGGCGGCGGCCACCGCCCCCGCCCCGAGCCCCACGGTCAGACCACGCCTGCGCTGCACGGTTTTGCGGGCGGCGCGGCGCCGCCCGGCGCGCCCGCCCGTACCGTGACCGGTCCCGCCGTCGCCGCCGACCACCGTGACGCCGTGCGCCGCGCCCGCGTCGGGGGTGAGTCCCGCCGAGGCCGAGGCGCTCCAGGAGACCGCGTCGGCGGGCAGCGGCAGCAGCGGCAGCCCGCCCAGCAGCCGTTCCACCGGCACCCGCTGGTCGTCGCCCACGCCGCAGACGTCGCACGCCCGCAGGTGACGGGCGAAGCGCTTGCGCCACAGCGGCCCCGGCTCGCCGGGCCACCGCTCGGTCAGCGAGCCCAGACCGGGGCACCCGCTCCCCGGTGTGTCGGCGGCCAGCGCGCGCACGATGCCGCGGCACACCTCTATCTGCTCCCGGAGGCGCTGCACCCGGACCGCGGCGTGCCGGCCGGACAGCCCCAGGGCCTCGGCCAGTTCGGTACGGCTGACCTCGCCGGTCGCCTCCAGCCACCACAGGGACAGCAGGGTGCGGTCGTCCTCGTCCAGCCAGCGCGTCGCCTCCGCGACCTCCCGCCGCTGGTCCGTGAGGCCCAGGCGCAGGATGGTGACGGAGGCGAAGTCGGAGGACGGGTCGGCCACGTGATCGGCCGCCTCCAAGGACGCGGTACGGTCCAGGGCGGCCGCGCGGTGCTGCTCCCGGTCGCGCACCTGCCGTACCGCGATGGCGACCGCCCAGGACCGGAACGCGTCGGGATCGCGCAGCCCCGGCAGCCCCCGCACGATCCTGACCAGCGTCTCCTGGACCACGTCGTCCACATCGCTGTGCCCGTCGAGCGCCCGCCCCACGATGTTGTAGATGAGCGGCATGCCGGCCGCCACCAGGGCGTCCAGCGCCCGCGGATCACCCCCACGGGCGGCGAGCACCGTGGCACGATCGGGTCCATTGCGGTCACTTCGGTACACGACGCTCCACCTTGTTCTCGTCCGTCACTCAGGAGACGGCGCGGCGCGGTGCCGGACAACAGAAAACCAGGTGGAGATTTCTCGGATCGTCGCGGGGTGCGGGGCGCGGGGTGCCGGGCGCGCGGGTCAGCGGCGGCCGCGGCGCGGCGCCCAGCCCGTACCGAGTCCCGCGACGTGCAGCGCGAGCAGCGTCAGGCCGAGGAGCATCAGGCTCGTCGGGGTGAAGATGGCGTGGTCCACCGACGTCTCGGTGCCGTTGATGAGGAAGGCGATCGCGAAGAGCGCCGCCGCTATGAAGCCGAGCATCTGTCTTCTCCCGGTGTTCCGAAGGCCGGCCGCGGGCGGAACGCCGTGGTCGTGCCGTGGCACCCGGGTGCCCCCGGCCGCGCGGATGAATCCTCCGGCGCGTAACAGAACCTGACACGAAGTCAGGCGACCCCTCAGGACGGGCCGGTGCCCCGCCACAGCAGCAGCGCCACGTCGATCCCGGCCACCAGGATCGCCGCGAGGAAGGGCACCTTGGGCCACCGGCGTCCCAGCACCGACCCGCCCGTCGCGGCCACGAGCGCCCCCGCGACGGCGGCGATCCCGAGCGCGCCGGGCCGCCCCGCCGCCAGCAGGACCGTGGCCGCCACCAGCGGGGCCGGCAGCAGCAGCCGTACGCCCGCCGGGCCCAGCCGCTGCGGCCAGCCGCGCACCCCCGTCGCGAGGTCGTCCTCGATGTCCGGCAGGACGTTGCCCAGGTGCGCGCCGACGCCCACCAGCGCGGACGCCGCCACGACCGACCAGGCGGGCGCCGGGGTGCCCGGCAGGCCGAGCGTCACGAAGGCGGGCAGGGAGGCGAATCCGACCGCGTACGGCAGCCACGACCACACCGTCCTCTTGAGCCGCATGTTGTACGCCCAGGCCGCCGCCACCCCGGCCAGGTGGACCGCCCCGGCGAGCGGCCCGTACGCCAGGGACAGCGCCACGCACAGGGCCAGGGCGGCGCGCGCCGCCGAGCCCACGGTCCGCGCGTCGACCGTCCCGTCCGCCACCGGCTTGTCGCTCCGGCGCAGCGCGGTGTCGCGGTCCGCGTCGACCGCGTCGTTGCTCCAGCCCACCGACAACTGGCCCGCCAGGACGGCGGCGGCCACCAGCGCGACGCCGGCGGCGTCCTGCCCCGAGGCCACCGCGAGCCCGGTGACGAGCAGCGTGACCGCCGCCGTGGGGCCGGGGTGACAGGCCCTCAGCAACCCGGCCACCGTGCCGCGCGACCACCGGCCCGGCACCTCGCCGAGCGGCCCGCGGGCCCCCGCCTCTGCTCGCTCGACAGCGTCCATGGCCTCATCGTAGGCCGCCCGCAGACGCGTTGGGGGTGCGTCGGGGGAGGGCTGTACGGGTGACGGGTCCCGCGGCCCGTCAGGCGGCCGCCCAGGGGCTTTCGCGGGGCCGTACAGGCGACTTCGGGTGTGGCCGCGCGGAGCGGGGGCAGGAATGGCACGTCCCACATCCCCCACCCTCGGACCGCAGATGACTCGCATCGCAGCCGTCCATGGAGCTCTGGCTCCGCATCAGCACAGCCAACAAGAGCTCACCGACATGGTCGCGAGGACATGTCTGCCGGTGGGAGCCGACCGCCGGGTTCTGGACCGGGTGCACCGCGGCGCTCGCGTGGACACCCGCCACACGGCACTGCCCCTGGACGCGTACGGGGATCTCAAGGACTTCGGGGCCTGCAACGACGCCTTCATCGCCACGGCCGTACCGCTCGGCGCCGAGGTCGTCGGCGCCGCGCTGGACGAGGCGGGCCTGTCCCCCCGCGACGTCGACCTCGTGATGTTCACCTCGGTCACGGGCATCGCGGCGCCCTCCGTGGACGCCCGGCTGGTGGGGCTGCTCGGCATGCGGCCCGACGTCCGGAGGGTCCCGGTCTTCGGCCTCGGGTGTGTCGCCGGGGCGGCGGGCATCTCCCGGATCGACGACTACCTCCGGGGGCGCCCCGACGACGTGGCGGTGCTGCTCTCGGTCGAACTGTGCTCGCTCACCCTGCAACGTGACGACGTGTCGGGCGCCAACCTGGTCGCCTCCGCGCTCTTCGGGGACGGCGCCGCGGCCGTGGTCGCCACCGGCGCCCGGCGCCGGGGAACGGGGCCGGTCGTCGTCGACACCCGCAGCCACATGTACCCGGACACCCAGGAGGTGATGGGCTGGGACATCACGGGCTCCGGCTTCCGGATCGTGCTGGACGCGGTGGTCCCCGACCTCGTACGGAAGAACCTGGCGCCCGAGGTGGACGCGTTCCTCGCCGACCACGGCCTCACCCGCGACGACATCACCGCGTGGGTGTGCCACCCGGGCGGCCCGAAGGTGCTGGAGGCGATGGAGGAGGTCCTCGAACTGCCCGACGGGGCACTGGACCTGACGTGGCGTTCGCTGGCCGCCGCGGGGAACCTGTCGTCGTCCTCCGTACTGCACGTCCTGCGCGACACACTGGCCGAACGCCGGCCGCCGGCGGGCAGCGCGGGACTGCTGCTCGCCATGGGGCCCGGCTTCTGCTCCGAGATGGTCCTGCTGCGCTGGTAGACGGTCCTGCTGTGCTGGGAGAGGGAGGGACGAGATGATCTGGTACACCGCGCTGATCCTGGCGGTCGGCGCCGAGCGCCTCGCCGAACTGGTCGTCGCCAAGCGCAACTCGCGCTGGAGCCTGGAGCGCGGCGGCGTCGAACGCGGCCAGGGGCACTATCCGCCGATGGTCGTCCTGCACACCGGCCTGCTGCTCGGCTGTCTCGCCGAAGTGTGGCTCGCCGACCGGCCGTTCGACGCCGTCCTCGGCTGGTCGATGCTCGCCGTCGCGGTCGCCGCGCAAGGGCTGCGCTGGTGGTGCATCCGCACGCTGGGCCCCCGCTGGAACACCAAGGTGGTGGTCGTGCCCGGACTGCCGCTGGTGACGGGCGGACCGTACCGCTGGTTCCGCCACCCCAACTACGTGGCGGTGGTGGCCGAGGGCGTCGCCCTGCCCCTCGTGCACACCGCCTGGACGACGGCCCTCGTCTTCACCGTGCTCAACGCCTGGCTGCTGACCGTCCGCATAAGGTGCGAGAACACCGCCCTCGACACCGTCGCGGCGGGCGCCCGGACGTGATCGACCTCCTCGTCGTCGGAGGCGGCCCCGCGGGACTGGCGACCGCCGTGCACGCCGCCCTCGCCGGGATGGAGGCGGTGGTCGTCGAGCCGCGCCCCTCCCCGGTCGACAAGGCGTGCGGCGAGGGCGTGATGCCCAGCGGCGTACGGGCGTTGGCGGCGCTCGGGCTGGAACTCCCGCACGGCCACCCGCTGCGCGGGATCCGCTACGTACGGGGTCCCCACCACGCCGAGGCGCCGTTCGGCGACGGGTTCGGGCTCGGGGTGCGCCGTACGGAACTGCACGCGGCCCTCACCCGGCGCGCCGAGGAGGCCGGCGTCAAGATCGTGACGGACCGCGTCGGCGAGATCGGGCAGCACGCGGACTCGGTCACCGCGGCGGGACTGCGGGCCCGCTGGCTGGTGGCCGCGGACGGGCTGCACTCACCGGTACGGCGCGGGCTCGGCCTGGACCTGCCCGACCACCGGCCCCGGCGGTACGGCCTGCGGCGTCACTACCGCGTGAAGCCGTGGACGGACTTCGTCGAGGTGCACTGGTCGGAGGCGGGGGAGGCGTACGTGACCCCGGTCGCCGAGGACGTGGTGGGGGTGGCGGTCCTCAGCACCCTGCGGCGCGGCTACGACGCGCACCTGGCCGGCTTCCCCGGCCTGCTCGCCCGGCTCGACGGGCCGCCCGCGACCGCCGTGCGCGGGGCGGGGCCGCTGCGGCAGCGGGTGCGCCGGCGCACGGCGGGGCGGGTGCTGCTCGTCGGGGACGCGGCCGGTTACGTCGACGCGCTCACCGGCGAGGGGGTGGCGCTCGCGCTGGCGTCGGCGGAGGCGGCCGTACGGTGCCTGCGCGCCGGGCGGCCCGAGCGGTACGAGCGCGAGTGGCTCAGGCTCTCCCGGCGCCACCGGCTGCTGACCGAGGGCCTGGTGCGGGTCGCCGGGCGCCCGGCGGGGGCCCGGCTGATCGTCCCGGCGGCGGCCCGCCTGCCGTCGGTCTTCGCGGCGGCGGTGCGGGCGTTGCAGTGAGGCGGGCGTTGCGGTGGGGCGGTGGGACGCGCGGCGGGTCCCGTACCGTCCGGCGGGAGGCCCGCTAGGTCCCGTACCCCGACCCGGCCGGACCCGTACCCCCGAGGTCAGGGCGACAGGCCCGCCGACTCGTCCGCGGCCTGGACGGTCAGCGCGCTCACCACGTGCGGCAGGACGTTCGCGACGTAGTCGTCGACGGTCGCCTCGATCCCCACGTCGTGCCCCGCCCTCTCCGACAGGTACCAGCGGTGCTCCAGCACCTCGTGGTAGATCTGCGCCGCGTCCATCTCCCCGCGCAGCTCCGGCGGAACGGCCCGTACCGTCGGCCGGAACACGTCCCGCACCCAGCGGTGCGCGAGCACCTCGGGGCGGGCGCCGAGCGGGTCCCCCGGTACGTAGTCGTCCTCTCCGGCCATCCAGCTCTCCAGGTCGTTGAGCAGCCGCCGCGCCTGGTTCTCCTCGGCGTCGAGGCCGGTCAGCCGCAGCAGTTGGCGCTGATGGTGGCCGGCGTCCACCACCTTCGGCAGGAACGTCACGGTGTCGCCCACGGGGGAGCGCTCGATCTGCATCTCGGCCACGTCGAAGCCCAGGTCGTTGAGCCGCCGTATGCGCCGGTCGATGTAGTGCCGCTTGCCCACCGGGTAGACCGACTCGCGGGTCAGCTCGTGCCAGAGGTCCTCGTACCGCTGGACGATCGCCGCGCCGAACGGGATCGGGTCGACCGACGGGTGCAGCGCCCCCGACGCCTCCAGGTCCATCAGCTCCCCGGCGATGTTCATCCGGGCCAGCTCTATGTCGTACTCCCGCTGGCCCCGGCTCAGGTTCTGCTGGAGCTGGCCGGTCTCGGCGTCCACCAGGTACGCGGCGTACGCGCCCGCGTCGCGCCGGAACAGCGCGTTGGACAACGAGCAGTCGCCCCACGCGAAACCGGCCAGGTGCAGCCGCACGAGCAGCACGGCCAGCGCGTCCATGAGCCGCTTCACGGTGGACGGCCGCATCGTCGACTCGAACATCGAGCGGTACGGCAGCGATCCCTTGAGGTGGCGGGTGATCAGCGCCGACTCCAGCGGCTCGCCGTCCGCGTCCACGCGCCCGGTCACCACGGCCAGCGGGTCCACGGCCGGTATGCCGAGCCGGTGCAGGTCCCGCAGCAGCCCGAACTCCCGTACCGCCGCCCGTTCGGTGATCTCCTTGACCGCCACCACGTCGGGCCCCGCCGACGCGAAGCGCACCACGTGGCGCGAGATGCCGCGCGGGAGCGCCACGAGGCACTCCGCGGGCCACTCGTCGAGCTGGGTGTTCCAGGGCAGGTCGAGGAGCACGGCGGGCTGCTCCGGGTTGGTCGCGCTGATCTGTAGCGCCATCGCGTCTCCCACGGCGTTGTCGGGCGCGAACCGGACCCGGAACCGCCGGTACCAGTGTGCCGGGGGGCGCGACGCCCCCCGACGGCCGGGGGAGCGGTCCGGTGGGCGGTGTCCTGAGGGGAGTGGCGAGGGGCGTGGTGAACGTCTGTGCACCCCAGTAGTTCGATGGTGTATACATGTATTTACCCTGAGGGGTGAACGCCTGTGCACCCCTCCTGCTGTGACCCGGCCCGTACGGAGAGACATGTCAGAAGCGACACCCCAGCCCGCCCCGGCCCCGCGCGCCCGCTTCCTGGTGGCCGTGCTCGCCTTCTGCGGAGTCGTGGTCGCCGTCATGCAGACGCTGGTCGTGCCGCTGCTGCCGCACATCCCCCAGCTCACCGGCGCCACCCCGACGGCCGCCAGCTGGCTGGTCACCGTCACCCTCCTCACCGGCGCCGTCTGCACCCCCGTGCTCGGGCGGGTCGGCGACATGTACGGCAAGCGCCGGGTGCTCCTCGCCTCCCTCGGCGTGCTGGTGGCCGGGTCCGTCCTGTGCGCGGTCAGCTCGCAGATCGCCGTGCTCATCGCGGGCCGAGCGCTCCAGGGCGCGGCGCTCGCCGTGGTGCCGCTCGGCATCAGCATCATGCGCGACGAGCTGCCGCCCGTCCGGGTCCTGCCCTCGATCGGGCTGATGAGCTCGACGCTGGGCATCGGCGCCGCCATCGGCCTGCCGGTCGCCGCGCTGGTGGTGGAGCACTACGACTGGCACACCATGTTCTGGGCGTCGGCCGGGCTGGGGCTGCTCGACATGGTGCTCGTCCTGCTCGTCATACCCGAATCGCCGGTGCGCTCGCGCGGGCGCTTCGACGCGCCCGGCGCGCTCGGGCTGTCCGCCGCCCTGGTGAGCCTGCTGCTCGCGGTCACCCAGGGCGGCTCGTGGGGCTGGACGTCCGTCCGCACGCTGGGCCTGCTCGCCCTCGCCGTCCTGATCGGACTGGTCTGGGGCGCGTACGAACTCCGTACCACCAGCCCCATGGTCGACCTGCGGGTCTCCTCGAAGCCCGCCGTCCTGCTGACGAACGTCGCGGCCCTCCTGATCGGCTTCGCGTTCTACGCCAACTCCCTGTCCACCGCCCAGATGGTGCAGGAACCGAAGGCCACCGGGTACGGGCTCGGCGCGTCGATCGTCGTCAGCGGCCTGTGCCTGCTGCCCGGCGGCCTCGCGATGGTCGCGCTGTCCCCGGTGTCGGCGCGGATCTCCGCGAAGTACGGGCCGAAGACGGCCCTCGCGCTCGCCGCGGCCATCCTGGCGGTGGGCTACGTGGTGCGGTTCTTCACCAGCCACCAGTTCTGGACGATCATCCTCGGCGCGACCGTCGTCGCGGCGGGTACCGCCATCGCCTACTCCGCGCTGCCCGCCCTGGTGATGCGCGCGGTGCCGGTGAGCGAGACGGGGGCGGCGAACGGGCTCAACACCCTGATGCGGTCGGTCGGGCAGGCGTTCTGCAGCGCCGTGGTGGCCGCCGTGCTCGCGAACGTCACCTTCCAGGTGGACGGGCGGACCGCCCCCACCCTCCACGCGTACCTCCTCGTCTTCCTCATCGCGGCGGGCGCGGCGCTGCTCGCGCTGGCCGTCACGCTGTGTCTGCCGCGGCAGCGCCCCACCGCCCCCGGTACCGTCGGGCGGGACAGGGCGCGGGTGACGTCGGCGGGCGTCCGCCCTGGCGGCCGGGAGGGCGCATGAACGGGCAGACCGACCACACCACCACCGGGGGCGCCGGCACCGGCGCCGGGGGTGGAACCGGTGCGGGCGGTGGTACGACGAGTGGGGGCGCCGACCCGGGAACCGGCCGCCGGGCCATCCTGCTCGTCGCCCGGCGCGCGTTCGCCTTCCGCCCCTACGCCGAGGTGACCCTGCGGGCCATCGCCGCTGACGCGGGGGTGAGCCCCTCCCTGATCGTCAAGCACTTCGGCACGAAGGAGGCGCTCTTCAACACCGTCGCCGACTTCGGCCCCGCCGCCGACACCCTCCTCGCCGCGCCGCCCGCCTCGCTCGGCCGCCACCTGGTGCTGGCCCTCCTGCGCGCCCGCGAGGAGCAGAGTTCCGACCCCCTGCTGCGGGTGGTGTTCTCGCTCGGCAAGGACGACGAACGGACCCTGCTGAGGGAGCGTTTCGACGCCCAGTTCACCCAGCGCCTGGCCGCGCTGCTGCCCGGCCCCGAGGCCGCCCTGCGCGCCGAACTGATCGCGGCCCAGGTCCTCGGCCTCGGCGTGACCCTCAGCCTGTACCGCGCGGGCGCGGCGGCGGCCGTGACCCCCGAACGCCTCGCCGACCTCTACGCGCCCGGCCTCCAGCGCCTCGTCACCCCCGCCGACGCGGCCTAGGACGGCCCCGGTTGCCGCACCGGGCACTCAGCGCTTCAGCACCAGCTCCGTGTTGCGGTCCTTCGACGTGCCCGCCCCCGCCTTGCCCGCGCCCGGGGCGTTGAACGAGAACTCCCGGTACAGGGAGGCGAGTCCGGTCTGCGACAGGTCGTGGAAGTCCGTGCGGTGCGGCGCCGACGACTCGATGAGCGTGGTGAAGAGGGAGAGCGTGCCGTCGTTGTTGTCGGCGATCTCGATCACGCGGGCGAGCTGCGGGAAGTCGATGTGCGAGGCCGTGGAGATCTCCCAGAAACTCCCGTGCGGCAGGACCGCGTTGCGGTGGCTGTGCCCGTTGACCCAGGCCAGCACGGCCCGGTGCTTCTTGAGCAGCGCGACCACCTCGTCGCCGGTGTGCCGGGCCTCGCCCGGCTTCGCGGGGTCGCGGTGGGTGTTGGTCATCGTCCAGCTGTTGTGGTGGCTGAAGACGACGACGTACTGGTCCTTGTGGGCGACGAGGGTGCGCTCCAGCCACTTCAGCTGTTCCGTGCCGAGCGACCCGAGGAAGTGGCCGCCGCGGTCCGTGGTGTCCAGGCTGATGCCGGTGACGTTCTCGCCCATGGGGAACGTGTAGTACAGCGTGTCGCTGTCCAGGTTGGCCGCGGTGTAGCCGTGCCCCGCCGGACCCGCCCCCGCGCGCGCCGGGTCGAGGTGCGCGGTCAGGTACTCGCGCGGGCCGAACGGCGCCCGGCCCGGATCGGGGGTGATCGCGCGCATCGACCGGGTGGAGGCGCGCAGCAGGTCGACGAGACCGCCGCCGGCCGGGCGGCTGCCGCTCGTGAGGACCTTGCGCAGGGTGGTCGCGGCGCTGTCGGGGATGGCGTACAGCTTCTTCCCGCCGACCGCGAAGTCCGCGAGGTAGCCGCTGCGGTCGGCCATGGCGCCGCTGGCCAGCGTGTCGTGGTTGCCGACGGTCGAGAACCACGGGATCCGCAGGCCGGGGCTGTTGACGGAGCGGATCGCGGCGGCGAGGAATCCTTCGACGCGCGGGTAGCCGAGCTTCTTGTCGGTGTCCGGGCGGGCGTCCTCGGGGTGCCAGTAGAGCCGTTCGCCGGAGTTCTGGGGGCCCTCGTACCGTCTGGGGTCACCGGTGTTGGGGGTGACGCGGCCCCCGCTCATCACCGTCAGGAACCAGTCCAGCTCCGCCCGCGAGTTGTTGTCGGTGTTGTCGCCCGTCGTCACCGCGAAGGCCAGCGGGGCGCCGGTGGCGGGCCCGTGCCGCAGGGCGTTGATCTGCTCGACCAGGGCGACCGCGCCCGGCACGGTGAGCGCCTCCTGGGGCCGCCACGACGACAGGTTCCCCATCGAACGCAGGTACTCCGTGCGCACCGGGTGCTGGACGTCCACCAGGTGCATGTCCGTGAGCTGGACGAACGAGCTGAGGACGGTACGCCGCCCGGCGCGGCCCGAGCGGGGCGCGGCGAGGTCGTCCCGTACCACCCGCCGCCAGCCGGGACCGTCGCCCAGCCGCCGGTAGGGCACGGCCGCGCTCCGGGGCGAGGCCACCGTGTCGAGGGTCGTGCGGGCGGGCAGGGGCCGCGGGGTGACGGGCAGGGGAGTGGCGGGCGGCCGGGCCGCGGGGACGGCCGGGTGCGTGGGCGGCGCGGAGGCGGTGGACGCCGCGGACGCCTCGCCCGAGCCGCCGCCCGCGCCGAGCACGAGTCCGATTCCCGCCGATGCGCCGACCGCCCCGGTGGCGGTGAGGAAGGACCGGCGGTCGACAGCGGTGACTGCGGAGCGTATGCGTGTCATGGTGCGGTCTCCCGGGTGCGAACGCATCAGCGAGCGTGCCGGGGGTCGGCCCCCTGGCCACATCTTGATGGTTGGCACCCGGTGTGGCCTGCGCGTGAACGACGTTCCAACGCTCGACGCCCATCTCCGCACAGGGATCACCGGCGGCGGTGAACCGTCGCCGGTCCCTCCCGCGCCGTACCGGATCCGGTCACTCCCCGTTCATCGCCGGGGGAAGACGCGCCGCGCGCGGGGCGCGGCACGCGCCGACCGGACCCCCGATCCTGCCCGAAAGCCCCCGACCCGTGTGGTCCAGCCATTTTGTTTTATGTGTTGACGAATTACGGAGGGTGCGCCAGCATCGCAGCGACTTTCCGCAGAAATGACCAACTGCCAAAGCCAGTACAGGGAGAGCGACGCATGTCGACCCGTACCGCCCCGCTGCCCGTGCACAACCCAGGAACCGGCGAGGTCCTCGGCGAGATCGCCGACAGCACCCCCGAACAGCTCACCGCCGCACTCGCCGCCGCCGGACGCGGCCAGCGCGCCATGGCTGCCCTGCCCGCCCACGAACGGGCCCAACTCCTCCTCCGTACAGCCGACTTGATCGAGTCGGAAGCCGGCGACCTGGCCCGGCTGCTCGCCGCGGAGAACGGCAAGCCGCTCTTCCAGACCACCGAGGAGGTCAAGGCGGCGATCCGGATCTTCCGCGGGTACGCCGGCGAGGCCACCCGGCTCTTCGGCCGGCAGATCCCCCTCGACGCCGTCCCGGGCCTGGAGCGCCACCTCGCCGTCACCGTCCGCGAACCCCTGGGCCCCGTCGCCGCCCTGGTGCCGTTCAACTACCCGGTCGAGCTGTACGCGCACAAGGCCGCCGCCGCGCTCGCCGCCGGCAACGCCGTGCTCGTCCACCCGCCCGTACGCTGCCCGCTCACCCTGGTCCGCATCGCGGAACTGGTCGCCCGCGCCGGCGCCCCCGAAGGCGCCCACCAGCTCCTCACCGGAGGCGTCCACGTCTCCCAGGAACTCGCCTCCCGGCCCGGCGCCGCCGCCGTCAGCCTCACCGGCAGCACCCACGCCGGCCGCGAGATCGCCCGCCGCGCCGCCGACACCCTCAAGAAGGTCCACCTCGAACTCGGCGGCAACGACGCCCTGATCGTCTGCGACGACGCCGACGTCGAGGCCGCCGCCGAAGCCGTCGTCCTCGGCCGGCTCGCCCGCGGCAACGGCCAGATCTGCTGCGCGGTCAAGCGCGTGTACGTCCAGGACGGCATCCACGACGCCTTCGTGGACGCCCTGCTCGCGGGCGCCGCCAAGCTCACCGTCGGCGACCAGCTCGCCGACGGCACCGACGTCGGACCGCTCATCAGCGAACAGGCCGCCGAACGCGTCGAGGCCGCCGTCGCCGCCCTCGTCTCCGACGGCGCGCGCAAGGCCGCCGGCGGCGGGCGCCGGGGCGCGTTCAGCGACCCCACCGTCCTCGTCGACGTCCCCGCCGACAGCCCCGCGCTCGCCGAGGAGATCTTCGGCCCCGTGGCGCCCGTCGCCCGGTTCACCGACCCCTTCGACGCCGTACGGATGGCCAACGAGTCCCCGTACGGACTCCAGGCTGCCGTCTTCACCCAGGACATCCGGCGCGCCTTCCAGCTCGCCCACCGGCTCGACGTCGGCGGGGTCGTCATCAACGGCTCCACCGCGCTGCGCGCCGAGAACCTGCCCTTCGGCGGCCCCAAGGACACCGGCGGCTCCGCCGAAGGACTGCACGACACCGCGCTGGAGTTCACCCGCCAGAAGACCATCGTGGTGATGGAGGCCCTCGGGTGACCAGCACGACCCGTACCTCCCCGCCGGCCCGGCCGCCCGCCCTGGAGGTCCGCGGGGTGCGCAAGGCGTACGGCGCCACCGAGGTGCTCCACGGGGTGGACCTGACCGGACACGCCGGTGAGGTCCTCGCCGTGGTCGGCGCCAACGGGGCCGGCAAGTCCACCCTGATCAAGATCCTGGCCGGCGCGGAGCGGATGAGCGCCGGTGAACTCCTGCTCGACGGCGTCCGCGCCGACCTGCGCTCCCCGCACGACGCCCACGCCCACGGCATCCGCACGGTCCACCAGGAACTGACCCTCGTCCCCGAGTTATCGGTCACCGAGAACCTCCTCATGGGGCACTTCCCGCGCCGCCTCGGCCTCATCGACTGGCGGGCCGCGCACGCCCGGGCCCGGGACCTGCTGGAGTCCATCGGGTACGGCGCCATCGACCCCCGTATCCGGGCGGGCCGCCTCACGGTCGCCCGACAGCAGATGGTCGAGATCGCCAAGGCGCTGGTCAGCGAGGGCGGCGAGCCCCGCGTACTGGTCCTCGACGAGCCTTCCGCCGTCCTCGCGGGCAACGACCTGGAGGAGCTCTTCGCGCTCATCCGCCGCCTCCAGGAGCGCGGCGTGCTCGTCGTGTACGTCTCCCACCGCCTCGCCGAGGTCACCGAACTCGCCACCTCCATCGTGGTGATCAAGGACGGCAGGGCCGTCGCCACCACCACCCCCGACCGCACCGACGAGAACGAACTCATCCGGCTGATGGCGGGCCGCCGCCCGGGCCAGCTCTACCCGGACCGCCGCCACGACCCGGGCGAGGCCCTGCTCACCGTCTCGTCCCTGCACCGCCCCGGGGAGTTCGCGGACGTCTCCTTCACCCTGCGGGCGGGCGAGATCACCGGGCTGTTCGGCCTGGTCGGCTCCGGGCGCAGCGAACTGGCCCGCTGCGTCTTCGGCGCCGAACCCGCGAGCTCCGGGACCGTCCGGACGGCCGGCGGCGCCGCCGACCGCTTCCGTACCCCCCGCGAGGCCATCGCCGCCGGGCTCGCCCTGGTCACCGAGGACCGCAAACGCACCGGCCTCGTCCTCGGCCTGTCCACCGCCGAGAACATCGGCCTCACCACCCTGCGCACCTTCACCCGGGGCCCGCTGCTCGACACCGGCGAACGCGGGCGGCGGGTCGAGTCGATGGTGAAGCAGCTCGACATCCGGCCCGCCCACTCCGCGAAGCTCCCCGTCCGCGCGCTCAGCGGCGGCAACCAGCAGAAGGCCGTCCTCGCCAAGTGGCTGCTCACCGGACCGCGGGTGCTGCTGCTCGACGAACCCACCCGGGGCGTCGACATGGCCACCCGCGCCGAGATCTACCGGATGCTCGACGAGCTCGCCAGGGACGGGCTCGCCGTCCTGCTGATCTCGTCCGACCTCACCGAGGTCCTGGGCGCCACCGACCGGGTGCTGGTGATGCACGAGGGCCGGATCGCCGCGGACCTCCCCTCGGACCGTACGACCGAGGACACCGTCCTCGCCCACGCGATCGGACACGCCGCATGACCGAACAACTGACCAAGCCGTCCGAGTCCGGCGGCCCCGGCGGGGCGAAGCGGCCGGCCGGCGACGGGACCCCCGCGCGGCGGCTGCCGAGGCTCGTCGTCGCGGGGCGCGACCTCACCCTGGAGGCGGGCCTCGCCCTGCTGCTGATCGCGTTCGTCGCGGTCGCGGGCTCCACCACCGACGCCTTCCTCACCGAGGGCAACATCACCAACCTGCTCAAGCAGATGGTCACCACGGGCCTGCTGGCCTACGGCATGCTCACCGTCATCCTCACCGGCGGCATCGACCTCTCCGTCGGCTCCGTGGTCGCCTTCTCCGGCATCGTCGCCGCCGGGCTGTCGTCCGGACTCCCCGTCCCCCTCGCCATGCTCGTCGGCATCGTCTCCGGCATGGGCTTCGGGCTGCTCAACGGGACCCTGGTGGCCCGCTTCCAACTCGCCCCGTTCGTGGTGACGCTCGCCGCGCTCACCACCATCAGAGGACTCGCCTTCGTCTACTCGGAGACGCCCGTGGCGCCCGAGAAGGAAGGCTTCTTCGAGCTGGGCTCCGCCGTCCTCGGCCCGATCCCCGTCTCCACCCTGATCATGCTCGGGGTCTTCCTGTTCGGCGGGATCTTCCTCAGCCGCACCCCGGCCGGCCGCTCCCTCGTCGCGATCGGCGGCAGCGCGGAGACCGTCCGGCTGGCGGGCATCGGCGTACGGCGGCACATCGTCCTCGCCTACACCATCAGCGGTGCCTGCGCGGGCCTCGCCGGGGTCATCCTCGCCAGCCGCGTCGGCATCGCCCAGCCCAGCGTGGGCACGGCGTTCGAGCTCGACGCGATCGCCGCGTGCGTGATCGGCGGCGCGAGCCTGGCCGGCGGCAAGGGGTCCGTACGGGCCACCTTCGCCGGGGTCCTCGTCCTCGCGCTGATCAACAACCTCCTCAACCTCTACGACGTGCAGAGCTTCTGGCAGCAGGTGCTCAAGGGCCTGATCATCGTCGCCGTCATCCTCGTCCAGCGCACCGGAAAGGCACGAACCTCATGATCACGAAGAAAGCGTCCGGGATCCTGGTGGCCGGAGCACTCGCCGCGTCCCTCGCCGGCTGCTCCTCCGACGGCGGTACGGGCGGCAAGGGCGACGGCTCGTACACCGTCGGCATCGCCAACTTCACGCTCAGCGGCCCCTACTTCAACGGCATGGACCGGGCCATCAAGGCGCAGGCGAAGAAGAAGGGCGTCGAGACCGTCAGCACCGACGCGGGCGGCGACGCGGCGAAGCTCGCCTCCAACGTGGAGGACCTGCTGAGCAAGGACGTCGACGCCGTGATTGTCTCGGGCGGCCCGCTGGAGTCGGCCCCCGCCGTCCTCAACTCCATCAAGGCCGCGGGCAAGCCCGCCGTCCTGGTCGACCGCAAGTTCCGCACCGGTACGTACAGCAGCTGGATCGGCCCCGACAACGAGGCCATCGGCCGGCAGAACGGCCAGTTCCTCGTCGAGCGGCTCAGCAAGGGCGGCACGGTCGCCCTCGTCAAGGGCGGCCCCGCCGACAACAGCATCGGCCAGGCCCGTACCAACGGTGTGAAGTCGGCGCTGGAGAGCGCCCCCGGCATCAAGATCGTGGAGGCGCCCGACTTCGGCAACTGGAGCTCGGACGGCGGACTGACCGTCATGGAGAGCCTGCTCGCCTCGCACTCCGACCTCGACGCGGTCTTCTGCGAGAACGACGCCATGTGCCTGGGCGCGCAGCGCGCCATCAAGGACGCCGGCCGGGACAAGGACATCGTGCTGGCCGGGGTGGACGGCCAGGCCGAGGCGCTCAAGGCCATCCTCGACGGCACCAACTACCTGGTCACCGGACTCAACGACGCCGACGTGATCGGCGGCCTCGGTCTCGACAGGACCGTGGACATCCTCGACGGCAAGAAGACCGAGAAGGACACGGTCGTCCCGTCCCCTCGTGTCACCAAGGAGAACGCCCAGAACTACTACGATCCGGAAGGCAATTTCTGATGACCCGCACTCATCGTTACGCGCTGGCGGGCCTGGTCTGCGGCGCGCTGGTCGTCCCCCTCACCCTCGGTTCGGCCTCGGCCGCGCCCGACGAGGGCGGCGGTACGCAGGCGACGGCGGCCACCGGGGCCGTACCGGCCGCGGCCCCCGCCCCCAAGGCACCGGCCTGGCAGCTGCTGCACTCGGAGAACTTCAGCAGGCCGCTCGACCCGAACCGCACCCCCTGGACCCGCGAGACCTACAACCAGCCGTTCGACACCATCATGGAGGACAACGGCAAGTGGTACCGGAACGACTACGGGCCCGCCTGGGACACCGCGTTCAACTCCTTCGCCACCTACCGCAAGGAGTTCAAGGTCGGTGACGGCGGCTGGCTGACCGCCTCGCTGTCCGCGCGCGACTGGAACAAGGACGGCCAGATCGAGAAGCCGCCGTCCATCACCAACGGCCGGGCGGGCGGCAGGACGGTCGCCCAGCTCAAGGTCCCCGACCACACCGGCGGCGCCATCTTCCGCCCCACCCAGGCCCTGCCCGACCAGTACCGCATCGAATACCGCCTGAAGACGCTCGACTTCGGCGGGAAGCGCAACGGCACCATCGACTACGGCAACCGCATCAATGGCTACAGCAAGGACGGCTGCAAGACGCAGCACCCCTGGGGCGAGGGCTCCGACAGCCCCGGCTGGGAGGGCGACGCGTCGGCGCCGTACTGCGAGTGGCAGGACGTCCGGGCCGGCCGGTACGGCTACAACGGCTTCCACTACCTGTCGATCGTCGACTTCGCGAACCCCGCCCCCCGCAACAACCACTTCTGGCACTACCGCCGCAAGGTCCTGATGGACTCCTTCGCCCAGCACCCCGACCGGGTGGGCACCGGCACCGGCGGCCGCGTCTGCAACTCCGGGACAAACACGTACTACGACTACAAGGACAGCAGCTTCAACACGGTCAACATGTGGATCAGCGGACTGCCCAACTGGAACCCGGGCAGGGGCGGTCTGGCGGGCAACTCGCAGTGGTTCATGACCAGTTGCTCCGGCGGGGTCGCCGAGCAGCAGCTGTCCTCCGCGGCCGAGCTCCAGCCCGAGCTGATGCCCAACCAGGACTACGTCTTCGCCATCGAGCGTGACGCCACCGGCTACACGCTGGAGGCCAGCGGCAACTTCGCCCGCGCGGGCCAGAAGACCCTGCGGTTCCACCGGAACTTCATCGTCGACAACAAGCCGATCTGGCACTACAACGTCAAGGCCAGCGAGTACGACGGCCGCTTCAACAACACCCTCACGCAGAACGACTACAACGGCAGCGCCACCTGGCCGGACCAGTGGCCGGCGGGATCCGCGTACCCGGACTCCTTCGTCATCGGGGACCTCTACACCAACGTGTACGAGGGCAGCGCGAGCCTGACCGACATCAAGATGTACGTGCCGAGGACGGCGAAGAAGTAGCCCGTCACGCACACCCGTACGCCCGCACGCCCGGCCGCTACCGGCCGGGCGTGCGCCGCTCATCCCGCCCCGCGGCCTTGCTCCGCCTCCCTCTCCGCCTCCGCCTCCGCCTCAGCGAGGCGCCGGGCGAGATAGCGCCGCTCCGCCTCCGTCGGCGCCGACGCGAGCGCCTCGCGGTAGGCGTCCGCCGCCCCGCCCCACCGGCCGAGCCGGCGCAGCAGGTCGGCGCGGGTGGCGTACAGCGGGAAGTACCCGGCCAGTTCACCCGCCGAGACCAGGCCCTCCACCAGCGCGAGACCGTGCTCCGCCCCCTCGGCCATCGCGACCGCCACCGCGCGGTTCAGCTCCACCACGGGCCCCGGCGACCACCGCGCCAACTCCCGGTAGAGCAGCGCGATCTGGGGCCAGTCCGTGTCCGCCGCGTCGGACGCCGAGGCGTGGCAGGCCGCGACGGCCGCCTGCACCTGGTACGGCCCCGGCCGGCGCCGCAGCAGCGCGTCCTCCAGGACGGACAGCCCCTCGGCGATCCCGTCACGATCCCAGAGCGAGCGGTCCTGCGCCTCCAGCGGCACCAGCTCCCCGGCCGCGTCGACCCGCGCGGCACGCCGCGCGTCGTGCAGCAGCATCAGCGCGAGCAGGCCCCGTACCTCCGTGTCGTCCGGCAGCAGCCCGGCCAGCAGCCGCGTCAACCGGACGGCCTCGGCGGTCAGTTCACGCCGTACGGGCACCGCGCCGGCCGAGGCCCCGTACCCCTCGTTGAAGAGCAGGTACAGCACACTCAGCACCGCCGCCGTCCGCTCGGGCAACTGCGCCGCCGACGGCACCCGGAAGGGGATCCGCGCGTGCCGGATCTTGTTCTTCGCCCGTACGAGGCGCTGCGCCATCGTGGACTCGGAGACCAGGAACGCGTGGGCGATCTCCGCCGTGCTCAGCCCCGCGAGCGACCGCAGGGTGAGCGCGACGCGCGCCTCGGGCACCAGCGCGGGGTGGCAGCAGGTGAAGATCAGCCGCAGCCGGTCGTCGGGCAGGGCGCCGTCCCCGTCCACCTCGGTCTCCTCTCCCGTCGGCGCGCCGGACGGCGCGCGGTCCGCCAGACCCGCCACCTCCTGTACGGCCTTGGCCTCGGTCCGCGCGCGGCGCAGCCGGTCCAGCGCCCGGTTGCGGGCGGTCGTGGTGAGCCACGCGCCGGGACGCCTCGGCACCCCGTCGCGCGGCCAGCGCTCCACCGCCCGCGCGAAGGCGTCCTGCGCGCACTCCTCCGCCAGGTCCCAGTCGCCGGTGAACCGGATCAGCGACGCCACGATCCGGCCCCACTCCTCGGCGTACGCGGCGGCGACCGCCTCGCTCACTCCGTCCAGAACGGCCACACCTCGATCATCCCGAACCGGGCCATCGGGTGCTTCGAGGCGATCTCCACCGCCTCGTCGAGATCCGCGCACTCGATGACGTCGAAACCGGCCATGTGCTCCTTCGTGTCGGCGAAGGGACCGTCCGTCAGGAGCAGCGAGCCCTCCCGCACCCGGACGGTCGTGACGTCCTCGGAGGGCCGCACGCGGTCCCCCATCAGACGCGCGCCCCGGCCGTCCATCTCGTCGACCCACGGCTGGGCGTCCAGCTCGGCGGGGTCGTCGACGGTCACGGTGTCGTCCGTGCAGATCAGCAGCAGATACTTCATGGTTCCTCCTGGGGCGGATGGTGCCTCTGGGTCGTCCTACATCAGTACGACGCGCGGGGTACGACAGGATCGACAGGTCCCGGAGAAAAACTTTCCGGTCCGCGGGCATACCACCGGGGACACCGGGCACACGCACCTTCGACCCGAGTTCGCGGCCCGTCCCCCCGGGCCGCCAGGTCCACGGCCCACCGGTCCCCCCTTACCGGTGCGGCCCCCGGCCCCACCGGCCGCCCCCCTGCCGGTGGGGCCGTTTCATGCCCGTGTACGCCCGCCCGCTCGCCCCGACCGCGTCAGCCGGCCCGGCCCGTGATCACGACCGGGCCCCCGCCCGGATCCGCCCGGTCGATCCAGTCGGCGGAGACGTACAGCGGACGGTTCGGCAGCGCGCCGCGCCGCAGCCGCTCGCGGTGCAGGATCCGGCCGTCCTGGCTGACGACCACCGCCGACAACCGGGCCTCGGGGCGTGCCGTACGGAGGGCGAAGCGGCCGAGCGGCGGGCGCGGTCCCTTCGGGTCGATACGGTTCGGCGCCACCCACCGCAGGGGCGCGCCGACCTCCACCGCCAACTGCCGGTCCGGCCACCGCCCGTCGGAGAGGTACCGCAGCACGGGCCCCGCGACGAGGTTGCCCTCGCGGGCCGCGGTGCCGGCGGGCTCGACGGCGTGCAGCAGGTTGCCGACGGCGAAGACCCCCGCCGTGCCCGTACGGAACGAGGTGTCGACCGCCGGGCCCCGGGTGCCCCGGTCCAGCGGGACGCCGCCCAGGCGGGCCAGTTCGTGTGCGGGGATCCAGTCCCCGGTGAGGACGACCGTGTCGCAGCCGAGGGTGACCGTCCTGCCGTCGGCGTGCCGGAGCGCGACGCCGGTCAGCCGGCCCCGACCGTCATGGCTGCCCCGCTCGTTCCGGCTGCCCCGGGCGCCCGGGCCGCCCGGGCCGAGCAGTCCGGTCACCGTCGTGTCCGTGAGGAGCGGTATACGCCGGTGCAGCCGGGCACCGACCTCCGCCGGCCAGGACGACACGTGGCGCGGCCGGTCGGTGACCATGGCGGCGACCTCCACCCCGGCGGCGCGCAGGGTCCGCACCGCGGAGTAGCTGACGGGTTCGGCCCCGATCACGACGGCGCGGGCGCCGACCGGCCGGTGGTGGAGGTGGACCGCCCGCTGGAGCTCGTCCGTGGTGAACACACCCGCCGCGCGCGGGCCGGGCACCGGCGGCGCGGCGCGCGGCCGTTCGCGTGCGCCGGTGGCCAGGACGACCGCACCGGCCGTCAGCCGCTCCGGTCCGCCGCCGCCGGTGGTGTCCACGGTCAGCGGACCGGCCCAGCCGGTCACGGAGATTCCGGTACGGACCACGGCGCCGGCGCCCGCGGCCGTGTCGGTCCAGTGGCGGGCGTACGCGGGGCCGCTCATCGGGCGCCGCAGGTCCCGCAGGCCGAACCCGGCGTGGTAGCAGTACCGGGGGATCCCGCCGGCCTGCTCCTCCCGGTCGACGACCTCCACCGTGCCGGCGCCCGCCCCGGCCAGCCGGGCCGCCGCCGCGAGGCCCGCGGGGCCGGCGCCGACCACCAGCACGTCGACGGACCGCTCCCGGCGGGCGGGGCCCGGCAGACCGCCGCCGTCCGCCGCCGCGTTCACCGTCGGGCCTCCGGCCGCGGAGGGGACGTCCCGAGCCGCGCGGCGGTCTCGGTGAGGCCGGGCAGGGGGCGCTGGGCCGGTCGCATGTCCCCGTTCTTCGTTCTTCGCTCGCGGGAGGTCGTGATCGCTCTGCGAAAGGGTGGTGCAGCCCGGCGCGGGCGTCAAGAGCGTGGCGGCGGACCGGGGGAGCACGGGAACGGGCCCGCGCGCCGGCCTGGGCGCCTCCTACCGCGCGTGCCCGTTCTCGCGCACGAACTTCTTCGCCAGTACGTCCCCGAGCCGGACCGCCTCGTCGTGGTTCTCGATGGGGGAGACCCGGCTGTTCTTGAAGAGGATGTACGTCACCCCCGAGGGCACGCCGCCCCGTTGGGGGTGCGGCGGGATGCCCAAGCCGCCCGCGGCGGCGTACGAGGCCTCGCCGATGATGCCCACCGGGCCGGTGTCGCCGACCACCGCGTACTGCACACGCCCGCCGTGGACGACGGCCACGACCCCGCCCCCGCGGATGCCCGACGCCGTGTACGTCCACCGCTCGCTCGGCGCGGGCACGACGACGAACGGCAGCTTCTCCGAGTTCAGCGGCTTGCCGTCGGACTGCGAGAACGCGGTCTGGTTCTGGAACCACGGGTCGGTCGTCGTGTTGCAGTGCGCCGTGACCTGCCCGTCGCAGTCGATGTCCATGTCGGCCTTCCAGAACACCGCGCCCGTCGCGTCGCAGACGGGAACGGTCTCCGCCGCGCCCTCGTCGGTGCGGTACTTCCCCTTCGAGACCGGGGCACAGGCGGCCGTCGCGGCCAGCAGGTCCGCCGCCGCGACCGAGCCCTCCTGGTCCGGCTCCCGCCGCTCCCCGCCCGGCCCTCCCGCGCCCGCCGGGGGACCGGCGGCGGGGCCCAGGGACACCGCCTCGGCGGGCAGGACGGTCGCGGGCAGGGCCGCGGCCAGCAGGGCGGTACCGACAGCGCCGAGAACACGGGTACGACAGGCCATGGCTGATCCTTTTCCTGGCGGCGGGTCTCCGGCGTCACTCGCCTGGCGGAGGGGGAAGCGGACGGTCGTCCTCCGCTATCTGCTCCGCCAGCCGCTCCAGGAACACCCGCTGGCCCGCCACCAGGCGCCGCGCCGCCTCCGGCAGGCCGAACCACGCCACCCGGTCGATCTCGGGGAACTCCCGCAGCACGCCACTGCCCCGCGGCCACTCCATGGTGAAGGTGCCGGGCACGGCGAGCGCCGGGTCCAGGTCCCCCTCGACGGCCCAGATCGTGACGATCTTGCCGCCCCGCTGGCGTGCCTCGCCCAGCGGCGTCCACGGCCCTCCGGGCGGCGGCAGGCCCACTTCCTCCTGGAACTCCCGGCGCGCGGCGGCCTCGGCGGTCTCGCCCGGTTCGTACTCCCCCTTGGGGATCGACCAGGCGGCGTCCTCGCGCCCGGCCCAGAAGGGCCCGCCCATGTGCCCGAGCAGCACGAGCACACCGGTGTCGGTGACCCGGTGGACGAGGAGTCCCGCGCTGCGCTTGTCCGGCATGCCGTCAAGTCTGGGCGCCCCCGCGTCACTCCGCCCGAACTGATGAGCCGTGCGGGGCACCGCCCCACGCGTGGACGGCCCGTGACGGGGTACACGCACCGCAGATCGAACCGCCCACGGCTTCGGAAGCCATGGTTCCCGCGTCCACAGGAGACAACATGGCCGGCATGCTCGACCGCATCAAGCAGTTCACCCGCAGTCCGCAGGGGCAGCGCGTCACGGAGCAGGTACGGCGCGCCTCCGCCGACCCGCATAAGCGGGAGCAGGCGCGCAAGCTCTTCGGCAAGCTGCGCGGCAGGCGCTGACGCGCCGGTACGTTCCCCGGCGGGGCGTTCCACGACGAACAGGGCCCGTCCTCGTGTCGAGGACGGGCCCTGCTGTGTTCCCGCTACCGGATCCGGTTCACCGGACTACGGGAACGAGGTGATCGTCGACGGGATCGTGCTGGTGCCGGACGTGGCCGACCCCAGGCTGTTGATCACGTGGTTGTACTGACCCATCCCACCGAGGGACACGACCAACAGGTCGTGGAACTTCACACCGGGCTTCACCGGTGCCTGGAAGCCGTGCTCCTGGATGATGTTGGGATCCGACGTGTAGTTGCAGTAACTGCCCAGACCCCAACCCTCGTGGTTGTTCACGGAGTCGGCCACCTTGTAGGCGGCGTACCCCCTGATCGAACCGTTCTGGATGGCCGCCTGGTTCGGCGCGTCGTACGCCTTCTCGTTCTGGAAGAAGATCGTCCTGCCGTTCTCGCCGTACCACTCCACGTCGTACTTGTTGAAGTGTTCGACGAACAGGCCGGTGGCGAGGACGTCGTCACCGTTGACCCGCAGACCGTAGTCGGCGCGGTTGGTCTCCCAGCCGACGCCGGCGCCGTGGTCGGCCCGCCAGATCCAGGTGTGGTCGATGATCGTGTCGTCGCTGTTGATCACCATGCTGGTGGTGGCCTTGCCCGGGCCCGCCCCGCCGATGCGGATGAAGACGTCCTGGACGGTGGTCGGGTTCGCGGAGTGGTCCGCGGACGCGCCCTGGGGGCCGACCTCGAGAAGCGTCGGCGAGTTGACCGGACCGGCGTCGATCAGGAAGCCGGCCAGCTTGACGCCGTCCACGTCGGCGACCTTCATCGCGGTCACCCCGTTGTCCGGGATGATCGTGGCGAGGCCCAGACCGAGGACGATCGTGTTGGCGCGGTTGACGTTGATGGTCTGGTTGATGTGGTAAACGCCGGGCGTGAACAGGAGGTTGAGCCCCTGCGCGAGCGCCTGGTTGATCGTCGCGGCGGTCGCGCCCGGCTTGACGACGTAGAACTGGTCGAGCGGCACGGACTGGCCCTGCGGCGTTCCGTTGCCCCACGTGGTGCCGCGGGCGTTGGTGCGCTTCGCCGGGGCGAACACCTTGTAGGTGTTGCCGTCCAGGTACAGGAACGGCTTCTCCCGCGAGGTGGGGGTGTTGTTCAGCGTGGTGTACGGCGGGTTCGGGAAGCCCTGCGCGGGCGCGCCCTCGACCCCGGAGAACACCATGTTCCAGACGCCGTTGGTCCAGCCGCCGACGGAGCTGTCACGGGTGTACCACTGCTGCTGGGAGTACGGGCCGACGGTGCCGTCGATCTTGCTGTCGGCGATGTAGCCGCCACTGGCCCAGCCGAATCCGTTGGGGGCCAGGTTGAGCCCGCCCTTGACGTGCATGCGGCGGAACGGCGCGGCCTGCGCCACGGCCCAGCGGTTGGTGCCGTTGACCGGGTTGACGGCCAGGTTCTCGGCGGAGCGCCAGAAGTTTTGCGTGGCGTTCCCGTTGAACCAGCCGGCGTCGACCGTGATGTCACCGTTGATGTTGGTGTCGTCCGGCGACAGGCCCAGACCGGAGATCGAGGTGTAGAAGCCCAGTTGGGCGTTGAGCCCGTTGTACGTGCCCGGCTTGAACAGGAACTGGTAGCGGCCCGAGCCGAACTGGTCCGACTCCTGCTGCTGGAAGACCTGGTCCAGCTTGCCCTGGATGTTGGGCGTCGACGGATCGAAGACGATCACGTTGGGGCCGAGGTCGCCACCGCCCGGCAGCGGGTTGCCGGTGCCGCCGTCGGTGCCGCCGAAGACCTGGAACTCCCAGAGGGAGTAACCCCATTGGGTGGCCCGGACGGTGCCGGTCACCCGGACGTAGCGTGCGTTGCCCGAGACGGTGAGGGTCTCGACGCCACCGGCGCTCGTAGTGGTGGCGTAGGCCTGCGTCCAGCTCGTGCCGTTGGTGGAGAGCTCGATCCGGTACGCCTTCGCGTACGCCGTCTCCCAGTTCAGGACCACCTGGTTGACCGCGACGGTCGAGCCCAGGTCGACCTGGATCCACTGGGGGTCGGACGCGGCGCTCGACCAACGGGTGCCGGTGTTGCCGTCGTTGGCGCCCGTGGCGGGGGTGCCGGCGTTCTCCGTGCTGGAAGCCGTCACCGGCTTGCCCTGGGAGAGCAGGGTCGGGGCGGCGTCGGCCTTGTTGCCGGGGAGGAGGAGCAGCAAGGAGGCGATCAGGGTGGCGGCGACGGAAACGGCGAGTCCGCGCCGTCGGTCCGGCGCGGATCTCCGGAACGCCGGTACCGGCGAAGCGAGCGGAGGAGCGTGCATGGGCATGTCTCCTGAGTCATCAGAAAAAGGGCAGGCACGGGTGCGTGCGTGGGGGCATGCGTGGGGGGCGGGTAATCGGAGAGCGCTCTCTCGGTAGGGGAGATGCTTCCCCCGTGTTTCGTACACGTCAAGAGTTGTGCACGAACCGTCAGCTCCGGGTTCCCGTGTCATCAACAAATAACCGGCGGGACGCGCCGATTGTGGGCATCTGCGCGCTGTCCGGGGCGAGTTGGGGAGGGGTCGATTCAGAATCTGACGGCACGGCGCGGGCGCGTACCGCCGCTGACGGAGGGGCCCGGGGGTTGCCGCGCTAGGTTGACCTCTTCGGTCGGGCGGTCCGGCGGTCCGGCGGTCCGGCGTCGATCGGCCGGTCGATCGGCCGGCCGATCGGTGGTCGAGAGGCTCGGAGGCACGGGATGACGGGAACGACGCGAGGGGATGTCACCCCGCGGGACGTGGCCGCGGTGGTACGGGCGGCCTTCGGGCCCGGGCGCGGCCCGGTCCGCGTGGACCGGTTGCGGGGCGGCAGCAAGAAGGGCGTGTACAGGCTCACGTTCGACGACGCGTCGAGTGTCGTGCTCTACAGCTGGGCCGCGAGCGAGAACTACTGGCCCGCGCGTGCCGGTGCGCCGGACGCGCGCGAGGATCCGTTCTCGGACGCCACGGGGTACGGCCTGTTCGTGGCGGCGCACCGGGCCCTGACGGACCTCGGGGTACGGGCGCCGCGCGTCCATCTGGCCGACAACGGCGGGGAGTTGTTCCCCGCCGACTTCGCGGTGGTGGAGGACCTGCCCGGCGAGACGCTGGACGACCTCCTCGACCGGGACCGCGACGCGGCCGCCGGCGTCGTGGTGCGCCTCGGCGAGATGCTCACGGTGCTGCACGGCAGCCGCAGTCCCGTGCTCGGGAAGGTCGCGGTGGTCGCGGCCGGGGACGGCGTCGCCCCCGGGGACCGGACGGCCGAACAGGTCGTCCTGGACCGGGTGGCGCGCGACCTCGCCGAGGGGGCCGCCCTCGACCCCCGCCTGGCGGAGCTGCGCGAGCCCCTCGCCGAGGTGGCGGAGGAACTGGCCGGGGCCGTCGCACCCCGCGCCGCGTACGGTCTCATCCATGGCGAACTGGGCCCCGATCACGTGCTGATCGACCCCCAGGGGCGGCCGGTGCTCATCGACATCGAGGGCCTCATGCACTTCGACGTCGAATGGGAGCACGTCTTCCTGCGCATCCGCTTCGGCGCGAGCTACCCCGCCCTGCACCGCCCCGGACTGGACGAGGACAGGCTCCGCCTCTACCGCTTCGCCCAGCACCTGTCGCTCGTGGCCGGTCCCTTGCGGATCCTCCAGGGCGACTTCCCCGACCGCGCGTTCATGCGGGGCCTGGTCGAGGAACACCTTGACCGTGTGCGGGAGTTCCTCACCCCGCGCGGGGCCGGGTGAACGGCGGTGATTGCCGATCACGGTGCCCGGGAATCAGAAGGGGACGGACCCGGCCGCCGCGTGAAGGCGGTGGCCCGCCGTCCCTGAAGTCCGGGGCAGGCGCCGGTCCCTCACGAAGGGAGTGGTTTCGATGCGTGCGTACGGGCATGCCCGACGGCGTGCCGCACGCGCCACGTACAGCCTGCCGCGCTCGGAGCTGTCGGCCCGCTGGGCGCGCCACCTCACGGCCGCCTACCTGAACCACGGCTGCGGCGAGAAGGTCTCGCGGGACCAGGTGGACGACGCGACGCTCGTCGTCTCCGAACTCGTCACCAACGCTACCCGGCACGGCCGGAGCGGCTGCCGCCTCCAACTCAGCGTGGACCGCGGCCGGGTCACGGTCGAGGTCCACGACAGCAGCCCGCTGCGTCCCCGGTTCCCCACCGGGGAGGCCACGGACGTGATGGCGGAGGGAGGCAGGGGCATGACGCTGGTACGCGAACTCTCCCGCCGCCTCTCGATCCTGGCCACCCCCGGCGGCGGCAAGACCGTACAGGCCGTACTCCTCGCCTGCTGACGCGCACCCCGGCTGCCCCAGCGCGAAGGCGGCCTTCGCCGAACTGGCCGCCGGAACGGGCGCGCGGCACGTCTCCGCGCCGGCCGTGCCCGATTCACCCGCCGAGCTCTGGCGCGCCTTGTCCTGTGCGATCACGCGGTGGACGTCGCGGAGGGCGCCACCGGCCTCGTCGCCACCGGGAACGACCCCGACACCGGTCCGGGAGGCCGGGTGAGCCAGGCGTTCCAGCTCGTCGAATTCGCGGAACGCGCTCTCGTCCCGGCCGTGGTCTTCGAGCGCGAGCGAGGCAGCTCCTGGACGGAGATCGCCCCGTACCTGGGCATCGGTCCGGCGGAAGTGGAAGAGCGGTTCGCCGCGCACCCGGACCACTGGAACACGGCCTTCGAGGTTCCCTACCGGCTCGACGACACCGGCCGTAAGCGCGTACCGCAGCTGCCCACGGCGGCGTACGACCCCGTGTGGGCCTGCGACCGGCTCGACACCTGGGCCAGGAACCGGCTCGTCCTGGTCAATGACGAGCGTCCCGTCAGCTCGGGCCTCGGCCGGGCCGCTCCGGAGGAGGAGCTTCCGCCAGTGACTCCGTAGTGGCCCTTTCGGCAGGCCCCCGTGAGCGTGTCCCCTGTCCTCCCGGAACGGGGACAATGGTCGCGTGACCTACCGCTATCGCGTCCTCGGCGCCACCCGGGTCCTGCGTCCCGACGGGACGGAGGTACGGCTCAGCGGAGCGCGGCTGCGGGCGCTCCTCGCCGTGCTCGCCGGGGCCGGCGGGCGGGCGGTCGGCACGGGGGAGCTGGCCGCCCAGGTGTGGGGGGAGGACGAGGAGCCGCCCGCCGACGAGGTGGGCGCGCTGCAAGCCCTGGTCGGGCGGCTGCGCCGGGCCCTCGGCGGCGAGGCCGTGGTCTCCGCGCCCGGCGGCTACCGGCTCGCCGCCGAGCGCGACGCCGTCGACCTCTTCCGCTTCGAGCGGCTGGCCGCCGACGGGGCCACCGCCCTGCGGGACGGGGATCCCGAGCACGCCCTGACGCTGCTGGACGAGGGGCTCGCGCTCTGGGACGGCCCCGCCCTCGCGGACCTTCCGGGGCGGGCCGCCGACCCCCTGGTCGTATGGGCCGAACAGCGCCGCGCGGCGGCGCGCCGCGACCTGCTGGCCGCCGAAGTGGCACGGGGCCGGCCGGACCGGGCGCTGGCCGGCCTCGCGGCCCTCGCCGCCGGGGCGCCCCTGGACGAGCCCCTGCACGCCCTGCGGATCCGGGCGCTGCGCGCGGCGGGCCGGCCCGCCGAGGCGCTCCAGGCGTACGACGAGGTACGGACGCTCCTCGCCGCCCGCCTCGGCACCGACCCCGGACCCGAACTGCGCGCCCTGCACGCCGAGTTGCTGGCGGGCGACGACGTACCCCAGGGCGACGTACCCCAGGGCGACGTACCCCGAGGCGACGCACCCCGGGGCGAGGCATTCCCTGGCGCCGCACCCCGGCGTGCAGCGCCCCCGCGCGACACGTACCCGCGTGACACGCACCCGCACCCCGCCCCCGGCACGCCCACCGCCCCCCGTATCACCCCCACCCCACCCGGCAACCTCCGTTCCGGCCTCACGTCGTTCCTCGGCCGGGAGACCGAACTGGCCGCCCTGGCAGCCGAGTTGGCCACCACGCGACTGGTCACCCTCATCGGCGCCGGCGGCGCGGGCAAGACCCGGCTGTCCCAGGAGGCCGCCCGCGCGGCGGCCGCCGGAGCCCGGCCCGTTCCCAGAGCGGGCGGCGGCTGGCCCGACGGGGTGTGGGTGGTCGAGCTTGCGCCTGTACGGGAGGCGTCGTCCGTGCCCGAGGCGGTGCTGACCGTGCTGGGGGCCCGCGAGACCGTCGTACAGGGATCCACCGGGGTAAGGGGCCCGGCCGCGGGAGAGCGCCCGGCGGACCCCCTCGACCAGCTCGCCGAGCACTGCGGGCAGCGCCGGATGCTCCTCCTGCTGGACAACTGCGAACACGTGATCGGCGCCGCCGCCGCGCTGGCCGAGGCCCTGCTCACCCGCTGCCCCGGCGTCACCGTCCTCGCCACCAGCCGCGAACCGCTCGGCGTCCCCGGGGAGTCCGTACGCCCCGTCGAGCCGCTGCCGCAGGACGTCGCCCTGCGCCTGCTCGCCGAACGCGGCGCCGCCGCCCGCCCCGGCTTCCGCGTCACCGACGACGCCGAGGCCTGCGCCGAGATCTGCCGCCGCCTCGACGGCCTGCCGCTCGCCCTCGAACTGGCCGCCGCCCGCCTGCGCGTGCTCGGCCCCCGGCAGATCGCCGACCGCCTGGACGACCGGTTCCGGCTGCTCGGCACCGGCAGCGGCAGCCGGACCGTCCTGCCCCGGCAGCAGACCCTGCGGGCCGTCGTCGACTGGTCCTGGGACCTGCTCGCCGACGACGAGCGGGCCGTCCTGCGCAGCCTGTCCGTCTTCTCCGGCGGCTGCGCCCTCGCCGAGGCCGAGGCGGTCTGCGACACCCCCGACACACTGTCGCTGCTCGCCTCCCTCGTGGACAAGTCCCTGGTGGTCGCCGCGCCCGACGGCCCCGCCGGGATGCGCTACCGCCTTCTGGAGACCGTCGGCGAGTACGCGGCCGAACGCCTCGCCGAGTCGGGCGACCGCACGGCCGTCGAGCGCCGCCACCTCACCGCGTACCGCGAACTGGTCCGCACCGGGGACCCGGAGCTGCGCGGGCGCGGGCAGACCCACTGGCTGGGCGTCTTCGAACGCGAACACGACAACGTACGCGCCGCGTTGCGCACCGCCGTGGACCACAAGGAGGAGCAGGAGGCGCTCTGCCTCGTCCTCGCCATGAGCTGGTTCTGGCAACTGCGCAACCACCGGGCCGACGCCCTCGCCTGGTCCTCCGCCGCGGCCGCCCTCGGCCCCGACCCCTTCGAGGAGCCCGTACGCCCCGCCGTACCGCTGGCGGAACCGTGCACGGGCCGGCCACCGCCCTGGTCGGAGGAGCAGGTGTGGGAGGGCCGCAGGGGGATACGGCTGATGTTCCTCGCCGGTTCCGACGAGAGCGCCTTCACCGCCGACCGGCCGGACGTCCGGGCCCGGCTGCGCGCGATCGTGTCGGCCTATGGCACCGGCCTGCCGCAGAACACCCGCCAGCCCGGCACGACATGGTTCTTCGCCCGGCTGATGACCGGTGAACTCCCCGGTATCACCGAGACGATGGAGGAAATGGTCGCGGCCTCCCGCGCCCAGGGCGACCGTTGGCACCTCGGCCTGGCGCTGATGCTCCGCGCGAAACTCCTCAACGACCGTACGGAGGGGCTGGCCCGGTCCGGCCGCGACGCCGACGAGGCACTGGCCCTCTTCGAGCAGGCCGGCGATCTGTACGCCATCGCCGAATCGCTGTCGGCGCGGGCCGTGACCCACGAACGCCAGGGCCGGTACGAGGAGGCCGCGGCCGACCTCGAACGCGCCATGCGCTGCTGCGCCCGGATGGGCGCCCACGCCCAGGTCCCGGTCTTCAAGGCACGCCTGGCGTCGGTACGGCTCGACGCGGCCGAGGCGGCGGGCGACCAGGACGCCGAACTCCGCGCCGAGGCACTGCTCGTCGAGGCGGTCGGCGAGAACGCGGAGCGCCTCGGCCAGACCGCCGGCATGTCCCGGCTGCTGCTGGCCGGACGCTACGGACGCACCGGCCGCACGGACCTGGCGCGCGCCCAGCTGCGCGCCCTGGAGCACGAGAACCCGCACGCCGGGCGGGCCCTCTTCGGCGGCATGGTGGCCGGCCTGTACGGCTGCCTGCACTGTCTGGAAGGGGAGTTCGAACAGGCCCTGGAGCAACTGCGGCTGGCCGTCGAGCGGTTCGACCGGATCGTGTACCTCGTCGCGCCGCACCTGGTCGTCGGCCAGCTGCCCAGCGCGGCCTGGGCCCGGGCGGGGCTGGGCGACGCGGAGTCCGGGGCGCGGCTGCTCGGCGCCTACGAACGCCACACCGAACTGCCCGAAGGCATCGGCCTGCACCCCTTCCCGTCGGCCGCGGACCGGGAGATCCAGGAGCGGGCGGAGTCCGTGGTACGCGCGGCACTGGACGCCCCGGCCTACGCCCGCGCCCACGCCGCGGGCCGCGACCTCACGGTGGAGGAGGCCGCGGCCCTCATCCGGGCTCCCGCCGCCGCTCTCTGACGATCCGTCAGTCCGCCGGGGGCTCCTGTGGGAGGGGAGCCGCCGCGGGGATCCCCGCGTCCGCCAGCCGCTCCCGCGCCTCCGCGAGATCCGCCTCCGTCGGCGCGTCGTCCTGCGCGAGGCCGCTCCGCCAGTACCCGGTGAAGTCCACCGAGCGCCGGGGGAACCCGCGCTCCGCGACCAGATGGCGCCGCAGGGCCCGTACGGCACCGGCCTCACCGCCGAGCCAGGCGTGGACCGAGCCCTCGGGGAACACCGCGTCGCGCACCGCCCGTACCAGCGGCCCCCGCGCCCCGGACGGCGCCCGGCCGCGGTGAATCCAGTGCACGGTCACGTCCCCCGCCGTCCCGAACCGCTGCTCCTCCGCCGCGTCCACGACCTCGACGAAGGCCACCGCGCGGGCACCGGCGGGCAGCGCCTCCACGATCGAGCCGATCGCGGGCAGCGCCGACTCGTCGCCGGCCAGCAGCGTCCAGTCGGCCGTCCCCAGGGGGACGGGCGTCGCGAAGTACGCCGAGGGGCCGAACATCCCGAGGACGGCGCCCGGCGCCGCCGACCGCGCCCACCGCGTCGCGGGACCGGCGTCCCCGGTCCCGTCCCCGTCGCCCCCGTGCAGCACGAAGTCGACGTCGACCGTGCCGCGCGACGGGTCGTGCGAGCGGATCGTGTAGCTCCGCGCCCAGGGCCGTTCGTCCTCCGGGATTGCCTGGAAGGCCGCGTACCAGCGCATCAAGTCCTGGCCCTGGTCCTGCTCCTGGTTCTGCTCCTGGCCGGCTGCCCCGGTCCCGGCCCCGGGCAGCCGGGGGACCCGCTGCCCGGCCCTCGGGAAGTACAGCTTCACCTGCTGGTCGGGACCGGCCGACGGGAAACCGGCGAGGTGGGGGCCGCCGAAGGTGACCCGGACCATGTGCGGGGAGAGCCGTACGACACCGGTGACCTCGACGGTCCGTACGGGCAGCGCCCGGGGCGCGGCGGCGGGCGGCCTGTCTGCGTTCTCTGTCATACGGGCACGCTCGCAGCCCGCGCCGACACGCCCCCGACAGCCCGCCGACACCGGGCAGGTGCCCCCGGAGGCCGCTGCCCCGTCAGGTCGGTGCCCCGGCGGACGGGGTCGCTACAGGGCCGCCGCCACCGCGTCGAGGAACCGCGCGTGCGCGCGGTGGCTGCACGGCGCCTCCGGGTTCCACGCCACGATCCGCGCCCGCTCCTCCAGCGCGCGCCAGGCGGGGTGGGACCGCAGGCTCGCGCGCGGAGCCGCGTTGACCCGTACGTCGGCCAGGATCACGTCCGGCTCCAGCGCGGCCGCCTCCGCCCAGTCGACCGTGCGCCAGTTGGCCCCCGCGCCCCCCGCCGGATCGACCAGCGACACCCCCAGCTCGCCGAGGTCGCGCAGATCGGGCCACGTCGACGGCCGCGCCAGGTAGGCCGTTTCGGGTCCGGCCGCGGACAGGGCCAGCACGCGGGGGCCGCCGTCCGGGCCCGTCCGCGCCCGCACGGCCGCCTCCGCGCGCGCCAACTCCGCCTCGGCGGGCCCGTGCGGCGCCCGCAGCGTACGGGCCAGTTCCGTGAACCGGTCCCTCGTCCCGCTCAGCGACCGGTCCTTGCCCACGTCGAGGACCACCACCGGGACCTGCTCCTCCAGGTGCTTGGCCGCCTCGGGGTCGATGCCGTACACCTGCCCGCCCCCGTAGCTGACGGCGACCACCAGATCGGGCTCCGCCGCGACGAGCGCGTCCAGGTCCACGGCGCTGCCCGCGCCGAAGGAACGCAGCCCCGCGAGCGGCAGGTCGCCCGCCTTCGCCGGATCCGGCGCCTCGCCGTCGTGATGGGAACCGAAGATGCCCAGCGGGCGCAACCCGTGGTCCCACAGGGTCGCGCCCGCCTGTATGTACGCGGCCACCCGGGCAGGGTGACCGGGCGTCACGGTCAGGTGGCCACGGTCGTCCGTGAACTCCCAGCTGGTGCTCGAGTCCATGCCTCGCCTCGTTCCGCTCGTGTCGGTGCGGTGTTCGGTGCACGACGTCCGTACGCGGGTGTGTGCGGGCGCCACCCACTCTCTGCCCATCCGGGACCCCGTGGACTCCCACCGCGCCCGCCCAGGTCATGGCCCCGGTCACGTTCCCGGCGGCCACGGCGCCGCTCCGGCGTCCGGCGGTTCGCGCGCCCCATGGGGGAGAATGCGTGTTCGGGCGGCAGCCGGAGCCCCCGCCTGCCGCGCCCGTACGCCCGCCGTCCCCCGTACGCCCGCCGACCCGTCCCAGGGAGCGTTCCGATGAAACCCGCCGCTCATGTCCGCAAGACCGCCCTGCCCGGCGTCGGCACCCGCTACGACCTCAACACCGAGGCGGGCGCGCATCTTTCGGTCGTCGTGCACCAGGACGGCCGGCGCATCATCTCCTTCCACGACCCGGAGGACGACGACGCCTGCAAGGACGCGGCCGCCCTCGCGCCGGCCGAGGCGACCGCACTGTCCGCGCTCCTGACCCCCGACCCCGTCGCCCATCTCCACCAGCACCTGGAGATCGATCTCGTCACGGAGCACATCCCGATCGGCAGGCGGTCCCCGTACGCGGGCCGCACGCTCGGCGCCACCCAGGCCCGCACCCGCACCGGCGCGTCGATCGTCGCCGTCCTGCGCCGTACCGACGCCTTCCCCTCACCCACCCCGGACTTCCGCCTCGCCCTCGGCGACACGCTCGTCGTCGTCGGGACCCGCGAAGGCGCCGACGCCGTGGCCGAACTGATCAACGGAGGATAGCCAGCCGTGCATGACACGACCCCGCTGCTCATCGAACTCGGTTCCATCATCCTGGGGTTGGGCATCCTCGGCCGGCTCGCCGGACGCATCGGATTCTCGCCCATCCCGCTCTACCTGCTCGCGGGACTCGCCTTCGGCCACGGCGGTCTGATCCCGCTGGCCGCGAGCGAGGAGTTCGTCGCCACCGGCGCGGAGATCGGTGTCATCCTGCTGCTGCTCCTGCTGGGCCTGGAGTACAGCGCCTCGGAGCTGGTCACCAACCTCAGGACCCAGTACCCCTCCGGGATCGTCGACCTGCTCCTGAACGCCGTGCCCGGCGCCGTCGCGGCGCTGCTCCTCGGCTGGGGCCCGGTCGCCGCCGTCGCGCTCGCAGGGGTCACCTGGATCTCCTCGTCGGGCGTGATCGCGAAGGTCCTCGGCGACCTCGGCCGCCTCGGCAACCGCGAGACGCCCGTCATCCTCGGCGTCCTGGTCATCGAGGACCTCGCGATGGCCGTCTATCTGCCCCTGCTCACCGCCCTGTTGGCCGGACTCAGCCTCGCGGGCGGCTCCGTCACCCTGCTGATCTCGCTCGGCACGGTCGGCGCCGTCCTCTACCTGGCCCTGCGCCACGGCCGGTTGATCAGCCGCGCCGTCTCCTCCGACAACCCGGAGATGCTGCTCCTCGTGGTCCTCGGCCTGACCGTCCTGGTCGCCGGGATCGCCCAGGAGCTCCAAGTCTCCGCCGCCGTCGGCGCGTTCCTGGTCGGGATCGCCCTGTCCGGCGAGGTCGCCAAGGGCGCGCACCACCTGCTGGCCCCGCTGCGCGACCTGTTCGCCGCGGTCTTCTTCGTCTTCTTCGGCCTGAACACCGACCCGGCGGCCATCCCGCCCGTCCTCGTCACGGCCCTGGTCCTGGCGCTCGTCACCACGGTGACGAAGATCGGCACCGGCTGGTACGCGGCGCGCCGCGCCGGGGTCAGGACGGCGGGCCGCTGGCGCACCGGCGGCACGCTCGTGGCGCGCGGGGAGTTCTCCATCGTCATCGCCGGCCTCGCGGTCGGCGTGGAGCCCCGCATCGGCCCGCTGGCGACGGCCTACGTCCTCATCCTGGTGATCCTCGGCCCCCTGGCGGCCCGGTGGACGGAACCGCTCGCACGCCGCCTGACCCGGGGACGCAAACCCAAGGACGCGGCCCGCACGCCGGGGGCGGCCCCGGCGCCCGGGACGCCGGAGCAGACCGATGGGGTACGGGGCGCTGTCTAGGCCGTCGTGTCGGTGACCGACACGACACCGGCGCGCCCTCGTACCCCACCGCGTCACACCGTGCTCAGACCCCGACGCCGAAGTCCGACGCGATCCCGGCGAGGCCGCTCGCGTACCCCTGGCCGACGGCGCGGAACTTCCACTCCGCGCCGTTGCGGTACAACTCGCCGAAGATCATGGCGGTTTCGGTGGCCGCGTCCTCGCTGAGGTCGTAGCGGGCCAGCTCCGCGCCGCCCGCCTGGTTGACCACCCGGATGAACGCGTTGCGGACCTGGCCGAAGCTCTGCCCGCGGTTCTCGGCGTCGTGGATCGACACCGGGAAGACGATCTTGGTGACGTCGGCGGGCACGGCCGCCAGGTTCACCTTGATCGCCTCGTCGTCGCCCTCGCCCTCGCCGGTGAGGTTGTCCCCGGTGTGCTCCACCGACCCGTCGGGGCTGGTGAGGTTGTTGTAGAAGACGAACTGCTGGTCCGAGCCGACCTTGCCCGACTCGCCGACCAGGATCGCGCTGGCGTCCAGGTCGTAGTCGGTGCCGGTGGTCGTCCGCACGTCCCAGCCGAGGCCCACCAGGACGGCCGTCAGACCCGGCGCCTCCTTGCTGAGCGAGACATTGCCACCCTTGGACAGGGAAACTCCCACGCTGCTCCTCCTGAGCTGTATTGGTGCCGTGGCAAAAATCTACAACAGTGTAGAAACATTCGGGAGTGACCCGGCGGACCGGTCCGTGCCAACTCTCGGCCGCCCTCGGCGAGTCCTGCCCCGCGCGAGTCCCTCCCCGGGCAAGGCCCTCCCCGGGCAAGGCCCTCCCCGGGAGGGTCCTGCCCCGGCCCGTCTCAACCCCGCCCGACCCCCGTGGGTTCGCGCCGGCCCGTGGCCGAACCACCCGCGGTCCGCACGATGTTGCGTGCCATCCCGCCGAACACCGAGGCGTGGAAAGGAGAGATGCCCCACCAGTACGCGTGCCCCAGCAGCCCCTGCGGGTGGAACAGCGCCCGCTGCCGGTACACCGTCAGGCCCTTCTCGTTCCGGTCCGCGCGCAGTTCGAGCCACGCCAGCCCCGGCAGCCGCATCTCGGCCCGCAGCCGCAGCAGCCGCCCCGGCTCGATCTCCTCCACGCGCCAGAAGTCCAGCGAGTCACCCACCCGCAGGTGCTGCGCGTCCCGCCGGCCCCGCCGCAGCCCGACCCCGCCGACGAGCCGGTCGAGCCGTCCCCGTACCGCCCAGGCCAGCGGGAACGAGTACCACCCGTTCTCCCCGCCGATGCCCTCGATGACCCGCCACAGCGACTCCCGGGGCGCGTCCACGGTCAGTTCGCGCTCGTCCGTGTAGAGGCTGCCGCCGGCCCAGTCGGGGTCGGTGGGCAGCGGATCGCTCGGGGCGCCCGCCACCGAGGCCGACGACCAGCGGGTGGACACCTGGGCCTGCTGGATCCGGCGCAGTGCCAGCTCCGCGGACCGGTCGAACGTCATCGGGCCGCCCGGCGGATCGGGGACGTACCGCGCGATGTCCCGCTCGTGGCACACGACTTCGTGGCGCAGCGACTCCGCGAGCGGCCGGGCGATGGACGCCGGGACCGGCGTCACCAGGCCGACCCAGTGGCTCGACAGGCGCGGGGTCAGTACCGGTACGGGCATGATGAGGCGCCGGGGGAGTCCGGCGACCGCCGCGTAACGCTGCATCATGTCGCGGTACGTCAGCACGTCGGCGCCGCCGATGTCGAACGCCCGGCTCACGTCGTCGGGCAGGCGCGCGCACCCGACGAGGTAGCGCAGGACGTCGCGGACGGCGATGGGCTGGAGGGACGTCCGTACCCAGCTCGGCGTCACCATCACGGGCAGCCGCTCCGTGAGGTAGCGGAGCATCTCGAACGAGGCCGAGCCCGAGCCGATGATGACGGCGGCGCGCAGGACCGCGGTCGGCACCCCGGAGTCCAGCAGGATACGGCCGACCTCGGCGCGCGAGCGCAGGTGCGGCGACAGCTCGCTCTCGGGCACCCCGGCGGGGGTGAGCCCGCCCAGGTAGACGATCCGCCGCACCCCCGCCGCCTTCGCCTGCTCGGCGAACGTGTGGGCGGCGCGGCGGTCGGTGGCGGCGAAGTCGTGGCCGGTGCCGAGCGCGTGCACCAGGTAGTACGCGACGTCTATGTCCTGGAGCGCCGCGCCGACGGACACCGGGTCGGTGACGTCGCCCCGTACGATCTCCGCCTCGCCCGCCCACGGGTGGTCGCGCAGTTTGTCGGGGGTACGGGCCAGGCAGCGCACCGTGTGTCCCGCGCCGAGCAGCTCGGGCACCAGCCGGCCGCCGATGTACCCGGTCGCCCCGGTCACCAGGCAGCGCAGCCCCTCGGCCCCCGGTTCCCGGCCGTCGGGCCGGTCCTGGCCCGATGCCCGGCCTTGCCCCTGGCCCTGATCCGGTACGTCGTGCGGCAGGTCGTTCGGTACGTCCCTCATAGGCTGAGCGTGTGCCCCGAAGCGGCGATCAGCAACGCGGCGTGCGCCGACCGGTCGCGTCACCCCCCCCGCTGCCACCCGCCCGCCGCCGTCACACCTTGCGGTACGAGTAGGCCTCGGCGGCCGCCGCCTCCACCGCGTCCAGGTCCCCGCCCGCGGACGAGGTGACCACGGCGGCCACCGCGCCCTCCACGAACGGCGCGTCCAGGAGCCGCGTCCCCTCGGGCAGCTCGTCCCCCTCGGCGAGCAACGCCTTCACGGTCAGTACGGAGCTGCCGAGGTCGGCCAGGATCGCCACCCCGGACCCCCGGTCCACCCGCGCCGCCGCCGCGGATATCAGCTCCGAGCTGGTGCCCAGCTCACCGCCCGGCGTGCCGCCCGCACCGGCCACCGGCGCCAGGGGGCCGCCGCCCGCCAGGCCCAGGGCCAGTTCCGCGACGGACGCGGCGACACTCGCGCTGTGCGACACCAGCACGATCCCCACCGGCTTCTCGACACTCATCCCGTCGCCTCCGACGTCTCGGCGAGGGCCGCGAGCAGCAGGGCCGCGGAGGTGGCCCCCGGGTCCTGGTGCCCGACACTCCGCTCGCCCAGATAGCTCGCCCGGCCTTTGCGCGCCTGGAGCGGTACGGTCGCCAGCGCCCCGGCCCGCGCCGCCTCCGCGCCCGCGGCGAACGACGTCCCGAGCACCTCCACGGCGGGCTCCAGCGCGTCCAGCATCGTCTTGTCCCCGGCCTTCGCCCCGCCCAGCTGGGCCACCGCCGCCACCCCGGCTGCCAGCGCCTCGGCGAACCGGGCGGGCGTGACCGCCGACGCGTCGCCCAGCTCCTTGCCCGTACGCCGCAGCAGCGTGCCGTACAGCGGCCCCGAGGCGCCGCCCACCGTGGAGATCAGCTGCCGTCCCGCGAGGGTCAGCACCGCGCCGGGCGCGAGCGGGCCCTCCTTCTCCAGGGCGGCCGTGACGGCCCGGAAACCACGCTGGAGGTTCGCGCCGTGGTCGGCGTCACCGATGGCCGAGTCCAGCTCCGTGAGGTGGTCGGCCTCCCGCTCCACCGCCGCGCCCGCCGTCGTCAGCCAGCGGCGGAAGAAGTCGCCGTCGAGCGTTCCGCCGGATTCCTGATCGGACATGTGCACTCCTCGCGCGCGCCTCGCGTCCGTGGACGCCTTGTCCCGAACCTATCCGCCTGCCGCGAACGTCCAGGTGAACGGCCCCGGTGCCACCGGAATCCCGGTCACCCCGGAATCCCCGGAATCCCGGTCACCCCGGCATCCGTACCCCTGGCGCCCCCGGTACCCCTGGCGCCCCCGGTCGTCTCACCGGCCCCAGCGCAGCCCGGCCGTCTCCACCGGCGCGTCGTACAGGCGCAGCAGCTCGCCGTCCACCTGGCAGAGCGTGACGGAGCAGCCGGCCATGTCCAGGGAGGTCACGTAGTTCCCGACGAGGGTGCGCGCCACGGTGACGTTCCGCTCGGCGAGCACCCGCTGCACCTCCGCGTTGAAGCCGTACAGCTCCAGCAGCGGGGTCGCGCCCATGCCGTTCACCAGGGCCAGTACGGGCCCCTTGGGCCGCAGGTCCTCCAGGACCGCGTCGACGGCGAAGTCGGCGATCTCGCGGGACGTCATCATCGCGCGCCGCTCACGCCCCGGCTCCCCGTGGATGCCGATGCCCAGCTCCAGCTCGCCGTCGGGCAGGTCGAACGTGGGGCTGCCCTTGGCGGGCGTGGTGACCGCGCTCAGGGCGACGCCGAAGGTGCGCGCGTTCTCGTTCACCTGCCGGGCGATCGCCTCGACCCGGTCCAGGGGCGCCCCCTCCTCGGCCGCGGCGCCGGCCAGCTTCTCGACGAACAGCGTGGCACCCGTACCGCGCCGCCCGGCGGTGAAGAGGCTGTCGGTCACCGCCACATCGTCGTTGACCAGGACCTTCGCGACCCGGATGCCCTCCTCCTCGGCCAGCTCGGCGGCCATGTCGAAGTTCAGCACGTCGCCGGTGTAGTTCTTCACGATGAACAGCACCCCGGCCCCGCTGTCCACGGCCGCGGCGGCCCGGACCATCTGGTCGGGTACGGGGGAGGTGAAGACCTCACCGGGACAGGCGGCGGACAGCATCCCGGGCCCGACGAACCCCCCGTGCAAGGGCTCGTGCCCGGACCCACCCCCGGAGACCAGCCCCACCTTCCCGGCGACGGGCGCGTCCCCCCGCACGATGACGCGGTTCTCCACATCCACGGCCAACTCGGGATGCGCCGCCGCCATCCCACGAAGAGCATCGGCGACCACGGTCTCGGGCACGTTGATCAGCATCTTCATGTGTTTCTCCCAGTTGAGTTACCAGGCACGTCACAGACCGCATACTCACAGGTGAGGCCCGACAGGTCCGTATTCGATTGTGATCGTCCTCCGGCGGTCGGAAGCGGCTTCCGCCAGGGGCTGACGCCGACCTCTCACCGACGCGCCTGACGGCCCGCCTCGCGGTGACCCGCACGCTCCATTATCGATCGAACCGGCCCGTACGGCATCGCCTGCGCATACCGACCGTCCGGCCGCCGGGCTTCTTCCCGTGCGAACCTCTCGGACGGCAGCGGACGTACTTCAGGGTGACGTCCAAGGACCTCACGGGTTGAGATCCCGCAGAACGGGCACCCAGTGGTGGCACCACAGCCGGGTGCACCGCGCCCTTGGCCCAGTAGCGGAGAGGCAGGGCACCTCATGAGTGTCATCGAAGGCAGCGTTGACGTCGATGTCCCGGTCCGAATGGCCTACGACCAGTGGACGCAGTTCGAGTGTTTCCCGCGCTTCATGAGCGGAGTACGCCGCGTGGACCGGTCGCACTCCTCCATGACGCACTGGGTGACGAGATTCGGCGGCGTGACGCGGGAGTTCGATGCCGAGATCACCGAGCAGCAGCCCGACGAGCGAGTGGTGTGGCGCACGGTCGGCCGGCCTCGACTGGCCGGCTCGGTGCACTTCCGGTCGCTGGCAGAAACCAGTTGCCGGCTCACTTTCCGCATCGAGTTCGCTCCCCGTGGCGCGGCCGAGCGGGCCGGGGATGCCCTGGGTCTGGTCCGGAGGCGGGTTCACCAGGATCTACGGCACTTCAAGGAGTACATCGAGGGCCAGGGGCGGGCGACCGGGCAGTGGCGGGGAACCATCAGCGGCGGCCATGTGAAACCGGACTCCGATCGTCTGCCGCCGAACGTGCCGAACTGGCCGACCGGCTGACACCAGGCTCTGTCCAGCACAGCGGAAGGACCAGCGTGCGAGAAACATCCCACGGCGAGGCGGGCGGCGAGCAGGCGAAGATCACTGCGCCGAAGACATGGGCGGCGGGCGTCCCGGCGGTCGCCCACGCGCTCCAGTACTCCCTGACCGAGACATCAGGCCGTCGTACGGCACTGAATCTGCTCGACATCAACCAGACCGAGGGCTTCGACTGCCCCGGCTGCGCCTGGCCCGACCCAGCGCCCGGTCAGCGGCACACGAACGAGTACTGCGAGAACGGCGCCAAGCACGCCAACGACGATGCCACCACGCGTCGTGTCACGCCGGACTTCTTCCGGAAGCATTCGGTGGCCGAATTGAGCCGTGCCTCGGACCTCTGGCTGAACCAGCAGGGCCGGCTCACCCAGCCCGTGGTCAAGCGCCCGGGCAGCGACCACTACGAGCCGATCAGCTGGCACGACGCCCTGGGTCTGATCGCCGACGAACTGCGTTCCCTGGATTCCCCGGACGAGGCGATCTTCTACACCTCCGGCCGGGCCGGGAACGAGCCCGCCTTCGTTCTCCAGCTCTTCGCTCGGGCGCTCGGGACCAACAATCTGCCCGACTGCTCCAACATGTGTCACGAGTCGAGCGGTGCGGCGTTGCACGAAACGCTGGGCATCGGCAAGGGCGACGTGAGCCTGCTGGACCTTCACCACGCCGACCTGGTACTGACCGTGGGGCAGAATCCTGGCAGTAACCATCCCCGCATGCTGTCGGCTCTGGAGGAGACCAAACGCGCCGGTGGGCAGATCGTGGCGATCAATCCGCTTCCCGAGGCCGGGCTCATGCGCTTCAAGAACCCGCAGAAAGCACGCGGAGTGGTGGGCCGTGGTACCAACATCGCCGACCAGTTCCTCCAGATCCGCCTCGGCGGCGACCTCGCGCTCTTCCAGGCGCTGAACCTGCTTCTGTTGGAGGCCGAGGAGGCCGCGCCGGGCACGGTGGTGAACCGGCAGTTCATCGACGACCACACCAGCGGGTTCGAAGAATTCGCCGCCCACATTCGTGCCACCGTCTCCTGGCCGGACGTACTGACGGCCACCGGCCTGACCCGTCGCCAGATCGAAGAACTCCGGGACCGCGTCCTGGCCAGCGAGCGGATCGTCGTCTGCTGGGCGATGGGACTCACCCAGCAGAAACATGGAGTTCCCACGATCCGCGAATTGGTCAACTTCCAACTTCTACGCGGGAACATCGGCAGGCCCGGCGCCGGCGTCTGTCCCGTACGCGGCCACAGCAACGTGCAGGGTGACCGGACCATGGGAATCTGGGAACAAATGCCCCAGGAGTTCCTGGATGCGCTGGGGCGCGAGTTCTCCTTCACCCCGCCCGCCGATCACGGTCTGGACACCGTGAATTCCATCCGGGCCATGCTCCAGGGCCGGGCCAAGGTCTTCCTGGGCCTGGCTGGCAATTTCGTGCGGGCGGCTCCCGACAGCGACCTCACGGAGAAGGCGATGAGGCGGTGCCGTCTCACCGCGCACATCTCCACCAAACTGAACCGCTCGCACACGGTCTGCGGCGATACGGCGCTGATCCTGCCGACCCTCGGACGCAGCGAGAAGGACTGTCAGAACGGCGAGGAGCAGTTCATCACCGTCGAGGACTCGATGAGCCAGGTGCACGCCTCGTCGGGGAGGCTGGAGCCGGCCTCGCGTCACTTGCTCAGTGAGGTCGCCATTCTCAGCAGGCTGGCGCGCCGGACCCTGGCCGACAAGGTCCCCGTGCCGTGGGAGGACTTCGAGGCCGACTACGGCAACATCCGCGACCGCATCGCGCGGGTCGTACCGGGTTTCGAGAACTTCAACACGAGGGTCCGGAAGCCAGGTGGCTTCGGGCTCTCGAACCCGGTGAACGAGGGCGTCTTCCCCACCCCCAGCGGCAAGGCGCTCTTCACACGAAACACCTTCGAGGCACTCAGTGCTCCGGCAGGCCATCTCCTGCTGCAGACACTACGTTCCCACGATCAGTGGAATACCGTTCCCTACACCACCAACGACCGGTACAGGGGCATCCATGGGTCTCGCCGGATCGTTCTCGTTCATCCCGCCGATCTGCGTGCCCTCGGGCTGGCGGACGGGGAACAGGTCGACGTGGTGAGCGTGTGGCAGGACGGCACGGAGCGCCGGGCCGAGGACTTCCGACTGGTCTCCTACCCCACCACTGCCGGCTGCGCCGCCGCCTACTATCCGGAGGCCAATGTTCTCGTGCCGCTGGACAGCGTGGCCGACGTCAGCAACACGCCGACGTCCAAGGGAATCGTCATTCGCCTGGAGCCGGTGGTAACGCGTGCTCGGTGAGAGCGGGATGCCATCGTCCTGCACGCTCGCCTTTCGCGCCCAGGGCCGAGACCCCTCCGAGCTGATCACTCCGGTAGAGACGGGGTGCGTCGAGGAGTTCTCGAAGTCCGTGTCACCGTGCGCCACGATAACGGTGAGGCCTTCCGGCATACGTTTCCTCGATCCGCGTTGAATGGGTGTTGTACACCGTGCGGGGTCAAGGCACAGACGGAGACATTTGCAGAGTTACCGTACGCGCATTCGTTGGCCAGGGCATGCGGACTGCGGACTGTGCTTCGGAAGCAGGTTTGTTGGGCCCCTTCGACCGGAGCGTTGGTCGCGGATCTACTTGGTCCGAGGGCCGTGCCAGTCCAGGCACAGGACGGTGGCGTCGTCCTTCGGGGGTTGCCCGTTGTAGGCGTCGATGACCTCGGCGACCAGCGCGCGCACGACCTCGCGTGGGTGGTCCGAGGCTGTCTTGCGGATGAGCGCGGGGAGGTCGACCGCTTGGGCTTCGCGTTCCTGCATGCCGTCGGTGTGCAGGACGAGACGGTCTCCGGGCCGCAGGTCGAGGTTCTGCACCTGGTAGGGCCGGTCCGAGGCGACGCCGAAGGGCAGGTTCACGGAGAGGTGTAGTGAGGTGATCGCGCCGTCGCGCAGCCGTAGCGGCCCGGGGTGACCGGCGTTGACCAGTTGGGCGCCGGTGCCGTCCAGGGCGATGCGCAGCAGTTGGCCGGTGGCGAAGCTCCGCCGGCCATGGTCGAGGAGTGCCTGGTGGATCTGGCGGGCCTGTTCGGCGAGGTCGGCGCCCGCGCGGCGGGCGCCGCGGGAGGCGTTGACCAGAAGGGTGGCCATGAGGGAGGCGTCGACATCGTGGCCCATGGCATCGGTGACGGACAGGTGCAGGGTGTCGTGGTCGACGGAGTAGTCGTAGGTGTCGCCGGCGATGTCGGAGGCCGGTACCAGGGCGCCGGCGAGGGCGAACTCGGGTGCCTCGCAGGCGGAAGCCGAAGGGAGGAGCTGGCGCTGGATCTCGGCGGCCAGGCTGACCGTGGTGGTGCGGTTGCCCCAGTGGTAGAGGTCGGTGAAGCGGCGGTCGGTGACGACGATGTACGCCAGCGCGTGCGCGGTCTCTTCGACTTGGTTCAGGACGTCCGGGGTGGGCCGGGTGAGGAACAGCTCCAGGACCCCGATGGTGTCACCGCGGTTGGTGACCGGGGCGAGGACACGGTGCCCCCGTACGCCCGGTGCGATCACCGGTTTCTGGGTGCGCAGGACTTCGTCGTAGACGCCGCTGCCGGATAGCGGGACCTTTTCCGCACCGGACGCCCGCTGTTCCGTGACGGTGGTGTCGTTGACCCTCAGCAGGCGTCGGCCGACGATGTCGACGAACAGGAACGACACATACGTCGCGTCGAAACGGTCGCGCAGATTCCGCGCCACGACATCGAGGGAGTGCATGGGAGCCGCTCCCTCCGCTGCTGCCAGCACATGGGCCAGCCCGATCCGATCTCCAGCCACAGCTACCTCCCTGGGTCACGGAATTCTGCTGCCCGCAGCTCAGCAAATCATTACCGCCTGCCTCAGCTCGTACGCGCGATCACGCGCCGGGGCAAGTCGGCGGCTACGGCTCCCCGGTTCTCTTTCCCCGCTGGTCGACGGACCGATCCGAGTCCTCCGCCTTCGGCCTGCACTACCCAGCCGAACGGGCGCATCCTCGCCCGGTCGGGCTGACGGAGGTCGGTTCTGGTCGAGCATGCCCTTGCGGGTGTGGAAGTCCTCGACGAGATGCATGGCCGGGTCGTACGCGCCAAGGGTGTCGGCGTAGGTGCGGCCCGCTTTGTTGATCTTTCCGTCGTACGGCGGGCCGGCGCTCCAGTTTCGCGCCGGGGTCTCCGTCGGCCCGGGCGAGTTCGACCCGCAGTTCCTGGAACCTGCGGGGAACGTGCACGGCCATGTGTGGTCACGGAAGTACCGTTTGATCTCGCCGACGAGGTAGGGGATGGCGTACGTGGTGAACTCGACCTCGCGGGAAGGGTCGAAGCGGTCGGTCGCTTTGACCAGACCGCTGACACCGACCTGGACGATGTCATCGGTCTCACCGTTACCACGGCCGGGGAAACGGCTCGCGGCTAACCGTACGAGGGACCAATTCATTTCGATCAGCGTGTCACGTGCGTGTGCCGGCTGCGGCTTTGATCCGGGTGCTGCGGGAGAGCGCGTTCGGCCGCCGTCACAGCGGTTCGCGCAGTGCGCTGCGTCCGTTGCGCCATGCGGAGAGGAGCAAGTCGCCCAGGCGGCTTTCGAGGAAGTCGGTCGCCCGGATGCCGAGGACGATGTCGGCCTCCAACTCCGGCTCGTCCTCCAGCAGTCCGCCGATGACGTCGCGGCGTACCACTTGTTCGTGGACGGCGTCGGCCACCACATGTTCGTCGTAGAAGCGCTCGGCCGCCGCCCCGGCCTGGGTACGGCGCAGTGCCTGCGCCATGCGGTGGGAACCCGGGGAGGACGTCACTTCGACCGCGGCGAAGTGGCCCACCAGGGCGCCGCGCAGACTCCGGTGCAGGCCGAGCAGGGACATGAGGTTGACCGTCGGCAACGTCGCGTCGGGCGCGGCGTCGAGATAGCGCCCGTACGAGGTGTCCAGCCCGAGATCCGCCATCAGGTCCGCGTAAAGCTGGGCGTGCATGTCTTCGGCCCGCCCGGCACCGAACTCGTCGAACTCGATCGCCACCATGGCCGCCTTGGCCCGCCCCCGCAGGCGGGGAATGACCCAGGCATGCGGATCGGCTTCCTTCAGGTGGTAGAGGGAGCGCAGTGCCGCATACTCCCTGAGCTGCCACAACTCGCCGTGGTCGCGCAGGTGGTGGCTCACACTTACGTCGGTGCCGCTCACGGGTTCGACCAGTAGGTCGCCGAGAGCCTCGTCCACCGCGCACGTCGCCGGGACGTCGGAGCGCAGGGCGGAGAGGAAGCGTTCCTCCAAGGCCCCGCGCAGCCGGAGGAGATCCGGGTTCCATTCCTGGCGGTCGTCCACGTCCGCGAAGCCTCGGTAGTGCAGTTCGTACAACACGTAGAGGGCCAGGTGCAGATCGCCGCCGTACGGTTCGGCGCGCAGGGCCTCGTCCTCCAGTGACGGTACGGTCCGCTCGCCGCGCAGCGAGGCGATCACCGCCGTGGAGAGCGGCCCCCGAGGCAGGGGCAGTACGGGGTGCGCGTACCGCGCCCCGGTGAGAACGCTCACTGTTCCTGGTCCCTTTCGTGTGTCCCGTCGGTGTCGCGCACGCGGCGCCGGTGGCTGGTGTCGCACCAGGGGTAGGCGCGGCTGCGGCGGCATGTGCAGATCGCGACGATGAAGCGATCCGAGGTGACCGTGCCGCCGTCCTCGGTCACCACCTCCACGGGCCCCTCGATGAGGAGAGGGCCTTCGCGGCTCGTCGTGACCCGTACGCCGGCGTCAGACTTTCTCGGCACGGATGATCACCAGTTCCTCCCTGTCCTGATGGGCGTCGAGGAGGCCCCGCTTGCGCAGCCAGTCCAGCCGCCCCTGGAGGACGGGTCCGAACGGGACGTGCGCGCGATCGACCACCGCGGCCTTCATCCCGGCCCGGCCGAGCCTGTCGAGCGTTTCCTCGGAGCCGCACAGCCCTGAGTGGACCATGAGGAGGACCCCCCGGGGACGTAGGACGTGCGGGGCGCTCTCGCAGATCCGGTCCACCAGGATCCGGCCGTTGTGGCCGGCGTCCCAAGCCCGGGCCGGTCCGCGTCGTGGTGGCCGTGTCGCGGGCGCGGGGACGTAAGGGGGATTGCTGACGACGAGGTCGAAGGACCGGTCGGGCAGCGACCCCATGAGATCCCCTCTGCGTACGGTGACCCGCTGCCGCGACAGCGCGGCGTTCAGCCGGGTGGCCAGTACGGCACGCCGGGATATGTCGACGGCGGTCACCCTCGCTCCCAGTCTCGCCGCGTACACGCCGAGCGCGCCCGTGCCCGTACACACGTCGAGCACGCTCATGTGCGGGCCCACTCCTTCCCGCCACAACGTTTCCGCGAGGAGACGGCTGTCGGACTGGACCGCGTAAACTCCGGGAAGTCTCAGGAATTTGCCGAAATCCGCCGGACCGTTCCGGGGCTCGGCCACTTGTACCGGAAATGCCGCCATGCTGTTGGCCCGCTCTCGCCTCTAGAGGTACAGAACCGCGCATGCCCCGCCCCCCTTGGCTTACACATCGGGAAATCATCGTCCTCGATTGCCTTGAGGCAGGCGCGCCGTGAATCTCCCTTGCTCCGAGCAACGATGACGGCATCTCTCCGGCCTCGCACACCGGAATGTCTTCGCTTCACGAATCACCGGAACGAGAGCAGTCGCCGCCGAATTTCCCCCCACTCAACAGCAGTGCGATAAACGGGATTTGAACGGAACGTTCAAGAGTCACCTACGCCGTTTCCCTCACGGACCTGATCGCCTCGTGCTTCCGGATGCGGCGCGTGGACATGTACGCGACGGTGGTGAGACCGACCACTACCCCTTGGAGCGTCATGATCGTCAAATTTCTGCACGACAAAGGACTGCGCAGCGATCACGCGTACACCGTCGCGTGCCTGACGATCGGCCTGTCCGTGGCGTCGTGGGCAGCCTCTTTGAAGGTCGAACCAGCTGGGATCGCCCGTGCGGACCGAGTCGGAACCTGGGTGGGCACATGGCCGGCCACCTGGTTCGGCCTGGGCCTGGCGCTGGCCCAGCACGAACAGAAGGAATCCGAGGAAGTATCGGAGTCAACCTTCGGCTGACCAAGGAACAAACCCCGCCGTCCCACCCCTGGCGAAATGCGGCGCGAGAGGGTGTCGACCACCAGCTGTCCGGTGGTCGACACCCTTGCCTGCGACTACCGTCCCACGGCCGGTTCGAAGCGGTCCCAGGCGCGGTGGTGGGCCAGGAGTTCGGTGACGCCCTCCAGTACCCCGGCGGGGTCGGTGGCCGTGGTCACCACTCCGGGGGCGTCGGGCGCGATACCGGCGGTCTCCAGGACATCGGCCCCGTCCGCCCACGCACCCAGGGCTTTGCCGTGCCGGTACGCCTCCGTGATCAGCAGCAGGACCCGGGGGTCGATGCCCGCGGCCGCCGCCAGGTCGTCGTCGACCTTGGCGTCGCGGGCGCCGCTCGCGTCGGCGCCGGGCGCCGGTGCGCCGGCGAGGAGGACGGCGTCGAACTCGGTGGAGCGGGCGGTGGCGAACGTGCGCTGCACGGTGACGGGTTCGCCGTCCTGGTCGAGCTTGCCGCCGGTCGGGGCGATGACCAGCGGGACCATGCCGGCGTCCAGAACCGCCTGGCGGACGGACCGTACGCCGGACAGATCCTGGTCGCCGGCGGTGACGATGCCGATGATCCGTCCGTCGCTCGGCCACCTGCCGCCCAACTGTGACAGGGCGGGGCTGGGCTGCGGCTCCGTCAGGGGTACGGTCGCCCCGGGCGCGGGCAGTCCCAGTCCGGCGGCGACCTGCTCGCACAGTTCGCCGTCGATGTTGGCGAGGACGAGGAGGGCCCGTTCCTTGATCGTCTGCTCCCAGCACTTGTTCAGCTCGAAGGTGTACGCGGCCACGATGTGCTCGCGCTCCGTGGGCGTCATGCTGAGCCAGAACAGCCGGGCCTGGCTGAAGTGGTCGTCGAACGACGCCGGCGCCTCGCGGACCTTGCGGGACGCCGGTACCTCGACCGGCACCTCGATGTAGGCGCCGGTGTCGGCGCCGGCCAGGAACGGGCAGCCGCCGTCGAGGGAGTTCGGCCGGTAGGGGGCCACTCCGGTGTGGACGGCGCTCTGGTGCATGCCGTCGCGGAGCATGTCGTTGACCGGCGCGTGGGTGCGGTTGACGGGCAGCTGGCCGAAGTTGGGGCCGCCGAGCCGGCTGATCTGGGTGTCGAGGTACGAGAACAGGCGCCCTTGGAGAAGCGGGTCGTTGGTGACGTCGATGCCGGGCACCAGGTGGCCGACGTGGAAGGCGACCTGCTCGGTCTCGGCGAAGTAGTTCGACGGGTTCGCGTCGAGCGTCATCAGACCGATCGGTTGGATCGGCGCGAGCTCTTCGGGCACGAGCTTGGTGGGGTCCAGCAGATCGATGCCCTCGAACATCTGGTCGTCGGTGTCGGGGAAGGTCTGCACGCCCAGTTCCCACTGGGGGAACGCGCCGGACTCGATCGCGTCGGCGAGGTCCCGGCGGTGGAAGTCCGGGTCGACGCCCGCGGTGATCTGCGCCTCCTCCCACACGAGCGAGTGGACGCCGAGCTTCGGCTTCCAGTGGAACTTCACCAGCGTGCCGGCGCCCTCGGCGTTCTCCAGCCGGAAGGTATGGACGCCGAAGCCCTCCATCATGCGGTAGGACCGGGGGATGCCCCGGTCCGACATGTTCCACAGCGTGTGGTGGGTGGCCTCGGTGTGCAGGGTGACGAAGTCCCAGAAGGTGTCGTGCGCGCTCTGGGCCTGCGGGATCTCCCGGTCGGGGTGCGGTTTCGCGGCATGGATCACGTCCGGGAACTTGATCGCGTCCTGGACGAAGAAGACCGGGATGTTGTTGCCGACCAGGTCGAAGACACCCTCGGCGGTGTAGAACTTCGTCGCGAAGCCCCGTGTGTCGCGGACGGTGTCGGCGGAGCCGCGCGAGCCGAGCACGGTGGAGAAGCGGACGAAGACCGGCGTCTCGACGTCCTTCACGAGGAACGCGGCCTTACTGATCCCCGACGCGGTGCCGTAACCCCGGAAGAAGCCGTGCGCGGCGGCACCCCGGGCGTGCACGACGCGCTCGGGGATACGCTCGTGGTCGAAGTGGGTGATCTTCTCCCGCAGGTGGTGGTCCTGCAGCAGCACGGGCCCGCGGGAGCCCGCCTTGAGCGAGTGATCGGTGTCGTACAAGCGGGCACCCTGGGCGGTCGTCAGCCGCTCCCCGCCCTGCGCGACCTTCTTCCGCGGGACCCCGGTCTCCTGCCCGGTCGGGCCGTACGTGTCGGGCCCGCGCTGGTCGTGCTTGGGCGGCAGCGGACCGGACGGCTCCGTCGGCTCGTCCAGCGGCGGCGGCACCGGCCCCGGCGCACCCGGGATCTCGTTGCCGGGCCGGACGGCGTCCCGCACTGTCTCGGCCACCTTGTCGGCGACAGCCGTCACAGGGTTCTTCTTCTTGGCGCTCACGGTGTTCCGATCGTCGAGGGAGGGAGCGGAGTGACGCCGTCCGAGGTCTGGGGCCGGTGGGGGGTCCGCAGGAGCCGGGTACCCCCTGCGGCCGCCGCGACGCGGTCCCGCACCCGGACGATCGACGGATTCACCCGATGGGTGCGTTACGGCCCGCCCGTTCCCTGGTCGGATCCGGTCAGCATGCGAGGGCGGTCCCGCCCCAAGGGGCGGGACCACCGTCGATCACCTGCGTTCGATTTCCTCGCTCCTCGTGGAGGAGGTCAGACCTGGCCGCGCCAGGCGCCGGTTTCACCACCGCGGGACTCGATGAACGTCTTGAAGCGCTTCAGGTCACCGGTGGCCTGACGGCGTACGAAGCCGAGCTTGTCGCCGACGGTGTCGGCGATCCCCTGCGGATCGTGATCGAGCTGGAGCATCACCTTGGTGCGGTTGTCCTCCAACCGGTGGAAGGTCACCACACCGGCCTGGCGGACCTCGCCGTCCACCGTGGTCCAGGCCACCCGCTCGTCGGGGATCTGCTCGGTCACCGCCGCGTCGAACTCACGCTTCACGCCATTGACGGAGGTCACCCAGTGCGTGAGAGTCGCGCTGCGCTGCTCGATTCGTTCCACACCGTCCATGAACCGCGGAAAGTCCTCGAACTGGGTCCACTGGTTGTAGGCGGTGCTCACCGGGACATCAACGTCGATGGACTCTTCGATGGTCGACATACTCTGCTCCTTGCCCGGGCTGTGGAAGAGTGCGTTCGTCGTGGTTCAGCGCGTGCCCCTGAAGCCGCCCCCCATGTCCGGATCGGGTGGAGAGCCCTCGAACGGATCAGGTTTTGCCCGTCCCGCGGAGTTGAACCCTGGCCTCCTCGACGCTGCTGTGGACGGAGAAGACCGCTTCGGCACCGGTCAGGGCCAGGAGGCGGGCGATCTGCGTGGGCAGCGCGGCCAACGCGAGCTCGACACCGTCTTCCTGGGCGCGGCGGCGCAGTCGAAGCAGCGCGTTGAAGCCGGAGGAGTCGCAGAAGGTGACGTCCGAGAGGTCCAGCACGACGAATGGGCAGCGCGCGATCACTTCCACGGCTTGGCGGTAGACGGCGGGCGCCGTCTCGGCGTCCAGATCTCCTGACACGGCGGCCACGGCCAGTCGGCCGTCCGGTTCTTCCGCCACGTGTACGGGCCGGTCGTCGGTACTCATGGTCAGGCCCTCCTGAGGTCGCTGGGGGCGACGGACGTGTTGCCCTCCGGCAGGCCGGACAGCGTAGCCGCCCTGCCCGTGTCGTCGGGGTCGGGGCCGAGCCACTCGCACAGCAGGACGGTGGCGTCGTCCTGGAGCACCCCGTCGTGATAGGCGAGCACCGCCTGGACCAGGCGGCGCAGGGTTTCGGGGACGGGCAGGCCGTCGGCGTGATGGCGGATGATGAAGTCGGTGAAACGGGTGAGGCCGAACTCCTCCCCTCCCGGACGGCGCGCTTCGGTGATGCCGTCGGTGTAGAGCACGACGCGATCACCTGGCTCCAGCTGTTCCCGGCAGATGGTGCTTGCCAGGCCCAGACCGGTGCCCAGAGGATGGGCGGGCCGGCACGCGGGATGCGTACTCCAGCGGCTGCCGCGGATGATGATGGGCCGGTGGTGACCACGGTTGACCCAACTCAACAGGCCCGTACGGGTGTCCAGGGTGGCGAGGATGCCGGTCGCGTAACGGCGGTGGTCGTACTCCTCGATCAGCGCGGCCTCCACGATCTCGCCCATGGTGATCAGATCGGCACCCGCCCGGCGGGCGTTGCGACACGCCCCCAGGGTCAGCGCCGCACAGAGGCCGGCGGCGGTGTCGTGCCCCATCGCGTCGAAGAGAGCCAGGTGGACCAGCGGACCGTCGATGGCGTACTCGTACGCGTCGCCGCTGATCCGGTAAGCCGGTTCCATGGACGCGCAGATCACCACCCGCCCGTCGGCATAGGCACTGGGGGGCATCAGGTTCCACTGCATCTCCGCGGCGATACTCAGCGGACCCGTCCTGGCCAGTTTGGCCAGCGTGTCGCTGGAGGTTCGTTTGCTGACGATGATGAGCGCGAGGAGTGCCGCGAGCCGGTCCATGTCCTCCCGCGTACGCGCGTCGTCCCGTCCGGCCGTCACACGCAGGACGCCGAGACGCTCGGTGCCGTCCAGGAGCGGCACCCACCAGGACATGCCGGAACTCCCCGATGGGGCCGCGGGCAGAATATGACCGTACTGGTAGGCCCGGCCGGGAGTGGTGCCGTCGACGCGCATCTCCCGCTCGTACCCCTCGCCGGACTCGGCGGTCCCGTCCAGCAGACGCAGTACCCGTCGCTGCAGGTCACCGAGGTAGATCAGGACCTGCGAGAACCCCGCGGCCCGGGCGTGTGCGGCCGTCGCCTCCGGGAGCCGGTCGATGGGCATGAGGTGACTGGCGGCCAGCAGATCGGCGAACATACGCCGCCCGCCCGCCTCACGCTCCAGGTCCATGATGTGCCGCCTTTCTCAAGAGTCCCGCGCGGATCGGTTCGTCCCGGAGTGCCTGGGCCCGACCCGGGCATCGGTACGCTGCTGTGGACCCCGCCGCCCGGCCCTGGTGCCGACCGCCGACGATATTCAGGATCGTCCCCCGGATCAGGATTGTCCCCGGGCAGGTGCGGGACGGCGGGGCGCCGCTCCGGCCGGGACTCCTGTGTTCGTATGGCGGCCGAACCCCCTCGGCCCGGAGAGGAACGCACATGGGTCAAGCCGTAACGGGACCCGCCCCGGAGGAACCTGAGCAGCAGCCGCTGTTCGATTGGGCCGACATCGGACCGGCACAGAGCCCGCGGTCGGCCTTCCGCGACAGCCCGGAGGCGCGGCGGATGCTCGGTGTACGGGAGGTCTTCGCCGAGCCGGCCGCACTGGACTCCCCACGCGGTCGGCAGATCATGGCCCGGCTGCCCGGGGTGTCCGTGACCGAGGTGCCCGGTCACTGGCGTATTCCCGCCCTCCACGGGAACGACGGCAACGTCGGCCGCTGGGTCCGTATCAAGACGGAGACGCTGGTGCTCGGGATCAAGCATCACCTCGTCACGCGCCCCAACGGCAGGTCCGCCGACTGGATCGCCCCGGGCCCCTCCAACGGCTGCGCGATGGCCTGCGCCTACTGCTACGTCCCGCGCCGTAAGGGTTACGCGAACCCCATCACGCTGTTCACGAACATCGAGGCCATCGTGGCGCACGTCCGACGCCACGTACGGGCCCAGGGCCCCAAGACCGTCCCCAATCAATGCGATCCCCACTCATGGGTCTACGACATCGGGGAGAACGGTGACTGTTCCGTCGACGCACTGGTCTGCGACAACACCGCGGACCTCATCGCCGCGTTCCGCGTGCTGCCGACGGCGAAGGCGTCCTTCGCGACGAAGTTCGTCAATCCCGACCTGCTCGCGCTCGACCCGCGGGGGCGTACTCGCGTGCGCTTCTCCGTCATGCCCGATCACGACGCACGCCTGTTGGACCTGCGCACCACCCCCGTAGCCGAGCGGATCGCCGCCGCGGCCGACTTCCTCGACGCCGGCTACGAGGTGCACTTCAACCTCTCTCCCGTCGTGCTGCGTCCCGGGTGGGAGACCGACTGGGCCGACCTGCTCACGCACCTCGACGACGTGCTGCCCGCCCGCGTGAAGGACCAAGCGGCCTGCGAGATCATCATGCTGACCCACAACCAGCGACTCCACGAAGTCAACCTGGGTTGGCACCCCCGCGCCGAGGAGGTCCTGTGGCAACCGGCCCTCCAGGAGACCAAACGCTCCCAGAACGGCGCCGTCAACGTCCGCTACGCCCTGAGCGTCAAGCGAGACGCACTCGCACGCCTCCACCGGCTCCTGGCAACCCGTACACCGTGGCTCACCGTGAGGTACGCCTTCTGAGACAGCGGGGCAACAGGCGGATCCATGGATGAGACAACACCGGATGAGGGGCCCGACGGCACCTCTACGCGTTCCACCAGCTGACCGGCGGCGCCGACCTGACGCCGGGCGACGCGGCACCTGGTTCGCCGAAGCGTTCCAGGTGGCGTCTGCGAGCGGTTGACGGCCGGGAGGCCTCGGGTCGACAGGGAGGGAGCGGACTCAGGCTGTGGCTGTCGGGTCCGCGGGTTCGGTGGTGCGGCGGTATTCGGCGTTGATGCGCCGGGCTTCTTCGAGTTGGTCTTCGAGGATCACGATGCGGCAGGCGGCCTCGATGGGGGTGCCCTGGTCGACCAGTTCCCGGGCGCGGGCCGCGATGCGCAGTTGGTAGCGCGAGTAGCGGCGGTGCCCGCCGGCGGAGCGGAGCGGGGTGATGAGGCGGGCTTCACCGACGGCGCGGAGGAAGCCCTGGGTGGTGCCGAGTATCTCGGCCGCCCGGCCCATGGTGTAGGCGGGGTAGTCGTCGTCGTCGAGACGGCCGAACGAGTCGCCTGCGGTCATTTGCACCTCTCTCTTGGAACGCGTGGAGGGGCCTTGGTGCCACTTGGCACCAAGGCCCCGAAGGAACTGCTACACCATCTGCCGGCCGTGACACAGCACCGGCCTTCTGTGTCCGCATGCCCACCCGGGAGAGGATGGGGACTGCGGGGATCGCGATTGCTTGACCGGAGACCACCTCACTGTCGATGTCCTGCGGTACCCGGGCCCAGTCATTCCGCCCGGGCGATCCTGATGGCGCTCGGCCCCTCCGTTCTTCCCTCTGGGATCAACCATTTGCCAACCGCTGATACTGCGTTTCTCCGTACTGCTGGTGATACGTACTGCCCGGTGGCCCGTGACGGCGCCACGTCTTCGGCAGCCGGCCCCGTCGCCCGTCCTGCGTTTGCCCTGGCTGGGAACCCCACTGCCGAACCTCCCGGTGCGCGCGCCCGCAGCCGACGCCTTCACCGAGGTGTTGCTGACCTTCCCGCACTGCTGGGGTACTGCTCACGGCGGCCCCTGATCACCTCGGGCCACCCGGTCCGGTTGTCAGTCCCGTCGCCGTCCTGTTACCGCTCTGGCTTCGGAACTCCACCACCGAACCGCCCTGCATACCGCAACTACTGCACTGCTGCCCGGCAGTTCGTCTCTGCCCGGCCCTGCTGTCCTTCTGGCTACGAGAGAAACCATAACCACAACACCATCCAATGTCTACTCCGGCCGACATAGATTTCCGCGTGTCCGGTGATGAGGCAATCGGGGCCCACCGGACCGGACGGCCGGGCTGAGGAGGAGGCGTGACCGGCAGGAGGTCCAGGCGCTGCGACCCTGCGGCGAGAGCGGACCTGATGGAGATCTCGACGCCGCCACCATCCAGCTCCGCGGCCGCGGAGGCCCGCCCGCGGACGCCGCGCATGCGCGCCCCCGACCTGAACAGCGGCACCGGCAGCTTCGGCCGGCCCGTGCTCAACCCCCTCGTCCGCGCCACCGCAGTGACCCGCCGGGCGCCCGACGCTCAGTCCTCGACAAGGAGTCCGGCGCGGAGGCGGGTCAGGGTGCGCGAGAGGAGGCGGGAGACGTGCATCTGGGAGATGCCCAGGCGTTCGCCGATCTCGGCCTGGGTCAGTTCCTGGCCGAAGCGCAGTTCCAGGATGAGGCGTTCGCGGTCGCCGAGGGTGGCCAGGAGCGGGGCGAGGCTGTGGAAGTCCTCGACCAGTTCCATGGCGGGGTCGCAGGTGCCCACGAAGTCGGCGAGGGAGGTGGTCCGCGTGCCGCCCCGGGAGCTGGTACCGGGGTCGGCGGGCAGGTCGAGCGAGTCGCTGTGGTAGCCGTTCGCGGCGACGAGGCCCTCGATGACCTCGTCCTCGGTCAGCTCCAGGTGCGTGGCGAGTTCGCGCACGGTGGGGTCGCGGTCCAGGACGACCGCCAAGTGGTCCTTGGCGCGCGCCAGTTCGACCCGCAGCTCCTGGAGACGCCGGGGCACGTGCACGGCCCAGCTGGTGTCACGGAAGAACCGCTTGATCTCGCCCACGATGTACGGGACGGCGAAGGTGGTGAACTCGACCTCGCGGGACAGTTCGAACCGGTCGATCGCCTTGATCAGCCCGATCGTCCCCACCTGGACGATGTCCTCCATCTGATCGGCGCGGTTACGGAAGCGCCGCGCCGCGAACTTGACCAGGGACAGGTTCATCTCGATGAGCGTGTTCCGGGCGTACTGGTACGCCGGGGTGCCCTCCTCCAGCACGCCCAACCGGTCGAAGAACAGCCTCGACAGGTCCCTGGCGTCCCTCGGCGTGATCTTCTCCGCGTCCTCGATCCGGGGCAGCCCGCCGGTCCGGGCGTCGTCGTCCGATATCGCTGTCCGGCTCCGCGGCGGCGTCGTGGACGGATGGGGCATGGGCATGGTCTCTCCTTGACATGGACCGAAGTGAGTGCGGGACCGCCGCGTCTGTTGCCTCCGGGGGACGGATTCCGGGGCTCCGGGGGTCGGTGCGTCAGGCGGCCTGGACCAGCTCCGCCCGGCCGAACAGGAGCGCGTAGCCGGCCGGGAGCTGGGCCAGGATGCCGGTGAGCAGCTCGGGACCCGCCAGGGTGGCGAGAGCGGAGAACACGGAGCCGGTGTCCCAGCGTGCGACGGCGGGACTGGTCCCGCTCCGGGCGGAAAGGTCCTTGACGAAGCCCCAGCCGGTGAGTGGCTCGGCGGTGGGCACCTGAGCGGTCAGGACCAGGGCCGCCTCGAGGGGAAGTCGCGCGGCGAGAGCGGCGCGTTCCTGGCCGGTCAGCTGCCGGCCCAGGCCGGCGAGCACGGCACGTGCCGCGTGGTCGGCGCGTTCCCGGGTGCTGTAGGCCCCCTCGTACCGGATCCTCTCCAGCATCTGTTCGTACGTCATCACCGGGGACTGCTGGAACATCTCTCCTCGGATGCCTTTCTCGTGCCTGGGCCCGCTCGCGCCGAGGCAGCGCGAACCGGCGTGTGGGGTTGTTGCCGTTCGGGGGCGCGGAGGACGAGGCGGTGGACGCCTCGTCCTCCGCGGTGGGGCGGGCCGGTTCAGCCGGAGATCTCCCGGGGCGTCGTGGGCCCGTTGACGCTGATCCTGCGGGGCTTGGCGCGCTCGGCGATCGGGATGCGCAGCGTCAGCACTCCCGCGTCGTAGTCGGCCTTGATCCGTTCGGTGTCCAGCGTGTCCGCCAGGACGATCTGGCGGGAGAACACGCCCAGCGGGCGCTCGGCCAGTTCCATCTGGACGGCGTCGGCCCGGGGCGCCGGGCGCCGCTCCGCCTTGACCGTGAGCATGTTCCTCTCGACATCGACGTCGATCGCGTCCGGTGCGACACCGGGAAGGTCGAAGGCCACCACGTAGTCGTCGCCGTCGCGATAGGCGTCCATCGGCATCGCGGCCGGCCGCGACCAGGTGCCGGGGCCCATCAACTGCTGCGTGAGCCGGTCGAGTTCGCGGAAGGGATCAGTGCGCATCAGCATCGCGAAACACCTCCAAAGTCCGGGCTGTACTGCCCATGCGCTTCGTCTGCCATCCGTTGTAACATGTCATCCATTGGATGACAAGCAAGGTGTCATCCAATGGATGACACCAGTGAGGAGGGTCCGTATGACAGCCGCTGACCGGCCCGATCCCGGCGCGGCGCAGGTGCCGGGACCGGTCTCCTTCGCCGCCACCGCAGCCGCGCTGGACGCGATCGACCGGACGCTGCGCACCGCCCGGGAGCACGCGCCCGACCCGGTCGGCGGCCTTCCGGACCCCCGCGAGGTCCTGGACTCCCTGCTGTTGCTGCGTCACGTACGCGATCAGCTCGCCGCGTGGGAATCGGGCTTGGTGGAGGTGGCACGTGACGCGGGGGCGAGCTGGGCGGACCTCGCCCACCCGCTCGGGGTCGCCAGCCGCCAGGCGGCCGAACGCCGTTACCTGCGCCAGCGCCCCGGAGCCGCGGGAAGCACCGGCGAGCAACGTGTGCAGGCGACCCGCGATCGTCGCGCCGCGGATCGGAATGTCACCGCCTGGGCGCGGGACAACGGCGCCGACCTGCGGGGCCTGGCCGGCCAGATCATCGCTCTCACGGACCTGCCCGCCTCGTCGGAGGACTCGATCCACCGCCTGCGCCAAGCCCTCGCGGACAGCGACCCCTCCACCCTCCTGGTCCCCCTGGCCGCCGCCGCACCGCACCTCCGACCCCGCTATCCGGAACTCGCCGACCGCCTCGACGCCCTCACCGACCACACGCGCCGCCTCCACGGCGCGCAGCGCGGCGTGTTCCCGTGAGGCCGGGGCCATGAGGCGCGGCTTCGGCGAGTGGAGCAGGCGAAAACGGAGACACGGAAGGGAGCGGACGCCGCTGCCACGAGCCCGCCCTGCGGGCAGGCATCGTCTTCGGTACGCGCAGCCGTGTGGCTGGGCGGCGCCGCTCCATCATGGAGCTGATCGCCGACAAGCACGTGGTCGGGGTCGCCACCAACCCCACGATCTTCGCCTCCGCACTGTCCAAGGGTGACCGCTACAACGACCAGCTGACTCGCCTGGGTGCTCAGGGGGCGCAGGTCGACGACGCGGTCTTGGCCTTGACCACCGATGACGTGCGCGAGGGCTGCCGGGCGTTCCGTGAGGTCTTCCGCAGCAGTGGCGGGGTCGACGGGCGGGTCTCGACCGAGGTCGATCCCAGGCTGGCCCGTGATACGGGGGCCACCACCGCACAGGCGGCCGCGCTGTGGGAGGCGGTGGCCGAGCCGAACCTGTTCGTGAAGATTCCGGCGACCCGTGAGGGATTGGCCGCGATCACCGCCGCCATCGCCCGGGGCATCAGCGTC